>CAZAXH010000004.1:0-215440 GCA_964489065.1 uncultured Planctomycetales bacterium | reverse complement strand
CCTCCTATCGGTATTGTACCCGATTTTTGGTGTCCGTTAAAGTGGGGTTAGCTCATATTACCTAATTCGTTGATGAATTAGGTACGTGAATTTGGGAATTTGCCCGAAATTCTTGTGTTAAGTGGAAACCCTGCTTATACGAAGTTCCGGATAAGTGATATTACAGGGCAAATGGATACCATTTTATAAAAAACAGGGCTATAATAATGAAAAATCGGGGTAAAAATTGAATTATTCAAGAGGTAAAAAACAACGCCAACCAGCAAATGGATAAGTCGTTAAAGAATTGTTAGGCGGCACTTTCGTAGGTAGTCCCATGAGTGACCTCGAAGTATTTTGCAGACAAATTCGTGCGCGATCCAATGAACACAGGGAGGCTGTCCATCTTCTTTATCCAGCACGCCTTTCATCTCAGATTGTGTCCATATTGCGGCAAGAACTCGATTCAATGGTTCGTGTAATTTATCTGTTATCGATTTCGGATATGGCATATCGGGGTGAGCTAATCAAGGCATCAGTTGAAGGTAATCAATGGACAGCAAAAGGTAGTAGAAAGCGAATAACTGACCGTGACATGGTCACTCTAGCAAACAAGTTGGAGGGTTGGGCAGAATCCGTCTATCGTTTTGGATGTGCGTTCATTCACCTATCTAGTTTTCACGACTATCAAGAACGCGATCCAATGGATATGATATCCAATGACGAGAAGGAGTCTATTCTCAAGCATATGAGATATTATCACGGAGGACCGCCCGATCCTGACCCGACATTCAATGATTTGATTCCGTATCTACCACGAGTGTTCGAGAAGATTGCGGCCAACCTTGACTGCTACATTAGAGACCTTGAAGGTGGAAAAACGCTCTAGGTAAACCGAGGTTGCCGCCTAACACGGCGTGCAGCCGACGTGCCCAGCTGCGACAGTTGAGCATCGTTTTTGACCACTGTCAGTTGTTGAGGTGGCACGCGGCTGACGCCGGGCCGTTAGATGTAAGTAATAAAAAGGAGGAAGTGCATGAATAAGGAATTGGTAAAGCTATATTTTCAGTTAGAAAAGATGATCTCCGATAATAAACTCGAAGAAGAACAAGCTATAAATCAAATTATAGAGAAGTTAGAAAATAGGCCCCAGAAGTCAAGATAAAAAAGTTGCCCGGTGAAGATTTTTAAAGATCTTTGAAATTTATAAAGAAGAGTTGTTCATCGGATTTGTTTTGACTTTAATTCACAAGCAGGTGACTTGGGTCAGAGAAGACCCGTTTGCACCAAACACCTATAGAGGGTCGGTAGCCAAAGCGAGGGAAATGAAAAGCATCCCCAGTTGGCCGGAGGCAGAGAGAAACTCAGCGCCCTAGAAAAACATTTGTACCCTGGAAGGCATGTAAGTAATTACAAAATACCAGAATTTGTTTTGAGTCAACTATATGCTGGAAAGAGAAGGATTATTATGGATTATAATAAATTATTTCGATCGAAAAATGTTTTTGAAGTGACTTATAAATGGTTCTTTAACGCTGTGGTGGGTTTTTCAATGGTTTTAGTGTTCATTGGGGTAGGTAAGGTTCCAGAGCTGTCGCCGATCGGTTTTGTATGGATTGCGGGAATACTATACGGCGCATTTCAGGGCAGTCGGATAGCCGCTATTGCGCTCTGGCAGGGATATATAGAGTATAAAAAGATTGACCCAGCCGAGTGTTTGGAATGTGTCAAAACGCAAACAGATTTAATTATTCAGCGTACCGCCCTCCAGAAACTTAAAAATCTCTCTTATAAAGATGCGGTGGCGATGAGCATGTTATTAGATATTTTTCATGATGAAAAGGCTCATTTAGAAATCAAAAAAACAATTGCGGAGTTCTTGAAGACCCTAGAACGGTTTCCCGGCAGGTTCGATTATAATGTTCGGGAAATCATGGACGATGTTAATATCGCTGAGCAAATAGACAGAACAAAAGAGCGGGGGAGTGCGGTAGATGCGGTACTTAAAAATACTTATGAGGCATGGCAGGGCGGAAAACTTTGCGGGTTCTCTGGATATTATAAATACAAAGCTGCTTGTGCACTAGAAGAGTTTAATAAGGAGTTCATTAAAAACAATTTCTTAATAAACGTATTTACTTCAGTCATCCCGGAAGAAGGGGAATATCTTATATTCTTTGAGCCTGCGGAGCAGTATGTTTTAACAAACAACAGGTTCTTTTATATTGATAAGACAGCAGGAATATCTTTGAGGAGCGTCTGGCTTGAGGATATAAAGGGATGTGACATAAAGAACGGGATTCTTGGTAATGCCGTCATCCTGACATTACAATCGGGGAAGATTATTACGATAGGCGGGGTTAGCAATTTAAGGTTCACAACGTATCTTATTAAGAAGATTAAGGGGGTGGATTTTACAAAATCGCCTGGGGTAGAAACTTTTTCCTGTTCTGTTTGTAATAATAAGGTGCAAAGCACCCCGCTTGATTGGGATCCACTGATATTCCAATACCCATCTGAAATTGCCGCAGTAGAGTGTTGCCAATGCTACACAAGAATATGTGAATCATGTAGCAAGGAAAAGTTGCATTTTAGTTTTTGGACGAATAAAGCAAAATCGTCATGCCCTGTCTGTGGTAAAAGTTTTGGTGGTGGCAGATATTTATTAAAAATAAATCAATAACGTTCAAAGATGACAAGTTAAAACAAAAAGTGCGCGCATGGTTTATGGGGGACATGCAAGATTTATGCGTTTTCATCTTGGTTTGGCACAAGTAAATTTATGAAAGTTAAATTCACCATAGTTTCCTTGTGTATCATCATCTCATCTGGCTGTTCGTCCATAGCTACACTTTCAGTGGGGCGTAATATTGAAAAATTCGATTGTAACACACGAAATACCATTACTAGAGTTTATTCCGGCATATCTAATGATATGCGTTTTTTACAGGAAGGACCATGTGAAGACGCTGGATTTATAATTTTAGACATGCCGTTTAGTTTGGTAGCCGATACCGTAGTTTTGCCTTACACTATTTATACACAAACTAAATACGGCAATCTTTGCAACAAAAAAGAAGAACTACCTGAAAAATAAACTTCTAACAACCAAATCCATCGGTCATCGCTTCGCCAGCAGTGGCGGCTCGCGTTGCCGATGATCTTGGGGCGTTGGGTACGCGTCACGGGAATTTATGGAATTTAAATAAAACCTATAACAACTTCATTCCCCTGTCCATTGGACGGCGGATATGAAGAGAGGAGGAAGGTAGTGAGAAGATGGATCATCACAATAACAGCATTTGCGCTGATGGGCATGACCGGCTGCTACACCACCGGATTGTCACCGCGTGAGTACGGTTCATCCACCTACACGAAACTTGTGTATGGGCTCTACTACGACCAACCCGAGTCATCCACACAGGGCGCATTTACCAAGCCGATCAAACTGGGCGTCACCCAGATTGGTGAGGTGGCGCCTCCCAAGTCATTCACGTCCTTGCTGCAAAACAGCCCCACGCTCATCTCGGAAGTCATTGACATCCCGCAGCTAGGGGCCGAACAGACCGGCTATGGCTACTACCAGCAGAAAGAAGAGGACATTGAGGCCGAGGCTGTGAAGTTCGCCAAGCGCACCACGGCGATGCGCAAGCTCGCGAAAGAACTCGGCGCCGACTACGTGTTTCTCTTCGGCGGCAACATCGACATCGAAACAATCGGTTCGCCGCTCGGTATTTTTGACATCACCATCATTGGCGGAGCCATCATCCCGAGCCAAACGGTCAAGGCGGAAGCGAAAGCCGCGGGAGCGCTGGTTGATACCGAAGACGGCCGCGTCGTGTTCCTGGTGAACACGGAGACCCAAGCTCAAGGGGTAACGCCCAGCTGGTTCCTGGAGGACAAACAGAAGAGAATGCAGATCAACCTGCGTGACCAGATCCTGGGGGAACTGGGCCAGAAGTTCCTGGAGAAACTCGAGGCCCAGAAATAGCGCCCATCCAGCGCGTTGAGGTTACGCGCAGTCTGCGGGGAAGTGTGCGGAATTTGGAGGACACGTACCTAATGCGCTTATGAATTAGGTGCGTCTCCGGAATTTAAAAGAAACGGGCGTGGGGCTCGGCCACCGTTGGCAGGCCTCGCGCTTTGTTGAGTTCGTCGCATAATAAAATGAAAAAATTGTTTATACTGCCTCTTCTTCTAATACTGCTTTCTGGCTGCGGGCACGCTTTTCTTCCCGAACCTACGAAAGAAAACGTTTCCATCGCTGATATCATGGGAAATTGGCAATATGAAATTAATCCCGGTCTTTATAAAGGAATATCCACAAACGATGGTATTATTAACATTGAATTTGTCCCGGACGGGACATTCAAACAAGAAGTGTTGTTGGCAAAGACTTCAAACGCTATTATTCAAACAGGGCATTGGCGACTTCAAAAGGCAGATATACACCTCTCGGATGTCCTGATGGAAGTGCCAGAGCAAGATGGAATATCATGGAAACCCATAAATCAAATATGGTGGGTTATTGATGGACATCAGGAAGGCGTGTCTTTATCGATTTTTGGGGGGAATAATCCCGATCCCGATCAATACCGGGAATTTAAAAAAATCGCTAATAAGTAAATCCGCTGATGATTGCGTTCGTCCAACAGATATGAAAAAACGATGGATCGCGCTATTTTTGATTTTATTCCCGACAGCCGCGTATGCTGATGTTGTGTGGCCTGCTTTGTACGCAGAAACAAAAATTAGTTCCTTGCCAATTATCGGGATAAGTCTTCTCCTTGAATATTGGTTTTTCAAATGGCTGTTTTCCATCAACTATAAAAATGCTTTGCTTTATACAGTTACCGCTAATTTGGCCTCCGGGATTATGGGCTTGCTAGCCAGGCCTCTGTCCGGGATAGCGTATGAACTTTCACTGGGAATGCTCGTGAATTGGTTGTTCAGCTGGGGGACATTTAATCCGGTCGCATGGTTTTTTGTCCCGATTTTTGGTGGTGCTGTCAACGCCGGGATTGAGCTGGGCACCGTGCGTCTCATCTGGAAACAGAGGATAAATAAGAAAAGATTTTTTCTTACTTTGTTTATAAATGCAATAACTGTCGGGATCGCAACGGTGTGGGTCATTATACATCCGCCACACATGTAGTGGCGAACCCGGGTATGATGAAGACATGAACGAATCTGTCTATCGTATGACAACGCCCGGAAGGCGCCCGGCGGAGGAGAAAAAGAAACCAAACCATGAAATTCATTCTTATTATCAGTTCGACCGTTGCGATTGCTGTTTCGTTCCTCTGCTCACTGGCAGAGGCGATCCTGTTGAGTTTTAACCCCCTGACCCTGAATCGCCTTCAGGCGGCTCGTCCACGCGCCGCGGAATCGTGGAGACGCCTCAAGAAGAACGTCGCCCGGCCGATCACGGCGATTCTCGTTCTCAACACGGTTGCCCACACGGGCGGCGCGACGATTGCCGGCGGGGCTTTCGCGGAGATATACGGCGAAGGCAGTATTTGGGTGTTCTCTGTCTTGTTCACCGTCATCGTTCTTTTCGGAACCGAGATCCTGCCCAAAGTCATCGGGGTGACGTTCCGCGACCGACTGGCGCCCTATGCCGGTCCGGTCCTGGAAGTCACCACGCGCCTGCTTCAGCCGGTCATCTTGCTAAGTGAATCCATGTTCAAAGGGCTTACGGCTCACGGGGAATCCGAACAGATCACGACCGCGGACCTTGTGACGCTGGCCTCGCTCGCGCGGTCCGGCAAGTTCATCAACCTGGAACAAGAAAACATCATCGTCAACGCGGTGCGCCTCAGTCATGCCGCGATTACGACCGCCATGATCCCGCAGGAGCGTATTCAATTTCTTTCCAAAGACGCGACGCCGGACGCGCTTTTTGCAATGATCAAGGAGAGCGGACACACGCGCTATCCCTTGAGCAGTAGCGCGGACGCGAAAGACATTTACGCGTACATCGTGACGAAGAAGGCTTTCCCGGCCACGCGCGGTGAGCTTGCCCAGTTGATGGCTCAGGCGAAGCCCATCCCCATGGTGGACCGCTACGCCACCCTGATGACGGCTCTTCACACGATGATCCAGAACAAAGAGCATTTGGTGGCGGTGGTTGACAACCAGAAGCATTGCGTGGGCATCGTGACCCTTGAGGACATTGCTGGCGAGCTTCTTAGCGCCGATATTGAATATTTCAGATAAATGTTCCGCGAGGTCCATGCCGCGGGGCGGCGTTCCGCCGCCCGTGATTTGCGACGTTATATGGGATAATAAAGAAGGGGGGAAAAGAATGCCGCTCATTCAGTGGGATGACAGTTTTAGCGTTAATGTTGTTGAGATTGATTTACAGCATAAAAAGCTTGTCGGGATGCTCAATGAACTTTATGAAGCCATGATCGTGGGCAAAGCCGACGCCATCCTTGGTGAAGTTATTGATGGCCTTGTTCGTTATGCCGTCATACATTTTCAAACCGAAGAAAAATATTTTGATAAGTTCAAATACCCCAAAACGAATATCCACAAGAAACAACATTCTGACTTTACCCAAAAGGCCGCCCAGTTCAAGGATGATTTTGCTCAAGGGAAGGTTTGTTTATCAGTTGAAGTTATGAGATTTTTGAGTAACTGGCTAAAGGACCATATTAAGGGTTCTGACAAAGAGTATGGCCCGTTTTTCAATGAGCATGGCCTTAAGTAAATTAACTTATAAGGAATCCCTCGTCCGGCATCGTTAAACAGGGTTAAATTATTTTGCGCGGCAAGGCGGTTGAATATACAAGGGAAGAATATCCGGGAGGTTTTAATTTGTGGTATTATGAAACCGGAGACATGAGCCTCGGGGTAATATAAACATCCATTCTCCGCGGACTTTTCCTGCGGCAAGCCCAGGCTGGGGAGGAGCGCCCGCACAGAGTCTTTATATTGAAACAGGAGAGTCATTATGTCTGGAAAACCGACTTATGAAGAGCTGGAAAGGCGGATCCTGGAATTGGAAGCGGTTGAACTTGAATTTAAAAAAACCGAAATTTTGCTGAAGGATGAAATCAATTGGCGGCGTCTTTGGGTGGAGGAATCCCGGGACGGCATCGTTATCCTTGACCAAAACGCCAAGGTTTATGACGCCAATAGCCGGTTTGCCGATATGCTTGGTTATTCGAGGGAAGACGTGTGTCATCTTCATGCGTGGGACTGGGACGCTGTTCATAATAAAGAGCACATATTGGAAATGGCCAAAAGCGTCGACGCTGCAGGGCATCACTTTGAGACGCGCCACCGCCGCAAAGATGGCCGGCTCATAGATGTGGAGCTCAGCAACAACGGGGCCGTTTACCGGGGGCAGAAACTGATATTCTGCATATGCCGGGACATCAGCGGGAAAAAACAGGCCGAAAAAGAACGGGAAGAACTTATCAAGAAACTTCAGGAGTCCTTGGCGGAGATTAAAAGCTTAAGGGGCATATTGCCTTTATGCTGTTTCTGCAAAAAGGTGAGGGATGACAAGGGGTATTGGGAACAGGTTGATGTTTATATCAGAAAACACTCCGAAGCGGATATCAGCCACAGCATTTGCCCTGACTGTTTCAAGAAATATTATCCGGAGGAATATAAAAGAATCTATCCGGACCCGGGAGAGAAGACGGATTGATGTAAACAATGCATGACCCGGTGCTGCCGGCGGACACAAAACGTTGCGGGTCCCGTTGTCTTTGTCCGGGGGAGAGAAATTCGCGCCGTTTTTTTGTGTTTCAGAGGAGTAAAAATGATATTGCTGATTGGCTGTGTTGGGGTCATATTTATTGCGGCGGGCATGGTGGTCTTCTTTAGAAAAAAGAATAAAGTGCTGTCTGTAACCCTTGTGTCCGTTGGTGTCATTTATTGTGTCCTGTCGGGGATATTATGGCTGGCTGTCCTGCATTTTGGTGAAGCGCCCAGAGACGGGACGGAAAGCCAGGTATTGAAATAATGCTGGGCGGCAGCCCGCGGTTCACCGTTGAAGACGCGCGTTAAGAGGCTCGGACAAGCGATGGCTCGCTGCGGTTTTTGTCCGGCTGCCGGTGACGTTTATTCATTATAGAAGGAGATCACAATGAATCAAGAAACAGGCGCGGAACCGAAAAAGGAGAAATTGCCTTTAAAAGTCCATGTCATGTGCGGGTGGCCGTTAATTTTGGTGTTGGTCGGGGGCCTCATCGGCGGTGGGTTGGGTGGGGGCGCGTATGTTATTAATAGGGCTATTTATAAATCGAGGTTCCCGGTTTTTTTAAAAATCATTTTAAACATTTGCGTTGGTTTATCGGCTTTTGTCCTTTGGCTCGTCATCGCGTCTTTTTTGCAGGGGTTTATTTAATGAGCATTTAATTTACACGACCGAAAGGAGTGTAAATTAAAAATGCGAATTGATCCTGAGACGAGAGAGCCCAAGCGAAGGAGTCGAAGGATATGGGTTTAATACCCCGGAGGCTTGTTGCGGTTTATTGAGTCCAGATCTTGCTCTGGGGTTCATGCCTTTGATTAAGAAATAGACCATAACGGCGGGAAACAGGAATGCTTGATAAGAGGGGGCGTCATTTTTAAGGAACTTATGGACTGCGCAAGAATTCCTTCTATGAAATACAGGTATTAAAGATATAAGGAGGTGCCGTATGCAGGAGGGAATATTTTATGGCCTTTGCGAGTACCTGGAGGTTCCGCTTTTTATCATCAATATTGAGCGCACGGGGAGTTTTACGTTTGGCTACCTTAATCCGGCTTTTGAGAAAGCGACCGGCTTTTGCCGGGAGGATGCCGTTGGCAGGGAATTCCCCGAAATCCCCGGGTTTTCCCGGGAAGATTCGGCGACATTAAGAGACCGATGCCAACGCTGTCTGAGCGAAGGGACACCCGTCGGTTATGGCGAGGACGCGCCTCCTTTGGCGATGGGCCGTCAATCTTTTCATGCGGTTTTTGTTCCTATGAGCGATTCTTCCGGGAAGACGAGTCATATCGCGGGGATAATCGACCCCGACGCCGCGCGCCGGAAAGCCGAGAAGGAATTGCGGCAGTCTCATGATCTGCTTCGGGCCGTCATTGAGGCTGTGCCGACGGCCATTATTGGTCTGGACCTGGACGGGAACGTCCATAGCGTTTGGAACGCGGCCGCGGAAAAGATGCTTGGCTGGAGCGCCCAGGAGGTGATGGGCCGCCCTCTGCCGAGCGTCCCAACGGAGCGGCAAGGGGAATTTGAGGGATTCCGGGAAAGAATCCGCAAAGGGTTGACTCTTAACGGTGTCGAAGTGCGCCGCCAGAGGCGTGACGGGACACCGATCGATTATAGCATTTATGCCTCGCCCCTTCATGACGCGGACGGGCGCATTTCTGGCAATATTGCCGTTTTGGTGGACATCGGGGAACGCAATCGGGCTAAGCAAGCTCTGGAAGCGAGTGAGGCGAAATTGCGCGGCATTCTGGAGAACATAGGGATAGGCGTGGTCCTCATAAATCCTAAGATGGAGATTTGTGAAGTCAACCGCCAAATGCGCGAGTGGTTTCCAACCGTTGATTTGAGTCAGTGTCCCCTCTGTTACAAAGTATTTCATGACCCGCCGCGTGAAGATGTTTGTGAGTTTTGTCCTGCCCAAAAGACTCTGCAGAACGGGTTAGTCCATGAAGTCATGACAAAAACTCAGCGGGGGAACAGCCTGCGCAGTTACCGTCTCGTTGCTTTTCCTGTTTTCAACGCGGCGAAGGAGGTCACGGCTGTCATTGAGATGGTTGAGGATATCACGGAGAGGGAACAGGCGGATCAGGAGAAGGAGAAACTGCAGGCCCAACTGGCCCAGGCGCAGAAGATGGAATCGGTGGGGCGGCTCGCAGGCGGCGTGGCCCATGACTTTAACAACATGCTTTCGGTCATTATTGGTTACGCGGAATTAACGCTTATGAATATCGCGCCGGAAGATCCGCTTTATGTCCAGCTTCAAGAAGTCGAGGCCGCTGCCCGGCGGTCGGCGGCTTTGACCAGGCAATTGTTGGCGTTCGCGCGCAAACAGACCGTTTCCCCGCGTGTTTTAGACTTGAACGACACTATCTTCAGCATGCTGAAGATGCTTGAGCGTCTTATCGGGGAAAACATTGAGCTGATTTGGAGTCCCGCCGCGGATTTGTGGCCGGTGAAGATCGATCCCAGTCAGATCGATCAAGTGCTGACCAACCTGTGTCTCAATGCCCGCGACGCTATATCGGATGTGGGAAAACTCATCATCGCGACAGGGAATTGTTCTTTTGATGACGCTTATTGTGCCGGCCACAAGGGGCTTGTCCCCGGTGATTACACGCTGATTTCTATTACGGACAATGGCCGCGGCATGGACGAGGAGACGCTGTCCCATATATTCGAGCCCTTTTTTAGCACAAAGGATCAGGCGAGAAATACCGGACTTGGATTAGCCACCGTGTACGGCATTGTCAAGCAGAACAACGGTTATATTGACGTGTGCAGCAAGCCGGGAGAGGGGACGGCGTTCCAGGTGTATTTCCCCCGGGAGAAGGACCGAAGGGTGGAGGCCGGGGGGCTTGCGCAAGCCGATATATTAATACGGGGAACAGAAACCATTTTGATTCTTGATGATGAGGAGTCGATTCTCAACTTGTGCGCGAGCATCCTCAAAAAATTAGGGTATGTGACGTTGACGGCCCGGTCGCCCCGGGAAGCCATAGGGCTGTTTGAAAAACATTCGGAAGAAATTCAACTTTTACTCACGGATGTGGTGCTCCCGGAGATGTCTGGCCGGGATGTCGCGGAAAAACTCGTTTCCATGAAGCCCGGGTTGAAATGCTTGTATATGTCAGGCTATACGGCCAATATTATCGCTCCCCGGGGAGTCCTGGGGAAGGGGGTCCGGCTTATACAAAAACCGCTGACAGTAAAGGATCTGGGGGTTGCGGTGCGTCAGGCGCTTGATCAGGCAATATCCGGCGGGGCGATATAAATCAGGAATGTGTTTGTGGCCGCAATTCGGGGCAAAACCTGCGGCTGCGACGTGAGACGGCAGGTCTGGAAGGGCTGACAGGGTTGGAAGTTTTATCCGGGAAATATTGATTTAACAAAAGCCCCTGTCCAGACTCCGATATTGAATCGCCTCGGCAATATGCTCGGGCAAAATGTCGGGGGAGCCAGCCAAGTCACTTACAGTTCGAGCCACCTTGATGATTTTATCGTGGGCCCGGGCGGAGAAATTGAGCTCTTCAATGGCTTGTTTGAGCAGGGTGCGGCATTTTGGGGACAGGGGGCAGTATTCTTTGAGCTGGCGGTGATTGAGTTGCGCGTTGACGGCGATGCCGGTGCCGGCAAACCGCTTTTTTTGAATTTCCCTGGCCTTGACGGTTCTTTCTTTGATTTGCGCCGACGGTTCTCCTTTTGTGTCGGACAGGAGTTCCTCCGGCGGGAGGGACGGCACGTCCAGATGAAGGTCGATGCGGTCCAGCAGCGGGCCGGACACTTTGGAAATATACCTCTGGATCTGCCAGGAGGAACACCGGCATTCCTTTTTCGGGTCGGTGAAAAATCCGCACGGACAGGGGTTCATGGCGGCGACGAACATAAAGTTGGCGGGAAACTGCATGGTTTTAGACGCGCGGGAGATGGTGACGATTTTTTCTTCCAGGGGCTGACGCAGCGCTTCAAGCGCGTTACGGCTGAATTCGGGAAGTTCGTCCAGGAAAAGGATGCCGTTGTGGGCCAGGGTCACCTCCCCCGGACGGGGGGTTGATCCGCCTCCGACCAGGGCCACGTCCGAGGTCGTAGGGTGGGGAGAGCGGAAGGGGCGTTGCGTCACCATTCCCGTTTTTGATTTCACCAGGCCCATGGCGGAATAAATCCGGGTGGTTTCCAGGATTTCTTCCCGGCTCATTTCAGGGATAATGCTGTTTAACCGGCGCAGGGCGAGCGATTTTCCTGTGCCGGGGCTGCCTATCAGCAGACAATTGTGCGCCCCCGCGGCGCATATCTCGAGGCCGCGCTTGACTTGGTATTGGCCCTTGATATCGGCAAAATCCAGCCCCCCGTCATCGGGTTGATCTGTGAGCAGGGAGGGATCGGTTTTAAAGGGGCGGATGCTTTCCGGCACAGAGAGAAAATGGAGCACCTGGTTGAGGGAATCCGCCGGATAAACGTCGATGACATCGGCAATGGCCGCTTCCGGAGCGTTAGCCGCCGGCAGGACAAGTCCTTTAAAACGGTTTTTATCCATAGACAGCGCGATGGACAGCGCGCCCTTGACAGGCTTGACCTTCCCGTCCAGAGAGAGCTCTCCCAAAAGGGCGTATTCATTCAAGCGTTGCGGGGAAATCTGTTCGGAGGCCGCCAATACCCCTAAGGCGATCGGCAAATCAAAGGCCGGGCCTTCCTTTTTTGTGTCTGCTGGAGAAAGGTTGACGGTGCTTCTGGAAGAGGGGAATTTGTGTCCGCTGTTTTTAATGGCCGCGCGGACCCGTTCTTTGCTTTCCTTGAGCGCGTTGTCGGGAAGCCCGACAATAATCGTTGCCGGCAGGCCGCGCGAACAATCAACTTCAATCGTGACTAAATAGGAATCAATGCCGCTTAAGGCGTAACTGTAGGTTTTTGATAACATGGTATTTCCCGTCATCTTTTTGTCATTTCAATTAAGGAAATGACGAGGCTCGTCCTGCGCCGTGTTTTCACAAGAAAACAGCCGGGCGGCCTTTTTTGGGTTTAATTGTGGGGATGAAATCCTGTCCGGTCCCCCGGTTTTTCAGGCGGGTCCAGTAATTTTGGCTGCTGGCGGGAAAAGCGTCCCTTTATAGCGGCGAATGGTTGTTTGCCTGATGCTGGCCGACCCGAAAACGTGGGATATCGTAAAATATACGTCTTTCTTGTGGGGGTGTTGTTATAAAATGGGAAAAAGAGGGGTCTGTTTAAGGGGGAAGTTTTCTGTCATGACCAATAAGAATATTAAAAGAAGAAAATCAGAGAGCTTACATTGCATTTTGGGGGAAGCAAAATTATAATGTAAACTAACATAACTTCGGAATTATGTCAAATAATACCAATTTGCATAAGATATGCGAAAAGGGATTTTTTTATATCTATAAAAATCCGTCCTGTTTTGCGCGGGCAGGGGAGGGGTGCGTAAGGCCGCCGCTCCTTGTGCTGTTCTCGCAGCCTTGAGGCGCGTGGGTACCGCGGCTGCTTTTAGGGACCATGACTAAAAAATATTCTATTGAAGTGCCTTTGTACGCAAATCCCCGGGCTCGTCTTATCGAGGCGCATCGCCGGGATTGTATTGAGGTGGTTGCCTACGGAGGGTTCCCTGACTCTCCGTTTAACGGGGGGAGGAATAATTTTCTCCTCGACAGGATGAGGCTCTACGGAAGGCTCTGGATTGGCTTAACTAGGGGAGAACTTTCGCGCGCGGTTAAGTCGTTTGAAGCCACGGTTGAACAACTGAATGCCGCGGGGATTTCATTCCGGCTGGCGTTTACGAACATGTTTGTCCGCGAGGATGAGCTTACGGAAAAGAACCTGTTGCCTGTTGAGTGTGTCGCTGCAATCGGGCGGCGTTACGGAATGCGTAACGGTATTATCGTTAATAATGCCCTTCTGGAACGGCATGTGCGCTCGACCTACGGGGACGCGCTTGTCTACGTGAGTTCGTGCACGAAATATGTCAGCCCCGATAAAATCCTCACGCCCCAGGAAACACTTCGTATGTACCACGAGGACTGCCGGCGCTATGATTACGTGTGCCTCACGCCCCAGGATTCGCGCCGTGAACGTGTGCTTACCGCAGCGGCAGCGGATTGCCGCGCTAAGATTATCGCCATCGCGAATTCTTACTGCTCGAACGCCTGCAATTCCTATGACCACTATGAATATATGTCTCGCGAGAACAAGCAGTCTCTTCTGGGGCCTGGGATTATAGACGCGCGTATCCTTTTCGGAACGATTGCCTTTGCCTGCCGGCACCTGGGGACGTGTTCGGCGTATAAACAGGTGATAAGACTATGTGATGTGAATGCGCTTATGCGTCTGCAACTGCAGTCCGGCATCGTCAATTTCAAGCTGGGGCGGGGATTTGGGGACAAGCGTATCGGCATTGTGGTCAAGACTATTCTCGATTGGGAGAAAACCCGGGAAAATACAAATGCAGGGGCCGCTTCCAAGGATTGTGCTTGAGAAGATTCCGTTGCTCTGAACTAGGCCGCGAGCCCGCCTTGTTCTTCTTGCCGCTTGACCGTGGGATCGTTCAGGAGATTTCGTTGTCCTTTCTTTCGGCTTGGAGAATATCACATGATCTGGATATTGGCGTAAATCGTCCGCTGGCTGTTCAGGGTCCGTTTCAGGGGGGAAGTTTTCTTCTATTACCGATAATAATATTAAAAGAAGGAAATGAAAGACCTTGCATTTTTGGGGAAGCAAAATTATAATGTAAGCGACATAAATTCGGAATCATGTCAATTATAGCAATAAACGTTATTAATCTTTGTCCCGCTTGCGGTTAAGCGCGGGGCTGCCGGCATACCCTGGGAGTTTATGGAATTCCTGATCATACTTGTTAAAGAGATTTTGCGTAATAAAATTCTGGTCATCACACTGACTGTCTGGGCTTTGGCGCAGTGTATTAAAGTATTCCTGGGGGTCATTCGGGAACGGCGGTTTAATTTCCGCTGGTTTATCGGGACCGGAGGCATGCCGTCCAGCCACGCCGCGGGGGCTACCGCCTTGGCCACGACCATAGGCATGGAACGGGGATTCGACTCGGTGATCTTCGCCCTTTCCGCTGTTTTTGCCTTGGTCACGATGTTTGACGCCCAGGGGGTCCGCAGGGCCACGGGGCAACAGGCGGAAATATTGAACAAGATTCTTGAGGATATCTACTGGAGGGGGAAGATCGAAACCAACCGCCTTGTGGAACTTATCGGGCACACCCCCATTCAGGTTTTTATTGGTTCCATCATCGGCTGCCTGATGTCGATTATTTTTTACAGTATGTGGGGCCGCTAGTATCCGTCCGGGAACAGACTCAAATTCACCTGCCAAAAGGAGTGGAATTGTGAATAATCGATTGGTGATCATTGGTGGAGTGTGTGTAGGGATTATCGTCCTGTGGTTTAGCTTATCCCGCGGCAAGAAACCGGAGCCGGTCGCGCAGGCGGACCCGAAACAGGTCAATGTCGCGGAGCTTTATAAGCGGGCCAGCGGATTTGAAAAGGACGGCGATTACGTCAAGGCGCGGGTGATTTATCAGGAAATTTTAAAGAAGTATCCGGATTACGATAACATCATGAATGTTCAGAAAGACCTGGAAGGGTTGAATATGAGCCTTATCTTTTCCACCACGACCGTTCCGGGAAAAACCCTGACGCATGAAGTGATGACCGGGGACACGCTCGGCAAGATCGCCAAGCGCTACGGCACCACGGTGGAGCTGATAAAAAAAAGCAACGCCTTAAAAAGCGACGTGATCCGGATCGCGCAGAAGCTGCGCATCTGGACCGGCCATTTTAATATATTCGTTGATAAATCGCAGAACGTCCTGATCCTGAAAGACGGGGATGAGATTGTGAAAGTGTACCTTGTATCCACCGGAGAGAATTCCAGCACGCCGGTGGGCACGTTCAAGATCACTTCGAAACTGGTGGATCCGGTGTGGTTCAGCCGCGGGATCATCGTCCCCCCGGAGAGTCCGGAAAATGTCCTGGGCACGCGGTGGATGGGGTTTGACATTCCCGGCTACGGCATCCACGGCACGATAGAGCCGGAAACCATCGGGCAGGCGGTGACCGCCGGGTGCGTCCGCATGAGAAACGAGGATGTGGAAGAACTTTACAGCCTGATCCCCATGGGAACCGAAGTGGTTATTGTTGACTGAAAGCGCGCGGGGGAAGTGGATTTCTTAAAAGGAGAGAGCAGAGAGATGAGCGGCCTGGATTTTGAAAAACCTATTATGGAGTTGCAGGCGAAGATTGAGCAGCTGAAGAGTTTCGGCACGAACAAGCGGATCAATATCGACCCCGAAATCAAAAAGCTGGAGCAGAAGCTGGAGAAGATGAAGCAGTCGATTTACAGCAACCTCACGGAATGGCAGCGGGTTCAGATTGCCCGGCATCCGGCCCGGCCGTACACGCTGGACTACGTTCACATGATCGCTTCTGATTTTGTAGAACTGCACGGGGACCGGCTTTTTGCCGATGACCAGGCCCTTCTGGGAGGTCTGGCCAGGATAGACCAGCACAAGGTCGTTATCATGGGGCATCAGAAAGGCCGGGATATTAAGGAAAATATCATGCGGAATTTCGGCTGTGCCCATCCGGAAGGGTACCGCAAAGCCATCCGCCTGATGCAGTTTGCCGGAAAATTTCACCTGCCGATCATTACCCTGATTGACACGCCCGGCGCTTATCCCGGCATCGGCGCCGAGGAGCGAGGCCAGGCCCAGGCCATCGCCTCGAACCTGAAAGACATGAGCCTAATCCCAACGCCGATCATCGCTGTTGTTATCGGGGAAGGCGGCAGCGGAGGGGCCATCGGCATCGGAGTTGCCAACCGTGTTTACATCTTACAGAACGCGTATTATTCCGTCATTTCCCCGGAAGGCTGCGCTTCGATCCTGTGGCGCAACAGCGTGAAAGCGCCTGACGCCGCCAACGCCTTGAAGCTGACCGGCGAACATTTAAAGAGATTCGGCATTATTGATGACATTATCCCGGAGCCGCCGGGCGGCGCCCATCATGACCCCCAATTCGTCGCGAAAAACATGAAGAAAGTTATCCTGAAGGCCATTAAGGAATTATCCGCCAAATCCCGGGAGGAGCTGCTGGAGGACCGTTATAATAAGTTCCGCAGCATCGGCGTATTCCTGGAAAATGGCGTGGCGGGCGTGGCGGCCGACTCCCCGGCTTCGTGACGCTTCCCGGTGAAGGACTGGCCACATTTTCTCCCGCGTTTTTCTTTTTTCGTTAGCCATCACAAGCCTGTAAGAAGGACAAACAACACCACCGACCTTTTAGAAAGCCATGAATCAAGGGGAATTGTCTCATAAAGAGGATATCAGGAATTTATCCTGCGATGACCTGAAAAAGTATTTGGAAGTCGCTGGGGAAAAAAGTTTCCGCGCGGTCCAGGTTTTTGAATGGCTTTATCAAAAGAACGCGTGGTCTTTTGATGAGATGAGCAATCTGCCCAAGCCGCTCCGGGAGAGGCTGGCGCGGGATTTCCACTGCCGTCCTTTTGTTGTGCTGCAGAAGAAGGTTTCCGCTGAAGGCACCATTAAGTTTCTCTTTGAGCTTGACGACCATGAAAAAATTGAAAGCGTTCTGATCCCAGCCCGTGGCCGGGCCACGGCCTGCGTTTCCACCCAGGCGGGCTGCCGGTTCGGCTGCAAGTTCTGCGCCAGCGGCGTCTGCGGTTGGAGCCGGGATCTGACGTGCGCCGAGATCGTGACCCAGGCCTTGCACCTGAAGGAGGAATCGCTCCAACACAGCCAACCGCTGTCTCATATCGTTTTTATGGGCACCGGCGAGCCGCTAGATAATTTTCAGAATCTTATGGCCGCTATCCGGATCATTAATTCCGGTCAGGGTTTGAATATCGGCGCCCGCCACCTGACGGTTTCCACCGCGGGCCTGATTCCCGGGATGAAAGAGCTGGCCAAGGCGGGGCTGCAGATCGAATTGGCGGTTTCGCTGCACGGATATGATGACGAAACCCGGAGCTTTCTTATGCCGGTTAATAGAAAATATTCTATTCGGGAACTCATGGCCGCTTGCCGGGAATACATCCGGGAAACCAACCGCCAGATCACGTTTGAATATATTTTAATCAGAAATTTGACCTGCACGGAAAAAGCCGCCCGGGCTTTGGGGGGCTTGTTAAGGGGGATGCTCTGCAAGATGAACCTGATCCCGTATAATCCCGTTCCGGAGTTTGATTATGAGCCGCCGAACAAGTTGGAAATGCTTTCTTTTATGACGCTCCTTTTGCGACAGGGGATTCACGCCACGGTCCGGATGCCCCGGGGGCGGGATGTCCAGGCCGCCTGTGGGCAGCTACGGAAAGGGTCTTCATCCGGACGTGGCCGCGGGACCGGCCGGACACGTCCGGCGTCGGCACGGCGTTACGAACCCCGGGGGTGGCGCGGCTCCGGAGGGAGGCGGACATGAGAAAGGCCAGGGGTAAAAACAAAGAAACCGCTCCCGCGCGGGGGTGGAGCCAGCTGTTTCAGCAAAAGGCGGCGCGTTTGGGTTTTGTTTTTGTCTTAACGTTTTTGGCCTTCAGCAATATTTTTGGCAATCAGTTTGTCCTGGACGATTTCGATTTTATCACCAATTGGCCGCTGATCCGTGACCTGCGCAATGTCCCCCGGTTTTTCGTGGGATATATCCCGCCGGACGGACAGCCCGGAGTCTATTCCCCGCTTAAAACCTTTTGGCACGCGGTCAATTATCAATTGTGGGGAGAGGCGGTTTTCGGTTATCACCTTGTTTCGCTCCTTATTCACGCCGCCGGGATCTGGCTCGTGTATCAAATCGTTTATGAATTGTCGCGGCGCAGCGATGTTTCTTTTTGGACGGCGCTTTTGTTCGCATTGCACCCGGTTCATGTCGAAGCCATCACGTTTATGACGGCCAGCGTAGACACGCTCGGGATCGTGTTTTTGTTCGCGGGTTTTTATTTTCATCTGCGGGCTGATCGGAGGGAAGGCCAGGTTCCGATTTTCTGGGAAGAGGGAGCCGCGGATGAGGATATAAGTCCGGCGGGCCGAGAGCAACCCCCTGCGGACTCAGAGGCGCGGGCCCGGGGCTGGGCGGTTTTTTTCGCGGTTCTGGCGGTGTTTACCCATGAGCTGGCGATTTCAATGCCGTTATTGATTGTGTTTTACGATAAGTTTTTTACGCGGCCCCGCCGGACATGGCGGGAGGTTGTGCCGCTCTCCTGGCCTTTTTTTGTCATTGTCGCGGTTTATATTTTATGCAAGTGGGGCGTGCTGGGCATGATCAACCGCGGCGGTTATGTCGCCGGGAGTTTCGGCCTGACCATGGCGGTCATTGTCAAGGCCTGGGCGCAATACCTGGCGGTGCTTGTGTTTCCTTTTCAATTGTCCCACAATCCCGTGATCGCGCCCGGTATTTTCGCGTTTGACCCGAGCGATTTTAACCGGGCCGCTGTCCTGGCGCAGTCCTGGACCGATGGGTACACGCTGAAGGCCCTGGCCGTGTTGGGTTTGCTGGCTTTCTGGGTGTTTGTCTCCAGAAGACGCCGGCCTCTCATTGGATTTTGTGCCGGCTGGCTCTTCATTTCCTTGTTGCCGGGGGCTAATATCGTGCCCAGCTCTGTTTATTTCGCGGAGCGGTATTTGTATCCCGGCTCCCTGGGTTTTTGCTTTTTATTAGCGACGGGGATTGTCTCCTGGCTGGAGGCGGGTTCCTCCGTCGACCGGACATGGATGAAACGCGCGGTCACGGCGTGCGCCGCCCTGATCGTTGTGTTTTACGGAGGACGGACCTGGTTGCGGAATACGGACTGGAAAGACAACCGGCGGCTGTATGAAGGAACGGTCCAGATGAACCCCGAGAGCGCCGTGATGCAGAGCAATCTCGGGATCGTGTACGCCCAGGAAGGGGAATGGGACCTCGCGCTGAACGCGTTTCAAGCCGCGATCGCTTTGAAGCCGGACGACGCGCATTTTTATTTCGCCGTGGCTCCGGTGTATCTGGCAAAAGGGCTTCCGGAGCAGGCGATCGCCGCTTACCGGAGAGCCATCGCTTTGAATCCCGCTTTCGCGGAAGCGTATTTTAACCTAGCGGGCGTGTACGCCCAGTTCGGGAAAGAAGACGAGGTCCGCAGCCATCTTAATCAATCTATTTGGTTTTTTCAACAGCAGGGCCGCGTGCTGGAGGCGGGCATGCTGCTTCAGCAGGTCGAATCCGTTTTGCAGTCTCCGCCTGATTCGGACCGGGACGCGTTAACCCCGAGGGTTTTTTAATGCCCGAGTTGTCTGTCGTTATCCCTGTTTATAATTCCAGGGATCTTATCATCCCTGCGGTGGAAGAGCTTGCCGTCTTTTGCGACGGACAGGGTTTGGAATATGAAATTTTACTTCGGGACGATGGGAGCTCTGACGGCAGTGCCGATGTCCTGCGCCGTCTTGCGGATCAGCGTTCCGGCGTGCGCTGTGCGTTCAATGAAAAAAACCGCGGCCTGGGGTTTACGTTAAGGCGGCTGTTCGAAGAGGCGCAGGGCCAGACCGTGGTGTATTGCGACGTCGATCTCCCTTTTGGCACCGCTGTTTTGAAAGATCTGGTCGCGCTAAGCAAAAAATACGAGATGGTTGTCGTGTCCCGCTATCTTGCCGCGGGGCAGGGCCGCGTCCCGTTTCTGCGCAGGACGGTCAGCCGGATGTATTTCTGGCTTTGCCGGATACTTTTTCATGTCCCGGTTTTTGACATCGGATCCGGGACCGTCGCCATGTCCCGCGAGGTTTTAACGCGGGTTCCCCTTCGTGCGGACGGCTTTGATATTCACATGGAAATCATCAACGCTTTCTCTGCCCGCCGCTGTTCCATCCTGGAGATCCCGGGTTCTTATTGCGACAAAGGGCCGGGAACCTTTTCCATCCTGCGGCACGGTCCCCGGGTTGTCGTCGATACAATACGCCTGCGGTATAACCGCCACTCCAACATCCATTAAGTCCTCTTTTAGTAGACCCTCGTAATCCTACGGGTGGAGAGCCCGTAGATATCTAGTTTAATCCCCCGCGTTAAGGCAGTTGGATATTTTTTTGGGTGAAGGTTTTGATGATCTGTTGGATTTTCGGATGCTGGAGCAGGCGCTGGAAGTCCTGGTTTTTCTGTATGGTGGCCGGGTCCAGTGTCGAGAGGTCGTTCATGAGGTTGCTGTCCTCGATGATTTTCACCACCTCCGGGTCCTGCATGAGGTCCTGGATAAGGGATAGGATTTGCGGATCGCTCATCAGGGCCTGCTGGACCGTTTGCAGTGCGTCCGGGGAATTCAGGACCTGCGTCCCCGGGGAAAGGGGAACGGTCCTGGCCGCGTTCTGCCGGGAGCCGGCAGTGTCGTCCTTTTCCTTGCGCTGGAAATTTCCGGAAGAGATGCTTTGAATATCCTCCGGGTTCACCCGGATTTCGCCCAAGTGCTCGGTTTGAATGATATAAACGCCATTCTCGACGGAAGTCAGCCGTCCCCGGATCAGCGTGCCGTCATTCAGAGAGATAAACTGTAGGGGCACGGATGCGGTGTTCTCTCCCGCCGCGGCCGATGAGGGAATAAGGAGAAAGGTTGCGGGCAGGAGAAACAGGAGTGTTATGATTAACAGGGGTTTTTTCATCATGTATAAGTGTAGCATTGAATCAGAAAACGGGCAACAGATTCGGCCCCGCGGGGCTTAGGGCTCCGCGCGCGGGAGCTTTTGGATCCGGTAGAGTTTTTCCACGCCGACGCGCAGCCGGGTGACGCCCTGGTGCCAGTCTTCCGAAAGGGTTTCGCCCTGGTATTCCAGCCGGTAATGAGATTGGATGAATCCGGAAAAGCGTTTGCCCGGGTCGTAGCTGAACAGGCCCGAGGAGGTAATATAAACAGGCACCCCGTCGGCAAGCAGTTCGTCCAGCCGGGCCCGGAACACTTCCATGTCCGTGGGTGTGATGCGGAAAGGGTCGTTAGGCCGGCGGAGCATGTCCCGGCGGCCGTAATAAATGATGAACGGGAATTCGTCCCCGCAGATGATTTTCGCGCCGGGCTCGGTGCTTTTCTGGACGAAACGGGCGAAACCCGGCAGCAATTCATGCCGGTGGCGGAACCGCAGGATCGGGTGGATGTTGACGAACATGGTGACAAAAATAAGGCCGAAAGCGAAGCTGGCGAGCAGGCGGAAACGGGTGTTGGGGAAATTTTTAAGATGAGAAAAGAACGCGCCGGAAAAAATCAAGAGCGGGATCAGCGCGATAAGGATGAACCGCGGTGTTGTCATGGCGAGGTTGCCGAGGAACAGGAGCGGCCAGAGGAACCACGCGGCCAGGAACAGGGCTGTGAACCGTTTGTTTTTTAAGAGCAGGAGGAGCCCCAGCGCGGCGGCTATGGCGCCGAAGGGGGTCAGGCTGAAGAATGTGACCTGAAAACTGTCGCCTAAAGCCGGCGACAGGAACCCTAAGAAGTTCGGCGCCGTGCTGGCGGCCCAGTACCGTTTCAACTGGACGAAATACCCGTTTTGCGCGGACAAAAGAAAAAGCGGAAGATGAAAAAGGAGCGCGGTCGCACCAGCGCCGAGCCAAAGGAAAAAGAATTTGTTTAGGAACCGGCGGTAGGCTGTTCTGGCGCCCGGCCGCGGGCCGCCTCCGCCGGACACAAGCGTTCCCAGCAGGATCGAAACGGGCACGGTCATGAGGGCGAATTCCTGAATACGGGAGGCGCCCATGCATCCCAGCCAGAAGGCGCTTAAGGCGAAGTTCGCGGCGGAGCGGGTTTCCTTAAATTGCAGGAGCGATAAAAGGCCCAGATGCAGGAACAACAGGCTGGGGACGTGGCTCATGCCGTAGGTGGATATCCCTAAAAATATGGGGAACACGGACAATAAGAGCGCACTGGCTATCGCCGCGGTTCGGTCCAGGAGTTTTTGCACGACGAGGTAATGGATGGCCACCGTTAGCGAACTTAAGACCACACTCATAAGGTTAACGGCCAGGACAGGATCGGTGTTGCCGTAAAGCCGTGTCAGCCTGAAAAACAAGGCACCCAAGAGAACCGTCAGGGGATAGCCTGTGCCGAAAACGTATTGGGGTTGCAATAATTGCAGGGTTTTCTCGGCCTGGATCGCCAGGGAGAGGCAGTCGCCGTTAAATGGCCCCCGGCTGATTACCGATAGCCGTAACAGCAGGTTTAGCCCTCCGAATAAAAGAGGGATCAGAGCGGGATGAAAGGGAAGGCGGTTTTTCATTCGTTGACGATCCTGTAAACAGCCACCGGGTAAATGAACTGGTACATCGCACCTCGGTGCCAGTCTTCATAAAGTTTTTCTCCGAGGCAGATCAGCGAGTAGTTTTTTTGGAGAAAATCCGTGAACTGGCGCCGCGGGTTGTGGGCGGACATGGTGATGTAATTGATATAGACGTCCCGGCCGCCGGCGAGCGCCCGGTCGATTTTTTGTTTGAAAGAATTAAGCTCCGCCTCGGAATACGAGGTCCGAATTTTGAGCGGGAGGCGCAGGAGGCCGGGCCCGTTATAATATCGCAGAAAATCACCTTCGTCTCCGGGAATCATCAGGGCGCCCGGCCCGGCCTGGTCCTTGATCCAGCGGATATAATCGGGCAACAGCGCGTGCCGGTGCCGGAAGTCAAGGACGGGATAAATCCGGTAAAAACACAGCCAGCCCCATAGAAGGATAATCAGGAGAGTCATCGTTTTAAAATAGACTTTGCGCTGTCGGTATAGCGCGGCCAGCACCGTTCCCGCCAGGATGTAGAGCGCCGGCAGGGCGCACAGGAAAAACCGGGGCATAACAATATCCAGGCGGCTGAACACCACAAGCGGAACTGCGTACCAGGCCGTTAAAAACGTGCCTAAAGATTTATTGATTCTATATATAATAACATGGCCCAGGGCAATAAGCACGAGGCCCAGCGGCAAAAAATTATCGGCTCCATAAATCAGGGAGAGGAGAAGATAGCGGAGGGACAGGATGTTCAGTCGGCTGGCGATTTCAAAATCCCAGAACGGGCGCAGGCTTTTTCCCGGAGTCGCCATGACCAGCGGGAGGTAGAATAATCCGGTGATGATGAACGCAATGGCCAAGGCTGTCACGGCCGTTTGGGCCCGCGTGGTCAGCGGTTTTCCCCTTGGGGCGTCGGAGGGGATAACGGGAAACCTTAAGAGGAGCAGAACCGCGGGCACTAGGGTGAGAAAGTCCTGCACGCGGGCCGCGCCCCATAATCCCAGCGTAATCCCTGCCGTCAGCAGGGTGCTGGAACAGGGACGCGCTTTGAGTTTAAGGATAAAGAATACGCTCATCAAGCAGAGGAACAGGCTTAAGACGTGCGTGTTGCCGAACACCGACAGGCTTAAGAAAATTGGGCTGACCGAAAACAAGAGGCTGCTTATGACCGCCGTGGTTTTCCTGGAAAGTTTCTGGGTGACGATAAAGAAAAGCGGGACAGAAAGCGCGCTGACGAACACGCTCATTCCGTTCACCGCGGCCACGGCGTCGGCACCGAAGGCCTGCGCCAGCCAGGCGCTGAAGGCGGCGAGTATGGCGCTCAAGGGGAACCCGTGGCTGTGGAGGTAATGGAGCGTGCCGGTCTTGACCGTGAGCCCGGCCTGGTAGGCCATGGTGACACAGTCCAGATGATAGGGGCCTTTGCTAATTAAAGAGAGGCGCAGCAGAAAATTGATGATGAAAAGAAGCGCTGGGATCAGGGCTGCTTTAAGGAATCGCATCGCGGATAGGTTTAAAGGGCGCGTGGCCCGGTTATTTTCATCGGCGCGGCTTAAGGGATCGTTGGACATGACTCCTTTAAGTTATCATAAAATCATGAGGCCCGGAACCGAAAAATTAGCCAGTTTGTGTGTGGGGGGAGATTAAAGAAAAATAGATATAGAAAAATTTCCTAAAATTCCGGTTTTTTATGTTAACTTTTTTAAAGGATTTTTGGGGATATACAGGAACGGAATCCGTCCTGAAAAGGGCCGGGGGGAAGTCCCAAGACGGTGTATTTAAGATTTCAGGCCGGTCAAAAGCAGGATATCTACGGGGACGACGTAAAAGATGACAGGGGAAAAGCCTTCCACCTGTATATCCATTAAAGGTTGTTGCGGCAGGGGGAGAGGGAGGCCGTGTTCGTCACGCTGGATTTTAAGGTTCATCAGGTCCGCGTTAAGATTAATGCCCCCCAGATCCTGCGAAAGGTCGGAAGAAGTCTGAAGGGAGGCTTGCGGGACTATCGATTCTGCGACGCCTGGCCCCGAGACTCCTATCGGAGAGGAAGCCTGGTCGTCTTGTTCGCCATACTGTATTTTCGTATAGGCGGCCAAGGGCAGCGCGACACTCCAGGCCTGGGCATCCGTGCCTCTCGGCCGATGGGGATAATTCCCGTCACGCACTTCCGAAACACTCCCTACCCCGGCTTGCTTGAGATGTTCATCCAGAGTGGTGAAATACGGTAAAACATGTTCTTTGCTTTGCTGTGAAAAATTATTCGCCATAACATACGCCAGCGCCCAATCTCCGAAAAGGTGCGGCCATACCGTGCCGTTATGATACGCTTGTTTTCGGCCATAATCGTCACTGCCTTCATACGTGCCGCGATAAGGAAATTCCGCGCTGGACTGGGTGTCTTCCGACAGCGTGCGTAATCCCGTTGGGACCAGAAGTTTTTTCTCAACGAGTTCAACGATCTTTCGCTGGCGTTCCGAAGATAAGAGTCCATAGACAGAAAGCACCGCAATCAACTGATTAGGCCGGATTGAAAGATCCGGTCGTCCGTCTTTCGCGCTGACCCCTTGGCCGGCGAAAACTGTATCCGCCAGATAGCCGCTGTTTTCATTCCAAAAATACGTATTAAAACTTTCTTTGACCCGTGCCGCCAACCGGGCATAAGTCTCGGCCTTGGGTAAATCATTGTCCCTTCTGGCGAGCTCGGCAAGCCAACTTAAAACATCAAACCATCGGGCGTTGTTCTCAACCGTGTAGCCTTCCCGGGGTGTGGCCGCGGGATAATTCGTATCCATCCAGGTATAATGGGCAGGGGAATAAATCAACCCCGACTCAGCGTCCATGCGAATCCCGTTTTTTGTGCCCTGCTGATACCCTTCCGTGATGGACTCAATAATCGCCCTCACAGTCCGGCCCCCGGTTTTTGTTTCCAAAATGCCGGCATCCCCCGTGCTTTGAATATAATTCCGGACAGCCAGCACATACAATAACGGCGCATCCACCGTATCCCAATTCCCTGCTTCCTCGCCTGTGATAATATTGGGCAACATCCCCTTGTTTCCGTCTTTACCTTCAAACCTCCCGAAAGCCAGAATCAACCCCCGGGCCACATCATACATGCCTGCAGCCAAAACTCCGTCAAAAGCAATGAAGGTGTCCCGGCCCCAATCAGAAAACCAGGGGTGACCGGCAATAACAGTATAAAACTCGTCCCTTTGAACAATAAACTCCCAGAGGGCCAGGACCAGTTTTTGCACAAAGACATCATCTCTTGTCGCTTTATTCTTAATCAAAGCCAAACGGTCTTGCAGAAGAGTTGTATTCTCTTGAATCAAAGTCGTAACATCCTGTTCCCCATAAACATGGTCGGGAGTGTTAATATCGCGGCTGGATAAAACCAGGCTGGTGGTTTCCCCGGCTTTTAATATGGCGGAAAAGAATCCTGGGCTGTAACTGTCGCTGTAATTATGTTGTCCTCGCTCCTCTTCCAGCGGATTGTCGCTATAATGGCGCTCAGGGGACTCTTGATAACGGCCCTTTGTGATTGTCATCCGAACCCCCTCAAAACCCGGATACCACTGTTTCCAAGCCTCATTAATGACGCCCAATTCAAACCCGATAGAGTTTCCATTCTGGTCGGATACAACCCGCTGTTTTCCCTGCCACCAGCCTAGGCCTTCTGGCGTAATTGTCGTAGTTTCATGGTGGGATCGCTGGTCCATATCCGGCCGCACGAACAACTCCACGGCATCAACTTCCGGTGTCGCTGAAACAACGCGGTACTGAAAGGCAAATGTGTTCTCTCCCTGTTTGACAACCGCGGTTTTTTCTATGACCACAATTCCGGAATAATCTTTTTTCAAAACATAAGTCCAGGTCGGAGACGGATAACGTTCAAAATGGTCAAAGCTTCTTATATCCAGGGAATACAACTGCTCACTCCCATCACGAAATTTTACATTTACATCCTCAACTGCACCCCGGTAGATGGCCCGCTTATTTTCATCTGGAGTGCCTCTTGTCTTGAGGTTGACCAGGAACCCGTCATATTTGCTCACATAGCCCCCCACCCGGATAGCGCCGTCTTTTTGTTCCCGGACGAGAGGTCGGATCGGTATTCTAAAAATCGTTCCTATCCCGTTGGATAAAGTAACTGTATAATGCGGATACTTTAGAAATGGGTTCCATACAGGTGAGAGGCCTAGATCTCCGGACGTTACTCGGATGGACAATTTTTCATATGGAGATTTCAAACGGGTTATGTCAGGTAAAACCTTAAAATGATAAGACCGGGGTCCCCCCGACTCTCCTTCCCAGCCGCCGTTGGTCTGCTTCCCGGGCCAACGAAACATTATGGAATAATCTCCAGGGTCTAAGTCCGTCAATTCAAGCTTATAATAAAGATGCGACTTATCGCCGATGTATTTATGGTCCGCTTCACAAAAAAGTGTCTGTGTCCCCCCAAAATTATGTTCTGTAATAATCAGTTCAAAAAACTCCTCATTCTCAATCAACAACGTTTCACCCGGCAACAGCATCACAGCTTTATTCTTATTCTCCGCCCAGTTCCATCTTTGCGTCACGGGGGAGGACGTGGGCCCCGGTTTCCGCACAGATTCCAGTTTCAGCACGGCCACCTGCCCGGGAGCGAGGGGATAGGTCAGCTTCCCTTGTTCCACCCGGATTTCCTCCTCGGGGGCAAGGGCGTTGCGGAACACCGCTATATCCTCTGCGGCGATCCCGAATCCCGGAAATTGAAAAACAGGCAATTCCATGGTTTTGGCCTCTTTATAAAAATTGCCGATGAATAATAATTTGTTATCCTGAAACACTTTGGCTACCGATACCATGTTTTGAGGGCTGTTGTTAGAAAGCACCACCATTTCCGAACGGCTCACTGCCGGATTTTCCTCCCTGATCCGGGTGAACCGTTTGACCCAGGCCGACAAATCGACCCGCCCCATCGCCGCAGTGCCCCAGGCCGACCCAATGACCGATTCACCCTTCTCATCCCGGAACTCCCTTTTGATGGGAGCCTGGGTCGCGTGTTCCCCAAGGCTGAGCAGGGCGGTTTCCAACTTGGGGCCGAGCATTAAAAGTCCCAGGAAAATTGGCCCAGCCAAGTTCAATATTTTTTCCTGGACGGCCCGGTCATCCGGCCTCGTCATCGCGAGCCCCGTGACTTCTTCAAACATACGGAAATATTCTTCCGCCCAGCGGGCGCTGTCATGCGTGTCGGCAACGGTGACCGCCAGTCCTCTGGAAATCCAGGCGAGGTCGGACAGAAACGCGTCCAGCTTTTTCGCCTTCAGGTCCAGGATAAAGGCGTTCTGTAAGAGACCCAGCCGTTGAAAATGATAATACGCATGGGCGTCCCCGCCGAGCTGTTCGGCCATGAGGAACAAATCATGGGCTTGAAAATAACGGGCGAATTCCTCCCACAGGGAGGTGCCCCAAATCAGCCTGGCGGCATTGTCTTTGGATGACCCCCGGCCGTACATATGAAAAGCGTCAATCCTCCAGCCGTGAATCCGGGTGCGGCGGTCCAGGAACACCTTATGGAAAAGATTATTCCAATATTCGAACGGGAGAATCCGCGGGTCTTTCTCGCCGTTCTGCACGCGCTGGTCGATCGCCACTTCATCCCAGGCCGCCAGGTCATGCACCTTTTTATTCCCCATAAAACCCGGGTTATCTATGTTGTCTCCGTCATGGGCGAAATTATTCGGTTCATACCGGGTTTCGACTCCCACGATAGATCGGAAAAAGGGCAGGTCCCCGACCACATGATTCCCCTGTTCCCGCTGGTATTTTAAAAGGGCGTAGAGCTGTTCCAGGTTGACAAACTGTTCATAAATTAAATATTCCGAAATTTCTTCTGAATTGAGATACGCGAAATCTGAATAATTCACCCCGTAGACAGTCACATCCCGGCGGTTTTGGATCCTTTCCCGGAGCAAATCAGCGTATTGCTGAATCGGGAGATTGCCGCGCCGGAACCGCTCGAACGCTTCCCGGCGGGCTTGCGAGGCATTGTGTCGGAAATCGCGGAATTTTTCAAAAGGATGCTCGCCCCGGTCTTCCACCGCCTGCCAATCGATCAAACGCGGAGAGAGCGCGTAGACCGATACCGGGGCAAACGGGCTCTCCGCCTGGGTCGGGAAAAACGGCGAGATCATAAAGAAATTTTTCCCGGTCTCTTCGGCGGTCTGCTTAAGGTAAGCATTAAGCCCCGTCCAATTCGCAGGAAAGTTCCGCAGCTTTACATCATCCTGGAAAACGTACATCGGGTGCGTCTGATTCTTGTCAAGCCATGTGGGCAGAAGGTCCACCTGGACGGTTGTGTTTTCTCCCTGCACCCAAACAGGCTGATCCTGCTGACGTGTCCGGGCATTGACTTTAAACGCGTATGCTCCGGTCCGGGTGGGGACAATGTCCACCTTGGCGTTAAAAACGTTGGGAATAATCCGGCCAGCGCTGTCTGTCGCCGGGGTAATTTTCTCGGGAGGCACCACGATGTCCCGCCAGGGGATGGTTCCTTCGTTCGGCCTTATAAAATTTTTTTCCTTTTCGGTAAACAGTTCGGTATGAAGCGTGACAATCAAATTATTGATATCCAACGGCACGGGCGTCTTTTGAATCCGAATGCGCACGTCCACTTCTAAAGGCGCGTTCAGATCGGCCGTGACATATCCGCCAGCCGGCGGGGTCGTGTCCACGGCTTCGACAATAGGGGACGAGGCGTTTTCTGCTAACCAGGCGTTTAACAAATCCTGGTCAGCCCCGGCCAGGACTAGGCCGACAGCCACTTTCTGATTTTCGCCCAAAGGCGACGTAAAGGCCTCTCGGACACGAGGGGGCTGCTGTTGAATCGGCCCGGACAACACAGATAAATTTTTCTCCGTGATGGCGCTGGAACGCACGTCAATACCGCCGGAGAAATATTTCCTGGGAACGCTTTTGCGCTCGACCTGATCGTAATCTTCCTTAATATAATTGAAGACGCCTTTTTTGAACGCTTCAATATATTGATTATAGATTCTTTGTTTAAGCTCTTTATCCTCGACATCCACGCCTTTTGTTTTCGCCTGATCAACATAGACCTGCCCCAGAAGCGAATCTTTCAGGGTTTTTTTATACCAGGTGGCCAGGATCATGGCGCTGAAAATTTGCCGGAGTCTCGCGAAATTTTTCCCGTGGTTGACTTCTTTTTCTATTTCAGGGATAAGCACCTCCCGGACAATATCGGAGGTGGTGTCCTGCAGGACCACCGCGTCTTCTTCCCGGATGTTCTCCATGCCCAGCTGTTTGTTCTCAAGATGGCTTTTAAAGACTTTATAGTCCTCTTCCAGTAATACTTTCAGATGCTGCGTGACGATAAACGCGTTTTCACCTTTTTCATAGACTTCCGCCTGATCCGGGAGTATCCACACCTTATTAAAGGTGTTAATCGGGACGTTTATGTGCCCGTAGAGGGCATAGACTTTTTTATAAATCCTTGCCCAGAAATCCCGGCCCAGGTCATTTTCAGGATAGATCATCGACGCCGTCAATTGTTTTAAAAGGTAATCCTGGGCCAGCATGTCGACTCCCAACCCGGTGGAGCCGAGATTTTCCGGGATGACCCGGTTTTTCTCCTCTGGAGACAAATTGACCCACATGTCCTCTTCCGGGGTCGTTAAAGACGCCAGAAAATACGAGATTAAAAGCCGTGATTCAGTCTTGAACGCTTCGCCCTCCAGCCCGGAATTCCCGGTGTTCATGATGAAATCAAATTTAAAAGGGTCGTCCGGATAGATCGTGATGCCTTTGATGGTCATCGGGGTGTATTCTGAGGTGGGAAGAACCATCGTGCCCGGGGAGGGCAACGCGACGCTGGTCTTAAGCAGTTCCTGTGCAGAAACCGGACAAACACCCCCCAGGGATGTCAGGAAAAAAATAAGCGCCAGATTGAGCGTAAAACACCTGCGGACTAATGGCCTGTTTTTATGAAAGATAGTCATATAGAATTTTCATCAGTTGAAAATAAATGTAAAAAAGGAATGCGTTTGATGAAAAGACACCAAGCGTAAGACAGGGACGGGTGAGTATTGCTATAATAAATATACCTAAATATTCGGGTTCTGTCAATAAGCGCGGCCGTTTTAATCAAAAATGGCCCGGTAGGGGAGATTAAGAAATAGATTGTCGTTGAGGGGATATAAAATTAAGTGCTGGAGGAGGGAGTTGAACCCTCATGAGGTTGCCCTCACTGGTTTTTGAGACCAGCGCGTATGCCAATTCCGCCACTCCAGCGGGAAGTTTAGCAAATGCTTACGGCCAAATGTGAAAGATCTTTTTGATGTCGTTCTGTAGCAGGGAATAAATGACAAATCCGTGATAGAAGACGGACATGCCGTTTTTAACCGGGGACGGCACCACGGTTTCCAGGGCGCCGTTAAGATGTATGATCCCCAAGAAAATCAGCAATTTGCTTAAGAGCACCACGGATGCGAAGTAAAGCAACGCCCGGTAAGCCAGCTTTTTGAACCGAAGAATGCCGACGCCGATGGAAAACGATGTTAAAGCGGCCGTAATAACAAAGAACAGAACGTTGTTTGGTTTGGTGCTGGATCCCAGCAACACGGCCCACACCGTTCCCAGGAGTGTCCCCCCGCCAATCAGAATTTCAATAATGCCGATAAATAAAACAACCCGAAAGCTTTTCAATTTTCGGAATTCTTACGTAATGGTGGAGCTGAGGGGGATCGAACCCCTGACCTCTTGAATGCCATTCAAGCGCTCTCCCAGCTGAGCTACAGCCCCGTTAAATTTTTTGTCAATATAGCATTGAGCCGTGCTTTTGTCAATGAAGCGTTCTGGTAACTTCCCGGGCGCCTGGCGGGCGTGCGTTTCAGCCCGGGTTGAATGTAAACTTAAAATGCGGATTAAGTTGACATTTAAAAAAAATAAGGCTAATATTGGTGGTGTTATGAAAGGGCTTCTCTGCCGCAGAATATGATCCCGGAAGAAATCATCCAGTATTTAAAATCCAACACTACTTTTGTGTCCGGACAGAAATTAAGCCAGCATCTGAAAATAAGCCGGGCCGCTGTCTGGAAGTATATCCATGAGTTGAGGGATGCCGGTTACCGGATCAAAGCGGTTCCCCGCCGAGGATATCATCTGAAGTCAGCCCCGGACAAGCTGCTCCCCTGGGAAATACGCCCGGGGCTGGGTACGCGGTTTCTGGGGCAGGAGGTGTTCTGTTATGAAACCCTGACGTCCACCATGGACGAGGCGTTCCGGCTGGCCGAGGGGTATCACTGTCGGGAAGGTGCCCTGGTCTGCGCGGAAACCCAAAGCCAAGGCCGGGGGCGGATGGGCCGGGCTTGGCTTTCCCCCAAAGGCAAGGGGATTTACGCGTCCATGATTTTGTATCCGTTGCTTTCGCCGCTGGAGGTGAGCTGGATCACGTTCGCCGCGGCGATCGCCGTCTGTGAAGCTGTCCGGCAGACCACGGGCCTTGAGGCAGTCATCAAGTGGCCGAACGATATTTTAATACAAAGGAAAAAAGTGGCCGGGATTTTGACAGAGATGAATGCGGAGGTGGACCGGGTCCATTTTGTGGTCGTCGGCTTGGGCCTGAACGTTAATACTGGTAAAGCCCATTTGCCGCCGCAGGCGACCTCTTTAAAAGCGGAGCTGGGCCGTAAAGTGAGCCGTGTGGCATGCCTGCAGGCGGTTTTAAGGCGTATGGAATACTGGTATGATTGCCTTCTGGAGCGCCGTTTTCCTCCGGTCCTGGAGCGGTGGAAGGAGTTGTCCGTGACGCTCGGACGCCGCGTGCGCATCTCGGAGCATCATAAGGCGGTGGAAGGCAGGGCGGTGGACCTGTCGGATAACGGCGGGCTGGTTGTGCTGAACGCCGACGGGGATTTAATCAAAAAGATGACCGGGGACGTGGAATTTTTGGATTGAGCAGGACGGTGCGGTGGTCGGGAGCAAAGGGATATGGTTTTTGAGGCGAGACTGAAGGCGGAACTGGAGGCCCTGGAAGAAAAGGGGCTTCACCGGACTTTGCGCGGGCTGGACGGCGCGCAGGGACGCGTTGTCAGTGTCGGCGGCAGGGACTATATTAATTTTTGTTCCAACGATTACTTGGGCCTGGCCGCGGATGTCCGCCTGCGGGAGGCGGCGGCCGCGTCGTTTGAGCGGTCGGGTTTCGGCGCGGGCGCTTCACGCCTGGTCTGCGGGACCATGTCCGAACACCGGCGGCTCGAAGAACGCCTGGCCGCTTTTAAAGGCGCTGAAGGGTGTGTTGTGTTTAACTGCGGGTACATGGCCAACGTCGGGATTATTTCTTCTTTGTTCGGCCGGGATGACCTGATCCTTTCGGACCGCCTGAATCACGCGTCCATCATCGACGGGATCGTGTTGAGCCGGGCGGAGTGCCGCCGTTACCCGCACTGCGATACGGCGGCGTTGGAGCGTCTGCTGCGGGAGGCCGGGGGTAAATACAGGACAACCGTTATTATTACCGAATCTGTTTTTAGTATGGACGGGGACCTGTCGCCGCTGGATCGGATCGCGCAGCTGGCGAAAGAGTGCGGGGCGGTTGTGATGGTGGACGAGGCGCACGCGGCCGGAGTTTTCGGCGTCGGCGGCCGGGGCGCGGTGGAACATTTCGGGTGCGGCGGCGATATCGCTCTCCAGATGGGGACCCTGTCCAAGGCGTTCGGCTCTGCCGGCGCTTATGTCTGCGGGCCGGCGCTCATGATGGATTATATCATCAACCGGGCACGGAGCTTTATTTACACGACGGCGTTTCCGCCGTCGGTGGCGGCGGCGTCGTTGAAAGCCCTGGAGATTATCGAGAGCGAGCCCGGCCGTCGTGAAGCGCTGTGGAGGAACGCCCGGCAGGTCCGGGATGAGTTACGGGACGCCGGTTTTAACACGTTGCGTTCCCAGAGTCCGATTATTCCTGTTGTGATCGGGGACGAAAAGCGGGCGGCCGCGTTTTCGGCGAAGCTTTTTGAACAGGGCCTTTGGGTCGCGGCGATCCGGCCGCCGACTGTGCCGGCGAACACCGCGCGGTTGCGCGTCACGGTGACCGCCGGCCACACGCCGGAAGATTTGACGTGTTTATTGACGAGCATGAAAACAATCGGGAAGGAATTATGCCTTATTTAACGTCACGCCGCGGCCTGCGCTGGCATTACGATGAGGAAGGGGAAGGCCCGGGCCTGCTTTTTCTGCACGGCTGGAGCGTTGACCGGAGAATATGGCGCCAGCAGTTTAAGGTTTTCTGCGGCGATTACCGGGCCGTTGCCCTGGATCTTCCCGGGCACGGGCACAGCGCCTGGCGGCCGGTGTCTCTGGCGGAGATGGCGGAGGATATTCATGAGCTGTTTCTGCGGGACAACGGAGGCTGGCGGGTTGTATCGAGCTCTCTCGGCGGATTGTTAGCCTGGCAGTTGGCGGCGCATGAATCGTCCCGTATCCGCGCGCTGGTTTTCACCGGGTCCTTGCCGAAGTTCGTGCAAAACGAGGGGGCCCCTTACGGCCTCACGCCCGCCCGCGTGCTGAAACTGAAAGAGCAGCTGCGGACGGAGTATCCGGCGATCGTGAGGATATTTTTTCGCTCCCTTTTCACGCAGTCGGAGCGGAACAGCCGCCGGTATAAATGGATTCAGACTTTCCGCCGTCGGGAGGAGTCGCCGGACCGGGAGGCGCTGTCGGAATTCCTCGATATTCTGGCCGCGGCGGACCTGCGGGAAGTCTTGGCGCGCTGCCGGGTTCCGGTCCACATGATCAACGGAACCGAGGATTATATCTGCCCCCGTCCTGTTTTTGAGCAGATGCAGAAGGATCATCCGGTCGTGACGTTGGACTGGGTCCAGGACTGCGGGCATTTTCCGTTTTTGACGAAGCCGTATGAATTCAATGGCAAGCTCCGGGAGTTTCTGGAGACGGTGGACGGCGGCCATGACGGGCGCGCATCGGCGGAGGAGGTTGTATGATTCAGCGGAGAGTTCAGCGGGCTTTTTCCGGGTCGGCCAACCGGTATGATCGAAACGCTCTGTTACAGAGACAGATCGGACGGGCACTCCTGACGGAGGCCGGACGGCTTCCGGAGGAGGGAGCCGTACTCGACGTGGGTATGGGAACCGGACGGATGGCCGCTGAACTGAAACGCTGGCGGCCCCGCCTTCTGGTTGTGGGCGTGGACCTGGCTTTCGGAATGGCGGCTTTTGCCCGGAGTCGGCACCGGCGGATTCACACGGTGCAGGCCGACGCGATGCGGCTGCCCTTCAGGAGTAGCGGCTTTGACGCTGTCGTGTCGAATCTGGCCTTCCAGTGGGTGAATGATTTGCCGACGGCGTTTGAGCAGATCAATCGGGTTTTAAAAGCGGATGGGCCGTTTCTTTTAACGGTCTTCACGCAAAAAACGTTATGGGAATTGTACCGGTCTTTGGGCGAGACCGCGCAGGAGCATGCCGGCCGGAGGCGGATCTCAGAGTCCCGCCTTCCCCGGGAAACAGAAGTTTTTCAGGCCCTGGAAGCAAAAGGATTTAGTATAGAACATAAAAACAGACAGGAAAACCGTCAGCATTATACGAGCCTGATGGCGCTTTTGCGGTGGCTGAAAGCGACCGGGGCTAACGCGATGAACAGTGATGTTTTTGTCGGTAGGCAGTGGCTTGAAGAGGCTGACCGGTATTACCGTTATAATTTTCAATGGCACAATGGCGTGCAGGCCACCTTTGAGGTTGTGCAGATTGTGGCCCGAAAGAGGAAATCATTATGAGAAGAGAAAGACGTTTACCCAAGAAGACAAAACAGGAAGTCGAAGCGGATGCGATTAACCCCATGGATATCCTTGACATGATGTCGGAAGAGGTGTCCGAAGAACAGGAAGCTCATCCGCCGCGGGATCACCGGCACGCAAGGCGTCGCTCCGGGTCTAGGGCTGGAACTCCGGCCGCGCCCCAGGCTGTGGAGACGAAAGGGAGGGGGATTTTTATAACCGGAACCGACACCGGCGCCGGAAAGACAGTTGCGCTTTGCGTTCTGGGGACGTTGTTGCAGAAAAGGGGGCTCGATATCGGGGTGATGAAGCCCGTGCAGTGCGGCGGGCAGGATACGGATATTTTGTGCCAGATGTTTGATCCCAAGGATGACAGGCAGGATATCAATCCTTTTAAAGCCGGAGCGGAACTTTCCCCGCATATCGCGATGCATCAGGACAGGATCCGTTTTAACGCGGCGACGGTTTTGGAGAAATACCGCCGGATTCAGGAAAAGCACGACCTGACTTTGGTGGAAGGGGCCGGCGGGCTGATGGTGCCCTTGTCCGACACGTATTTTATGGCCGATTTGATTAAAGACATGGATTTGGATGTCGTGGTGGTGGCACGCTTGGGGCTGGGAACGATTAATCACACGCTGTTGACTCTGCGCCAGGCCGAAGAGATGGGGATTAAAGTGCTCGGTGTTATTTTTAATGAGCCTGCGTCCTCCCCACAGGGGGCGGCCGAGAAGACGAACCCTGCGGCGGTACGCCGCCTGGGCCGGGTTCCGGTCTTGGGGGTCATTCCTTACTTGGGCCAACCCTCACCGGAACAATACCAGGACGAAATCGTGAAGCGGTGTTCGCGGATCGTGAATATCAAGCCGCTGTTAAGTCAATCGCCGGACGCGAGACCTATGCCCTGGGGGTCTTGGGATAAACAGGCGGTCTGGCATCCTTTTACTCAAATGAAGGATTGGCTTAAAGAAGACCCTCTGGTGATTCATAAAGCGAAGGGGTCCTATCTGGAGGATGTTTCCGGGAGAAAATATCTCGACGGCGTTTCCAGCCTGTGGGTGAATGTCCACGGGCACGGTCATCCTGTTTTAACCCGGGCCATCAAAGAACAGGCCAACCGGCTGAGCCACTCGACGTTTTTGGGGTTATCCAATGTGCCCGCGGTCGCGCTCGCCAAGAAGCTGGTCGAGATAGCGCCGCAAGGATTGCGGAAAGTGTTTTACTCGGATAACGGTTCGACGGCCGTTGAGGTGGCGATGAAAATGGCGTATCAGTACTGGCAGAATAAGGGAAAACACCACAAGACCCTGATCGCGCATTTGGCCCGTTCGTATCACGGTGACACCTGCGGGAGCGTCAGCGTTGGAGGCATCGCGCTGTTTCACAAGGTGTACGAGAAAATGGTTTTTAAAACGCTGGAAATACCGTTTCCCGATTTTTACCGCGCGCCGGATGGAAAACATTATCCGGAGTACACGGAAGAATGCCTGCAGGTGATGGCCGAAATTTTAAAACATCGCCAGCATGAGCTCGCGGCTATTATCGTGGAGCCCCTGGTCCAGGCGGCGGCCGGGATGATTGTCTGGCCGGAAGGGGTTTTGAAGAAAATCCAGGATTTGTGCCACAAATATAATATATTGTTGATCGCGGACGAGGTTGCGACCGGGTTCGGGCGAACCGGCACCATGTTCGCCTGCGAGCAGGAAAAAGTCAGCCCGGATTTCCTTTGCGTCGCCAAAGGGCTGACCGGCGGCACGCTGCCGCTGGCGGCGACATTGACGACCCAGCGCGTGTTTGACGGGTTTTGTTATGATTACGAATCCCAGAAAACGTTTTTCCACGGGCACACGTATACGGGGAACCCCTTGGGCTGCGCCGCGGCGCTGGCGAATTTGAGTATTTTTGAGAAAGAACAAACACTGCTTAAACTGCAGCCTAAAATTAAGTACCTGACAAAGGCCCTGCAGCGGTTCGCCGGCCTTTCTCACGTCGGGGATATCCGGCAGAAGGGTTTTATGGCCGGGATAGAGCTTGTCGCGGACAAGGCTTCGAAGACTTCTTATGACTGTAAGGAGAAAGTCGGGATCCGGGTGTGCCAGGAAGTCCGGTCGAGAGGCGTGATCTTGCGGCCGCTGGGGGATGTGATTGTTCTCATGCCGCCTTTGTCTGTGGGCCGCAGTGAAATGGATCAGCTTTTGGGGGCGACCTATGAAGCGATTCAAAGCGTGACCGAAGGAGCGCCGGTTCCGGCGTGAACGGGGGAAAGGGACGGCTCTCCGGTTGCCGGGAATAGCCGCGAGGGGTGTTAGGCCGCGGCGGGGGCGGGAGGGATATGGTCAAAGACAGGGGAAGGAAGAAAGTTGCGGTCGCGATGAGCGGCGGGGTTGATTCTTCGGTGGCGGCGGCGCTTTTGAAGGAACAGGGCTATGAAGTGGAAGGGGTGACGATGTGTTTTAGTATCCCTTCCCCCTCCGGACGGAGGCCCGCGTGCTGCGGAGAGGAAAGCATCCAGGCGGCGCGAGCCGTTGCCCGGTGCCTGGAGGTTCCGCATCATGTCCTGGATTTTTCCCGCGACCTGGAAGATCTGGTGATTAAAGATTTTATTGAGGAATATGGCCGCGGCCGCACGCCCAATCCCTGCGTGCGGTGTAACCGGTATTTGAAGTTCGGTGCGCTGCGGGCTTTGATGAAGCAATTGGGGATGGATTATCTGGCGACCGGGCATTACGCCCGGATCGACCGCTATGACGAAACAGGCTGTTTCCGGCTTCGGAAAGGGGCGGACGCGAATAAAGACCAGTCGTATTTTCTGTACGGGCTTGCCGCCGAGGCCCTGCCGTTTATTGTGTTTCCTTTAGGGAATTTGAGCAAGGAAGAAGTCCGGGGCCTGGCGCGCCGTTGGGGACTTCCGACGGCAGAAAGAGCGGAAAGTCAGGATATTTGTTTTGTCCCGCCGGGTGGGTACAAAACGTTTATTCAGGCCCGACCCGGGGCGGAGGGGTTTCTTCCCGGTCCGTTTAAAAATCCGAGAGGGGAGGTCGTGGGCCGGCATCAGGGGATCGCCCGGTACACGATCGGCCAGAGAGACCAGCTCGGGATCGCCCTCGGGGTTCCGGTTTATGTTTACAGGATTGACCCTGATGAGAACACCGTTTATGTCGGGCCGGAAGAGTATCTTTACGCGGAAGGGTTGCTGGCCGGAGAGATGAATTACCTGCAGCCGATGATCCCGCAACGAACGGTTGAGGTCACGGCGCGGATTCGTTATAATGCTCGGGACGTGAAGGGGCGGCTGACTGTTTTGGAGTCCGGGAAGAGCCGGCTTGTTTTTGATGAGCCGCAAAAGTCAGTGACGCCGGGACAATCCGTGGTTTTATATGAGGGAGACACGGTTCTGGGCGGCGGTGTGATTGAAACCTCTCTGGGCCAGGAGTGTCCCGCATCAGGATAAGGAGTTCGCTCAATGTGTTTATCAGAAAGGATAAAAGATGAATATCAAGCTTGATCAGAAAAATCTGGAGGGGTTTCTGTCCGGCCAGGATTTTGAAAACGTCCAGCCGGCCGTCGAGAAGGCGCATAATCATTTATTGAAGAAGACCGGAAAAGGGAGCGAGTATACCGGGTGGCTCGATTTGCCTGCCAAGACGGAAGATTCCGTCCTGAACGACATCTTGGTTTTGGCCAGGACGGTCAGGGAACACTCCGATTGCCTGGTCTGCATCGGCATCGGCGGGTCTTATGTCGGGATCAGGGCTTCTCTGGAATTCTTAATTGCTGGCCAGAAAATGCCGGTCTACTTCGCCGGTCAGAATTTAAGCTCCGGTTATTTATATCATTTGATGGAGCACTTGAAAGACAAGCGCGTCACGGTTGTGGTGATATCCAAGTCCGGGACCACCACGGAGCCGGCGCTGGCATTTCGTGTTATCAAAAAATTTATGGAAGAGAAATATTCGAAGGAGGAGCTTAAAAAGCGTATTATCACGATCACAGATGCGGAGAAAGGGGCATTACGGTCGATTACAAAAAAGGAGGGCTACCGGTCCTTTTCCATTAATAATGATGTGGGCGGGCGTTTTTCAGTTTTGACACCGGTGGGGCTTGTTCCTTTGGCGATCGCCGGTATTGATATCAAAGGGCTCCTTCAGGGCGCCCGGCAGGCAAGGGTCGGTTACGGGGTCATGGATATGGAAAAAAATTCCGCTTATCAATATGCCGCCGCCCGCTATCTTTTATATCAGAGCGGCAAAGTTATCGAGGTCTTGTCAACGTTTTATCAGCGGCTGTCCTTTGTCGAAGAATGGTGGAAACAGTTGTTCGGCGAGAGCGAGGGCAAGGACGGCAAAGGGATTTTTCCCGCGTCACTCAGTTTTACGACCGACCTTCATTCCATGGGGCAGTTGCTTCAGGAGGGAGAGCGGAACATGTTTGAAACTTTCCTGATGGCGGAGAATTCCGGGCATGAGGTTATGATTCCGTCCGATGACGCGAATCTGGATAATTTTAATTGTGTGGCCGGCAAAGATTTGGATTTTGTGAATAAACAGGCTTATAAGGCAACGGCTATGGCGCATTATGAGGGGGGCGTCCCGAATATGACTATTACGATCCCCTGTTTTGATGCGGTTACTTTGGGAGAATTGTATTACTTTTTTGAAAAGGCCGTGGCCATTACCGGTTATTTGCTGGAAGTGAATCCGTTTAATCAACCTGGAGTTGAAGCGTATAAAAAGAAAATGTTTGCGCTTTTAGGCAGGCAATAGCAGATTTTGGACATAAAAAATAAGGACGATCAGTACTGGATCGTCCTTATAAGGTGATAGGCCTTCAGACGCTTTCGCTATCATCCAACCTCCATACCATATACAACTAAATTATGCACCATGGGGGGGCATTTTTCAAGAGTAATTTTTAAAATAATTTTTCCAAAATTATGGAATGAGTGTTGCATTCCAAGACGGCTTGTCATAAGATAAAAATGATATTTAAGTGATTGATTCGCAAGGCCATAGAATGAAACAGAAAAAATCAGGTTTTCCTAAACATGCGACCCGTGTGCAGTTTAACCTGGGGATTTTTTTTATTCTTTTATCTTTCCTGGGTATGGCGGTGGTCATTGTGCTTATTTTCGGGAAGCTGAGAGTCCGGGATGAGGAATTGTCTCTTCTTAAGGCGCAGGTGAGTCTGGCCGAGGAAACGAAAGCCGAAGTGGAAGAGACAAATATCAAGCTGCTTGATGCCCTGGGGTCGGAAGTGGCGGTGTCCCGGGTGGTTCAGGAAGCGGATAAAGTGTATGATGAAAAAATCAAGGATGTCAAAGACGGCTATTTATGGGTGGACCGGGCATCTCCCAGCTGGGTCGTGACATTAGGCGCTTTGAATGGGCTGTCGGAGGGAAGCCGGCTTTCGGTTTTTGACGGCAATGAAAAAATTGACACGGTGAAAGTGATGATGGCCATGGATGTGATTTCTTATGTGTTTCCCACGGAACGGCTAAAAAATCAGTATAATGCCGATTATTTCCGGGTTGTCAAAGAATGAGGTTTTTGTGTCAGGATTTTTAGACCGGTTTCGCAATACCGTTATTCAATCTGTGTGGAAGGACAGGATGGACTCTCCGGCACAGGTTGAACTTGATGATAAGATCGCGCTGGGTGTGCTTTTGTGGGTCGTGGCGGAAGAAGATAAAACATTTCTTCCGGAAGAAGAGTCCGCGATTAAAACGGTCCTGGAATCCGTGGGCGGGGTCGGGCCCGAGAACATGCCGGTCGTTTTAAGCTCCATACGCCTGGCGGCCAGGGACAGAATAGATTTGTTTACCTTCACCCGGGAAGTCAGCCGGGGGCTGTCTTACGCGGTCAAAAAAAATATTGTCGAGAACCTGTTCCGGGTGGCCTGCTCGGACGGTGATCTGGCTCATGAAGAGCAGGACGTGATTCGAAAAATCTCCGGACTGTGCGGTGTGGACCACCAGGATTTTATTGAGGCGAAATTAAAAATCAAAAAAGACTTCGGCCTGGACACATCCGATGTTTAACAGGTTGTTTTTGCGTTTCCGCGGCCTGGTTATCCTTCCTTATCGGCTCTTCCTACGTGGTTTTTAAAGACCAGGAAAAGGCTTTATGAGGCGTTTTGGAACATTTGAAGGAGTTTTTACCCCGACGCTTTTAAGCATCCTGGGCGTCATCATGTACCTTCGGCTGGGGTGGGTGGTCGGGCAGGTCGGGCTTTTTTCGGCGCTGGTGATTATTATTGTATCAAATTTTATTACTTTGGCCACGGCCTTGTCCATGTCAAGCATCGTGACCAATATCCGGATCGGAACCGGCGGGGCTTATTCCATCATCACCAAATCCCTCGGGATAGAAGCCGGCGGTTCGATAGGGATTCCGCTTTATATTTCCCAGGCGCTTTCCGTGGCGTTTTATATCACCGGGTTCACCGAATGCTGGATTTCGGTGTTCCCGGCCCATTCCGCCCTTTTGGTCTCGCTTGTTCTTTGGGGCCTTCTTTTGGTCGTGACTTACCGCAGCGCCAGTCTGGCTTTTCGGATGCAATATATCATTATGGCCTTTATCGGCCTTTCGTTGATTTCAATCTTTTTGGGGGGCAGTCGGAATCCTGATGTTTTGCCGATTTTATCCGGAATGGGAACGGAAGGTTTCTGGAAAGTTTTTGCCATATTTTTTCCGGCGGTTACGGGTGTTTTAGCCGGGGCTTCCATGTCGGGGGAGCTCAAGGATCCCCGGCGGAGCATTCCGTTAGGAACATTGGCCGCCGTTGTGTTAAGTTTTCTTATTTACATCAGCCTGGCCGCTTGGTTTGCGTTGCATGTGTCTGCGGTTGATCTCGTGGCCGACACGTCCATCGTGATCCGGTTAGGCCACTGGGGATGGCTCGTGACGCTTGGAATTATGGGGGCGACGGTTTCTTCGGCGCTCGGCATGTTCGTCAGTAGTCCTCGCACGCTCCTAGCTTTGGGAAAGCATTCGATCATCCCGTACTCCCATACTTTTTCGGAAACGAATCATAAAGGCGAACCGGCTAACGCCATCCTGCTGACAGCGGTATTGTCATTGATCACTATTTTATTGGGAAATCTTAATGCCCTGGCCAGCCTTTTAACCATGTTTTTTCTCATTACCTACGGCATGATTAACTTTTCGGTTTTTATTGAGCAATCGATCGGCATAGCCAGCTTTCGTCCGACTTTCCGCATCTCCCGTGTCGTGTCTTTTGCAGGCGGGCTGGGGTGCCTTATCATGATGCTGTTGATTGATTTTAAATTTAGTCTTATTACGTTCGTCGTGATTGGGATGATTTATACTATTCTGATTCGGAGGGAAATCAATGTCCATTCCCCAGACGTCCGCAGCGGGCTGCTGGTGTTTTTATCGGAACAGTTTGCCAAGCTGGCCGACCGCCTGCCCTATCATCCCAAAATTTGGAAACCTAACCTTTTGGTTATTACCAACGACTGGGATAAATATCAGCCTGCGGTGGAGTTTATTAAAGATGTGGCGTTCCCATCCGGCCGGCTGATGTTCGTGCAGGTGAAGGCGGATATGACGCCGGAGCTGGCCCGTCCGGGTGGAGAAGCATTCCGGGAGGGCGGGGCGTGTCCTTTGGAGGCCAGTGTTCAAGCGTTAAAAGAGGAGGGTTTTTTTGTGGAAGGAAGCGTGATCGAGTCCCGGGATTTCTTTGCAGCGAGCGATATTATTATTCAAATGGCCAAGGACATGTTGTTCCCGCCCAACACGCTGTTTTATTATATGCCGGACGGGCCGGAAAAGGACGTCGTGACATTGCGGATCCTGAAAAAAGCTGCTGAAGCGGGGTTGGGGCTTATTATTCTTAGGCCGTATACCGGGGAGGGTCGGGAAAGCGGGAGGGTTCTTAATTTATGGATACGTCAACATACACCTAATATTAACCTTGCGATTCTGATCGCCCTGAAGCTGATGGAAACCCGGGAGACCAGAGTGCGGGTGATCCTGGTCGTGCCGGAGGAAAAAGACGTTACGGAAGGATATGCCTACCTGTCTAAACTCAAGAAGTTGATGCGTCTGCCCTTAGAAGTTGAGATGACGGTTCTGATAGGGATTTTCGCCGAGATCATCCGATCGGCGCCTCCTGCGAAGATGAATATATTCGGGATGGCGGAGAGCCCCGACCTCAAAACTATCCGCCGGATCACAGACGCTGTCGGCTCTCCGGTGATGTTTCTCCGTGATTCAAAACACGAGAGCGTTTTAGCCTGATATAAATATAAAAAAAGTTTTGAATTTTATGTTTTAAAGATATATAATTGGCGCGGAATTTGAAAAAGGAATAAAACCTTTTTTCATAACTAATTCTATGCCTTAAGTTTTCTTACCACGAAGGAGGGCGTATGAAAATCACCGACGTTCGTGAATTGCTGAAAAATAAACAGGTCATTGAAGAAATTAATCGGCATCTGTGGATTGAAAGCCAGAAAGCAGGATATAGTATCGGCATTGAGAGGGCAACGGACGAATGGCTGAGATTATATGCGGAAGTGTGGATGAAGTATCATATGCCGGAAAAATATCAGGCACTGCAGTTAAAGAAAAAGAAAGAAGCTGAAAAAATCGAAAAAAAGAAATCCGGGAAAACAGGCAGAAAAAATAACGCCATCTGATCCGGCTGTACTTTTATTTTCAGGGAAACAAAAGGACAAACTTTGGTTTGTCCTTTTGTTTTTAAAGGTTCTCCGCGGAGAGGTGTGCTACGGAGTTCCGCTGTGCCCGGCGATGATCTCGGGCCTGTCGAGCGCAGAGGAAGATAAGGATGAGGAGGGACGCGCAGCTGACGATGCCGCCGATCCTGAAAGAAGCCGGGGAAAAAACGAAACGTACTGTATGATACCCGGCGGAGAGGAAAACCGACCGGATAAAATAATCGGCGCGGAATATCTTGGAAAGCGTTCCGTTTACATAAACTTGCCAATCCGGATGGTAGGCGTCGCTAAGCATCAGGAACCCGGGAGATTGCATGTCAACCTTCAGGACGACCTGGTTGGCGGAATAGTGGGTGATTTTAACGTCGGAGCGATCCTCTATGGGGGTCGCCTGCAGCAGGCGCTGGATCGTTGTGACGGGTGGGTGGTTAATCACGGCAACATAGCGGCTTTTATCTTTCAGCTGCTTCAGCACCTGCAGGGACGGCTCGTCGTCCGGAAGGAAAACCGCTTTATGGACAATAAAGGCGCGGGGATAAGCGCTGGGCCTTTCGTAGACGTCCACTTTTTCTCGGTAGACAAGCGTGTAATCCTTTGTCACATTTTTAAAGTGAGAAAACTTTTTTTCAAAGGTTGAATCCGCCGGTTTGATAATGTAGCGCACGTTGAGCAAGTCCAGGATGTTTTCGCTGAAAGGCAGCGGGATCGCTCTCAAGGCCGGCGGCCGCAGATCATCGCGGAAATGATGGGGGACGAAAAGCGTGTTTACCAGACGGACGAAACGTTTTGGGACCAGGCTGAAGAAAATCCCCAGGTCGTCTACCTCAAATCCGGAAGCGGTGTTCGGGTAAAAAGCCCAGAAGTTTCCGTAGCTTCTGGCCCGTTCGGGTTGATTTTTGATAAAGGAGATATAGGGCACGTCGCCGAAAGACTGGAATCTGAACGGCCTTTCCCGGTGAATATGAGAGAAGAGCTCCCCGAACACAACCGCCAAGAGCAAAAATCCGGTCACGGGTTTGGTTAGAATTTTTTTATCCCGGCAGAACAGGAGGCCTTGAAAGATGACGATGAGCGAGAAAGCCGCCAGGCTTGCGCGTAAAGCCTGGTCTTGTCCGTCGGGATTTTTCAGCAGGATGAGGTGGGCGGTCACGATCCCGATCAGAAACAGGCTGAAGGGCATTCCTTTCAGAAATAAATGGCGGCCGTTTAAGATGCCCCGGACCCCCATGCCGGCGCAGACGGCCACCGAGAACGCGGCGAGAGCCGGCATGTGCGGCCCAAAACGGCAGACGCTGAAGCCCGGAATATACCCGATCCAGTTGATGTAAGGCAGGGCGTATTGTTTGCTGATGATCAGAAAAGCCATCAACGCGAAAAAAACGTTTGCATATTTTTTATGGTTATTGAAAAAGCTTAGGAATGTCAGGGCAAAGGGCAATACCCCGATGTAGCCCCCCCACCATCCGGAAAAAACCCACTGATAAGTGAGAGGAACCTCCTGGAAGAAATACGGGATCGCTAGGGTCAGGGCGCGGGAGCGTTGTTCTTCCAAAAGAAGACCGACTCTGGGAGGATGTGCGTGCCAGAATTCAAATAAGATGTTTTTCAGAAAAGGAAACGTGATGAACGCCGTGAGCCCAAACGCTAAAAGATATGCCAGAAGATACCGTTGGATCGCGTGTTTGGCCGGGAAGGAACGCCGGAATACAAAAATTCGGTATACGAAGAAACAGAAACAGTAAAAGTTGACCAGAAGAATATGCTCCGGATGCCCGCCCAGAATACTGAATGTGACGGCGGCACCAAGAAGCGCTGTGTCGACCGGCCGTTGTTTGCGGAGCAGCCGTTCCAGAGACAGCAGGATGAAAGGCGTGATGATGTCAACGTTGGTGGTCCAATATTGGAGCGATAAAAGCGGCCCGCTGAGCATGAAGGCGACGGCGGAGCAGAGAGACGGGATTGTTTTCAGCCCTAGTGTGCGCATGAACCAGTAGGTGAGGCAGCCGGCGACAAGGAACCGGGAAAGGATCATGATGTCCCACGCGAAAAGTTCCGGGAAGAGATAGAGAATGAACATCAACGGATAAAACATGCCGACCTCGATCATGGCGATCAGCGGATACCCGCAGGCCTGGTGGGGATTCCAGAGAGGGATGATGCCTTTCCTGAGGTTGCGTTTGATAAATTCGTACACGGGCTCTTCCATGACCGGAGAATCCGTGCCGTTTACGGGAATAAATTTGGGTTTGTTATTTTCCTGGCCGTAAGCTCCGGTTGGCAGGGCCTGGGAGTTGGCAGTTGTGACTTTAAAGGTTTTGTTCAGGAAGACGACATCGTAGAACGCGATAACGAGCAGAATCGCCAGGAAAAAGGGGATGAGGACGGCTTGATTTTTTATCCGGTGAATCATGATTCTTATAGTATAATGACGATACTGTGGTCAATCAAGCAGAGTTGCATAATCGTTAAGATAAAAAGAAAACCCCCTGAGGAACTCAGGGGGTTTTCAAGGGGTGTGGTAAAAATTATTTTCTTTTAGCAGCAGTTTTTTTCTTTGCAACTTTTTTCTTAGCGACTTTTTTGGTTGTTTTTTTCTTGGCTGCTTTCTTTTTTACTGGCATGTTCCTTTCTCCTTTCGTGAAAGAAATTTTAAATAATGTTACTTAAATAATAACACACACATAATAAGATGCAAAAAATAATTTACATTTTTTAATAAAAATTCTTTTTATTTTTTTGTAAATATTTTTAAATCAAAATGAATTTTTATTTTTTGTTTTGTTTTTTACCCGACGGGAATTGCGCTGGCGTGGCCAGGTTTATGAGTGCGGTGTCAAATAAAAAATTTTTGTCCCCCAAACGTTTTTAGAAATGCTGTCATTATATATTCATATTCCTTTTTGTTTGAGAAAATGTTTCTACTGTTCGTTTGTTGTTGCCGTTGCCAAGGAACATCACGCGGACCCTTACGTGGACTGTGTCTTGGGAGAGGCCCGGCGGTATCGCGGGGAAACCATCGGCTCCCTTTACGTCGGAGGAGGAACGCCCAGCTTGTTAACGGAGGCTCAACTGCGCAAACTTTTTGACGGGCTCGTGGGAATTTTTTCTTTCGTTCCCGGGCTGGAAATAACACTGGAAGCGAATCCGGAAACCGTGGATCCCGCGAAGGCGGAACTTTTTTTGTCTTTGGGAGTGAATCGCGTGAGTCTCGGCGTGCAGACATGTCATGAAAAATATTTGCGGTGGATGGGACGCACGCATACGGCGGAGCAATCGGCCCGGGCCGTGGCCGCGCTTAAAGCGGCGCCTTTAAAGAATATTAATGTGGACCTGATGTATTCTTTCCCGGAGGAGACTTTAGCAGAACTTGAAAGCGACGTGAAACACCTGGTTGACCTGGGCTGCGCTCATGTGTCGCTGTATTCGTTAAGCGTGGAGCCGCACAGCCGTTTTTTTTCACGGGGAGTTCAGCCATTACCCCGGGATACCGAAGCCGTATTTTACGAGGAGGCCCGGCAGAGATTTCTTCGGAACGGGTATGGCCAGTATGAGATCAGCAATTTTTGCCGACCCGGGATGGAGTCGTTTCATAATAAGAATTACTGGCTGGGGGGAGATTACATCGGGCTTGGTGTGGGCGCGCATTCGCACCGCCACGGCCGGCGGAGTTGGAATACCTCCCAGATGAAGGCCTATATGACGGCCGTTGAAAAAGAAGTGAATCCGGAAGAGGGATATGAAATGTTAACGTCCGAACAGCAATTCAGAGAAGCGATTGCTTTCGGCTTGAGGATGAACCAGGGCGTGGATGTGCGACAACTGGAAGAACGCTACCGTGTGACGGTGCCGGAATCCTTGGAGGTGAGGGTTGAGTCTTTGATTCAGGAGGGGTGGTTGGATCAGGAGTCCAGCGTGGGGGGTCGGTTCTGGAGGGTGACGGACCGGGGGCGTCTCGTGCTGGACGCGCTGATGCCTTATATTATATAAGAGAAGATAGGTGTTTTAGAAAGAGAGACCGTTTTGTTCAGCGACAGCCCGGCTTTGGTGGAAGGATTGTAAAAGGAGTTGTTCGACATAACGGCGGTATTGTTTTTTAATTTGCAGTTGTTGAAATATGGCTTCTGCTTTCCGGAGCCGGGCCAGAATGTGTTCCAGGCTGTAGGCCAGGCTTCCCGTTTCTATGAAAATTTTTCGGACGGCCAACAGGTCTTTATGCGTTATTTCTGGCTTGGTGAATATTTCCATGAACCGGGTTTTATCTTTTCCTTTAAGCTGGCTGTGCGCGCGGCACACCAATAAAGTTTTTTTGGATTCGGCGATGTCGCTTAAGACTGATTTTCCGATGGTCTTTTGCGTGCCAAACACGCCGATGATGTCATCCTGAATCTGAAACGCCTGCCCGATCTGCAGCCCCAGTTCCGCCAGAAGCCGGGTGTCCTGTTCGCCGGCGCCGGCCAGGATCGCCCCCACGACCAGCGGGCAGTCAAAGGTGTAACGTGCTGTTTTAAGCGAATAATTGAGGAAGACTTCTTCCTCGGAAACCTGGGGCACCGTTTTCACTCCGTGCAAGGTGTCAATGAATTCCCCCATGGCCGTGAAGACGGCGGTTTGAATGAAATATTGAAGCGCTCGCTCTTTGCGGCTCCGCTCTTCATGGATGGAGAGGAAAGCGTCGATGGCCAGGGCGTAGACAATGTCCCCCGCAACGATGCTTAAGTCGGTTCCCAATCGCCGGCGGTCACCGGTCTTGACGGCTTTCTCCAGCATCTTGTGCATGGTCGGTTTCCCCCGGCGCAGTTCGGACCGGTCGATGATGTCATCGTGTATTAGCATAAAGTTATGAAGAAGCTCGATGCAGGTGGAAACGTAATAAATGGAAGGGCTCAACCTGATATTTTTGCGGCAGTAGCCTTTATAGCTGCAGATGAGCAGCAGGGGGCGGATGCGTTTACCGGGCCGGAGGATAAAATCCCGGATGCTTTGAAAAAGAATGGGGTCAATCTGATCGAGCCGGTAATCTTTGTAAGCCTTGTTTAAAAACGCTTCTAAACTTTGGTCGATTTTTTTCTTCATTTGTGTTAACATGGGCATTATCCTAACATAGATAAAGCATGGCTGCAACTTCTATGTGTTTCGGGACGGCTCCGTGTTCTTGCGGCCCGGCGCCTGCGTCTTGGAAAGAACGGACAAGGCATTTATTTTTTGCAAAGGAGTTTGTTATGAAGAATCGTGTTTGGGCGGGACTGCTGGCGGTGCTTTTATCCCCCGGGCTACTCTGGGCGGATGTGATCCTTTTTAAAAATGGGAAAGAGGTTTCCGGGAAGATTTTGGAGGAGAGCAAATATTCGGTCAAGGTGCTGGTGGATAAAAAGATCCTGACGTATTATTTTTCGGAAATTGAGAAAGTGACCCGGGATGTAGAGGTGGCACAGGAGAAACAAGAAAAGCAGAAGGAGGCGGCTCAGAAAAAAGAGCTGATCCTGAAGTTGCTGGAAGCCAATTTGGCCCGGAACAACATGCAGAAGATTTTTAATCAGATTATCGAACAGGCTCCCGCGGAGACGCAGGAGAAGCTGCGCAAGATATTAATACCGGATGAAATTATCGAAAGGCTCATTCCCCTGTATTCTAAATATTATACGTCTGAAGAAATCCAGGATTTGATCAATTTCTACACCAGCCCCACCGGCAAGAAGCATCTTGAAGAAACCCCGAAGCTTCTGGAAGAAACCCTGGTGGAAGCCGTGAAATATTTTCAGGATAAAGTCGCGGAACAGTAGCCCTGGGGGCCCTTTTTATTCCTGCGGGATGGGGTTGCCCGATAGCCCCGTTGCAGGCACGCCTTTCCCGCGTTGTCTATTAAGCCGCTTTAATTAATGCCGGAAAAATCTTGACCGCATTTTTTCTCTATGATATCATCCCCCTTATTCTTTTGATTTTAAAAGTAAAAAATATTTTACCGGGAAGAAAGGTTTATAGCTATGAAGTACGGTTCTTTTTCAAAATCGGGATTGGAATATGTAATTTGCACGCCGGAAACCCCGCGGCCATGGATTAATTATCTTACGAATGAAACTTATTGCAGCATCATTTCCCAGTGCGCGGGAGGATACAGTTTTTATAAAGACTGCCGGACAAACCGGATAACCCGCTGGGCGCCGGAAAACTGGCACTTTGACCGGCCGGGGAAATACATTTTCATGCGGGAAGGGACAAAGGCCTGGTCCTTAACTTATCAGCCCCTGCGGGTTAAACCTCAGAAATATGAGTGCCGGCACGGGTTGGGGTATACGACGATTGCCGCGGTTAACAACGGTGTTCATTCGGAGGTGACCTATTTCGTCCCGGAACATGATTCCTGTGAAGTCTGGCTGGCCAGAATCTCCAATCAGACCAAAAAGGAGAAGAAACTGGAGCTGTATCCCTACGTGGAATTCCTGATCGGGGATTATCATGAGGAGATCCGCTACCGGAACATCATGAACCTGTACACGCGGGTTTGGTTTGATAAAGGGCATAAGGCCGTTTTCGCCAAGAAAACAGCGCAATGGCAGGGGATGAATATCCAGCCGTTTGACTCCCTGATTTATTTCTCATCGTCCCTGGCGGTGAAAGGGTGTTGCACGCAAAAAGACGCGTTTCTCGGGCGGTATAATTCTGAAGAGAGGCCGGACGCGGTGCTGGAAGGCCGCTTCAAGAATTTCCCGGTGTGCTCGGGGGAAGACGGCATCGGGGCTTTTAAACACACGGTGACGCTTAAGCCCGGGGAAACCAAGGAGTTTTCTGTTGTTTTAGGGCAGACGCCGGACATCCCGGGTATCGGGAAACTTATCGCCAAGTATCGCGACCTGAAGCAGGCCAGAGCCGAACTGGAAAAGACAAAAGAGCTGTGGCTCAAGCGCGTTACAGACAATATTGTGGTGGAAACGCCGGATAAGGATTTTAATACTTTATTTAATGTATGGGTCAAATACCAGCTTTATATTTGTAACCTGTGGTCGCGTTCCCCGAGTTTTTATCACGAAGGGTCCGGCGGCCGGGGCTACCGGGACTCCGCCCAGGACTCCGAAGCGGTCGTGTCCATTAACCCGGCGTTGACCCGTCAAAAGATATTGAAACTGGCCTCCCTGATCCGGCGGGACGGCACCTCCGCTCCCGGATGGTCGGAAACAGCGGGGCCGCATAAATTCCTCCCCAATAAAGACCATCCGGTCTGGCTGACGACCACGGTCACGGCTTATATTAAGGAAACCGGGGACAAGGATATCCTTTCTGAATATGTTCCTTATTTGAAGGATAAGTGGATCAACGGTTGGGAGGTCGATCCGAATTATCAGGGCGGCGCTCAGACGGACGGGGAAGGGACGCTCCTGGAGCACCTGGAAAAGAATTTGAGCTTTTGTTTTAATGATGTCGGCGAAAAAGGGTTTCCCCGCATCGGGCACGCCGACTGGAATGACGCGATTGACGCCGCAGGCATTAAGCACCGCGGGGAAAGCGTGTGGCTGGCCCAGGCGCTGGTCCGTTCCTTGAAGATGCTGGCTGAACTCTGTCAGCTGGTGAATGAAGAACAAAAAAAATCCGAATACCTGCAAATGGCTAAAACCATGACCGAACGCATTAACAATGCCGGATGGGATGGGGAATGGTATTCCCGCGGGTTTGATGACCAGGGCCAGGTTTACGGGAGCAAGCAGGATAAAGAAGGGAAGATCTTCTTGAACACGCAGGCTTGGGCGATTCTTTCCGGCGTCGCGGAGGGCGAACGGCTTAAGAAAATTATACAGGCCGTGGACAAGCACTTGAACGGCCCGCACGGTTTGGCGCTTTTTGCCCCCGCCTTTTCAGACTGGGTCAAAAGGCTGGGCCGGATCAGCATGTTTTCAGAGGGTACCAAAGAAAACGCGGCCGTGTTTTGCCACGCGGCCACGTTCATGGCTGTCGGTTATGCCATGGCCGGGTACGGAGCGAAAGCTTACGAGGCGGTGTGTAAAATTATGCCCAATAAACAGAAGAATATGGAGCTTTATAAAACCGAACCCTATGTGTTTGCGGAATATCTGGTCGGTCCCGGCAACCCCTACCGGTATGGGGAAGGCGCTTTTACCTGGATTACGGGAACGGCTGGTTGGAATTTTATGCTGGCGACTGAATGGATTTGCGGGATCCGCCGGGATTTCCAGGGACTCAAGATTGACCCGTGTCTGCCTCCGCAATGGAAAAAATGTTTTGTCCGGCGCCCGTTCAGGGGAGATATTTACGAAATAGAAATTTTGAACCCTCTTGGAAAAGAAAAAGGCGAGAAGACGATAACGGTAGACGGGCAAGTTATAGACGGGGATGTTGTTGTGCCCGTTAAAGACGGTCAGGTTCATCGCGTTAAGGTGGTTCTTGGATAGCGGCGGGGCGGGCATGCGCCTTTTTTATTCAATGAGCATTTAGTTTACACGACCAAAGGGAGTGTAAACTAAAAATGCGAACTGATCCTTCAGCGAGTGAGCCCAAGCGAACGAGCCGAAGGATGTTGGGTTCATACCCTGCAGCTTGCTGCGGTTAATTGAGAACAGAGTGCCCTGTGATTATATAAGGAAGGAAGGCTTTTTGACAAAATAAAACATGCATGATAGAATACGCCGTCATCTGTTTTTATTTCAGATATATTGTGTTTAATTTATTTGTCCCAATGATTTAAATCTCACGCCTAAAGGATCTTCATACACTTTGATTTATTATTTTTATTGGGACCTCATTTAAAGGAGCGGGGATGAAAGGGAAATTGCTGTTAGTGATCGGTCTTTGTGTTTTGGCGGCGATTATCGGAAGTTGTCAGAGTTGCGGTCCGGCGGTTACTCCGAATAAAAATATGATTACGGTGTGGCACTGGATGACCGACCGGCATGATGCTTTAAATGAGCTGGCCAAACGCTACAAAGAAGAGACCGGGGTGGAAGTGGTTTTTGAATTGTATGCCCCTTCTGACGTGTATTCCCAGAAAATTATTGCCGCTGCCCAGGCGCATATTTTGCCGGATGTTTTCGGCATCCTGGATAAGAAGGCCGTGTTTGCGACGTTTATTGAAAGCGGATTTGTCGCCAAATTGACCGAGGAATTCATGAAGGATGACGGCGCGTGGGAGAAAAGCATGTTTCCCAAAGCCATGTCCGCCAACCGGTTTGAAGAAGGCAATGTCTATAATGTTGAGCCTGGAATTTACGGCGTTCCTATCGATGTGACCAATATTCAGATGCTTTATAACAAGAAACTTCTGGAAAAGGCCGGCGTGGCAAATCCTCCCCAGACGTTAGAGGAATTCCTAGCGGCCACGGAGGCCTTGAACCGGGTGGGCGTTTCCGGGCTGGTTTCCGGCTGGGGAGAGCTGTGGATGGCGGATTGTTTTGCGTCTAATTATGCGTTTAATATTATGGGGGAAGACAAAGTCATGAACACGTTCCGGGGGAAAGTGCCGTATACTGACCCCGAGTGGGTTGAAGTGTTCCGGATTTTTGATACATTGCGGCAAAAAGGCGCTTTGCTGGAAGGGATTGTGACCAAGGCCAATAAGTATGCGGAACAGGACTTCGCCCTGGGCCGGGCCGCCTTTGCGTTTAACGGGTCCTGGTGCGTGAATGTCTACAACGAAATGAACCCTGATCTGGAGTATGGGGTTATGCTTCCTCCTAAATATAATCATGATCTTCCCATGCGGATTTGGGGCGGGGCCGGCTCTTCTTTTGTTGTCAACAATGCTTCCGACAAGAAGGATAAGGCCATTGCTTTCCTGAAATGGCTTTCCGCCAAGGAACAGCAGTCGTATCTATCAAAAGAAACGCTGAATCTGCCGGCTAACCGGTATGCGCTGACCGATATTCCCGACGTGCTTTCGGAGTTCGCCCGGGCTATGGACGCGACCACGCATCCGACGATTTGGCCGCTGAATGAAGATCCCCTTGTGATCGAAGCGTTTGACAAGGGGATCCAGTCGATTATTATAGGAGAAAAAACTCCGGAACAGGTCGCCCAGGAAGTGCAGAGCGTAAAAGAACGCGAGATGGCGAAGAAACAAAAACGCAAATAAATAGTTTTTAAAACGAAACCAATCATAATGCCTTTGTACCAACAAAGCAGTTTTTCGCTCCCGAAACTCCGGGATCAACTGGAAAGTTTCTCATTTGTCCTGCCTGCTGTTCTTATCTTTTGCGTGTTTTATATTGTTCCTTTTTATGAAATATTTAAACTGTCCCTGCAGGAATGGGACGGTATCAGCCTGGCCAGAACTTATATCGGATTTGAGAATTTTAAGGACTTGATGGCGGATCGTGGCTGGTGGAAGTCCATGTGGAACGCCGCGTATATCACCCTCATCGCCCTGACTTTTCAGAACGCCCTGGCCTTTGCTTTGGCCCTGGCCTGCGACCAGGAAATCTTCATGAAAGGGGTGTACCGGGTTATCTTCTTTATTCCGCCGGTGCTTTCCGAAGTCGTGGTCGGGCTCATCTGGTCCTGGATCCTTTATTCCGGTATGCAGGATGGCCAGCATATCGGTCTGCTTAACAGCGCCTTGGCCAAAATCGGATTTTCGAACCTTATCACCAATTGGCTGTCCAATCCCAAGACGGTCTTAACCTGTATCGCCGTGGTCCATTCCTGGAAGGGATTTGGCTGGGGGTTTATTATGTTCCTGGCCGGATTGCAGACGATCGACCGTCAGCTCTATGAAGCGGCGCGGGTGGACGGCGCCGGTTCGTTCAGTGTTTTTAAGAACGTGACGGTTCCGATGATGCTTCCGGTTATCGTGGTGGTGATGATATTGACGATCCTCGGGGCGATGCAGGCCTTTGTCCTTATTTTGACGTTAGCGGGCAGTTCGGGGCTGGGGGATTATACCGCCGTCCCTGTCACAAAGATACTGGCGGCCATGACCGGGCAGAACCGGTACGGCTATGCTTGCGCCATGGGCGTTAATTTCGGGATGATTTTAATAGCGGTGTCGTTTGTCCTCAAGAAAATATCCGAGCGCATGAAACAGGCTTAAAAAGGAAAGGGCATGATCAATAAATATAGAGTGATCCGGGACGTTAAGGCAACCTTGATTCACGTTTTTCTCCTGACCGTGACGATAACCTGTTTATTCCCGTTATTCTGGATGGCGCGTTCGGCGCTGATGAGCAACAAAACGATTTTTACGGATAAATCCCTGATTCCGGCGGAGATCCATTTTGATAATTTCGTGAAGGCCTGGACGCAGGGGCAGTTCGCCATGTATTCGCTCAACAGCATTATCTACACGGTTTCCGTCGTCATAGGGATTGTGGTGGTGTCCTCTCTGGCCGCTTATGCTTTCTCCCGCCTAGAATTCCCGGGAAAAAATTTTTTCTTTTACATGTTTGTCATGGCCATGATGATTCCCCTGCCGGGAAGCTTCGTTCCGTTAACGGTATTGATGACAAAGCTGGGATTCATTAATTCGCCTTATCCCTTTGTCCGGCAACTGGGGTATGTGCTCTGCATGATCAATGTGGGCCTGTCTTTAAGTATTTTGCTTTTAAAGACGTTTTTTGACAAGATGCCGCCGGACCTGGAAGACGCTGCCCGTATTGACGGCTGCTCGAAACTGGGGATATGGAGGCATGTGGCTATCCCGTTGGCCAGGCCGGCCATTGCCGTTATCGTGATCTTTAACGCCTTAAATGTCTGGAACGAGTATATCTTGGCGATGTTGTTGTTGAATGACATTCCCAATCATCCCACCATTATGCCGATCCAAAGGGGGCTTATGGTTTTTCAGGGGACATACCTTTCGGACTATCCTCTTTTGATGGCGGGGTTGACCATCGCTGCCGTGCCAATTATTGTGGTCTATCTTCTGATGCAGAAGCATATTATTAAAGGATTATCATCCGGCGCTGTTGTTGGATAATCAAAACTGGGAGGGTTTTTATTGTGAAAAAAAATAATCAAGGGGAAAAAACTGTGTCGCGATTATCAATACTTTTGGCGGGAATTTTCCTGTTAAGCCCGGCGACATTCGGCTATGCTCAGGAAGCGGCTGGCGAAAGCCCGGCTATTCAAACGACCGTTGAGGCGCAAGAGCCGGTGAAGCAGGAGAGTTCCCTTGCTCCAGACACGGTACAGCAGGAAGCCCAGGGCTCTGAAGCCGCGGCCGGGAGCGTTCCGGAAGGAGCCGTTCCGGCGGCGGAAACAGAATCTCCGGCGGCTGAAGCGGCCGTGGAAAAGGGCGGTAATGCCGAGGGAGAAGTCGCACAGGATGTTTCTGCGGAAAAGAGTGTTATTACATTACCGGCAGACGGGAATTTCCCTTACGCGGACATTGAACTTGAAGCCGGGGCGACGACGGAGGATTTTGTCCGGAAGGCGTGGGAATTGTCCAGCCAGAGGAAGCTGGAGCCGTTGGATAAGCTGGTGGGGGTGGCTTTAACGCTTTTTGACGCCGAGGCCCGCAAAGAAGAAGCGTCGTTGTCCGGATTTCCCGGGCGCGGCAAGGAAAAGGATTATCCTTATTTGAATGCGGTGGCCACTCTCTTTTTTGTCCAGGCGGAAGCCATGATGAATTACGGACGCACGGAAGAGTCGATCGCGACCTTTCAGAAGATCATTGATGAATATCCTTGGGCGCAGGCCTGGGACCCTTCCCGCGGGTCGTACTGGTCGGTGGCGGAAAAGAGCCAGGCAAGTATTGATGTCATGACCGGGAAAGTTGAAGAGGAGGTGGAGGAGCCGCCGACACGGTTGAAGACCCTCCCCTCGCTGGCGTTTCCCGGGACAGATCAAGTGGTCGATTATCATAAATACGGCGAGTTCCTGGACGTGGGGACAGATCGGTATCATTATAAGATCAACGATCTTAAGGGCTTGAAGGAGGCTGTCGGAGAAGGGATATACCCTAATACCGCCGATGTGTTTAAGGATCCGAAATATAAACAGGCCAAAAAGGAGGGCCGCCTGGAAGGAAGCCACTGGGATTTTGTTCATAGCGATGACCTGGAGGCGGCTTTTTATAAATGGGCGACGGCTCCGGAACCCGGAGGGGTCAAGCTTTTTTACCTGGGTATGATTTTTGAAAAAGCGCAGATGTATTATGAAGCCATTAAAACTTACCAGGCCATTGTTGTCCATTTTCCCAAAACGGTCGGGTGGACTTACTGGCAGACGCCCTGGTATCCGGCCCAGGCCGCGGTTTCCAAGATTGTTTATTTGGTGCGGTCTCATCCGGAATTAAATTTAAAAGTGAAGTGGATGAAAATAGAAGTTAAAAACGGTTTTGACAACGATGTCAGCAATGACATTGTTGTCACGTATCCCGGGGTCGTTCAGGAAAGGGGCTGGATGGATAAGGTGAAGGGAAGCCTGAACCTGGATCAAAAAAAGGTGCCGTTACGGAATGTTGCCCGGCGTTTGGGAGAAGGCAAGGTGTCACTCGTTCAGTATGATAACGGGCACTGGCAACTTTTTGTCGATGGCAACCCCTATGTTATCAAAGGGATTACTTATGCTCCGACCAAGATCGGCCAGAGTCCGGACAAGGGAACCTTGGTGTCCTGGATGTATGAAGACACCAATAAGAACGGCAAGCCGGACGGCCCTTATGATTCCTGGGTGGATAGAAACGGCAACAATCAGCAGGACCCGGATGAGCCGGTGGTCGGGGATTTCAAGCTGATTAAGGAGATGGGCGGCAACACCATTCGCGAATACCAGCAGCCGATTAAACCGGATAAAGAGGTTTTCCGTAAGCTTTATGAAGAACATGGTATCCGGGTGATCTTAGGCGATTTTCTTGGGAAATATACTCTGGGGTCCGGGGCAACCTGGTTTGAGGGGACCGATTATGAAAATCCGGAACATCAGAAGAATATGATGGAATCCGTCCGTCAGATGGTCATGGAACATAAGGACGAGCCGTATCTTTTGTTTTGGCTTTTGGGAAACGAGAATAATTACGGGGTCGCCTCTAACGCGGACAAAAAACCAGAAGCGTATTACAAGTTTGCCAATGAAGTGGCTAAAATGATCAAGAGCATTGATCCTAATCATCCGGTAGCATTATGTAACGGCGATACCCTGTATTTGGATATTTTTGCGAAGAATGCGCCGGATATTGATATTTTTGCGGCCAATGTTTACCGCGGGGACTATGGTTTTGGCGCTTTCTGGCAACAGGTTCAGGAGTCAACCGGGAAAGCGGCTTTTATTACAGAATACGGTTGCCCGGCCTATGCCAAGCATCTCACGAAAGCGGAAGGCGAGGAGGCGCAGATGAATTATCATCGTGGCAACTGGCATGATATTGAAGCCAATATGGCAGGGCATGCGGAAGGGGCCGGGAACGCCCTGGGAGGGGTTGTCTTTGAGTGGACGGATGAATGGTGGAAGAATTACGAGCCATTTTATCATGACCGCCGTTCTGATGCCATCGGGCCTTTCCCCGGAGGGTATTATTATGAGGAATGGTTTGGTATTACAAGTCAGGGCAATGGGACGCACAGCCCGTTTATGCGTCAGTTGCGGAAGAGTTATGAGTTTTACAAGGAAGCTTGGAACTGAAGACGGGGGTTGGGCTAAGATTCAATTTGCTAAATAACGGGTAAAAATGCTATAATTACTCCGTTGTTTTTTGGTATATATCTTAATAGGAGAGGGGGTGTGGAGAACTGATTAAATTTTTTATTACCCGTATCTGACCGCAAGGTTAGATTGCCTCGGAAGGCATAGGGGCCTTAATATAAGAAATTCATTTGAAAGGAAATCGCGTTTAACCAACTGGAGGGACCTTAGAGATGTACAAAAAGATTTTATTATGCATGATGATGGCCATGGTAGGAGTGTCTTTAGCCATTCCTGTGCCCGCCGCTGCCTATAATTTTGGGGATTACCGCTCTGTCACGTTGATCACGAACGCCTGGCAGGCCTTGGGAGAAAACGACTTGGAGGCCGTTTTGGCTTACACGAATAAATGCGTTGAATTATACGCCGAGCAGGCCAAAAAGATGCAGGCCAGTCTGACGGCTTATCCGACAGGTACGAACGATGAAATTTTTTCATACTGGGCGTTGAACGATATTGCGACCGGCCTGTTTATCCAGGGGGAAGCGTACCGCAAAGCTAAAATGACGGATGAAGCGGTGAAGGCGTATCAGACGGTGGTGGACGAGTATACGTATGGTCAATGCTGGGACCCGAAGGGGTGGTTTTGGAAACCGGCGGAGGCCGCAAAAGAAAAGATCGCCATGATCGAATCTGGTTCTAATTTGGACTTCGGTGACTATACGTCTATGACGTTGACCGTCAAAGCATGGGAAGCCCTTGCTAATAAGGATTTGGACAGCGTTGTTGCTTACACGAATAAGTGTTTGGAGCTTTATGAGGCCAAAGCTAAAGAGATGCAGGAATCCATGACCGAATACGCTTGGGAGTCGAAAGACAAGATTTTTTCATACTGGGCGCTGAATGACGTTGGGACCTGCCTTTTTATCAGAGGCGAAGCTTATTTGAATGCCGGCAACAAAGAAGAAGCCAAGAAGAATTTCAAGAAGCTGGTTGATGACTATTATTTTTCACAGTGTTGGGACCCCAAGGGCTGGTTCTGGAAGCCGGCGGAAGGCGCCCAACAGAAACTTGAGGCTTTGGAGGAAGAATAATTTCTCCTCTTTTTTGTCTCTGGATTGATCCGTATTTTTAAAACAGGATCCTTAAGGGTGTTCCTCAACTTGAGGATCCTGTTTTTCTTTATTATCCTGCGATCAATTTAATTTTAAGTGATGGGAAATGATTTTAATGAAAGGGCGAGATGTTTTATGAATAAGACTGTCTTTTTTGGGGGGCTGTGTTTTCTGCTCGTATGCGGGGGCTGCAACCAAAGCTCTCGGGGGAGTTCAGAGGGGCAGCCTGACCGAAATGTGGCACAGGAAGAAACCACTTTTCAGCCGTTCCTCGTATACCAAGATAAAGGGTCCCGGGGAAATCATTTTGTCCCTTCCGGTTTTATGCCGAACGGGAAATGCATCAATTTTAACGACGCGTGGCAGGAAAATTGCTATGACGGTAAAACATGTATTCGTGTTGAGTATGACGTGGCATGCTCGAAGGATGATCAGAAATGGGCGGGTATTTATTGGCTGAACCCGGCGAATAACTGGGGCAATCGCAAAGGCGGGTTTAACCTTGACGGCGCACGGGAGCTGAGCTTTTGGGCGAAAGGGGAAAAAGGCGGCGAGCGTATTGAGGAATTTAAAATGGGCGGGATTACCGGGGATTTCCCGGATTCTGATATGGCGATCATCGGGCCGGTGATTTTGACAAACGAGTGGCGCAAATATACAATCGATTTGCGGGGCCGTGATTTATCTTATGTGAGCGGCGGGTTTTCCTGGTCGACGAATGTGGACGTCAATCCAGACACCTGCACGTTTTATCTGGATAATATTCAATATCAATAACAGGAACACCGCTTGCAATAATTTTTTAAAAAAGGGCCGGGAAACCGGCCCTTTTTGTCGTTGTCCGCGGGTTTGCCGCAGCAAGCCCGTCGATATTTACTTCAGAGCCTTGGTTTGATGATGGCCCCTTGCTGTCCTTAGCAGGATCATCCTTCGGGTTATTTCTATCCGCATTTTGTTTCTTTTTTCCTTGTGCTGCTTCCTATCCTTTGTTATATTCATATCAAGCTTATAAATATTATTATCATAAGGAGATGATATGTCGAGAGCTGCAAAGTCTATCTTAGTTTTCTTGCTCTTATTGCTTTTTGTCTCCGTCGGATTGCTAACGTATATTGCTTTTCAGAAACAAGAGTCTGATAAATCAAAGATATCTTTGGAGAAACAGGTGGATGATTTTCAGCAACGGGAGAAAAAATATATCTTTGAAAATAAAGACCTGCAGGAAAAGCTGAAAGATGTTGAGAAAAAGAAATCCGAGTTGGAAGAGCGCTTAAGTTCTTTCGATGGTGATGTGGAGTCCCTGAACAAACAGATTGCGGATTTGACCGGCGAACGGAATGTCTTGCAGGAAAAAATAGCGGCGCTGGAAAAAGAGCGGACCACCTTGTTATCTAAGGTCAAAGAAAAATCCGAACCGCAAATTGTCTATAAATATGTGGAGCGGGAAACCGGAGCGCCGGTGGAGCCTCCGGGGACGGTTGCTTCTGTCAGCCCCGCGGCAGATAACAAGCCGGAACCGTCTTCTCCCGGTCAAAGAATATCGACGAACAATATCCCTGATGTGCCGCCGGATAATGAAACTTATTGGGCGCAGGTCATCCGCGAGAAAACTTCCCTTGAACTGGAAGTGAATGCTTTAAAAAAGAAACTGGATGCCAATATGCTCGAGTTGGAAGCCTTAAAGAAATCAAACTCAGACTTGGAGCTGGAAATTTCGGAGTTGGTTACCACCAAAGATTCTATTGAGCGGGAAATCAAACACGGGAAAGATTTGGCGGACAATTTATCTCTGGCCCTAGCCCGGGCGGAAAATGATAAGGAATTTTTAAATGGCCGCTTCGCGAAACTTAACGAGGAAAACATGGCCTTGCGGTCTCAGATCAAAGACTTGAGTTCGACTAAAATTGCTTTGGAAAAGAGTATTGTGCGTCTGCAGGATGAAAAGAAGGACGTGGAGCGGAAACTGATGGAAACCGAGCATGTCATTCAAAACCGCATTGATGAGATCTGGCAAATTAAGGACAGCCTGGAGAAAAATTTTCAGATGTCAGGAGCGTCTTCCAAGGCCGTGGAGCTTCCGCCGATTGTCGTTTCCGGCGCTGGAGAAAAGAGCGAGGGGATCCCGGAAGTCGTTTTGCCCGCTCCGGGGTTTGACGGCAATATTGTTTCCGTGAATGATGAAAATAATTTTGTTATCGTTGATTTAGGCCAGAATGACGGTCTAAAGCTGGGGGATAATATGAGTGTTTACCGGGGAGCGGAGTATGTCGCGGCTCTGGAAGTGATCCAGGTGCGCAAAGACATTGCCGCCGCGGATATTAAAAACAAAGTCACCTCCATCCGTGTGGGTGACGTCGTACGATAATTCAGGATAACGTGACCAGGCAACGTAAAGTCAGCATAGAAGATGTCGCCCGCCGCGCTAAGGTTTCCATTACGACCGTTTCGCGTGTCATTAATGATGTTCCCACCGTCAGCCAGCATAACCGTTCTAAAGTAGAAGAAGCGATCGCGGCTTTGAAATACAAGCCGGATGTCAGCGCCCAGCGTCTGGCCAGCGGCACTAATAATGCTATCGGGCTGGTCATGCCCGGATATCCTGGGATTTTTTATTCTTTTTATGCCATCGAAATTATCCGGGGTGTGGGGCATGCCTGCGAGACCCTGCGCTTGGATTTGGTTTTTCATATTACCAATGGTTTTAATCCGCTTAATACGAATAGCGTCGGAGGCGTCATTTTTGCCGATATTATTGAGAACCGGAAACAGGTTGAAGAGACCTTGGCCGCCCATGTCCCTTGTATGGTCATTAACAATGTCGTGGATGATCTGGATGTGAATTATATCGGGATCGATAATGTGGCAGGCGGCCGCATTGCCGCCGATTACCTTGTCAGCTTGGGGCACCAACGCATCGCCACGGTTACCGGCACTCTGCAGACGCAGGCCGGGTTGCAGCGCTTTGAGGGCTTCCGGCAGGGGCTTCAGAAGGAAAACATTCCGGTGAAAGATGAATATGTGCTCGAAGGGGATTATTCCCGCCGCAGTGCCAGGGGTGCGATGGAGAAGCTTCTGGCGCTTCCTCAGCCGCCGACCGCGGTCTTTGTCGCCAGTGATGATATGGCTTTGGAGGTCATTGCTGTCATACAGGAGAGAGGGATGAAGGTGCCTGATGATATATCCGTGATCGGATTCGACGATAATCCGGCCAGCCTTTATGGTCCTATTGCTTTGACCACAATCCGGCAATCGCTGTTTCAGATGGCCGAATACGCGGTGAAATATCTGCAGAATATTATGTCCGGGAAAAAAAAATCCGCGGTTCAGATGGTTTTAACCCCGCAGCTTGTCGTTCGTGATTCCTGCCGAGCGCCCAAGTAAAAATGCTGTCACTTCGAATCCTCGTGGTCTGCCTTAGTCTTTAAAGTTTATTGGGAGGAGCGGCTGAAATGCGCGAAACCTGGTTGGGACTGGCGGGGCCCAGAACGAAAACATTGACAAATCAATAATTTAGCGTTAGTTTAATAAATTAACCTTAGGCTCAAGGTGAGGATTGTGTATGCATAAAGCTATAACAATTTTCATGTACTTTTTATGGGGGTTGACGATCCTGGCCGTTTTTGCCGCAACTTTTAAGGATTTTCAATATGAGGACTTAAACCTGATTGCATTCCTATCGTTTGTTTTTGCGGTCATGAATTCTATTCTGGCATTAACGATGAATAAAAAATAACGGAAGATTCCATTATGTTTGACCGGGAATATCAGTGTATTGTGGTGGGGGGAGGCCATGCGGGGGTTGAAGCGGCCTTGGCGGCGAGCCGTATGGGCTGTGAGACGCTTTTGTTGACGTTGTCTTTTTCCACGATAGGGCAGATGAGCTGCAATCCGGCCGTGGGGGGCGTCGGCAAAGGACAACTGGTGAAGGAGATCGACTGCCTGGGCGGGGAAATGGCTTTGGCCGCCGACCGCACGGGCATCCAGTTTAGGAGGCTGAACGCCTCGAAAGGACAGGCGGTTCGTTCCAGCCGGTGCCAAAGTGACCGTAAACGATATCGGGAATATATGCAGGACGTTGTCCACCGGCAGGCGCGGTTGACGGTCCTGGAAGACGAGGCCTGTACGTTGCTGTGCCGCGGATCCCGGGTTACCGGAGTCAAGACGCGTCAGGGGCTGATACTGGGCGCCCCGACGGTTGTGATCGCCGGCGGGACATTTTTAAACGGGCGGATCCATATCGGCCGGACTATTATCCCGGGCGGGCGCATTGATGAGCCGGCCTGCGTGTCTTTGGCCGCCAGTTTGTCAGATCTGGGGTTTGAAGTCCTGTCGTTTAAAACCGGAACTCCTCCCCGACTTGACGGGAAGACGATCGACTTTTCTTCTATGGAGGTTCAGCATTCGGATAACCCTCCATGGCCGTTTTCATTCCGGACGCCGTTTATCCCTCCGGGACAGAGACTGCTTTCCTGTTATATCACTCGGACTTGCGAGAAAACGCATGATATCATCCGCGCTAATATGCATTTATCGCCCATGTATTCGGGGCAGATTCATTCAACCGGTGTACGGTATTGCCCTTCGATTGAAGATAAATTAAAGAAATTCGGGGATAAATCTTCCCATCATGTTTTCCTGGAGCCGGAGGGGCTGGACACCGATGAATATTATCCCAATGGGATTTCCACCGGTTTGCCGGCTGAAGTGCAGGAGATGTTCGTGCGGTCTATCCCGGGGCTCGAACGGGTTAAAATAAACCGTTACGGGTACTCTATTGAACATGGCGTCATCCGCGCCACGGAATTAAAGGGCACGCTGGAAACCAAAAGAATCGGCGGGCTTTATTGCGCGGGGCAGGTGAACGGCACGACCGGATATGAAGAGGCGGCGGCGCAGGGGATCGTGGCCGGGATTAACGCAGCCTGCGCTGTTTTGGATAAGGAGCCGGTCATTTTGGGTCGGGATGAATCGTATATCGGTGTTTTAATTGATGACCTGATCACTAAAGGGACGGAAGAGCCTTACCGAATGTTCACATCCCGGGTGGAATACCGGTTGATTATCCGGGAAGATAATGCGGATAAACGCTTGATGCAATACGGACATCAACTCGGCCTTATTCCGGAAGATGTTTATGAACGGATGTTGCGTAAATATGAACTTATTGAGAAGGAGATTTCTCACCTGCAGACAACGGTTGTTAATCCGGGGCCGGACATTGACCGGGTTTTAGAGGAGAATAACAGCAGCCCGTTGCGTCAGCCGGCTTCTTTGAGTCTGATTTTAAGACGGCCCGAAATGACTTACGCGATGATCGCTCCGTTTAACGGAAATTTAAAGGGCCAGGATTCCCCTGTGATCGAACAGGTTGAGTACGAAATCAAATACGAAGGATTTATCAAGCGTCAGCTCAAAGACGTGGAGAAGTTCCGGCATATTGAAAACATTAAAATTCCCGGCGACATTGATTACGCCCGCATTCCCGGATTATCGATAGAGATTCAACAAAAGCTTCATTTTTTCCGGCCTGTCACTTTAGGCCAGGCTCATCGTATCTCCGGGGTAACCCCGGCAGCCATCTCTATCCTGATGATTTACCTGAAGAAGTTAAGCCTGGAGCGGGCCCACGGTTAAAAATCCGTTTTGTATAGAGCGATGCTTCACACAAAGCCCCATCAAATCCGTTTCCTGATATTGATTTTGCTGGCAGGGTGCTTTCTGGCCTTAAGCCCGTTTATCCATATTGATCAACAGGCTTGTCAGGATTACCTGAAACGGTTTCCCGTGTTTTGGTCGGCCTTGATTTTTATATTTTTGTACGTTAGTTTGACCTTCCTCGTCTGGGTCGGGCCTAAAGACGTCCTTCGGGTGGCCGGGGCTTTTTTGTTCGGCCCGTATTTGAGCACGGTGATCGTTTGGTTCGGCGAAATGGGGAACGCGTGTGCGATGTTTTCTTTAAGCCGCCACTTCGGCCGTGGATATGTCACGGAAAAGCTACCGGGGCAAATGGAACGGGTGGATCAAATCGTGGCGGGAAAAAGTGGCTGGGGGATTTTTTTTGCGAAATTTTTCCCGGTCATCCCCTTTCGGTTCCTGGATCTTGCTTGCGGGCTTACGCGGATTCCTCTCAAAAAATATCTCCTTATCTCGGCGTCCGCCTCCCCTTTAAGGATTTTTGTGATTCAGTTTTTTATCGCTTTGGGTATGGACACTGTCCTTAATCCCGCCAAGCTGTCGGTGTATCTGCAGGGACACCCTGCGATATTTCTCGCCGTCGCTCTTTATTTAATCGGCACGTTTGTCATGATCGCTGTTTTTAGAAAGAAGTCGTGAGGAAGTCGTCTTCCACGCGCGGCGTCATCCCGCAGGTCAGTTCGAGAATGATTTCTGCCATGATGGCCGCGCAGGCCGTCACGCGGGGAGCCAGGGGGGGGTGCTTTTGGTCGGTGGCGGTGGTAAAATCCCCGACCAGGTAGATATTGCCCATCTTTTTAACAGCGAGCGGTTGTTTGTCCACTAGGCCGGCCATGCCGACGCCGCTTACCACGAAAGGCGCCCGGTTTTGGTAGAACGAAACAAAGGCGTGTTTAAATTCGACGCGGTCAAAAGCCTCCACCACGAAATCGCATTCGTTAAAAAATTGGTCCCCTTGGGCTTCGGTCCAGAATACCGGCCAAATATTCACGGCGCAGTCCGGGTTAATGGACAGCAGCCGTTTGTGAAGCGCGTCGGTTTTTTTTTGACCGATTTCATTAAAAAAATACTGCTGCCGGTTGAGGTTGGAATACTCAATCTTGTCATTATCGAGGATTTCAAAATTTTTAAAGCCGCATCGGGTTAAGATAACCGCGACGTTGGACCCCAGCCCGCCGGCGCCGCCGATGCCGATTTTTTTCGACTGGATGTCCCGGAATTGCCCGGGCTGGAAATATTGCAGAAGATTTTTTTCAAAAAGGTTCATGGTGGTCTATAGGGTGAAGGATCAATAGCGGCTTGAGGGATGAGCTTCGATCATAAGGATTTGGGCAATGCGTTTGGCGATTTTTACGAAGGAGTAACCGGTGATAACTACGTAAATACTGATTTGGATGTGCCCCATGTCTTTGTTCAGGGCGTCGAAAAACGTCAGGGTAAGCCCGATAAAAACAGAAAATATCCCGGTCATATGGCAAAACAGGCTGAGCCGTTCTAAGGCATACATGTTTTCCGCTTTCATGGCGCTTGCCTCCTTGTCTTTCAATCCCGTGTACGGCGGGTTTCCTTGTGGAAAAATATCCGCAGACATGGGATGAAATAAAAACGTTGGTGAAAGTATATCATATTTTTTATGAAAAGTACGGCTCCCGGCCTGAGGGGGAATATCATCTTCAGGCGTTGGGGATCGGCCTCCAGTCCGTGAAGACCGGGTCAAACCCATGCTGCTTCAGCATGGTCAAAATGTCTTCCACGCTACGGTTGTCCTGAATGTCAAATTGGGGGTCTTGCCCGGGAGAATCTGCAAGGGTGTATCCGCCAACCGAAGTCCTGGACCCGGCTGATATCCGGGTCACTCCGCATTCAATAAGATGGTCGCGCAGCCGGGCCGGTTCCCGGGTGGAGAGATTGATGCCGACCCGGGGGAAACAAAGCCGCGACAGGCAGATGATTTTTGTGAGGGTGATGTCGTTTACGGCCTGGGGGACGAAGTCTTGCCCCTTGATTTGTCTCAGGCGGGGGAAGGACAGGCTGTATTCAACCGCCGGGTGACTTTTTTCCAGGGAGCGCAGGTGATGAAATAGCGCCAGAAGATCTTCGGCTGTGTCCCCTAGCCCTAGGAGAATCCCCAGAGAGATCGACCGCATGCCGGCGCGGGCGATCCGTTCCGGAGTTTGCAAGCGGTAGTCATAATTTTTCTTCTTCCCGCCGAGATGAACTTCCTGGTAGCGTTTCCGGTTGTAGGTTTCCTGGTAAACGGTGACCCCATCGGCGCCCTGCCGGTAGAGCGTGCGGTATTCGTCTGTTTCCATGGGATGGACTTCCAGGCTGATCCCTGTGAAATATTCTTTTGCCGCTTCGACCGCCTCCTGCAGATAGGACAGAGGAGTCATGGTATAGGATTCTCCGGTCAGCAACAGAATGTTTTCAATCCCGGTCTGAGATACCTGGCGCATTTCATCCCGGATTTCCGGAAGCGAGAGCTTGACCCGGTTGATTTTTCTCCGGTTATGGAATCCGCAGTAGGTACAGAAGCTGCTGCAGTAATTGGAAAGGTAAATCGGCGCATAGAGAGAGACTGTCCGGCCAAAATATTGACGGGTTACGGCCGCCGCTTCCTGGGCGAGTTGTTCTGTTGTCTCTGGGGTTGTGTCCGCAAGGATGGACTGAATGGATTCATAGGACATTAAAGGTTTCATGTTTTTTATCTTTTGTCACAGGATATTTTTAGCTGGCCGTTGATTCCTTGTAAAGAAAACCCGTTAAAGGGGAGGAGGCTCTGGCATAAGGATGTGGGGCCGAAGGCCGGCTGAGATAGGCCCGTCGTCCGGCCTGAATCGCTTCGGCAAAGGCCTGGGCCAGTCCCGCCGGGTTTCCTGCGGTGGCCACCGCCGTGTTGACCAGTACGGCGTCGGCTCCCATTTCCATGGCTTCACAGGCCTGGGACGGGAAGCCGATGCCGGCGTCGACCACGACGGGAATATCTATTTCTTCGATCAGGATTTGAACAAGGTCTTTGACGCGCAGTCCCTGGTTGCTGCCGATGAGCGACCCCAGCGGCATGACGGTCGCGGCCCCGGCCTGAACCAGCGCCCGGGCGATGTTTAAATCCGGCAGGATATACGGCAGGACGGTAAATCCTTCTTTCGCCAGTATTTCTGTCGCCTTGACGGTCTCTGCGTTGTCGGGGAGCAGGTATTTGCTGTCGTTGATCACTTCTATTTTTACCCAGGTGCCGTATCCCGCTTCCCTGGCCAAACGGGCCAGCCGGACCGCTTCGTTCGCGTTTCTTGCCCCGGACGTGTTTGTTAACAATGTGATGCCCGGGGGGATATAGTCCAGGATATTGTCTTCATGCCGGTTGAGGTCAATGCGCCGCAAGGCCACGGTCACAATCTGTACCCCGGAGGCCTGGATGCAGTCTCTGACTTCGGCCTTATTTTTAAATTTCCCTGTTCCCAAGAGGAACCGGGAAGACAATTCTTTCCCCCCGATAACCAGGGGGTCTGTTTGGCTTGTGCGGGGCACGGCGCTGGGGGGTTGGGCTGATTTTATGTCCATATTTTTTTTCGCAGTCTGTGGAAGAATCCAACTCCTGGAAGGGGGCCTGTTGGCGGCCTAGCCTCCTCCCACGAAACTGACCAGTTCGATTTTGTCTCCCTCGCAAACGTTAACATCTGTCCAGCGCTTTTTATGAATGATTGCCCCATTCAGCTCGGCGATAACATAAGGGTTGTTCTTGCAGATATCCTGAATGAGTCCTGATAAAGGCAGGGGCGCGGTTAATTCATGTGTTTTTCCGTTGATGGAAACCTTCATGCTATAAAGAGTCCTGTTGTTAAGAGGAGACATTCCTGTATGATACTGAGCCATTTTAGAATATTTTTAAATAATTTGCAAATAGATAAAGGCGGTGAACTAAGGACCCCTGTCCTGCGTTTCCGGCACGCAAGGGGCTGTTTTTCTTGCCGTCCGGATATCCCCAGGAAGGGGAAAACAATACAGATTATTTTTTGACTTTACGGACCTCAAGTGAGATAATACCTTTCCAAATGCAGGGGTTTATCCGTTTTCGCAGAAGAGTGTGGGCATGCCCGTGGGTGGAGGCAAGGGTTTGATAAGGTGTTTTGCTTCGGGAATGTTCGCACGTATGTGAAGGGGTGCGTTCATCCTGCGAAGGGAATTATTAACAGGGAGCAGGGCGTGGTGCTCCATACCCGGCGCCGCTGTTGCTTTCTCGCAGTTTGCTGCGGTTAATGGGGTCCAGGGCTTGCTTTTGGGTTTATACCTTTGATTTATGTCTGAGTATATCTGTCCTCATTGCAAGAAACCGATTTATGATAACGATGCCCTCTTGTGTCATTTTTGCGGTGAAAGCCTGCATCGGGCCGGAGACGGTATTTTTGGCAAAATGAAATATAAATGGTCTTCCCGGGCCATCCTTATAAGTGTTTTGATTGCGGCGTTTTTGCTGGTGTTTTTGAAGTTCTGCGGCTTCTGATCCTGGGCCTGCTGTTATATGAAGAACAGGGTTGTGATGGGTATAAATAGAATAATCTAGGACTGTTGAGAGGAATTGACTATGAATCAAACTGTTTTAAAAAATTTTCCCTGCGGGACAGGTCAGGAATCCGTGGCGTTTGGACATCAGCTTTTGTTGGACCTGTACAACTGTCAGCCGGGTGCGTGCGATGATTTAACGCTGAATTACCGTTTCCTGGATGAGATGGTTGAGGCCCTGGGGATGGAGAAGCAGTCCCCCCCCAGTCTTTTCAGGAGTGACGCGGTTCGTTTCCCCGAGAAGGCGGGTTTATCCGGCTGGGTCCCCTTAATCGAAAGTTCGATTGTGATTCACACGTTATCGGTAAAAAATTTTATCAGCGTGGATATTTACTGCTGCCGGGAGTTTGATGCTGTTTTCGCCGAAAAATTCTGCCGGGAATACTTCAAGCCCCAACGCCTGGATGCCCAGTATCTTCGACGGGGCAAAGATTATTACAAATCATAAACGTTTCTATGAAGCGTCTTGAAGAGGGAATGGCCGGGCAGGGGGTTCCCTCGTTTGCTTTCACCAGAGATTGATATCATGATTCCATATAACACAAATGAAATAGCCCGTATTGAAAAAAAATGGCAGGCCGTTTGGGACGAGCGGCGAGTTTTTAAGACTCCGGAACACGAGAGCCGCCGGCCGAAATTTTACTGCCTGGAGATGTTCCCCTATCCGTCCGGGAAGATTCACATGGGCCATGTCCGGAATTACACGATTGCCGACGTTATCGCCAGGGTTAAACTCATGCAGGGTTTTAACGTGTTGCATCCTATGGGGTATGACGCGTTTGGCCAACCGGCTGAAAACGCTGCGATTAAGCATAAAACGCATCCTGCGAAATGGACGTACGCCTGTATCGACCAGATGCGGGGAAATTTAAAACGCATGGGTTTTTCTTACGATTGGGACCGGGAATTGGCGACGTGTGATAAAGACTATTACCGCTGGAACCAGTGGATTTTTTTAAAGATGTTTGAAAAAGGGCTGGCTTATAAAAAGAGTTCCTCTGTTAACTGGTGCCCGAGTTGCGAAACGACTCTGGCGAATGAGGAGGTCATTCAAGGGCAGTGCTGGCGTTGCAAGAATGAGGTTGTTCAAAAAGATTTGGAACAGTGGTATTTGAAAATTACCCATTATTCGGAAGCCCTGCTGGAGGATTTGAGAAAACTGCAAAACTGGCCGTCGAGAGTAGTGGCGATGCAGGAGAACTGGATCGGCAAAAGTTACGGGGTAGAAATTTATTTTAGCCTGCAAAAGACGGGAGAACGGCTGCCGGTCTTTACCACGCGTCCGGATACGATTTTCGGGGCGACTTACGTGGTCCTGGCCCCGGAACACCCGTTGGTGAAAACTTTGGTCGCTGGCACCGCCTTTGAGCGGGCGGTGATGGATTTTGTGGCCAAGGTCAGCCAGATGAGCAAAAGCATGCGGGTGTCCGGAGAAGAACGGAAGGAAGGTGTTTTCACTGGGCAGTATGCTGTCAACCCCGTGAATGGCGAGGCTATTCCGGTATGGGTGGCCGATTATGTGCTTATGGATTACGGGACCGGCGCGATTATGGCTGTCCCGACGCATGACCAGAGAGATTTTTTGTTTGCCAGAGAGCATCAGTTGCCTATGCGCATTGTGATTCAGGACCCCCAGCGGCCGGAGATGGCGGTTGAAGAGATGACGGAGGCGTATGAGGGGGAAGGGCGGCAGGTGCATTCCGGGGAATTTGACGGCCTCGCCAACGAAGAGGGGAAGAAACAGATCTCCCGTTGGATGGAAGCCGAGGGCAAGGGGAAGATCACTGTTTACTGGCGGTTAAGGGATTGGCTGATATCCCGGCAGCGATATTGGGGCACGCCGATTCCGATGGTTTATTGCCCGGCCTGCGGACTCGTGCCTGTTCCGGAGAATGAGTTGCCCGTTGAGCTCCCTGAAGATGTCCAGTTTACCGGGGAAGGGGGAAGCCCGTTAAGCCAAAGTGAACATTTTGTGCATGTGGCGTGCCCGGCCTGCGGGAAAGACGCCCGGCGGGAAACGGATACGATGGCGACGTTCTTTGATTCGTCATGGTATTACTTGCGCTATATATCTTCTGAAGATGACCGCAGGGCCTTTGATCCCGGGCAGGCGGCTTATTGGATGCCGGTGGATCAATATATCGGAGGCATTGAGCATGCGATTCTGCATTTGCTTTACTCCCGTTTTTTTACAAAATTTTTTAAGGATTTGGGGCTCGTGAACGTTGATGAACCGTTTGACCGGCTTCTCACGCAGGGGATGGTGCTGAAGGACGGGGAGGTCATGTCTAAGTCTAAAGGAAATACAGTTGACCCGGATGCGGTTATCGCCAAATACGGGGCTGACACGTTGCGTTTGTTTATCCTTTTTGCCGCTCCGCCGGAAGATCAACTGGAATGGAATGATCATGCGATCGACGGGTCATGGAAATTTTTAAGCCGGGTCTGGAATTGTATTCAACAGAGGTTCCACCCGATGGATCAAACATATATGTATGAGAATTTGACGGGCGACGCGAAGGAACTGGAGCAGGAAAGGAATTTCACAATCAAAAAGGTGACGGAAGACATCGCCAACGGCTTTAAGTTTAATACGGCCATTAGTCAGATTATGATTTTAATGAACCGGCTCGACAAATTCAGCCCGGACGGAGATCCGGTGAGACAGGCTGTTTTTAATCAGGCGGTCCGCACCGTGGTCTTGCTGCTGGCCCCGTTGACGCCGCATATGTGCGAGGAACTGTGGCAGGTCATGGGGGGACAAGAAGAGAGCGTCAGCCGGGCCCCCTGGCCGGTTTATGAAGAGCGTGCGCTTGAGAAAGATAGTGTGCTGATGGTGGTTCAGATTAACGGGAAGCTCCGCAGTAAACTGGAAGTCCCGGTGGACATCGCTGAAAATGAATTGCGTTCCCTGGTATTGGCGGATGAGAATGTCCAGCGTCATCTGGATGGGAAAACGGTAAGGAAAATTATTGTGGTGCCGCAGAAACTTGTGAATATTGTGGTATGAGATGAGATCAAACGGAATCTGTGTCCCCCTCCTTTTTGTCCTCCCCTGATTTTAATAAAAAATATTCATTTTTGTTTTTAGGGGCTTATTTTGAAAAAATAAGCAAATCTCTCTTGACTTTCTGTGTACTATGTAACATAATACAGTTAGGTCAGCAAGAGAGCGACCTTTATCCCATAGGCCTATGATTAATTTTGATGTTACATTAAAACCAGGTGAGCCGATTTACGAACAGGTCATTTACGCCGTGAAGAAATCCATCGTTGCCGGCCACCTAAAACCGGGAGACCGGTTTCCTTCTGTTCGGGAAATGAGCCGGGAACTGCGCATCAATCCCAATACGGCTCAAAAAGTGGTTTCTCACCTGGTGAATGAACGGCTGCTTCAGGTGAAGCCCGGGATCGGCAGCGTTGTATCGGAATTAAGCCTGGGGAACCAGGAGCAACGGGGGGCAATCCTGCAGAACGAAGTGGAACGACTGGTTGTGGAAGCGAAACGGCTTTCCATAGCTAAAAAGGAACTGCTGGATGCGGTTCAGCGCCAGTGGGACATTAATAACAGAAAAGAGACGCCATGAAGACCGTTATAGAAAGCAGAGGCTTAACGAAGAAATTTGGAGCTAGGACCGTTTTGGCGAGAGTGGACTTGGATGTCCCGGCGGGCAGCATTTACGCGTATCTGGGGCCTAACGGAGCCGGGAAAACAACCACGATAAAAACTATTGTTAACATTCTGCGGCCTACCAGTGGTACGGTGAAGATCTGGGGCGTGGCTTCCACGGATTTGGACGCGAAGGCGTTCCAGCAGATCGGGTATGTGTCGGAGAACCAGGTGTTGCCGGAGGGGATGACGGCAGATGAGCTTTTTGATTATTGCCGGCCCATGTATCCCCAGTGGGATGAGGGCTTTTGCCAGTCGCTGACCAGGCAGTTTGATCTTCCCGTGGATGAACCTATGGAACAGTTATCCCGGGGAATGAAAATGAAGGCAGCGCTTATCGCTTCTTTGGCCTATCGCCCGAAGCTGCTGATTTTAGATGAACCCTTCAGCGGCCTGGATCCGGTGGCCCGCAAGGATTTGATGGATGGAATTATGGCGTTGACCGAAACAGAGGAATGGACGATTTTTATATCGTCACACGATATAGAGGAAGTGGAGCATCTGGCGGACTGGGTCGGGTTTCTTCATAAAGGGCAATTGCGGCTGAGTGAAACCACGGGATCCCTGCAGGCCCGGTTTAAGAGAATCAATGTGACTTTGCAGAAATCTCCGGAATCGGATATCCCTTTCCCGGTGAATTGGCTGTTGCCTCAACAGGAAGGGCGGTTTGTCTGTTTTGTGGACGATGCCTACCGGCTAGGAGAGAGTGAAAAGGAATACCGGAAGGGTTTGCCGTCAGTTTCCGCCATTGATGTCCAGGGGATGTCCCTGAAAGAAATATTTTTAATCCAGGCCAGGCAGTTAAAGATGTTGAATATATAGGAGAAGAACCTATGCCCCATGCTGTTTTAGTCTTGGAAAAAGATCTCAAACGGTTCCGTTTTATCCTTTTGTCGTGGTTAGGCGTAGTCGGCGTAACCCAGGGGATCGCCTTGCTTGGAGGGACGCTGTTGAGCACTCAATTGATGTTTAGAATCATCCAGCCCTTGGTCTTGCAGAGCCTGTCGGTCTTGCAGGCGGTTTTAATGATCATCTTTGTCCCTTTGATTATTCAGGCCGATCCGACGGTTGGCACAACAGCATTTTGGATGACCAGGCCGGTTTCCCGCTTTTCTTTACTCCGGGCCAAAGTTGTATTGGTGGGAAGTCTTTTTGTCGGCCTCCCCTTGCTGCTGGAGATCGTGGTGCTGGCGGTTAATGGGCTTGGCTGGAAGGACATTCTGCCTGCGGCCGTGCTGATCGCGATTGAAAAAAGCGCTTGTGTTGCTCCGGTATTTTTAATGGCCGGCGTTACGGAAAAATTTCATAAATTTGTTTTGACCGGAATGGCCGCGGCTTTAGCGGGGCTGACCGCGGGGGCTTTGTTTTCTGTCTTGGCTAGGGGGCTGTTTCTCGGCGGGGCTATGGCCGAGCGAGGAGGAGAGGACGGTTTTCTCATCCCCGGGATGACCGCCGTGTCGCTGTCACATCAAGCGCTTATGATTTTTGTATGCGCGTTTTTAATAGCGTATCAATACAAGACCCGCCGGACCTCACGGACGGTTCTGGGGATGATTGCCGGGATTGTGTTGATCCCTGTGGCCTTTGTTGCCCTGCCGCAGGGCGCGCTGGAGCGAAGGCCCGTCCAGATTAACCCGCCGCAAACAGTTATCCGGACAGGCCAGATGACGGTTGCGGGCAACATGGTTTCCGGGAACCGTTTAACCAGGGATCGCGTCGTATCGATGCCTGTTCAGGTGCTGGGCCTTCACCCCGGCCTGTTTGCCATATTGCGTCGGGTGGGGCCCACCCCGTTTGTTTCGTATGGTCCCGGTGTTAAGGTGTTTTCTTCCGGGGCTTTGAGTTCTCCTGTCGTTTTGCTTTCAAGCCGCCGGTTGCAGGACTCGATTCAGCATGCCCTACAAGATTTCGTCGTGATGAATCCTTACGACGGGGAGGAGCCCCGGTATGCTGTTTTGCGGCTGCCGGAACCGGTTTATGACCGGTATCAGAAACAGAGCGGGACCTATGAAGGCGTGGGGACGTTTGATGTCTATGAATATCGCATCGGCGTGAAAATGCCTCTGATCCGGGGGGCGAAAAGCCTGGCGGGAGGCACGGAAAGCGTTATTCTTGATATCGTCGAAAAACCCTCTGGGGTTACGGTTATTGTCGGAGAAAAGTCCTTGAGCGTGTCATCGGGTTTCAGGCCAGGGGCTGTCCCTTATGGAGAAGACACGTCCTTGGATTTTACCCGGACGTACGTTTTGGTTCATCCTGTCCGCAAGGAAGCGTTTTTGGTGGACACCCTTGCTCAGCCGGTAACCAGAATTGACCTGGCTTGGCCGGCGGGGGCAGGGCGGCTGGATTTTAAGGTTAAACGGTATGATTTTTCTTCCCTCAACCCCGGGGACTCTTTACCCGGGGGGCAGCAGTCTTGGTTGAAAGAGGCGGTCTTGATCCGTCTGGATGCGTTGGATCGGGGTTCTTTGAACAGGCGGTTGCGCTTATCCGGTTTTGTCCTCCCGGAAACCAGTGACTTTAAAAAATGATCGTCGGGCCGTTGCCCCGGTCCGCCGAGGAAAGCAAGAGGGTATTTTTAAAAAGACAAGGAGATCATTATGAAGAAGAGGGCCGGGCGGGTATCGGCGGCTGTATTAGGGAGCGTTCTGTTTTGGACATCTTCGGTGTGGGCCTATCAGCATGTCCGGGTGGAAGGATGTCAGTTGGTCGCTGATTATGATCAGGACGGGACGTATACACCTTTCTTTGTCAAGGGCGTCGGGTATAACGCTATCCCCACGGGGGCGTTCCCCAGCGAATATGGACTGTGTTGGTATAAAGGCCTTGTCAGCGGGAAACCCCAATTTGACTGCCCCGGGGTTAAAGAATATGAGGACCCGGTGATGATCGAGAGGGATTTGTCTATTATAAAAGCCATGAACGCCAACACAATCCGGACATGGGGCAAGGTGACGTCGCCATTGATGGATAAAGCCCGGGAACTGGGGTTAAAGGTGATCGCCGGCTACTGGCTTGATCATAACCTGGACTTTGTGAACGGCGATCTCTCCGGGGTGGAGCGGGATTTCCTGCGTTATGTTCAGGCCTTTAAGGATCATCCAGCGTTGCTGATGTGGGTCGTGGGGTACCAGAATGAAACGGATCTCTGTAATTTTCAGGGGGCCCAAAGCGACTGCAGCCGGGCGGAGCAGGCCAAGGCTTATTATGGTTTTGTTAATTATTTAGCCCGCCAGATTAAGACAATAGAGGGCGATTCCTTTCATCCCGTGATGATGATCTCCGCGGATCTGGGGGATATCGGCCAGGCGGCCAGTGATGAACGGTTAAAGGAAGTGGATCTGCACGGATGTAATGTTTACCGGGGCCAGGATTTCAGCAATTTCTTTGAACTGTACGCCAACCGTTCGGCCAAACCGCTTTTAATCTCCGAATTCGGTGTGGACGCCTGGTTTGTCCTGGACGGAAAACGGCCGGAGCGCGGGGTTGAACGGGAGGACCTCCAGGCTTCTTTTCTCGCCGAAGAGTGGGACACGTTATTGAAATATTCCGGCGGGCGCGGTGGTTTTGTCCTGGGCGGGGTTGTCTCTCCTTTCGCCGACAGTTGGTGGCAGTATAAGGGCGAGTGGTCCCCCACCTGCGCGACGCACGATCAGAATTATATCGTTGGTTTTTATTCCGGCCCTGACGGGTTTACCAACCCGGAGTGGTTCGGTCTTATGGCTTTGAGGCCGCCGGAGGAAGGGCAAAAATACGATTGGGTTAAACCGCGGCTCGCTTATACCGTCATGCAGCAGAAATTCACGGATCGCCCTCCGGAGCGGCCCTGGCAGAGTTTCGGCAAAGGAACCCTAAGAAAGGACGTTGCCTGGAATTACACGGCCGGGTATCATTTCACGCCTCTGCAGCCGGGACAGATCACTCAACTGGGCGGTTTGTTTAACGGGACCAAAGTGGTCTCCTTGTGGAATAAGATGACGGGGGTGTTGCTGGCGCAGACGAAGGTGACGTCAGCCGGCACATGGTCGTACAGCGACATTTCTCCGGTAGACGTTATCCCGAGCTACACCTACACCGTGGCGGTGACTCTGGAGGGGAGCGGCGGCAGCCATTCTTATGACATCTCCCCCTTGCCGTTGACCTGCGGGGATATCCGGATTGAAAGTTCGACATTCGCTTATGGGAATGCCCGCCCGGTTTCAACGGTATCGGCGCAGATGTATGGACAGGCCGATATTAACTTTGTTCCCCAGCGGCAGGGGAATAACCGTGCGCCCGTTATTATTTCTTCGCCGGTGATCACGCCGCGATCTGTTCAGGAGAACAAGAACGGGATGTTGAAAGTGCAGGCCCGGGATGAAGACGGGGACACTTTGGTTTACCGGTGGCTTCCCAGCTTGGGAAGCGTTCAGGGCGACGGGCCGGAAGTGACGTATATCCCTCCGGACGTATCGGAGCAAACAATGGTCAATGTGATCAGTCTCGTCAGTGACGGGCGGGGAGGGCTTGTGTATGGGAACGTCCTTTTCGATGTTTTTCCCGTTTATGATCAAACGGTCCCGGAGCCGGGGAGGAAACCATGAAAAGACATTGCCTTATAGCGGGCATTGTGTGGACGGCGCTCCTGGGGCAGCCGGCCCTGGCGGTCGGAGACACGTTTTACTTGCGGTCCGGAAAAATTGTGGAAGGAACGATTGTGGAAGAAACGGATGACGCCTTGAAGATCAAAACCGACCGGAGGATTTTTTCCCTGCAGAAACGCCTTATTCAGAAGATCGAAACGGAGACCCCTGTAGTCACGAAAGTCGGGACGCGGGCCCCCTATCCACCGCGTGTTCCCCAGCCGGGAAGCCCAGGCAGGCCGTTTACGCCGGTTGATGTGGAGATCCTTTCCGAAGGGCACACTCTTTCGCCCGAGGTGCGGGAGGAAATCGTGTGTGTGATTTCCAAAATGTTCATTGTTTTTGAAGATGTGTTTGGCCTGGACTTTAACCGGGAACGCATGTTTAAAACCCGTATCTTCGGGGATTTCGGTGCGTATCAATCCTATCTGGGGCAGGACTCGGCCTCCCGGTCGGACGCCGGCTTTTATTCCTTGGAAAAGAAAGAAATGGTCCTTTGGAAAAACGAAAATGAACGCAACATGCTGCGTATCCTTTATCACGAAGCCAGCCGCGCTATTTTGCGCCGGCAAATTTCCCGATGCCCACCCTGGATCGAGGAGGGGCTGGCGGAGTTTTTTGCGTACGGCACTCTGGAGGCGGATTCTGTGGTTGTGCGGCCGCAGACGCATAAGGACCAACGGATGAAAAAATGGCTGCAGGCCGGAGTGCTTATGCCCCTCGAAGATTTCCTCCGTTTGACGGACGAGCAGTGGCGGCAACGTAACGAACAGGCGAATGGCCCGATGAGCATTATATCCTGGTCTTTGGTAACGTTTTTATTGTCGACGGAAAAAGGCCGGGCCGCGTTTGCCGGGCTGATCCACGAACTCAGGCGATTTCATCATAAAAATTTTCCTGGACACCGGGCAATCGAGCGTTATTATCCGGGTGGGCTCCGGCAGTTGGAGGCGGAATGGCACACTTGGATACCGCAATCGAGGATTGAGTATAATTTCTAAATGGGAAGCGGCAGGTTTGATCTTGGGGAAAAAAAACGGCGTACGGGCGGCCACCCGCACACCGTAAGTAACCCGAGGATAGCATGGGAGCCGGTCCTCAGGACTGTTTTGCGATTATTAGTATAGCAAGGCACCGTCTCCTTTGCAATCTTCATCTTAAAGGAGGTGGTGCTTTTTTATGGCCGCAAGGGAGCTTTGTCGGAGAGCAGATCTTGAACTTGAAAGGAGGATATTATGATGAAAAGGACAGGGATTCAATACGGAATAGTGGTTGGGGCGATTGTGGGTTTTTTCTTATCAGAGGTTTCTTCCTGTTGGGCGTATCCTTATGTCAAAGTCGAAGGGCGGCAGTTATTGACGGATTTTGACCGGGACGGCCGGTATGAGCCGTTTCTGGTGAAAGGGATGGGGTATTCTAACACGCCGATCGGGTCGTTCCCCTCCCAGTACGGCTTATGCTGGTACCGCGGCACCACGGACGGGCAGCCGCAATTTGATTGCCCGGGGGAGCAGGAGTATGAGAATCCTCTTCTCTTAGACCAGGACCTGCCTTTGATCAAAGGCATGAATGCCAACACGATCCGGACATGGGGAAAGGTTACCCCGGCTCTTCTTAAGAAAGCTAACGAACAGGGGTTAAAGGTCATTGCCGGTTACTGGATTCCGCATCAGTCGGATTATGTGAACGGCGATCTGTCTTCCTTGGAAAAGGACATCCTGGACTATGTCGCGGAATTCAAGGATGACCCGGCGATCTTAATGTGGGGCATCGCCAACGAGAACGAAATGGCTTTCTGTACTTACAAAGGCGCGGACGAATCCTGCCGGAGGGAGGATCAGGCGGCCGCTTTTTATAAATTTATAAATACGCTGGCTAGGAAAATTAAGGCAGTGGAAGGAGATTCTTTTCACCCGGTGATGATGGTTTCCGCGGACTTGGGTGACATTGGGATCCATGCGACGGATGACGTCTTACCCGACGTGGATATCCATGGATGCAACGTGTATCGTGGGGAAGATTTCGGATCTAAGACAAACAATTTTTTTCTGCAGTACCAGAAGCGGTCCGCTAAGCCGGTCTTGATAACGGAATTCGGCACGGACGCGTGGTTTGTTCTTGGAGCGGATCATCCGGAGAATGGTAAAGAGCGTCCGGACATGCAGGCCAGGTATATCGCCGGTTGTTGGGACACGATTTTGGGTTATAACGCGGCTCATGGCGGCCCGAATATAGGCGGGGTGGTGTTCCAGTACGCCGACGGATGGTGGAAAGATGAGGGGGAGTGGGCTCCGTCGGCCGTCACGCATGACTGCGGGTATACGCCGGGAGCTCACGCGGGGCCGGACGGTTATATGAATCAAGAGTGGTACGGGGTGATGGCTTTGGAGCCCAATCCGGTTCCAGGCCAGTTGGACATCCTGCGACCCCGGGCGGCTTATGAGGTGATCAAGGAAAAATTCGCCGGAGAGCTTTAGAGGCGATGGGCCCTGTTTGGGAAGGGCAGAAACAACAAAAAACCATGAAAGGAAAGGGGCGTATCATGAAACGGTATTTAATTATTTTGACGGTTGCGGGGAGCCTGCTTGCCGCCTCGACGGTCGCGCGGGCGCTGGATTTCGGGGACTACAAATCATCCACCCTCACGGTGAAAGCCTGGGGCGCCCTCAACGGTAAGGATTACGAGGGAGCGGTTGTCTATACAGATAAATGTATCGAACTTTATGCGGACCAGGCGCGGCAGATGCAGGCGACTCTGAAGGACTATCCCGCCGGAGCCACGGAAGAGATTCACACGAATTATTGGGCGCTGAATGATGTGGCGACAAGTTTGTTTATCAAAGGCAAAGCCTTGCTTGAGCTGGGCCGGGAAGAGGACGCCAAGGCGGCGTTTAAGATGTTGGTCGAGGAATTCACGTATGGCCAGTGTTGGGACCCGAACGGGCCGTGGTTCTGGGCTCCGGCTAAGGCGGCGAAAGATCAGTTATTGGTGCTGGAAGGATAAGCTCTGGAACATGATGGGCTGGGGGTGTGAATGGGGGGTTGTTGTTCCCCGGGGCCCCCAGCCCGTTATTTTTTTTTGAAAATCCCTGCCGTGAGCCCCGGGAATTTCACCGGGCGGCGTCATATCTTTTCATAAAATCCCGGTAATATTGTTGTAAGGAAGCATCTTCCGGGTAATGTTCCTGGGCCTGGTTTAACAAGGCTTGGGCTTCACGCCAGTAATGATATGTTTCAAGAGTACGGCTTAATCGGAGGTATGTCCGCTGGACAGGATTTTGGGTCAGCGCCTTCTGGACAAGCCCGTGATATCGGTCGGGGGCATTCTGTTTTAAATACAGCACCATGAGATGGCGTTGAATATGAAAGATTTGTTTTTTATCAGGCTGGAGCGACAGGGCGGTTTCATAACAGCGGACGGCTTCCTTTTCCCGCCCGGAGGAACTATAGAGTTTGGCCAAATTTAACCTGGGCAAAACGTACCGCGGTGCCTGCTTAATGGCGGTGAGAAAATCCTGCTCCGCGGTGAGGCTGTTCCCTTGACGGCGGTGAATAACGCCGAGGGTGTTGAGTAAACAAGGCGACGTGAATCCTTTGCCGGCGGCCCGGGTGATGACGTCCTCCGCTTGCGCGTCATCCCCTTTGAAAGTTAAGACCATAGCCAGGTTTTCATAGGTCGCGGGGACACAATCGCGGCCGAGCAGGAATGCGCGCCGGGCGTAATCCGTGGCCCGGGTCAACTGGCCTTCTTCGGCGTAGATTTTGGATAAATTGATCAAGGGGATAAGGTTCGCCGGGCAAACTTTCAGCCAGTATTCACAGTAAGTTTTTTCTGACCGCGCCATGACATGATAGGTCTGCGTCCAGGCCATGAAATAGATCGCGGTCAATCCTAAACAAGCGTATTGAAAACCAGGCCGAATTTTTTTCAGAACCCGGATAAGGCCCAGAGTTAAAAGAAGAAACAGGCCTATGCTTGAGAAATATATCCAATGGGTTTCGATCACCATGCCCATATAAGCATGCGTCAAACTGGCGGGAAAGACAAAGAGACAGCCGGTAAGAAACCAGGCCAGCGCCAGGGTTTTTATATCTTTAGGCCGCCGTTTCATGAGAAGAACGAATAAGAACAATAGAAGTCCGGCGAGCCCGTTCCAGAGCCAGATTTCTTGTTGTGCCGGGGGCATATTATAAATAAATACGAGCCCTTCCGGATAGAGCAGCCGCGACATATACCAGAATATCAGGCGCGTTACAGACGCTGTATAGCGGGGGACAGAAAGGCCGAGCAGGAGGATTCTTTGCGGAAAACCGGATTCTCCCCGGCATATCCAGCTCCAGAGAAACACGTCGATTAGAGAAAGAGTAAAAAACGGCAGGGCGCGTTTGAGGTGAACCCCCCAACGCTCTGTGCTGATAAATCTCATGAAAATCAAAAGATACAGGGGGTAGAGGGCGGCGGCCTCAAAGAAGAGAAGCCCGGCCAGGAAGCATAAGAGGCTTGCGAGATAGAGGCCCGTATTTCTTGCGGCGCCGGACAGATATTTCCACATCCAGAACAGACTCGCTTGCAGGCATAGCGTGTAGAAGAACACAAAACCGCCGCTGGGCATATGAATATAGAATGCGTGAATGGGATGGATAGCGAACAAGGCCGCGCAGAGAAAAGCCGTTTTTTGGTCCTTCAGGAGGAGATGGATGGATTGAAAGAAAAAAAGCACGTTCGCGAGAAACGCCATCCACAGGATAAAGCGCATCCTATATGGATAAGCTTGAAAGTGACGAAAGAGGACGGTGTTTGTCCAGTAATAAAGGGGGGCGTAATGATGCGTTCGGGGCGGAATGTGCACGAAGAAATCCTGCGGAGTTTTAAATATTTCCTGATATTCTTGTTCCACAAAATTGTAATCATCCAGTAAGAATCCGTTGGGAAAGGCATGGAAATAAATCAGGAAAGTTATGGCGGCGAGTAAAAGCCCTGTCCCTTTCCCTGATAGCAGCGCCTGCCGGATTGTTGTCCTTATCGGGGGCTTCATGTGCATTCCTTTCAATAAATCCATGGCTGTTGTTGTTTTTCATCCCAAAGATTTGTGGCCCCCGGACGGAATCTTTGCCTCGCGGAGTCAGGGGCTGGTCCTGATTCTTCTGAAATTCATAGAATAAATTTTATGATAAGGGAAGGCCTGGACTTAAGCAAGAGTTTTTAACGCCGGAAGGCCGCCTTTCGGCAAATATAGGCGCGGCCCCATACCCCCCTCGGCCAGGGATTTCGTTTTTGTGTCAATGAGGTCACAGGATATTTTCGCCGGCGTGAAAAATTTTTTGACACGCACAACTTTTTTGGTAAGATTAAATAAACTTTCCTGCAAGCCTTCCCTATTCTTTTATTAATACCCCCGCTAGTTCTCCTATTAACTTATGGAAAGGTGAAATCCTTATGCCTGTTTTTCTGACAAAGCAGGAGCGTCTGGTTTTATGTTTTTTTGTCGGGGTTTTGGTGACGGGAACCGGAATACAGGGTGTGATCAAGCGGATCCCCGACACGCGGCCACAGTCGTACGTCCAACCGCGCAGACTGTCCGGCGGGAAACTGGATATCAACAGCGCGTCTCAAGAAGAGCTCTTGGCCTTGCCTTGTGTCGGGCCGGTCACGGCCCAGCGGATCATGGACTACCGGCAGAAATACGGGCCGTTTCGTGATCTTGCGCAGTTAAAAGAGATTAAGGGAATCGGCCCGGCTAAGTACCTTAATCTGCGCGCGCATATTGAAATTCGGGATCCCGGGCCATGATGGACCCCGTTTTTTCCCGCCGTCCTTTGTTAGGGGTTTGCCTGTGCTTTATTCTGGGCATTGTCTTTGACCAATGCTTTAAGGTTTCGGGAGCGATTTTATTTGTTCTTACTGTATTTTTGTTGCTCATGAGCCTGTGGGCCCGGGCGGCAACGCTGTCCACTGTTTTGCTTTTGTCGGCCGTGATGTGTTGGGGGACGGTTTATTTCAGGAATTGTCAGAGACTTCCCGCCGGCCATGTGGGCCGTATGCCGTCCTGGGCCCGCCAGGACAGCGTCCTGGCGGAAGGCGTGGTGGTGTCCGACGCGGAGAACCGTGATTTTTTCGGCCGGGAAAAAACAGTGTTTGTGTTGGAACTTGAGCGGGTTCAATCAAAGCAGGGCTGGGAAGGGAACAGGGGCCGGGTCCTGGTGAACCTTTTTCGGCAGGAAGCTGTTCAGTACGGGGATTATCTGATCCTGGAAGGGACATTGCACCGGCCTTTCAATTTTTCAAGAGGTGGACGTTTTTCCTACCGGGAGTATCTCGCCCGCAAAGGCATTTTGTTTATCCTGAGCGTTAAGAAAACCGGACGCCTGGAAAAATTGAAACAAGGCCGTGGCCACGTCCTTCTGGAGGGAGTCTTTCGCCTCAAACATCAATTAAGAAGAATTTTAAAGGGAAGTTTGCCGGAAGAAGCGGCCGGCATTATGCAGGCGTTTCTGTTAGGGGACCGCAGCGAGATTCCCAAAGAGGTGTATGTCCATTTTCAATTTTCCGGAGTGGCGCATATTATCGCGATATCCGGGTTTAATATCGGCATTGTCGCATATGGGATATTGTTTTTTTTGAAAATGTTCCCTATCCCGCGGCGGGGGCAGTATCTGCTCACCGTTGCGCTGTTGATTTTTTATGCCGTCCTGACCGGAGGGCAGCCGTCGGTGGTCCGGGCCACCATTATGGCGGTCGTCTTTCTGATAGGATTGCTTGTTGAACGGGAGCCGGACCCGTTAAACAGCCTGGCTTTGGCCGCCTTCATTATTTTATTGATCAACCCTTGGAGTCTTTATGATGTCGGGTTCCAGCTGTCTTTCATCAGTGTCCTTGCGATTTATGTGTTGTATCCGGAGGTCCTGAATTTCGTGCGTAAGCCGTTTTCGGGGTTTGGGATCGCGTCCGGAACGGCCCGGGGCGCGAAACCGGGCGTGGCAGGAGGTTGGGGTTGTTTCCAGACGTTTGGGATGAGATATCTTTTGCAGCCCATAGCCCTTTCTGGGGCGGTTTACGTTTTTGTGGGGCCGTTGATCGCGTATTACTTTCGTTTAGTAACACCGGTTGTTATGATTGCAAATATCGTGATCGTTCCGGTAGCTTCCATTATGATCTATTTGGGTCTGGGACTTTTGCTGGTGGGGGGCCTTTGCCCGTTCTTGGCGTTTTCTTTCGCGAATTGCCTTGTGCTTTTGTTGAATTTTATGGTGGCGAGCGTAGATTTCTTTGCCGGGATTCCCGGGGCCTATATTGAATTGAGCCGGGTTCCGTTTTGGGGGGTCGTTTTATATTATCTGCTTCTGTTGCTGGGCTTTGTGTGCCGGTATTTTATACGCCTTCGCAGAAGACCACGGGCATGCCCGCGGATGAAGGCAAGAGATTAACAACGACTTGCTTCGGGGATGTTCGCGTGTATGTTAAGAAGTCAGGTCATTCCGCGAAGCGAATTGTTGATAGGGACATGCCCGTAAGCGGGGGGCTCCATAGAAAGCGAATAAATTTTCTGTCATTACAGATTCCCCTTGTATTTTAGCGGAATTAGTATACAATAAAAAAAAATTTTTGCGAAGGACCCATTGTGTGAATTTTTCTAAGCCGCAGATTTCATCCCTTCGCGGAACTCCCCGAAAGGCTTATTTAGGATAATACACCCATAAAAAGGTTATGTCATGTTTAACCCCCAGGCCACCGCTTTAATTATATTTATTGTTTCTTATGTCCTGTTCGCTTTCTTGAGCCACAGGAGAGCGGCCGTCGCGGTCATCGGATCCGGCCTGCTGGTCTTATTGCGGACGATTTCTCCTTGGGAAGCCTTCTTGTCCATTAATTGGAATGTGATGGGCATTTTTGTCGGTATGCTTGCCGTGGCGGACGTTTTTATGAAGAGCCGCGTCCCGGCTTATCTGGCGGAAGTTATTGTTGATAAATCAAAAAACACGGCCTGGGCTATTTTGTCGATTTGCTTTATGACGAGTTTTATATCCGCTTTCGTTGAGAATGTGGCCACGGTCTTGATCGTGGCACCGGTCGCCCTGGCCTTGGCGAAAAAACTAAAAATAAATCCTATGAACATGATGATCGCTATCGCCGTGTCGAGCAATCTTCAGGGGGCAGCGACGCTGATCGGAGACCCGCCCAGCATGCTTTTAGGCGGTTTTGCCAAAATGTCTTTTGCGGATTTCTTCTTTTATAAAGGAAAACCAGGCATTTTCTTCGCGGTGGAGCTGGGGGCGGTCGCGTCTTTTTTTGTGTTGTATTTCTTTTTTAAGAGCCATAAGGAAAAAGCGGCTGATATCGATCCGGAAAAAATACAGTCCCTGGTGCCGACGTTTATTTTAGTCGCATCCATTGTCATTCTGGCAGGCACTTCTTTTTTGGACCGGGGGTTTTCTTACAGCGCTGGCGTGATCTGTATGGTCGCGGGCGCGGTTTCGCTGGCGTGGGAAAAATTTGTGAATAAGAGCCTGCTCCTCCAGGGCTTAAAGTCCCTGGATTGGGAAACCACATTTTTTCTTATGGGAATTTTTATCTTGGTCGGCAGCCTGACCTTAACGGGGTGGATTGAAATTTTTTCTGATTCCTTGTCTCATTTGATAGGGGACCGGATATTTTTAGGTTACACGCTCATTGTATTTTTATCGGTGGTTTTGTCGGCTTTTATCGATAATGTGCCTTTCCTGGCCGCTATGCTGCCCGTCGCCCTTTCTGTGGCCGATAAGCTTCATAGACCCCCGGAGCTGTTCCTCTTCGGGCTTCTGATCGGGGCCAGTCTGGGCGGCAACATTACGCCTATCGGAGCTTCGGCCAATATCGTGGCCTGCGGACTGCTTAAAAAAGAAGGCCATATCGTCAGTTTTAAGGAATTTTTTAAAATAGGGTTTCCTTTTACTGTCGCGGCTGTGACCGCCGCGTATATGTTTGTCTGGATTATTTGGAGATAAAAAAATCCGTCGGAGTTATTGAAAATTTTTTAACAATGCGTTTGGGTATAAAAAAAGGAGGTAGGAAAAAATGAGTGGTTCCGGGTTTTTTATTCTGGCACCCGTCTGTTCAATCGGGGCGTTGCTGTTTGCGCTGTATCTTGCCTTTTCCATCATGCGCGAGAACGAGGGAAACGACAAGATGAAAGAGATCGCTTTGGCCGTGCGGCTGGGGGCGCGGGCCTATCTCAAGCGCCAGTATTTAGGCGTGTCGCTGTTCTTTGCCGTGATGTTCGTTGTCTTGTTGTGGATGGCTTCTAAGGGATATGTCGTTATATTTGTCCCGTTCGCGTTTTTAACCGGCGGATTTTTTTCCGGCCTTTCAGGGTTCATCGGCATGACGGTGGCCACGCAATCCTCCAACCGGACCGCGGCGGCGGCTATGCAGAGCCTGAATTCGGGTTTGCGGGTGGCTTTTTCCAGCGGGGCGGTCATGGGATTGACCGTGGTAGGGCTGGGACTGCTGCACCTGACGGCGTGGTATTATTTTCTGGATTGGTATTATGCCGGCCATCCTCTTCCGGTGAATATGGATAAGATTACCGCCATCACTTCGGCGATGCTGACTTTTAGCATGGGCGCCAGTTCCCTGGCCCTGTTCGCCCGGGTCGGCGGAGGAATTTTTACCAAGGCTGCGGATGTCGGCGCTGACCTGGTCGGTAAAGTCGAGGCCGGGATTCCGGAAGACGACCCCCGCAATCCTGCGGTTATTGCCGACAATGTCGGAGACAACGTCGGGGACGTCGCCGGGATGGGGGCGGATCTTTTTGAATCTTATGTCGGGTCTATTGTCGCGACGAGCGCGCTGGGTGTTGCGGCCGGGTTAGGCGTGGCCGGGGTCATGGTCCCCATGATCATGGCGGCCGTGGGCATCATCGCCTCGGTGATCGGCACGTTTTTCGTGAGCACAAAAGAGAATGCGACGCAGCAGGCGTTATTGGCTGCCTTGAGAAAAGGCGTATGGAGCAGTTCGATCCTTATGGCCTTTGTCTCTTATTTTCTTGTCCGTTGGATTTTAGGCGTGGAGCATATGGGCGTATATTGGTCGGTTTTGGCGGGCCTTCTGGCCGGGGTCATCATCGGCGTCGTGACGGAATATTACACGTCCAGTAACTTTAAGCCGACGAAATATATCGCAGAACAATCTCTCACCGGCCCGGCCACGGTCATCATCGCGGGCCTGTCCGTGGGGATGATGTCCACGGCGCTCCCGGTTCTCGTTGTCGGGGTCGCGATCCTGGCCAGCTATTTTCTGTCCGGCGGGGCCACGAATTTTAATTCCGGTCTTTACGGTATCGCTATTGCCGGCGTCGGGATGCTGTCCACGTTAGGGATCACGCTGGCGACGGACGCTTATGGGCCGGTGGCGGACAATGCCGGAGGAAACGCTGAAATGGCCGGCCTGCCGCCGGAAGTCAGGAAAAGAACCGATGCTCTGGATTCTCTCGGCAACACGACCGCGGCCACCGGAAAAGGTTTTGCCATCGGGTCCGCGGCGTTAACCGCCTTGGGCTTGATTGCGGCCTTTAACAGCCAGGTTGTTTTATTGGGAAAAACGATGAATCTCAGCCTGCTGAATCCCAATCTTCTCGTCGGTTTGTTTATAGGAGGCATGCTGCCGTTTTTGTTCTGTGCCATGACGATGCGCGCCGTGGGCCGGGCCGCCGGCATGATTGTCGTTGAAGTGCGCCGTCAATTTAAGGAAATCGTCGGTCTGATGGACGGGAAGGCCAAACCCGATTATGCCCGCTGTGTCACGATTGCCACGGCCGCCGCGCAAAAAGAAATGATTCTTCCTTCGCTGCTGGCCATTGTCGCGCCTGTTTTAACCGGCGTTCTTATCGGGATGGAAGCGGAAATGGGGTTGTTGGCCGGCGCCACGGTGACTGGTTTTGTGCTTGCGGTTATGATGGCGAATGCCGGGGGCTCCTGGGATAACGCCAAGAAATATATTGAAGAAGGCAATCATGGAGGCAAGGGGTCTCAGGCGCATAAAGCCGCTGTTGTGGGAGACACGGTGGGCGATCCGTTCAAGGATACTTCAGGCCCGAGTTTAAATGTCCTTATTAAGCTCATGTCGATTGTTGCAATTGTTTTCGCGTCATTCGTCATGAATGTCTCGTTGTTTTAACACGGGGCAGCTGATAGGACGGGAAGACCTGCTTATCTGTTTTCGCAGAAGACCACGGGCGTGCCCGTGGTCTTCTGCGTTGGGGATGTTTGCATGGATGTTAAGAAAGATAGATCATCTCGCAAAGCGAATGGTTCCTCGGAACCATGCCTATGGGCGCGGGGTCTCCTATAGGAAGCGGCGGTTGAGAAAATTTCGCTGCCAAATGGCCGGTGTTTGGCTTGACTGGAGGGAAGGGTTGTTTTATAATCTTCCCAGTTGTACTACTGTTTCCGTCTTTTGAAAACCGCCCTCTGAATGGGGTCCAACAAGGATTGTGGATTTCCTGTATGCCTGGTCCAAAACCACAGAGAGAAACCTGGTCTTCTAAAATAGGCATTATTCTGGCGGTCGCCGGTTCGGCGGTTGGCTTGGGGAATTTTCTGCGTTTCCCGGCCAAAGCCGTGGCGAACGGCGGTGGGGCTTTCATGATTCCCTATTTTGTTTCTCTGCTTCTGATCGGGATTCCTCTGATGTGGATCGAATGGACATTAGGCCGGTTTGGAGGCGGGTTTGGGCATGGGACGGCTCCGGGTATCTTTCATAGCATTGCCAGGAAAAACCGCTTCATAAAGTATTTCGGAGTGATCGGCATTTTCGGCCCGCTCGTTATTTTTATGTATTATCTTTATATCGAGTCGTGGTCTCTGGCGTACAGTTTTTTTTCTCTGACGGGTAAGCTAAGCCAAGTCACCGATCAGACCCAGATGAGGGGATTCCTCCATGCCTTCCAGGGATTGACGACAAACCAGTTTTTTTCAAGCCTTGCCCCGGCGTACACGTTTTTTTTCATTACGTTTATTTTGAACATTTTTGTTATTTATCACGGAATTAAAGGCGGGATTGAACGGCTCTGCAAGTTGGCCATGCCTGCGCTATTTTTATGCGGCTTTGCGCTTATGATCCGGGTGATGACTTTGGGGGCCCCTGATCCCGGCCGGCCGGACTGGAATGTCTTAAACGGCTTCGGGTTTCTGTGGAATCCGGATTTAAGCGCGCTTAAATCCGCCCAGGTCTGGTTGGAAGCGGCCGGGCAGATTTTGTTTACTTTGAGTGTCGGCATCGGGGTTATCCTGACCTACGCGAGTTATTTGTCCAAGACGGATGACGTTGTTTTATCCGGCCTTACGGCGGCCAGCATGAACGAGATCGCGGAGATCATTATAGGCGGCAGCATTGTCGTGCCTGCCGCCTTTGTCTTTTTCGGGCCCATGGAGATTCGCGCTGTAGCGGACTCCGGAGTTTTTAACTTAAGCTATGTCACCATGCCGCTTATTTTGCAGCGCCTGCCGTTAGCGGATTTCTTGAGTTTTCTTTGGTTTTTGCTGCTGTTTATCGCGGGGATCACCTCTTCGGTTTCGTTGGCGCAGCCGGTTATCGCTTTTATGGAGGATGAATTTAACCTTTCCAAGAAGAAAGCCGTGGCCATCTTTGCTGCCGCGACGTTTATATTATGCCAGCCAGCGGTGCTGTTCTTAGGGAGAGGAGTTGTGGACGAGTTGGATTTCTGGGGCGGCACGTTTTTTCTGGTTCTTTTCGCGACGATTGAAGCCATATTATTTAGCTGGGTCTTGGGTATGGAGGCCGCCTGGGACGAGATCCATATGGGGGCGGAGATGCGGATCCCCCGGGTTTATAAATTTATTATCAAATATGTGACCCCGGTTTTTTTACTGATTATTCTCGGGACGTGGTTTTTCCAGAAATGGCTTCCGGTTATTTTTATGGAAGAGGTGGCTCCAGAGAATAAAGGTTATATTTTGGCGACCCGGGTGGGGTTGTTTTTGATTTTTTCCATGATTGCCGTCATGGTGCGGGTCGCCTGGCGAAGGAAAAGACAAATAACGGAGGGAGCGCCATGACTCTCGGCGGCTGGTTTTCCCTGATATTATCCTGGGCTGGGATTTTGATGCTTGCCGGGTTTTGCTTCCTTTGTGTTTTTCGGAAGGACTCCGGGCTTGACTAATTTATGCGAGCTGGGTTCTTGCCCTGCCGCAAGACTGCCCAGCGTCTTATTTCCTAACCGCCATTTAATTTTTCCCGGAGTCCCAGGCCAGGGGCCGTGTCCCGTTGATGAGTTTTTGGGGTATTAAAGATAGACGATTTATACTAACAATATTAAAATAAAAAAATTAGGGCCTGATTTAGAGGGCGGGGACGATTGACAAAAATAGTATCCTGTGATAAATTGGCGCAGTATTTAAATTTATACTATGAAAACCATGACAAAAAAATTTCTTTTTTACGCGCTTATCATTTTAACCGGACTGTCTTTCCCGGTTCCTTCCGAAGCCTTGTGGGTGTGGACCCCGCAGACGAACAAATGGGAAAATCCTAAATTGGCGGTGAAGGGAACACCGGCTGAACAGCTTGCGTTTTCTCTTGAACTGTACCGGGCGAAGGAACTTGAGAAAGCTGTGACCGAATTCAAGAAAGTTATAAAATATTATCCCCGTGCCCGGGAAGCGGCGGAGGCGCAGTTTTATTTGGGGGTTATAGAGGAAGAAGAGGGTAATTATTCAAAAGCCTTTAAAAATTATCAAACGGTGGTGGACCAATACCCTTTTTCCGAACGTTTCGGCGAAATTATTCAGCGCCAGTATGATCTGGGCATGAAATTGCTGGAAGGAAAAGGAAGAAAACGTTTTTTCCAAGGCGGAGGCATGGGAACGGAAGCTTTGGTGGTGGAAATTTTCCGGACTGTCATCAAGAATTCTCCTTACGGACCCTATGCCGCTCCGTCTCAGTATAATATCGCCCTGTATTTGCAGGAAGAAGGCCTTTTGCCGGAGGCCAGAGATGAATTTGAGAAGACCCTCAATGATTATCCGGAAAGTGAGTGGGCGAAAAAAGCCAGGTATCAGATCGCTTTAGCGGACGCGAGACGGTCTTCAGCTGCGCCTTATGAGCAGAAGGTCACCCAGGTCGCCATTCAGGAGTTGGAGGAGGTTTTAAAAGAGACCCCTGACACGGCATTTTCCGAGGAAGCCCAACAGCAGATTAAGGATTTAAAGAATAAAGAGGCCCAGCAAAATTTCCTGATTGCGGAATTTTACGAAAAGAGAAAAGAATACCGGGCCGCGGAAATTTATTATAGTAAAATTGTCGAGAGTTATAAGGATACCCCGTGGGCTTCCCAGGCCCTGAATAAAATCAGGGCTCTTAATGAGCTCGGCCAGCCATGAAAGCGTCCCTCTTTTTCCGTTTCTGGCTTATCGCAGCGGTTTTTTCCGGAATGGGCGGATGCGGCTATACGACGCAGTCTGCTTTGCCGGCCCGGTTAAAAACAATTTGCGTCGAGCCGTTCGTGAATAACATCGATTACACGGCCTCTGACGACCGGCAGATTTATTTTCCCTTGTTGGAAGTGAAGGTCCGTAATGCTATTATTGACCGTTTTTTGTTTGACGGCAATCTCCGGGTGGCGGAAAAGGATCAGGCGGATTTGGTTTTGAGCGGGGAGCTGATCCGTTATGAGCGTTACGCCCTTCGGTATACGGACAACGATGATGTTCAGGAATACCGGGTCCATGTGATTGTTAATCTGGTTATGAAAGACTGCCGGCAGAATGAAGTGTTCTGGGAAGAGTCCGGATTCGCCGGCGAAGCAACGTATTTCGTTTCCGGGGCCATGGCCACGACGGAAAGCTCGGCCCTGGAAGAGGCCACGGTTGATTTAGCCCGGCGGGTTGTTGAGCGGACGATAGAGAACTGGTGAAGCTGGCCCGTGCCTTGCGCGCGGGGCCGGCTTCAGGTAGAACCATGAGCCAAGCGATCAGCATTATTATAGGGGATGACCCACATCCTAAGGAAAAGAAGCTGGCTTCTTTAAAGGAGCAATGGCTGACATCATCGGATGCATTGAAGTTGGATTACGACAGTTTAGACGCCCACAAGTTGTCCCCCAGGATTTTGCAAGAAACCCTTTTGGCTTTGCCGGCTGTGGCGGACCGGCGGCTGGTCATGGTCAGGAATTGCCAGCAGTTGTCCAAGCCGGTGAAAGATGTCTTGGTCGCCTACGCCGCCGCCCCTTTTGAACATGTGTTTTTGGTTTTGGAGGCCGCCCGGTTGACCTCTTCAGACCTCTTCATTAAAAAATTCCATAAAAAAGCGGACATTTTTGATTTCTCCAGCAAAGGCAAACCCAATGTTTTTGATATGACTAAGGCGATATCAGCTAGGCAGACGGCCGAGGCCCTGAGGATTCTTGCGGAATTATTGATTGAAGGGGATCAGCCTCTGCAGATTATGGGGGCGCTGGTATGGTTTTGGCGTGAAATCAAGGACAGGTTATCCCCGGCCCGTTATAGGGAGGGGCTACAGTTCCTGCAGGCCGCGGATTTAAATATTAAACGTAGCCGTTTATATCCGGATTATGCGTTGGAACTGGTCGTCGTGCAGCTGACAAGCCTGTTGGCACATGGATAAAGCGGGAAGAGTATTGCGGCAGCGGAGCTTTACGAGGCTATTTTGTTGGCCATGATACTGAAACGGGACTTGCGCCGCGCGACGGTGTTTTTATGGATGAGGTTGCGTTTTGCCGCCTTATCCAGTTTTTTGTAAACTGATTTTAACTGGGTTGTCGCTTCCGATTTGTTGTTGCTGGCGACCGAACCAAGAAATTTCTTGATCGTTTTTTTCAGTTCCGTCTTCACATCCAGGTTACGCAGCCGGTTTTTATGGCTTTTTCGCAGCTCTTTAATAGCAGATCTTCTTTGTGGCAACTCACTCACTCCTTTCTTTTGAATTTCATACTATAGCAGAGAGGCTTTTGAATGTCAAATAATAATTCCGGACAGCCTGATTCCCACGGGGCCTTGCTTAGATCCACGTCCATTATTTCTATCGGAACCCTAGCGTCCCGGGTGCTGGGGTTTGTCCGGGACGTGATTTTGGCCAAATTTTTCGGCACCGGATTTCAGGCCGACGCGTTTTTCGTCGCTTTTAAAATTCCTAATCTCTTCCGCGATTTTGTGGGGGAAGGGGCGGCCAATTCCGCGGTGGTTCCCGTGTTTTCAGAGTATCTTGTCCAGAAAGACCGCCGGGAGTTCTGGCGTTTCGTGAGTGTTATTCTGGCCCTGGCCCTGATGTGTTTGACCTTATTGACTTTCCTCGGGATACTCCTGTCGCCGTATATCGTGCGGCTGATGGCCCCCGGGTTTATGGCCCATACGGAAAAATTGGTCCTGACGATTCGTCTGACCAGGATTATGTTCCCGTATCTTCTTTTAATCGGGTTGACCGCCTATTCCATGGCCCTCCTTTACTCTTTTCGCTTGTTTACAGTTCCGGCGTTCAGCCCCTGTTTGCTTAATATCGCGATGATTATCAGCGCTCTTGTGTCATCCCGTTTTCTCAAGGAACCGGTGTACGGTCTGGCCATTGGAGTTTTAACCGGGGGATTTTTGCAGCTGTTGGTGCAGCTTGGCCCGATGTTGAAACTCGGCGTCAAAATATACAACCCGTTGCCGTTGAACCATCCCGCCGCGGTCAGGGTAGGGCGGTTGTTGTTGCCGCGCGTGGTGGGAGCCGGCGTGTATCAGCTGAATATTTTTATTGATACGTTTTGCGCGTCCCTTTCTTCCATCGTGGGCGCGGGCGGGATATCGGCGATCTATTATGCCAACCGGATTATCCAGTTCCCCATGGGGGTTTTCGGGTTTGCGCTTGCTTCCGCCACATTGCCCACGCTTTCAGGCCTGGCCGCCCAGAACGACCTGTCGCATCTCAAAAAAACCCTTGTCTTTACCCTGGAGAGCATATTTTTTGTTATGATTCCTTTTAGTATTATGCTGATGTTGTTGGCTCATCCGATTATCCGGATTTTATTTGAGCGCGGCGAGTTTACGGCTTATTCCACGACGATCAGCTCTTGGGCGCTGTTATTTTATTCGATCGGGCTGTTCAGTTTTGGGGGGATCAAGATTCTGGTCACCGCTTTTTACGCGTTGCAGGACACCAAGACCCCCGTTAAGATTGCCGCGGTCTGTCTGGTGATCAACACGGTCTTAAATTTCGGGCTGATGATCCCGCTCAAGGTGGGGGGCATCGCTTTGGCCAGCTCCATCGCGGCATCGGTTGATTTTATCTGGCTTTTTTATTGTTTAGACAAACGGCTGGGGGGGATCGATGGCGGGTTTAAAATTTTTGTCGCCAAGATTGTCGTGGCCGGGGTCGTGGCCGGGATGGTGGTCAGCCGGATATGGAACACGGCGTGCGTCCCGAATGAAATGATACGGCTCCTGTTAGCGGTTATCCTGGGGGCCCTGGTTTACGGGTGTGTATGTTTTATGCTAAAGATCGAACAGGCACGGGCTCTTTACCGGTGGTTACAGAATTTCGGGACAAAAATCGGCTGAAAAGTTTGGCTTTTACGGCGGCAGAAGGCCCTGTGCCCTTTTTGGGGGTGTCCGGTTGTGTTATGGATTTAAAAGAAAAAATAAAAAGTTTGCCCCTCACCAGCGGTGTTTATTTGATGAAGAACAGCGCTGGGAAAGTGATTTATGTGGGCAAGGCTGTGAGCCTTAAAAGGCGGGTGCAGTCGTATTTTCGCAAAAATCCTGTGATTTCCAAGGTGGATTACTTGGTGGCGGAAATCGCCGATCTTGACTGGATCTCCACACAATCGGAGGCGGAAGCGCTTATTTTGGAAGCCAGCCTGATCAAGAATTTTCAGCCCAAGTTTAATGTGGATTTGCGGGACGATAAGACGTATCCGTTTATTGAAGTGACCGGGGACCCGTTTCCGGGAATTTTTGTGGTGAGGCCGAGGATGAAGAACCCGGCCTCACGCTATTATGGCCCGTACGTCAATCCCCGCCTGATCCGTGAAGCGCTGACTTTTATCCGCCGGATTTTTCATTTCCGGACGTGCGACCCGTTTCCGGACAAGCCCTGTCTGGATCATCATATCGGCCTGTGCGACGCCCCTTGCTGCGGGAAGATCGGCCGCCGGGATTATGCGGCTATTATCCGGCATGTCTGTCAGATTTTAGAAGGGGAAAAGAACGATCTGTTCCGCGATCTGGAGAAGGAGATGGAGCTCCTGTCCCAATCCCGTCGGTTTGAGCAGGCGGCGAAAGTGAGGGACCAGGTTTACGCATTGGGAGCCCTGTATTCCGGCACCAAGGACCTGAATTTTTATAAGGAGGCGGAGCAGCTGCAGCGCGTTTTGGGGCTGCCGAAACGGCCGGACCGGATTGAGGCGTTTGATATTTCCAATATCATGGGCCAGCACAGCGTGGGGTCGATGGTTTCTTTTTTGAACGGGAAACCGGACAAAAGCAATTACCGGAGGTTCCGTATCAAAGACGTGGAGGGGATCGATGATTTTAAGATGATGGCCGAGGTTGTCCGCCGCCGTTACACCCGGCTTAAAGCGGAACAGCGGCGGTTTCCGGATTTGATCTTGATTGACGGCGGAAAAGGCCAACTTTCCGCGGCCCGGGCGGAACTGGCCGCTTTGGATCTGGAAATCCCGCTGGTGTCTTTGGCTAAAAGGGAAGAAGAAATATTCTTGCCGGGGAAACGAAAAGCTGTTATCCTTCCCAGGGATTCGTTAGGGTTGATGCTGTTGCAGAGGATCCGCGATGAGGCGCACCGGTTCGCGGTCGCGTATCACCGGACGCTGCGAGGCAAAAAGGTGTTTTCAAAGAATGTTTAGAAGATTTTCAGGGCGTCCGGTTCTTTCAGGCAAAGGGGTTTGGGAACGGATGAAAACGGGGAGGCAAAGGTGAACGGAAAAATTTCACGACGCCTCACTGATTTTGAATGGGCGGTTCTCAAGGCGACGCTGGAGATCCCTTTGGGAGAAACCCGGTCATATCAATGGGTGGCGGAGAGGATTGGCCGGCCGCGGGCGGTGAGGGCGGTAGGGCAGGCGTTACGAAAGAATCCTTATCCGCTGATTATCCCGTGCCACCGGGTCATCCGGTCAAACGGGGACATGGGGGGGTACGGCGGCAGGCAGGACCCTCGGAAAGCGCGTTTGTTGGCGCAGGAGCTGGAGATTGCCGCCCGGATACGGGCTCTCCCCGGCGCAGAGCAGGGTGGCCCGGCGTCTTAAGGGCGGCGCAAAGGATGTTTAATTGTTTTCAGGACGCTTCCGGGGATGTACAATATTACTTCATAAAGGGAAAAATCCGTTTTGGGGATCATTTAAAAGAAAGAGGTTAGAGCATGGATATCAAACAGTTGTTCCGGATCATGATCGATAAAAAGGCGTCGGATTTATTCGTGAGCGCGAAGTCCCTGCCGCGGGCCAGAATCAATGGGGTTGTTAAGGTTATCTCGGAGGACATGATCAGCGAGGAGCAGATGGATCAGATCGCTTCTGTGGTGCTGAATAATGAAGAGCGGAAAAAACTGTTCCATTTTAACAAAGATATTGATTTTATTTACAACGAACCAGAGGTGGGGCGGTTCCGGATTAACCTTTCTGTCGAAAGAGGACATCCGGCGCTCGTGGCCCGTCACATTAAAACAAGCGTGGAAGATTTTGAATACCTCAAACTGCCCGTTGAGCTGCTGAAGACGTTTTGCGAGGAGTCTTCGGGGCTGGTGATTCTTTCCGGCCCGGCGGGAAGCGGGAAATCCACGACGATTGCCAGCATGATTGATTATATAAACAACAACAGCGAGAAACATATTGTCACGATCGAGGACCCGATCGAGTTTATTTTCGCGGATAAAAAGAGCACGATTAACCAGCGGGAACTCGGGACGGACGTCCTTTCTTACCCGGCGGCCCTGAAGCATGTCACCCAGCAGAGCGCGGACATCATTTATATCGGCACGATCCGCGATGTTGACACCATGCGCGCGGCGATTACCGCAACTGAACTGGGAAGCTTTGTTCTTACGACCTTCCACACGGTTAACGCGGTTCAGGCCATCACCCGTATCGTCAACTTTTTCCCCCCGTACCTGCACGAAGAAGTGCGTATGCAGCTGGCCATTATTCTTAAGGGTGTGATTTCCCTGCGGCTCATTCCTTTAAAAGACGGGTCGGGCCGTGTGCCGGCGTATGAAACCATGGTCGTTACCCCGACGATATCCCGTTTGATCCGGGAAGGGAAGATTAATGAAATTCAGAAATTTATCGATGACGGCGACCTGTATGGGATGCAGTCGTTTAAAAAGTCCCTGGTGCACCTGGTCAAAGAAGAATACGTGGATGAAGAGGACGCCCGCCGGTTCGCGGACAGCAAAGACGAATTTAACCTGGAACTGAAGGGGCTGAAACGTTACCATAAATAACGGGGTCTTTAATCCGGGATATGAGGCCTGATAGAATTGTCACCGGTGTCTTTTGCGTATTATTCTCGATGGGGTGCGCCGGATGTTCGATTCTGAAAATATCCTTAGGTTCGGATACTATTTTTACAGGGTGTCGGATTGTGCCCGCGAAGACGTGCCACAAAAGACGCTGAACGCAGACGCCGCGGGAGAGGGGGGATTTTGTCCTGGGCTTATGGGACGGAATATCCGGGGCGCTTGAACGAGGGCGCCTTTACGAAAAGTATCACTCAATGTTGAGAAGGGCAGACCGGTGGGAACGAAACTTGAGGTGATTTCTAAAATCAAAGACGGGCAGGAACGCAGGCAAGCTCTGGTGGAATACGCCAAGATATTGAAAGTGAATTTCCTTCACGCAGAGAGGACCGGAGGGGAATACAGCGAAAATGAATTGGCGGTGCTGATTTATAACGCCGAACGGGCCCGAAGGAAATTGCGGGTTGTCCGTGTCGGTTTTTTTGTGCCCGCCTTTTTTATATTAATACTTTTAGTGGTGATCATATTTCTTCTGCTCAGCTTTTTTATGCCTCCTGTTGTCCCTTAAAAAAACTGTTCTCCCGTTTTGTCCGCTGGTTGTGTGGGGTATATCCTGCGTATTTCTTCGTTGTTTTTAGGAATCGTTATGTTATAATATCCTCCAATCCTTAACTTCAAATATTATAAATATTTATATGTCTAACAGTATCACCACACAAATTAATATACTTAGGGAAAAAGTCTGCCAACTGACTGGGTTTTTGGCCCTTTCCAAAAAGCAGAAAGAAATAGTGGCGATTCAGCAGAACATGTCACAGCCGAATTTTTGGGACGATAATGATGCGGCCAATAAAGTCATGCAGAACCTGAAATTCCTGAAATCCTGCGTTGAGCCTTTTGAGGAGATCACAAATAAGCTTAACGATTTGGAGGAACTGGCTGAGTTGTCGGAAGGCGAAGAAGCGGCTTTGCAGGAAATTGAAAAGGACCTGGCGGTCCTGCAGAACGACATAACGGATTTGGAGACCAAGTCGCTTTTGTCCGGCCCGTTCGACCGCAACAACGCGATCCTCAGTATCAATGCTGGCGCGGGCGGAACCGAATCGTGCGACTGGTCCAACATGCTTTTGAGGATGTATATGCGCTGGGTTGAAAATATGAAATATAAGCTGTCCACTACGGACATCCTTCCCGGTGAGGAAGCCGGGATAAAGAACGTGACCCTGCGCATCGAAGGCCCGATGGCGTATGGGTATCTGAAGGGTGAAAAGGGGGTGCACCGGCTGGTCCGGATATCTCCGTTTGACGCCAATAAACGGCGGCACACGTCTTTTGCGTCTGTGGATGTGATTCCGGAGATTGAGGACGATATTGAAGTGGAGATTAACCCCGATGAGCTGCGGATCGATATTTTCCGTTCGTCCGGTCCGGGGGGGCAAAGCGTTAACACAACTGACTCGGCGGTGCGGATGACCCATGTCCCTTCCGGTATTGTCGTTCAGTGCCAGAATGAGCGCTCTCAGCTTCAGAATAAACAGATGGCGATGCGTATCCTTAAAGCCCGACTGTATGAGAAAAAACGTAAAGAACAGGAAGAGCGCATGGCCAAGGAATACGGGCAGAAGCAGAAAATTGAATGGGGCAGCCAGATTCGCTCTTATGTGATGCACCCGTACAGTATGGTGAAAGATCACCGCACTGATGCGGAAACGGGGAATGTGTCCCGGGTGATGGACGGCGACCTGAGTTTGTTTATAGACGCGTTTTTACGCTGGAAACCGGACGTTTCGGCCTGAAACCGGCGGGGACGGGTCTTTATAAGGAAAATTCTGTAGGGGACAATAAAATGTTAGGGAGGACGCGGTTCTCATGTTTGGATTTTTTTTAGGAAAATTTATAGTGCGCCGCGCGCAGGCGGTGATCAACAATTTACAGCCGAAAGTTAATATTTATCTGCCGCCGGACTTGCCTTTGCCGTCCATTGCCACAATTAAGAGGATGAGCAAGGCCGTTTCCAGGATTAACGCTCTGGAAGCGCAGTTTGAAAAATATACGGATGAGGAACTTAGGGCCAAAACAGAGGAGTTCCGCAAACGTTACCGGCAGACAACGGCAACCGCCCGGGAGGATTTGAATAAGATTGAACAGGGCCTCCGGGAGGCCGCATCGAATGAAGAACGGGATGACCTGAATATCCAGCTGGCCGAGGCTAAGGAGGAATTGAAAAAAAACCGGCAGGCGGTGCTGACGGATATTTTGCCGGAAGCCTTTGCGGCGGTCCGGGAGGCGGCGAAACGCACGCTGGGGATGAGGCATTATGATATCCAGCTTTTGGGCGGGATCGTTTTGCATGAAGGGCGGATCGCGGAAATGGCGACTGGAGAAGGGAAAACGCTTGTGGCCACGCTGCCGGCGTATCTCAACGGCTTGACCGGGGAAGGGGTGCATGTGGTGACGGTGAATGATTATCTTGCCCGCCGGGACCGGGAATGGATGGGCCCTGTTTATGAATTTTTGGGATTGAGCGTTGGCGTGATTCTTCACGAGCTCAACGCGGGCGAGCGGCAGGAAGCGTATGCCTGCGATATCACTTACGGAACGAATAATGAATTCGGCTTCGACTATTTGCGCGACAACATGGTGATTGCCCGGGAAGAGATGGTGCAGGCCCAGCACTATTTCGCCATTGTCGATGAGGTGGACAGCATTTTAGTGGATGAGGCGCGCACGCCGCTGATCATTTCCGGCCCGGCGGAAGAATCCACGGACAAGTATTATACGGCGAACACGATCGCGCAGGGGCTGAAGGGGCGGCGGATCACGGAACAGGAAGAGATTGACGCCAAATACCGGAACATCGACCTGTCGGTGGGGTATGACTATGTCGCGGACGAGAAAAACCGCTCTATTTCCATGACCGAGCAGGGCGAGGAGAAAGCGGCCAGGATGTTTGGAATCGACAATCTTCATGACATAGAAACGATCGAGTACCGGCATCATATTCTGCAAGGCCTGAAGGCCAAGGAATTTTTCAAGCGTGATGTGGATTATGTCGTCCGCGACGGAGAAGTCCTGATCGTGGATGAGTTTACCGGGCGGCTGATGCCTGGCCGCCGATGGTCGGACGGGCTTCATCAGGCGGTTGAGGCCAAGGAAGGGATTAAGATCGAACGGGAAAATCAGACCTTAGCGACGATTACGTTTCAGAATTATTTCCGTATGTATGAAAAACTCTCCGGGATGACCGGAACGGCCTACACCGAAGCCAATGAGTTCAGCCAGATTTATAAGCTGGACTGCGTAGTTATGCCGACAAACCGGCCGTTACAGCGGAAGAATCATTCGGACTGCGTTTACAAGAGTGTCCGAGAAAAATTCAACGCCGTCGTGGAAGAGATCGCGGATTGTTATCAGAAGGGGCAGCCGGTCCTGGTGGGGACGATTTCTATCGAGAAATCTGAATATCTCTCGGCGCTGCTGAAGCAGCGCGGCATTCCGCATCAGGTGCTGAACGCGAAATATCACGAGTTGGAAGCCCAGATTGTTGCCCAGGCTGGCCGTTATCAATCGGTGACGATTGCCACCAATATGGCCGGGCGGGGGACGGATATTGTTTTGGGCGGGAACGCCGACTTCCTGGCGAAAAGCCTTGCGGCCCAGGAAGCCCGGAAGGACGAAGATGAAACCCAGAAAGAAAGCCGTGTTAAGAAATTTTTGGAGCAGTTCCGGGAGCAGGTCAGGAATGAGCACCAAAAGGTCATTGAAACCGGGGGGTTATATGTGATCGGCACCGAGCGGCATGAAGCCCGCCGTATTGATAACCAGTTGCGCGGCCGGTCTGGCCGTCAGGGCGATCCGGGCGCGTCCCGTTTTTTTGTTTCCCTGGAAGATGACCTGATGCGGCTTTTCGCTTCTGACCGGATCGTGACCCTTATGGAAAAACTGGGGATGGAGGAAGGCCAGGTTATTGAACATCCCTGGGTGACGCGGGCGATTGAGGTGGCGCAAAAGCGGGTGGAAACCCAGAATTTCGAATTCCGCAAACAGCTTTTGGAATATGATAACGTGATGAATAAACAGCGGGAAGCTATTTACGGGTTGCGCCGGAGCATCCTGGAAAGCCATAATGTCAAAGACCGTATTATGGAGGCGATCGAGGAGGTTCTGCCTTCCCTGGTGGATCAACATCTTTTTGCCGGTCAGGAGGACTCTTCGTGGGACCTGGACGGCCTGCAGGTGTCTTTGCACGCGAAGTTCCATTATGACCTGTCTCCGGTTCGGGGGCGGATGGCGGACATGAAGCCCGAGGAGATTAAAGATTTGATTATTGGCGGCGTCAAAGAACTTTATGAGCAGAAGGAACGCGAGATCGGGGTTGAAAATATGCGCAGCTTGGAGAAAGTTGTGCTGCTTAATACCCTGGATGCGAAATGGAAAGACCATTTGTATGCGATGGATCAGCTTAAAGGCGGGGTGGGCTTGCGTTCGTATGGCCAGCGGGATCCGCTCATTGAGTATAAAAGAGAAGGATATGAAATGTTTCAGATGATGTACGCCTCCATCAGCGAAGAGGTGGCGGAGATTATTTTTAAAGTGCAGCCCCTGCCGGGGGCTGCACGCATGCGCGGCGTGTTCGACTCTCTTCCGCAGAGTTTTGTGCACGACGAAGTTTCCAGTTTTTCCGGGGAGACAGCTCCGCAGCCCGGCCCCTCGGAATCGCCACCGGAGCCGCCCCACAGCCAGCCTTCCCCGGTGCAGCCGTATCAGAAAAGTGGGCCCAAGGTCGGGCGTAACGACCTGTGCCCCTGTGGGAGCGGCAAGAAATATAAGAAGTGCTGCGGTTCATAGCTGGCAAAAGGTGAATGAGATGAGCCAGGAAGAACATACTTTGGAAAAACTCCTGCAGCTTGCTGCGGAGAATAAGGAAACGAATTCTTTTGATTTTATTTTCAGCTTCCCCTTCCTCCTCTGTTTACTGTCCGCTGTTTTGCTGATTTTATCCTATCCGTGTTTTGATTTCTGGCCGCTGGTTTGGATCGCCCTTATTCCCATGATGTGGGCCTTTGAAGACCAACTCCCGGCGGAGGCGTTCCGGCTGGCTTATTACGCAGGGGTTGTTTTTTTCTTCGGTATGTTTTATTGGTTTATTTCCATGCATGTCACGGCCGGGATCCCGGTGTTTCTCGCGGTCCTTGCCGTGGGGGCGCTGGTGGGGTACTTGTCGCTTTATTTCGGATTCTTTGGATACGGTTACGCGCTCATACAAAGAAGGATGCCGGTCTTCCGGTATTTTTTTGTCCCTTCTCTTTGGACGGGACTGGAGTTTATCCGGGACAGGTTGTTCACCGGGTTCGGGTGGGCGGGGCTGGGGCATTCCCAGTTTAAATTCTTGCCGGTTATCCAGATTGCCGATATAACCGGTGTGTTCGGTGTTTCGTTTTTTATTGTGTTGATCAACCTTGTTTTATTGGACACATTGAGGAATTTTTTTGTCGAAGACAAGTCTTTTAGAGACCGGGCTATCTGGGGGCCGCTCGCCGGAGCCGTCTTGATATCTGTTCTTGTTTTTGGATACGGGGGCTGGCGTTGCCGCACCGCGGCCGCCTCTGGGGACAAGGCAGACATGACGGTGGCCGTCGTGCAGGGCAATATCCCTCAGCGAATGAAGTGGATTCCTCTCCACTGGCCTGGGATCATGGAAAAATATTTGTCTTTGTCCAAGTCGGTGCTGAAGGCCAAGCCGGATCTGATTATCTGGCCGGAAACGTCTTTCCCGGGGTATTTATGGGAATCTATGGATATGTTTACCGACATGCAGGAGGCGGTGCGGTATTGGATCCGCACCCCGATTTTGTTCGGCGCGGTGCATCAGCAGGGGGAGAATTATTACAATTCCGCATTACTGATGACCGCTGAAGGGCAGGTGCGCAAAAAACATGACAAGCTGCATCTGGTTCCTTTTGGAGAATATGTCCCTCTCCGGGCGCAGTTCCCCATTCTGGCGGCGTTGATCCCTATTCTGGACTTTCAGCGGGGCCAGGTGCCGACGCTCTTCCCGGTGATGCGCCGGGTTAAGGAGGAGGCTGCCGGCAGGGCCGGAGAGAGGTTTGAAATAGTGCCCGCGCATTATTCGGTCCTGATCTGCTTTGAAGACACGGTGGGTTCTGTGTCCAGGAGGCTGGTCTTGAACGGCGCGAATCTTTTGGTGAATATCACCAATGACGCCTGGTTCCTGGCCAGGAAAGCCCCTTGGCTGCATCTCCAGGCCGCGGTGTTTCAGGCGGTTGCGCATCGGCGTTTTCTTGTGCGGGCGGCGAATACCGGGGTTACATGCGTTGTTTCCTCCTCCGGAGAGGTCATGAAGTATGTGCAGGATCAAAAGCATAAGAAAGTTTTTGTGGAGGGGGTTGCGGTGGCGGGCGTGCGGCTTTTGAATCAGCGGTCTTTTTACACCGTTTACGGAGACGTCTTCGCGTATCTTTGCCTGGCTTTGGCCGCTTGGGGAATAATATTAAAAAGGAGTGTACGGCCGTAGTTGTTCTTGTATAATAAAAAACAATCGCGGGAATACCTGTTTAAAAATTCATAATCATTTTGTTTCATCCAGGGAAACTGTTGCCATGAAACAGGACCCGAAGTTTTATTCCGGCATGGTTTGGGCCGAAATCGTGATTTCGGCCGTTATTTTGTTTTATAGTTTGCCGGTTCTTGTGCGCACAGGGATGGCTCCGGTAGCCGCAGTACCGGTCAGGGACTGGTTTTTATTATCTTGTTTTATTACGTCGGTGTTTTTTTTTGCTGTGGCGGTCTTCACGTTGATGGGGAATACGCTGTGGAGATTTTTGCATGGTGTCGTGGCGGGAATGACCGCGGTTATGAACGTGGCGCTTTTGATAATGGTGTTCCGGACCCAGAGCCCGTTTCAGGGGTACTATCTCATCCCTATGGCGGTTGCGGCGCTGGTTTCCGGTTATTTGTTGAAAATAAAAAAAGAGACAATGGTTGAGTGAGTAATTCGTCAAGGCAAGAGAAACCCGGGAGGTGCCCATGACAAGGGATAAGAGATCCGCAGCTGTCATTATTAGTTTGTGCGTTGTTATGTATGGGACAGCCCTGTTGTCCTTCCTGGCTAATCCGGACATGTTTGGGGATGTCCCTTTTCCCCTGCACCGCCAGGTGGTGGTCTTTTTATTTTTCACCCTGTCCCTGGTTTCGCTGGTGATGCTGCTGTTTAAAGAATGGAGCAGGAAAATTTTTCTGGGGGGCAACGCATTGTTGTGTATTTACCTGGCGGCAGGCGGGTTGGCTTTGGCCCCGGGAGAGGCCGTGCCGTTTATTTTGTTTAACATCCTGATGCTTTTGTTTTTTATCCAGGACAAGATTAAACTGGTTTTTGACCGCAAGTGGAAATACGCCCGCAAGAGCGTTTTAGTTGTTGATGATGATGAGGGTCTTGTTAAAGCGGTTAAAGGGATTCTTCTCCCCAACGGGCTCAGCGTTCTGACGGCGACTTCCGGAGAGAAGGGGATACAGATCGCCAAACTGCAGAAGCCGGATTTAATTATTCTGGATGTGATTCTGCCGGGCATTAAGGGCCGGGAGGTTTGCGCCACCCTCAAACAGGACGAAGCCACCAAGGACATCCCGGTGCTTTTTTTAACGGCCAAAGATTCCTTGTATGATATTCACGCGGAAATGGCCGCCGGAGCAGTTTCTCATTTGACCAAACCCGTCCACGCCAAAACCCTGTTGGCGGAAGTGCGGCGTATTTTTGAACAGCAATCCAAGTGACACGGTTTCCGCCGCTGGGATACGGCGTGCTTCGGGAAAGTGTCAGGTGATAAAATATAAAACAGGCCGTTAATCAGACGAGCCGTTTGAAGGAGAGGGCCTATGGACATTATCAACGTGCCTGTCCGGAAGCCAGATGACGTGAACGTGGTCTTGGGGCAGACTCATTTTATCAAGACGGTGGAGGATTTGTATGAAGTTGTTGTGTCCTCTTCGCCTGGCCTGAAATTCGGCGTTGCGTTTTGTGAGGCTTCCGGTGCGTGCAAAGTGAGGGTGGAAGGCAACGATGAGGGGATGAAGGCTTTGGCTGCGGACAACGCGGTCAGGATCGGAGCGGGGCACATGTTTATCATCTGCATGCAGAACGGGTTTCCGATTAATATCTTAAACGCTGTTAAAAGCGTGTGCGAAGTTTGTTCTGTGTTCGCCGCCACCGCGAATCCTTTGGAGGTGATTGTGGCGGATAATGGAACCGGCCGGGGGGTGCTGGGCGTGATCGACGGGATAAAGTCGGCCGGGATTGAGGACGAGAAGGATGTCGCTTGGAGAAAAGATTTTTTAAGGAAGATTGGATATAAACGTTAAGCTTTGTCAGCGTCGGGCCGGCCTTCCCGCCCCTAGTTCTGGCGAGAGGGATTGATCATATAGAGCAGAGTCGGGAAATGGATTTTCGTACTTTTCAAAAAAAGATGTCCAGGGCCGCAGCCCGTTACGGCATGTTATTGGGGTGTTTCCTGGTAGAACATCTGCCTTTTGTGATGGTAAGGGGGGTGTTGAATTTTTTGCTGTCTGCGGCATTCCGGGTGACGTTCCGCCTTAAGCGGATAGCCCGGGAGAGCCTGCGGATCGCTTTCGGGCAGGAAAAAACACAAGAGCAGATCGAACAAATTGTCCAGGACTGTTTTAAAACGATCCGCAAGGGGATTATTGAGCTTTTGTATTTTTCCCGTTATCCGAAAGAAGTGGTCAACCTTTTTTCTTTTGAAGGGAAAGAGCGTCTGGATGACGCGCTCAAGAAAGGGAAAGGCGTTATTCTGGTCACGGCTCATTATGGGAATTTCCCCCTGATGATGCTGCAGATGGCGCAGATGGGGTATAAAGTGAACGTGATTATGCGGCGCGCCCGGGATGAGAAGATCGCGGATGTGATTCTAAAGATTATGGACCGGGAGAAGGTGCATACGATTTACACGCAGCCCCGCCGGCAATGCGTGCTGGAGTCCCTGAAAGTTTTGAGGAATAATGAGCTGCTGTTTATTCTTATGGATCAGCATTTTGGCAGCGAAGGCGGAGTCTTTGTAGAATTTTTTGGGCAGCAGGCGGCAACCGCTCCCGGCGCCGTTGTGATTGCTAACCGTACCGGGGCCCCGATCCTGCCGGTTTTTAACGTCCGGCAGGAAGGGAGTCAGCAGAAGATTTTTATCGAGCCGGAGATGCCTCTGAAAAAATGCGGATCAGACGAAGAAACGATCCGGAGGAATGTCGCGGCCTTGACGAAAATTATTGAACAGTATATCCGCCGGTATCCCCATGAATGGGGATGGATGCATAAGCGTTGGAAGAAAATTCAAGAAGAGCCGGCTGGCGTGTCGGCTCTGGTTTCATCAGGAGAAGCGGCTTCCCCCATATCCTGAGGAGGGCGCTTCCGAGGAGGAAGGATGTCTTTGGATAAAAAGATTAAATCAAGCCGGTCGGCTTTGCTCGCATGCGGTTTTGCGGTTTTGATTGCAGGCATCGTTATGATCCTGGTTTGGTGGCAGGATGTGGTGAGTTTATTTAAAGGGGCCATCGGCATGGGGGTCGCCTTGGGGGGGCTGCTTCTGTTGTATATGGTGAAGGAATAAAGACCGCATGCGTGGCCGTGCGGTCTTTTGCCCGGCGGGCCGAAAGTCCGTTGAGGAGGAAGAATATCATAATGATTCAATTGGTCATCTTTGATCTGGATGGTACGCTTGTCGACGCCTACAGGCCCGTGGAGCGCAGCATTAATTATACGATGAAAAAGTTCGGGTTCCCTCCGGTGAGCGCCGAAACGATTAAAAAGACCGTCGGCTGGGGGGACCGCCATCTTTTGCAAAGTTTTGTCGGGGAGAAAGATCTCGACCCAATCCTCACCGTCTACCGGAAGCATCATCAGACATCGCTGAAGACGGGGTCTAAAACCCTGCCGGGCGCCAAACGGGTTTTAAACTATCTCAAGCAGCGGGGATACAAAATCGCGGTGGCGAGCAACCGGCCGACACTGTTCAGTGATCTCCTGATCCGGCATCTGGGCCTTAAAGATTATTTTGATTATGTCCTGTGCGGGGACCGGGTTCACCGGCCCAAGCCCTATCCGGATATTTTAAAAACAATCATGCTGAAATTTGACCTTTGTCCGGCCCAGTGCCTGTACGTAGGGGATATGACGATTGACATTCAGACAGGCCAAAGAGCGGGGATCAAAACCGTTGCTGTGGTTACGGGATCTTCCACAAAGGACGAGTTGCAGGAATTAAAACCCTATGCGCTTATTAAGGATATCCGGGACTTTGTCAAAATCCTGGAGGATATCAACGGGACCGGCTGAAGCTTTAAATGCCAGGAGCGCGAATTTTTTGTTGCTTTTTTTTGTATTCCTGCTATAAATGTAACTTTAAATAACTATTCAGGTTAAGAGCAAAATTCTGTGGCTGGCACGATAGAGGAGGTGTTTTTTAGATGAGCAAGAAGAAACGAAGAGGCAAGCTGAATTGGCGTTCCAAAAAAGCGAACCACGGCACCAAACCCAATAAGGGATAATGGCGGCCTTGTTCCATAAAGATGAGGACATTCCCGGGAATTACTTATAAATTTATACTCAAGTAATTTTTAAGAATAGATTTGAGTTCTTAATGGTCCTGTAAAATTTTATCAGGAAGGACGGTGATAATGTTTTGGGGGTGGGGACAAAAAAAGACTCTTCCTGGAATTTTATTATGTTTGTTCAGCGTTTCGCTGTACGGTTGCATTTACCTGGTCGTAGGCGGCGTCGGGGCCCTGGGCGGGTATGTGGTGAGCCCGGATACCGTAGAGGGCGTGATGAGCGGGGATTTCACGGAAGTCTGGGACCGGGCGCTGGAAGTTGTTTCTGTGATGGGCGTTATTCAGGAACAGAATGAACCCGGGGGAATTATTATTGTGAATATTCAGGGGAACCGGGTTACCCTAACTCTTTACAGCATTTCCAATTCCATGGTTAAGCTGTCTGTGAAGGCCCGGAAAGCCTTTTTACCGCGTATCCGGGTGGCCCAGGATGTTTATGTGAAGATAGAGAAAGCTTTGTATGAATAGTGGCCGGTCTTTGATAAGAGTTGTTGACAATTGCGCCACTCTTATTTAAAATGTTGAAACTTGTGTGCCGAGATAGCTCAGTTGGTAGAGCGAAGGCCTGAAAAGCCTTGCGTCCCCAGTTCAATTCTGGGTCTCGGCACCATCTATTTATAAGCCGTCTTGTTATGCGGGAACAATAAGCGCGTTGACAGGACGGCTTTTTTGTTTTCTCTCGTCCGGATGCCGGAAAAGGCAGGGGGCAGAGATTGATTCCTTCTTTTTAAAATAGAAATTGAGGAATGCGGGATAATCCGTGGCTTTCCCGGCAATGGACACTATGGAAGTCGACATTTTTCATCTGTACGTTTTGTGCAAATGAAAAATTCGGGTTAATGATTGTTTCCTGCCGTCTTATCCATTAGAATACACCCAAGACCGGGGGAAGAGGCCGCCGGCTCTGAGAAAAATATTAGTGAGCCAGGCGAACGGGTCGAAGGATGTGTGTGTAATACCCCGCAGGTTGCTGCGGTTCATTGGGTCTAGGGCTTGCTTTGGGGTTCATGCTTTTTTGTTGACCGGAGAATTCCCGCTGATGCAAAATCAAGAGAAAATGTCGTTATTTACCGACCGGGCCCGGGTTGCCGCCTTTGTCCTGATCGTCCTTTTGGGCGGGACGATTTATGCTAACTCACTCCACAATACTTTTCACCTGGATGACGATATCTTTATTATTCATAATCCCGCCGTTCGTTCTCTCTGGAATTGGCCGGCGCTATGGGCGAGTTTCAACACCCGGTTTGTAACGGGTTTAAGCTTTGCGCTTAACTACCGGTTCGGCGGACTTGATGTTTTCGGGTATCATGTGGTCAATCTGCTGCTTCATTTTATGAACGCGTTTTTGGTCTTCGTGTTTGTGAGGAAGCTTTTACAGACACCGTTTTTTGAAAGCCGTTCCGCCGCTGACGCCGGCGCGCCGGCGGTCACCGCCGTGTTGACCGCTTTGGTTTTCCTGGCACATCCTTTGCAGACCCAGGCGGTCAATTATATTTCCCAAAGGGCCGTGCTTTTAGCCGTGTTTTTTTATTTGCTTTCTATTGTTTTTTATCTCAAATGGGCCGGTGCCGCCCACCGGGATTATTATATCGCCTCCCTGGCCGCGGCGGTTCTGGCGATGTTTTCCAAAGAGCTCGCCTTTACGCTGCCGTTGATGCTTTTTATTATCCACGTGTTTTTTATCCGCCGCTCCTACGAGAGCCTCCTGGGGGGCCTGAAACGGCTGTCCCCGTTTTTTTTGACCTGGTTTATTATCCCTTTTAGCCTGCTGGCGGAGCGGTCATCTTCTATCGTTGACCTGCGGGAACAGCTTGCCACAGGCCGGTTCCATGTCAATAACGGGTTGACGGCTTTGAACGCTTTGAGAACGTATTTTTGGTTATGCCTGGCGCCTGTGCGGCAGAATTTGGATTACGATTTCCCCCGGGCGCAAAGCGTGTGGGAAGGGCAGACGCTTCTGTCCATCATCCTGATCGTGGGGCTGGCGGCCTGGGCGTGCCGGCAGTTTAACCGGCGGCGGGTTTTCAGCTTTTGCGTTATTTGGTTCCTTGTCAGCCTGATGATGGAATTCCTGTCAAGCGCTTTGCTGGGGAAGGATATGATTTTTGAGCATTGGCTTTATCTGGCTTTGACCGGCTTTGCGCTTTTCGCCGTGTCAGGATTCCAGGCCCTGTTTAAAAACCGTGTGTTTTTTTATGTGGTGATAGGGGTTTGGCTGGCGGGGCTTGGCATTTTGACTTATCAGAGAAATGCCGTGTGGAAGAATCCGGTGACGCTCTGGACGGACGTGCTCCGCAAATCTCCCCGTAAAGTGCGGCCTTATGATAATCTGGCCGCGGCGTATATGGGGGTGGGGAACTACCGGGCCGCCAAACAGATGTTGTATCACGCTATCCGGCTGGATCCCCGGAGTTATAAAACATTGAATAATCTCGGCCTTATTTTCCTGGAAGAGGGGAACGTCCTTGAGGCCCGGGATTATTTTGAAAAGGCCCTGGGCGTGAATCCTGAATATGCCGAAACCTGGAGCAACCTGGGCGTGTTATATCTACGGACGGGGCAGCTGCAGCAGGCGCAGGAGGTTTTTCTGAAAGTCCAATCCCTGAATCCGGCGTTGCTGGAAGCCCGCCGCAATCTGGCGTTGGTGTATCAGCAACAGGGCGAGCATCTTCGCGCGATTGAAATATATCAGAATATTCTTAAATATGATCCGCATGAGGAAGAAAGCCTGTATAATTTAACGGAGTTGTATCTGGAGGCGGGATTGCAGCCGTCGGCGCTGGAAGCGGCGCAGCGGGTACTGGCGGAGGGTACGGATGCGGGGAGGTTGACCGCTCTGGGCAGCCGCTTCGCGGCCGCTGGGGCGGCTCCGGCCGCGTTGTCTTTTTTCCAGAAAGCCCTGGAAAAGGACCCGGATTATCCGGCCGCTTATGTGGAGCTTGGAAAATTTTATGGCAACAGGGATGACTTCACCCGCGCCATCGCAACCTGGCAGGAGGGGCAACACCGGGCTCCGGACGATCCGCGCTTTAAGGACCTGATCACGCAGGCGGAGGCGTTAAAACCGTAAGAACAAAAGAGGGTGCGGGCAGAAGCTTATTGTTAAATCCGAGGCATTTCGTTATAATAGACAAACAGCTTTTACCAGTTGAGGCGATGTATGAAAACAATATTATTATGTGAAGACTCCAAGGCCTTATGTGATCTTTTATATGAAACATTAAAAGCGAACGGGTATGAAGTCCTGACCGCTGACAATGGGTATGATGCTTTGGCTAAGGCGCGCAATGATCATCCCGACCTGATTCTTCTGGATCTGATGCTGCCGAAAATTGACGGGCTGAAAATCTGCCGGATGCTGAAATTTGACGAGAAGTACAAAAAAATACCGATCATCATATTTACAGCCAAGGCGGAAGAGAGCGACCAGGCCTTGGGGTTTCAGGTGGGGGCGGACGCGTATATCCCCAAAACGATCGGGCCGGAGAAGCTGTTGGAAAAACTCAAGGAATTTCTTGCAGGGAAGCCCTGAGCCCGTCCGGATCCGGCGTCTGTGCAGGTCCGGACCGCAGGGACCGGGAGGGGGGTGCGGTGAAAAAGATTTTGGTGTGTGAAGACTCCTCGTTTTTTCGTAATGTTTTTCATTCTTATTTCCAAAAAGAAGGGTTTGCCGTCGTGACCGCCAAGGACGGCCAGGAGGCGGTGAACAAGACCCGCCTGGAACGCCCTGATCTTGTTTTGCTGGATGTCATTTTGCCGGATATCGATGGATGCCGGGTCTGCCGGCTTCTCAAAGCGGACCCGGCATTGCAGAAAATCCCTGTCTTGATGTGTTCGGTCCGGGGCCGGGATGACGATGCCCAACGCGGTTATGACGCCGGTGCGGATGCGTATTTTCCGAAATCCGGAGCTCCGGAACTTTTGCTTCAGAAAATCAAAGAATTGATCGGTTAAGCGGCGATGATTCTTTCCGTGTTTTAAGGCTTCCTGATACCCTCATTCGAGAAAGAGCGATGAAAAAAATTTATCTGCTGAAAGCGGCTTTGTTTCTTGCTTCCTTCCTGTTGTTTCAAATTGAACTTATTATCGGCAAGATGATCATGCCTTATTACGGCGGCGGATACCTTGTCTGGGGCGCATGCGTGGTTTTTTTTCAGGTCGTGCTTCTGGCCGGATACTCTTACATGCATATTATCCTGCGGGCCGTTGATCTCAAAAGATACCTTTATGTCCACCTGGCCCTGTTTGTGCTGCCGCTGTTTTTTTTCCCGGGAAGAGACATCGGCCTGTCCGCCGGACTTACATCTTGGCCGCTGGTCTTGGGTATTTTTTGGCAGTTGTTCTGGTCAATCGGCCTGGTGTTTTTTTTGTTGTCCACGTCCAGCGTTTTTTTTCAGGCCTGGCTGTCGCAAAGCAGCCTGGCGGAGCGGGACGACCCTTATCAGCTGTTTGCGACGTCCAATTGGGGCTCTTTTTCGGGTTTGCTGACGTATCCGGTTTTCTTTGAATATTTCTTTACCTTGCCGCAGCAGCAGGCCTGGTGGCGGGGATTTTATTTATTGTTTCTGGGGTTGCTGCTGGTGGCCGCCCGGCAGGTGCCGGTCACGGCGGTTTATGAACAGGGTTTGAAGGAGGGGGATTCTTGGGCCGGCCCCCGCCGTGCGTGGGGTTGGTTCCTTTATGGCGCCGCTGGGGTCATGCTTCTTTTATCCGTCACGAATATCCTGACGTCGGAAATTCTGCCGATCCCGCTTTTGTGGATTCTTCCGTTAGCGTTGTATCTGCTTTCTTTTGCTTTGGTTTTTAAAAAGCGGCCCTGGCGTCCGGCATGGATCACCCATCGGCCGTTCGGCATGATAGGCGTGAGTGTTTTGTTATATTTCACTTACAACCTGACGGTCTTACCGGTTTTGTTTGGGCTGGGGGCGTTTTTGGCTGTCTTGTTTTATCTGTGCATGTTTATTCAGGGGCAGGTGTATGATATCCGGCCGCCGGGCTCCCGGCAGCTGTCGTATTATTATTTTATTTTTTCCCTGGGTGGCTTTTGCGGCGGCATGGTGGTCACGTGGATGATTCCGGTTGTCTCGGTTTCTTTTGTCGAATACCTTATGGGTATTTATGTGAGTCTTTTGGCTTGGCAGGTGACCAGGGAAAAGAACCTGTTTCGGATTTCCCACGCGGCGCTGGCTGTTTTAACCGCGATCGTTCTTTATATTCTTTTTCCTCAGGGCGGCTGGGTGGAATGGCTGGTGGTCGCAGGGTTGTTTCAGGTTTTGCTGGATGAGGCCTTTCATTCATTGAAAGTTTATAAGGTAGCAGGGGTGGTGTTTTTAAGTTTTTTCGCGTTGTTGGAACCTTTAGCCGGCGGACAATATGTGTACAAAGGGCGCAATTATTACGGGATCAGCCGTATTTATGACAAGCCGTCCGGGTTTCGGTTTTTTATGCACGGCTCGACCATTCACGGTGTCCGCTATCTGGATAACCGCGCCCATATCCCGCTGGCGTATTATGCTCTGAACTCGCCGGTCGGCCGGGTGCTACAGTCCCCGGAATTTCATTTCGATGATATCGCGAGCCTGGGGCTGGGAGTGGGGTCGGTGATGAGTTATTTCCGCGCAGGGCAGCGCGTGGATTCTTATGAGTTGGATCCGGAGATCATCCGGCTTGCCCGAACATATTTTTCCTTCCTGTCTGGCTCCGGGGCGGAGATCCGTCATGTCGTTGGGGACGCCCGGATTGAACTTCGGAACAGCGGGGGCAAACAGTATGATTGCATGATCGTCGACACCTTCAGCGGCGATTCCGTGCCGGTTCATCTTATGACTCTGGAAGCCCTTCAGGAATACCGGGCGCACCTTAAACCGGAAGGGGTGTTATTGTTTCACCTCTCGAATCATTTTGCTGATATCCGGAGGATTGTGGCGGTCGAAGCCGTGAATTTGGGGGCGCGGGTTGCGTTTCAGGAGGGCCAGGGGGAAGGGAAGGGTACGTTTTTCTCTAAATGGGCGGCGGTGACTTGGGATGAGGCGTGTTTCCGTAAATTGACGGAAGTGTTGCGATGGGAGCCCGTGTCTTTTCAGTCTGGCGATCCGGTGCGCCCCTGGACGGACCAATATTCCAATTTTCTGCCGGTCTTAAAATTCCAGCGGAAAGACTGGGCTGAGTGAAACGGGCCTTTCGCCCTCAACGGGGTGCCTGTGTTAGGATTTGCCTAAGATAAATTCTCCAACGGATTTTTTTAATTCTTCCGATAAGCGGGAAAGTTTTTGGGCAGAGTCCACAAATTGTTGTGTGGAAGCCAAAAATTTTTGAGTAACCTCGGAAATATTCAATATGCAACTTACGGTATCATTGGAAGCGACTTGCTGCTCCTGGATGGTGCGCGAAATTTCTTGTGCGGATGTGCTGGTTTCCTGCACTAATTCTAAAACTTGCGCCACTTGCTTAACAGAATTACTCATGTCGTCGACTGCTAATTTCGTTTCTTCCTGAATTTCATCAATGATGGCTCTTATCTCATTGGTAGAGGAAGAAGACTTTGAGGCCAGTTTTTTGACTTCTCTGGCCACAATGCTAAACCCTTTCCCCAGCTCTCCCGCTCTCGCCGCTTCAATACTGGCATTGATCGCTAAAAGGTTTGTCTGGTCAACAACGTTGTCAATCAGTTCGGTGATCCCTCCGATATATCTCAACTTTTTCTCCAGATTGGCGATACGCGTATCCGTTTGAATCACCTTTTCATTCACCTCCTGCATACTTAAAAGCGTGCGTTCAGCAGTTTTAGCAACGCCTGTTGCCCTTTCGGAGATATGGGAGGATGTGTTGGCCAGTTCCTCGATCGTGGAACTGGCCTCTTCCACCGTGGCCGCCTGGGCTTCGGCGTCTTCGGCTTGTTTGCTCGCGCCGCTGTTAATAGTGGAAGCAAATTGGTTGATCTTGAATCCGGCGTCCTGGATATGAAAAATGACGTCTCTTAAGGTTTCAACAACCTTGTTATAAGCAACCGCCAGGTCCTCAATTTCGTCACGGCTCTTGACACGCACCGCCCTCGTTAAATTCTTCGCCCCGATATTTTTCATCCCTTCTTTTAACTTTTCTATGGGATTTGTAATTGAAAGCGATATAAAGAAACTCAAAATGATCGCCACGATAATACTAATAATTCCGACGGCAACAATAACGCCCTTTAATTTTAAGGCCTCTTTTAATAATTCATTGTCGGGAATAGTTATTGCGGCGGCCCAATTTAAACGCTGATAAGGAGCATAAAACACGTGTTTTAAGACGCCTTCGAACTCATAGTCGCCCTGCCCCTGCTTCATTTTTATCATCTGATTTATTATGTCTTTTAATTTTTCATCCGGCGTCTTGAGTAGATTAAAACGCAAAATACGGTCTTTTTTTGGGGAAGCCAGATAAAAACCGGCCTTGTTTATTAAAAATCCATAGCCTGTTTCGCCCGCCTTCAGTTCATCAATAAACGAAGTTATGGCTTTTCCTTTTATGTCCAGAGCAAGAACGCCGACCTTTTTGTCCTCTTTGGAGGTTATCACTTTTGACATCGTTAATATCGCCGAGTCTGTTGTTTGATCAAGATACATATCGGAGATATATACTTCTTTCCCCTTCCTGTCCAGCGCGCCAAGAAACCATTCGGCTTGGGATTCATCTCTATTGATGTTTTCCGCATTATCGGAAGTGCAGAGTATCTGTTTGCCGTCAAGAGATATTAAGCGGATTCGGGATATGTGTGGCCGTTTGTTTATGTAATCTTGGTATTCCTTGACGACATCGGAAAGACGGTTACGCATATAGTCATTTAAGTAAAACGCTATCTGTGTAGTCGGTTTCCCCGATAATTCTTCCATGTCGCGAATACAAACTTCCAGAAAAGCATCTATTTGTTTTACGGATTTTTCAACGACGCTACTTAAGGACTGGGAAAACAGGGAGACGATTGCTTTGGAAGCGCTGGCGTAAGAGATATATCCCAAAGCACACAGCGGAAGGGAGATGAGGATTAAATAGGAAAGGAGCAGCTTAAATAACATTCGTGTCTTTTTTAGAAAAAACATAACACTTCTCTTTTCTGTTTTTGAAATCAAGAAACAAAGAAATAGACGGCACAATAATTATTCTCTATTTATAATTTCAAAACTATTTGGGAAATTTTGTGTCCGCACTTTTCAAAACATCATACTCAATATATCGCTCCTCTTAAAGACTTGCATGTAAAATTTTAACTTTTTTAACAACAGAACCATTCATTGATTATAGAAATATGGGCGGTTCAGGACGGGGGCCGGGAAAACAGATGCGGATATTAAGCTGGGTTTTATCCCCATGAGCAGAAGGCCACGGGCATGCCCCTGGATGCGAGGGGTCCACAAAGTTTTTTGCCCCGGGGATGTTTGCATTTCTAATGACGCAGCCGAACCCGGTGGAGTCATCTGTTGCCATGTCCCGGGGGGAAGGCGTAACGTGATGAATCAAGGGCCCAGACAAGATTTTTTTATTATCGCGGGAAACCCACGGCCATGACAACCCGGGGGCTCACGAGTTTTGTTGATTTTTAGAATATAAAAAAAGCAGAATTTTGTTAAATCCATGATCAAACACGAGTTATAATATTAAAAAATTTACCTTAAATTTAGGAAGGAGAATGGTTATGGAGAAAAGCCCGGGAAAATTTTTTTGCGTGTTGACATTTGTTGGATTTATGGTGTCCACGGCAGGAGTCGCCAACGCAGACTTTTTGCAAGATTTGGAAGAAAGGATTGAAGTGAGCGGTGACATCATGACGATGGCAACGTATATGACTAATTACCGCGGGAAGGGGGGCGACGACGGGGCCATTATAACAAGGGCCTTGGTTGCTTTGGACTCCAAGATAACGGAAAACCTGCTTTTAAGGAGCGAGCTTGGCTACTGGCAGAATTGGCAGCATTACCGGAAAACTTATCATACAAGCGAATTAGAAGACGCCCCCGAGTCGGCTGATCCGGTTGTGGCGAATCTCTATCTACAGCTTACAGATTTTTGGCAGGGTTTTAGCGTCACTCTTGGAAGGCAATATATGGGGGAAAGTGAGGACGCCTTCTTCTATTACGGACCTCATTCCGGACGTTTTCTGGAATTGACGGCCATTGATGCCGTAAAGGTGGACAAGAATTGGGCTAAGATTAACTGGAGCACTTTTTTTGGGCAGCGGGCTAAGATGGGGACCGGGATCGCCATGGAAGGAAATTATGACGAACTTATTTATGGTCTTGAGGCCCAGACCGACGAGATTTTTGAAGGCCATAATTTTAGGATGGGAACTTATTACCGCAAGCGCTTGGATGACACCCTGGGCGAAAAGTCTAACCTTGTCCTTTGGACATTAAAAGGTGATGGAAAAACGTTTATCGATAACCTGGCGTATGCTTTTCTCCTGGGAGTTAATGCCGGGGAAGACGATATCGCCAATAAAGATTACACGGGTTGGCTGGCCAGGTTAAAGGGCGACTACTCCATTAAATTAGAGGAGGACAAGGCCATTGATTTGAATGCGGGTTACGTTTATGTTTCCGGAGATAAGCTAGCCAGCCCTGGGAAGGATGAGAATTTCCGGCGTATCGGCCGGGACTGTTTTTACTCCATGGCCTATATTACCTACGAGGTTTTAAATGATTCGTACGCCGAAGATGTCGTCAACGTCAAGATTCCTTTTGTCGGCGTGGAGTATGGCTTTGGCGGAAAAGGCGAACAGATGGAGAATAAGATTTATAAAGAGTATGGCATAACAACGGAAGACAAAATAACGGTCGGGACGCGGTATGCGCTGCTTGATTGTGTTACGGCCATATCCGGGGAAAAAGGAAAAGCAACAGAGGCCAATGCGTATATAAAATATGAATTAAATAAAAATGTTTCGTTTCAGCTGGTCGGTGCCCGGTTTTGGCCAAGAGGTTATTTGGAAAAAGCCTTTAAATCAGGGAAGCCCACGAACCAGGTTTCTCTTTATACGGAAGTGCGTTTTTAATTGCTGTTTCTGGCACGAGTATTTAAATAAAAAGTTGAATCACGCCCATCTCCCGGTAGTCTTAAATATTTGAGATCCGCTTGGAGATGGGCGTTTTAATATACAGGCAAGCCGCTTTTCCCGGATCTATATTTTAAAAGAGCAAGGATTAATGGTAATTTGTATAATTGTTTTGATTGGCGTCCGGAATTAACGTATAATTTTTAATGGCAAAGAGCATTCGCGGGGCAAGAAAGTCCAGCGTTTGCTTTTGGGGTTATACCTTTGATTTCACGCATGCCGAGCTTTTATGCAATGCCGTTGCCTAAGAAATGAAACCCGGATAGTTTAAAAAACGGGATGACATTTGTGTTTATTATTTGAACAGCCGGCCGATCCATTCCGGGGCCGCAGGATAGGGGAAATTAAGATTTTATAATTGTCTGTAGCCTAAACAAGGAGTAACAGTATGAGTCGGAAGCTATTAAAAATTATCGGTATTTGTGCCATTTTCTGTTTTGTGAACACCACAATTTGTAAAGCAGCTGATAAAAAACAGATCGTTATTGGAGTCATAAGGGTATCTCCTCCGTTTGGAGTCGAGATCGAACAGGGCTTTCAGGACGCTTTTAAATCTTTGAGTCGCCAAGAAGGGCGCGACGTCCAGTTTTTAGCGACGAAAATAGCGTATAGTGAGTCAAAATATTTTGGTGAAAACGTTGCTATGGCGCAGGAATTGATTGAACAAGGCGCCGATGTCCTTATTACGATCGGGACGCAGGCGAGTGTGCCGGTATGGCCGGAAATAAAGAAGGCCGGAATTCCGATGATTTTTTGTGGCGTAACCTTTCCCATAGAGGGGGGATTGATAAAAGAATTTAATAAACCTACGGGTGAAAATATAACAGGCATAAGTTATGGGGTAAGCCCCTTGGCGAGACTGGAGCTTTTCCGCAAGATGTTTTCTGATAGAAGCAGATTTAAGAGAATAGCCTTTGTGTACGATAGTAACGTGCTGCAGGAAACGATCTATGTAAAACATCTTAAAGAACTTACGGATACGAAAGGGTGGGATATTATATATATAGATTTTTATGATCCTGAGCAAGGACAGGCCAGCTGTGATCTTTTGCTGGAGAACTTGAAGCAGGGTGAACCGGATCTTATATTCGGTTGGTTCAGCCTTGATCAGTTAAGTTCCGATGAAGAACAGTTTAGAAAACTGCAGAATTTATATAAAAAGCCTATTCTTGGTATTACCAGCAAATTTACTGATGAAGGTGCTATCGGCGGAGTTTTAACAAATCATTTTTCTTTGGGTGCCCTGCAGGCAAAAATTCTGGATCAAATCATTAACGGTGAGTATGCAGGAAATATTCCTCCCATCGAACCTATTGATTATTTGATTGAACTTAATCTTAAAAAAGCCGCGGAGTTAGGCGTGGAGTTTGATCTGGAGATTATCGCGACAGCGGACAGACTAGTCCGATAAGATGAGGCGCAGATTCAGTTTCGTCTTTATGGCTTGCTGACAACGAGAGTGAGCGGGGTGTACGGCGGGAATCTGTTAAAAAAGGAGGGCATGATGAGAGGAAAGACATTCTGGATGATTGTTGTGGCGGGGATATCCCTGATGGCGGTTTCTGTCGCGCCGGCAGGGGCGAAACCGCCGGTCTGCGGCGGTTTTATGGAGGATGGCGGCCTTGGGGGGCCTGATGAGAAAAAAGGCCTGGAGGACAAATTCCTGAAAAAAGCCCAAATGTTGCTTAAGCACTGGGGTGAACTGAATCTTTCCGATGAGCAGGTCAGAAAAATCAGAGCGTTAAAACATGACGTGAAGAAAGATATTATTATGAAGGACGCCCAGATTGAGGTTATCGGTCTTGATGTCAAGGCCTTGCTCCGGGAAGATGTGATTGATGTGGAGCAGGCGAATGCGCTTATTGAGCAGAAATATGATATTAAAAAGGCGAAGGCCAAGCTGCTGGTGAAGGCCCTGGCTGATTTAAAGAATATCTTGACGGATGAGCAAAAAAAGACGGTTCCAGGGCTGTATAAGGAGAAATCCGAATGGAAATCCGGGGGACATGGTTCCATGCGGGGCCTTAGGCAAGGCCCTATGGGTGGTGACCCTGGTTTGGAATAAGGCGGCCCCGCTAACACTGTCCGGCTTATGGTTTTTGTTTCATACTGGGAGGCAGAGATAACACAAAGACAGTTCCTTTTATATTGAAGGGGCTGTCTTTGTACTGTTTAAGGCGGTCGGGAGAGCTTTGTGGTAAAGTTATTGCCAATATGGGATTTTTTCGGTAAAATATCACAATATTTCTTGGGTGCTATTTTTTAAACGCATCCGCAATTGTTTTTTACGCCGACGTAGCTCAGCCCGGTAGAGCAACGGTTTCGTAAACCGTGGGTCGGAGGTTCAACTCCTCTCGTCGGCTTATTTTTTTTAACAGCGGGCGTTGCAGTCTTGGCAGGATGTCCGACCCATGAGGGGGGCGGGGGAAGAAATCCGGGAGCCGATTTTATGGAAGTTGTCCTGTTGATATGCGGTGTCATTTTCATTTTTGCCGGAAAAAATAATAAGGATGAATTCGGGGTTTTAAGCCCGATCGGTAAAAAATTTATCCTCTGGGGTAAAATTTGCATCGGGATAACAGCTGTGTGGATATTGCTTGGGGTGGTCGTTGGGTGCGTCCAGGGCGCCTCGAGCGCATATAATAAAAAGAAACTGCAGAACACGTACGTCCCGCGATGAGTTCTTCCTGCCCGGTGTCCTGCGTGGTTTTATCCGTCTTTGCGGAAGACCATAGGCACGCCCGCGGAATGAAGGCGAATGGGTTACACGGTCTTCTGCTCTGGGGATGTTCACATGTGTTAAAAAGTCAGATCATTCCGCGAAGCGAATTGTTAGCAGTACCCACGCCCATCGGTGTGGGTTCCACAATAACCAGCGGTATGGAAGTCCCTTAAGGGCATGACAAAACGCACGATTATTCTTCTTTTCACTCTGACGTTCCTCTCATTCTCGAATTGTTTGAATAATGGTTTTATCGGGGATTCGTTGTCTATTTTCCGGAATAATTCTTTTTATAAACATCCTGCCCATTTAAGGTATTTATTCAGCAGGAAGCTGGTGATGGCGCCGGAACAATACCAGCCCCACTGGAAAGGGGAGGAGACTTTTTATTCCGGGCTGATATCGTACCGCCCAGTGACGGCGTTGACGTTTTTCGCAGATTACGCGCTTTACCGGGACAACCCCGCGGGGCATCATTTAACCAATATTGTGTTTCATCTGGTTGTGGTGGGGCTTGTTTTTATGCTGGCCTGGTCGCTTTGCCCCAACCCGGCGTTCGCGTTTATGGCGGCTTTACTGTTCGGTGTCCATCCGATCCAGTCGGAAGCCGTGAGCTGCATCGGGTACCGGTCCGATTTGCTGTCGACCCTTTTGATCCTGGCGGCCCTCTTAACGTACTATCGCGCCGAATGCGCCTGTCCTTCTTCCGGGAGATTTTTGGGAATATCTCTGACGGCGTTTGGGCTGGCGCTTTTCGCCAAAGAAACCGCCCTGGTTTTAATCCCGCTTTTGGTTTTATATGACGGATATATTTTTAAACCGCAGAACCAATTATGGGGGGCCTTTGTCCGGGCCAGGGAGAAAAAATACCGGATGTATTTTTTAATTTTACTGGCCTACCTGATTGTTTATTTTGTCCTTTGCCCCAGCCAGCATTATCCGAAATATCTTTTTTTCCGCACGGGGTTGGCTTCCTCCGGCCTGATCGCGGGAAAAATTTTTTTTGAATATTTAAAGGTATTTCTTTTCCCCGTGGCTGTGACCGTGCTGCCGCCCCTGTATACGCCGGGCTGGGCTCCTGGGGACGGTTTTGGGCTGGCGGTGATGGCCGTGTTGGCCGTCGTTGGCGTCGTGGCCGCATGGCGCGGCCAGAAGCGCCGGCCGCTGGTCTTTTTTGCCGTGGCCTGGTTTGTGATCGCGTATTTGCCGGTTTCCAATATCGTCTGGCTGCCCAATCCGATTGCGTTCCGCTTTATGTATCTCCCGGCCGTCGGCATGTTTCTTCTTTTGGCCATGGGGGTTGAACGCGCTTCCCGGTTTTTGGCGGCCCGTTGGCCCGCGTCCCGCGCCGCGCTGATGTTCAGGGCCGCGCTTATCGGAGTTTGCATGGCGGCGACATTCGGGAATAATAGTTTTTTTAAGAACAATTTTTCCGCCTGCCTGGAGATGCTCCGGAACTATCCTGACAGTTCCCGGCCAGCCTGGGTGCTGGGGTTGAATTATTTCGAGCAGGCCCAATTCGATAAAGCGAAATATTATTTTGAAGAATACGCCCGGAAAGACCCGCGCAACCCGTTCGTCCCGGCGATGGATGACAACTTCCTGCTTTGGCATAACCTGGGCCGCTGTTGTGCGCGCGACCCCGGCCAGGCGGTCCGGTATTTTGAGAAAACCATCCGCCTAAGGCCGGATTTCCTGCCGGCGCATATCGATTTGGCCAAAGCGTATATTTTGCAGAACGATTACCCTCGCGCGGTGTCCGCCGCTCTGAACGCGATTCAACTGGACGCGACTGTGTCTTTGTCCTATGTGTACGCGATTCACGCCTATCTCGAACTGGGAGATATCCCGGCAGCGCGGCGGCTGCTTACGGCCGTAGAAGGGTTTGCCGGGGACGACACCAACGTCCGCTATGTGTCCCGTCTCGTGCAACAGAGGAGCGAAAATCCATGAGAGCGTTTTTGTCAAAAACCATCGTGTTGCAGTGCGTGATCGCCCTGATGACCTTCGTGGTGTATTCTTTTGCCCTACAGGGGCAGTTTAAAACCATGGATGACGAATATTGCATTGTCAATAATATGAACCTGCGCAGTTTCAGCCATTTGAGGGAGGTGTTTTCTTCGTCCTTCTTTGGGAGCAATTCTTATTACAGGCCGTTGGTGACGTTCAGCTTTATGGTGGAATATTATGTTTACGCCTTAAACGCTTATTATTATTACTTGGACAATATTATTTTGCATATCCTGACCGCTCTCTCTGTGTTCGGAACCATCATGTTTATGACCCGTCGTAAATTTTTCGCGTTCGCGGTGGCCATGTTGTTCGCGGTTCATCCTGTGCAGTGGGAGGCGGTTTCAAACGTGCCGGGCCGGGCGATCCTTTTGAGCGCGTTTTTTTCGATTAACGCGTTTCATTTTTTCTGCATGGGGGAATTCCGCAAAAGCGCGTATATTGTTTCGGCCGTGTGTCTGGTGTTGGGGCTGCTCAGCAAAGAGTCGGCCGGCGTCACGCCTCTTTTGATGCTGGCGTACCGGTGGTTTTTACGCATGCCGGTGCAGGGCCGGCGCAGCGTTTTAAAGCCGGTGCTGCCGTTTTTCCTGATTGACGCCTTGTACCTGCTTTTACGTAAGCACCTCGGCATTACGCATCTTTTTTACTGGCCGAGCCAGCAGGAAGCCGCCTTGGGGTTTATAAGTTTTTTGCGGGGCGTGTTGACCTATTTCCGGATTTTTATTCATCCGGTTGATCTTCAGTTCGACCGGGCCCAGCGGCTTTTTGTCGCGTTTACTGACCCCGAGGTCCGCCTGACCCTGGGCGTATATGGCCTGATCTTGCTTGTCCTCTTCGTGTTCCGGCGGCGGATCCGGGCGGAGGGGGCGTTTTTTATATCCTGGTTTGTGATCGAGCTGATGCCGGTGTCCCAGGTTTTGGTTTCTATCGGCGTGCAGGCCGGCTATATCTCTCTCGCCGAGCATTTTGTGTACTCCGCCTCGATTGGGTTTTTCGCGGTGACGGCCTTGGCGGTGGAAGGTTTTTACGGCTGGGGCGCGCGGAAGCGTTTTGTTTCGGACCGGGTTTTCAGGATCATGCTGATCGGCCTTCTGGGGTATTTTATGTTAATGACAGTTCAGCAGAACATTTATTCCGGCAACGAGATCGCAATGTTCCGCCGCACGCTGGAACTGAACCCCCGGAATCAGCGGGTCCGGTATAATCTTGCGTACGTCTACGCACGCAACGGGCAGCCGACGGACGCGGAACGGGAGTTCCGCCAGATTTTGGAATTAACCCCTGATGTGGTCAACGCGCGTATCGCCCTTGGTAAGGCCCTGTGTGACCAGGGCAGGTTGTGGGAGGGGCTGCGGCAATATGAGAGCATTACCGATCCCGGCGGCTTGCGGCACGTGTGGGAAAAGAACGTTCAGGCCACCTATACAGCCCTGCGGTACCAGTATGAAAAACGGCTGACGGAAGACTTTAATGACGCCCAGGCGCATGCCGCGCTTGGGATTATTTGTTCCAAGACCGCGGACCTGGATACGGCCGTAGCTCATTTTGAGCGGGCGGTCATGCTGGAACCGGAGAACCCCGACTTTTTGTTTAACTGGGCCTCGAGCCTGGTGGCGCAGGGCAAACCTTTGGAGGCGAAAGAAGCCTTGGGGCGCCTGCTGCCGCTTTTAAAGACCGGGGATGTGATTTATAGTCATGCGCATGCGCTTTACAAAAATATTTTAGAAAAATAGACGGCCGGCATGGGGAGAAAAATGTATAATACTCCCGGTCCCGGCGGCCTTGTAGAGGGTTTTTCTGTTGTGCCCGGCTTGGCCGGTTAGATAGTGTTTATCCGCCTTCGCAGAAGACCCCGGGTAGTCCCGGGGGTGACTGCGGGAGGATAACAAGGTCTTCTGCTTCGGGGATGTCTGCACGCATATGAAGAAGTCAGCCCATTCCTCGAGGCAAATTGTTAATAGGAACGTAGTGCTTCATATCATGTTAAAATTTATTTTTGACCGGAAAAATTATCCTTTTATGCGGTTATGGCTGGCGCAGCTGATTTCCCAGTTCGGCGACCGCATTAATCAGATGGCTTTGATAGGGCTTATTGCTGAGCGCAGCCCCGGTTCAACAATGGATTTGGCCAAACTCCTGTCATTCACGATCATCCCGGTTTTTATCGTGGGCCCCATCGCCGGCGTTTATGTAGACCGCTGGGAAAACCGTAAAACACTGTTCCTCTGTGACATCGCTCGGGGCGTCCTGGTGATGCTGATTCCGATGATTTTTATCGTCTGGAAATCGTTGATCCCTATTTATATTATTGTCTTTTTGGTTTTTTGCTTCAGCCGGTTTTATGTGCCGGCGAAGATGTCGATCATTCCGGAACTGGTCGAAAAAGAACACCTGGTCATGGCGAATTCCCTTATGACCACAACCGGCATGCTGGCGTTTGTCTTCGGGTGCGCGTTTGGGGGGTTCCTGGTTTTCTGGACCGGCGCACGGGGCGGGTTCGTGGTGAACGCGGTCACTTTTTTTGTGTCGGGTCTTCTTGTGATTTCTATCCCTCATGATCTTCGTTTGCATTTTGACCGGAAAGAATTTATCCAGGCCGGGCAGGAAGTCCTGGCCCTGGAACGTTCTGTGGTCCGGGAGCTTAAGGAAGGGGTGCGATATCTCACCCGCAACCCCGGCATCCGGTTTGTGATCAACCTTTTGTTCACCCTGATGGCCGCGGCCGGGGCGGTGTACGTGGTCATTATTGTTTTTATCCAGGAGTGTTTTAAAAGCGTGACCCGGGACCTCGGCGTCCTCGCCGTCTTTCTCGGGGCGGGGCTTTTTGTCGGCGCGTTGGCTTACGGCCGCTGGGGCAAGAAAATCCCCTGGCACAAGACGATTTTTTGTTGCCTGTTCGCGGGCGGCATGATGATGATCCTGTTTGTCTTGATGGTGAGGGTTTATCCGCAACTGCTTGTGGCAGCGGCGCTGGCGTTCTTTCTGGGGCTTGTAATCGGCCCGGTTTTCATCGCGGCCAACACGATTGCGTTGCTTGTTTCAGACGAAAATATGCTGGGGAAGGTGTTCAGCTCGCTGGAGATTATCATCCATTTCGCGTTTCTGGTGGCGATGCTGTCCAGCTCGTTGTTGTCGGAATATGTGGACCGAACCTGGATTTTGGTGGGCGTGGGAGGGACCTTCACTCTGCTAGGGCTATTGGGCTTGTTCAAATACAAAAAAGGACTTGGAATTTCCTTGTTTTAGCCCTTGGCGTGAAACAGAGGCGATATTTGTCTTTTGGGCGGTTTTATTGTATAATAACCCTTCCGGTCAGAGAATGTTATAAATGAGGGAAAAACATCACGATTAGCGCTTTTAGGGGGCTGGTCAAGAAAGATCAACAGGGGTGATATGAAAAGATTTGCGGTGTTTGTGTCCGGTAACGGTTCTAACCTGCAGGCGATTATTGATGCCTGTCAAAAAGGGCAGATCAAATCACATTTGGCATTAGTCGTTTCCAGCACGGAAAAAGCCTACGCGCTGGAAAGGGCGGAAAAAGCCGGGATTCCCAGCCTGGTGTTTAACGTCCGGGATTATACGAACAAACAGAGCGTTGACCGGGACATCGTCATTCATTTGAAACAGGAAAGGATTGATTTTGTCGTTCTGGCCGGGTATATGCGGTTTTTAACGCCTTTCTTTGTCAAACAATACCCGCTGAAAATCCTGAATATCCATCCGGCCCTGTTGCCCGCGTTTAAGGGCAGCGCCGGGCTGAAAGACGCCTTCACGTACGGGGTGAAGGTGACAGGCGTGACCGTGCATTTTGTGAACGAAAAAATTGATAACGGGGCGATTATTGCTCAGCAGGCGGTTCCGGTTAAGGATGAGGACACGTTGGAGACCCTGGAGGAGAGAATACACCGGGTGGAGCATAGAATTTATCCGGAGGCGATCGCCTGGTTTGAAGAGGGCCGTTTGAAAGTGAAAGGCCGCAAAGTGTTTGTGACCCTGGATCAACCCGAGGAGCGTTAAAAGGTCGCTTCCTTCGCTGCGTGAAAATATTTGTCTCTTGATAGCCCTTACGCAAGAAGGGTGTTCAGGAAGCCGTTTCCCGACAGGGAAGCGGCTTTTTTTCTGCCGTAACTTTTTCCCCGGGATGTGGGTGCCGGAGGCGGAGCCGGAAGCGCGGCCCGGGAGAGAACCTTGTTTCAGGAGGTGTTAATGGGAAACGTAGGGCTTGAGGTCTTCTTTGCGGTAGGAAAAATCCTGCCCCGTGTCGAGGTTTTTCATTAAAACCCCCTGATACCGGCTGAATGGATAAATGTCCAGGGTCGTGGCGGTGACCGTCAGCACTTCTTTGTCGATCTCTTCAGACGGCGTGTTTGAACTCATGGCGAATTTATAACGGACGCGGTAAGCGATCAGTTTGCTTAGGAATTTCGGCCAGCTGATGTTGTCGAACTTGACGTGCCGCCCCAGACGGTCGCCGATGATCGCGGCGTTGCCGGTGATGTTTTCCGCGATGATCCGGCGGGTGTATTCTTCGGTGAACGACGGGTCGGTCATGCCGCGGCGGAGATCTTTAAAATAAAATATCATCCTTGATTCCAGGCCGTTTTTGATGTCGGCGATCACAATCACGAAAAAGTCCGGCACGGGGTTGGTTTTAACATAGGACTGCACCAGGGTTTTGTGGGAGGATTGTTTTTGGGAGTCGCCGTAATCCACGTCGCCTTCCACGCGTTCCTGCATTTGCCCGGTTTTTTCGTTTTCTTCCACGTCCGCGAACGCCCGGCCGATCGCGGTGGGTATCTGGCGGCGGAGGTTGGAAAACGATTCCACGTATTGCAGGGAATATCCATAATCTTCCGTTGATTTTTTTGTTTTCCCGATATCGTAGCGGACGGTGAACATGCCGTCGGCGTTTTGATAATCGGCGTCAATAAAGTGGATGGCTAGGGCCTCGTCCGGCGGCTGGGCCGGTTTGGGGCCGTCTTCGCTGACTTTCAGGTGCAGGAACTGGTCTTCCGTCGGCACATAGACCCACAGGGTGTTGGCCATGCGCCGGAGCACGATGTCGACTCCGTAGTCTTTTTTGCACGTCTCCACGAGTTTTTTTTCGGGCTCGCTTAAAGGTTCCAGCAGGCTCTCGTCGACCGGCCGGTGGAAGCAGCCGGCGCAACAACACAGGAGGAAGAATCCGGCGGTCAGGAGCGGTTTATGCTTGAAATGTAAATACATGAGGTTTTTATGGGGCCGTTTCGGCCTTTTTCCAGGCAGGTTGGACGCCGAATTTATTGAAGATGCCTTCAATTTCATCATATTCAAGTTCTTCTTTAGATAGTAGCTGTTCCGCGAAACATTCAAACAGGTCTTTATTCTTCACAAGGATGTCTTCGACCTCTTTCATGCAGGTTTTTAAAATATCTTGCACGTCCTGGTCGAGGATTTCCTTGGTCTTCTCGGAGATGTAATCCTGATTGTATCCGGTGAGGGCATGGAAGTCCCCGATCAGGCCGGATTTTCCCATGCCATACTGCCACACCATGACATGGGCGATGCGCATGGCGTTGTCAAAGTCGGAGCCGGAGCCGCCGCCGACCCCGCTGGACGTGGAGCCGAATTTCATGCGTTCCGCCGCGTAGCTGGCCAAACTCACTTTGATGTTGGCCACGAGATGCTCCCGGTTGGACGAGTGCAATTCTTCGGTGGGCCGCTGAAAGATAAAGCCCAGGTTCCCTTTGTGCGGGATGATGCTGGCTTTGATGACGTCGTTGGTGGGGTGGGTCAGGTACGCCACCACCGCGTGCCCGGCTTCATGATAAGCGGTCCAGGTTTTCTCTTTTTTCGTCAAAGTGATGTTGGCTTTTAACCCGAACGTGACGCGGTCGTAGGCTTCCGAGAGGTCTTTCATGGAAATTATATGCCGTGAATCCCTGAGCGCGATCAGTCCCGCTTCCCGCACCATGGCGTCGATATCGGAAGGGGAGAACCACAGGGCTTTGCGGGCGAGGAGGTCCGCATTGATCCCGGGGTCGGTTTGAATCCGTTTGAGATAAAACTCGAACAGCTGACGGCGTTCATCAAGGTTGGGTTTGCTGATCGTGATTTTCCGGTCGAAGCGGCCGGCCCGCATAAGGGCAGAGTCCAACTCCTCGGCCGGCACGTTCGTGGCGGCGATCACAACCAGGTTGTTTTCCGCCTGGCGCAGCCCGTCCATCTCCGTGAGGAACTGGTTGATGGTGGCGTTATGGCTGGTGGCACCCCCGAAACCCCGTTCCGCCTGGCGCGGCCGGGCGAACGAGTCGATTTCATCGATGAAAACAATGCACCCGCCGTGCATGGCGGCCAGCGCGCGAGCCTGCTTAAAGAGGGTTTTCATTTGGGCGGCGCCCTGGCCGATAAAGATGCCCACAAATTCGCTTCCCACCGCCGAAAGCATGGGCAGACCGCATTCGGTGGCGATGGCCTTAGCCAGATAGGTTTTGCCGCAGCCCGGCGGGCCGATCATGATGGTTCCTTTGATGATTTTGCCGCCGATGGCTTTGACCATGGCGCGGTCTTTGAGGAGCTTGACGAGTTCCCACGCCTCCCGTTTGGCGGATTCCATGCCGATTACCTCGTCCCACTTCACGTTGGCCAAAGCGGTGGAGATTTTATCCTTGCCTAGGCTGCCTAAGCCGCCGCCCTGCATGAGGTACATATGCATTCCGAAATAAAAGGGAATCGTGAAAAGGTGAACGAACAGGAACATGATCATGGTCAGGCCCAGTTGGGCGGCGATCATGCGGCGGCTGAAGGCCTCCAGTTGTATGAAGTTCGTGATGCCGAAATACAGAAACACGGCGCCTACTAGGAATACAAGGGTGAAGAATGTAATGATCGAGGTTTTAACCCAGTTCAGCTTAAACCAGAGGATGAACTTTTTCATGGAGATCCCGTTTCAATAAGAATTTTACTGATAAAGATACCTCAAATTAACATAAAAGTCTTTTTAAGTATACTATAAAATATGGTTTTATGCATTAATCTTGGCAGAAAGGGCATGGAGAAGGGCGCGGGGGCGTAAAATCTGGAGATGGCGTGCGGACGCGGGGTGTTTTAGGCTTGACTTTGAATTGAAACTGTGATAATTTCTTCACGCGAAGGCGGTTAACGCCCGAGTAATCATAATTCGACATACGGCTTACGCTTCCTTTTTCCCGGCCAGGCATTGTTTTTTCCGGGAAACCCGGGATAAATCCGCATACTGATATTTAAATTTTTCAGGGACAAGAATAATATTCCGGTCAGCGCCGGCAGCGGGCTGGCCATCCCGTGCGAAGTTTTTAATCTTAAGAAAGGAAATGACATGTCAAGTATCCAATCCGTAAAAGGCCGGCAAATTTTTGATTCCCGCGGGAATCCGACCGTTGAAGTGGACGTGCTTTTGGAGTCCGGGGCGTTTGCCCGGGCCGCGGTCCCTTCCGGGGCGTCTACCGGCGAGCACGAAGCGATCGAATTGAGGGACAAGAACAAAGAGCGCTACATGGGTAAAGGAGTGAGCAAGGCGGTGGAGCACGTGAACAAGACCATCGCCGGGCATGTGGTGGGCCAGGAGGCCGATTTCAAGGTGATTGATAAAATCATGCTTGACCTGGATGGGACAGATAACAAATCCAAGCTCGGGGCCAACGCCATTTTGGGCGTTTCCCTGGCAGTCGCCCGGGCCGCGGCTGTGGAAGCCCAACAGCCGTTATATAAATTCATAGGCGGGGATGATGCTAAAATTCTTCCGGTGCCGCTGATGAATATCCTCAACGGCGGGGTGCACGCCGACAACAACCTGGATATTCAGGAATTCATGATTGCGCCGATCGGCGCGCCGTCTTTTACCGAGGCTATGCGCATGGCGACGGAAGTTTTTCATAACTTAAAGAGCATCCTGAAAGCCAAGGGACTGAACACCGCGGTGGGGGACGAAGGCGGGTTCGCACCGAGCCTTTCGCGCAACGAGGAGGCCCTGCTCTTGATCATGGAGGCCGTGAAAAAAGCGGGGTACAAGCCGGAGCAGGACATCTTTATCGCCTTGGATTGCGCGGCGTCTTCATTTTATAAAGACGGGATGTATGATTATAACGGCAAGAAGAATTCCCCGGAGGAGATGATTGAGGTTTATAACGACATGATCAGGCAGTATCCCATCATTTCGATTGAAGACGGCCTGTATGAGAATGATTGGACAGGCTGGAAGGCGCTGACGGAAAAACTCGGCAACAGCATTCAGCTGGTCGGGGACGATCTTTTTGTGACCAATGTCAAGCGCCTGCGGGAAGGGATCAAAAAAGGCGTGGCCAATTCGATTTTGATCAAGGTCAACCAGATCGGCAGCCTTTCGGAAACGCTGGACACGGTGACCCTGGCCAAAGAGAACAAATACACGTCAGTGATTTCTCACCGTTCGGGAGAAACCGAAGACACCACCATCGCCCATCTTGCGGTGGCGACGGGGGTGGGGCAGATCAAGACCGGGTCGCTTTCCAGGACCGACCGTTTGTGCAAATATAACGAATTGCTGCGCATCGAGGAAGAACTCGGTGACAAAGCGATCTACGCCGGCTCTCTGTGGGGCAAAATTTATTAGTACGGACCGGGGGCACAGCTCTTTGAGCGCCGCAGGGAGAAGGGGCACCCATGCTCAAAAATGCGTTTTTCCTTTTTGTGGGAGCGATCATTGTGTTCGCGCTCTTCCTTCCGTCATACACGGAGCTGCAGGATCTGAAACAGAAGAACCGGGAGTATGACCTGCAGATCCAGGAACTGAAGGAGCAGAACGAAGATTTGGTTGAGGAAAAACGCCGCTTGGAGGAGGACCCGGCGTACCTGGAGAAAGTCGCCCGGGAAAAGATGGGCCTGATCAAGGAAGGGGAAGTGATTTATAAAATCCTTCCGGCGAACCAGGAGGCGCCCCGAGAATAGGATGGAAGGAAATTCTTCATTTGCATTTGGCTGGAAATGTGTTAAGCTATTAATTCAAGCTGGCCGGTTTTCTTGATTTTTTGTTCTGAATATATTTCAGTCCGGCGGTAGTAATTGTTGGTCAGCCGGCAAGATTGGCGCGGGGTGGAGCAGCCCGGTAGCTCGTCAGGCTCATAACCTGAAGGTCACACGTTCAAATCGTGTCCCCGCAACCAATATAAACCCCTGTTTCTCGTCGAGAAACAGGGGTTTTTCTTTGTCATTCTCCGGACCTCAATTTTTGATGAATTTTGACCAATTAGGTCCTATTTTGATGAAAAGTTGGCACGTATATGGCACATATTTGGCACACCCAAATCCCCCCAAGAGACTCCTTATCATAGTCTGAAATATATCCTCCGGAGTGACTTGAGATCGTTTATCAGCGCTCCACTGAGCGCATAAGGATGCGATTCGCAGGGCGCTTTGAGAAATACTTTGGCAATATAAAATGATGGTGTTACAATATGTAACACTTTGGAAGAAAGCAAAATCTCACCTTTTTAAACTTAAAAAATAAATTATAATAAACATATTAGTCAACCCCCTGTCTTGTGAGCGATGACGGATATCAATCAAAAAATAGTGTCGGTTTTTCACATCTGGCGCGAGGCAGACAGCCAGCGCCAGATTTTCGGCATGAATATGCCTCAGACGCAAGGGGCCATTGCTAGGCTTTCTCGGCTGTTGCAGGAAATCTTCTCTTTTATTCCCGCTGTGACGCTGGTGAAAAAGGGGCAAACCATGAACGCCCTTTTTAAAGAGCCCGCGACGGGCAGCAAGGAAGATATGCCGGTCAATATTCCGTCGATGCTAAAAATTTATGAGCTGTTAAAGATCAATAGTATCACGATTAATAAAGGTCTGACGGAAGCGGAATTAAAAAAGCTGTTTGCCGGATTGTGCATGTCGCAGAAGGCGGCGGAAGAGCATGGCGGCCTGAAGGGGTTTTTGAAGAAAGAGGGTGCTGTGCATATCGAAGTGGACCAGCTGAAATACAAGTTGCTCATGGACGAAGACCAGTTGTTGGCTTTAAAAGAGGCCGGGGGAAAAGCCATTTTGATGGATGCCCAAATAAAGAAAATGGAAGGCCGGGGGCAACAGGAGGCGTTTGAGGCGAAATGGAAGGATTTTATAGATGGAAAATTAAGTATAAAAGAGTTTGAGGAACAGTATCGGGATTTTATAAACGAGGCGATGCAGGACCCTCGTCCGCTTTTGAAAGTCGTCAGGCAACTTATGAAGAAACAAGCGGACGAGGAGACGTTTATAGCCAAATTGGAGCAAAAATTGTTTGAAGCCGGGTTCCCGCAGGCCACGGTGGCGGGGCTCAAGAAAAAACTTGTTCAATCCAAGAAAGTCCTTATCAGCGAAGAGGAATTGGCCCGGTTAAAAGAGATCGAGAAAAAATATCTGGGAAAAGGGGATGACCGGGCGGGGGATTCGTCGGGGAATGTTCAAATTTTGCAAAGGAAGCTGGCGGACGAAAAAGAGCGGTCCGAAGCCATTCTTCATCAAACCAGCCAGCGGGGGCTTATTTTGGACCGGGAGGGGCGGATCGTGGCTGTGGATACATGCGCTCACAATGTCTTGGGGATGGAGGAAAAGGAGCTTAAAGGGAAAAAAATAGGTGATATTTTAAAGGGCCACCATTTGTTGACCATGGTTTCAGACTGGCAGAATGAAACGGACACGAATGTCCCTAAAGAGGTGAAGATTCAGGCGTTGAATAATGAAACGATTGAGATTATCAAGGATTCCGCTATCGTCATTGAAAACGAAGACGGACGGGCGATCGGGGTACTCTCGGCACTGCAAAGCGTGACGCGGAACGAAGAATTTGAGAAACGGAAAAATGATGTTCTTGACGTGCTGGGGCATGACTTGCGGGCCCCGGTCTCAGCCATAAAACAGAATTTTTCCATGCTGATTACCAGCACAAATTTGGACGGCGTTCTCGACACGCAGCAGGAGAAATTTCTTAATAATTGTAAAAGAAATATTGAAAGGATCGAGAACCTGATCGCGAAGATCCTGGATATCCGGCAATTTGAGACAGGGAAAGTTTTGTTGAAATACAGTGATGTCGAGATGAATAAGCTTATTGATGATTCCGTTATCTCGGTGAATAAATGGGTCAGCGACAAGAATATTCATCTGGATGTGCGCACTGAAAAATTGCCGGTTGTTTCCGTTGACCCGGACAGGATATATCAGGTGATCACGAACCTGTTGAGCAATGCCTGTAAGTTTACGCCTGACGGCGGGGCCATTGGGGTGAGCGGGAAGCTTTTGATGATTCAGGACAATCAGTTCGTCGAGGTCTCGGTGAAGGATTCCGGCATTGGCATAGAGAAAAAAGACCTTGTGCGCGTATTCACGAAATATGAACAAGTCAGCCTGAAGACGCCTGGTGGAGTCAGTGGGCTGGGGTTGGGCCTGGCTATTTGCAAAGCGGTTGTTGAATTGCACGGGGGACAAATTTGGGCGGACAGTGCGGTAGGGGCAGGCAGCACTTTTACTTTTCGGATCCCTGTCTTGCCGAATAAAGGAGGAAACTATGAGTCTTGATAGGAAGACAAAAATTCTTGTCGTTGATGATGAGGGGGATTTCCTGGACCCGATTTCTTATTACCTCGGGACAAAAGGCTATCAAGTCGCGATAGCCATGTCGGGAGCCGAAGCGCTGGGTTCCCTTGATAAAGAGGATTTTGATGTCGTGTTTTTGGATGTGAACATGCAGCCCATGGACGGATTTGAATGTTTGTTTGAAATCAAGAAAAGAAAGCCTGCTTTACCGGTCATCATGCTGACGGCGCAGAATAGCTCGATCCGAGAAGGCAAATCAAAGATTTTCGGGGCGGATGGTTTTCTGGAGAAGAGCCTGGACTACAGCCAGGCCGTAAGTCTGATAGAACGGATCTTGGCGGACAAGAATAAGGAATGCGTGTAGAGCTGAACACTCATAGAGGGGGAAGGGCGGGATTCTATCGCGCGGAATTTGAATTCCAATAATAGGAAAATATTTTCCAGAATTGCTTGACAAATATTCTAGAAGTGGTATATTTAAATCCAGAAAAAGGAATGACGCATGGCGGGGAAGAAGATATGTGATAAAAAGGGGGATTTTATCGAAGTCCCCATTGATAATGATGAGCCGATCTTTACAACGGGGGTTATTTGTAAGCTTTTATCGGTGCCTCATCATGTGTTAAAACAGCTTGATACGGAAGGTATTGTCACGCCTCTCAGAAAAAAGGGGCGAATTCGGCTGTATTCAAAACGGGAGTTAAAGAAGATTCAAATATGCTGGTGTTATATGAGTGAGAAGAGGGTCAATATCCCGGCGCTTAAAATTATTTTGGAAATGGAAAAAGAAAAAATGAGTTAATTTTTTTTGTCAATAAATTAGCACTCGTATTGCATGAGTGCCAGGGATGCAAAAACATGCCGAGCCCGGAGGGAGGTGAGAGAAGATGAAAGTTGTTGAGAAATTTATCGGCAAAATTATTGGCAAATTAAGAAATATGGGCGGTTTAATTAAAGAGATAAAAAGATAAATATAAATAATAAGGAGGTGATTAATATGGCGCTTATACCTTACCGAAGGGAGAACGGGTGGCTGGATCCGTTTGTTGAGTTAGAGAATATCCAGAAGCAGATGAATCAAATTTTTGATTTTTCCTTGTCTCGCGGCCTATTGGGAGACGTCACTTTGCTGGGAGGACAATGGTCCCCGGCGGTTGATATTTATGACTCCCAAGACAATTTTTTAGTGAAAGCGGATTTGCCGGGCTTGACCAAAGATGAAATTGAAGTGACCATTCAGAATAATAACCTTATTTTGAAAGGAGAAAAGAAAAAAGACGGTGAAATTAAAGAGGAAGATTATTTCAGGACGGAAAGATTTTACGGGAGTTTTTGCCGGATGATTCCGTTGCCGGATGAGGTCGACGCCGGTAAAGTCGACGCCCAATACCAGGACGGGGTTTTGACCCTGACGTTGCCGAAAAAAGAAGAAGCAAAACCGAAACAGATCACCATTAACGTTAAATAATATCAGGGGGGCCAAGCCCGTGGAGCCTTGCCGGGAGGAGGTGGTTAAAATGTTGGAAAAAATAAAGAGAAAACAGGAAGAGGTTTTCGTCGTTGCCCCTTTTGCCAACATGTACGAAAAGGACAGAAACATTATCCTTGCTTTGGAGATGCCGGGGGTGGATAAAAGCACGCTGGACGTGCGTCTGAACGGCACGCAATTGATTATCCAAGCCAGGAAGAGGAAAGAGGAGGTAGGTAAAGAGTATAAGCCGCTTTATCAGGAAAGGAGCCCGGTCGCTTATGAGCGGAGGTTTGAAATTAATACGGACATTGACCGCGGCTCTGTCGAGGCCGAGTATCAGGACGGAATATTAAAAATCCTGCTGGCCAAAGTGGAGGCGGTCCAGCCTTGTAAAATAGCCATTAAAAGTTAAGGAGGGGGGATATTTTCTATCCCCCCTCAAAAAGGGGGACGTGATGAACAAGATTGACGTGTTTGATGCTTTTTTTGACGGTTTTTCTTATACCTGGAAACATCAATTGCTCCAGGGGATTTTGTTCCTGTTGTTCGGGTGTATTATTGTACTGCTCCCGCAACTGCTGGTGGCCATGGTCGCATCGTTTTTTGTCGTGATCGGCCTGATCCTGATCGGCTCGGCCTGGACCATGCGGCGGTTTCGTAAACAATATGACGGGTTCAGGAGTGAACTTTTTGAAATTTTTTAATTTCAGGATTTTATAAAGAATACCTGGAATTTTTAAGGGGGATGTTATTTATGAATCAAAAATTTAAAATTTTTCTTATGGGCAGCCTTGTCTTGCTCGTCGGCGTTCTTTTGTTTAGCCGGGGTTTTGTGGCCTTCGCAGAGGAGGATCATGTGGAAGTTTTAAAGAAGCAGATCGAGGCCCTGCAAAAGCGTGTGCAGGAATTGGAGGCTAGCCAGACCGGATCGGCGCAGAAAAACCCGGAAGGCCCTGGGAGTTATTTTAAAGCAAGCCCGGACCGATGGGACCCTTTTGCCGAGATTTATCGTATGCAGGCGGAAATGGATCGGATGTTTCAGGATTCTTTTTTCATGGGCGGCCCGGCTAGCAAAGGGATGTTTAGAAGTAACATGTATTATGACGATACCTTCGCCATGGAAGAAAAAGACGATAAGTATGTCATTGAATTCGATATGGCGGGAATGAACGAAGGAAAAATTGATATTCAGGTTAACCAGCGGTCAGTGACGGTGAGAGGCGAACAGAAAGCGCAGCAGGAGGAAGAGGGCGCGGAGCGGTCCTTAAGTTTCCAGAGTTACGCTACGTTTATGAAAACGATATCCGTCCCGCCGGATGCTGATACTTCGCGGATGACAACGGAAAATAAGGGGGGGAAATTGATTATCACGTTGCCCAAAAAGACTATTTAATGGCTGGCAAGCTTACTGCAGCCGGTTTTTGTAAAGTAATACTTAATATTTGAAAAAAATGTTAAGTCATGCTTGACACAAGCCCGGCTTTAATGTATACTTCATTTCAACGGAAAACATAACCATGAAAAGTTTGGGGATTAATTTAAAAAGGCTGCGGGAGGAGCAAGGAATAACCCTGCGTGAGATGGCTAAAGATATCGGGGTGAGCCCGAGTTTTCTTTCCCAGGTTGAAAAAGGCAAGGCCTCGCCCTCATTGACGACTTTAAAAGCTATCGCCGATGCGTTGCAGACGACAATCGGGAATTTGGTTGGCGAAGACCTCCAGCAGAAAGAAAAACTTATCACGAAAGAAGATGAAAGGAAATCCCTCAAGCAAGTCAGCCAGGGGATACAGATGTATCTCTTGTCGGAGGTCAGCCCGTATAAACAAATGCAACCTTTGTTATTTAAATTAGCCGTCAATGCGGCCTCGGGAGAAACGTCCTACGCACACTATGGCCAGGAGTTTGTTTTGGTCCTCAAGGGGGCGATTGAGATCATCTTGGGGGAGAAGAATTATCAGCTTAAAAAAGGTGACAGCATTTATTTCAACTCCAGTACGCCGCATTCTTTTAAAAATTTAAATAAAGGAGAAACCGAGGCCTTATGGGTTGTCACGCCGCCCAGTTTTTAACGGTCAAATTTTTTTGTCTTTTGTGTTAACTAATACTTAATATAATAAATAAATACTTAACATATGGTGGCGGGAACCCTGGCCCGGGGAGGATCAGGGAACAATAGAACAGGAGGGTAAGATGAATTTAAGACACAATGAGGGAGACCAGGGGGATAATTTTGGCGTGGAGAGCCGCGTTAATTTGGATGATATTATTCATTCCATGAAAAGTGGGCTTTACGTCGCGGATAATAACGGCAATATTTCCTTCGCGAACCAGGCTTTTGCTGAAATTTTTCAGTACCGCACCCGGGATGATATTGTGGGGTTGAATTTAGCGGAGAATTTGTATGAAAAAAGAAAAGACCGGATCACTTTTTTGCGGCAATTGATGGAAAACGGTTTTGTTTCCGATTATATCATTCCTATGGTCCGGAAAGACGGCAGCCGGGTCGTCGTTTCCACCCGGAGCAATTTTTTGAAGGATAAAACGGGGCGGGTCGTGGGGGTGCAAGGGATTGTCAAGGAGCTTTCGGAGGAACAAGAAGTCCGGGGAAACAAGGGCCAGGGAATTCATGATTGGGCCTATGAGGATGAAGAAACGTGCCGCGCGCTCGACAAGTTGATCCGGGATCCCCTGACAGGGCTTTATAATTATCAGTATTTTATGCGGTGCTTGGAAGCCGAGATCCTGCGGGCGGACCGGTTTTTTCAGCCGTTGAGTTTGATCATGATAGACATCGATCATTTGGAGGCCTTCAACAACCAATTTGGCCGTAAGGAGGGGGACACCTTGATCAAGGACGTGGGGGCCCTTCTTCGTAAGAATTTTCGTGATACGGATATCGTGTGCCGGCAATCGCAGGATCAGTTTTTGGTCATTTTGCCGGAAACCAAGAAAGAAGAGGCGTTGTCCATCGCGAAGACCGTTAAAGATGTTATTCAGAAATCGTTTTTTCAAACACCGGTGACATGCAGCATGGGCCTGAGTCGGTATATCCCCGGGATGACGACGCAGGAACTTTTATTGAAGACGAATCTCGGTTTATATATGGCCAAAGAGACGGGCAGGAATGAGGCGTGCCTCTATGGATGTTAGAATTTTTTTGACAGGATAAATAGAGAAAAAAGGAGTGATGTTATGTTCGCTGACGTTTTAGGACGGATCCGGGAACAGGCGAAAAAGGATCCGCAAAGGATTATTTTCCCGGAAACGGAGGACGACCGGGTTCTGCGCGCCGTTGATTACATCAGGGCGGAAGGCATTGCCGAACCTTTTCTGCTGTCACGAAAAGACCTGGACCCCTTCCAGCAGGACCACTTTGCTTATTTGCTTTATGAATTGCGCAAGTCAAGGGGCATGACGTATGGGAAGGCTCGGGAATTGATGGAGGACGTGCTCTTTTATGCGGCGATGATGCTGCGCTGCGGTTTCGTGGACGGGATGGTGTCGGGGGCCTCTCATTCGACGGCGGCGGTGATGCGCGCGGTCATTCATTGCTTGGAGATCAACGACCGGATCGGGCTGACGACGAGTTGTTTTCTGATGGGGGTTCCGCATTGTTCCTACGGGGAAGATGGCGTCCTTTGTTATGCGGACTGCGGCGTGATCCCCAATCCGACCAGCGAACAGCTGGCGAGGATCGCGGTTTCCAGCGCCCAATTTTTTCAGGACATCATGGGGACAATGGCCCGGGTGGCCATGTTGAGCTTTTCTTCGAAGGGCAGCGCGGGCGGGGAGATGGTTGAGAAAGTGAGAAAATCCGTGGAATTGGCGAAAGATCTGAAGAAAGATTTCTTTATCGATGGAGAGTTGCAGGTGGACACCGCTCTTGTCCCGGAAATCGCCGCCCGTAAAGTGAAGGGCAGTGATGTCGCGGGCAAGGCCAACGTCCTGATTTTTCCCTCTCTGGATGCGGGCAATATCAGCTATAAGCTGACCGAGCGGTTAGCCCATGCCCGCGCCGTTGGCCCGGTCATTTTAGGGACACTGCAGCCTTGCAGCGATCTGTCGCGGGGATGTAGTGTCGACGATGTTATCGACAGCGCGGCTATCACGGCTCTCCGGGCCCAGAAAAGACATTGTTTCTCCCGGGAAAACGTGGTGATTAATTTAGATAAACATTATGCGTATACTTGTCTTTAACGCCGGAAGCTCATCCTTGAGCTATAAAATTTTTGATTGGCATAACCCTCGGGACGTTGATTTGATCCTTAAGGGGAAGGCCTATCGTGTCGGCGTCAAAGGAATCCGGGACGCGTACATGGAAAATCATTTTAAGGGCAGCACGGAAACAAAAACCGTCCTTATCCCGGATCATGCCGCTGCCGCCGTGTTGGCAGCGGACTATATGAAAAGGAATGAAATCAAAGTTGAAGCGGTCGGCCACCGTTTTGTTCATGGCGGAGAATATTTTAAACGGTCCGCGCGTATTGATGGTAAGAATTTGAAGAAGCTGGAACAGTGCCTGCCTCTGGCGCCGTTGCATAACCCGATATCTTTTAGCGTTATTCAGGAAGCGCAAAGGCTGTTCCCGCGTGTCCCGCAGTATGCCGTTATTGATTCCGCCTTTCACGCGACTTTGCCCGTCCAGGCGTATGTGTATCCGCTGCCGAAAGGAATCATCCGGAGGTATAAATATCGCCGTTACGGGTTTCACGGCATTTCCTGTTCGTACATCTGCCGCCGGGTTCCGGAATTTTTGAACGTTGATCCGGCGGCGGTCAACCTGATTATTTGTCATTTAGGCACGGGTGGGGCCAGCGTGACAGCGGTGAGGGGAGGGAGGTCTGTGGATACCTCTATGGGGGCTTCCCCCAATACAGGGCTGATTATGAGTACTCGGTCGGGGGACATTGATCCGTTTTTAATTTTCCATTTGATGCGGACCCAGGGCCTCGGTGCCGAGGAGGTTGAGGAACTGTTGAATAGAAAAAGCGGACTTCTGGGGATTTCAGGGTTTTCAAGCGATATCACGGATATCATGGATCGCATGCAGGATCATCGTTCCCAGAAAAGGGCCCGGTTGGCTTTTGATGCGTATATCCACCGGTTGAAACAGTATGTCGGAAGCTATGTCCTGGTGCTCGGTGGCCGGATCGACGCGTTGGTTTTCACGGATGACATAGGCGTGGACAATCCGTTGATCCGGGAGAAGGTGTGCGCGTCGTTACGTTGGGCAGGGATTATTTTGGATAGGGGAAAAAACCGCCGGGCGCCGAAGAACGGTTCGGCTCTTATTCAGGCCTCTTCATCCCAGGTGCCCATCGTCACGATGCCTACGGATGAAGAGCTTATGATTTGCCTGGAAGGCGGGCGGCTTCTGGGGGGTGGGGTATGATTCCAAAAAGACAAGATATGTTTTTTGAGCGCCTGCCTGAATGTGCCAGGATATACGCTATCCCCTACGAGTTATCGCGCCGGGGCGTTCAAAAATACGGCCGGGAGGGAAAGGTTCATCAATGGGCCCTCGGGGCGGTTAAAAACGGGGCCAGGCAAAGATTTCATAAAATCATAAGTATTTTTATCGGCCGGGCTATAAACCTTGCGGCTATTCAGGATGGCCGGCCCATTGATGTCAGCGACGGGTTCTCTTCTCTCGATGGTCTCTTTTCGGAAACTGGCTGCGGGGCGGTTGACAGTTCTATCATTTTTCAGATGCTTGCTGACGGAGTTCCGGGGAAACGGATAGAGGCGTTGTTGTCTCGGCAAAGCGGGTTTAAGGCTCTGGCCGGGGGGTGCTGTAAGTTGCGTAATGTTCTTCAAAGACGGGACCCGGAAGCGGAATTTGCCAGGGGCGTATTTTGTTATCGGATTTTGAAATATATAGGAGCTTTTATCGCAAGCCTGGGGGGACTGGATGCGATCCTGTTTATCGGAGAGGGACTGCCTGAAATCAGGGCGTTGGCCTTTGATTTGACCGGCTATTTGCAGTTTATGGGAGTTAAAAGAAAAACCGAGGCTGATGCCCGGGACATTTCGTGTTTAACGGTTCCGTCCTCAAAAATTAAGGCCTATTTTTTAGTTTATCCCGACCCGGAAGACTCTCCGTCTGGCGGTTGTTGATCTTTAAGCGGGTACGGAGCCGGTCAGACTTTTTCTTGTGGCCAGAAAATGTTTCTTATCAGTAGGTTATGTAATTTTAAGGCAAGTCCCATTGGGTTCCTAAGTGAAGACAGGATTGCAACGTGGTCGCGCGCGTCGGAAATTTAGTTTTAAAATATTAAAGATTTTTTAAAACAAAAGGTGTAAAATAAAATTCCTGTCATTTAATGGTAAATGACACAAGAGGAAAGGAAAAGTCGATGAATAAAATAATATCAATGTTGTTGATGAGCCTTGGTGTCCTGGTTATGGCCGCCGGCCCCCTCCTCGCTCAAACGGCCGATCCGTTGGATACTTTAACGGATGAAGTCAGCGAAGTGGTGGTCAATGAGGTTGAGGCTGTTCCCGAGAAAACCCCTTTGGCTGAAGATTTGGCTGAAAAGGCTAAAGTTTTTTTGGCCCGGGCCCAGCAGTTTTTGGACGAAGGACAGTATAAAGACGCAATTGCCGTGGCTCAAAACATTTTGAGTTTTGATCCCCAAAATGCCGACGCTCAGAAGATTTTTGAAACAGCCAAGGCTAAACTTGCTGAATTAACGAAGGAAAAGGCGGGGCGCGTGACGTCCGGCCTGCTGGATACGCTTGGGACCACAGAAGAATAAAGACCGCTGAAACGGTTTTTAGAGAAATTCCTTTTTTCCGGCCCTGTTTCTTATCAGGAAACAGGGCTTTTTTTGTTCCCGGGAGGTATAATATGTGTCGTCTCGCGGCGTTGCGGTTAAAAGATGGATCAGATTATGATTTGGGAATGTTAGATTTTTTAAACTATTTCGTCTAATATTAATAGAGCGGTTTCTGTTTCCCGGACTTTTTTTCGCTTTTATCTGTATATCGGCCTAATACAGACTTTCCTGATTCATGAATTGCCCCTTGTAATATATTATCAACCCCACAAAGGAGACTTTTATGCCCCAACACATGCCCCCCCAGCACTGGAAAACAATCGTAGCGGCCGTGCTTTCAGCGGCTGTGTTTGCGTTAGGAGTTCCCGCTTACGCGGCCGGCCCTTACGCGGACATCATCACGGCCAATGAAAATATTGAAACCGGTTCAGTATTAGTGAACAATGAGGATAACACGTTCACTAGGATTATTCCTGATGTGGTGTTGGGCAGTTATCCTAATTATGTCGCTGCCGCTGATTTTAATGAAGATGATATCCCGGATCTGGTGGCCGTTAATGGAAGGGGAGGGCATACGTTAGGATTTCTTAAAGGGAAGGGCAATGGCGAGTTTGAGCCGCGCACCATTTATGATGTGGGGTATGAAGTTGCCAATGGTGTGGCCATGGGGGATTTTAATAAAGACGGCCATCTGGATATTCTGGTGCCAAACTGGAATCCCGGAGGAATGGTGCAGATCCTTGCGGGGGATGGTAATGGGAATTTTTCTCTTTCCGCCACCTGGGCTGTCGATGGCTGGGCCAATAATGTTACCGTGGGGGATTATAACAAGGACGGGAACCTTGATGGCGCGGTGTGCAATTGGACCTCATCGGAGATTACTATCCTCTATGGTAATGGTAACGGCGGCTTTTTATCAGATCAGAAGTTAGCCACTGAAATACGTCCGCAAAATATCCAAACGAGCGATTTTGATCATGACGGCGATGATGACCTTGTCCTGGCCTGCGCTTTGAACCCGGCGGTAACGGTGTTTTGGAACAACGGCGATAACACTTTTACCCGCCAGGAATTGAGCCTTAACACGGATTTGGGCGGGTCAGGCATAGTTCGTATCGGGGATTTTAATAATGATACTTACACGGACTTAGTGACATTCACCAGACTGTCCGGACAATGGTTTTTGTCGGTTTTTCTGTGGGATGCTGGTAATCAAGAATTTGTTTCTCATTTGAATTCTCAAATCGAAAATCTGGTCTATACACCTAGCGGGATGGCAACGGCGGATTTTAATGGCGATGGGTTGATTGATGTTGTTTTCGGGAACCTGGAAGATCAAAAAGTTTCTGTTTATTTGGGAAATGGTGATGGCACGCTGGCCCCGGCGTCACAAATCGATGCCGCTGTGGGCGGGATACCCGTGGGACTAACTGTGCTTGATTTGGATTACGAGCCGCCGTTTCCTTCTTTAGGGGAAGGTTTGCTTTTGAAGTACACGTTCTCCCATGATAACGGCAGTATTGTACTGGATGAAAGCGGCAACGGGCATAATGCCGCGGTTCTCAACGGCGCGGCTTATACTAGTGAAGGCCGTTTCGGGGGGGCGTATCATTTTGACGGGAGCAATGACGTTATCCTGGTGAATGATGACCTGGGGTATCAACCGGCCGGCACGATTTCTTTCTGGATGAAAGCGGACACGGTGGAAAACTGGCGCAACCCTTTCTCCACGGATTACGCCAGTTGGGATGATAATATCCGTTTTGAAGAAAGTGTTGACGGGAAGTTCACCATGGGCGCTTTGGGGTTGAGCACGGTGAGCCCGGCCCCGGAGGGCGTGTATGAAGAAACTTACACGGATTCTCTTCAGGCTAACCGCTGGTACCATGTGGTTTACGCCTGGGATGGAGCCCGCGATTACGGGTATTTGGACGGGCAACTGGTTTTCACAAGCTTCCATCCGGCCGCGGATGTTCAAGTGCATCCCAACCTCGGCACCGCCGGTTCTTACCGGCCGATAACCCTGGATTTGAACCATGTGGCTGTCGGCAACGGGTATTCCACGGAAGCGAACCGGCACTGGAAGGGGTTTGTGGATGAGGTTTATATTTATAACCGGGTGATTTCCTCCGAGGAGGTTCTCGCCTTGTACAACGGGGTTTCCCGGGGACGCGTGTACCAGGATTTTGAGGCGGGCAATGGCACTCCAGCCATGTATTGTCAGGGGATTAATGGCGCAACCGCTGGCGTGTCTACAAACATTGTCCGCTCTGGAAATTCTTCTTGTGAGCAAGTAGGTTCCACTTGGGGAGGGATAACCGTGTATCCCCAGAGCCCGGCAGGCTATATAGATTTTGACCCAGAGCATAATGACCGATTGAGTTTTTGGATTTATCCTTTAGCGGCGACGGGCCCGAATAACGTTGCGGTGCGGTTTTTTGATGACAGTTTGTATGATGGGATAAGTCACCCGGGTTTTGAAGTTTGGACCACTAAAAAAGTTGAAATCGGCCAATGGTCAGAGTTGACGGTTTTATTCTCACAACTGCCGGATGATTTTAACTTGAATCATGTCGTGAAAATAAATTTCGTCAACTATCACGCCGGAACGTATTATTTTGATGATATGCGGGTTGTTTTGGGTGATCGCCCTTATCAGGCTTTTGAGCAGAATGTGCTTGATGGCCCGTTGCCGTGGGGATATCCGGGTGGTGCCTGGTTTGGCACTGCGGGATATTCTGGTTCGGGAGAACCAGTTTATGAAGGCACCTCTTCTTGGAAACTCGTCACTAATCCCGGTAAATCCGGTGAATGGGCGGGGGTGTGGTTGATATCTCAGGAACGTGCTTGTGATGCTTCTGGCGACTACTGTTATAGACCTGATAATGGGGATGATTACCGTCATGTCAACCTAAACCCGGCACATCTTGTCCTGCCGCAGTTTGACAAACTGACATTTTGGGTGTATCAGTTGGCCGAGAATGGGATGAGCAATAATGTTAACGTGCAGCTTTTGGATAACGGGGATTACAGAAATTCTCCTTTATCAATTTGGACGGAAAAAAGTGCTGAATATGGGCAATGGACCCGTCTGGACATTCCTTTCAGCGCCATACAAGAGAAGAGCCTTTCTGAGGGGAAGATCTTTAATTTACAGGATTTATATGAAGTTAAGCTTCAGATTTTTTGGCCGGGGACGTATTACTTTGATGACATCCGGGCCACGGCGTTGCCGGAGGTGACGATCAATCAGGCCGCGCTTCCGGAAGGGGTGGCTTCCTGGAATAAATATCTAGACGGTGCGCATTACACGCTGCAGCAGAGCGCTGCGGGGTCAGAGGGGCCGTGGACAACGATTTATTCCGGCACGGAAACGAGCGTCGCGCTTCAGGAACTGGAGAGTTCCTGGCTGCGGGTACGCTGGGGCATCCCCAATGAAATCGACGGGGTTGTCTTGGTGGAGTCTGATTGGAGCGAGGCGGTTCAGTATTTCGCTAAACCGGCGCTGATTAAATATGCCCGCTTGCAGGAAGGGTATGTAGAATGGACGGCCCAGCCGCTGGCGGTTTCCTATGTGGTGGAAGAAGGGGCCAGCCGTGACGGCGGCTGGACGCAGATTTACAGCGGGCCGCAGACCACGTTAACTTTGTCGGGTTCCGACATCGGTAAATGGTACCGCGTGCGCGCGGTGGGTGAGGTTGACAGCGGCGCGTGGAGCCCGGCGTTGTTGTATGACCCGCAAGGCTTTGTGCGGGCGGCGGGGCTTCATCTCCGGGAACAGAATGGCGCCGGGGATGTGGTGCAACTCAAAGGGGTAAACTTGGGCAATTACCTGCTCCTTGAATCCTGGATGTTGGGCAAGGGCCCGGAGTTTGAAAAACATCTGGATGAGCCGGAGGGAGGCAAGTATTTTGACGACTGGACCATTCGGGAATATTTAGGTGCCGAGGCCCAAAATATTTTGAATGTTTATCAGGACGCATATATTCAGGAAAGCGACTTTGATAATATTCTGCGGATGGGGTTCAATTACGTCCGACTGCCGCTCTATTACCGGAATATCTGCGACCTGGATGAAAGCGGTAATTGGGCCTGCGGCGGTAATTTTGATTTCAGTAAGATTGACGAAATCGTGAACGCCTGCGCGGACCGCGGGATTTATGTGCTTCTGGATCTGCACGGCGCTCCGGGAAGCCAGAGCCGGGAGTTTCATACCGGGCGGGAATCGGTGGAACCGCCGGAACCCGGATATTTCCATCAGTTATTTAATCCGGCGGTGAGCGCTTACCGGGACCGGACGGTAGAACTGTGGAATAAGATCGCTGATCATTATAAGGATAATCCGGCAGTGCTTGGCTATGATCTTTTAAATGAGCCGACCGGATTTGAAGATTATGTGGGCGGTCTCGCTTTGCTGCACGCCCTTTATGATGATATCTATCAGGAAATCCGCGATACCGTGGGTGATGAGGATCATCTCATCGTCATGGAAGGCGCCTGGGATTGGGATTCTTTGCCCAAGCCGGAAGATATGAGTTGGGAAAACGTGATGTACCAGTTTCATTATTATTGTTGGGAAAATAGAAATGAGGCAACCGGGGAACTTCTGCTTCCTGTCTTGGGTGAGACCTGCCCTGCGTATAACCCAGAAGAATATTCTGAACTTATTCCTAATCTGACATTTACTGACGTTATAGACTATCATAAGGCGTTTGTTGACCAGAAGGTGTCGGATTCACAGGTTTACCAGGAAGATTATGACGTCCCTGTTTTAGTCGGTGAATTTAACGCGTTCGGAATCAAGGACGCTTGGGAGTATTATTTGAGCCGTTTCAATGCCGAAGGCTGGAGCTGGTCGTTGTGGTCCTACAAAGTACACAGTTACCCGAACAATTGGGGCTTATATAATCATTTTCTCTATGATGAGACTCTGCCCAATTTCGACGAGGACAGCCAGGCTGACCTGGAACGGAAACTGTCCAAGTATGACACGGCCCTGCATCATGTCGCCAATGTTTCGTTAATCAATGCCGTGACCGGAAGTCTTGACCGGATTGATTATGACGGCGACGGGCTGTCCGACGCCGTTGACGGTGACGTGACCGGGTATTCCAATAGTTTTAATGACCATAGCGATCCTGCCACGTACGGCGAGATCCTGAGCCGGGGGGATCAGGTTCTGACCATCGTTGATGATTTTGATCCTTTAGCAGGGGTCAGAATCAAGGTCGATGCAAGCGGCGGCGCTGTACAGGCGGAAGTGACGGCCTGTTCGGAGGCGGGGAATATATTTTTATCTCCCGGAGACGAAGTTGTCGTGACCTGCGGCAGTATCGGCGCGGATATCGTAAGCGGTCCTGTGAACGTGGAATTGAACGCGCTTTCCGGGGATGTGGCCGCGGCCGTGCTGGAAACCGGGGATAAGATTATTTTTTATCCGGATACATTAACATTGATTAACAACGGGACGAGGACGGTTGTCCTGACATTCCGGGGGCGGCAGATTGCAGTGGCTGCCGGGACGACCGAGGTTTTGAACCATGCCCCTCAATCGCAGCCCGGTTCGGATTGGGTCGTGGAATGCACCGGGCCGCAGGGCTGTGCGGTTGTACTGGATGGTTCAGCGTCTACGGATGAGGACGGAGATCCTTTAACGTATCTCTGGTCCGGGCCTTGGGGGAATCTGTCCGGTGTCACCCAAACCGTCACGCTTCCTTTGGGTGTTTATTCTTTTTCTTTGACGGTGGAAGATCCCATGGGCGCAGCCGATTCCCAAACAGGGCAGGTGACTGTCCGGGACACCACCCCGCCACAGATCAGTGTGAGCGTGAACCTCGCTGTTTTGTGGCCGCCAAATCATAAAATGGTCAAGATAACGCCAGTCGTTACGGCCGCGGATACCTGCGATCCCGGTCCTCTGGTGAGGTTAACGTCTATTACTATGAACGAAGGCGATCAAATCAACACCTATGATCCTAATTATGATGCCGGGGTGCCGGATGGGGATACGACAGCCGACATTCGGGTTGATGCGAACGGCCAGATTTATTTGCGCGCTGAGCGGCAAGGGTCGTCGAATGGCCGGATTTATACGCTTCTTTACTCTGCCACGGACGTCTCCGGGAACAGTGCGACCGCCGCAGCCACGGTGACCGTTCCCAGGCATCCATAATTCATCACGAGTGAAAACCTTCCTACGCTGGCTTTGTCCTTAATTTTAAGGGGACAAAGCCAGCATTTTTTTTCGCTTTCGCAGAAGAGCATGGGCGGTTCTGCGGGGATGAAGGCGAGATCGGACAAGGTCTTCTGCTTCGGGGATGGTTATAAGTAGATTAAGAAGTCAGATCAGCCTGCGGAGAATTGCTAATCAAGACCGCTATGCCCGTGGGGGGCGGCGGAGGCTAAGATGTCCGGTTCCAAGCGGTAGATATTTTATATAGATGTTGCGTCCGGCTGTCTCGTTGGGGATAATGATTTTACGGGCCGGAGAGCTGAAATTTATGTACTCAAAAATTAAATATAAAGATCTCGAAGTAAGTTTTCTGTGGCGGCTGAACGGAGGCGGGATCATTTTCGCCCATGAATTCGTGCATATCGTCTCCCGGAACATAGGAAAGGTTGGGCACGTGTTCGAATACTGCGCCGGGCCGGGGTTTATCGGGTTCGCCCTGCTGGCGAACGGCCTGTGCGACCGGCTGACCCTGGCGGACGTGAATCCCCTGGCCGTGGATGTTTTAAAAGACACGGTTGAAAAGAACCGTCTCCAGGACCGGGTGACGGTGTATCAATCGGATTGCCTGGACGCCATCCCTTCGACGGAACAGTGGGACCTGGTCGTAGGCAACCCGCCGTGGGTGCTCGACACCAAGAACACGAAAGAGATCGCGGTGTGTGACCCTGACGGCCGGGTTCACAAAAAGTTTTTTCAGGACATTAAAAAGCACCTCGCTCCGCAAGGGACGATTCTATTTATTGAAAGCATCTGGTACACGCGGGCGGATTCTTTTAAAGGGATGATCGAAGAGAATGGATTAGCGCTCCATGAGGCGCTGGGGCCGGTGTCTTATCCGGGGATTTTCAAAAACTGGGGAGAATACAAGGGACTGAAAACATCGTTGATTATTTTTTTGCGCCTCTGCCTGGCGTTCCGGGAGGCGTATTTTCTGTGGATTAAGAGTAAGGAGGAGCTTCCTGCCGTTTCTTCTGAAGTTGCTCACCATGAGCCGGGGGATTAAAGAAAAAGCGTTGCTACCCACACATAAGTGTGGTAAGATTCTTCCGGTATGCATGTCTTAGAGAAATTATCCATTTTGGCGAACAGCGCTAAATATGACGTCAGTTGCGCGTCCAGCGGTTCGAGCCGTCAGGGGGGCGCTCTGGGCCGGGCCAGTCTGGCGGGGATCTGCCACAGCTGGTCGGCGGACGGCCGGTGCATCTCATTATTAAAGGTGTTGTTCACGAATAACTGTATTTTTGATTGCGCTTACTGTATTAACCGCAGGAGCAACGACGTCTGCCGGGCCGAGTTTACTCCCGGGGAACTGGCGCGGCTCACGGTTAATTTTTATAAAAGGAATTACGTCGAAGGATTGTTTTTAAGCTCGGCCATCGTCAGGACCCCGGACCATACCATGGAGCTTTTAAACAGCACGATGCGTCTTCTGCGGGAAACGTATCAGTTCCGGGGGTATATTCATGTCAAAGTGATTCCGGGCGCTTCCCCGGCTTTGGTGGACGCCGCCGGCCGTCTGGCTGACCGGGTGAGCGTCAACATTGAACTCCCGTCTCCGCAGAGCCTGTCCCTCTTGGCCCCTCAGAAAAGCTACCCGGCGATTCTGTCTCCGATGCGGCATATTCATAACATTATTGTTCGGAATAAAGAGGACAACCGGAACACGAAACACGGAATAAAATTCGCTCCCGCCGGGCAAAGCACGCAGATGATCATCGGCGCCTCCCCGGAACGGGATCTGCAGATTTTAAAGTTAAGCGCTTTTCTTTATCAGACCGTGCGCCTGCGGCGGGTGTATTATTCGGCTTATGTTCCGGTCAACTCCGGCAAGAACCTGCCCGCGCTGCCCCGGCCGCCACTTTTACGGGAGCACCGCCTTTATCAGGCGGATTGGCTTTTACGGTTTTACGGGTTTGACGCGTCGGAGATTCTGGATGAGCAGCACCCGGACTTTGAAGCTGGCCTGGATCCGAAAGTCAGCTGGGCCCTGCGGCATATTGGGGCGTTCCCCCTGGAAATCAATACGGCGAGTTATCGCCAACTGGTGCGGATTCCGGGCGTGGGGGTGCGTTCCGCCGCCAGGATTATGGCGGTCCGGAAAGTCAAGAAAATCCGGTTTGAGGACCTACAGAAGCTTCGCGTTGTCTTAAAACGGGCGCAGTATTTTATTCTGGTCAACGGGCATTATCACGGCGATGTCGCGCTGGAGCCGGAGGAGATCCGGCGGAAACTGGATACAGCCGCTGCGGGGGCGAAGGCCTCTGCTCAATTGACGCTTTTTGGCTCACCGGAAGAAAATCCCCGGGCATTGGCGTCGTCCGTCACCGGAGAACTATGAACCGTATTTATGTTTACAACGGGTCGTTTGAGGGATTTCTCGCCGCGCTGGAGGCCGCCCTGCAGCCGGGCCTTCCGCCGGAAGATATTGTGCCGGAAAAAGATTTTGTCCCGTCTTTATTCGCCCAGGCTATCAGGGCCGAGCCTTGTGCCCGGCGCCTGCATGATTTTATCGAGAGGCTCAGGCGGGAAACGCCCGGCGTAACGATGAAGAAGATTTTTTATACGTATCTCTCGGACGTTCCCTGCCGCGGGATGCTGGCTTATCGGTATTTAATTTTTGTTTTTGAGCATGGGCATCAGGCGGGGCGTTTTTTGTCTGAAGAAGAGGTGTCGCGGGTGGAAGATTTGTTTTACAAAGTTTCGCGGGAGGCCCAACGCATGCAGGGGCTGGTGCGTTTTAAAGAACTGGCCGACGGAGTTTTCTACGCTGCAGTTGAACCTGCCCACAATATTCTGCCTTTGATTTCGTCTTATTTTGTCAAACGCATGCGCCGGGAGCGTTGGGTTATTCATGACGTGCGCCGCCGGATAGCGGCGGTGAACGGCAGCGGGGCGTGCCGCATCGTGGACATTCAGCTGGCCTGTTCTCCGGCGTACAGCGGGGACGAATATGATTATCAGCGGCTTTGGCGGGAATATTTCAAAACCATCGCTATTGAGTCGCGCTTGAATCCGCGGCTGCAGCGGCGATTCCTGCCCCGGCGTTACTGGAAACATCTGGTTGAAATGTCTTCTCCGGACCATCCTGAGGCCGCGCCCGGAATTGGTCATTTTTCTTGATTTGACATTATTGAAAAGGTGTGATAGACTTTGGGCGTTATGAAGAACTTCACGAATCTTAAAATGCACGTTTGCGGGATTACCCGTTCTCCGGCCTGGAGACAAAGGGTCAGGGGAGGTGTGTTTTAATTCGTTAAGCTGAAATTTTTCGGCAATCTAAAAAAGCCACCGCCTCTAAGGAGACGGTGGCTTTTCTGTTGGAGGCGTAACGGAATCGTCCCTGCGGCGGCGCTTGAAGTCAGGGGCTTTTAGGGGCCCGCGGATTTCGGCGGCCGGGGCCGGAACGATGTTAACGCCGGGTGGAAAGTAAACTCAAATAGAAAGGAGGTGCATATGGAAATGATTGTTTTAAATACCACAGTCATCCTCGAATTCTTTAACCTGTTAAGACAGTGGGAGAATTTGAGAAGAAAAGGAGAAGGGTGAATGGCGTGAAGGTGAAGGAGGTGATAAGGATGAAAAACGACATAGTCATTGAAAACAATGAAACGCGCACATGGGGCGCGGATAGGGTTTTAAAAGTAACGGCTTTGCAGTATCTTGAAGAAGCTCTGGCACAGGAACGTTATGAAGATTGTGCCGAGCTTGTGCGGGCCGCGAAACAGTTCGGCGCTCAGCCGAACGATATCCGCGTTATCCTTGCCGGCCATGCCCGCCGGGTTGCGGGAGCCCCCCGGAAGCTGACCGTCATTAAGAATGGGTGGGGCCGGCGTTTTTAGGAGGACACTGAACAATGCCTCAATCGTGTTGGTGAAGGGGACGGCTCCTGCGGGGCTGCCCCCTTTTCTTTAGAAAAGGGGAGGCGCAGAAGATGCGCGTTTCAAGGCGATTTCGGGGCAAGAAAGAGTTGCCTGCCCACTGTGTTTTTGATACGCTAATGAAAAAGGCGGAACTATGGAGAAAGATCCTGTTTGCGGAATGACGGTGGATGTGGCAAAAGCCGTCCGGGCGGAAAAAGACGGGAAGGTTTATTATTTTTGCTGTCAGGGGTGTAAAGATAAGTTTATGCGGGATAACCCCCTCCCCGCTTCCCGTGTTTCTCCCTCTTGTCATGAAGGTGTTGGTGAAGGCCGACGGAAGGCGTCCCGAGAACGGTCGGGAGAGGGGATATACGTTTGCCCCATGCACCCGGAGGTTGCGCAGGATAATCCGGGGGATTGCCCCAAGTGCGGCATGGCCCTGGAGGTGCGGGGTATCCCTGCGGGAAGAGGAGAAGGATCACCGGAAATCAGGATTTTTGAAAAGAAATTTTGGACGGGAGTGCTGTTAGCCGTCCCGGTTTTATTCCTGGCTATGGCGGAGATGTTTCCCGCCGTGCGTTTGAAAGAAGGCGGTGTTTATACATTTTCGGGTTGGATTCAACTATGCCTGACCTCTTGGGTGGTGTTTGGGTGCGGGGATTTTTTATTTGTTCGCGCCTGGGCATCGGTGAGGAACCGCAGCCCCAACATGTTTACCCTGATTGCTATGGGCGTCGGCGCGGCCTATGTTTACAGTGCGGTCGCGGTTTTTGTTCCGCATTTTTTCCCGGATTCCATGAAGGTTCACGGCCGTGTGGGATTATATTTTGAATCGGCCGCCGTGATTACGGTGTTGGTGATCCTCGGGCAATATTTGGAGGCGCGCGCCCGGGCGCGAACCGGTCAGGCCATCAAAGCTTTATTGGGCCTGGCGGCGAAGAAGGCGCACCGGATCAAAGACGGCCTTGAGGAAGAAGTCCCTGTGGAAGATGTCCAGGCCGGGGATCTGCTGCGGGTGCGCCCTGGTGAGAAGGTGCCGTTGGACGGGGTCCTCGTGCAAGGGAAGAGCACCGTGGACGAATCCATGATAACCGGCGAGCCGGCACCGGTGGAAAAAGGAACCGGGGATCCCGTGATCGGGGCGACGGTCAATCAGGCCGGTACTTTTATTATGAGGACGGAAAAGGTCGGGGAGGAAACACTTTTATCCCAAATTATTCAGATGGTCTCTGAAGCCCAGCGCAGCCGGGCCCCTATCCAGGGAGTGGCCGATAAAGTGTCTGGACTTTTTGTGCCCGGGGTGATGGGCCTTTCGGTACTCACGTTTTTGGCCTGGATGATCTGGGGGCGGGAAATGGTTCTGGCGCATGCGCTCGTTAACGCGATAGCCGTTTTGATTATTGCCTGTCCTTGCGCTTTGGGGTTGGCCACGCCCATGTCGATTCTGGTGGGTGTGGGTCGGGCGGCGCGGGCCGGGATCCTGATAAAGAACGCCGAAGCCATTGAAAAGACCGAAAAAATTACGCATGTGTTGATCGATAAAACCGGGACATTGACGGAAGGCAGGCCCCGTATTACGGCGGTTTTCCCCGCGCGTCCCGGGGAAGAAAAAGAACTGTTGGCTGTCGCCGGGTCCCTGGAGCAGTCCAGTGAACATCCTTTGGCTCACGCAGTCCGGGAATACGTCCGGGCCCGGGAGATAGCGTTTCAGAATGTGGATCAGTTCGTCGCGGTGAGCGGCGGGGGTGTGACCGGAATTATGGATGGACAGCCTGTGCGGCTGGGACAAGCGCGTTTCCTGCAGGAAACCGTCGGGGAGCTTCCCGAAGCGTTAAAAGCCAGGGCCCTGGAACTGGAAAATTCGGCCCAGACTGTTGTCTGGGCGGCCCGGGGCCCAAAGGTTCTGGGCGTTATCGGCATTGCTGATCCTTTAAAAAGAACCACATTGGCGGCGGTTCAGGAGCTTCATCGTTTGGGCCTGAAGGTCATTATGTTAACAGGGGATAATCCTAAGACCGCTTGGGCTATTGCCCGGGAGCTCAATATCGATGATGTCCGGGCTGAACTCAAACCGCAGGACAAACAACAGGTGATCCGGGACCTGGCCTCCCGGGGCGCCAGGGTGATGATGGCCGGAGACGGTATTAATGATGCCCCGGCTTTAGCTCAGGCGGATGTGGGTGTGGCTATGGGGACTGGCACGGATGTGGCGATTGAAAGCGCCGGGATAACCTTGGTTAAGGGGGATATAAACGGGATTGTGCGGGCCATCAAATTAAGCCGCAGTGTGATGCGGAATATCCGCCAGAATTTGTTTTTTGCTTTTTTATATAACGCTTTGGGATTGCCGGTTGCGGCCGGCGTCTTGTATCCGTTTTCGGGTATTCTCCTGAATCCTATGTTCGCCGGCGCCGCCATGAGTTTCAGCTCGGTTTCTGTGATCGGCAACGCCTTGAGATTAAGCAAAATAAAATTATAATCCTTTTGGGCCTGGTTTCCGGGCCGGAGCCAGTCTGTCGACGGACAGCGGCCCCGGATGAATTATGACAAGCATTGATGCAGCAAAAGGAAAGGTCCCGGAGGGAGATTTTTACAGCTTTTTATAGAGAGCCAGGGTTTTCCTGGCGACTTTTTCCCAGGTGAAATATTTGAGGACCCGACGGCGTCCGGCTTGGCCGTACCGGGCTCTTAACTTTTCGTCATCCATAAGCTGATTGATGTTCAGGGCCAGTTGTCGTGAGAATTTTTGCGGATGGGCCGGTCCAATTTGAGAATTCTTCTTCAGCGCAACCGGGACCAGCAGCCCTGTTTTTTTGTCTTCCACAACTTCCTTAATCCCGCCGACGGCTGAAGCCACTACGGGAGTCGAGCAGGCCATGGCTTCCAGATTGATAATCCCGAACGGTTCGTAGACGGATGGGCAGCAAAAAACAGCGGCGTGGGAATAAAGCGCGACTTTCTCCTCCTCGCGGATCATGTCTTTTATCCAGATGACTCCCGGATGGATATCCTGGGCTTGCTTGACAAGGGCCGCCATCTCCCGCCCAAATTCCGGCGTGTCGGGAGACCCGGCGCAGAGTACGATCTGAAAATTTTTTTTCATGAAAGGGATGGCGTTCACCAGGTGCAGGATCCCTTTCTGCCTCGTGATCCTGCCGACGAAAAGGACAAAAGGCCGGGAAGGGTCGATTCCGAACCTTTTTAAAACCGAAGGGGCCCGGACCGGTTTATAAATAAGCGGATTGATGCCGTTGGGAATGACGTGGATTCTGGATGCCGGGGCCCGGGAGAACCGGAGAATGTCTTTTTTGGTGTCTTCTGACACGGCTATAATGGCGTCCGCCATTTCAAGAGCGGTTTTTTCAACCCAGGATGTGAAATCGTAGCCTCCGCCCAGTTGCTCTCTTTTCCAGGGGCGGAGAGGTTCCAGAGAATGAACCGTGATCACCAGTGGGATGGAGTAATTAAGCTTCGCCAGGATCCCTCCCCAATGGGTGTACCAGGTGTGGGCATGGACGATGTCTGCGTCGATTTTGTCGGTGTTGAAGTGCAGGCAGCGTTGCAGGGCGTCGAAAACCCTTGTGTGCCCGTCCTCGCTGGAATAATGCTCGGTGGAGTTCTGATAGCCGGTTACTTTGAGCTTGGGCTGCGTGCTGGCCTGATCGCCGAAACATCGCACTTCAACATGGCATAATTTTGCCAGTTCGTGGCTGAGGTTGGCGACATGAACTCCCGCTCCGCCGTAGATATAGGGCGGATATTCATTGGTTAACAGCAATAGTTTCATGGTAGCAAGAGAATTGAAAAATAGTATGTGATTATTATAAAGGAAATATGGAAAAAAGAAAGTCGAATAAAAAAAACAGGAATTGGGTCGACCAGGCTGATTAAAAAGGGTGCGCCTGCGGTTAGACGGGGTTAGTCATCGTCCGGCTGCGTGACGTGGAAATCTCCCCACACCGGGCGGTAGTCGGAAACAGCGTCCCCGGCTTTTTTATCGTCATCTTTAAACATGTTTTCGTCAAATTTTATTACCCCGGAGCGGCCGGTGTATTCCCGACAGTATTTTTTCTGGAACCAGATGTTGTCGTAAAGCCTGGTTCCGGCGATGTTGGTCGTGTCCGGAGGCTTGATGAGGTGGGACATCGTTGGAAACCGCTTGAGGTCATCCCAGGCAGGGTCTTCAGGAGGAAGGTTAAAATGTCCGAGCAGGATGATATCCTGCTCAACGGGGAATTCTTTTTGTATGACATTATAGAGGTCGGGGAGGGCTTTAATTTCCTTGCGGCGGTCTTCTTCATGGACGCCCCGGGAGACATGAATGCTGATAAGGGTGAAGTCAAAACGGCCGGCCTGGAATCTGGCATAATAAGGCTCTTGAAGAAACGGGGAGGCGTTCGCCTCATAGATTTTCCCTCCTTGCAGGACTGAAATTTTATCTTGGCGGTATAAAAACGCCTGAAAACATGTGGTCCCGTTTTGAGGGGATCCGGCCCAAAGATAGGCGTAGGATAATCCGAGGCTTTTTAGAATATCCACAATTTTTTTGAGGACGGCTTCTGTTTCGATCCCTTGGATAGCCGCCACATCAAAGTATTTGACAATTTGTGCCGTATAGGCAAGTCCTGGCGAGACCGTATCATCAGAAGGTGAGTTGACATAAAAAGAAGCGAGGCGGATATCTCTTGGGGAAGGGTGCTTTTGTTCCGGGGCGTTGTCTTGCGCTGGCTCTGGATTCTTGTCCGGCGCAGGCGTTATGGTTATGATCCGGGGCTTGGCACTTTTTTGAATTTGGGCGACCCGCTTTGCCACCGCTTTTTTTACTTCCGGGAAATATTGTTCCACAAAGCTGGATATCCGGTCTTTATAGGCTCCTATATAGAAACAGACTGCGCCAACGATAATCAGGCTGATCAGGCGCGTAAGGCATGACGCCCGCGGGGTGTGAATGTGCATATAATCTCCTATGATCTAGAAAATATTGTAGCGGAAAAAATGATTATGGGAAGGGGAGATCAATATAAAATTTGAACCAGAACGCGCGTTCCGTGGACCAGTAACAGGAAAGGGGCAAAGCGTTTTAGTTTAACACGGGTTTTCACGGTGTCTATATTCCGTCGGGGTGGGCGACGGGTATAAGGGCTCTCTCAACAACTACTTTTTTTCAAACCGTTTTTTGAAATCCTCTTCTGATTCAAAAGCCGTGTCCTGGGGATAAGGATATTGAAAACTTTCCGGCTTGAGCTCCTCGTTTGTGATGATATTTTCAAGCGTGACTTCGACATAGGATTTGGTTGTCTGCCCCCATCGAATAGCATGGATATCTTTGATCACCTGCCGGGCGGTCTTTTGATTTTCGGCCGTGAGTTCCATCTCTAGAGGAGGGAAGATGCTGTTGATTTCTTCTATATTCATGCCCCGCGCAAAGAATTCATCCGGCTGCCCTTCGAATTCATAATCGATTTTTACGATCAGGTTGCTCGCTTGGGAGACCCAAATCATATATGATCCTGAACTGACATCCTGTTTGAATAGATAGCAGTTTTCTCCGCCGAAACTGGCATTCCCGAAGTATGAGAATGTTTTAAGGAAGGGGCATTCGCCTTCGCAGACGGTAAAAAAATTATACAGGATATTTATATAGGCCATGCCCATGCGCGCCATCGTGTCGGTCGGGAGCTGAAAATATTTTTGGGCGGTGCTTTTATAGTAATAATGGCCTTCCCCATTGGACCATGCCGCCCGTGTTTCTTCTCCGAATTTTTTCTTGCGTTTGGGCAGGGATGTTTTATCTATGGTCAAATAATAATGAGGGCGCTGAAATTTAACGGTAATGTACTTCTGCCCGTTCACAAGAGCTTCTCCGTAACTGGTACTCGTTATCCCGCTCCCGTTGCATTGGAACGACGTCATTTCCTTATAACGGGCCAGCACGGCTTTTAAAATGGCCTCGGGTTGAACCTCTTCTTTTGAAATCTTTTGGCCTTTGTACAGAAGGACATCCTGGGGGTCGGCGATTTTTTCCGGAAGGGCCTGGTAGGCGGCGGCGAATTCTTCATCCATCCGTTTGAAGGGGATTTTTAGAACGTTGCTTCCGGTATCGACCTTGATATACTCTTGGGTTTTCTCGATGACCTCCCCTTGGACGATCATCCCGCTTTTAAGCACCACAGATTCGGCAAATGCCATATTGGCCGATAATAAAATAAGCATAAGTATGGCTGAACGTTTTTGCATGGAAGAACTCCTTTTATATTATGAATATACAACAATAATAAAACATAAAATTCTAAAAATCAAAACAAGTTATTTTTCAGCATAGAAAGGCATTCTTGAAAGGGTTGAATACGCCCGCGTATCGTATTATAATAAATTTCCCAAATATAAAATTTTTTATCACTGAATGGGTGCTGTTTCGATTCTGATATCCGTTCGTCGCATTTTTAGCGCCGTAATCAAGGAGCGTGTTTTATGTTATCTAAAATCAGGCTGGTCTTTGTTTATATTTTTGTCTGTTTTTTGGCTTCTTGCGCGACCGTCCCGATAACAGGCCGGACCCAATTGGATATTATCCCGGCCAGTACAATGCTTTCCATGAGCCTTCAGCAATATGATGATTTCTTGAAGAATCATAAACTCAGTATAGACAAAGAGAAAACCCGGATGGTCCAAAATGTGGGGGAGAGGATACAGCGTGCGGTGGAGGATTATATGATGGAACAAGGTCTTTCGGCGCGATTAAATGGATATGTTTGGGAATTTAATTTGGTCGAAAGCGAAGAGGCCAACGCCTGGTGCATGCCCGGCGGCAAAGTCGTCGTTTATACAGGGATTTTCCCCATCACGCAGGATGAAAGCGGGCTGGCGGTTGTTTTATCGCATGAAATCGCGCATGCCATTGCCAAGCACGGGGATGAGCGCATGAGCCAGGGGTTGCTCACGGAACTGGGAGGCTTTGCCCTCTCAACGGCCCTGGAAACAAAACCGGAGAAAACCAAAGCACTCTGGATGGCCGCTTTCGGGGTGGGGAGTAATTTGGGGATTATTTTGCCGTATAGCCGACTTCACGAAAATGAGGCGGACCATTTGGGCCTGATTTTTATGGCCATGGCCGGGTATGACCCCAACCGGGCCGTCGCGTTTTGGGAGAGGATGGCGCAGCAGAAGAAGGGGGCGGCTTCGCCGGAATTTCTAAGCACCCATCCGTCGGACCAGACCCGGATCAATAAAATTGTGGCGGCGATCCCCGAAGCGATGAAATATTATAAGCCCAAGACTCCTTAGGAATTGTCATCCTGTTTCGGGAGAAAGGATTTTGAAAGGGTTCAAGGGGGTTACAAAAAAGATTGTTGTGATTTAATGAAAGGAGGGGGGTATGCGTTCAGGAAATCCTGTGTTAACAAACGACACTTTTAGCGAGGTCAGGTCGTATGATTCGGGTCATGTCATGTCGATCCAGGGGACGACGAACAAAAGTTTCATCCTGCTTTTCCTGGTGATGCTGACAGCGACTTGGGCTTGGAGCAACCCCGGGGGAGCCAGTCCTTTTTTATTGCCGGCTTTAGTGGGGGGATTTTTGACCGCCCTGGTCACTGTTTTTAAGAAAGAGTGGTCTCCGGTCACGGCGCCGATATACGCTCTTTTGGAGGGGGTTGTCTTGGGGACCGTTTCTGTTATTTTTGAACAATCGTATCCGGGGATTGTCAAGCAGGCCGTCGGCCTCACGGGGGCGACATTATGCGCGTTATTAATTGTTTATAGATCCGGCATGATAACGGTTACGGATCAATTCCGGATGGGGATCGTGGCTGCCACCGGGGGGATTGCGTTATATTATCTTTTGACTTTGGTCTTGGGTTTCTTTCAGGTTCGCATGCCGCTCATATACGACAGCGGCCCGATTGGAATCGGGTTCAGCCTTATTGTTGTTATTATTGCCGCTTTAAATTTGGTGCTAGATTTCGATTTTATTGAGCAGGGGTCCCGCATGGGTGTTCCCAGATATATGGAATGGTACGGAGCTTTTGGCCTTATGGTCACTTTAATCTGGCTGTATATGGAGATTCTGCGTTTCCTGTCGAAGCTTCGCCGCAGATGATACGGGAATTTTGGGGGCTATTTAAAACGACCGGGATGACGATACCATCATCCCGGTTAACATTGGAGCTTATTTTTGGGCAGAAGCGGAGAGGACGCCCGGTCGTTTATTCAAATTGTTTCTTAAAGTCCTCTGCAGGCACAAACTTTGTCCCCTCTGGGATTCCGAATCGGAATTCTCCCGGATCAATTTCCCAGTCAAATTCAAAATTATCCAGGGTTAATTCAGCGTAAATGCTTGTTTGGTATTTAGGCCCTCTCGGTGGTGGCGGAGGGGGCGGAGGGGCTTTCTTCTTTTTCTTTTCTTTCTTTTTGGCCGCATCATCCTCGTCCTCTTCGTCCTCAGGGGGAGGCTGGATATTGAGAATGACCTGCCTGGCTTTTTTTAAATTTTCTTCTGTGGGTTCCATCTCCATGGCCTGCAGGATTGTTTCGAGTTCGGCGTCGGTCGTTGGCTGCCGGTAAAATTCATCCGGATATCCGAAGAGAGTGTAATCAAGCCTGATCACAATATTCCGTTTTTTGGATACCCAAAGAACATAGTAGCCGATTGGCATGGTCCGGGACAAAAGGTAGCAGGATTCTCCGTTTAAATCCGTGTTTCCCAGATACGTCAGATCTTGAAGAAGCGGGCATTCCGCTTCGCATCCGGAAAACAGTTGGTGGAGAATTTTAAGATATCCGATATCCATCAAGGCCATAGTGTCGTTGGACGCGTAGTTGTAGGTTTTGGCGGTACTGCTGTAAGACAGGGGGGTCGCCCCGTTATTCCAGGCGGCCAGGATTTCTTTTTGCCCTTTGCTGAGGGTGTTGTCTAGGACAATCAGGAAGTAATTGGGCCGTTGGAATTTCATGGTTATATATGTCTGCGTTGTATCCATGACATTATCCCGAATGCTGTTGGAAACCCCGGTCCCGTTGCATTGAAAGGAAGACATGTCTTTGAACTTGGCGAAAACCGGCTGCAGTATTTTCTCCACATCAATATCTTCTTTGGTAATCTTTTTCCCTTTATAAAGAAGAGGGGGTTCGTCTTTTATCATTATTTTTTCCGGGATTTTCTTGACCTCTTCCGCCGTTGCTTCCTCCATCATGGTGAAAGGAACTTTGATAACGCCGTTTTTGGTTTGCATTTTTATGTGGCGTTTGGTCTTTTCGATAATCGGTCCTTCCAGGGTTTTTCCGTTTTTTAAAAGGATGGTGTCAGCCGATAACGGTTGTGTCATGCAGACGATAAAAATTGCGATAATGAATGCTCTCAAGGGGGCCTCCTGTCCGTGCTTAAGGGTTCTGTCGTAAAATGATTTTTTTATATCCTATGTGCGGATATTTTCTGTTCCCGGGACGGGGCATTTGTTCCTGGCCGTCCCGCTGCTGATATGTTTAGAAAATTTTAGCATATTTTAAAGTTTATTATATATAATTTCGTTGCGCAAAAAAATAAACTTGAAAACCAGTGGTCTCGCCCCGGGATTATCCTTAAGAAGCCTTAAAGACCGTGGTCTGTTCAATTTTTTCACGGGGCCCCTTCCCTAGCAAAGCCCCGACAATGGTTATCCCGAAACTGAAGGCTGTTCCCGCCCCGCGGCTGGTGATGATGTTGCCGTCCTGGACTACGGGGGAGGCCACGAATGTTGTCGTTTTGGGAAAGAGGTTTTCCATGCCCGGGAAACAGGTCGCGTTTTTCCCTTCCAGAACGCCGGCTTTGGTTAAAACCAGCGCTGGGGCGGCGCATATAGCCGCGATTATTTTTTTTTGTTGATTCATCAGACGGACGCGCGTCACAACTTCTGACGAGTTGGCCAGGTTTTCCGCTCCAGGCATTCCGCCCGGAAGAATCAGGGCGTCAAAAGTGTCCTGCGCTTCCGACAGTCTTGTGGGCACAATGATCGTCAGCCCTGACTTCGCTGCTTTGACGTGAGTGGAGGTTAACCCCGCCACGGTGACTTGGGTGCCGGCCCGCATGAGAAGATCTATGGGCGTTATGGCCTCGATGTCTTCAAAGCCGTCTGCTAAAATAACCAAAGCTTTTTTCATCATAAGTTTTTTTTGCCATAGAGAGTTTATAATTATTAACATTCTAGCAAAAATGATGACGATTGAGAATCCCCTATTAATTCTTTGTCCCCCAACACGGCTGGGGTTCAAGTATGCCACAGATACGGGGAAAGAAGGGGGACCATAGGGGGGAGAATGCCTGGTTGATATTTTTATACTGTCCCCGTCTTCACCCCAAACTGGAAATGCGAATTGATCCTTCAGGCGAGTGAGCCCAGCGGGTCGAAGTGGCTGCGGTTCATTGAGGTTCAGAGCTTGCTCTGGGGTACATACCTTTGATTTGATATAATAATAATATGTGGTATGCTTACATTTTGGAAACGAGGAAAGGGACTTTTTATACCGGTATCACCAATAATTTGGCCAGACGCCTTGCTGAGCACGACCAAGGCCGGGGAGCCCGCTATACAAGGATTTATGGCGTGCGCAAATTATTATATACGGAGGAATTCCCTTCCCGGGGGCTGGCTTTGAAGCGGGAATCCCAAATCAAAGCTTTGTCCCGGTCGTCTAAAATCGCGTTGATAAAAAGTTCTCGCGGGACACTGGACGCGGAGGGCCAGGGTCTTTAAGAATCGGAAATTTATATTTACATATAACGGAGAGAGGCCATGTCTTTTCCGGAACAATGGGGTTATGTGAATCATGAGGGGCAGGTGTGGCAGAAGGATTGCCAATATTTTAAAGGCCGTCAGATCGGGCGGCTGGATGGAAAAAGCCCGGAAGAGGTGTTGGCCTATTATGCGTTGCGGTTTGAAAAGTTGGAACAGTATCAGGGTGAGCTGCAGGCGCAGTTTGAGCAAGGCCATGACCGGCCTGGTTTGGTGGATAAAATTAACCGCATGCTTGATTTCATCGTCGAATCCGATGCCTTGGGCAATTTTGATGATTTAATGGGCCGGCTGATAGCTATGAAAGAAGTCCTGGATGCTGAGCTGAATGTCCATTTAGAAGAACAGGAGAGGTTATGTGCCCGGGTCGAGGAGTTGTTGCATCCTTCGGATTGGAAAGTGGCGACGGAAGAGGTCAAGAAATTGCAGGCCCAGTTTAAGCTGACTGGCCCTGTCCCGGAGCATCAATCCCGGGCGCAGTGGGATCGTTTCCGGGCGGTTTGTGATCAGTTTTTTGAGAACAGGCGTTTGTTTTTTGCGGAATTGGACCGGCAGAAAGAAGATAATTATCAGAAAAAATTGGACTTGTGCCGTAAATCGGAAGAATTAAGCCAATCCTCGGACTGGAAACAAGCGGGAGAGGCGCTGAAACATTTAATGGAGGAGTGGAAATTGATCGGCCCGGTTCCCCGGGAAAAAACAGAATATGTTTGGCAGAGATTTAAAACGGCCAGCGATACGTTTTTTGAACGCAGGGATTCCTATTATGCGGAACGAGAACAGCAAAGGCTGGAGAATCTGAAGAGAAAGGAAGTTTTGTGCGAACGTTCAGAAGTCTTGTCTGCCTCTGAAGATTGGAAAGCGGCCGGCGAAGAGTTAAAACAACTGCAGGAGGAATGGAAGAACATCGGTCCGGTTCCCAAGCAGGATAGCGATCAGGTTTGGATGCGTTTTAAGGCCGCGCATGATCGGTTTTTTGAACGCCGGCACGCGTATTTTAAAGCACGTGACGAGGAACGGCTGGCACATTTGAGGGAAAAAGAACAGCTTTGCCAGGAAGTGGAAAGTTTGTATTCTTTGCGGGATCTTGTCAGGGTGAGGGAAGAGGTCAAAGAAATTCAAAAGAAATGGAAAATGATCGGGGCTGTTCCTCCCGAACAGGCTGACGAACTGTGGACCCGGTTTAAGCTGGCTTGTGACAGGATATTCCAGGGGGAAACTCCCGGTCCCTGCGGGGAGCAGGAGCCTTAAGAAGCAGGAAATAAAATTTTACTTGTTGCCATATTGATAATTGAATGGTAAACTTTAAGTAGCCTAAGGAGATTTTTATGAGCGATTTAAGCCGCTACGGCATTATAGAAAAAGAGACCCCTAGCCAAGAAAGAGCGTTGTACAGTTTGGCGCTGATTTTTAATATTTGTCATAATGAATTAACGGCGTTTCTTAGACCCTATCAGCTTACTCCCGGGAAGTTGAATATCTTGGTGGCTATCCGGTATCATGGCGGCAAGGCCGGACTAAGCCAGGTGGAAGTCAGCAAGCATCTTATTGTGACTCCTTCTAATATGACCAAGTTAATTGATAAACTTGAACAGGAGGGCCTTGTGAGCCGTTCAGCCTGTGCCGGAGACCGGCGAGTCAATGTGGTTAAGGTGACGAAGAAAGCTGAAGATTTATTGGATAGCCTTTGGGGGCAATACATTCAGAAAATGCATGGATTCATGGATCCTCTTTCTAAAAAAGAGCAGGATACTTTGTCCGTCCTTTTGATGAAATGGTTAGCCTCTTTGACGGCGTGAAATTTTTTTGTTTGTATAATTGAATGGTTAATGTTTTATTCAATGAGTATTTAATTTGCACGACCCAAGGGCGTGTAAATTAAAAATGCGAATTGATCCTTCAGCGCGAGTGAGCCAAGCGAACGAGTCGAAGAATATTGGTTGAACACCCCGCAGCTTGCTGCGGTTAATTGAGTCCAGAGCTTGCTCTGGGGTTCACACCTTGATTATGACACCACATTCTTTTCACAGCAGAGTCGTCATTAGAAAGCGCATCCTGCTCGGAACGCTTGTCTTGGGAATGATAAATATTTTATACCAGGCACCGCGCTCGTACGCCTTGACGCTCACAAAAGCCAAAATGATCCGATACACGGATAATATGGATATCAGGGAAGGGGATTTGATTTTTCAACACTTACCCGGGCCTCTGACCGAGATGATCGCGGCCGTGACACAAAGTGCCTATTCTCATTGCGGAATCATCGTAAAGAAATCCGGACAATGGTTTGTTTTGGAAGCTATTGACCCGGTGACATGGACGCCGCTTAACGCGTGGGTGGCTCGGGGCGTTGGCGCGCGCATGACCATTGTCAGGTTGAAACCCGAGCACCGCCGGTATATTCCCCGTATTATCCGGGAAGCTGGTCGTTATGCCGGCCATCCTTATGATAGGCAGTATCAATGGGATGATTCTGCGATTTACTGTTCGGAACTGATTTACAAGGCTGTGGAACAGGGCGGGGGACTCCGCTTGACTGATTTTGTCAGCCTCGGGGAATTGAATTGGGTCCCTTATGAACGCCAGATACGTTCTTTGTCCGGCGGACGTCTGCCGCTTGGTCGGTTGATGATCACGCCCGACGACTTGGCGTATTCCCGGGAGGTCACGATGGTCTATTCTTCTTTCCCGGCGTTGGAAAGAAAAGGGATACAATATTCTCGAACTGATTTCCAAGGAACCTGGCGGGGGAGATATTTTTTGCTGAATATCCCCTTGGAGGTGCATGCCGAGACGGATGAAACAGGCCGTATCCTTGGCGGGGAACTGGCCAGCGGTTTGGTGTTTTCCCCCGGGAAGATGGAAGCCTTTGATAAGCGGACGGGCGTATTCAGTTATGCCTTTTTTTCGGATAAGCATGTCCGCATTCACGTCAGGGGACGGCTGGATAAATCCAAAGAGGTGATTTTCGGGGTGTGGGAGGATTCTCTCGGCTTTTCGGGAACGTTTATTGCGGATAAAATTGGTCGGATCTGACATATACGCCTTTTTTTTCAACAACACGTTGACGTTGATTTTTTAAAGAAAGGGTTTGTGCTGATAGCCGGCTCCTGTTGTGTCTTGGGGGGCTTTCTTCGTGTGCCGCCGGCCGCGAATGAGGCTTTTTCCATCTATTGTATAAACTTGCGCTTGGCACTCTTCGGGTTTCGGATTTCTGTTTTTGGGGGCATTTTCGCGAGGGGGCCAAGAATTTGCTGGAAGAAAAATACCTGAACAGGACGATCGACATCCATTTTTATCAGGGCGGGGAAGTTCAAGGACTGTCGTCTTTACAAATATATTATTTGTTCAAGATTGCGTCTATTGCGAGGACCGACGGGTTAATCTGATCCTGCTGACGACCCCGCTGCATAAAACCTACCGAGGCCGGATCCCCCCGTGGGTTTGTCGAGTTTTATCGCAGTTTGGCTGAAACAGTCATCCGTAAATATTCCTATCCCGGATAATTTTTTTAGAGACTTTGATCATGTGGGGGCAATATGGGGCGGGTTATTTTTCGAAAATAATCATGAGACGGCTGGAAAACGGCCGGTAGGTTTCGACCGCCGGATTTTTTTGCAATACCCGCCTGGGGGATGCCGCAGGCCTTGGAGTGTAAGGTTTTTGCGATCAGAGAGACTAAAGATTGGAAATCATAGTGCAGGGGAAAAGGAGGGGACTATGAGAACACTTTTTTTCTTGTCGCTCATGATGGCGTTCGCCCAGGGGGCCGGTGGCGGGGCTCCCACCGGGGGGCCTGTGCCCCCGGTGTCCCGCAAAGCCATGCTGGCGGGAGGCTGTTTCTGGTGCCTTGAGCCGCCCTTTCAGAAAACAGACGGGGTTCTCAAGGTGGTTGCCGGTTATTCCGGAGGGACAGGGGCTGACCCCACATACGATGATTATGCGCTTAAAGGGCATCTCGAGGTCGTTGAAATCACTTTTGACCCCCAAAGAGTAAGCTATGAGGACCTGCTCGGTCTTTACTGGCGGCAGATTGATCCAACGGATGGACAAGGACAGTTTGTGGACCGGGGGCCTCAGTATCGGACGGCCATCTTTTATTTTGATGAGGAGCAGAAGCGTCTCGCTGAAAAGTCGAAAGCCGACTTGGAGTCAAGGAGCCTTTTTCAAAAAACCATCGTAACAGAGATACTGCCGGCCGGGGTTTTTTATCCGGCGGAAGAATTTCACCAAAATTACTGCCGGGTATATCCTGCACAGTACAAACGTTACCGTGCCGGCTCCGGTCGCGATGAGTTTTTTCAGAAGGTCTGGGGAACGTCCGAACAGAAGATTGGGGAGCGCTTGTCCGGACAGGGCCAGGAACTTAAGAAGAGATTGACACCGTTACAGTTTAAGGTCACCCAGGAAAATGGGACGGAGCCGCCGTTTAGAAATGAATACTGGAACAATAAAAGGGCCGGCCTATACGTTGACATTGTTTCCGGAGAACCGCTATTCAGTTCGCTTGATAAATACGACTCCGGAACTGGATGGCCGAGTTTCACGCGTCCCCTGAAGGAAGAGAGCCTTGTGGAAAAAAACGACAGCACTTTCCTGCCCGCTCGCACGGAAGTCCGGAGCCAAGGGGCGGATTCTCACCTGGGGCATGTGTTCCCCGATGGCCCTTTACCTACGGGACGGCGGTATTGTATTAATTCCGCGGCATTGCGATTTGTCCCCCGGGAGGAATTGGAGAAAGAGGGGTATGGGCAGTATAAATCATTATTTAAATAATGCCGGGGGAAAGATTCTGAAAGGGCAGTGAGTCATGTAAGTTTTATCCGCCTCCGTAGAGGACCATGGCCATGTCCGCGGATGAAAGCAAGAAGGTAACAAGGTCTTCTGCTCTGGATGTTAAGAAGTCAGATCATTCGGCTAAACGAATTATTAACAGGGTCGGGAGTTTCCTGTTAAAATGGGGTTAAAAAATTATGACATCTTCAGATGACCAGACGTAATATATATATTTTTTTGAATGTTTTGTTCGTGATCTTGACTGTCGCCGGTCCTTGCCCGGAGGCCGGGGCTGGCACCGCTTTTGTCCCTTCCCGCGGGCGGGTGCTTGTTATCGGCCAGCAGAAAGACAGCATGGAAATATATATTAAAGAATTTGAGGCTGTCCCGGCAGGATTTATGCTTTACACATCCATTCAGGAGTTGGACGGGCTTGAGTGCCCTGATGATAAGGGGGCTGGAGTGGGCCATGGACAGTATTGGGTGGACACGTATCCGGAAACAGTCCTGCAGGTCGGGTTGTATATGGTCGACGCGCTGCCGGGAATCCTCGCCGGGAATTATGATGATCATATCACACAGCTGGGGGAATGGGTCCGTAAGACCCGCCGGCCGGTGTACCTGCGGGTTGGATATGAATTTGATAATAAAGAGAATCGTTATGATCCGGCGTCGTATCAAGAGGCCTTTCGTTATATCGTGAAGATGTTCAGGAAGCAGGGGGTAACCAATGCGGCTTTTGTCTGGCATTCCATGGCTTCTTTTGAAGCCGGGATGAATCTGATGGATTGGTATCCCGGAGATGCTTATGTCGACTGGTTCGGCATTTCTTTTTTTTCCACGCAGCAAAGTCGGGCCGTTGAAGCGTTTTGCCACCTGGCCCGCGGGCACGGGAAGCCGGTTATGATTGCGGAGGCCGCGCCGGCCGGCCTTTATACGGCCCGAGGAAAGATGGATTGGCTGAGGCGGTTTTTTGATCTGATTGAAAAGGAAGATATCCAGTTTGTTTCGTATATTAACAGCGATTGGGACCGGCTGCCGATGTTCGCGCCCATGAGGTGGGGCAACAGCCGTTTGCACGGTACGGCAGAGCTCCGTGAGTATTGGCTTTCGCGTGTGCGGGAAGCGGGCTGCCTTGTGTCTTCCCCGGAACTTTTTGGAATTCTTGGTTTTCCCGCGACAGGCGCGGAGTGATTCCTGCCGTAAGAAATGTTCCGGATTTTCTAAATGTTTATTGAGCGGTGAGGGAGAGCGGGATTTTAACGAGGTGATCCGCGGACTCGCTTTCGCTGATACTGGTTTTAATCTGCAGACGGGCTTCCGGCACCCCCCCGTCTTTGATCAGCAGGGCCTTCAGCGTTTCCGCCCGTTGATTCCCGAGGTCTTTCAGGACGGCTGTTTCGACCTGATATCGTTCCACCAGCTGTTTACGAAGTTCTTCGTAAAAGGCGGCTTTGTTTTCCATCTTGTTTTGCCCTCCCCGGGCCAGCTTCCGGTATTTATCACGCAATTCGGTTAACGGGATCCATCCGACATATTTTTTGTACATCTGTTCCAGGATGACCTCCTCGGACTTGCTGGATTCCTGTTTTGCCTGCCCGTAGCTGTTTTGGAATGCGGCGAGCCTTAAGGCGGCCATGTCGTTTTGTGGGTCGTACGCCCCCTGGATTTCCAGGATCAGTTTGGGCCGGTCCTGGAGTGCTTGGGATATTTTTAAGGCTTTTTCTTTCTGCAGGCCGGTGAGCTGGGCTGACCCGGCCGGGAAACCTATGTAGTCAAGCGGTTCGCTGGCGTCGCTTCCACCCACTAGACCGGCAAGCACGCTGAAAGGAGCGGTGATAATTTTTGTGAAAATATTTTTAAAAGCCATCAGAATAATTTGTTTGAATTCAAATTCCGGCTCTGCCGGGTTTCCTTTGACAGGAACCGTCAGGTCGATTTGCTGACGGCTGTCTTCCAGAATCGCCAGGGCCAGTTTAATGGGCACATTGACGGCATCCGGGCTGTCGACTCTGTTGCCCAGTGTGAATTTGTTCAGGACCAGATGGTGGTTCCCGGTCATTTGCTGAGGTTTGATGTCGTAATTGATGTCGGTTTTCAACCGCCCTAGGTCAATCGTATATCCCAGATATTTCCCGAAATACGGGGAAAGGCCGGTCATGTCATAATCCTGCACTGACAGGCTGAAATTTTTATCCGCGTCAATGTTCAACGGATGCACATAACCCTTGATGATCACGGTGCCGGTTTGATTTAACCGGGTGTTGAAATCGAAATCTGTGCGCTGGCTGCTTTCCTGAGAAAGAGGCGAGAGAGTCAGATTGAGGGAAGACAGATTTGTGTTGAAATGAGGCGTGACGGATTCATCGGTAAAGGAAATAGCCCCGTTCTGGATCCGTACCCGGCTGATTAGAAATTGAAAAGCTGGATTGGGAGCGGTTGCCGTGTCATCCTGACCGGGATTCCCTGGCGGCGATGGGGCGGGCTTTTGTTCTGTTTGCGAGGAGGCGGTTGGGGCTGGGGAGAATAGCCGCGCAAGGTTGATTTGGCCTTTGGGGTCCATAACGGTAGACACAGAGCCCTTATCTAACAGGATCTCGTCAATGGTTAAAGATTGGGTCAAGAGGGACGCGTTGATATTATAAAAAAGGAGATTTTCCCATCCCAGCACCTCGCGTTGGTCCTGGGGGTCAAGAATTTTTAACCCTGCCAAACGCAGATGTCCTTTGAATCCGACATTAGGCTGGCTTTGATTCTCTGCCCGGTACGATATCTCCCCGTTCAGGGAAACCGTCCCGTCCTTGAGTTGCAAGGGGAGAGTGTGGGCGATGTACGGTTGAAGGATATTTAAAGGGAGGGTCTGAATATCGACCGTTGTGTGACAGGCTAAAGCCCCGATGGAACAGGCACCCTGAACGGCGATGGTGCCCTGGGAGCCGTTGAGTAAACGGATTTGCAGGCCGCTTGCTTTATCCGTCTGGGTGGTGACATGTTCGAGCCGGGTATTGATGGGCCGGAGGGAAAATTTAAAAGGGGTTTGCGGTGTTTCATCGCAAAAATAGACGGCTCCGTTGGTGAGGCTGAAGTCAGAGATAAGAAAGGGCTTGGGGGTGTTGGGGGCTTCGTTCTCTTTCCCGATCTGTTGCTTCGGAGGGGCAGGTGGTGTTCCATCATCTGCCGGGGAGGAGGTTTGAGGGGGCGGCATCAGGTCGAGCAGGTTTAAACGGCCGTCCCGATTTAAGGCGATGTTGATATAAGGCTGGTCTAAAAATATGTGTTTAAAGGTCCAACTGTCACCCCAAAGGGAAGAGAGTTGAAAATCAATGTCCAGACCTTCAAACCCGGCCATCCGGGTTCCGGACGGGCTGACCAATTCAAATTGCTGTATGGTGAACCTGAATTGAAAGGGGTTGAAATGTATTTTCCGGACATAAATGGTGTGGTTAAGAAAGGGAGAGACTGTAGGGATCAGTATCCACTGCAGGGTGCAGGGTATAATGACAGAACCGATGATTCCGTAAGTTAATAGAAGCCCTATGAATATAAAGGCGAGTTTCTTTTGCACCGTTGTCATCCGGCTTTATAGTTATCTGAAAAGCATCTCGAGCTGCGCGAGGTTTTTTTCAATGACCGCCAGTTCTTCCTCCGAGGCGGTGGACAGCTGTTGCAAGCCGGCGAACATGTCCGGCAACTCGTTTTCCCTTAGCTTGATGACTGTCATGCCTGTGGCAATTTTCTGGATTAACAGGGAAAATTCTTCCATAGTCCACCCCTGAGTCTTCAGCAATTGGTCTCGCTCATTTTGAAAATCCATGCTGGCGGGCACCGCATTGATATTATTAATGTTTTCTCCATATTTTGTTGCCATTTTTTTATATTGGGCAAATATGATTATGAATTTACTCATTATCTGATCATTGAGAACAATGTCTTCTGCTGCAAGGACGTTTATACATAGGCCCAGAATGCACAAGGCGGTGATAAAAATTTTCATGGCTTTTCTCCTTTTGTCTGCGCCCGGTATAATTAATTTCGAGAATATTATCATTGAGAGGAGCGGAAGGCAATAAAAAATCGTTTAAAAGCCCCGTCTCCAGCTTTTATATTACAACAAAAATGCTTGAATGGGAATAGGTTGTATGTTAGCTTAATCATGGCTATTGATTTCTTGTCTCCTTTTCAAGGCGGCGAGATTAAATAAATCCGTTGATAATAACTGGACATTATGGGGGCAGCCGTAGAAAATCGGGGGGCTGTCCTTCTTTATATCTCGTGAATGTGTTGATTTTTTTTATCCATATATCATATGAACAAACTTATATTAATAGGACTTTTAATATGCGCCGCTCCCGTGACGCTAACGTCCGCTGATGTTCCCCGGAACGGAATTTATACAGAGTATTATGAATCAGGGAAGATTAAAGCGGAATACAATTATCAGGATGGCCAATTAAACGGCCCGGCGAAGTTTTATTATGAAAACGGGTTTCTAAGGGAGGAATCCTTTTATAAGGACGGAAAACTTCACGGAATTAATAAGAAATATTATACTAACGGCCTGCTTGCCGAACGGGCAACGTATAATAACGGCGTGCTTTGGGGGGTTCCTTTTAAATTTGAGTACGGAGATATCCCTATTAAAGAGGAGCGCGTTATCCAGAGCTTGGAACGGAAGATCAGGAATTCGGCTTGGCGGATGACCCTGGATGAAAAGGAAAAAAAGGGAGACAGGCTTGCCACTGCGTTGCAAAAATTGGAGGAATTTCTCAAGGCGCGGCTTATGTTTGCCGGCATCGTGGAGGCGGATTATTCTTTGATCGTGGAACAGAATGGGGCCTCTCTCAGAATAAACAGCCTGTTTGATCCGGAGGATTTTGTTATGCTGTTTTCTTCTCCCGGGGTCCTTTATTTCAAAGGCATTGAATCAGACCCGGCTGTCATTCAGCAAAATACGCAGAACCCAAGTTCTGAATATGAGTGGATCGAAATTAATCAACAGAAATTGCTGATGGAAAAACAGCCTTGGCTAACGGTGTGGGCCGTGGAAACGGCGGATTTCCGGGACGCCGGGTATAATAAAAGGGACCTTATTTTGAAGTTTAAAGACGCGGACGCGAAAGTTTTAGAAGAGATGACAGGGAGTCATGTCGGTGAGAAAACGGCTCTTCTTGCCGGAGATAGCGTGGTGGCTGTTTTAGACGTGGAGCAACCGCTGCGTGGGGGGGAATTAATTTTGGACAGCGAACTGTTATCGGAAAATATGCAAAAAGTGGTGTTTAGTCTTGTTTTCAGCCCGATTATTCCCGTGCGTTTTAAGATTGAGGACATTACAGAAAAGGCGCCGCAACAAACCTTGCTGAGAGAGGACTGCTCATGCAAAACTCCTATAGCAAAGCGAATCAAGTTATCGTTGCGCTCAGCCTGGTTTCGTGCAGTTTATTGAGCGCTTATTTCACGGTCGCCGGTGCGAGGTATTATGGTTATGGCGGGGGAATTCGTGTCCCCTTCTTAAGAGATCTGCCGATGCTTCTCTGGATCCTGTGGGGGCTTCTTTGGGGAGGGGCCTGCGGCCTTTGTGGCGGCTGTTTATTGTCAGCCCGGTTGTCTAAAACGCGCAACGCCTTGTGGGGGCTGTGGTATGGGCTGTTGATCGGCCTTTTGGTCGGAACGGTCAACGGGGCGTTGACGTGTACGGCCGCTTATGGCATTCAAGCGGGACTGATTTTGGGCCCGGTTTTTGGTCTTATGCTGGGGGTGTTATTTTGGTTTTTGACCTTGTTTTGGAAGTCATGACAAATTTGTTTCCCTCTTTAATGTCCCCTCTTTTTTCTTTCCCTCTCCGCAGCTTGTTGCGGTTAATGGAATCCCGAGTTTGCTCTGGGGTTTATACCTTTGATTAATTTTGTACCGTCAATTTGTTCGCCTAGGTGGTAAAAGAGTCATACTCCCGGCGCCTTTCGGTTTCCTTATTTTAAAAATTTTATGCAACATTTTTGCACCTCCTGTTGTCTAAGGGAATGGATAAAGGGCGTTTCTATAAACGTTCAGGACAGGAGGTGGATATGAAGAAAATTATAACAAGTGTTTTATTCCTGACATTGTTTTTGGTGTGTCCCGCGTCTGGATTTGCTAGTCATTGGGATGACGCCGGGAAAGCGTTGACGGTCATCGAGGGGTTGCGGGTGTTGTCGCGAGGAGAGATTGATGTGATTGGAACTCTTACGGGGACAGGCCGGCATGAGGTCCGTAGGGCTGACTACCCCCGGCCGATGGCACGGCGAAGGGATTGTTCGAGAAAGGTTTGGGTGCCGCATTATAGATGGGAAAGAAGATACATCCCGGAACATGAAGAGTATGATGAATCCCGTGGACGGGTCATTGTGGAAGCGCATTTTATCCGATATAAAGTTGAGAATGGAGGGCATTGGGAATACGAATCTTATTGTGGTGAATAAGTTGGGAGTGCCAATGGCCGGGGATGGGGAGAAGGCGGATTGCTTTCTCCTTCCGGGTTTTGGGGACGGCCTGATCTTCTTCTTGCTCTAACCCGATGTTTTCTATTATAATGACGTCCAAAAAGTATTCCAAAACCCAAGGGAGGGAAGATTATGAGCCAACCGCTAGGTCCCAGGACTCAACAAAATTTAAAAACGGCATTTGCCGGGGAATCACAGGCCCGTAATAAGTACACGTATTTCGCCCAAGTGGCCAGGAAAGAAGGCTATCTTTACATCGCGAAGATTTTTGAAGAGACCGCGCAGAATGAGTTAAGTCACGCCAAAGATGAGTTTAAGCTTATGAATGGTATCGGCAACACGAAAGAGAACCTTAAGGCGGCGATGGAAGGGGAACTGTATGAAACGATGACGATGTATCCGGAGTTTGCCAAAGATGCGGAAGCGGAAGGGCACAAAGACGTGGCGTGGCTTTTTAAGCAGATCGCCCGAGTCGAGCAGGAGCACGCCGAGAGGTATAAGAAATTGTTGAAGATGGTGGAAGATGGTACCGTGTATTCCCGGTCTACTTCTATCCAGTGGAAATGCAGTGTCTGCGGGTATATCCACGAAGGGACGGAGCCGCCGGTGAAATGCCCTTGTTGCCAGCATGCGAAAGAACATTTTGAGCCGGAAACCATTTGATCCTTTACGTGGCACGGGGGTTTTCCTACCCGGGGTCGAGGACAAGGACATCGCGGGAGATTTTTTTTGAGGCCCGTGCGGTTAAAACAGTCGGCAGTCCTTTTTTGTCCCGTAGACTATTTGACAGAAAGGGTAACGATGGTAAATTAAAAAATTATGCATGAGACTACTTCATTGTGGGTGCGCTAAAGACAGACATAAAATTTAAAACGAGGGGACCAGAAAATGATCAAATCTCATGTTTTCCGCAATAAGTTTACGGACCTGTTGGCTCTTTCGGTCTTGGGGATGGCTTTGTTGCTTTTCTCTACTGGTTGTTCTTCCGCCCAGTATTCCTCCCCTCGGACGGATGATTACCTGAAAGCCAAAGACCTGTTTGAAAGGGGCCGTTATGAGGAGGCGGCGCAGCATTATCAGACTTACCTTCGGGAGCAGCCGAACAGCCGGTTACACGAAGTGATATTATTCCGCCTGGGGCAGTGTTACCGGCATATGAATAATTTTACGGAAGCCAGGGCTTCTTTTCAGGCCCTGATTGAGCGTTACCAAAGCGGATTTTGGGTAGAGCAAGCACAGCAGGAACTGGCTGAAATCCCCTGACGGGACTCGGATTTTTGCGGGGCCCGCAGTCACATGGGGACTTGGGGCCCCGGTATTTTTAAGCAGGCGGGGGAGTGTCTTCGTTTTTCAGGATAACGACTCGCCGGGGGAAGGGGATTTCAATATGATGGCGATCAAAGGCTTCTTTGATGCGTTTGCGCAGGTCGTAAGCAACCGTCAAATGGTGTCCGGGCTTTACTTTCGTAACCGTTCGGATCGTGAGTTCTGATTCCCCAAAATTTTTAAGCCCGCTGACCCGGGTGGGTTCCAGAACATTCGGGTTTTGAGCCGTTAATTGTTTGCCCACTTCTTCCAGTGTCGCATAGACCTGGTTGAGGTCGGAATCGTAGGCCACGCCCACTTCGACAACCGCATAAATATATTTTTTGCTGTAATTCACGATTTCGTTAATTTGCCCGTTGCGTAGTATATACAACTGGCCATTCACGTGCCGCAGCCGGGTTGTCCTGATGTCAATCGCTTCCACGATTCCGCTGGCGCTGCCGGTTTCTATATAATCGCCGACTAGAAACAGGTTTTCAAAGATGATAAAAAACCCGGACACCAGGTCGTTGATCAGCGGCTGTGCTCCCAGCCCCACCACGACGCCGACTATTCCCGCTCCGGCGAGGATGGGAGTCGGATTCATCTGAAAGGCCTTGAGAACCAAGACAAAGGCTATAAAATAAATAATATATTTGAACAAGCTTTTAATCAGCGGGATAAGGGTGAGGTGCCGTTGAAGGACTTCCCCGGAGATATCTTTTGTTTTTAAGATAAAATTGTCTATAAGAAGGTAAACCACCTCGACCGCGACCCGGCTCAGGAAGAAAATCCCGATCGCCTGAATCGCCCGGGGGCCGTATTGCGCAAACCGGGCAATGAATTCCACCTGCATTGAAACGAGCGTGGCAACGACGATGTAAATGATGTATTCCAGGCACCGGCGCAAAAGAGGGACGAGACATCGCAGGTGGTCATAATATCGCAAAAGGTTATCTTCTTTTTGGTACTTCACGCTTAGGGCATCCAGGCTGTCGATGACGGCTGTGACGGCTTTCACAATCAAAAGCCCCAGGGAGATGTAAAGGTAAATTTTAAGGACGATCAAAAGGGACGCTCCTATGATATCCGGGAGCAAAAGGAAACGGGCCGTTGTATAGGCGTATCCTATCCAGAGGGCTTTTTGCTGGATGGTGTCCAGACTCCGGAAGGCCAGTTCAATGCTTTCATCATTGGTTTTGATTTGTTCATAAGCTTTCGCGCGATCCATCCCGACCATCAATAAGGCGTGAATTTTCTGGATGCTGTAATTCACCACAGCGGCTAAAAGCAGGGATTTCACCGCTCCCAGGATAATATCAGTCCAAAAACGCGGAGAGACATGCGATAGCCAGGTTTGGAGAAGGGCCAGCAGGTCTTTCTGCAAATAAACGAGCACCCCGTTTGTAAGCAATATCCCTCCCGCCGCGCAGAAAAGAATGGCCTGCAGAAAACGTATTCCCTTTCGTTCAACGGTGTGAAAAGATCCCTGGGCTTTTTTGAAGGCCGGGAGATTAACGCAAATTCTTATAACCCCGCGGAAAAAAATTTTTATAAGTAATCCAGCGAGGCACAGGAATCCCAGTTCGCCGATAATCACTAAAAAATTTATATATAAAATATTCATTGAAATGAATTATAGACGAGGAAGGGTTATGGGTCAATACATTGCACAGATGTTTTCTGTTGGGGGGATAAGCAACGCTGTCGATGAGCCGATATGAGGGGGTGTTTCGGCGAAAAAACGGGGGGAGAAATAAAAATTATTTAAGATAAATATTGTACTGACTAGCAGTTATGGCATAATGAAAAAAAGTGATATTTTTGATGTTTAAATTTATGAAAAAGGGAAATATGAGTTTCTTGAATTCCGTCGCGCGATTTTTGGTTTTAGGTGTGTGCTTGGTGGCCAGTTTTCCTGTGGCGGCTTCTGAAGAGGAGGGGAAATTTCCTTTGCGGGAGGCGTATCCCGAAGTACCTTTTATCAGCATGGAGGATTTGGCTGCGGAATATGAAAATGTGATCATCGTGGATGTGCGTTCAAATTTCGAATATGACGTTGTGAGCATCGCAAAAGCGGTTCACGTCCCCATTGCCTTGGAATCCTTTCTTGTCGAGCTGGAAAATCTTAGGGCGAAAGACTCGTTTAAAAAAATTGTTTTTTATTGCAATGGAACAACTTGCCCGAAGAGTTACGACGCTGTTAAGCGGGCTCAAGAGAATGGTTTTAAGCAGTGTTATGTTTATGATACAGGGATTTTTGAATGGATCAAAGCGTATCCTGAAAGAGGCATTTTGATGGGGGAAACCCCTGTCCCGGTGGAGAAAATTATTTCTGAAGAAAGTTTCCGGGCCAAGATCATTGACGATTTTGATGTTTTCCTTTTAAAAGCGCAGGAAGAAAATAGTATGGTGATTGATATCCGCGATCCCATTCAGCGGGATGTAATCCCGGATATCCCGTTGTTACGGAATATTCCTTTAGATCGGCTCCTGCCTCTTTTGAAAGCGGGGGAATTTAAAGACAAGCTTTTGTTGATGCATGATAATGTCGGCAAGCAGGTCCGCTGGTTACAGTATTACCTGGAATATTACGGTTATGAGCATTATTTCTTTTTGGGAAAGGGCGCTATTAATCCTACGATTGGCGATAGGGTCAAGGAGTCTTTAAATAAGGAGAGTTCCTTGTATTTTCTTAAAGAACGCAGTCAGTAAAATATTTTTTTATAAAGAGGGTTCAAGATAAGATGTTTGTTCAAAAGGATATTTCGGTATTTTGGGAAAAATTCGTTGGCCGAACCCTCAGTATTGTTTTTTTAGGGATAGCGGTTTTTGCGATATTCGTTTTTATGATTCAGCAAATGACGTTAGAGATTATGGTTCAGGATGCTTATGCCCGCCTGGAAAAACGAGGAGAATATTTTTTGCAGTTTTTTTCGCGAACAGCCGTTATGCCGATTTTGAATTTTGATTATGATTTGCTGGCCGTTTATGTCGAGGAAGCCTTGAAGGACCCGTCTATCGACCGCGTGGAGTATTTTGACAAGAATGGGAAGCCGCTGACAGATATCCCGGGGAAGGAAGGCCAGTCTTTTTTCAAAGAATACCGTTCTCCGATTATCTATCAGGGGGTGACCCTGGGTTCTGTTTGTCTTAGGCTGAACCGAAATACCATGGTAGATATGGAGTTTAAGTTTTTGCAGGCCAGAAAACGTCTTTTGTTGGGGTTGATTTTGGCCTTATTCCTTGAGGGGGTCATGGTCAGCTTTTTCCTTTTAACCATGATCCGGGATCTGATCCTCCGCCGCCTTTCTCTGTTGGCTGACAGTTTAAAGAGGGTTGCGGCGGGGGATTTATGGGTGCGGATCCCAGCCGCAACCAAGTCCGGGGATAAGAAGGATGAGCTTGACCGGGTCATGGAAGGGTTTAACACCTTTGTGGCAAAGATATCGGCTATCATTACAGAGATCAGAGAGACGACCCGAAAGTTTGTTGATTCCACCGAAGAAATCCGGGCGCACACGCAGCAGATTTCCGTCGGGGCGGAGGAACAGGCGGCCGGCTATTCCCAGATATCTACGTCTTTCCAGAGCAACGCCGATAATGCATTTTCTGCGAATACCAAGGCCCAGGAGAGTTTGCAGGAAGCCCAGAAAGCCGGCTATGATATGGAGCGGGTGATTAAGGCGATGGGGGCGATTGAAGCAAGCTCTAAACAGATTTCAGCGGCGGTCAATATCATTACCGAGATTGCGGAACAGACTAATTTATTGGCTTTAAACGCAGCCATTGAAGCGGCTCGCGCCCAGGTTCACGGCCGGGGGTTTGCGGTCGTCGCGGATGAGGTCCGGAAACTCGCCGAACGCAGCGCTTCGGCGGCCAAGCAGATCAGGGCGCTGATCCAGGAAAATAATAAGCAGGTTGTCGATGGCGTTAGTTTGGTAAAGAACGCAGGCGAGCATCTCCGTTTTATCCTGGACAATACGACGAAAGTCGCTCAGCAAATCCAATCTATTTCCGAAGCCACTCAGCAGCAGGCGGTGACGGTGGAGCAGGTTTCGTCGGTTACGGAATCCAATACGAATACCTGCCAGGGGTTGGCGAATTTGTCCAATGTTATCTTTTTGCAGGCGAACGTCCTGAAGACACTGGTGGACCAATTCAGGATCTCATCCGATGATCCTTTGCCGCCTCCTAACGGGTTGCGGGAAGCGGCTGTTGTTGAAAATTCTGGATGAGAGGAGGGGATTATGAGCAAAATAAAGTTTGATAAAATAGTCGGTATAAGTTTGTTGGCTGGTTTCTTTGGGATGGGGGTCTTTTTAAACGCCAGCGCTTATAATCTTCCTAAAAGGTTCCCTTTCAGCGATCAGAGAGCCCTCGATGAATGGCAGGAAAAAATTTTTCGGGGCAAGGTCCTTTATTCCATCGAAAGTACCGGGCATGGGGAGGGGTTTTTGCAGGCCCACAGTCTTAGCGCCAGCTCGGGATTAATTCACAGGATTAAACTGGACATTTGCCGTTACCCGATGATAAGCTGGCAATGGCGAGTTAAGACCTTCCCGGATAAAAAAATAAAGGATACAACCAAAGGCGGATGGGTCGAACAAGACGATTACGCCGCCCGGGTTTATGTGATTTTCTTGAGTTGGAATATTTCCCGGATTCAAAGCCTGGAATATGTTTGGGACGAAGCCCATCCGGAAGGGACTATCCTGCCCAGCCCTTTTTCAAAAAACATAAAACTTGTCGTCGTGGAGTCAGGGCGGGAAAACCTTGACCGCTGGGTTCCAGAAGAACGTAATATTTATAAAGATTACCAGCGGGCCTTTGGCCGGCGGCCTCCCCGGACTGTCGGGGCCATCGCTTTAATGACGGATTCGGATAATTCCATGTCCAGCGCGGAAACTTTTTATAAAGACCTGAAAGTGGGGTACTAAAATGACTAAAAATTCTAATTTGCGGAAACGGATGTTTGCCAATGCCATGCATAAAGAAATTTTTTTTCTGGTTTTTGGTGCCGCGATCATCCCAACGATTATCGTTTCGGTTTCCCTGTATTATTTTATTTTTTACGTGACGGCGGAACAAATCGGTATCCCGGAAACCATCGCTTACCATATTGTGCCGGCCGCCAGTAAGGTTACACAGATGCTTTTTCTGGTTATCCCCACCGTCATTATATTTATTTTAGTCATGGCTTACCGGATCTCCCACAGTATTGTCGGCCCGTATGACAGGATTATTCGGGAAATGAACGAGAATTTAAGCGGCCAACGCAGGGGGCCTATTTTTCTGCGCAAGAATGACCGCTTCTGGCCGCTGGTTTGCGCGATTAATAACATCATTCAAAAGATGGAAAATCCTTAAGGTCGTATTGGTTTTCGTGTGTTTTCCGTTAGAATAGCGGGAAGATTTTTGATGATGGGGGTTATCGTGCGGTCTGCCTGTTGAGCCGTTTCCGACGATAAAAAGAGAAATCTTAGAAGGCAGAATAATAAAATAATAAATAATTGACAAAACAGAAAAAATAGTGCATAATTTCCCTCGAGTAAAGCAAGGAAAAGAGATCTTAGACCGCAAGGTAGAAGGTTACTTACCTTGCGGTTTTTGTTTTTAGGTTATGCCATCATTTACTCAAGTTTTATCGAAAGGAGGCACTGAGTAATGGCAAAAGGAATAGTCAAATGGTTTAACAACCAAAAAGGTTACGGATTTATTACTCCTGAATCTGGCGAAGATGTATTTGTGCACCACAGCGAAATACAGGGTAATGGCTACAAGACCTTGGAGGAAGGACAGAAAGTCGAATTCGAAATCGCTAACGGTCCTAAAGGCGAACAAGCCAAGAATGTAGTTAAAATCTAACCCTGAACTTTTATAGATCCGGGTAAAAAGACAGAACTTCTTAAAATGAGTTCTGTCTTTTTTTTCTTTTGTTTTGGAAGCGGCCTTGACGGCCGGGATAATATGGGTAGAATGTGAGCCGGTTCCAGGGATTCCGGGTTTTATTTGTTATAGAGAGGACGGTTTTTAATCCGTTTCAGAGAGGAGGGTGTTATGATGCTTTGCAGTGCCTGTTTGTTGGGGGTGTGTTGCCGGTATGATGCCGGAAGCAAGCCGCATCGGGGGGCGGTGTCTTTGCTGGGGCGAGAAATTTTGATACCGGTTTGCCCGGAACAATTGGGCGGGCTCCCGACTCCCCGGCTTCCTTCAGAAATTCAGGGCCAGCGGGTTGTGGCCAAAGATGGGACAGATGTGACGCGGGCCTTTCAGCAGGGAGCGCAGGAAGTTTTGAAGATGGCGCGGCTTATGGGGATTAAAAAAGCTTTGTTAAAACAGCGGAGCGCGTCATGTGGGTGCGGACAGGTGTATGACGGAAGTTTTTCCGGAAAAATTATCTTTGGCGACGGCATCACCGCCTCCTTGCTGAAGTCCGGCGGCATTGAAATTTGGACGGAAGAGTCCTTCCCGTTTCCTCCGGATTCATCCCGGGCCTATTGATGGTTTTTTGCGTGTGTCGGGAATCCTGCGGGGCCGTCCCTGGCTAAAACCACGCTTTTTTGAGAGCAGATTTTTCTTCCACCAAGAGTTTCATGTAGACGGTTTCCATCTCGATCATGTCAGAGTCTTTCTTGCGGAGCCATTCTGAAAGCCACGCGAACCGGACCGCAACGATGAATTCAACCAGATAATGCCAGCTGATGTCATGGATCACCCGGGCTGCTCGGAGCCGTTTGATAAATTCAGTGACCAGTTCCCCCCGTAAGCCGGATGGGTGTTCTATGCCGATACATCCGATCAGATTAGCGGTGTCATATTGTTCCGGCTTATAGCCGGCGAATTCCCAGTCAATCACCGCCTGAATGTCAGCAGACCCCCAGATAATATTAAGGGGATGATAATCTCCATGAGAAAATGCGAGCGGGAACGTGTCATAAACGGGAAAGAAATTTTCTTCCAGAAATATCAGAACCGGCTCCAGGGATCGGCCTAGGGAAGGATGATATTTAAGAATATTTTGAGACATCTGTCTGATGTAGTCTGTGAGCGAAAAAAATTGTCTGGGGTCAAAAAACGGTAGCGCGAGGCTTTTGTTTCTTAACGCGATGAGAAAATCAGCCAGCTCGGTCCCCCGCCATTTTTCATAAAGGTAGTGTTGCCGGTCCAACGGGGTTCCCGGGATAAACGGAATGATTTGCCAAAATTGCCCCGCGTGCTTTAGGACGAAGTGGTTTTGACGCCCAGGGAGGTAAGGTTGGATTTTTTTTAGTCCTTGCTGTTTTAAATAGGCCAGGGTGCCGGCAATTCGTGTCCTGGCTTCCAGTGATTTTTGCGGGATTTGTTCCAGAATATAGCGCTCTCCGGCGGCATTTTTGAATACAGTCCGGAAGAGGCTCCTTTCCGGGCTCCCGTCAATATCGAGGCCGGGAAGGAGGGTTTTTATCTCCAATCCCCACTGCGTAGCGACATCTTGCAGGATTTGCCGGGAGGGGGCAGGTGAACGTGCCTCCGTGATTTGAACCGGATGAAAGGACCCGGCGCAAGCCGAAGGGCTGGGTCCAGCCAAGGCCTGGAGAAAAGGCAGAGCGTAATCAACGCCTTTTTGACATTGATTCCCTGTGATTTTTATACAGTCCCTGTTTTCGCCGTAAAGGCTGAGGTGACATCCGTTAGGGCAGGACTGACAGATTATATTCTTCAGAACAGACTGTAAAGAAACAGGTTTCATAATGGCGATGATTCGTTACGAGGCGTCCTCTTTGGGCACGGGATGAGTAATAAAATTTTGATAAGAGAAATCATAAAAGGCTTTTCTGTACCGCTGGCTGTCTTCCCAGCGTCCTTGTTCCAGGAGCAGGTTAAAGGAGCGGGCCGCGTAATCTTCTGCGCTTTTCATGTCGCCTTGCAGAATTTTAATAATGGCCACGTTAAAATAAGCTTCAGCATATTGGGGGTCGAGGTGAATGGCTTTAAGTAAAATTTTTTCCGCCTGGGGAAAATCTTTTTGCGCCGTGTATGCCTCGGCCAGGCTGAAGTAATAAAGCGGCATTTTAGGTTGAATGGCTACTGCGCGTTGAAAAGCTTCTGTGGCCTTTTGGGGCTGTCCGTCTTGCAGATACGCTTTCCCCAGTCCGTTGAAGAGATCGGCGCTTTGGGGGTTGGCCCGCACTTCTGCCTGGAAAAAGGTCAATTGCGTGCGCCAGTCGCGGTTCCGGAGAAAGGTCCGCACAAAATAGAAGGTCGTGGTGATGAGAAGAAGGGCGATGGCCGTGTTTTGAACCTGGCCCCGGGGAATCATCCGTCCGAAGATGGGGACAGGGGCGGTTTTCTCCGGATCAAGCCCGAGGAAGACGCCATAAGCGATGAGTAAGCAAAAGGCCCAGGAGCCAGGGTAGAGGTAACGTTCAGCAAAAAAGGATTCTATGGGAACGATGTTGGCCGCCGGCAGAACGCTGATATAGAACCAGCCGATACAGAAAAAAATCAGCCGGTTGTTTTTATAAGCCCAGACCGTTGCCGCTGCGATCAACCCTAAAAACAGGATGGAGCTGATGACTTGGGGGTCCAGGATAGATTGCTGCAGAACCGCCTGCTGGTCGAAGTCCCAGACGTCCACGGCAAAGATCCCTTTTGATATGACGTGTTTTACCGCCAGAGTAAACGGGAAAAACATGATCAGACAATTTTTGACTTGCACCTTCAGGATGACGAGCATCGTGAGATAAAAACTACCGCCCAGATAATCTCCCCGGGAAATGTCTTTCAGGAGCCAGAATTTGATGGCGATATAAATGACGGTGATGATAAAGAACGGAAGAACGCGCAGCGTGGCGTGTTGAATCCTTCCCTTTTCCCGGGGCAGGGGAAAAGCGAGTTCATACAAAACCCAGAGCAGAGGGATGGTCAGGCAAAGTTCATGCAGGAATGTGGACAAATATGAAAATAAGAGCGCCAGTTTATAATCCCGGGTTCCCCATAGGAACGAGGCCGGCCCTGTTTGGGGTGCGCGGGCCTGGCGGGCCCGGAGGTAGTAAAAGAAAGCGATGAATAAAAAAAGGACCCCGGTGGTATCCACGCTGCCGGTTTTTGTGGCGGCGGTTTCGGTGTGAATGGGATGCAGGCCGAAAAAGACCGCGGAGAGAAACGCGATCAGCCGGTTGGCCGTGACGAGGAAACTGAGGCGGTAAACGTAGAAAGTGGAAAGCAACAGAACTAATATAGCGACCAGATGGTGCCCCAGCGGATCCGTGCCCCAAAGAGCGTAATTGAGGGCGTGCATGAGGGTTTTAAGCGGGGAGTACACGCCTTCTTCGCCCGGAGGCTGATTGTGCGGGCCGAAAAATTCCGGGAAGTTACGCAGATCCTGAATCAACGGCCAGTCCACGATAAAGCTGAAGTCGTCAATGATAAAGTCATGGGCCAGGCTGTTGCTGTAGGCGAGAAAAGTCAAAAGCAGGCATAAAACAAGGGCCCGGAGCGGGTCATCGGCAATCCATTTCAGGTTTTTAAGGAAAAAGTGTCGCATAAGATTTTTTTGACTTGACTGTTTAGAATATAAATATCATATCGAAGGTTGAGCCTTCGGGGGAATCCTTTTTCATTTTTTTATTCAGGGTTTTAATTCCCTTTGCGGAAAATAAGGGCCGGTTCCGAAGAAACAGCTTGCTCGCCCCCCCGGACTGGAACTGGATTTGAGTTTTGCCGGAGGCGGGGGAAAGAACGTTCGTGCCCGCGCGTCCGGGTGGCCGGGGGCATTGTGCGCCCGCATTTTGCCAGGATAAACCGGGTCATATGATAAAGATAGTATTTCGCGTAACCGATATGATCAGGATTTCTTCTCCATAACCCGCTGACAACATCGGCCATAAAACTGATCCAGGAATTCAGGAATTTGGGGAGTTCCCGGAAGGATCGGGCCAGGAGGTGTTCCCTGAGGGCGGGGGGAACAATCGGCAGAAGTTTGAATATGGTTTCATAGGCGGCGTAGAGCTTTCGGTTTTCCGGGGCCATGACCCTCGAACTGTTGCGGTAGAAATCAGGCTGATTTCCGTCCTTAAGATTTTCGACCTCTTTTGGAGACAGGAGCCCGTTTGTCAGGGCGTATTCTGTCATTTCGGTGCCCGGGAAGTAATTCATCCAGAATGTCTGAATCCGGTAGGGCGGGATTCTGGCATAGAGCTCCCGGGCGCTTTCCTGGGCTGACACGGGTTCTTCCGGAAGCCCAAACATGTGGTCGACTTTCAGTTCAACATGATATTTACGCATTGTTTGCATGACACGCTCAATATGCCGGGTCTTTTCGTAACGCTTGATCATCCGGTTTTTGAAGTCTTCGTCCGCGCTTTGGATCCCCATTTGGACAAACCGGCAGCCGGCTTCGGAAAGCCACCGGATAACGTCGTCATCCATAAAGGAAGGGTGGGAGAGGCATTGAAAAGGAATCCCGATCTCCTTTTTATACTGGTCCAGAAAGTCTTTCAGCCATTTTTTGTTAAACGTGAAAATGTCGTCTTCAAATTCGACCAACCGCAAATGATATCTCCGGCGGGCGTAACGCAGTTCCTCTAACATGTGTCCGGCGCTGCGCTGGCGGACATATTTTGTCTTGTCGGGCCCGCCTAATTGACTGAAGAAACTATTAAAACAGTAGGTGCAGCGGAACGGGCAGCCCCGGGAAGCCATGGTGAAATAAATGTCTCCCAGACGGATATGGTCTTCCCAGAGGGATTTGTCAAAGCCCGGGAGGCTGTCTAAATCCTGGATAAAACCGGTTTGTGCGCCACGGATAATCGTTCCGTCGGGCGTTTTGTAGCGTGTGTTGGGGATCGGGTCGGAAAAATTTTTGCGGGCGATAGCCTGCAAAATAAGCCGGAAAGCCATATCTCCCTCCCCGACGCAAACAAAATCGACCGGTTTTTGTTGAAGGACCCGGTCCGGAACGGCGGAGGCGTGCACGCCTCCGAACAGGACTTTGACGTTCGGGTTCAGGCGTTTGGCGTCTCGCGCGATTCCCAGCAGCCACTGATAGGTCCCGGTCATCGCTGAAAAGGCTAGGACATCCGGCTTTTGTTGGGCGATTGTTTTTAAGACCCGGGTCCGGTCATCGAAGATGGCGGCTAAAAACGGGACACGCAGATTATAGCGGTCATGGAACAATCCGGGACTGAACGCAAGGCTCACTTCATGTCCGTCGAGTTTCGCTAGGGCGGTCAGCATGGAAATGCTGAGTTGCTCCCAGCCAAGAGCTACAAAAGTAATCCGCATGGTGGTTTCCTTAAAGTTTAATAATAAAACACATTATAACAACGAACCTGGATAATGCAAAAAATAATAGAAGCGGTTCCCGGAGACACTTCAGACCCGTTATTTTTTGTCTTTTGATAGACATTAATTTATATTTGGATTCTGGACACCCGGCAGAAGAGTTATTATAATGATTTTTACTATTATCCCCTTATAAATTTTTATGTTTAAGAAAAAGACAATTTTTCCCCTCATAACGCTGATATTTCTCATCAGCCTGGCTGCTCCAGCCTGGTGCGGGTCATTTAAAATGCGCTGGGTTGAGGTGGATGTGGTCTTGGACCCGGATGGGAAAGCCCGGGTTTCCTATGCGGTCCGTTGGGCCTGCCGGGCGGCTGACCTGCATGGGTTTTATTTTGAAGGTTTTGCCGGGGTGCCCCGGTTCAATGATCTGGACGCGCACGCCGTTGACGAGAACGGCACGCAGTATTCCCTTGATATTACATACTTGTCGTCGACTAAATATGATATCGTGTTGGCGGGAGGGCAGGCTTTTCATGACGGAGAGATTACCTACCGTTTTAATTATGAAACTGATTTACAGGAGAGCGGCCATGTCGTCCTGACCGAAAGCCCGCACGGCCGGTTAGCGGTTTTTAACTGGGCCCCGGTTCAGTGGAGTGACGCCCTGGAGCATGAAACGGTAACCGTTCATTACCCTGTCGTTATGAACACGCCTGAAGTTTCCCCCCAGGACCTGTCCGCCGTTAACTTTTTGACCGAAAAGTATGTCAATCAGCGCTATAAGATCGATTATCCGGCGGCGACCAACGCGCAAGGGAATCCGGTGTTCACGGTCCGCTTTCACCGTGATGATTTGCCCTCACGGTATCATTTTCAGATTCAGACGTATCTCGACGCGAAATATTTTAATCTCACGACCATGGCTGCTCCCCAACCCTGGGCGGATACCCCCGGATTCCGGAAGGCAGAAGAAAATTATATTTTCAACCGGTACTTCCCCGGGAGTGTCCTGGCGGTGGTGCCGCTTTCCGCCGGCGGTCTGGTGGGGCTGCTGCTGTTCGGAGGCGTTGTCTTTTTTCTTTTTCCGTTTTTAATGATGACGAGAAAGCATGTGTCCATGCTATCGGCTCAGGACGGCATCGCTCCGATCCGTTGGGATGGGGACGAATGGGTGCCTCCGAAAATTCAGGTGGGGTCGTTCCGCAAGGACGGGAAAATCAACAAGGACCTGACGGCGTTGGAGGCAGGGCTTCTGCTGGATATCCCTTTGGGGACATTGGCCGGCTTGATGATCCAGAATCTTGAACGCAAAGGCCTCCTTAAGATGATCAGCCATGATCCGCTGAAGGTCGAGCGGGTTTCAGGCGCGGCGGGTGGGGATGACCCTTATGAAAATAATATTTTAAACGCGATTGATATGTCCGGGAATATCCCGCAGGGATTTATCAATGACCTTTTCCATACCATGGCCGCGGGGCTTGAGCAAAAAATCTGGGATTGCGATGTGGACGCCACAAAAGCGTATTACAAACAGCGTATGGACGCCATCCTGCAACAGGAGAAACAAAACCCCCAACAGGAAACGGATGCCGGGTATTATTGGGACGGATATTATCACCATTATTACGGCCGGATGTATTATCATGACCGGGATTATTACCGCCGGAGCCAGGACGTCGGACGGGCGCTTGAGGTGAGCGCGCCCCAGGTCAAGGAAGGGTTTTCCTCTTTCCGGAATTCCTCGCTTTGTTATGAAGGGCCGTTTTTGCAGAATGTTTGCCACGACGCGTGCCATTCTGCGTGTCATTCCGCCTGCCATTCCGCGTGTCATTCCGCCTGCCACGGGGCCTGTCATGGGGCATGCGTGAGCAGCGGGCATTAACGGAGTCTGCCATGGAATATTATGCCAACATCCGGTGGGTTGACGAATATATCAAACGGGTTTCTCCGTATATCCACGTGCGGGAGCATGATCACTTGCTCATCAAGATTCCCAACGAGGCGCATAAAATCAACGCTTCGGGAGTGTCTGTTTTGAAAACACTTTTGGGGGGAAACAGTATTTATACGGTCGTGGACCGGTATCCGGATAAAGAGGGGGTCGCCCGGGACCTGCATTATTTTTTTTGTGATATCATGGCGCTCTTTAAAGGCTGTTATCATGAACGGGACGGCCGTAAAGCGGTCGAGCGGTATCCTTTCAAACTTCCGTTTAACACCCTGCCGGTTTTAAGCGAGATCGCGGTCACGTACCGGTGCAACCTGGCCTGCCAGTTTTGCTATGCGGGGTGCGGTTGCCGCAAGGATACCCGGGCGGAGGAATGCTCGCTTGATCAGCTGAAACGTGTGTTGATCGTGATCCGGGAAGAGGCCGAAGTGCCGTCCGTCAGCTTTACCGGTGGGGAACCCACGCTCCGGCCGGATTTGCCAGAACTGGTACGGTTCGCCAAGTCGTTAAAAATGTGGACGAATCTCATTACCAATGGGACGTTGGTCACGCCCGCCTTGGCGGCCACTTTAAAAGCCGCGGGGCTGGATTCCGCCCAGGTCAGCCTGGAGGCCGCGGACGCGCGCCTGCATGACCGGATTGTCCGTTCTCCTGGGGCCTTTGCGAAGACCCTGGTTGGGTTGAGAGCCTTGCGGGACGCGAAGATCCGGGTGCACACCAACACAACTATTTCTGCCCTGAACAAAGATCATTTGAACGCGGTTCTGGCCTTGGTGCGTGAGGAGGGCTTTAATAAATTTTCTATGAACTTGCTTATGCCCGAAGGGTCGGCGGCCGCGCATTTGGGAGAGGTGCTGGTCCGGTATTCCGATATCGGCCCGGTTGTTTTGGATATTCAGCGCGAAGCTGTCGCGCAGGGGCTGGAATTTATGTGGTATTCCCCCACGCCGTTATGCATTTTTAATCCGATTGTGCATGGCTTGGGGAACCGGGGATGCGCGGCCTGTGACGGGTTGCTTAGCATCGCCCCGAATGGGGATATCCTGCCGTGTTCCAGTTTCCCTCTGCCTATGGGAAATATTCTGGATAGGCAGGGCCGTTTCCGGGAGTTGTGGGCCGGCCCGGCTTTTCAATATTTTCAGCGCAAACGTTTCGCTCACGAGCAATGCCAGGCGTGTGAAGACCTAGCCGTCTGCAACGGCGGCTGCCCGCTGTACTGGCGGCAGGTCGGGTATGCGGAGCTTCTGCAGCATAAACCGGTGGAGGTGGGTGCATGACCTGGCTGCCTGATGCGCAAAGACGGGGGGAGATCCATTTCCTGTTCGCCAAGAGGATGCCTTATCATGGCCGGTTGATCCTGATTTTAGCCCTGCTCGCCATCGGGCTTCTGGTGCAACTGATGATTGAGTTCTGGGGGGGATTGTTTCTCCTGGCGGCGGCCACGGCCCTCTCGCTTATTAAAGGGTATTCCGCCCACCCGAAGTCGAACGGGCCGGAGGAATGGAATCAGGTCACCCCGGATGAATATCAAAAAGTACAGTTGAAGCAGAAGCAGTTGAAGAAATGGGATCAGGATTGTTTTGATATCACCAATCCTTTGGGGTTTTGCTGTGCAGCCGTTTGCGCGGGGGTTGGGCTTTTTATCTGGGTTGACCTGATGGGGGCCGGGCAGGAACGGCTGGCTAAGTTCTGGGCCTGGGACACGTTTGTCCTTTTCGCCCCTCATTGGGTCACGGGGGTGCGGAGTTATCTTAAAAAAGATCAGCTTATTATTAAGATTAAACTCCTGGAACAGATGATGCGGTTTTTATCCTCCCCGAGCGATGTGCATGTCCTGCCCATGCTGGCAACCCAGCCGACGAAAGACGGGAAACGCGTGCCCACGGACGCCCGGTTGATGTTAAGGTTTATCCCCGCGCCGGCAGAGTGCCTGGGGTTGCAGGTGCAGATTTCCATTAATAACGTGGAAGGCCGGGATTATCCTTATTTATATTGTGTTTTGATAGGCAAATCTCATAAATTTTTTGACAAAGTCGACCCTCTTATAAAAGACGCCCCCCGGAATATTACGCTTGAGTTAAAATCGGCCCAGGATGTGGTTGTGCTTGTTATAAGGCAGAAGACAACCCGGACATCCGGGTATTTTACAAATCAAAAAGCCGCGGAATATGTTTTGAAGTCGGCCCTTGATATAAGCCGGAAAATTTTGGCCGGTCCGTTATTCGGATAGGAGCGGGGATGCTTTTCCAAAATTTCCGGAAGCCCTGCCTGCGGGATCAGTTCCTATATTTATGAAAACGTTGATTTCCGTTAACAATATCAGCAAGACATTTGTTTCTCAGGCGGGAAAACATGTGCGCATTAAAGCTCTGGATCATGTTTCCCTGGATATCCGGGAGGGGGAAATTTTAGGGGTCCTGGGGCCGAATGGCGCGGGCAAGACGACGTTGTTAAACATCCTTTCCACCTTGCTTTTGCCCGACAGCGGAACGGTCACGATGCTGGAAAAACAACTGGTTCCGGCCCATTATTCCGAATTGCGGCAGAGTTTTAATATGTGTTCCGGGCACCCCAATTTCCCCTGGAGTTTAACCCTGGAAGAAAATTTGTTTTTTTACGGCCGGTTGTATAACCTTAAGGGGAAAATTTTAAAACAGCGCGTGGCGTCCCTGATTGACATGTTTGGACTGGGACAGGCCGCGCGGCTTCGTTTTGACGAACTCTCCAGCGGGACCAAGCAGAAGCTCGCCTTGGCCAAGTGCCTGATCAACGACCCTAAGATTATTTTTCTTGATGAGCCGACTGTAGGGTTTGATCCGGATGTGGCGGTTAAAATCCGCCGGCTGATTTTGGATATTTATGAGAAGACGGGCGCGACGATTTTGCTGACAACTCATTATATGCCGGAAGCGGAAAAGATGTGCCAGCGGATTGCCTTTCTCAAAGAGGGGCGCCTTATCCGGCTGGCGACTCCGGATGAATTAAAGGCACGGCAGGGCAAGAAGGATTTGGAAGATGTTTTTATTGACCTGGCCGGCAAGATAGCAGAGCCGATCACGGCCTCCCCGCCGCAGCCGGAGGCGACCGAAGTCTTGAGCCGGCGGGAAATACGCGCTGGACCGCGCCCGCTTGCCGGGGATGCGACCAAGTGGTTGAACAGCTGTTTTGCGTTTACGTACCGGAATATGCTTTACGCGATCAGGAATTTTTTTGCTTTTATGGAACTGGTGTTCTGGCCGATCGTCAGCTTGATCTCGATCGGGCTTATGGGGGATTTTCTGCAGATGGAAGAACGGGCGCTCGCTTTTATTATCACGGGCGCAATGACTGCGGGCATTTTACAGGTCACACAGTTGGATGTCGCCTACAGCCTCTTGTATGAGGTGTGGGCCAAAAGTTTAAAGCACACCTTCCTGACGCCGGTGGGGATCAGCGAGCATCTTTTCGGGTCCTGGGTGATCGGCATTGTCAGAGGAGTGATTATTTTCGGGATCTTGGGCTGTGCTGCCATGGGTTTTTTCGGATTCCACTTCCCGTCTTTATCCGTGACCGGGATCTTTTTGTTGGGGATCTTCGGCTCTGCGCTTCTTTTGGGAACACTTGTGTGTTATCTTCTGCTTTGTTTTGGCCAGAAAGCGGAAATAACGGCCTGGATGTTTGCGTATCTTTTCATGCTGGTCTGCGGGATTTATTATCCTATTAATACATTGCCGAAATTTTTTTACTATTGCGCGCAAGGCATCCCTATCACATATTTCCTGGAATATTTTCGGCAAAGTTTTGGCTTTGAGCCGGTTCTCCGGCATGTACTTTGGAAGGGGTTCACGTTAGTTATTGTTTATCTTGTTATAGGGTTGGTATTTATGAAACACGCTTTTATGCAAGCGCGTAAAAACGGCGTGATCGTTAAGTTGTCCGAGTAGAGCGGACAATAGAGGGGATATACGGCGGATCGGCCATTGTTTTACAGCGGAAGGAGGTTTAGTTACAGAATCAGTTCGGTTTTATAATCGACACTGATTTTTCTGTCTGTTATAATTTAGCCAGGTTGTTATCGTGGGTCTTCTAATTAAAAGGAGGTGTCCAATGGACGGGGGCCTTTTTCAGCAAGTCACTTCTTTGGAGGCGCTTTTTTGGTTCTGTGCTCTTGCCGGCACGGGTTTTTTTATTTTAAGGGTTTTTTTAATGGTGATAGGCGGAGGATTGGACACCGGCGTGGACGCGGATTTAGGAACCCATGCGCCTGTGGACATGGGGCACTCCGGCCATGACGGGACAGTATCGGATACGCATTTTGAGTTCATTTCTATAAACTCCATCACGGCTTTTTTCATGATGTTCGGATGGATCGGCCTGACGTGTCATAAACAATTTCTTTTAAACGGAGGCCTTTCTGTGGTCATCGGATTCCTGGGTGGAGTGGGCTGCATGCTGATAACGGCCTATCTTTTCAAACTCGCCAGGAAGCTCGTCAGTAAAGGGGCTGTCTTCTCGGTGGACCAGGTGGTGGGGAAGCGGGGGGCTGTTTATCAGAGGATTCCGGTGGACGGCCGGGGGAAGATTAACGTTGTGTTAAATGATATTACCCGGGAAATCGAGGCGGTCGCGGAGAACAAAGAGGCGATCGATTCATTCCAGACCGTTGAAGTTGTCAGGGTCGTTGATCAAATAACCGTGGCGGTAAAGAAAATATAAAGGAGGAGTCGGCTATGAGTCTACTTGCGATTTCTGTTTTGATTTTTGTCTTTTTCTTGTTCGCGTTAATCCTGTTTTTGGCCAGCTGTTATAAACGATGCCCATCCAATAAAATATTGGCGATTTACGGAAAGGTGGGCGAGGGGAAATCCGTGACCTGTTTTCACGGTGGGGGCTCCTTTATCTGGCCCCTTATTCAGGATTCAAAATTTTTAGACCTGACACCCATGACAATCAGCATTCCGCTCAAAGGGGCTTTGTCGTTCCAGAATATTCGGATTAATGTCCCCAGCACTTTTACGATTGCGATCGACACGTCAACCGAAGCCATGCATAACGCGGCCGTCCGCCTTTTGGAATTGAGCCAGCAGGAAATCGAAAAGATGGCCACGGAAATTATTTTCGGGCAGTTGAGGCTCACGGTGGCCACGTTGACGATTGAAGACATTAACCAAGACCGGGAAAAATTTTTACAGGCAATCCGGAATAACATTGAGCCGGAGTTGAGAAAGATCGGTTTAACCTTGATCAACGTTAACATTACCGATATCGCCGATGAGTCAGGTTATATCGAGAGCATCGGGAAAAAGGCCGCATCCACGGCGATCAACCAGGCTAAAATCGATGTGGCGGAACAGGAGAAAAAAGGGGATGTCGGCGCCGCGGCGGCCCAACGGGAGCGCCGTATTCAGGTCGCGAAGTATAATTCGGAGGCTGTTGAAGGTGAGAATGTTGCTCAGGCGAACATAGCGAATTATAATGCGGATTTGGCGGAGAAGGCCGCGGACGCGGACCGCCGCGGGCAGGTTGCCCGTCAGAATTCTATCGCGGAAATCCAGAAGGCAAAGGCTCTTGCGGAAACGAAGCGGTTGGAGGCGGAAGAGATTGTCGTTAAGGAAATTGAGAAACGGAAGATAGAAATATCGGCCGAAGCGGAAGCCGAGCGGGTTCGCCGGGAGGCGCGCGGGCAGGCGGATGCGATTGTCGCTGTCAAGTCGGCTGAGGCGGAAGGGATTCAGAAAGTCCTTGATGCCAAGGCCGAAGGGTATAATCAGTTGGTCAATTCTTGCGGTGATAACGCGAAAGATGCGGCGACGATGCTTCTCGTTGAGAAGCTGGAAGAGATCGTGAAGTTGCAGACCGAAGCGATTCAGAAGTTAAAGATCGATAAAATTACCGTTTGGGACAGCGGGAACGCGGAAAAGGGCAGTTCGACGGCGAATTTTGTGAGTAACATGATTAAATCATTACCGGCTTTGCATGATATTGCGGGCATGGCCGGGGTTCAATTGCCGGAGTACCTAGGCAAGACGACAGATGGAAAAGAACCCCCTGCTCCTTATTATGCGGGAGGTAAGCAGAAACCGACTGTTATTATTAAAGATGATAAAAAGGATAAAGAGCCGGAAAAGAAATAACAAGTGTTTTCAGGAAAAAGGCAGTACTTTTTATTAAAGAGTGCTGCCTTTTTCCTGACTTCTCTACTTCCATAGCCGCTCGCTGGCGACTTTTAGGATATCTTCCAGCATACGGGCATAGGAGATGTCTGCTAATTTTGCCATTTTGGCCAAGTGGCCGTCCCAGCACCATCCGGGATTGGGGTTGACTTCCAGAAGTTTTGGATTTCCTGCCTTATCCAGCCGCCAGTCCACCCGGGCGTAGTCCCGGCATTCCAGCCGTTCGAAAAGTTTTAAACAGCAGGCTTCAATATATTTTTCTGCTTCATCCGAAAGATTGGCCGGGATAGACCGGATTTTTCCATAGGGGGATTGGGGCAACCATTTTGCTTCATACCCGCAAATCCTCGGAAGTTCTTTCGGGAGGAGGGAATAATCTTCTTCAATGATGGGGAGTATTGTGTAGGATTCCGGCGGATTCCCGATGATTCCCACGCTTAAATCCGCGCCTTCCAGGAATTCCTCGACTAAAATAGGTTTGTCGAAACCGATTTGATCACGGATCTGCTGAATCGCGTTAACCAGTTCTTCAATGTTGTAGGCCACGCTATTTTGGGTGATTCCAAGACTGGAATCACCGAAATTCGGTTTCACTAGAACGGGGAACGGGAAGGACAGGTCAAACACATTGTCCTCCGCTTTGATAAAGAACGCCTGAGGCACCATAATGCCCATTTCATTGGCGATCCCTCTGACCAGGGATTTGTCATAACAATGAGCCAGACACTGGGGGCCAGCTCCGGTATAAGGGATGTTTAACAGTTCCAGAAGGGCCGGGACGTGTAACTCCTTACTGGCCATATTGTTGAAGCCCTCATCACACAGGTTAAACACCAGATCAATTTTACCCCGGTTTTTCAGGAGATCATTGATCAAGCTGTCATGGTTGTTAAAATACGTGAATTTGTACAAGGGCAGCCGGTTGAGGACAGACTTCATTTGGTCAATCGTATAAAAATCGTCATCATCGAAGACCGATGAGGGTTTAAGCGTGTCGGTTTTCTGCGGGTCCCCCAAGATGACCGCTACGTTTTTTAGGGCAACGCCCTTCTTAGCGACCGAGGGAGGGGTCCATTCTTTTTTGACGACCGCAGTAACAATGACCCGCTGTTCCATCATGCCTAGGTCTTGGTTTCTTTGGGAATGCGTTTTAATCTCCTGGGCAAAGCGGATGTCTTTAAAACCCGCGTTTTCCAGCAGGTTGGATAATGTCTCCCGGGAATACAGCCGTTCCGCGTAAAACTGGTCGGCGACCACGCCTTTTTCCACATGCGAGATGACTTCCCGGCTGATGAGCCGCTGTTTATCCATGGATAAAGATCTTTCCCGGCAGACAAAATGTTTTTTGTCGATCCATTCCCAGCTCCGGGGGCTGAAATGTTTTTGCACATAGTCTCCATCAGAAACATCGATAAGGATTTTCCCCCAGGGCTTGATGACCCGGAAAATTTCTTTTAAGACCAGCAGGTCGTCATTAATGGTTTCAAAATACCCGAAACTGTTCCCCAGAAGGGTCACGCAGTCGAATTTACATGCAGGGTAAGGAAGTTTCCTGGCGTCGCCTTCTTTGAATTTAATATTCAACCCTTCCCGTTTGGTCTGTAAACGGGCCCTTTGGATGAGATAATGAGAGCGGTCGAGGCCGTAGATGTTTTTAAATCCCTGCCTGGCCAGTTCCAGGCAGTGACGCCCTTGTCCGCAGCATAGGTCAAGTATAAGGTGGTCTTTTTGCAGTTGTACGGAGGAGAGGAAAAGCTGTATTTCCTCACGAGTAATGGACGGATCATCCACGACGTCGGCATCGGTCTTTAAATAATTGGCGTTGAAGATGCGGCACCACCAGTCCGATGATACATGGGCTTCCAGATTATCGATCGGGCCGAACGTCCTTTTCTCTGGTTGTAAGCGGGGTTTAACTTTTTGTTGATCGCTGGGACTGTCTACTGTGTCTCTCATGGGTTCCTTTTAAAATGGGTTGATAAAGGGTTTAAATTTAAAAATTATTTAATAAAAAAAGCATTTAGGGCAAAGCCAACATCCTTTTTTAAGATTGTTAACTAAACCTTAAACGCTTGTCATGTTTCTTTCTTCCCGTTGCGGATTGTCAGAGTAGGTCTCACAACCTGCGGTTGGAAAAAACATATTCAGTCTGGGACACGGGATAGCGGATCCTTGTATATTTTCAATCAATCTTAACAACGTTTAGCATTTTGTCAAGTAAAACAAAAAAAGGGGAGGGAAGGAAAAAACAGGACGGGGATGAGTGCGATTTCCACGTTGTGTCTTGACAGCCCTGGGGAGGAATATTATAATCGCGGACAGCTTTTTATTTAACTTTTTACAAGGAGACTTCTTTGCCCAGAATTAACGAATTGATTGAATGGGATGATTGCGGCTCCAGTTATAGTCTTTATGTCAGGCATTTTTCTGATGATGAAGGACAAGTGGGCGTTAAAATGATTTTTGAGGATGTGACCCGCGAAAAAGTTACGGAGATAATCATTCCGGCCCGGAAATTTCCTTCATTTTTAAGGGCAGTCAACGTCGGCCCCCGTAATCCCTTCGGCAGCATCCTGTAAAGGCCGGGGGGATATCTTTCCCGGCCATATTGCGCCAATTGGGGATATGGAGCCCCAGGGGGCCTCATAACAACCTGTGTCACGGCCGGGACAGCCTGATTTTCAACACACGCATGAATATTCCCGAGGTAGAAAATTTTGTCCCACGCTCGTTTTTATCCGCAGGTATGCCTGTGGTCTTCGGCGAAGGCGGATAAATGGGCGAAAAATCTTGACAGTGTTATTTTGCCCTAGTAGCATATTCCCTTAAGGGAATATGGTGAAAAGGTCTTTGGGAACGGGGAGGAGTGAGTTGTTTGGGTATTAAGAAAGTTCGTCAAATCCTGCAATCATTTGCGGATGACACCCGTTTGAGAGTTATTAATTTATTAAGCCATCAAGAAATGAGCGTGAGTGAACTGTGCCTGATCTTGAACGTCAGCCAGTCAAGCCTGTCTAAACACTTGGGCCGTTTGCGGTTAACAGGCATCGTGAATGACCGGCGGGAAGGAATGAATGTTTATTATTCTCTCGTTAAACCCAAAGAAAAGGCACATAAGGAATTGCTGAATGCTATCACGTTCGGACTTGCCGAATCGGAAACTTTTGTCCGCGATTCCATGAAGTTGAAAGAAATTTATGGTGAGAAGCCTAGGGGCAGGGGATAGCGGGCAAGAAGCAGGCCGGGGAAAGGTTTTTTCAAAGGCGAAATGGGCTTTGTGCGGACGATTGAGTTTTGGTGTTTAAACATATAGGTGGCCCAAGGGTTTACTACGGAAGGGGGTGCCTAGAATATATAATTTAATCGTTTCGGGTGAGATTTTAATAAAGAACATCTATCAAGGAGCCTATGTGCTCCACAATAAGCGGAGGAAGAAATGAAAAAAGTTTTAATGGCACTGGGGGTGGTGCTTCTTACGGGGGTTGTCATGATCAATACGAGTGCGGTATACGCTCAGGAAGAGGAGACGGAGGAATATTCTTGGGGGACGGTAGCCGAAATATCCGATAGTCAGATTGTTATTGTTGAATATAATTACGAGACCGAAGAAGAGCAGAATGAAACTTATACGATCGCCCCGGACGTCGAGTTATTAGGGATTAATGCGTTAAGCGAAATCAAGGTCGGGGATGATGTTGAATTCCGATACGCCTTGCAGAATGGTAAAAAAGTCATTTTGGCGATTGGCTTGGACAAATCCGCCATGGAAGAAAACCCGGCCGACGCCTTGAGTGAGTAATTAATACAGGGTTTTTCTAAGACCATCGTTGAGGAAAGTATGAATTTAGAACCGAATAAACTCTATATAGGAAATCTGGGTTATGATGTGACTGATGACGATCTGACCGTATTTCTGGAGCATAACGGAATAAACGTCCGGACATGCCATGTTGTTATTGACAAAAACCTGGACCGGTCCAAAGGATTCGCCTTCGTGGAAGTGGCGTCGGCGGAAGATGTCCAGAACGCCATTGAATCCGTGAACGGAAAAGAATTAAATGGCCGGGCGGTGAAGATCAATCAAGCCAGAGAGCGGAGGGAAAAGGAGGATATCCCGTCAAAGTCGTATAAAAAAGGAAAACGCGGCCGATTCCGGGAAGAGGACGACGAGGATTATTGATCCTGTGCAATCCCAGGGATTTTTTAGGGGGGAAAAGGGGGACACGAAACCAACAGGGGCTTGGGATTCGTTTTTCCCCTTTTTTTCTGCAGGAAGGGTTGTTCTTATCAGGAGCGTGGGAGATGATGGAAAATTTTTTCCTGGCTTTTATTCCGATTTGTGTGGCGGTTGATGCTTTGGGAGTCCTGCCGATTTATATCTCTTTAACCCAGGGGCTTAAAAAGGAAGTTCAGAATAGGATTATCCGCCAATCTGTCCTGACGGCTTCTTTTTTGGCGTTTGGTTTTATTTTCCTAGGTAAATTTGTTTTCAGGATTCTGGGAATTACCATCGGTGATTTTATGATCGCTGGAGGACTGCTTTTGTTTTGTATCGCTTTGTTGGACATTTTAAAACCCGGAAAACAAAGGCATTATCCTCCGGATGATGTTGGTGCCGTTCCTATCGGAACCCCGTTGATAACCGGCCCGGCCGTCCTGACCACATCCTTAGTTATGATGGATCAGTATGGCTGGCTAGCCACTTTGCTTGCGGTGTTGGCCAATGTCATTTTGGCGGGGGTTATTTTTTCCAGCGCCGATAGTCTGGTGCACCGGCTTGGGTTGACCGGGATCCGGGCTTTTTCTAAAATTATGGCTTTGTTTTTAGCCGCGATCGCGGTGGAGATGATTCGCAGAGGCCTCCTGCAGGTTCTTCGGCTGTAATAAATCCCCTTTTATCTTTTTAAGGCGGAATCTCTTAAATTATTGTAAGCAGACCTTTCTGTTTCCGACTAATAAGCGATTAAAATTTTGCAAGGAAAGGAGCCTAATATGAAAACTGCTTTATTGGTCTTTATTCCCGCGGTTTTAATGGTTATCTGGTTCGGCAACCTGCAGGATATCCTGGAAGTCACGGATTCCTACGGAAGTTCTGTTATGATATCCTCTGTGCCGCTTATTCGTTCCTGATTTTCGGTTTATAAAGCACGGGTGAGGGGAAGGATGATATTCTTCAATAACCTGGTTTAATTAGTGCTTCCCCGGATTTTTTTAAAAGACTATAATGAATAAAAGTCAAAGTTGGTTTAATCCCCCGCAGATTGCTGCGGTTAATTGAGTCCAGAGCTTGCTCTGGGGTTTATGCCTTTGATTTTTGTGCCCCTATGCCTGATTTTGCCTTTAATACGTTAAAAAATTTTTTTCACTCTTTCAGGGCTGGCCCGTTACAACACCTTTCTTGGCTTGAAACAGCATACCAAAAGACGCTCTCGTCCCCCTCCTCTGACACGCTGAGTATAATGGATACGCTCTGGCGCGCGGAAAAGGCCTTTAGATACTTACATTTTTATGTCGTGTCCTTGCAGCGGAATGCTTCGGAGAACAGCCCGGAAGGGCGGCGTGTCTTTCAGGACTATTTAGACCGGATTGGCGCAATTCACGGGAATGTATACAGGTGGTTCGCTTTATACTGTGATCTGCGCTGGCCCCAGGAGGGTGTTTTGCCAGGAGTGAAAAGAAAAAACCGCGTGGCTTTCCGGGAGCGTATGGCCTCGGAAGCGCAGGCCCTCTGGGGCCTGTTAGCGCAGCACGCCCAATGCGGCGTCTGGGTGCACCCCCGGGAACGGGATATTTATCTTCTTAAACAGCGGCTGGAACGGATGGAGGTGAATACCGGGGCTTGGCGGGTTATTTTTCAGCAGTTATGTGTTTTGGTTTACCGGCATCTGCGTTGTATTTGTGCGGACGCGCGTTACGCGATCCGGAACCGTTTTCAAATCACTCTAACACAGGAATCCCTGACATCAGCCCAAGGAGATTTTGCGGATCGGGCCGGGCCGTCGGGGATGGGGGGGGAGGCTTGGACCCGGCGGCTTATGCATCTGGAAGATTGGGTGCATGGATATTATCCTTCTTGGGCGAGCCTGAAGGCGATGTACGAGCGTTGTGTTGGCCCCCTGATTCAATTTTTACAGCGCTGCCGGGGGAACCGGATGCGTAAAATAACCGCGGCCGGCTTGGCGCTGGTCATGATTTTTGGGATTGTGGCATTCGCCCTTCGCCAGACGGATATGGATAACCGCCTGTGGCGGGTCATGATTTTTGAACTCAAGCAACTCATCCACTCCGATCCGGAATCTCTGGCTGATAAGCAGAAAAAGGAGTACTTCCGCACACATATCGCCCGGGTTGATGAACTCTATTCTCCGGAGAAAATTCGCACCCACATTAAGGTGTTTTACCGAAAGGGCCTTTATCGTTACCAGGGAGGGTTTCTGTTTTTCTGCCGGTTTGTCCTGAAGGAGTTTTTTATGCTTTTGGCGGAACGGAAGGTTGACGATCAGCTGAAGCAGGAGGTTGTGGAGGCGGCTTTTTACCTAGATGGGCGTATCGCACGGTCTATCGCTCATATCGTCAGCCTTTATGATCAGCCCATGATCCGGGAGGGAGAGTTGCGCGAGCAGATCCTGCAGCTGCGCCGGGCTTTTGTGGATTATAATGTGTTTCCTTTTACGTTTATTGTCCTAGAGGATGATGTCCCGTATCTTTTTCTCTTCTCCGAAACCGTGATAAAAAAGTACGTGCTGGCAAAAGAGGCATTTCAGAGAATGCATCTGGATGGGAATTTATATTCCAACGCGGCTCTCTGGCCAGGGGTGGCTTATATTGTGGAAGGGGAAGAATACCCGTTCAGGGACCGCCCGGGGTATTTTGAAGGAGAGTTTGCCGTGGTCTTCCGGCGGTTTGCCCCGGAGGTTTTATGGACGGTTTATCATGAGGTCGGGCATGTGGTCGATCATCTGCGTTTTCTCTTTGAAAGGAAGCTGTATCCGGATAATGTTGAGTTGCATGCGATGTTGGCGCCTGTCATGTGGGCGGAAGACCGGAAGGCTTATGTGGAGCGGCGGTTAGTGGATGAAGCGCTGAAAGGCGATGAGTTTGACAATTATTCCCAGGCAGCGAAAGGGATTTTGAATGGAATTTTGCTTTATCTTTCCGAGAAGGACCCGCAGCTTAAGCAGCCGTTAATTTCCAACCGGTTTGAGGCGGACCGCATCCGGCGTATCGCTGGTCTCGCCGGAACGATGGATCCGGAAGATTTGCATGAGGCGGCGTATGTGTTTTATCGTGACCCTCAGAAATATTTGTCTACGGCTGAACCCGGCCGTTATGTGGCGTATCTTCAAAATTACCAGGAGATTATCGCGGGAACAGATCATAAGATCGCCCAGCGGGGGTTTATCCTGGGCGGGGGAGGGCTCATCGGATCGCGCAATGGTCCGCGGCTTGTTTTTGACGGGACGGACGAAGACAGCCTGGGAAAGGATTTTAATGTGTGGCTTTTTTTGAGAAACGCTGTGAGTCTGATTTTCTACCCTTCGAATAATCTTCCTCAGGCCACGAGCGCGGAATCTATTGCGGCGGCGGTGATAGTGTTTATTTTTTTTAACTCGGCGGCTTTGCTGATTCATGCCCTGGCTGCCCCTTACCGGAAAAGGATGTTTTATGGATGGGCGCTGGATAAGGGGGTTGACCGTATCTATGACCGCAATCCCTGGTCCCGGGGGATCAGTTACGGTCCGGAACAGAGGGAAAGGAAATTGTTGAAAAGGATTTTTTCTTCCGGGGAAGACCTGGATCCGCAGCTAAAGAAAGATATCGTTTCGTTCAAGTCAACCGCTAACGAGCAGGAGCGGATGGTTTTTGATATTTGCCTTTTTTTGTCGCCCTTGAACCCGCGGCAGTCCGCTATTGTTAATAAAGCGCATGATCTGTTGTTTTTTCTTCCCTTTTTAGGCCCGTATTTGGGACGGGCGGTGTGGCTGTGGCCCGTCCAGAGTTTTTTTCATCAGAGGGAGCGCTATAACGACCGGATTGAATCTTTGCTGTCGGGAGCCGGAACGGGTCTTGGGTTTCCGGGGATGCTGCCGGCTGCCCTGCAGGATTTGATGCGCGAATTCGAGCTTCCCGCCCGGACGGGAACCGGAGGAGGGGTCTTGAAAATAGAGGATGTGTTGGCGTCGCTGCGGTCCCTGGTTCTGGAGGCGTTGCGGAAGGAGTCGTCTGTAACGCACATGAATTTTGATTTTATCCGGGACAAGATGCCGGAGAACCAGGAGCCGAGTGTCGAGTTTGACCGGATTGAGGAATATATGCCGGGTGACGATATCCGCCATATCGACTGGAAAGCGACGGCCCGGTACGCGACGGCGATGCCGATGGTTCGGAGATTTAGCAATCCTTACGGTGTCCGCGTGGCCCTTTGGCTCGATATGCGTTTTTTAAGAGACGAAGACGGGCGCCGGCGCTGGGCCGTGGATTTCGCCCGCTCCGTCAGGATGTTCCATTTATTCCGGTCGGAAACAATATGCGAACGGATTATTCTGATCGGGCCGGGCGGACGCATGGAAGAGATGCCGGTCTTTTTCTCCGCGGAACGGGAATGTTTGTCCCTGGCTTTGAAAATCTTTGAGAAGATCCGGCAGAAATATGAGGAAGGTTTTTCCCGGCAGATGGTCTTAGACATCGCCGGGCTGGCTTTCTATACGGAAGAAGAAAACCGGCGTTTTTTGCAGCAGGCCGGGTTGTCGGATTTCCTGGAGGGGGGAGCGGTGCAGGAGATCCGCAGGACGCCGCTTCGGGAAAAAAGGATGAATATTTTTGTGGTCGGTGCTAAGATGAGTGAAAAAAATTTGATCGAAACTCTTGCCGGAGAGGAGAATAAAGTCTTTTACTGGTAACGGGAAAAAAGAGAGGGCAGATTATGGATGAGAGCATGATGAAGGCGCTTGAAGAGGAAATCCGGAAGGAATGCCTGACGTTGGACGGCTTTTTCCGTGAGATTGAGAACGTGATTGTCGGGCAGAAATATCTTATTGAACGGATTCTTTTGGGGCTGCTTGCGGGCGGGCATATCCTGATTGAAGGGTTGCCGGGTTTGGCGAAGACGCTGGCAGTTAAAACATTCGCCATGGCGGTACGATTAGACTTCAGCCGGATTCAGTTTACGCCTGACATGCTTCCCGCAGATTTGACCGGTTCTCCGGTGTATGATCAGCGTTCAGCGTCTTTTTATATCAAAAAGGGCCCTGTTTTTGCTAACGTCGTGCTGGCGGATGAGATTAACCGCGCGCCGGCAAAGGTGCAGAGCGCTTTACTGGAGGCGATGCAGGAGAGACAGGTCACGATCGGGGACACGTCGTATGCCCTAGAAGAGCCTTTTCTCGTCCTGGCAACCCAGAACATGATCGAGCAGGACGGGACATATGCTTTGCCCGAGTCGCAGTTAGACCGCTTTATGTTGAAAGTTAATATGACCTATCCGTCCCGGGAGGAGGAAGCCCTGATCCTTCAGAAGATGTCTTACACGGATGTCCGCTATGAGGTGAACCAGGTCTTGACGCCGGAGCATATCCTGCGGCTCCGCACCCTGGTCGATAGGATACATATCGAGAAGAAGGTGGAGGATTATATCCTGGATATTGTCGAGGCGACCCGCCGGCCGGATAAGTTCGGTCTGAATGACCTGGTCGAATTGATTAAATACGGCGTTTCCCCCCGGGCGGGGATCCATCTTTCGGTGGCGGCCAGAGCGCACGCCCTGATGCAGGGCCGCGCCTATGTCCGGCCCCAGGATATCCGCGCGATGGCCAGGGACGTATTGAGCCACCGGCTTATCGAGAGTTATCAGGCCCGGGGCCTTAACGTCACCTCCGAAGAACTGGTTGACCGGATTATCAACGGCGTGGAGATGCCTTAGCCGTGATGAAAACAGTTCCCTCTCAACGGTTTTCTCCGGAGCTCTGCGTGGCCGACGCCTGCGGGCGGATATTTAACGTCCCTTTCCTTTCCGCCGTCGGCATGACGGCCGGGTTTCATGATATCCTGCGCCCGGCGCAGCTGATCCGGATGCCCTGCGGCAGCCAGTTATTTATGCTGCCGGGCCGCAGGCCTATCGGGTTCTCTCCGCAGGATAATCAGGTGGTGACCCTGGACAGCCATCCTTTTTCGCCGGCCCCGGAACCGTGCTTTGCCGTGGCCGCCTTTGTCGCCCCGGGATATACGTCGACATATAACGCCGCTTATACGGAAAGCAGGGGGTCGCCGCTGCTGCCCCTTTTTGCTTATACGGCGGTGGCTTTTTACCGGGGGGAGTTTTATGTGGCCAGCACGCGGGTTGACCGGGAACTGCGGCAGGATATCCGATTCATGGATATGAACCGGGTTAAAAGGAATGTGACGGCTTTCCGAAAACGATTTTCCTCCAACCGGCTGCTTGCTCATTTGGAATCCTGCGCTTTGGTGAACCAGTGCCCCGCGGCCAAGAATTTTTTTCTGCGGAGGTATGAGGGGCCGCTTCCCACCTCACCGTCCTGTAACGCCCGGTGTGCCGGGTGCCTTTCCCTGCAGCCCGACGGCGCCTGCCCGGCGACCCAGCCCCGGATCCGTTTTGTTCCTTCTCCGGAGGAAATCGCCGAGATTGCGCTTTTTCACATCGCGGAAGTGGAGGACCCGGTCGTGAGTTTCGGCCAGGGCTGCGAAGGCGAGCCCCTCCTGGCCGGCGACACCATCGAGAAGGCGGTCAAACTGATCCGGGCCCGGACCCGGAAAGGGATGATCAATATCAACACCAACGCCAGCCGGCCGGATATGGTGGCCCGGCTTTTTGACGCGGGGATGGACAGCATCCGGGTGAGTTTAAACAGCCTCCAGCCGGACTGCTACCGCCGGTATTACCGCCCCGGGGGGTACGCTTTCTCTGACGTGATGAAGTCGGTCCGGACGGCGAAACAGAAAGGCGGGTTTGTTTCCGTTAATTATCTGTCTATACCGGGGTTCACTGATTCCAGGGCGGAGAGGAACGCCTTCAGGCGGTTCTTGGACGGCGGGCGGGTGGATATGATCCAGTGGAGGAATCTGAATTATGATCCCCGGGCGTATTTCCGGTTGCTGAAGTTTCACCCGGGTGCCGAAGATCTGCTGGGGATGAAAGGTTTGATTGAAGGGCTTAAAAAAGATTATCCGCATATTATGACGGGATATTTCAATCCTTCTCGCCGGAGGATCAACCGCTTCCGAAAGGGGCGCCTCAAAGTTTAATGAAAAATATTTTTAAAAATATTATTTATCGCCAAGGAGGTCTGTGTGAAGAGTCAAGTTTATTACGTGAAAGTGGCTCCTGCCGATTCCGCCGGCGTTATGCAGGAGAAGCTCCGGCGTTTGCTTGAGGCCAGCGGGACCCTGCGGCAGGTGAGACCGCGTGATCAGGTGGTGATGAAGCTCCATTTCGGGGAGGAAGGAAACACGGGCTTTGTGAAGCCGGAATGGGTCCGGGTGTTTTCCCTGAACATCAAGCAGGCGCAGGCGGTCCCCGTTATGGCCGAAACCAACACGCTTTACCGCGGGCAGAGAACCAATTCGAAGGACCACTTAGCCCTGGCGGCCCGGCATGGGTTCACCCTGGAGAAAACCGCTGCCGCTATCAGTATCCCTGAAGACAAGCCGGAAAATGTCAGGGACGTTTCTGTGCAGCAGACGCACATAAAAACAGCCAAAATTATTAAAGTGTTCCTGGAGGCGGATGTCCTGGTGGTCCTGTCCCATTTTAAAGGGCACCTGATGACCGGTTTCGGCGGGGCTGTAAAGAATGTCGGCATGGGGTGTGCTTCCCGTGAGGGAAAATTAGCCCAGCACGGCGGGGTGGCCCCTTTTGTCAGTCAAGACGGTTGTGTCGGATGCGGGGAATGCGTGCAGGTTTGTCCGGCCGACGCGATAACTTTGGATGACGATCTTGCCTTTATCGACGGCGGGCGCTGTATCGGGTGCGCCAGCTGTATCGCTGCCTGCCCGCAGGAGGCGATCGACGTCCCCTGGGAGGCCGGGGGCGAGACAATTCAGGAAAAGATGGTGGAGTATGCCAAAGCGGTTCTTGATCCCCGGCAGGGGAAAACGGTCTTTGTTAATTTCGCGGTTAAGATCACGAAGGAATGCGACTGTCTGGCCAAAGATGATCCCCGGATCTGCCCGGATATCGGCTTTTTCGCGTCCCTGGATCCGGTAAGCGTTGATAAGGCGTGTTATGATCAAGTCCTGGCGGCCTGCGGGCGCGATGTCCTGAAGGAAGCTCATCCGCATCGTGACGGGATGAAGCAATTGTTATACGCCGAACAGTTAGGGCTGGGCCGGATGGAATATGAATTGATGGAGGTTGAATAAAAAAACACGCCTCATAATGATTGAGGCGTGTTTTTTATTTGAAGAATAGCTATTAGTCGCCGTAAACGACCGTTGTATATTCGCCGATGATCCCGAGGATGTTCTTTACGCTGTAGTCTACATATTTTATTTCCGTGATCCCGCCGTTCTTCGCCGCTGTTTCAATGCTGGCATCTCCGGTTGCGATTAAAGCAAGATAAGAATTCGCTGTGGCTTTTCCCACTTTGGAGTAATCGGCGTCGCCTGATCCGATCTGAGACGGGATAGAAACTTCGGTGTAGAAAGACCCTACCGGATAAAGTGTGGCACACCCAGAAGCCACGATGCTGATTAAAAGAACGAAACCCAATAATGTAGCTGTACTTTTCACTCCTCACCCCCTTTGTTGATAATGTTAAATATCTTTTTTTGTGGAAAACATTATAGCACAATAATCGCCGTGCCATAGTACGTTTTACAGAAAAAATCCGGTTAACAGCGGGACTTGGCATGACCAGGGGATATTTCGTCGCGGCCGTCCGCAAGAAAAGCGCCGCGGAGAATTGAAAAATAATGTGGTTACGGTATAATCTGTATAATAAAATTAACCGTATGCCTATTGGCTAGGGCCTTTCAAAACAGGGCTTTGTTTTATGGCCATAGGAGTTTATATCGAATAAAATGTCAACAGCGTAGCCATTGAGCCATGACGGTGTTTTTAAAATTCATCCGGGGGTATAAAAGTCTGGCGGTCATCCTGCTGAATACCCTTTTGCTGGCCGGGATTATTTATGCCGTGTCAAACGGCGTCGTCCTTGTGAAGGCCAAATTATCCAACAGGGGCGAGCCTCTTCCTCAAAACTATGTTTCCCGCAGATACGGCAGGCTGCTGAAAATCGCGTATCCCCGCATGAAGGAGGACGACCTGAACCGTCTCCTTGAGGAAAGCTGGATGCGGCCGTTTCAGTATGAACCTTTTACACAATTTAAAGAGGGGCTTTTACAGGGAGATTTTGTGAATGTCCGCCCCGAAGGGTTCCGGGTAACGCCTCCGCAGGGGCCGTGGCCGCCGGACCCCGGGCAGTACAATATTTTTTTGTTTGGTGGGTCCACGACTTTTAATTACGGGCTCCCTGATGCCCAAACGATAGCGGCCAGTTTGCAGAATGATTTACGGCAGCGGCATCCCGGGCAGGACATCAATATTTATAATTTTGGCAGGGGTTATTATTATTCATCCCAGGAACTGGTCCTTTTTATGCGGTTGCTGGCTCAGGAATATGTCCCGGATATGGCTGTTTTCATTGACGGTTATAATGAGTTTATTTTTTACCGGGATCAACCGTATTTTAGTGAAGACCTTACCCGGTATTTTCAGGAGCGGAACCAGGGCTCGTTTAAAGAGGCCTCAAAAAACCATTTGGCCCAAAGTGTTCTCCCCAAGCTGTTGAGGAAAAGCCCTCCGGTAAAATTAAAGGCGCAGCAGGATAAAGAAAATATAGAATATGAAAGAACGGTTTATCAGCATAAGGAAGAAATCACGCGGGTGGTCTTCAAGCATTATTTGGCGAATAAGCGGCTCATAGAAGCCCTGGCCCGGGAGTTTGGAGTCACGCCGGTTTTTGTCTGGCAGCCGGTCGCGGCGTACCGGTATGATTTGCAATATTCTCCTTTTCCTATCCCCATCCTTGATGACGTGCTGATCCGTTACGGGTATTCCCGCATGGCGGAATTAGCCAGGGACGGGGTGCCGGGCCGGAATTTTCTGTGGTGCGCTGATATTCAGGCGCAGGCCCGGGAAGGGCTTTACGTGGATGCGTGTCATTATAATGCAAAGAATTCCCGTGACTTCGCGTCGTGTATCGCGCAATATATCACGGAGCAGGGGTTCCTTCCCAAGCCGTGAGGCCGATGAGGCTGTTTCTTGCCCAACCGGATAACAGGGTTAATAGCGGGAATCAGGGCGGGAAAATATCCATACAACAGGCATGCTGGCGGACTCTCCATCAATGAAAAACCACGGTCTGTTCACGGTTAACTCATTCGTGAATCCTGTTTGACTTAAAGCGCCGGCGGTTTCTTTTTCTGAAAGCGTCTCCGGATCGAGATAAGGCACGCTGTGCCAGCGGCTGTATTGCAGGATCAGGGGCCCGGGTTTTCCTTAAGAAGGCGAACCCATCCCGCCCGCGATGCAGGTAAAGCAACTAACTGCCCCGAGTTTTCTTTAAATTCAATCCCGCTGAAATACTGCAGGGCCCTTATGGAAGAGCTGATCACGAGGGTGTCCGCTGTTATGTTTTCAGCAAGCATTTTTTCGTTTGCTTATTAGGGCGCGGGTTTTCAACGGTGAAGGCGGCATACGGCGCTTTTAAGAATCTTTTTCGGATTCCGGGGGGAGTATGATAATATAATCGCGAAAAGTAAAAATGCCGAGAATGATTTCCTTCTGTTTTTTTAGTTGGATATTCCAAAGGACCGCGCTTAATGAAAATTATTTTTTTAGGGGCCACGAAGAATGTGACCGGCTCGAAATTTATTGTTCAGACCGCGTCCTCCCGCGTTATGATTGACGCCGGGCTTTTCCAGGAACGGGAATTCCTGGGGCGGAACTGGGAGGCGTTCCCGGTGGATCCGGCCGGGATTCAGGCCGTTCTGCTGACGCACGCGCATATTGATCATTGCGGGTATCTGCCGCGGCTTTCGGCGCAAGGGTTTAAAGGCAGGGTTATCTGTTCCGGCCCGACGGCGGATATCGCCAGGATCAGCCTGATTGATTCCGCTCATCTGCAGGAAGCCGACGCGGCGTATAAGAAAAAACGGCATCAAAAAGAAGGCCGCCAGGGGCCTTATCCGGAAATCCCCTTGTACACCCTTAAAGATGTTGAAGACATTTTTCCCCTTTTTCATCCGGTCGGGTATGGGGAAGAATTCACGGTGACACCGGAGATCAAAGCGGTTTTTTATGACGCTGGCCATATTCTGGGAGCCGGGATGATTGAACTGCGCGTTAAAGAGCCGGGCGGCCCGGAAAAACGTATTGTTTTCTCCGGAGATATCGGGCGCTGGAACCGCCCGATTCTCGGCGACCCGCATCTTTTTAAGGAAGCGGATTATGCGGTCATGGAAGCGACGTACGGCGATCGGGATCATGAGGAAGGGGAGGACACGTTAGGGAATCTGGCGGAGATTATTATCAGAACGAAGAAAGCCGGCGGCCATGTTGTCATTCCGACGTTCGCAATCGGGCGGGCCCAAGAACTGTTGTACGACTTGAATGAATTGGTTCAGCAGGATCGCATCCCCGCTCTTCCCATTTATCTGGACAGCCCCATGGCGGTTAATATCACCAGGGTTTTTGAGAAATTCCCGGATTATTACGACGCGCAGGCGCGGGCGCGGCTGAGCAAACAAAGAGCCCTTTTTGAAATCCCGACGCTGCAATTCACGTCTTCCGTGCAGGAGTCGAAGAATATTAATCAGGCAAAGGGCAGCGCGGTGATTATGGCCTCCTCCGGGATGTGCACGGGCGGGCGCGTGAAACATCATCTGTCCCGGAACATCATCCGGCCTGAGAGCACGATTCTTTTCGTCGGATACCAGGCCCGGGGGACGCTGGGCCGGATGATTCTGGAAAGGCCGAAGCAGGTCCGGATTTTGGGGCATATGCATCCGGTGAGGGCGCGGATTGAAAAATTAAACGGTTTGTCCGCCCACGCGGGCCAAACCGACCTTTTGCGTTGGGCAACGCATTTCCAGCCGTTCCCCAGGAAGATGTTTGTGGTGCATTCTGAAGAAGAAACTGCGCGGCATTTTGCCGGAGCTCTCCGGCAGAATACTGGTCGTGAAGTGGTCGTCCCGGATTACCTGGATGAGGCAGAGTTGTAATCCGATCCTTATCCTTCCGTTAAAGGATAGGATCCAATGGTGATGGCCGCGCCTTTTTTGAACTCGCTTTCCTTGCTGCTCGGCATGCTGCCGATTTGAATCATCGCGCCTCTTTTTTTCGCGATTTGTTGGGGTTTTTCCGCTTTAGCTTTCTCTGGATTCTGGGGCAACACCCCGGCATGGCCTGTCCCCGCGGAAAGCACCATAATGAGAATAAGCGCGGTTGTTTTTAACGTTGACATGAATATCTCCTTTCTTGCCGCTGTGATGTTCGTATAAAAAAAGGCCTATTCCTCCATATTAAGGAATAGGCCTGCACTTTGTTCGACTTCTTCGGCAGCCAGGCTATCCTTCTTGAAGGACCCTATAGCTTTGCGCCACCGGTTTACACCGGTTTTGCCTTTATCGTTAAGCCTTCTTGTAGCTAATAGAAGTATAAAATATTATGTTAATTTTTGCCAGGGGAGGGGCAGTGAATCAAAAAACAGGGTCTCACAGGCAACATTTAATTATGAGACAACGGGGTGCGGAGTGTGTGAAGAATTTTTATTGACGAAATCAGGCCTGTCCTGCTAATATGCATCCTGTTGGCAGATGAGCGCGGCGCGCCTGGGCGGGAAAGGCCCTGGTGGTGAATTCGGACAATAAAAGCGAAAACCCCTTAGAAATAACGACCCCGCAGAGCTGAAAAGGAGAGAGTATGACGGTTGAGATTAACAGTGTGATCATCGGGGGCAATCTGGCCAGAGACGTGGTTTTAAAAGAGGTGGGTGCCGGGAGGAAAGTGGCTTCTTTTGTCATCGCCACCAACAGGACTTTTTTGATGGGCGGGGAGAAAAAGAAGGAAACCGCTTTTGTGGATGTGGATGTCTGGGGCCAGATGGCGGAAAATTGCGGAAAATATCTAAAAAAAGGAAGCCCGGTTGTGGTGACCGGCCGACTGAAACAGGACCAGTGGACCACAGACTCTGGTGAAAAGCGCAGCCGGCTTAAGATTGTGGCCAGCAATGTGCAGTTTTTGCCGTCTTCTCAACCGAAGGCCACGGGGCAGGACCCCGCCGTGGCCATGGAAGCAACTGCCTGGGAAGAATAAACTTGCGTTTTAAGAATATTTGCTTTTTATCTTTTTGTGATATAATTCAAATTATTTTTTGATTCCTAAACCAATTAATCCACTTACAGAGGAGGAGCAAATGCGAAAAACCGGCAGTAAAATATTAATATTATGTCTTGTTGCCCTTGGGCTTGTCGGTTGTACGACTTTGTGGACTCCGGTCATTAATTCGACCGATCTTCAGACAACAGATTTTTCAAAATCCATGAAGCAAGGCGAATCTTGTCAACTTTACGTCCTGGGATTTTTGGGGCCGTTTGGGAACGCGTCTGTTGTTGAAGCGGCAGCGAATGCCGGTATTTCTAAAGTGAATGTCGTTGATCAAAAATATAGCAATTATATTTTATTTGCCCAACAGTGTGTTGTGGCGTATGGAGATTAAGCGCGGGCAATAGAGTGTACCAAAAGGCAACCCATAATCGGGTTGCCTTTTAATTTTTACGGCTATTTACGCTTTTGTTTTCTTCTCCGATTCATGTCCGGATATTCTTCATATTCATCCGGGATAATGTGCAGTTTTTACTGTCTTCCCAGCCCAAAGCCGCTGGGCAGGACCCCGCTGTGGCTTTGGAAGCAACTGTCTGGGAAGAATAAGCTTACAATTTTAAAATATTTGCTTTTTATCTCTTTGTAATATATAATTTAATCGTCTCTACCCTTTTCCCTGAAGTATTATAATATCCCTTTCTATTGTTGTTCCCAAGTTTTTTATTTTAACTTTTGAGAAACGATATGCGTGTTTCCTGCAAAGAATTTTTTGCCTGTGCCAGCCGCGTTCATAAGCCCCGCGGCTTGTTCCGGCGTATTGTTTCCGGAACCATGGCGGGCATTTTTTTATGCACTTCCGTTTTGTCCCCCGCCACGGGATGGGCTCAAGAAGCCGGCGTGGCGCTGCCTTTGCCGCAGCAGCCGGT
>CAZAXH010000003.1:28781-348051 GCA_964489065.1 uncultured Planctomycetales bacterium | reverse complement strand
TGAGGCAGCCGTTGTTCTTTAATTAACCAGTCCGTTAAACCGGGGGCAGCTCAGGGACCTAATTCATAAACAAATTAGATACCTGTCCCCCATGATTTATTTACAGAAAAACGCATACTCTGCCTAACAGCCAAAATCAGGCGCGCGGGGCCGGGAGGGCCCGCCGCAGAGGGCTGTTAGATGACTCATCCTTTATATCCCGCGGAAAAAGAACCGATAATCTTATTTAATTCTTTAGAATATATAAGCTCAAAGCCTCCGTCCATGATTTCAGGTTCATTAAAATACAATAAAACATACTCGCCTAAATCTTTTGCCGCATAAAGAACATAATCTTTCGCAGTATTTATCTTGGAGTAATTTATATATTTCTTCGCCTTTTCCAGAATCACAAGATCCATGTTCCCGGCCTTTTCATAATCCTCTTTCTCCAAAGATATCTTCAGGGCGTTTTGCGGGTCCAATTTATAACCGGGGATTTCGATGACAACATCGATATTTGCATAGGCTTCATCATAAATCGCTTTCGGATCTCTCGCGAAAAAGTCATCCGCGGCGCCCGAAACGGATACCACGGCGAATAAAGTCAGGAATATAAACAGCAGATATTTTTTCATTCTGGTTGTGCTTAGCCAGGTTTTAACGCTCTTAATTGCATTATTACGGTCGGCACTCCAGCAGGATTCAGTCCGCCATCCTTGATGTCAGCAAAACCAAAGTCCAAATACAACTTTCTGGCAGGCGCTCCTGCGGAGACCGATTCATCAAAGGTCTGAACAAACATATTTTCTCGTCGATTCAGTTTACTAATGGCAAATTCTATCAATTCTCTGCCGCAGCCTTTTCCGCGATATTTTTGTGATACTGCGAGCCACGCTATTTCATTTGACTCTTTAGAAACGACAATACCGCCTATTAAGCTATTAGCCCCTTCGTTCGAATCCGGATAAATGCAAAACGCCGTTTTCGCAGAGAGCGCCTGCCTTAAAGCCTCCCGAAAACCCAATTCATCAGCCATAGGCCCGAACAGAGGCTCCACTTCCCTCGCAAGCGCTATCCATGACGCAAAGTCCGCTAATTTTGAACAGACAACTTCCATATATATATCTATTTTTTTGATCCCCAGTCCGGCTAAAAAAACTTATCAGGGCAACTCCTCAAAGTTCTTCGGCTTCCGTTTTACCGAAAGAAGACACATCGCATCTTTTAGAACCGTATCGGAATCGATCGCAAGAAGCAGCCACTTCCCATCATGATATGTTGTTGCCTGATCATATTCTCTTTGGACGTATTGTGAGAGGCGGTCTTTTATAGTTTCTACTTTCGACCGTTCTTCTGCCCCAAAGACAATGAGTAAAGCAAAGCGGTTTTTCTCCGGGATGAGCGTACAGAATGATTTGCTTTTCTTATATCTCAGAGACCAGCCATGTTTCTTGCCGCCGAACAGCCATTCCGGGGCAAAGACATTCGGGTAAGCTTGCTCGATTAGCTGTATAACATGTTTCCAGTGTTTATAGGGTTCTTTACCAATCCACGCGCTAATCTCAGAAGCACTCGGCGGATGTTCTCGTTGAGTTATCCGAACACTCTCTTCATTCATATGTTCACCTTGCGTAACGGACCATAGACCATACTCTTCGGCGGCTGTAAGCCGTCCGGCGGATTGATGTGTTATAAGCAGTACCCCATTAGAATTTCAATATGCCCCGTGTGCTCATCGACCTTTTCCTTGATGATTACGAATCCGCTTTTCCGATAAAAATCAATACTCCTGGGATTCTCCTTATATACAGTGAGGCTCAATTTATTCCTTAAGGATTTTGCTTTGCCCATTAATTGCTGTCCAATACCGTTGCCCTGGAAATCCGGAGAGACGAACATGGCCGCCAGCGTGTCACCATAAAGCGAGAAGAACCCCTTAATGACCTCTCTGTCCATGAACACATACGTATCAGCGGCCGGGATATATGTTTTTCGCATGTCTTCAATTTTAGACTCCCAAAACTCCCTGCCAACAAAGCTGTGTGCCTCAATTGAGGCCCTTAACCAAATATCCAAAACATCATTCATGTCTGATGATTCAACTGCACGTATCATGTTAATCCTCAGGTTCATAACGAAAAAGTTGAGCGGCCCCGTAAAGGTAGCCGCTCTAATATTTTGTTAAATGATTATTGCTTTACTCATAATAAGTCCACATTCTTAAAATCTTAACCGCCCTTTCTTTCTTTAAAACTTGATACACAAGACGATGTTGTATATTAATTCTTCTAGAAAAGGCACCCTCCAAATCTCCCACAAGTTTCTCGTAGGGTGGATATTTCTGAAAAGGATCTTTTCTTAAAATATCTAACAGAGCTTCTACTTTAGGCCGCAATCCTGCCGAAGATATATTTTTAGCATCCTTTTGTGCTTGTTTTGTATAATACAAATTCCAACTCACCAATTTAACTCCTGGTAACATTCTTTAAGAGGAGTTTTTAAGCCCTTACGGATAGAATCACGCATTTGGGGGATAGAAAGAAGATATAAGGTTTCTTTGATTGACCGCCAATCCTCTTCCGAAATAAGCACGGCATTATTTCGCTTTCCTGTTATCTGGATAGGCTCATGGGATTCTGCAGTTTTATCTAATAGTTTATAAAGGATTGCTCGCGCTTGACTTGCTGTTATGGTTGTCATATTAATCACCTCCATTCAGAGCGTACCACAAGACGTACGCTCTGTCAATATCTTCATTCTCTACATCTAACGACCGAACTGAGCGACGCGGGCGGCCCAGCGCGTTCGCATTGGCAACCGACGTCGCCCGCCCGCGTTCGCTCCAGTGATTTTGTTCGGCGATCTTCGGTTCATTGGTTTTCGCCACGCCTCTCTTCAGTTTCGCTCGGGCTTTCGTAGAAGGTAATTTCTCTGCAGCAGCAGGAGATTGGTCGTAATCTTGAGTAGTCTCGGGTCCAGAGGGCTCCAGGTAGAACCAGCGAGAGAAGATACTGAAACTGCATGTGATACAGCACGCTGCACACCGGAAGCGTCGGTTGCCCCGTGTGAGCGCAATACAGCAGGACAGGGCACCACGATTGCCAATCAACGATGAGCAGCTTCCCGCTCCTGCAAACCACTCGGCCGTCGCGTGGGACCTCGATTCCGAGGTTCCCGTTGTACACGACGCGAAGCACCAAATCCTGCCAGACCTCCCCTGGCCGAAAAGAGCAGTCACCGTGGTGGTCATCGTACCATTTGCGCTTGCTCTCCAAGCGTTGTCGAACAAAGTCGGCTGTCAGTTCTGGATCATCGAGGATTTGCTCATACTCGTGCTTCGCTTTGCCTGCCGGGCAAATACTTTTGAGGGCCTCGTCCAGGTGCGAGGGGCGGTACGGTGGCATCATGTTCAACCTCGTCTTTCGTGTGGGTTTGGAATGTGCTGGGCGTTGTCGTGCTCCGCCGAACAATTCTTTAACGACTTATCCATTTGCTGGTTGGTGTTGTTTCTGACCGCTTGAATAATTTGATTTTTACCCTATTTTTTTATTATTATAGCCCTGTTTTCTTGCTGCGTCCCATTTTTTTCTTGCGGAAGTATCCATTTGCCCTATAATATCACTTATACGGAACTTCGTATAAGCAGGGCATTCCAATATCCCCGTATTTTTTATACCCCCGGAAATAATTTTATTCATCAAAAACAACCAAGTCTATCCGTATGCCCGAGCGCATTTTGCCTGAATTCCAGGCCTACCTTGAGGGAAAGCGGCTGATAAGCCAGAAACATATCCCGTTTTATGCTTATTGGGCCGCCCGGTTCATCACCTTTGCCAGCGAGCATCCCGACCAGGATATTGAGGTTAATATTCATCAATTCCTGCAATATTTGACCGGTTTTGAGAACCGGGAAGACTGGCAAATCAGGCAGGCGCATAACGCGATACAACTCTATATCTTCCACTACCTGAAAACCGTAAAAACGAAAAGCCCTCCCCCCTGGCTGCAGGGCAAGGTTGTCATCCTGACCTTCCCGGACATGCTGCGCAAAACCCGGGACATCCTGCGCGTCAAACATTACTCCTTAAAAACCGAAAAAAGCTACACGCTCTGGATCAAAAGGTTCTACGGATATATCTCGGGCACGCGTCAATCCCCCAAACCTGTCAATGAGTTATGCTCTTCCGATGTCCGCGACTTCCTCAATTACCTGGCCCTCAAATGCAAGGTTGCCGCTTCCACCCAGAACCAGGCGTTTAACGCGCTGTTGTTTCTTTTCCGGGACGTCCTCCACCGGGAACTGGAAGGCCTTCAAGACACTGTCCGCGCCAAACGCGGCCCCCGTCTGCCGGTTGTGCTGTCGGTTGAAGAAGTTAAGGCTTTGTTCCAACACCTGCGCGGCACAAACCTCCTGGCGCTCCAGCTTATCTACGGCGCCGGGTTACGCGTTTCCGAACTTGTGCGCCTGCGCGTCAAAGACATTGATTTTAAAGAACAAACGCTCTTTGTCCGCTCGGGAAAAGGCGATAAAGACCGCGCCACGATCCTTCCCCGCCATCTGGCCACCTCTCTGCAACAGCATCTTGAAGTCGTAAGAAAAACACACGCTCTTGACCTTGCGGCCGGATACGGCGAAGCCGCCCTCCCCTTTGCCCTCTCTAAAAAATACCCCGGGGCCGGGAAAGAATGGGGCTGGCAGTTTGCCTTCCCGTCCGCGAAACTGTCGGTTGAATACACCACCGGCGTGATCCGGCGGTTTCACATGACCGAAAAAACGGTTCAGAAGGCAATGCACATTGCTCTGCGGAAGGCCAATATCATCAAACACGCCGGCGTGCACACCCTCCGGCACAGTTTTGCCACGCATCTGTTAATGAGAGGGGCGAATATCCGGGAAATTCAGGAACTTATGGGGCATAAAAATGTGGAAACGACGATGATTTACACTCATGTCATGCGGGATTTCTCCGCCGCGGCCGCGAGTCCCTTGGATGAAATATATGAGGAAAAACAGGAAAGGAATTAACGAAGCATGAAGCCGGAATGAGATTCCCGGATGGCTTTAAAAGGCGTGGCTGACCCCCAGCCAGAAGCGGGTGTCCTGTTTCGCTTCGCCCAGGGCGTGGGCCACGTCCAGCCGCACCAGGGCCTGCTCCAGAAATGAGCCGATATTGATTTTAAACCGCAGGCCCGCGCCCGCGTCTTTCTTAAACCCGGGTTCGGAAAAATCGCCCATCCAGGCCTTGCCGCCGTCGAAAAACACCACTCCGCCCAGCGACTCCAGGCCCAGCAGGTGGTCCGCCACGGACAAACGCGCGTCCGGCACAAGCGGGAAACGGTATTCCAAATTGACCATCAGCACGTTGGCGCCCCGCACGTCTTTCCGTTTATACCCCCGTAGCCCGTCCATGCCGCCCAGGTAAAACAATTCTTTGTTGTCCGGATACCCTAACCCAATTTTGATCCGCCCTGCCACCCGGGTCTCTGGGGTCACCGGCTGAATCACGGTGAACGCCGCGTCCGAACGGTAGAAATACTGCCCCGCCCCCAGGAAATGCCCGGCGCTTTCAAAAGACGTGTCCAGCTTCCAGCCCTGCCGCGGGTCAGGATAAGGCCCGGCCCGGTTGATGTGCAGCGCCGCGCCGACGATCGCCTCTTCCCGCCGGGAATAGTCCCGCTGCCGGTCTTCTTCCTGCGGCACGGTCATGTCATGCCGCCCGCTCAACCGCTGGTTGCGCACCAGATACAGGGTCCAGTGGTCGTTGTCCTCCAGCAGCCCGTACGCCGCCGGCCAGAGTTCCTGCCGGAGGTAAAGCTTGCCGCTGGCCAGATCCTCGGCGCCGTCGTCAAGGTCATGGACGTTGGCCAGCTCAAAGCCGGCGGACGCCATCGTGGAAAACACGTGTCTGCGCTGCACGCCGAACCGGGAATGGTGCAGCTGCTCGCCGAACTCATACGACGTGCCGGCGTACGTGATCCAGTCATACGGCTTCTGCAGCGACGCCTTCACCCCTATTCCGGAATCGGCCATGTCCGGCCCCACGACAATGTTATACCCGTCGTCGGGCAGAAACAGCGGGATGTCATAAAGCCCCCAGTAAAACGGCACCGGTTTGAAATTGAATTTCCGGGGCCAATGGTTATTAACCCGATCGACGTCCAGGAAAATCCCGTCCGGGTCAATCGCCGCGGACTTCACCGCCGCCGCGCCGTCAAGGGTGATGGTTTCCTCCACCCGCGCCATGTCCCAGACAAACGTCTCCCGGCTCCCGTCCGTCAGAGTCACCTCCACCGGCACCGGCGATTGAACGCCCCCCCGGTTCCTCAACGTCACCGACCGCCCCCCGGCCCTGACCACCGCCGGGTCCATGCGCCCGCTTTTATAAAGCCACTCCTCGAAAAACCAGCGCAAGGGCCGGCCGCTTTCCTCCTCGCAGATCCTGATAAAATCCTCCATCTTTAAATTCGCGAACCGGTATTCCTGAAAAACGCGCTTAAATACTTTCGCGAACTTTTCTTCCCCCAGATAATACCGCAGCATCACCACAACGCGCGAACCCTTGCCGTACGTCAGGGAAAAAATACTGCTCGGCTCCTGGAACCCGGAAAGGTTGTCCACCACCGGGTGATCGATGCCCGACCGGGCCAGCATGCGGTAACGGAAATCCCGTGTTTTCTTAAACGTCAGCCGCGGCAGGACGCCTTCAAGGCCTCCCATCCACGCCGGGTAATCCGGCACCTGGGCGTCTTCGCCGTATTTGGACGCGAGGTGTTCGGAGATAAAATAGGAGTTCACCCCCTCCTCCAGCCACATTTGCGAAAACTCGTCCATGCCCACGAGGTTATAAAACCACAGATGCCCGGCCTCGTGCGCAACCAGGAAATCAAAATACCGGTGCAGAAACCCCGGAAGGTCATACACCCGCGTGTCGAGGAAAATCATGTTGCCCATCTGCTCGCCGCCGTAGCCCAGGTGCACTGGTGCTATGCTGAACTCCGTGTCAGGCAGCGGCCCGAAAAGGCCGGAATAATACCGCATCAGGTCCCGGGCGTCGGCCAGGGCCAGCCGGGCGGCCGCCTCCCGCCCGGGGAGATAATACGACCTGATCGTGATCCCGTCGGCCGTGTCTTCCGCTAAACGAAAATCCGGGCTCATGGCCAGGGTGAATTCCCGCGCCGGCAGCTCCGTTGTAAAAAACAATTTCTTATTCGCGCCGGCGGCTTCCTCTCCTCTCTCCCGGCCGGTATGGATCACGGTGTATTCCTTCGCCACCTCCAGGGAAACGTCATACCGGGCGCTCTCGCTGAAAAACGGCCGGTGAAACGGGAAAAACGGCGCGGTGTTCCACTGCCCGTCCTGATACACCGCCAACGCCGGGTACCAGCGCGACAGTTTGATGATATTATCATGCCAGCCGTAACGGCCGTACGCGTGAGGGAGATAGAGCGTGTAGCGCATGGCCACCGTCACGGCCTCGCCCGCGGCCAAAGGCGCGGGCAGGCGGACTTTAAGCAGGGTGCGGTCCTCCCCGGATATTTCATGGGCCAGCGCCCGCCCGTTTATTTCAACGCCGGCGATGTCCATGGCCCGGCCGGGGAAACCCGCCGGATAAGGGTTCACCTTGAAATACCCGCCGAAACGGCACATAAAATCCTGTTCTTCTTTGGAATAACGCCGGTTGGGATAAATATGAAAGACGAGCTCCTCGACAGGGGACGGCCCGGGGTTGACCCACGTCACGGTCTGCGCCGCGTGCATAACCTTTCGGGCCGCGTCCAGGCGGGCCTCGATGTTATAAACCGGGCAGGGGCTTTTTGCGGCATGAAACACGGCCGCGGCCGGAATGACGGCATCCGCCGGGGACGCTCCCGTGTCTTCAGCTGCCGCCGGGCAAAGGCCCGCTGGCAGCAAGACAGCCAGGGCCAGGATCACCACAGGTAAAATGCGGACAATTTGTGTCATGAACGGTCCTGGAAATTCTGCGCGAACCGGATGCGTTTCGACAAAGGCGGATGGTCATGGAACATCATTTCATTGAACCAGTGCGGCTCGGCCTCCGCCAGGTTCAGGTCGCCCAGTTGTTTAAGCATGGAAATAAAAACTTCTTTATCCCGCGTCAGCATCAGGCTGAACCGGTCGGCCTCATATTCGAAATGGCGGCTTAACGCGTTCGTAAACGGCGCGCTGGCCAGGCCGAACACCAACAGCATCAAAATCAGAAACGGGAACCCTCCGATGTCGGCCGGCCCCTGAAACCCGAAACGCGCCGTGCCCCACGACAGGGCGGCGTGCACGCACAAAAACGCCAGCAGAGCGCCGGCCGTGTTCACGGCGATTATTTTAAGGATATGCTTCTCTTTATGGTGCCCCAACTCGTGGGCCACCACCGCCTCGATCTGCGGCAAGGAAAAATTAGCCAGCAGGGTGTCGCTTAAGATCACGCGGCGGCTGCGGCCGAGCCCGCAGATAAACGCGTTGGCTTTGCGGGTTTTTTCCGACATCTTGATGGCGTAAACGTCCTTAAACCCGACGGCGCAGACCTTGAACAGGTTCCCCACGCGCTCTTTAAGCAGATCGTTTCCAACCGGCACATATTTATAAAACAGCGGGACGATCACCTGCGGCATGATCCGGGCGAGGAACACGGTGACCAGAAGCCAGAACCCCGCGGCCCAGGCCCACCACCAGAAGGGAAACCGCCGCAGGAAAAAATAAATCATCTCCACAAACACCAGCACCAGCAAAAAGCTGAAGAAAGCTTTTTTGCCCTCGTCTTTAAGCCACTGCGGAACCGTCTGCGTGGAGAGCCCGTAACGGTGCTCCCAGAAATAACCGGTAAAAAAATCGAACGGCGCGTGGGCCAGAATCATGACCGCCTGAAAAATCACAAGGTAAGCGGCCGTGGACACCCAGACGGATTTAAAAAGAACGCGCGCGGCGGCCGCGAGCCCCGCCGAAGCCCCGGTGGCGACCCAAAAGATTAAAAACGCGATATCCATGGCTACGGTCACGTACACGATCGTGTTTTTGACCCGGTGGTATCGGCGGGATTGTTCGTCTGTGTGCGCCATGTCAGGATTTATCTTGTGGTAAGGGCTGCCCCCGGACCTTGGAGATAAAGGCACGGAAGCGTTCGTCCGCCCAGAGGCGTGCCAGGTCCTGGTCCTGCAGCATATAGTCAAAATCGTTGTACCCGCAGGCCACCGCCCGTTTCATGGTGTTGAAAGCGTCCTCCACCCTTTCCAGTAAGGAATAACTGCACGCGAGGTTGTAAAGCACCAGTGGATCCTGGTGGCGGAGCGCCGCCAGCCGCTGATCAATGTCCAGCCCTTTCTGATAATGGCCTTTCTTGGTGTAAAGGTCGCCGAGGGCCATCAGCGCCTGCACGAAATCCCGGCTCTTCTCGAGGACGCCCTCGTAAAAAGCGATTTCAAAATCACAATCATCATTGCATGGCTGCGTCATGGTTCATGGCTTTCTGTTATTCGGGGTGAACGCCTTACAATTCTTTCAAGTACGCGTCAATTCTGGCCACGGCCTCTTTAAGGTTCTCGTAGCTGGATGCGTAAGAAATGCGGACAAATCCGTTACAGGAAGGGCCGAACGCCGTGCCCGGGACCAGCGCCACTTTCTTTTTCTGCAGCAGCCCCTGGGCGAAATCCAGAGACGACTGCCCGGTCTTGGCGATGGAAGGGAACACGTAAAACGCGCCCTGCGGCATGTGGCAGTTCAATCCGATCTTATTCAAAGCGTCGACGATAAAACGCCGGCGGCGGTTGTATTCGCGCTTCATCTCCTGCACGGACCTCCTCCCATGGCGCAACGCCTCACGGGCCGCCATCTGCGCGGTGATAGACACGCACAGCATGGTGTACTGGTGAATCTTGGTCATGGCCGCTACCACATCAGCGGGCCCGCTGGCCCACCCCAGCCGGAACCCGGTCATGGCGTAGGCCTTGGAGAAACCGTTTAAATAAATGACCCTGTCCCGCATCCCGGGCAGAGAGGCGAGCGGCGTGTGGTCGAAGTCATAGGTCAGCTCGTCATACACCTCATCGCTGATAACGATCAAGTCATGTTTTTTGATGACGCGGGACATCGCGGACAGTTCCCGGCGGGAATACGAGGTCCCGGTCGGGTTCGCCGGATAATTGATGACCATCGCCTTCACCGCGCCTTCCCGCGCGCAGGCCTCTTCAATAAGCCGCGGCGTGATTTTAAACCCGGACGTCAAATCCGTCTTCAGGATAACCGGTGTTCCGCCGGCCAGTTCCACAACCGGGCCGTAGGACACGTACGCCGGCTCCGGCACCAGCACCTTTTCTCCGGGATTGAGGATGGCCCGCACGGCCAGGTCAACGCCTTCCGAAACGCCCACGGTCAGGAGAATCTCGTTCTCCGGGTCATACCGCAGGCCGTAACGTTCGGACAGAAACCGGTCAATGTCCCGGCGCAGTTCGATCATCCCCTTATTGGAGGTGTAAGAAGTAAACCCTTCTTCCAGGGATGCGATGGCTTTTTCGCGTATGTGCCACGGGGTCACAAAATCCGGTTCCCCCACCCCCAGGGAAATAACGTCCTTCATGTTTAAAACCAGGTCAAAGAAAGCCCTGATTCCCGACGGAGCTAAACGTTCCACTGTCTTTGAAATCCTTGAGCTCATAACAAACCGTCCTCTTGCCTTTTCCTCCGGCAACGATCCTGTTCTGTTAATAAGAAATGTTCAAACGCTTCTGCGGCTTTCCTTTTTTCAGGACAAAGCCGTCCTCTTTATATTTTTTCAGCAAAAAATGCGTCGTCGTGCTGCGCACATTCGCCAGGGGCGACAGTTTGGACGCGATAAAGTTCGAAACCGTCTGCAAATTTTCCCCTTCCACCACGACCAGGAGATCATACGTTCCGGAAACCAGGTAACAGCTCGTGACTTCCGAAAAGCTGTAAATGCGTTCCGCCACGTTGTCAAACCCGACGTCGCGCTGCGGGTTGATGCTGACCTCGATCAACGCCCGGACAAAAGAGCCGCCGCTGTGCGCCATGTCCTGATTAATAACGGTCTTGTACTGCACGATCACGCCGTCTTTTTCATACTGTTTAATCTTTTTCCGCACGGAGACGGCATCCTGCCCCGTCATTTTGGCGATCTCTTCAGCCGTCAAACGGGCGTCCTTTGCTAAAATTTCCAATATCTCGTCCATAGGGATCCCCTTTTGTTACCTGTTCCTAGACACATTGGGTTAAATTATATATCATTATTCGGCGTTCTACTAATAAATTATTTCAGGGGCTGACACGACGCGGATGCGTGAGCATCCAGCTCCAGGGGGAGACAGGGGAGGGGTTACGGGTTCGATTCCTTCAGCGAGTCGGCCATATCGGAAATCTGCTGACGCAACTGGCGGTTTTCTTCATCGATTTTCATGATCTCATCCATCAAGCCCCGCTTTTTCTCCAGCACGGCGGACGTATCTTCCACGGATTTCTTGATAGTTTCCAACTGCTCTGCCAGCTGCTTCACCTGCTGTTCCAGCCGCTGCTTCTCTTTGACGAGTTCCGGTGGGAGGCGTTCCGGCTGTTTCTTTTTCTTTAATTCGGCCTTCTGTTTCTCCACATCGCCGATCCGCGCGGCCACCTGCTGTTCCTCGTCCTCAAAACCTTCTATGTCCTCTTCCAGGGCCGCGTTTATGCGGGCGATCTCCTGCGCTTCCCGCTCATACGATTCCTTTTCCAAATCCACCAAAGAGCCTTCCTCTTCATATTCCTGAAGGATCGAGTCCAGCTTCTTGATTTCCTCGTCAAGAGCGCCGGCCATGTCGTCTTTGGAAGTTTCCAGATTCTTTAATTGCGTGATCAACGCCTTTTTTTCCTGCTCCAGGGCGGAAATCCGGTCATGCCAGTCCTGGGTTTCTTTCTTAACCCTCGTCCACCGGTCTTCCAGTTCCTGTTTCTGTTTTTGCAGCGGCTCCATCTCTTTCTGCGTCTGAAGCTGCTTCTTTTTCATCTCCTGCTGCTGAAGCGTGTTTTTTTTCTGCTGGTCCAGCAGCCTCTCATTCTCCCGGCGGTATTCCTCAATTTCCTTCTCAAGCTGTTTCTGGCGATCCTCGGCCTCGGTCATGCTGTTCTGCAGATAAGAATATTCCTCGTTCAGGGCTTTGTTCTTTTCCAGCAGCATTTCCGTCTGTCGCCTTAACGAGCGGACCGTTTCCTGCCACTTGCTAGGTGTCGCCGCGGCCTCCTCCCGGGGAAGAAAGCCGGTTTCTTCCTGCGCGGTGGGGGAAACAGCCTCCTCGTCTTCCTCCTGAACAGGAATCCCCTCTTCAATCGGCGCGGATACCGGTTCTTCCTGGCCAACGGCCAAGGACAGGGGAAGAATAAGCGATCCCATCATAAAGAAAAGGAATATTTTTTTCATGGTTCTAATTATACTGACTTACATTTAGAAGAGCAATCATAAACTTATCAATTTCAACAGGGTCCCGCAGGCTGAACCTTGCGTCTTTTTCGCAAAGGAATATTTTCATCCGGCTCGGTCATCCGGCGGTAAGCGCGCCACAACCCGGTTGTCAGCGCCCCCGGCCGTCCCCGGCCAATATCGCGGCCGTCGATTTTTAAAAGCGGGATGAGCCCCATCAAAGAATTGGTCAAAAACGCCTCGTCCGCCTCCCTGAGAGCATCCAGCCCGCACGCCGCCATCCGGACGCGTATCCCTTCCCTGCGGGCGAGGGCCAGGACTTGCGCCCGGACAATGCCGGGCAAACAGCCGGTCTTCAGCCCCGGGGTCCATAGAACGCGCCCTTTCACCCAAAAAATATTCGTCCGGCTCCCCTCGGTCATATGCCCGCGGCGGTTTAAAAAAAGCGCTTCGTCATATCCTTTCTCCGCGGCCTTGCGGGACTCGGCGTAATAAGGGGCGTACCGCACCTTCTTGTGGCCGGTCTGCGGGCCGGACGAAGGAACCCGGCAGGAGGTAACCGTCGCGTGAAAGCCTGTCCGGAAAAACGGCGGGTGATAGGGTTCCGCCGCCGCGCACCAGCGCGCCCGCCGGCCTTCCCGCCACACCATCAAACGCAGCCGGCCGTCCCGGATATTTTTAAACGCCGCGAGCCGCGCCGCGCAGCTTAGAAAATCCGACCCATCCACCGGGCATTCTATCCCAAAAGCCTGTAAACTTTTTTTCATACGGCGGAAATGCTCCGGGAAAAATAATATCCGCCCCCGGCTCACGCGCAGAGTTTCAAAAACCCCCGCTGCCCGCGAAATCCCCGGAGTTAACGCCCGCCGCCGGGATTCGTCCGCCTCGACAAATTCCCCGTCAATAACCATAACCTGCGGCCCCGCCGGGTCTTTCGCCTGCTCCCCGCCATACCCGGCCTGCAGACACCGCTGCATCGCCTGCGCCTTGACCAGCGTCTCTTCGTATTCCGCCTCCGGGCGGGAATCCGCGACAATGCCCGCCCCGACGTGAAATGAAACCACCCGCGGCCGGACCAGCAGGGTCCGGATCAAAACGCTGAAATCCATGTCTCCGGAAAAATCCATATATCCCAGCGCCCCCGTGTAAACCAAGCGCCGGCACGGCTCAAGCTCATCGATAATCTCCATGGCCCGGATCTTCGGGCAGCCGGTGATCGACCCTCCGGGCGAGCAGGCCGCCAGGGCATCAAATCCATCAAGGCCGGGCATCAAAAGCCCGCTGACCGTGGACGTGGCCTGGTAAACCGTGGCGTACGCCTCAATGGTCCTTAAAGCGTCCACCCGCACCGTCCCGTACGCGCACACGCGACCCAGGTCATTGCGCAAAAGGTCCGTAATCATAAGCAACTCGGCCTGCTCTTTGGAACTGCGCCGCAAGTCGCGTTCAAAACAGCGGTCTTCCCGGCGGGAAGAGCCGCGGGGCCGGGTGCCTTTCATGGGCCGGGTCATCACCCGGCGGCCCTCAAGCCGCAGGAACCGCTCGGGGGAACTGCTCACGATTTGAAAAGGCCCGGCGTCAAAATAGGCGCTGAAGCAGGACGGGGACAGACCGCGCAGAGTCCGGTAAAAATGCACCGCATCCCGTTTTGAAAAACGCTTGTCCCCCTCCATAAAAAACCTATGGGCGACATTAACCTGGTAAATATCACCCCGGCGGATATAATCCAGCGCCCGGCAAACTTTCTGAATATATTGCGCGCGCGTCATCTCGGCGCGCATGGCCGGCGGCCGGGCCTCCCCGGGAGTTCCTGCCGGCGGCGAGCTCCAGGCGCCTGACGCGGCGCGCAGCCGCGCCTGCATCTCTTCCAGCCGCTTCTGCGCCCGCTTTTCCCGGGCACGGGGGTTCTTCTCCGGCAATCCGCTCGACGTCAAATATAAAAAACCTGTCCGGTGGTCCAAGACAATCACAGCGTCATAAAATCCGAACCCCACATCCGGAACCCGGGGCCCTGGCCGCCCGGACAGGATATTGTCCTGTTTGCGGCCGTAATCGTAACCCACATACCCGACGATTCCTGATATAAAAGGCAAGGCCCGTCTCCGGTTTCCGCCTCCGGTCCGGCAACGGACAAACTCCTGTTTCAGGTCTTCAAGGGCCGTCCGGCGGGAAGAAGAAAAATATTGAAAAGGCCGGCACCCGATAAACGTGTACCGCCCGAGCTGCGGGTCATGCAGGCTGCTTTCCAGCATAAACGCGTGCGGTTCGTCCGCGAAAACCGAAAAGACCTGCCAGGGATCCCCTTGAAAAACGAATCTCCGGTATAACATAACGCTCCGATTATTGATTGTTCCTCGCCCAAAGAATACGGTCCAGACGGAACCGGCGTTCTTCCTGCCGCAAATGACAGTACGCGACCAGCGAAACCTGCTGTTTGTCCCTGACCAGTTGCCGGGGCGTGACCGTCCGCAGCGTGATCCCCTGTCCGGTAATCCCGCTGTAAATCAACTCCAGGGACCGGGAGGTGTCGATGGCTTCCTGAATCAAGGGCACTAGGTCCTGCGGCAAAGGATTCCGGCCGCCCGACGGCCCGAAAATCCGCATAAGCAAAGGCAGAGAAAAGAGATCATGCCGTTCGGCCGTCTGAAGCAGCGCGCGAAAAACCTCATAGGTCATTTCCACGTCCGCCATGGCCCGGTGCTGCTGAAAACTTTCCAGGCCCACCGCGTAAGCCACCTCACGCAAAGAATAACCGCTCAGCCCCGGCAAAAGCCCCCGGGCCATCTGACAGGTATCAAGCGACGGGACGTCCCCCGGGAGCGAAAGGCCCAGCGATGACAGTTCGTGGCGCAGAAACCCCAAGTCAAATTTAATATTATGCCCCACCACGCAGCTGCCCTGCATAAACCGGAACACCTGCGGAAGAACGTCCGCGGCCAAGGGGGCGTCTTTCAGCATCTCAGGAGAAATCCGGTTCACCTGGTAGGCGCCGTACGAAAGCGGCCGTTGAGGGTTAACCAGGGATTCAAACCGGTCCGTCACCCGCAGCCCCTCGCATTTTACCGCCGCCACTTCGATGATTTTATCCCCGTGCCGGCTGGATAAACCGGTCGTCTCGACATCCAGGACGACAAAACACGCGTTGACAAGACCTTCGATCATGGCTCAAAAGTAACAGTGTAGACCGGCCACTGAAAAGCCGGCCGAAACAAATCTTTCGTGCGTTTAAGCTGCGCCATTTCAAAATCATCCATGGTGTTGATAAACCGGGCGCCGGCAAGCTCCTCATCGGCGCAGAATTCATGGAAAATATACACCGGCAAGCCCTTGCACTCCAAATCGGAAACTTCCAGCAGAACACAGAAGATGTCATCCCGGATCCAGTATCCGAAGGTATAGGCTTTAATTTCCCCTCCGACCAAAACGACACGGCCGACCAGGTCTAGCCAAAGGGCGTTCTGCATGGCCAGCTCATGAACCCGGCGGCTTTCATCCAGCATATGCCGGTAGATATCATCGGTGTATTTCCGCCTCCGGCCTTCCTGCCACTGGTCATAAAGCTTCAGGCATTCCTCGGCCATAGACTCACAGAAAGGCAGATAGGCCGCATCATAACTTTTAATAAAATGGTTATAATCAAAACGTTTGGATTTATAGGCGTTGCCCTTCAGGCCGATGATATCTTTTTTATAATACAAAATTTCATACCCCCGCAGGTAAAACGCCGCGCCAGCCGGAAACGCAGAGCGCTGGCGGAAATCCACGTTTTCGATCCTGGACACGCCGGAACCGGAATTCCAACCGGCCATGCGGCGGGAACATTCCTGCAGGGCGGACGCGCTGATTTCCCGGCCCAGCGGGGGCAACGTCAAAAAACGGCCGATCTCATTCCCGGCGAAAATACACAGCTGGCCGTCTATGATCTCAAAGTAATAGCGGAAGCACTCCTGCCACAGGAAAACAGGCACGAAGGAATACGCCGACAAAACCGGATTCTGCTCCCGCAGATATTTCCGGACCAGGGTTTTATATTGTCTGACATCATGATCCATCCGGGCCTCCGGGCACGTCCAGGTCAAAGACCGGGACCCATTCTTCCTCGGCCAGGCTGTAATCCGAAAACAAGGCCCGGTTGTCCCGCAGAAATTCCGTCATGGGCAGCTGGGAAAAGACGTCTTTCAAATACGCGATATAATCATCCATTTCCTTAAGCCCGTAATACTTTTGCGCGAACGGACAGCTCAAATGAAGCGCGACCAGCGTCCGTCCGCCGCTTCGAACGAGCAAGAAAGGATAGAGGCGGCATTCAAAAGGCCGGCCGGGATAAATATCGCAGGTGTTCTCGCCCCGGTCCAGAAAGCGGCAGCGGTAAATCACCCCGTCCCCCTTTGCCGTCACATAAACGTCGCTGTCCAGGACGTCTGATCCCGGGGTCCCGGCAGGAAGCCGGGCATCAAAATCTTTTTTTTCTCCCGGGCCGACTTTCGGCCGCCAGGGGCTGTCCGCCTCCTGAAAACGGCAGCATCCTTCGCAGGACAAACACACCAGAGACGGGACAAATTGTTTTAACATCCTATTCTTCCCCCATGATCTGAATCACAATCTGCCGTTTACGGCTCCGGGTGTCCCAATCGATAAAAATGATCTGCTGCCACGTGCCTAAAATAAGTTTGCTCCCCGAAAAGGGGACGGTCAGAGACGGCCCTACAAGAGAAGCCCGCAAATGGGAGTGTCCGTTACCGTCGCCCCAGGTCTGGTCATGATGATATTCCCCCGGAGGGATTAGCCGGTCGAAAATATCCCGGATATCCTTGACCAGGCCGGGCTCGTATTCGCAGGTGGTCACCGCCGCCGTCGAGCCAACCGCGCTCACCGTCACGATCCCCGCCCGAAGCCCGGAATCGCTCACCTTACCTTGAACACCAGAAGTGATATCAACGATCTCCCCGTTCCCGCCAGTTGACAGGTGCAGGTATTCCGTCAGAACCGCCATGAGGCCTCCTTCGATTTTGAAAAATCTTGAGCATTTCCGCTGCCCGTGTGTTATTTTAAAACGTTGCTATTGTAACACAACACGCGGCGGGAGTCATCAGGAATGGACCTCCGTCCTTTCAACAACACCCTGTTGCCCCATGACATGAAATTACCTTCTGGTCTTAAAATAATGCTCCGGCCCGATTCACCGGCCAGTCGCGTCCTGTCCCGGGCGCTGCCTGTCCTGCTCGTCCTGGCCGGCTGGCTGATCCTGTGGCCGCTGCATGATTACCAAAACCATATCGCGCAGGGCGACCATGGCCGGGATTTTTATTGTTACGCCTCCATTTTAAAAGGCGCGGTTCCTTTCAGGGACTACTGGTGGGTTTACGGTCCGATCATGCCATATTATTACGCCGTCTTCTTTAAAATGCTGGGGCTGACCATGGCCAGCATTCTCACGGGAGAAATCGTCCTTAAAATCACCGCCGGATTCATGATCTACCGCAGCGTCCATCTCCTCTGCGGGAAAACCTGGGGATGCCTCGCGGCCCTGTGGTTCTGGAGTTTTTACCCATATTTCTTTTTCACCTACAACCACTCCGGCGGGGTCGCCCTGCTGACCGCAGTAACCTTTTTTCTTCTCCGGCATATTAAAACCGGCTCCCCGAAATCCCTGTACCAAGGGCTCGGCTGCATCGTCCTGCTTTCTTTCGTGAAACTCAACATGGGCTTGTGTTCCCTCTTCAGCTTCACCGCGTCCGTCCTGTTCATTGACCTCATCCAGCGCCGGACCGTCCGCGGCCGGGAAAAATTTTTCCTGGCGGCCCTGGTGATCGTTCCGGCGAGTATCGGCCTGGTGTATTATCTTTTTTTAAAGGGGCTGCCTTTTTATATCGTCCGCCAATCTTTTCCTTTTTTGGGCTCCGACCGGCAGTTCAGCCTGCCGCCGGCACTGGCGGCCAAAGTGTACCGGGCTCACCTCGTGCATGCGATCACCCAAACAACCTTTTCAAAACTCTATTACATCCTGTTAGGAATCACAGCCGTGTCCGTGCTTTTCCGCGCCCTGAAAGGCAGAAAAAACGCGCCTGTTTCCCGGACAACTTTTCTCTCGATGGCCGTGCTGCTTTTTTTGTCCCTGGCCCACCTGCATGAATACCTGCTCAGCGGCGTCCAGTACCAGCTGTTCTGGGCCTCACCCTTTCACATCATTTTTATGTTTATCCTGCTCTCAACCCGGGCCCGGTTGAGCAGCCCCCCGATGCGGATCATCCTGTATTCTTTCTTCATCATTTTCATGGGACTGACCTTGCTCCGCCGCGACGCCCAGGAGACGAAACAAACCGCCCTCTACTGGGCGCACCCCCGGGCCCGGGTTTACCTTAACAACAGCCCGCAATGGATCAACACCGTCGAGCAAACAACCGCTTACCTGGACGCCCATCTGGCGCCGGGCGAGCCGTTTTTTGTCTTCCCGTACGATCCTCTCTATTATTATATGACGGGCCGGCCGGCCGCCAGCCGGCAGCTGATGTTCTTCTACAATAACCATATCCCGCTGGAACAGGAGGTCGCCACCATCCAGGACCTCCAAAAGAAAAAAATTCGGTATGTCGTGCTTTCCAGCCGCGTTCAGACCCGAGAAACCCGGCTAGGGTATTTCGGGGTAACGCATTGCCAGCTTCTGGCCAAATATTTTATTGACAATTACGAGCAGGTGGCGGAATTTGGAGAATGGCACCGCCCCGCGCAGTGGGTGGAAAACCACGGGACGATCATCATCAGACGAAAACACAATCAATAAAACACGGCCGGGGCGCGGGATCAACGGACCCGGCTGCCCAACGCGATATCCCGGTCAGGCCCCAGCAACGAAACCCCGCCGGCATCACTGACCGCCAGCAGCATGCCTTCGGAACGCTCCCCGCGGATCACCGCCGGCTCAAGGTTATTAATAACAATGATCTGCCTGCCGATCAAAGCCTGTTTCGTATACGAGGCGCGGATACCGGCGACAAGCTGCTTCTCTTCCTTGCCGGTGTCAATCTTCAAGACATAAAGGCGGTCCGCGTCCGGGTGTTCGCGCACCTCTTTAATCCTCGCAACGATCAATTCGCAATTCTGGAACTCCTGTAACGTCACCATAGCACACTCCTGTTTTCTTTCATGTTTTTTTCCATAACGCCCGCGTAATATGATATTGTGGAAAGAGGTTTTTATTCTATCATATTTTCAGCGAATGATAAATTTTTCTCCCGGGAAGAAAACAATCTGCCATGATGTCTTATTTTAAAAACGCGCTTCGGGACGGCCGTTATGCCAAGTGGCTTTTCTTTTTTTTGACGCTATTGGCCGGCATTTTCGCCCTGTGGCCTTATAACGATTTCCAGTTCATGCTTTCAACCGGCGACCACGGCCGGGACCTTTACGGCTTCAAAAAATCCTTGGACGGGGCCCTGCCCATCCGCGATTACTCCTGGCTGTTCGGGCCGGTCATGCCGTATTATTACAGCCTGTTCTTCCGCGCTTTCGGGGTTTCCATTCAAAGCGTGCTCCTGGGCCAGAACATCCTGATCCTGGCGACCGGGATCATGCTATACCTGACCGGCATCCTTTTCATCCCCCCCACCCTGGCTTTCGTGTGCGCCGCCTGGTACTGGGCGTACCGGGGCGTCGAGTTTTTTTACACCTATAATCACAGCGGCGCGCTTCTCTGCCTGGTGTCGGTCCTATACTGGCTGATGCGTTATATCCGCCAGCCGCAGAAAGCGTGGGTGTACGGAGGTTCCTTCGCCCTGCTGGGGCTGCTGCTGATCCGGATTAACCTGGGCGTGTCCTCGATGGTCGCGTTTTTCTCCAGCCTGATGATTATTGATTGGGCCGCCAAAAATCCCGCGCGCGGGACGATGCGGCGGACGTACGCCGGACTCATCGGCATCCTTTTGCTTATAACGGCCCTGGTTTACGGCGCTCTTTTATACGGCCTGCCGTCTTACGTCCTGGGGCAAACGTTCCCCTTCCAGAAAACATACCGAACCGACATCACACCCGGGCCTGCGGAATCCCTGAAGGCGTTCTGGCTCACCCTGGTCGTTAATTCCACGAACGACGCCGGGCGAATCATCATTTTCGTCATTCTCGCGCTCTCGCTGCTGCAAACCGTCCTGTCTTTCCGCAAAGGCACCATTAACAAGGAAGACCGGCTGAAACTCCTCCTCGTGTACGGCAGTATCCTTTTCCTCATCCTCGTCACCCTGCATGAATTTATCGCCAGCGGGGTCCACTACCGGCTGTTCTGGATTCTGCCGCTGTTTATCATCCTGATGTTTATAATAATCTCTTCCGGGACACGGGCCATCCCCACCCCCGCCATCCGGCTTCTCATTTTCGTTACGCTGATCATGCTGCCCCTCACGTCCCTTTACCAAAGAACCGTCCTCATCCGGATATTAAAACAGAATCCCTTATCGCTTCTTCAATTCGGCCCTAACAAAGTTTACCTTCAGTCCCCGGTCGACGTGATCCGGACCGTCACCCACGTCAGCCGCTTCGTCCAAGAACACACCGGGGAGGGGGAAAAAATCTTCGCGCTTCCCTTTGATCCCCTGTATTATTTTCTCTCCGGGCGCGACGGGGCCAGCCGGCAGTTGATGTTTTTTGACCACAGGAATATCACGCTTAAACAGGAACGGGACGCGATCGCCGACCTGGAAAAACACCATGTCCGCTATATTCTTATTTCAAACCGCGCGGTGTCCCCGCAGGAACAACTGGGGGTGCTGGGGGAGACATACTGCAAAACGCTCTACGGCTATATTCAAAATCATTACCGGCCGGTCGCCCTGTACGGCCCCTGGCCAGCCCCGTCAGGATGGGGCTGGAACCACGCGGTCAAAATCTATGAACGGGTTAAAGACAAGAAAGCCGCAGGGGATCAAAACGTCTCCCAATGGCCGCAGCCGAATCCTAATGAAGAAATATGTTCAGCATGGCCCCCAGAAACAGGATCGGGACAGCAAGCATGTGAGCCGTGACCCAGGACATGTCCGGGGATTTTTCTCCAGGTGAAGAAGGACGGGGCAGGCACAGCGCGGACACGGACGACAAACAGCCGACGAATAACAGAGAGGTGATGACACCAAGCCGGGAATAAAATAGAAAGGCGAAACACAGGGCGCCCAAAAACACGCCCCCGGCTCCGGCCTTCAGGATTCCCTCGCCGCAGGACGGAGACTCCCGGAAGGACAGGATGGGCTGAAAAAACCCGGCGCCCCGGCCGGACACATAACCGAGGGAGGCCAGCAAGGCGTACCCGGTCAAAGAATGCCCAAAAGTGTTCAGTCCCCCGAAATCCGAAACTTTCAGATAAAAGGCGGCCAACGCGCCTCCGACGGAAAATCCCAACAAACATTTTAATAAAAACGTGGCCGGTTTTTTTTCCTTCGCCTCCGGACAGCGCGCAATCCCGCACCCGAACGTCCCCAGCAACACCCCGACACTGATGTTAAAAGACGCGAATACATTATGGGTCAACCCGGCAAGGACCATCGCCAAAAGAAAAGCGAAGCTGATGCAGCAAAAATAAAATAAAAAAACCGCCGCGGCCAGAAACCAGCCTGGGCTGCCTAATGTGATCCGGGTCCATTTCTGAATCAAATTTTGGATGAAGGCCATTTACTGCAACATCTCCTTAACAATTTCGACAATTTTCATTAAATCCAGAGGTTTAGCGATAATTTTATATTTCCAATCATGAATCGTAATAATGTTGGCCAGGGCGTCGTGGCTCGATATGACCCCGGAAATAAAGAAAACTTTGGGGCGGTTCTCCTCTTCCGTCGAACGCATAATCCGCTCGATCGCCTCCGCCCCGTCTATGTCAGGCAACACCAGGTCCATGATAATTAGATCCGGCAGGAACCGGCGATTCACGAGAACCGCTTCATGGCCGCTCGCGGCCTGCTCGACCACAAATCCTTCCCGTTCCAGAATCAGGCGCAGAATCTTTAAAATATACGGATCGTCGTCAACGACCAGTACCTTGTTTCTCTCGGCCATTCCCTCCCCTTTCTCCTGCCGTTTCCGGACCCGGAAACGTTCCGGCTGACGGGTTGGAGACAAACGGATAAAATGAGTATACCAAAAATTTTCTGGCGGTCACCAACAATTTTTTGCCAATCACACCCCGGGGATTTCCCTGGCGCCCATTCCCGCGGAAGCAACGGCTTGCAAGCGTCAGGATTTGATCATGACCAGCATCATCTTAAAACGGGACACCGCTTTCAGCGCATGCGGCTCATGGGCCGGCATAACAATCGTTTCTCCCGCTTGTAAGCGGACCGACTCTCTGGAAATCAATATTTCCGCTTCCCCTTCCAGGACAAACACCATCGCGTCAAACGGAGCGGTATGTTCACCCTTCGTCAAAGGCGAAAAGGGTGACCGTGCCGGTTTCCTTCTTCAGTATCATTTTGCTGACAACCACCCCCCATTGATATTCGACCTCATTCAGCAGAACCGCCGCTTCACGTTTCTGTTTCATGCCGCCCCCTTTCTCTCCCCTGATGCTTTCGAAGACAACACGGCAAGGAGTTCGCTGACAAACCCCGCCTGCCCGGGCACGATCTTCTCCCGGGCGGCGTCAGGATTAAACCAGCCGACCCGGTCAATTTCCGGGATTTCAATGCGCCGCCCTGACCGGGGGGGCCATTCCACCCAGCATGTGTTGCTTTGAATTCCGTCCGGGTCGCAGGCCCCTGCCGCCGCCCACGCGTGAATCACCTTGCCGCTCGGCTGCTTTAAGGGGGTCAGCGGAATGAACGGGCCGGCAACCGGACAGCCGGTCTCCTCGAAGAATTCCCTTCGCGCCGCTTCCAGAGCGTTTTCCTCCGGAAGGAATTCCCCTTTCGGGATCGACCAGACATGAAGATCTTTGGGGGCCCAGAAAGGCCCGCCCGGATGGGCGAGCAGAAACTCCCAGCCCTGTTCCCCCCGGCGGTACAATAAAATACCCGCGCTTTGTTTCGGCATACACGATCCTTTGTTCCGCCTCCGGCCGGCGCGCACGTTTATCCGGGATTATCCTTCTTGAGGACACAATAAAGCGGCCACGTTCCGGTCCCCTTCCGGAAACTGATACGCATCCAATTCCCCGGGCGCGACCCAAGCGTATTCATCATGTTCCGTCAAAATAAAATCAAACGACTCCGGGAACGCCTCAAAAAACCACACGTCAAGGGCCCGGCCCCCGGAAGAACAACTTTCCTTGGCCAGCAGCCTCCCGACGCGGGCCCGGACGCCCAGTTCCTCGAGGATTTCCCTCTCCATCCCCTGTTCCGGAGGCTCTCCGGGCATCACCGTTCCCCCGGGGAATTCCCATTGCCCGCCCTTTTCATCATCGGCTTTTCGTTTGGCGATCAAAAATTTGCCGTCGCGGATAATCAGCGCCGCGGTTACCGTCTGAACCACAATCCCCTCCCTTTTTTACGGGCCGCCTTCGTCAACCCGTTTCCTGGGCCCGGGCCAGCAAGACCAGCCCCGCCCCTATAAAAGTATCCATCTCTTCGGTGTTTTTCACCTCCCGCTCAACCTGAAAAACAAACCGGCCGTTTTTAATCTCCAGTTGAGGATTCCAATCCTTCATTCCCAGCAATAACCGCTGAATCTGCGGCTGCAATAATGCGCGCACGATCATCTCGTCACTCCCCTGCACGACAAACGCCTTATCAAACTCCGGATCCCCTGTCCGGATATCCTGTCCAAAAACGGTCCCCACCCCGAAAACACGAAGCTCCCGGTAAATTTTCACCCTGTAAAGCCCCGGCGCAATAAGCGGGGACCTCATAAACGTGTAGGCGGGGCTGTTCCGGGAGGCGGGCCGCGTGTAAACAGTCACATCCTGCCCGCCGCACGGGAACACCAGTTTCGGATAAAAAAAGAAGCTGTTGCCGTGGACGCCGCCCTGCCGTTTCATCGCTTGTTCTTCCAAAAAAAGCCGCTGACGCTGGATATCCTGCTTCTTGACCATAAAAATAATCCCGCCGACCAGCACCACGAAAACAACCGGCATGAGTTCAGGTCCCATCACATCTCCTTTCCTGGAATTCCCGGGGACTTTCCAAAGGCCGCCTTAATAGCCAGATTAGAATCTACGGCGCGACGCGCAGCTCAAAAAAAAGCGGGTCTTTCTCCCGGGCCAGGCGGTCTTCCCTGGCGGCGTCTTCAGCCCGCCCCTGGGAACGGTAAATTTCCGCTCTCCGAACATGGGCCCGGACATCTTGCGGGTCCAACCGCAAGGCCCGGGTGTAATCACGCAAAGCCTCAACCGGGCGTTTCATCATCTCGTAAAAATATCCCCGGTTCAAATAATAAACAGCGCGGTCCGGGGCCAGGACGACCGCCCGGTTAAAGTCGTCCAAGGCCGCCTCCCAACGCCCCTGCCGAAACCACACAAGCCCGCGGTCATTATAAGCGCTGGCAAAACGCGGGTTCAATTCAAGGACTTTATTATAATCCTTCAGCGCCCGGCTCCCAAGCCCCTTTTGCGCGTTCGCGCTGGCCCGGGCATAATAAGGATAAACGGCACACGGATACCGGCGAATCGTGTCCCGCCACAGACAGTCATCGTCACGCCAGATCTGACTCTGGGCATGCGTTTTCAAAGAAAGAGCCAGGAACAAGGCCGTGAGCGTTCCGGCGAGGACCAGGCGGACTCCCCGGATACTCTTTACCTTGAGAAAAATTCGTTCTGCCGCGGCCGCGAAAACAAGGCACAGCCCCAGGCTGGGCAAATACATAAAACGGTCGGCCACGAGCGCGGGATTAACCCGCAAGACCGGCAAGATGGACACCGCGTAAAAAAGCGCCGCGAAAACCAAAACCCGGCGCCGCCGGAAAACCCATACCGCGCCGGCAAGAAGGACCAGGGAAAAAAACGGCACGGCGAAATGCCAATTCGTCCACGAAACCGGCACGGGAAAAACATAATACGGTGACAGCCGGTCCGGGAACAGGAAAGCCCGTACATAAAACATAAAACACCAGGTCCAGGTCAACACCGTCTTCCCCGAAAAAAGGGAAAGAGGCAGCCGGTTCAAGGAAAACGTGATCCAGAGGGCCGGCGCCATCAACAGCGCCAGGGATATTTTTTCAAAAGCCACGCCCCAGGTCATCCGCCGGCGGACAAACCAATCATATAACGCCATCACCACCGGCAGGCTCGCGGCCATGGGTTTGGCCAACAGGCTGCCGTACCCGCATAAAAAGGAAAGAAACAGCGCCAGCCGCGCCCCGCCCGCGAGATACTTTTGATAAATAATCAACGCCAGCAGATACAAAAACGCGAACAGGACATCCTTGCGCTCACTAACCCAGGCCACGGATTCAACGTGCAGGGGATGCACGCCGAACAACAACGCCGCCAGGAAAGACACAAAAAGCGAACAGCCGCAACGCCGGACAAAAAGGAAGACCAGCCCCGTGACCCCGAGATGTAAAATCAAATTATTCAGGTGATAGATAAACGGATCCAGTTTAAAAAAACGGTATTCCAGCGCGAAGGACAGAACCGTTAACGGGATATACGTGTTGCAGACCGTTGACTCAAAGATGGCGCGGACGCGCTGGGGGGCCAACGAACGGATAAACCGGTTTCCGACGACATGGCTGTCGTCATCCCAGGACAAAACAAACCCGTGAGTCACAACAGGACTGAAAGCCAGGGCCGTAACCCCCAAGATTGCCGCCAGGATTATAACGGATGGATATTTAGTCTGCCCCTTGAAATTCATCTGGTCTGGACTCTGGCGGTCCGCGATACGCATGCCTCCCGGGCCGGCGCCTCCCCCTTAAAATGTCCCGTCCGGAAAAACATCAATCCCACCAGGACGGGGTGTGTTGTTTCTTAAATTTCTTATCCTGCTGGTCGTCTTTAAAAATTTTCTCCCGGCCGATATAAAACAAAAACCCTAAAGTCAAGCCGCCCGGCCAAACCAAGAAGGCCATAAACGCCTCCCAGAAAAAATAACATGTGTACTCATGCCACCCCCCCTGTGTCAACGCGCGGACAATCGTGGACAAAGAAGGAATGGCCTGCACGTGCGAACCGATAAACCAAAAGACCTGCAACCCGATTCCTCCAGCGGCGATTTGGCCCAGGCGGGAGAAGGAAAAAACGCCGGGGCGGAGCCAGCGCAGGGCCAGAGCCGACCAGGCCCCCCCGGACAAACCGATCAGCCCGACGATAATATTAATCAAAAGCACATTGCCGCGCCAGGCGTTCCGGCCCAGCACTTCCGGGCCGAACGTGGCCAGCCACACAGGGAAAAACGCCGCGCTATAACACGCAACCGTTCCGAAAATTCTCTGTTCAAAATTAAGGTCATCCCAGGGAAGGCCCCGGCCGGCGGCAAAAGCCAGCACAAGGCTTGTCGCCACAACCAGGACGCTCAAGAACGGCCAGTACCAGAAAAACCCCGGCCGCAGCATGGAAAACTGATGATACAGCAACGGCGCGCCGATCAAAAGGATCCAGAAAAAAACCCCTTTTAAAAATTCCTTAAAAGCGCGCTCATCAACAAGGCAGGACACCGCCTCTTTAAAAATCATCCCCGGGGATTCCTTTCTTAAGAATTCGTGTTTGTGATCCTGGCGCCGCGACAGCTTGGGACATCAGGCTTTCTCCCGCGCTGCCGGTTGAATAAAAACGGCTCACACAAAATAATAATATGGCCGGCGCGGCATGCAAAAAAAGCCGTTGAAAAACTTCCAGAGACGTGATTTTCAGCTTCGCTTCCGGCCACCCGGAAATGGCAAAAACACTGAAAACCAGCAAGCCCGCCGCCTGCGCCGCCAAAAACACGTCACGGGCCAGCCAGGGCTTTCTCCCCGGCGACACAAGAGCGATGCCGGCCGCCAGCAGGGCGAGGACAATAAAAACATCCTGAAAAACATAATCGCTGATCCGCTGGGTCAGAATCATCATTTTTCCCCAGGTCAGCCCGGACCGGACATGCAGCATGGACTCCCCATACCCGTGGCCGTTGACCCACAGGATCCAGAGTAACGGCAGAGCCATACTCAAGGTCAACAGCATAAAAAGACAAAATTCCTTCCGGGTAATTTTCAGCCGCCTGCTTAATCCCCACAAAGGCACCACGGTCGCAGCGACAGCCACCGAGCCCTCCAGCTTCGTTAACACCAGCCCGGCTCCCAGCACAACCGCCATGGCAAGATACCGGGCTTCCCTGGAATTGAACCAGCGGATCGTCATAAACAGCAATCCGGCCAGAAACGCCAGAAAAAGATTTTCGGCATTGGCCTGCCGGTAATTATAAAACCACTGTCCGTCGCCCAGCGGAACCCGGAAGCTCAACACCACAAACAACGCCGTCATGAGCCGGGCCGCCCCTTTGCCGGCGGACAGGCTCTCCAACGCGTTGACCAGCGCCCCGGCAAAAACAAAAAAAAGGGCGGCGGACGTCCATTGGGCCAGCGCGTCATACAGCCCGCCGGAAACCACGAATTGTGCCGCGATATTAAGCGGCCACAGCAACGGATAGTAATTATTATGCGTGAAGGAAAAATCCATCTGATTCTGGTGCGCCATGATCTTGGCTTTTAAAATCCAATGTGACATCCCGTCCCAGTCTGTCACCGGAGTTGAAATGGTCATCGAAATAATACAGGCGGTCACGGCCCCGAGCAGCACCCCGGCCCACAGCGTTCGGGGGGCCGGGCAACAGCCCGACGCACGGCAGCCGGAAACAAGCATCTTTATAACCTTGGGAACAATCCCCCGTTGAATAATAAATACTGTCCCTGCCAGGGCGGTGCCGCTGACAGGCAAAAGATCGAACGCGAGCGCCCCCTGGGCGGCCAGATAAAACAACCACAAGGACACGGAAAAAAACAAATAGCCGGTCAAATAACTCAACCCCGGATAAAACAAAGGCATCCCCCGGCAGGGAGGAAACCCGAACACATCCAGGAGCGCGGCCCCGAGTAACAATTGGAATAAAATAAAAATCAAACTCCAGGCCGCCGTTTGAAATACGGACAAGGCCCGGGCCGGGCCGCGGGCCCGGCTGAAAGGGGATCCGGGAGGCGCATAGGCCCGTGCGTGATCAGCAAGCGAAACGACGTGGCCTTCCGGAGGAAAAACAAAATCACCTTTAAAATCAATAAGATACTTCCCCTCCTCCAGCACCGGGAAGGGATAAAGGATATACCGGGCCGCGACCGGAGTGATCCTGTTCCCGTTTAGCGGCGGCCGGACAACCGCCCCGTCCGGGAGGATGGCCCGCAGATCCATTAAGGGGGCGGCGTCCTTAAAATCGCGCCGCCTTTCTTCATAATTCCATCCCGCCGCCTTGAAGCGCCGCAACATCACAACGGCCCCCCAAAAAATAGCGATGGCCTCCGACAGGGAAAAAAGAATCAGCGCCAAAACAAAAAAACGACGGCAATTTTTTAACAGGATTGAGGACGACATGATTATGACAGTTAAATATCCGATGGTGGAGGTAGTATATCATAAATCCCTGGCCTCACGAAACTAATAAAAGGTATAAAACTAAGGGCAAGCTCTGGACTCAATGAACCGCAGCACGCCGCGGGGATTAACCCACCTCCTTCGGCTCGTTGCTTGGCTCACTCGCGCGGGAGGATCAATTCGCCCCCCAAGCACAAAAAGGCCGCCCCCGGTTTGCGGCTGAAGGCGGCAAAAAATTTTCCAAAAGCAAACACTAACGGCGCATAACCGGGATACGGCGTTCGGAGTCCAGAGGGAAAGGGGCCGAGATCCAGTTCCTTTCCTGGGAAAAAGCCGATAGATGAACAACATCGCTCTTATACACCAGGGCATTCACATTCACGCTTTCGCAAGCGGAAAATTCCACGCCCAAGTCTACCGCCGCCTTTCTTTGATAGCGCATATCATACAACCGGCGGATAAACCAGGCCGCGTCATCCTGAGTGACAGCTCCTGCCCCGGCTCCGCTCACCGCGGCCAGGGCCGAAGATTTCAAAATCTTGGGCCAAAGGGACTGAAATACCGAGGGACTGCTGAAAAGGTCCACGCTCACAACCCGCCCCCCCACACCGACCACGACGCCGATCGTATCCTTGCGCAGGCTCGGAATGCGCTGGAAATACCGCTCATGCTCCAGGACTTTCTCTTTTACGCCTTTCTGCTCATAGGCTTCCTGATACGCCATCGTGCGGGACCGCACGCCCATATCACGATGCGCTGCGGAAATATCTCCCCATATCTCCGCCTGGGCTCCTTCCGGCGCCATTTGGGCGGTTGCCCTTAAATTCCATGTCCCCAGGTTTTGTTTGCTGTAAAAAGTGTCGGTTTCATACTGCCAACGGTTTTGTTCAACGCAATACACCGGCACCACCACATGCCGCGCGCCCGGGGACAGCAGGACCTCACGCCCGAAAATACGGTCCTGTTTTCCGCCGGAAATAACCTCCCCGCCCATGATATAAATAACCTGTTTGGAATAATTATTCAATTCGACCTGCGGGACATGCCCTCCTGAAACTTCTGAAATAACAAGCCAGCCGTTGGCCAACGCGTCATCCAGCGTCGTATACGCCCTGCGGGCTTCCCCCCGTTGGGCATAGACCGGGATAACTGTCAAATTATCAAAATACACCGGCTCTCCCACATCCAGATACTGTATAAAACGCTGAATATCATCCGGATGCTCCGCCCGCGCCGGCCCGGCGCACAAAACGCTCATCCCCAACACCCCTGCTGCCACCGCTCCCAAAAATATGCCGCGCATAACCGCCTCCTTTGCGTTTCCCTATCGTTAGAGGCCTGTTTTATCAAAATTCCGCTGAATATTTCATCAGCGCTTTTTCCTCAGCCGCCGCAGGCCGGATTCCAGGGCTGTCATAAATATAAACGGACTTGTCTGCAAAAAGTTACACGATAACCGGCCCGGGTAAGAAACACCTCCCGGCACACATTTATAAATAAGGAAAGCTAAAATCAAAGGTATAAACCCCAGAGAAAGCTCTGGACTCAATGAAACGCAGGAAACTGCAGGGTATGAAACCAACATCCTGCAACTCGTTCGCTTGGGCTCACTCGCGCTCAGGATCAATTCGCATTTCTAGTTTACACTCCCTTGGGTCGTGTAAACTAAATGCTCATTGAATAAAAAATCCTGCGCTAAAAACGCAGGATTGAATGAAAAACAAAAACGTGAATTCCAAGATGCAGGGCCTTCAAAGCCTTTTTCTAAGAATAAGCCTGGCGTTCGCGGTATCCACCTGAAAATTAAAATGACTCAAGAAAGACATGCCCAAAAGACCGTCATAATCCATGGCTCCTTCGCGGCTGATAATAACCGCCCGCACATTTTCCACGCGGGCCCGTCCGATCCTCACCTCTTTAAGCATCACGGTCCGCGCCGCCACCACGGTTCCCCCGGCCACGCGGACAGGCACTTCTTCGGCGTGGCGCAAATCCAATTTTAGCCGCCTGGCCAAGGATTGAGAAATTTGCATCTGTTCCGCTCCGGTATCCACAAGAAATTTTGCCTTGGTTCTCTTGTTCACGGTGACTTCCACAATCAGTCCTCCCCGTCTTTCCAGCGGGACAACCTGGGTTCCGCGCGTGATATGCACAACCGTTTTCGCCGCCCCACCCGTGGCTTTACCGACCGTCACAACGGTCTTCCCCGCCACACGGGCCGTGTGATAACCGGTTTTCCCCAGAACCTGAACCGTTTTCCCTGTCGCTTTCGCAACCGCGCACCCGCTCAAGCACAGCGTCCCCGCGCAAAATAAAACAAACCTCAATCTGGTTCCATTCATAATAAAATTCATATTAATATTCGAAAATCAAAGGCATGACCCCCAGTGCAAGCTCTGGAGTATTAAACCAACGGCCGGAACGAAAAAACATTAAGGCAAACGGGGGTCCGCGTCTCCTTCTTTCTTGCTTTCCACGCGAAACAAAGTCCTGATCTCATCAAAATCTATTTCATCCGTAAGTAAATTCTGCCCGTATTGATTTTCCGCGATGAGTGTCCCCAACCCCGATAATTTTATAAAATCAGCAGCCGGAAAAGAACATTCCCAGGGCGAGTAGATCTGCCGCGACATTCGTTTGCATTGTTTGGAGACACATTCCCGCCCTTGCGGAGGAATAAGACGCAAAGTTGCGACGTCCTCGAATGTTTCATAGGTATCCAGCCGGATCCTGACCTGCATCTCCGCTTTGTAAATGTACGCCACAAACCGGCAGGAATTTTTTATTTTCGGATTAAACCCGGCCCCGCCCCAGCATATCTCCTTATCACGGGCGGAAACCGCGGGGGCCGCCAGCAGCCCTGCCGCGGCGAGAAATAAAACAACCCCCCAGTAAAAAATTCTTTGAGAAAATTTTGTCCTCATGCGAGCACACCCCTTGCAAAACAGACTCGTTCGTGATGTTCAAAAAACAGTCTTCATAATATAAATATCTTCTCCCTGATTGTCAACGCCAACCCGGGTTTGAGGGCCCCACCCCACGGCTTTACTTATCAGAATAGTAACTCTGGGCCTTCCGGGTGACCGAATTGATATACTCGCTTTTGCCACGCGTGTATCCAACCCGGTCGCCGGGATATTGCGCGGCCAAGGCGCGCTTAAGATCGGAATACCGTTGTGCTTCCCCGGGAAATTCCCGCAAATAATCCCGGAAATACAGCCTGCTCCAGAGGCGGGAGTCCGCTTCCACCATATGAATATGATGCGTTCTTGTCCCGGACGCATCGCGCTTAATGAACCACGCGTAATACGGCGGGCCTTCAAACTCGGGCCGCCAGAAATACTCGTACCCCTCCGATTCCAAAATGGGAACGATACAAGCCCGCGCCTCATCCAAACTCCGGACTTCGGCCAATATGTCAATCACCGGTTTCGCCGCCAGCCCCGGAACCGCCGTGCTGCCGAAATGCTCTATGCGGGCGACCATGCCCTCCGGCAGCCGGGACCGCAAGAACGCCGCTTCTTCCGCGAACTGCCCGGGCCAGGACGGATCATACGCCACGATCTGGATATCTTCGCGGACAGCGTCTTCAATACGCTGCTGTAAACTTTTTTTCATCCTCTACCTCGCGGACAACCGCCTCAACAACTTTCCACCGGCGCCCATGAAAAACACGGCCGCAGCCAAACGGAACCCTCCCGTATTCTCCCGGCGGCCTTACGCTAGGGCTCAACGGCAAGAGTTGCGTCCGGAAATTGTTTAAGCTCTATGATCTCTTCTTTAATAGACCAATCCTTGCCGTCTTTCCTGCAGATCAAAAGAGAATACGGAGTCGTCGTTTGCCTCGGGGAAACATGCCGCACCGCCGTGATCCTCACACACCCGTTCTCTAAATTATAGGCGACATCCGAAAATGTCGTCAACGCCTGCATCGAGACTTTACTGGCCCGGGCGCGGAGGCGTGTTTTTCGCAGCATTTTTTTATGTTTCTCGCCGGTTGTTTCTATCCGGACCGTCCCGCCCTCCGGAAGATGCCTCACGGCGACAATCCGGGCGTCATCAGCGAAATAATTGACAATGGAGGCGCTCGCCTGATTCCCTCCATCCACATAACTTTTAAAAAAAGCTTCCGCGGAATCCATCAACTCATCCGCGAACGCCGCCCCGCCGCCCCAGACAGCCAGGGAAGCCCACAGCACGATGATCTGTAACGCTTTCGTCATACCCCCCCTAACGTTTTGTTGATTGACATCCATTTTAAACGGCGCTTTATTCCGTAAGCTGGCCGCCCTTTCGCGGGTTCTCCCAAGGCCGGCCTCTATTCTGGACGGCCAGCACCCTGACCGCGTTAAAAATATACCAAAGGCCGGCCAGGAGAAGAGCCCCGCACACGACGGCAGCGGTCACGTTAGACAGGGGCCGCAAAGACCGCATCAAAAAGAACGCGCCGGCAACAGTAAACAGCACGCCCTCGAACAGGACATATTTCGCGCCTATCAGGCCGGTCCGCCCTGCCAAAACACTCTTACAGATAAGATACGGCCTGACCAACCGCCACAAGATAAACCCGGCCACCACAACGGCTACAAAAATATCCCGAAGTATCTGCCCGGCATGATCCATACCATCCCCCTGTCTTAGGAAACCCCGCGCCCATGAGCGCGGGGCCCATGAACAATCCGCTTCGCGGAATCATCTGGCGTCTTAACACACAAGCGGACAGCCCCGAAGCAGAAGGCAAGGCATTGTTAACCTCTCGCATTCATCCACGGGCAGGCCCGAGGTCTTCTGCAAGACGGATAAAACACCGCAATCCAATCCGGCTCTGTTTCTGTCCCTGGCTACGCCCTGCTATTATACCGCGTCCCGGGGAAATCTTTTGAACTTTTTAGCAAGATACCGTAACCTCTCCGGCCGTTTCATTGGCAGGGCACAAAATTCTTTACTTTTTACCCTGATATACGATAATGGAAAGGAATTCTTTCCCTATCAATTCAACCGGCATCCCCGGGGAACAGCCCTGATGATTCATGAATAAAACACGCCCTGTCCTTCAATCCTCCTTTCACATTCTGAACACCTACCTCTCCTCGGCCATCCTTATCTATTTATGCGAGGAAAATATTTGGGGAATTTACACACAATCCCTCCGCCTTGGAAGCCATGGAATCCTGCTGGCCGCGCCCATATATCTTTTCAAACTCCTTATTTATAGCGGAATTTACGGAGCCCTGGTGGAATTGTCTTCCGGAGAAGAATACTGCGTAACCCTGGGCCGCTTTGGGCGCAACATACGGATGTTCTGGCCCTCTTATTTGGTTCTGCAGGCCATAAAAATAACCGTTCTCTTTTTAATATATACGATAACGCATAAGGCCCCCCTGCTGTTGGTCGGATTATGGCTCGATATCCCGGTCTTACTTCTCATGGCCATGTTAATAATCCGACGAAAATACGCCTCCTTCCGATTCAAACTCTGGCCCACCAGACTGGCCGCGGCCGGAGGCGGGCTGCTTTTGATCCTGACAGTCCTTCAATCCGCCGCTTTCTCGGTCTCCCAAATGCTGATCGGGAAAGCCCAGGGTGCCTTCCTGGGATTCCTGTTTTTGACAACATACCTGCACCTGCTGCAATTCATCTTTATTGTCAAAATCCTTTTAAAATCCACGCCAGGGATTCAGGAGCATTTCAAATCACAGAAAGAAATTTTCCTCATCAACCCCATGGGCGGCGGATCCGTCCTGACAAGCCTGTCCTTTTTAGGTTACCGCTACCACCCTTCTGTTTTTACGGTCTTAAAAGCCCTCACCCCGCCGGAATACCGCGTAAGAGTCTTTTCCCGGGTCTTCTGGCGAAAACGATACTACCGCCCTGATGTACTTGTGGCCATCACCTGTCATACCTGCAACAGCATCGAAGCTTATAAAATAGCCAAAAGCTTCCGGAAACACGGGGCCTCGGTCATTATGGGAGGCCCCCATGTCGCCTGCCTCCCTCAGGAAGCTCTGGAGTTCTGTGACAGCGTTGTCGTGGGAGAAGCCGAGGGGTGCTGGGAAGAAATCCTCAAAGATTATGACGCCCGGGCCCTTAAGCCCGTTTATCACGCGCAGGCCACAGAAGAGCAACACAAAAAAATTCATCACTCCCTGCTCTCCGCCCCGGATGAAGAAGTGAAAGATTACCTGGAAACGACCCACGGGTGCAAATTCCATTGCGATTTTTGTTCGGCTCACACCTTGTGCGAAGGCCGGCTGCGGCACAAACCCGTCGGGGAGATTGTCGAGTTAATCCAGAAACTCCACCCGCGTTATAAAATCTTCAACTTCATCGACAACAATATCTATTCCGACCCCGGCTACGCGGCGGAACTGTTCCGGGCCTTAACGCCATTAAAAATAAAGTGGTGCGCCAGCAGCAGCATTGATATCGCCGCCAACGACGATGTCCTGCGGTTAGCCAAAGAAAGCGGATGCGCCGTGCTCACCATCGGTTATGAAATACGGGCCCATTCCGCCGAAAGAAATTCTGGAGGCAAGCTCGCTTTGGCGGACCGGTATATCGGCTATACGAAAAAAATCAAAAAATTGGGCATTAAAATCCGGGGAAATTTTATATGGGGCTTCGATGCCGACCATTTTGAAGACTTGTGGGATTATTGGAAATGCTGTTTTTCTATTTTCCCTTTTTTCACCATCATGTCCCTGCTGACCCCTTTGCCGGGCTCCCGTCTGTACCAGAACATGCTCGAGCAGGAGCGGTTGATGAGCATCAATTGGCGGTCTTACACAACTTTCTGGCTCGTGTTTCAGCCGCGGCACATGTCTTATCAAAAATTAAAAATTTCATTTCCCTTCATATCCACGGTGTTCTCCCTGACGACATCCCCCAACGGCTGGTTATTTGTAAACATCGTTCTCGTGGCGGCATGGAAAATCTCGGCCCTGCTGCTTGGAATTTAACAGCCCGGCTTAAATCACGTCTATAATTTTGTGGTTTTGATAAATCCTGCGGCTATTCAACATATTCCGGATCCAAACAACACCCAGGACGGAAAAGCCGACGAATAGAAAAAAATTCGGGATGGGGTAAGGGACCAGCAGAAACAGGAACCAGGCCAGATACAATATTCTAAAAACCGAGTCGCTGAAATAAACCGAATCCACCAGAGATGGGATTTGATATTTCTTGCTTATGATTTCAGAAATCTGGAACAACGTCTTTTGTTCAAAATCCTCCGGAAGGAACTCCCTTTGGAGCCAGCATGTGCTGAGCTTCAAAACAACCGCCTTCTTTTGGCCCGTGAAATAAAAAGACAGCCACCATCCCAAGGCCAGGACGGCGGCGGAAAACATGCGGTAAGGGGTCAGCATCCCGGCCAAGGCCAACAAGAAAAGCGCCGCAGACAGAAGTTCCTGCTTTTCAATGCGGACGAGCACCCGGTATTGCGCCCGCATATCTTTTTCTGAAACCAGAGCGGCCTTGACCAGCGGCTGCGCCAAAAGACAAGAGAACCACCGCCAGGCATAAAAATCATGAGACAAAGTGCGGGCCAGTGTGGAGAAGCTCGAAACTTTCGAGGGAGAGATCACGGGCATATTTTCATCTGTGTCCCGGACGGCCATGACACGCTACCTGATTTTATCAGTCTCATCCGGGCTGCATTTTTTGGTTGTCTTAGAGCCGAGTGAAATATTGAGGCCCTTAATAATTTCCCGCGCGTCCTGATATTGATCTTCCCTGACCATAAACACCGGAGGGACAGCCAGCGGACGCACCAGGTTAAAATCTTCACCCTGCAAATAGTATTCTATCCCCTCGGCCAAAAGCAACGACTTGATCAAAGCGATGTCACCCTGGTTAAACGTTCTGACCAACTCCACATACGCCATCGCAACCTCCCCGGCCCCGCGCAGGCCGCCGCGACAACAAGGCTTAAAGCGTTAACTGATAGTAAACAACATCAAAAAGCTTGTCTTGTTTCTGGCCGATATTGACAAAACGGCCGCACTCCACAAACCCATTTTTCCGATGGAACCTCAAGCTGCCTTCATTTAAAGAAGCTATGCCGGCCAGGATATGGGCGAGGCCTTTCTTTTTGCCCTCCTCAATCAGATAATCTAAAAACATCCGGCCAATCCCCTGCCCCGTGAAACCCGGCCTAACGAAATACGTGATTTCGGCCGTCCTGGAAAAAGCCGGCATAAGGTTATACGGCCGAAGCAGGGCAAACCCGATCACCTCTCCCCTCTCATCCCTTGCGGTCACAGCGGGGTAGCCCTGGCACATGGCCCAAAGAGTATCAAAAAATTCATACGGCACTTTTTTTTCCGGATAGGCCGAGAAGCTGTTTTCAACATAATAATTGAAGATATCAACAACAGATTCGCGGTCATCCCGGGACATCGGGGCCAGGCTGATTTTCATGTCTTGTCTCCTTAAGGTTTCGCGGGACCCGGGGCCAACTCACCCGCCGCGCCCCGTCTTTTTTATGATCAGCAGTTCATTGCCGCCGATCTGGAATTCATAGGCGACTTTCCTGATTTCTACACATTCGGCCTGAAATTCCAAAAGGATTTTGGAGATATACGGCGATCTCCCGGCATTCAAATCCAGAAGCGGAAAAAACCTCGCCTCTCTTGAAACCCGCAACATTTCCTTGATGGCCTTCACATGAAATTCATATGAAAGCTGCTCCGTGTACAAAAACAGGAAATGGGAGCATAAAGAAAGATCGAATGCGTCGTTGGGAAACGGGAGGTCCGGCAAAGCCGCCGGAATGTAGCGTCCTTTGATTTTACCCTCCTCATAGGAATCCAAAAAGGCGCTCATCGCCTTCATTCTGACTTCCCCGAGGGCCGCCACCGATTTGATGCTGTCCCATTTAAACTTGTCTTTATCCCGTTCTGTTTGCGCCATGACGTCTTTATAGGTTTCCTGAATCCGGGACTGGATCTCCTGTCTCGTCAGATTATAAAGCGGGTCAACCGAAATGACCCGGCCGCCTTTCTGATTGCATTCCCAGTTAAAACTGGCGGGCCCGTCTCCACACCCCAGTATCCTTAATGTCAGCTCGTTCTCGCGCAAATCAAACATCCTTCTATATTCCTCAAAATTCCTTCCCCACGGAACGACATTTTTATATTTAAAAACCATTCGGCAGGCCCCTTGTATCGTCATTCAGCACGGTTTAACCGGTCATCCACACAAAACTGTTTAACTATTTTAATAAAATATCTCGGAATAATAAAGTTCAAAAACGCCGATATCCCTAAAGAAAAAAACAAGGAATACATCTGGGAAATCACAAATATTTAAAAAACATCAGCGTAAAAGTCGCAGGGATTCGGCGGGAGAGGTTAGCGGGAAGACAGAAATCAGAGTGCGCCACACCGGAAAAATCAAGGACCTTCTTCATCATCTATCTTATAACCGACGCTCCGGACCGTTTGAATGAGGTCCCCGGCCTTGCCTAATTTTTGACGCAATAATTTTATATGGGTGTCGATTGTGCGGGTCGTAACTTCTGCGGAATACCCCCAAACATCCGTCAAAAGCTGTTCGCGGGATTGAACACGGCCTTTCCTCTCCATAAGGATGGACAAAAGCTTAAATTCCATCGGTGACAACATCGCTTCCTTTTTATCCACCGTTACCCTGTGGCGGGGGATATCCAAGACAATGCCCCCCGCGGCGAGAATTTCCTTAACGTTTTCTTTAACGGGCTGTCCCCGCCTCAAAAGAGCCTGCGCACGCAACACCAGTTCCCGGGGGCTAAATGGCTTAACGACATAATCATCCGCCCCCAGCTCTAATCCGACGATACGGTCAACTTCCTCCCCTTTGGCGGTCAGAATCATGACAGGGATAGCGGCTAACTTTTTGTCCTGTTTTATCAGCCGGCAGGCCTCAAACCCATCCATTTTCGGAAGCATGATATCCAAAATAATCAAATCAACGGGGTCCTTATCGAGGATGTTAAGCGCGTCTTCTCCCGTTATCGTGACCGTGCAAATGAAATCTGCCTTTTCAAAATTGTATTGAACCAATTTTGAAATGTGGAGGTCATCCTCGACAATAAGAATGCGGCCTTTAGGCATACTCTTTCCAGCTTTCTAAATTTCTATTTAGTATATCCTGTCTTGATTGTTTTGTGAAGTCATTCTCTTTCATGTTCACAGAAAATTCACAATGCGCCGGCGACAAGGTATGTCAGTTATAAATCTATCTCTCGACGGTTATCACAAAGAAACAAACATAATGTATCATAATACTGCCGTAGCAGAGATAACAACTTATAAATATGCCCGTTTTGCCCAGGTATTTGCGGATAACTTCAGGCCCTCATTGGCCTCCCAGTCGCTAATAAAATGTCCATACCAACAAAGAAGAATATTGAAAATCAAAAATTCGTAAAATGTAATTTAAGAACCGGTATGGGAATTTACAAAAAGTGACAATTGACACTATGGTATAATTAAAATCGATTCCACACTTTTAAAAAGGGGCTGTATGATGAAAATTTTAAAGACTATAGGCGTTTTACTTCTTTTCTTGGGTTACAACACGATTTGTTTTGCAATCGACTGGAAAACCCTTCACGAAAAGGCTGATGTCACGGAGGAGACCACCGCGCTCGATATGGTCGCCACGAATCCCCAAAAGGTGGAGGCCCTTTATTTATTGGCTTTGATTTATATGAATCATTATAAAATCGATCAGTCGTTGCAAGTATTTAACCGCTTGCTTGAAATCTCCCCTGGAAATCTTGAGGCAAAATGGGGAATAGCCGAAATCTATCGTCGGCAACGAAAAACCGAAGAGAGCACGGCCACATTAGAAGAAATTATAAAAAGTCATCCTGACTTTGCCCCGGCGAAGATCAGTTTGGCCTACCTTAAATTCATACAAAGGGACTTTAACCGGGCTGTGCAGCTTGCTGACGATGTGATCCGGCAGGGGCAGCAACAGGTCGACCTAGGCAATTATGTCCGCGCGTATACTCTGCATGCAGGGGCCAAGGGGATGATCGCCTATTATGGCGGACCGGTATCGAAGATTGTCAACGGAACTTTTGTGCATTCAACCCTGAAGCATGCGGAAAAGCTTGATCCTCAGGCGCCGGAGGTGCTGTTTGGTCTGGGGTCGTATTATCTCTTAACCCCGCCGTTTTTGGGGCGGGATTTGACTATGGCGGAAAAGTATCTGCTGCAAGCTGTAGAGCGTGATCCTCAATTCCCAGATGTCTATGTTCGCCTCGCGCAGGTCTATCAGCTTAAAGGAAATCAGGAAAAGTATCATGAATTCCTGAGTAAATCTTTGGTCCTTGATCCGCAAAGCGAATTAGCGATAGACATCAAAAACGGAACCTGCAAGTTTGTTTGCGTCGCTAAATAAAGAAGGGACAGAACCTCTGTGAATCAGGTTGTTATTATTGGGGGCGGATTCGCGGGTCTAAGCGCCTTGAAACGCTTGGCGCGGGAGAAAAAAGATCTAGAGATTACCCTGATCGATCGTAAAACGATGTCGGATTTCTTGCCGGCACTCCCGGATGCCATCGGCCGCTGTCTGCCTCCACAGTCGCTATCCTTGAACTTGAAAACATTGGCTAAGAGGCTGAAGACAACTTTCGTTTCGGCCGAAGTGAACCATATTGATCCCGCACAGCAAAGAGTTTTGACCGCGGAGCAATCGTTTTCTTATGATTACCTCATCATTGCCAGCGGCGCCGAGACCAATTTTTACGGGAACTCCTCCCTGCAAAAACACTGTTTTACAGTCGATTCCGTACCTGATGTTGAAAGAATCCTTCTGGCCTTGTCGCAGCGTTGCTTCGAATATTGTCTTGTCATTGGGGGTGGCTATACCGGCATTGAAGTAGCGACGAATTTGTGGCGGCATTTTAAACGGGAAAAGAAATCTAAAAAAATTATCATTATCGAAAAAGCCCCGGCCCTTTTAGGTCCCCTCCCGCCCTGGATAAAGGAGAATGTTACCCGAAATTTAGAGAAAATGGGAATTGAGGTTTTCTGTAATGTCTCGCTGGAGCGGCTTGAGGGCCAGACCGTTTTCCTTTCGAACCAACGACGCTTTGATGCGGCGCTTGTTATTTGGACGGCAGGCGTCAAGACCGCAGAATATATCATTCAATCCCGTTTGGAAAAAAGGGCGCAGGGACGAATTGCGGTGGATAAATATTTACGGGCTCATGAAAATTGTTTTGTCATTGGCGATGCGGCCTGTTTCAACTATCGAGGAACGGTATTGCGAATGGCCGTTCAATTTGCGATCACCGAGGGGGAAGCGGCGGCCCACAATATTCTTAGAACCATTTCCGGACAGCCCTTACTGGAATACAAACCCGTTGATTTGGGGTACATTGTCCCGATGGCCAACAACAGAGCTTGCGGAAAATTATTATGTTTGGATGTGGCGGGTGTTTGCCCTTTCAAAAATAGCTGGGTCTGCGGAAAGTTGGTTTGCGTAGAGTTGCGTGGCCACCTGGCGGTGACACTGCATTACTTTATGTGCCTCGTTCGCCTGCCGGGATTCTCGAATAAAATAGCCATGCTCAAAGCCCTATTGTCATAATTTAAAAATAAAACCTCGAACTATCGCGGAGGGGCTTGTTCTCTATTTTCAAAAAGGAAGGCAAATTACAGCGGCGAATTATCGCGCAACCTTTTGCGTCATGAGAAGACAAGAAGTTTTGATGTTCATATGTATAACGGGTTCGGCTTCTTGTAAGCATCAACAGTTCCCGGAATCGCATATTTCCCGCCCTTGCCAATCAAATTCCCCTCGGATTTTGAAGGTCAGCATCCATCGGGATCATCCCCGTGGGCGCAAAGAACAAGTCAAGCCGTGGGCCTTTGCAAATATAAAAAGCCCCTTTTAAAAGAGGCTTTTTATATTTGGCGGGCCCGACGAGATTTGAACTCGCGATCTTCTGATCGACAGTCAGATATGTTAACCAAGCTACACCACGGGCCCAAAATTTCTTTTTGGAAATTATAAGTGTATTATGTAAATACACTTTTGTAAAGAAAAAATTTTATGGTGGGCGATGAAGGACTTGAACCCTCGACCTCCCGGATGTAAGCCGGACGCTCTAACCAGCTGAGCTAATCGCCCAGGATTTTGTCATAATACTATTCTTTCCAGCCCCTGTCAATACGGGCGTCTCTCCATCCGGCCATCTTCACGCCCCGATTTTGCCCAGCAAAAAGACCATAACAAACAGGGCCACGGTTTCGATAATCCCCAGCACCATCAGGTAATTCGTGAACCCTTTCCCGGTCTCTGCCAAGGCATCGGCCGCTCCGGCCCCGGCCTTGCCCTGATACCAGGCCGATATCCCTAAAGCCGCCCCGCCGAAAATCCCGGCGCCCCAGTAATAGGCCCCGCCCTGGACCGCACCGGCGATTTTATTCATCAGGATCATGCCGTAGATAGTCTGGGAGAGCGGCGCGCCGACAAATGCGACCAGTAAAAACGGCGCCGCCTTGCTTTGGGCGTAACACTTCTTCCACGCCCCCACCGCCGACATCCCCGCCGATCCGCTTCCCAGCGCCGATCCAATGGCGGCCAAAGACACGGCCGCGGCAAGACCCAAATCCTGAAATTGCATCAACACGTTCTGTTCCATCTCTCTCTCCTCTTTTATACAAATCCTTTATGTTTCGTCCTTTTAAACGGTTCATAAACAAAACCTGTCCACTCCAGTCCCAGGTGCCCGGAAAACTCCAGGGTGTTCAGCCGTACGCCGTGCACCATCAACGCCAGAAGCGCCAGGTTAAAATTAATCACATGGAGCAAGACCATCCCTATTAAAGGCATGGCGTTGGCCGCGTCCGCGACGGCAACCGACGCCAGCCCCACCGCGTAAAGCCGGATATAAGACACAACATCTGTAAAAGAATTCACAATATTTAAGGCCAGGGCCCCGAGGCCGGCCAGCCCGGCTTTGAGCATGTTCCGCTGGGGTTTAGTAAAGAAAAGAACCAAAAATATCCCTGATCCCAGGAAAAACATAGCCACGGCCGGCAAAGGATAATCCAGAATAAGCATGCGCGCGATGAAAAACATGGCCCAGACGATAAGGACCCACCCCGCGTCAGACAAAGCGGTTAAAGACGGCAACCGCTGCAGAACGCGCCAGGCATGCGCGATAGTTATATGGACGGCGCCGATCAAAAAACAAAGCAGTTGAAAATTGCGCTCATTATTGACCCAGGGCACAAGCGGCTTAACGGCGCCTCCCAGCCAGCCCTGACCGAAATAAGTGCCACTTAAAACGCCCCATACAATCACACAGCCACTCAACAGCACGCCGAGCTGAATCGATATTTTAATCTCCGGGGTCATCCGTCCCTTTTTTTTCATTGCAAAATACAAAACGATAAGGCCCAGCAGCGTCACGGCACCGTACCCGGCGTCTCCGATCAAAATCCCAACGAACACGCTAAAAAAAACCAGGAAAAACGGGCTAATATCCACTTCCCGGTACCCCGGCACAATCTGGGTCATGGTGAAAAGCGGCTTAATGATTTGAACCCATCGAGGATAACGCAACAGGGTCGGGACATGGTCGTCATCCGACGGGTCTTCAAAAAGTAGCCCCCAGTGTTCCTCCCGCGCCGCGGCCTCCAACCGCTCCGTCATATCATACGGGCAGAACCCTTTAAGATAGCTGATCCGATCCTCGCGCCCGCGGCCCTCTCTCACCTGTTCAAGAATTAACTGTTCCTTTTTATCCGCAAGAATTCTTTTAAAATAATCCAGGTATTTGCTGTCATCCAGAAGCTGCTGATGCGCTTCTTTAACCCGCTTACGCAAACGGTCCTGCTCCTCCCGGATCCGGCTTAAACGCTGGGGCGGCAAAGGTAAAATTTTATACGGGATCTCGCCATCTTTATAGGATAACGCCACGCACCGGGCTGTTTTGTGTTTCACGAAGACCGGCGTCAGGATAATCCCGTCCGGCGCGGACGCGAGGTCCTTTTCCGGAAGTTCAACCAGCTCCACTTCGACGCCTTTAGCGCGAAGGCGTTCGATGTCCTCCAGGCTGAAATCTCCCCACGGCTCCCATTGCTCAATCTGCACCTGCCGTTTGGCAATGCCTTCCCGGTCGCGGTCCATCAAAGACGCCAGCCCCAAAACGACATCCGCGGTTTCTTTCCAGTCAGCGGCCTCGATCTGGTCCGGGTTCTTGTGTTCGTGCGTCAAATAATTAGCCGCCTGCTCCAACAGTCTGATATCATCCTTCAGGCCACTGATATCCGCGCTGACCGGCGCGCGCGAATGTTCAACGTGCAAAAGCCCCAGCCCCCGCAGACGAAGCAACGCCGGCTCAACATCTTTATCCTGAACCAGCACAAAAACTTTCTTCATCGGCACGATCATGACGCTTCCTTTAAGTTTTTACACCACGGCCTCAAGCTGGGCCATGACCTCAATTTTCTTTTTGGCGACCTTGCTGATCCCCACGGCGTTCGCCTGCTGGTCCCCGAGGTAAATCCGGATCACCCGGATGTGTTCCAGGCATTCCGGGATCTTCACCTTTTCAAACAAATTCACCCGCTGGGTCGTCACGCGCAGTTCCTTTTGCAGGATCCTGATCTCTTCGCGGATAACCCCGGCTTCCACATAATCACGGACAAACCGCCGCAGGGCCGCCAGCCCCGCATCCACCCAAAGCGGCGTCAGGTACAAATCATAATCCGCGTCTTTAAACCGGACGTCTTTCAACACCGGCATAGCCGCCCCAGCGATATTCTGGGTCTCGATGAGGATATCCCGCGAAGAAGGGATGAGCCATTCCTTGAAATCCATGCTCTGCTGCATCATGGGGTCGGCCAAAAGCCCCACCCAGCGGTTAATCGACTGGCGCTGTTCGGCCAATGCCGCGTCCTTCACCTCAAGCGCCCGGCGGGCCTCCAGTATTTTCATCTGAAGCTGCTGTTTCTTGAGCTGAAGGGTCGGCAAATAATGCTGAAACTGCTTTAAACTGTCGCGCTGCCGTTTCAGCTCGCCTTTTGTGAGTTTAATCTTGCCCATGGATCGAATACCCTTTTAAAAAACTCCCGCGCGGCTCTGGCGTCTGGCCCATCAGGCCGCGGACACCGCAACGGATTGCGGCCAGAACTGCTTCAACAATGTTTCTTTAATGCCGGTTTCCGCCGGCTCAAAAATATCCGCCAGAATACGCCACCCCAGGTCCAAAGCGCCCTCCAGAGGAATATTCACGCTCAAGGCCATCAGCTCCTTTTCAAAGCGCTGCCCGTATCTCAACAGCTTCTCGTCCCAAGGGCTCATTTCAAAACCCATCGACTTTTTCTCCAGCGTCGAACGGTAGTCGGCGAACAACTGGATCATCCGGTCCATAATGGTCCGGTGGTCGGCCCGGGTGCGGCCGTTCACCTGCTGTTTCAGGCGGCTCAAACTTCCAAACGGCTCAATATGCCCGTTTTTCAGATAAAACTGTCCCTCGGTGATATATCCCGTGTTATCCGGCACCGGGTGGGTCACGTCGTCGCCCGGCATAGTCGTGACCGCCAGAACCGTGATAGAACCGGCCGAGTCGAAATCCACGGCCTTTTCGTAACGGGCCGCCAGCTGGCTGTAAAGATCGCCCGGATACCCCCGGTTGGAAGGAATCTGCTCCATCGTGATGGACACTTCCTTCAAAGCGTCGGCGAAGTTCGTCATATCGGTTAAAAGAACCAGCACCCGTTTCCCGGCCAAGGCGAACTGCTCGGCCACGGCCAGGCTCATGTCCGGGACAAGAAGACATTCCACCGTCGGGTCAGAGGCCGTGTGAATGAACATCACCGAGCGCGACAGCGACCCGTGCTTCTCCAGCGTTTCCTTAAAGAAAAGAAAATCATCGTATTTCAGGCCCATGCCGCCGAGAACGATCAGGTCCACTTCCGCCTGCAGGGCAATCCGCGCCAGAAGCGGGTTATACGGCTCCCCGGCCACGGAAAAGATCGGGAGCTTCTGCGATTCCACCAGAGTGTTGAAAATATCGATCATCGGGATTCCCGTACGGATCATGTTCCGCGGGATGATACGTTTGGACGGATTAACGGAAGGCCCGCCGATGTTGATCATGTTTTCGTCCAGGGAAGGCCCGCCGTCGCGGGGGACCCCGCTGCCGTTAAAAATACGGCCAAGCAGGTTATCAGAAAAAGACACCCGCATGGGGTGCCTTAAAAACCGCACTTGATCGTCCGTGGATATGCCCCGGCTGCCCGCCAAAACCTGCAGGGCCACCTTCTGACCGTCCAGCCGGATCACCTGGGCCAACGACACGCCCATGCGCGTCTGGATTTCAGCGAGTTCCCGGTAAGCCACACCCTCGGCCTCTACTGTTATAACATCGCCTGCGATCTGCAAAATTTGGCTATATACTTTTTGCATCGTGCTTACCCTCAGTTCTTATCCGCCGCCTGGAGACGTTGCTCTCCGGACAGCTGGCGTTTAATATCATTTTCGGTTTTCTTGAATTCGTCCCCCTGGAACGCCATTGAGTTGAAGTTAATAAATTTCTGCCGTAAGTCCTGAAAATAACGCCGGGCTTCGGTTTTATCCGCAAATTCAAAACGCTGATCCAGAATAGTTTCAATCATGTCAAACACGTATTTCTGCCGTTCGGCCGGGGTGGCCTCATCATGTTCGTCAAAAGCGTTCTGTTGCAGATATACGGCGTCAAAAAACTCGCCTTTCAGGTAATCCACGAACTCCTCGACCGTGGTTCCTTCCTCACCGATAACTTTCATCATCTGGGAAACATGGCTCGCCTTGCGCAGTATCTCGACGCCTTTCCGGACTTTTTCCGGGCTGATAAAACTTTCGTATTTGCTCCAGCTTTCCAGCGGATCAATGGCCGGATACCGCCGGGCATTGGCCCGGTCGCGGGACAGGCCGTGAAACGCGCCCACCACCTTCAGCGTCGCCTGGGTCACGGGCTCCTCAAAATTCCCTCCGGCCGGAGACACCGAGCCGCCGATAGTGACCGATCCCGTCTTCCCGTCATGCAGCTGCACCAGCCCGGCCCGTTCGTAAAAAGACGCGATCCGGGTTTCCAGGTAGGCCGGAAAAGCTTCCTCTCCGGGAATTTCCTCCAGCCGGCCGGACATTTCCCTCATGGCCTGGGCCCAGCGCGAAGTCGAGTCGGCCAGAAGCAGGACATTCAAACCCATCTGCCGGTAGTATTCCGCCAGGGTCACCGCGGTATACACGCTGGACTCCCGGGCCGCGACCGGCATGGAACTGGTGTTGCAGATAATCACGGTCCGGTCCATCAAAGTCTGCCCGGTCTTGGGGTCTTTCAACTCCGGGAATTCCTTTAAAAGCTCAACCACCTCTCCGGCGCGCTCCCCGCAGGCGGCGACAATCACGATATCCACGTCCGCGTGCCGGCTGATCAAATGCTGCAAAACGGTTTTGCCCGCGCCGAACGGCCCCGGCGTGCAAAAGGTTCCGCCAACGGCAACCGGCACTAGCGTGTCCACAATCCGGATCTGGGTGACCAGCGGCTGGGTGGGTTTAATTTTCCTGGCGTAGGCCTTGATCGGGACTTTCACCGGCCAAAGCTGTTTCATAGTAACCGGATAGACTTTCCCCTGGCTATCTTTAACCCGGGCAATGGTGTCCTTCATCTTAAAAACACCTTTCTTCACGATCTCGGTCACTTCCAGTTCGCCGGGCAGGTTAAACGGAACCATAATCCAATGCTGAAAAATCTTTTCCGGAACGGTTCCGAGTTTTTCTCCGGCCAGAACCTTATCACCGACTTTGACGGCCGGGGTAAATTCCCAGGCCTGTTCGTCATCCAGGGGGGGCAAATAAGCGCCGCGCTTAAGGAAAAACCCGAATTGTTCGGCCAAATCCGGCAAGGGATTCTGCAGCCCGTCATAAACCTGGGTCAGCAGGCCCGGGCCCAAAGCCACGCTTAACAGCTCGCCGGTAAATTCAACGGTGTCGGTGATACGGATATCCTGCGTGTCTTCAAAGACCTGCAGGTCCGCGCGTTTGCCTTTAACCCGAATCACCTCGGCTTTAAGCCGTTCTCCCCCCACAATCACATAGGCCACCTCATTCTGCATCACGCGATCGCTGAAAGCCACCGCAACCATGTTCCCGTTCACTCCTGTGACCTGCCCGGTTCTTGGTCCGTTCACGCTCCGTTCCTCCATTTCTTAAAAACAGCCCTCCTCCGGGCTTACCGGATCAGGCTGAACACCCGCTGATATTACACTTACAATTATCGCAGCCGGGACACGGCCGCGCAGTATTCGTTAAAAATGTGTTCCCCATGCACGGAATCAATCCGTTCCAGCCGCTTGAGGATTTGCAGCTTAAGCGCGTAGACAATCAAAAAATCCAGATTAAAAAACTGCCCCTGCCCGATCTCTTCGAGTTTAGACCAGCGGAGCTGATCAATAATTTTTTCCGCCTCCAGCGGGTCAACGGCCTTCTGCGCCTGTGTAACGGCCTCGGTGACCGCGGTGTCCCCGCCGCGCTCCCCGCGGAAATAAGACGCAGGGTCTTTCCTGAACTGGGCGGCCCTTGCGATGACCCACTGATTCCGGAGGCCCTGCATGAACGCCTGCCATTCCCGGATTACCCGGTGGCCTTTCTCCGAAGTTGTTTGTCCGGCCTCCACGGCCAAAGCCTGTTCAATGAGCGCGTAATCACCGGGCGAAAGCAAACGCCCGGCTGCCTCCAGAAAATTTTCCAGACAGGTCAAGCAGCGCACTCCGTATTCCAGGTACGGCAAACTGGCGGCAAAATAATAATACATCATATCTCCGGTTAAGACGTGACGGCTGTTTTCAAAATTTCCGTGACACGCTCGTTAAGATACTGGCCCAGGAATTCCGCGAGGCTCTCATCCGTGAAATCAAAACAGGATTTCCCCTGGTCGAAACTGATCGTAAACCCGCTGCGGATATTATCCGCCGATCTTAAGACCAGCGGCTGCTTGAGCACGCTCTTAAGCTTATTTAAAAAACCTTGTTCCAACTTTTTTAAATCCTCGCCGCCTAAGGCCACCTGAATATCCCCGTCTTGCGCGTTATTAAGATAGGCAGAAGCAATTTTCTGGATCAACTCCGCCATAACCTCGGGCGAGAGGCTTTCGCGTAAATCTTTCATCATAATGCTTTCAAGAGTTTTTGTTATTTCTTTCCGCAACCGCAATAACATGTCCCGGGATGCCTGTTTTAAAGCGGACTCGACCACGTCTTTGGCCTTTTGGCTTTCCGCCTGGGCCTCCGACACAATACGGGCGGCTTCTTTTCGGGCCTGGGCGATCATTTCGTCCGCGCGCTTTTGCGCCTGGGCCTCGATATCCCGGCCTTTGGCTTCCGCCGCCTGAATACCTTCGTCTTTTATTTTATCTATCAATTCCTGAATGCGTTCCGTCATGTCTTTTCTCCGGTTAATAAATTGGGATTAAAACAAAGGGGGCTGCTCGTTTCTCTTTCTCATCCCCGGCGGGAGTCCAGGGATTACAAGCTGAAAGAATGCGCCAGACCGCTTCCCTGTCTTTTCTTACACAGCAGAAGAATTATAAAGACTGTATATCCTGCAAAATCTGCTTCGCGGCGAGGCGGGGGTCAGGCGCTTTAATAATCGGCCGGCCGACAACCAAAAAATTACTGCCGCTGGCGACAGCGTCCTTCGGGGTCGCGACTCTCTTTTGGTCCTGCACATCTTCCCCGGCCGGACGGATCCCGGGAGTCACGATCATAAATTCCGGACCGAATTCCCGGCGTATAAAAGACGCCTCCTGGCAGGACGCCACCACCCCGTCACAGCCGGCTTTATGGGCGTCTTCTGCTTTTTGCAAAACTTGAGGCAGTATATTATCCGTTTTTTGCTCGCTTGTCAAGACAGTTACGCCCATAGCCAGGGGTTTCGGAACATCAATTTCCCGAGCTACTTTCGTACTGGCTTCAACGGCCGCTTTCATCATCTCCACCCCCCCAGACGTGTGCAGAGTATACATAAAAAGCCCTTTATGCCGGGGTTGCTGCCGTTTATAAAAATTCATGCTCCGTTCAATGGCGACATGCAGGCAACAAGCTGCTTCCACGGCCCGGGCGACCGTGTGAGGGATATCGTGAAATTTCAAATCCAGAAACACTCTTTTGCCCCGCGCTTCAATAAACCGCACCGCTGCCGGCCCGCAGGACGTAAACAGCTGGCTCCCGACCTTGAAACAATCCACATAATCATCCAACTGCACCACCAGGGACCGAACCTCTTCCAGAGTGTTAACATCGAGGGCGACAATAAGTTGAGGTCTTTCCGTTGTTTCTTTCATGGCACGTTCAAGCTCCCCCGGAGCCGGGTAATATCCGATATTTTATTTTTTTTCATATAGGCCTTAATGCCATTTAAGACATCCAGCGGCGCACGCGGGTTAATAAAATTACCTGTCCCCACCGCGATCATGGACGCGCCCGCGATGATAAACTGCAAAGCGTCATCCGGAGTCATAATCCCACCCATGGCGATCAGCGGCACTTTAACCTTTTTCGCGGTCTGATACACCATGTGAAGCGCCACCGGCTTGATCGCCGGACCGCTTAACCCGCCGCTCACGTTGCCAAGCGCCGGCCGGCGGGTGCGCGTGTTGATCAGCATGCCGGCCAAGGTGTTGATCAGACTTAACCCGTCAGCGCCGGCGTCTGCCGCGGCCTCGGCGATGACAGTAATATCCGTCACATTGGGAGAAAGCTTGGCAATCACAGGATACCGGGAGATCTTTTTAACCTTTCGCACCACCGAGGACGTCGCATCCGGATCTTGCGCCACCAGTGATTTTTTCTGCAGATTGGGGCAGGACAGATTCAACTCCAAAGCGCTGATCCCCGGGGCCGCGTTCAGCTTGTCTGTGATTTCTAAAAACTGCTCATCCGAATGCCCTAAAATACTGACAACGAGAGGCACGGCAATCTTATTCAAGTCCGGCAGGTCTTTTTCAAGAAAAACATCCACGCCGGGATTCTCAATTCCGATCGCGTTTAGCATCCCAGCGGAGGTTTCCGCGATCCGGGGAGGAGGATTCCCTGTCTGCGGCAGGAGAGTCACTGTCTTGGGGATCAACGCTCCAAGCTGTTTGACTTCCTGCAGGTCATAATACTTCTTCGCATGGCCGAACGTGCCCGAGGCCACCGTGACCGGGTTAGGAAAAACAGCGTTACCGATTGTAACGGAAAGGTTCATAAAGTTCTATCGTCCTGTCGAAAATCCTGATAACTGCGTCATAGCCAAACCACTCCCCCATCTCGCCGGGAACTGGTTAAGTGAATTAAACGCCGGTTCATTTCTTCTCATTCAAGGGAACCAGCGTCTCTTGAACGCAACCGGCTCCCGGCGACCTTACTTAACTAAGACCACCCTTAAACCCATGATGATCAATAAAATTCCAAACGCCCTTTTCAGCGCCATATCGCCCACACCCTGAACCAGATAAGCGCCGGCATAGGCGCCGAGCGAAAAAGCCAATGCGATGATCAAAGCCATCTTGACCTTGACATAACCGAGTTGATAATACTTCATCACCGCAAAAATAAATACCGGCGGCAGAAGCACAGCCAGCGCCGTGCCCTGGGCCTGATGCTGCGACATCCCGAACATCAGCACAAAAATAGGAATCAGGATGGTCGCCCCGCCGATCCCAAAGAACCCGCTGAAGGCGCCGGCGACAAGTCCGATTACAATGTAGGAAAAATAGGTCATATTTCTGTACCCCGGGCCGGATATTCTTCTCTAAAAACAAAGCTCGTGCACGTCAAATACCGGGCCGTCATAACACACCGTCTTATACCCGGAACGCGTCGGGATGGAACAGCCCAGGCAGGCACCCAGCCCACACGCCATCACTTCTTCGCATGACACCTGCCCTGGGAGGAGGTGTTTTTTCGCGAAATCCTGCACCGCGGCCAGCATAGGCTTGGGTCCGCAGGCATACAGCATGGTCCTCCGCGGGTCTTCCCGAATCTTATCAAAAAGCCGGGGCACCCGCCCCTTCGTTCCGACGCTGCCGTCTTCAGTTGAAACAAAAACGTCTACCCCGTTCTTCTTGAACTCTTTAAAATCCAGCACCTGATCCCGGCTCCGCGCCCCGTACAAAAGAATCTTTTTGATTTTTTTCTTTTTTAAAAAATCCGTAAAAAGCAAAAACGGCGCCACCCCTATCCCTCCAGCGATCATAACGAGTTGCTTTACGTTCGGCGCCGGCTCGGCAAAGGGAGTCCCCGCGGGGCCGAGAATATCCAGTTTATCGCCTTTCTTTTTGGAACTGAGGATTTCGGTCCCTTTCCCGACGACATCATACAAAATATCCAGGGTCTTTTGCGCCCGGAACACGCTGAACGGTCTCCGGAAAAAGGGCTCCATCCCCGCCACAACCCGGATATGGATGAACTGGCCCGGTCGGGCCTCGCAAGCGGCGGCCCCGGCGTCCAAAGAAAGCCGGTAATATTGCGGGCAAACCTTTTTATTCGAAATAATCGTAACCGTGTGTTGAATTTTATGCATGCCGCTCCTGCTCCCGGCAACAGATACCCAGGCCGCTAAAAAACACAGCCGCGGACACAAAAAATATAAGAACCGTCTGGAAAATGTTCGTCGAACCGAAAACCCTCCACTCCTGCAGCGATTCTAGAGCCACGGCCAAAAACGGCCAACCTAACAAGGCCCGCTTTTCCTTGGTACTCCAGGTTTCTTTCCAGGGGAACAGCGTTGAGACCTTGGCCGCCCGCAGGCTTTTCCAGGAGGGGAAAAGCCTGGGGACCTTACGGCAGTACGCCTCATATTCTTCACCAAATTTTTTGGTAAGCCATTTTTCTTCAAACACGATCTGTTTATTAAAACGCAGATAAAAAAGCACCGCGAAAATAGGCAGAATCCAAAAAGGCCAGACGAGAAGGATAAATCCCGCCCCGAGAGTAAAACTGCCCAAGTACATCGGATTTCGAACTACTGTGTATAACCCTTTCTTAACCAGTCCCTCCCCTTGCTGGGAGTGGGCTTTTTTAACTCCGCGGGCGGACATCCGGATATAGGCCCCTTTTAAAAGGACAATAAAACCAAAAAAATCCCAAATATTATCCAGCAAGGGGCTTGAAGAATAAAGACGCGGGAACTGATACAAGAAAGCCGTAAACAGGATAACCAGAGAAAGCAGGCTGGAATCAATTTTAACACGCTTTTTCATCATCATTCACCTCTGGCAAGCCGGACAATAAAATGTGCTGCGGCCGCCCTGGATAATTTTTCGAACCGGAGAATCACAGCGATAGCACCGCTGATCTTCTCGGCCATATACGTTAAGAAAATTTTTATACCCGCCCCGCCGGCCCTCGGCGTCGCGGTATGAATATACCGACGTCCCCCTTTCCGCTACGGCCTGTTTGAGAATTCTGCGAATTGATGTCCAGACAGCGCTCACATCACGCTCCGCCAAATCCCCGGCCGGAGAACAGGGATTCAATCCGCAGTCATACAAAATTTCCGACGCGTAAATATTGCCGATCCCGGCGACAATCCTGGAGTTCATAAGGAGCGTCTTAACCGGGGCCTTCTTGTTTTTTAAAACCTGCCGCAGATATTCACGGGAAAACTGCCGGCTGAAAGGTTCCGGCCCCAGGGCTGTGAAATAAGAAATCTCGGCCAAGTCCCCGACAACCGAAAGCCGGCCGAATAATCGTTGATCATTATAGTGCAAATACTTCCCGTTGGAAAGCCGGAAAACAACTTTGGTATACCGTTCCTTTCGCGGCCCGGCGCAAACAATCATCTGCCCCGTCATCATCATTTGGACCACAAAAAAATCGCCGCCCGGGTGAAGCCGGGCCACCAGTGCTTTTCCCCGGCGGAAAACATCGGCAATGATCCTGCCCCGAAGGCGCCGGATGAACTCATCCGGGGACGGAACACGGACCACGCGGCCGTCATAAACCACGGCGTCTTTAATAACAACGCCCTGGATCATTGTCCGCAGATCACGGCAGACAGTTTCCACTTCCGGTAATTCCGGCATAACGCGTTCCTTTTAAATTACCTGGGGCCTAAATAGGTCCTGATCGCTTCCACCTTCGCCCGGTCGCCGGCATCAGAGAACAGCCGCAAAGCCTCCCGGAAATATTCCCCGGCCTTTTCCCCGTCGCCCAAAGCTTGATAGGACAACCCTAAATAGAAACAGGCATAATCCGTAAGCCCCTGAATCCGGATGGCCCGCTCCAACAGGTCAACGGTTTCCCTGTATTGGCCGTATTCGTAAAAAAGAATCGCCAGGTTCTGGTAGGGACCCGCATGGTTGGGATTGACCTGGATCGCCTTTTGAAAGAAAACGACCGCCTCCTCCGGGTTGTCCCTTTCCCGTGATAAAAGGCCAAGGTTATTGTAAATCCTGGACAACAGGACTTTCGTCGTCGCGTCAAACGGCTGCTTGCGCGCGTAATAAAGCGCCACGGCTTTGCGGTAATATTCTTCCGCGACAGGAGCCCGGCCCTGACGCTGGCAAAGCTCCCCGAAAGCAAAGTAAGCGCCGGGATTCGAAGGAGCTTTTTTCAAAACATCCTGCCAGAGATACAGCTCTTTTTCCCAAACCATATTCCGGCGGAAAGTCAGCGCCCCGAGAAGAAGGACAACGCTCATCATGATCCGCTGATAAAGCGCCGGGGATTTCGCCGACCTGAAGGCGATGTAAGACAAAAACCAGGAAAAACCCGCCATGGGCATATACAGCCAATGTTCGTAAATCACGCCGCGGTTCCCAAAGACAACCGACAGCGATTCAACGGCCGTGGTGGCAAAAAACCAGAATATGCAAAAGCTGACTTCCCGGGCGCCGCGGCGAGACCGAAACGCCACCACCGCCAGCATCAGCAATAACAGAAAAGAAAAAAAAGTCGCCGGCTCCAAGAATCCTCCGGCGACAGGGTAATCATAATCAAAATTCTGGGCCACGGGAAGCGCCAAAAGCCTTAAATAAGTTCGCAAAACATTTATTTCCGTCCATAGATATCTGGCGTCAAAGCGCTCCCAGCTCACAAGACCCTGATACTGGTAGGCGGAACCTGCCGGTTCCATCCGGACGGCCCAAAGCAACAAGAGCGAAACAACCAGAGACAAGCCCAAAGCTTTAACAGCATGGCCAAGCCGGATTTTGCCCCCCCCGAAAAACAGCAGATCATACACGGCAATCACCGCCGGAGCGGTCAGCATAGACTGTTTCGACAAAAGGCCCAGGGCCGCGGCCCCGAGGAAGCCAGCGAGAAATGCCCCGTGGTGATTCAACCTGTACTTGACATAAAAAATCAAGGTCACGAGGTAAAACAGCGTGACAATCGACGCCGCCCGCTGAGTAATATACGACACGGCCTGCGTCTGAACCGGATGGCAGAGAAAAACCATCGCCGCCCAAAACGCGATACGTTGTCCGTTTGCGGAATGCCGGGTTTCCCGCAAGACAGGCGTGGCGTAACTGAAAAGGATGAAATAAAAAACCGCGACCGAGGCCAACACATGGACCAGCAGGTTCAGAATATGGTAACCGACCGCGTTGCGCCCGCCCAGCCAGTAGTTCAACGCATAACTCATCCCGACCACAAGCCGCACATGAAACTCCCGCCACAGAGCCGGAACGTCCCGGGGGCCCCGCTGCACCGCGGCGCTGTCAAGGATAAACGCATGGTCGTCGAAACAAAATTCCCCGCTTAAAGAATTAGAATAGATTAAAACCCCGACCGCGCATAGCGTGATAAGCGCAAGCGCCCGGCTGTTCCGGCCCGCCTTCTTCAGCCAGTTATTTTCATTGCCCATAAGGCCTTGGCTCCTTTTCCTCGCCGTCCCCGTCCGCATGATCCAGCAAAATCCTTAAGTTCCTCTCTACGCCTCCCTCAAGCGCGTCAAAACAAAGCGCCTTTTCAAAGGCCCTGCGTGCTTTCGGATAATCCCCCCGGGCTGTGTATATAATTCCGATATTATTATATAACTTGGCGGTTGTGACGGGGTCTAATCGGGTTTTAGACCTTTTATCTTCGATAAGTTCCGCGGCTTTTAAATAAAAAGAAAGGGCCTTCGCCTTATACCCTTTACGGTCACACGCCACTCCGGCTTCATAATTCACCGAAAGCTTGCGCGGAGACAGGGCCGCCTCATATTCCCAGAAGCGGATTTCATGGCGCCACACCTGATTTCTTAAGACCGTCATGACACACAGGCTCAAAATCAGGACAAAACCAACCCGTTTCAATCCCTCGGCCTCCCCAATCCTATCACATAAAAAAGAAACGAGAAAGATAGAAAAGCCCACCATGGGCAAATACAGCCAATGTTCAAACAAAAGAGCCCGGTGCACCAGGCTCACCACGGCCACTTCGACGCTCGTCGTTAAAAAAAACCAGAAAATGCAAAAACTTAAAATCCGGTTGCGGCGGAACAACGCCCCCGCATAACCCAACAGGCTTAAAAGCAGAACAGCCGAAAGCCATGTCCGGATTTCCCACAAGCTCATGACCACAGGATAATCATATTCAAATCGCTGAAAAGCCGGGAACACCAAAAGGCGCAGATATGTGCGCAGGACATTCACTTCGGTCAGAAAAAAATACCAGCTAAACTGCGATCCGGCCAGTTGTTGGTTAAGCGTTAACCCGCTTTCATCGACCCGGGAAGAAAAAAACACAAGCAACAGCACCCCGCACAACAACATAAACGGAAGCAGCCTGAGCACCAGCCCTGTCCCTTCCTCCCGGCCCGGCCTGAAAAAAAACAATTCACACAAAAGAAGCGCACCCGGCAACGTCACCGCCATTTCCTTGCAAAAGATCGCGCACAAAAAATTTCCGACAGCCAGCCCGTAAGCCCAACGGCCATTTCCCTGACGTGATTTAAAATACAAAACCAGCGTCAACAGGTAAAAAAACGTCGCTAGGCATGTGGCGCGTTGAAAAATATAAGCCACCGCCTGCGTTTGAACAGGATGACATAAAAAAACCAGCGCTGCCCAGAACGCGGGCAGGGCCCCGGGACAGGCAGACGGCCCGCGCGCAAAAGGGCTTTTAGAAAGACGCAGGACAAAAAAATACACAAGGAAGCTGTTAAGAATATGTATAAAAATGTTTACCAGATGAAAGCCCATCACGCGGAACCCGTGCAGGGCGTAATTCACAGCAAAGGTGACAAAAACCAGGAAACGCGTCGGGAAAGAAGACCAGATCGGCCGGAGATCAGGGAAATTCCGGATCGAATGATTATAAGAAAGGAACACATAATCATCGCAGATAAAATCTCCTTCGAGGACAGGGCTGTAAACAGACAAACCAATGATCGTCAGGTAAAGAAGAACAAAGACAGGACGGTATAGCAAAGCGGTTTTCATCGACGGCTATAGATAATGAATCCGTTAAGAAAGCGGTCCTCCGTGGGCCATCCGTACGGATTAGGCCTCGTCAAAGGCGGTTTTCACAAGTTGCTGCAGACGCCGCTCAAAATCCGCAAGCCCTTGGACAGGAATCATGCCCGGGATATTCCAGTTTCCCAGGTCAAGGACCGGTCTTTTATAAACCAACCCGTAACAAATTTCGGATTCGGTTCCGTAACTTCCCGGCAAGGCCACAATAATATCAGCGGAACATGCGACCATAGCGTTTCGGGCGAACCCGATAGATGTTGGTAAAGCTATGTCAATATAGGGGTTTGCGTCATTCTTATCTGTCCCGGGCAACAATCCTACCGTCAAACCTCCGGCATTTTTTGCCCCCCGCGAAACAATCTCCATCACTCCCCCAAGCCCGCCACAAACAAGGACAAACCCCATTTTACCTATAATCTTTCCGACATTATAGGCAAAGTCCTCCACAATGCCATCAAGGCTATGGCTTCCCAAAACTGAAACAGTAATCTTTTGATGACGCATATTTTTTCTCAAAAAAACCTATTTTTTTCCACAATTGGGCAAAAGCTGTGTAAAACTATTGGATTTTTAATTCAATAGAAGAGGGCCCATCGGGAGTCGAACCCGAACCACAGGAACCGGAATCCTGGACTCTATCCATTAAGCTATGGGCCCTAAACGACTAGAAAAATCGGATGATAGACTTTTGAGGGAAAGCCCGCAGAATATCTCTGCGGACAACAAATCTCTTTAAAAACCTGCAAATCAACCCGGCACAGGAAGACCTGTTCACGGCTGCGAGCCTACAATCCCACGGGATAAATAATGATTATAAATATAACTGGCTAAAAGTCAAAGAGTTTTATTCGAAGTTTACCCCGGCGCATTTCCACCCTGCCGGACATCACCGCTATCAGTTCTCTCCATCCGTTCTCCCGCCTCTATTCATCTTGATAAACTATTTTTCCGCCGAAAAGAGTCATTTTCACCTTCCCTTTAAGCGGCCTGCCTATAAATGGGGAATTGACGGCTTTAGAAATAAACTCTTCCGCCTTGACCACCCATTCTTCATTCGTGTCGACAATCGTTAAATCCGCAGCATATCCTTCACTAACCGCACCCTTCTGTTCCAGGCCAAGGATCCTGGCCGGAGCCGCAGACATTTTATCAACAAGCTGACTTAAAGTCAGCACGCCCGGGGCCACCAACTCTGTTATTCCCAAAGCCAGGGCAGTCTCCAGCCCTGTGACACCGAACGGCGCGTGATCAAAACCGACCTCCTTATCCTCAACCGTATGCGGCGCGTGATCCGTGGCGATACAATCAATCGTGCCGTCTTTGAGGCCCTGCCGCAGAGCGGCCACATCCGCGGCCGTCCTTAACGGCGGATTCACCTTGGTATTGGGATTAAAGGATTTAACGGCTTCATCCGTCAACGTGAAGTGATGCGGCGTCGCCTCCGCGGTCACCTGAATTCCCTGCGATTTGGCCCAGCGGATCAGCTCGACCGACCGGGCCGCGCTTATATGCTGCAAATGAATTCTGGTATTCAAAAAATGGACAAGTTCGATGTCCCGGGCGACAATCACGGTCTCCGCCACGACAGGGTCGCCCTTCATCCCCAAAAGAGTGGACGTGTAACTCTCATTCATGACTCCGCCGCTGCTCAAAGCGAGATCCTGACAGTGTTCCATAAATAAAAGGCCGACCATGCGCGCATAATCCAAGGCCAGCCGCAGCGTTTGGCTGTTGGCGACACTCCGGCCATCGTCCGTCAGGGCCAGGCACCCCGCCTCTTTCAGCTCAAACATGTCCGTCAATTCTTCGCCACGCTGCCCGCGGGTCATCGCCCCCGCGGGAAAAATATTCAGCAATCCGACCCGCCGGGCTTCCTTGAGCACAGCCTCGACAATCATCGCATTATCAATCACGGGATTGGTGTTCGGCATACAGACGACGGTGGTAAAACCGCCCCGGACAGCGGCCCGGGCTCCGGTTTCGATGGTTTCTTTGTCTTCCCGACCCGGCTGACGCAAATGCACATGCAGATCGATCAGCCCCGGGAAAACGTGTCTCCCCTGAGCGTCAATCACCCGGGCCTGCCCCTCCGGAATCGCAGGCGCGATCCGGGCAATCACTCCCTTCTCGATAAGGATGTCCTGCGGCTGGCTGCAAATTTTATCCGCGTTAACAATAAACGCCTTTTTGATTAACACCGCCATGTATTTTCTCCTGTCATCAAATTCCTTCGGCGGAGACCGCCGCCTGTTTCCCCGATTCCGGTGTCTTCCGTCCCGACATCAAATACATAACCGCCATGCGCACCGCAACACCGTTCGTCACCTGTTCCAGGATGACCGAATATTCCCCGTCGGCGACATCAGCGGTCAATTCGACCCCGCGGTTGGTGGGTCCGGGATGCATAATCAGGACATCCTGGGGGGCCTTCTTAAGTTTTTCTTTGTTAATCCCGAACACCCGGGCGTATTCCCGGATCGATGGCAGAAACTTATCCTGCTGGCGTTCTTTCTGTAGCCGCAACAGCATCAGCACGTCACTGTCCTTAAGCACGTCATCTAAATTATACGTAACTTTGACCCCGAGCTTTCTGACATCAACCGGGATCAAGGTCGATGGCCCGCAGAGAGTCACGTCCGCGCCGAGTTTCGTCAAACCCCAGATATTGGAACGGGCGACGCGGGAATGCAGGATGTCTCCGATGATAGCGACCTTCAGCCCCGCAATACGCCCCTTCTTTTCTTTCATGGTAAAAATATCCAAAAGCGCCTGCGTGGGATGGGCGTGACATCCGTCACCGGCATTGATAATCGACGCCTGAACGCCCTCACCCAGAATATACGGCACTCCGGCCGACTGATGCCGGACGATAATCATATCCACATTCATGGCCTCAATGTTCCGTGCGGTATCCAGGATAGATTCCCCTTTGGACAAAGCACTTCCGCTGGAAGAAAAATTGATCGTGTCCGCCGAGAGCCGTTTGGCCGCCAGCTCGAAAGAGGTGCGCGTGCGGGTTGACGGTTCAAAAAAGAGCATGACCACGGTTTTCCCGCGCAGGGCCGGAACCTTTTTTACGTCCCGGGTAGAAACCTCTTTAAAAGACCGGGCCGTCTCCAGGATCAATTCAATTTCTTCTTTCGAAAGCCCTTGCAAATCAAACAAATGATGCCGGGTCCATTCGGTCATATTCTTTTTATCTCCTCTAAAACGACTTCGTCCTCGGAATGGTCGCTTTCCTCCAGGACAACCCGTACGTTATGGTCCAGGGACGTAGGAATATTTTTCCCCACATAATCCGCGCGAATAGGAAGCTCCCGGTGTCCCCGGTCTACCAGAACAGCCAGTTGAATCTGCGCCGGCCGGCCAAAATCAGTAAGGGCATCCAGAGCGGCCCGGATGGTCCGCCCCGTAAATAACACATCGTCCACCAGCACGATTTTTTTTCCGGTGATATTAAAATCGATCAAAGTTTCGCGCACCACCGGCTGGGTGTCGACATGCGTCAAATCATCGCGGTACAAGGTAATGTCCAAAACACCCACCGAAATATTCTGGCCTTCAATCTCTTCAATACAAGTTCTCATGCGCTCCGCCAGAACCACCCCGCGGGTGCGGATACCGACAAGGCACAGGTTTTCAATGCCCTTATTCTTCTCCAGGATCTCATGCGCGATCCGCATGATTGTGCGGCGGATATACTCACGGTCCATAATTTTACCCACAGGCACCATCAGAAGTCTCCTTGATCTGGTTAAAAAAAAAACTCGCCCTCAACGCTGAGGCGAGTCTATACAATCTGATATAATTTTAGATTAAGCATGTCCCGACCTTTGCCGGCCTCTCAGGACCGGATTAAAGGTTAAATTTAGTCAAATATACCATTCGCATCCCTTTCTGTCAAGAGGCCCCCCCGTCTTCTTCGGTCACATTTATTTTCGAGTCAACGGAATCGCAGGCCGGGGCGCCTCGGGACAGCAGCAGGACGAATTCCCCTTTCGGACTGCTCCGAGAAAAATGCCCGATAAGATCCTGGGAAGACCCCGCCCGAACCTCTTCAAACTTTTTGGTCAGTTCGCGCACGCACACCATGTGCGGATTATCCAGCACGTCGCAGAAATCCTGCAGGGTCTTGATCAGCCGGTGCGGGGATTCATAAAAAATAACCGTCCTGTCCTCGTCCTTAAACCCGGCTAATTTCCTGCGGCGGGCCGCGGACTTCACCGGCAGGAACCCCTCGAAAACAAAGGCGTGCGCGGGAAGCCCAGACACAGAAATCGCTCCGATAAGGGCGCAGGGTCCGGGGACAACCGTCACAGGAATGCCGTTGTCCCGTGCCATCCGGATCAGGTGAAACCCCGGGTCACTGATCCCCGGAGTGCCGGCGTCGGTCACCAAAGCCACGCTCTGTCCGTCTTTCATCACATTCAGAAGATATTCCCCTTTTTTAAACTTATTGTGCTCAAAATAACTCGTCACCGGGGTGGCGATGTGATAATGCTGCAAAAGAATCCGGCTGTGCCGGGTGTCCTCGGCCGCGATCAAATCAACCGCCTGCAAAACTTCCACGGCCCGGAACGTGATATCCTTAAGATTTCCGATCGGCGTTGAAACGATATATAACATGACGTTTTCCCTCAAAATCCCTAGAATGGTCTGCCCGTTGGTTCCGTTCCCGCATCAATACCATACTGCGATGGCGCAATCTAGGGCGGGTCGGACGCGCTCCTGCCCCGGCGACATTCCCTCCGGACATGCAATGTGTTTTTCAATCCCGCCCTATCTCCGACCATAAAGCACGGGTGAAATGAACGATATCCCGGCTCTGTTCGCCGGTCAAGGGGCAACACGGAGAATTATGAACATCCGTGTCCCGATTTTCAACGATCAGGACCATCGCATCTTCCGTGAGGGTGTGCGTGTGCCAGGCCGTTTTCTTGACGGTATATATCTTAAACGGCTCCATGTTTCGGGCATGCACCGCGGTAACGGCGTCCTGCCCTTCCCCTACAAAAAGGATACAACGGCCCCGCAGCAAGACAAAGACTTCATCGGTCTCGTCATGGCGCTGCATGGCGCGCAGGTTATCCGCCCGTAATTCTTCTATGTAATTTAATACTGCCACCCGCCAACTCCCAAAATCCACCAGCGAACGATAACCTTCCCCCGGGTATTCCCGTACATCCAGCAACGCATCCAGCCCGCCCATAACGGTTCCTTTCTCTATATGATGATTTTTATTATACTTTAAAAACCGCAACGGTTAATCTTAAATAAAAAGTTTTAAAATATCCCGGGCCAACCCTCCGGGGAGCAAAGAAGGGGGGTATTATTCAACAGTGACAGATTTGGCAAGATTACGCGGCTGGTCCACATTACAACCAAGATGGACGGCGATATAATAAGCGAGCAACTGCAGAGGCAAGGCAACAAGCAAAGGGGTCAGATTTTCATCCAGAGGGGGGACGGTGATTACATTATGGGCATGCTTTTTTATGGACAGGTCCCCTTCCGTAGCGATAGCAATGACCTTCCCCTTGCGGGCGCGGATTTCCTGAATATTAGAAATCATTTTTTCATAGATAGACGCCTGCGGCGCGACACAGATCACCGCCCTGTATTCATCGATCAAGGCAATGGGCCCATGCTTCATCTCGCCGGCCGGATACCCCTCCGCAGGGATATAGGAAATCTCCTTCAGCTTCAGCGCCCCCTCTAACGCCGAAGGGAAATTAATGTTGCGCCCCAGAAACAAAAAGCAGCCGAAATGAGAGTTCTTCCTGGCAATTTTATGAATGGAATTCTTACGGCGCAAAATCTCGCAATAAAGGTCCGGCACTTTCCGCAATTCTTGAATGTACTGTTGCCGCTGCTGGCTGGAGATCTTATGAAACGACTGGCTTAATTTCAACCCCAAAAGATACAACATACAGAGCTGCGCGACATAAGCTTTTGTCGAGGCCACGCCGATCTCCGGCCCGGCATGCGTGTAAAGGATACCTTCAGATTCTCTGGCCAAGGATGACCCGACCACGTTACAAATCGAAATCAGTTGGGCACCGCGCGCCTTGGCTTCTTTCACCGCGGCTAACGTGTCAGCGGTCTCCCCGGATTGACTGATCGCGATAATGAGCGTGTTTTTATCAACGATCGGATCCCTATAACGGAATTCACTGGCCATATCCACCGTCACCGGGATGGGCGTGAGCGCCTCGATCCAGTAGCGGCCAACCAGTCCGGCATGATACGCCGTACCGCAGGCGATAATATAAATATGTTTTACACGCTTAAGCTGTGCCTGACTCAAGGACAATCCGTCCAAAACAACACGGCCGCCCTTCACCCGGGCCTTCAGCATCTGTTCGATGACAGCCGGTTGTTCGTGGATCTCCTTAAGCATGAAATGGGCGTACCCCTGCTTCTGTACAGCCTCGACATTAAAAGCCACTTTATGCACGGTAGGAGACACCCGTTGCCCTTCAAAAGTAAAAACTTCGACCCGCTCCCGGGTGAGGCGGGCCATGTGTCCGTCCTCCAAGTAAATCACCCGATTGGTTGAATCCAGCACCGCCGGCACGTCAGAAGCGATAAAATTTTCATCCCGCCCCACCCCGACGATAAGAGGAGATCCTATACGGACCGCAACGATCTGGTTCGGCTGAAAAGAAGAAATAACCCCCAAGGCAAACGCGCCCCGCAATTGCTTGACAGCTTTGCGGACCGCATCCAGGAGATCTCCGGAAAAACAATCTTCAATAAGATGGGCAATGACTTCCGTGTCCGTATCAGACCGGAAAACGTGCTTGCGGGAAACAAGCCTGGCTTTTAAATTTTCGTAATTTTCGATAATCCCGTTATGAACTATCAAAAATTTATGGGAACAGTCAAAATGAGGATGAGCGTTGCGGTGATTCGGCACGCCGTGAGTAGCCCAGCGGGTGTGAGACAACCCGACATGACCGGGAGGAAGGGGTTTTTTTTCCAGGACCGCAACGAGATCAGCGATCTTTCCCTGGGTTTTCTGAACCGAAATCTGCTGTTTCCCTTGAGGAATAATCCCGATACCGGCAGAATCATACCCGCGGTATTCTAATTTCTTTAACCCCTCCAGAAGAAGCGGTTGAGCTTCCCGGTTACCAATATAACCGATAATACCGCACATAAGTTTTTATCTCTTATTAAAACAAGGAAGTTATTTGCAAAAAATCCGAGGTCACAAGCAAGATATTAAGACTTTTCTGACTCGTTTGCGGGTGCAGACATAGGATTAACATTCACATAAGTGACTGATTTATTGTACTTATTCCGCTTTCGGCTGAAATAAACAGTACCATCGCATATGGCATTAAGATGCATCTGGCCGGTAACGTTAAGACCGGGTTTCCACTTGCTTCCTTCCCGGGTCAAAATCGTGCCAGCTCTGACAAATTCGCCTCCCGTCACTTTCACTCCACGCGTCTCGCGATAAAATTTCGATGTTAAACCGCCCTTTTTCGCCATCGACAAGGCCTCCTCTTACATGATAAATTCCACACACTTTGAACCCGCCCAAACCTTAGAAAAAAACACCAAACATAGAGCTTTTTTCTAGCCTGGTGAAAAATAGATATTAACAAAAAATTTTAAAAATGTAAACAATAATTTTCCTGGACTCCCTCCCTTGAAGCCGGGGGATTAAAGCCCCTCATCCGCGGAACCTTATTGTTTCAATAAGGCCTCAATTTGCGTTTTGAAACCAGAAAAATCCCTGGCCGTTGTTTTACGCCCGCCCAGAAAAAACGTTGGGGTCCCGCGCACATCCGATTGAGACCCCAAAACTATGTCCTGCTGGATCCATTGTTCATATTGCGCATCTTTTTGCTTAAAATCATTCACAAACTTTTCGACATTCAGCCCTAACTGTCCAGCCAATTCTTTAAATTTATCTTCCGTCAGGTCCCGGTTATTATCCAAAAGCAACTTGAGCATCTCATAATATTTTCCCTGTTCTCCAGCCGCAAAAGCCGCTTTAGCGGCCGGTCTGGCCTGAGGATGAAACTGAAGGGGGAAATTTTTTACGACAAAATTGACCTTATCCGGATAAGCCGCGAGCACTTCATCGACAACCGGATAAAATCGAGTCGAATACGGGCATTGAATATCTATAAAGTCCACAATCGTAATCGGCGCAGACGGGTTCCCTTTGACAGGAGAATGCGCCACATCCAGTTTATATACTTTATTATAATCTTCCTGCGGCCGCTGAGGGAGCTGTTGAGCGGCGGGCCCTCCAGACAACCTTTGCACTATATTGGTTAACTCAACAATCCGTTTTTCCAAAGCCGAAATCCGCGACTCCAGGGAAAAGCGATCCGTACCGGCCTTGGCCTCGCCTTCACCAGCACTATTTTGGCTATCTTGGGAGTTTATGGCAGTCGTTAATTGCATCAACTGACGCTGAACAACCTGATTCATTTTTAATATTTCATTCTGCTGATTGATCAAACGGACCATAATCGGGCTGTTGACTTTCTGAACCGTGATAAGCACCCCAACGGCAATGGCAAGGACAATAACAACAGGCAAAACAAAAGTACGGTTATTCATAAAAATCTTTCCTTTCTTTTTTAAACTCTGTCCCAGCGGAAATCCGATTAACCGCTCCATTCTATGTCATAAATATATAATTTGCAATAGATTTAATCTTAGCGAGCCCCTTGCCCGCAGGCGCGGCGCTTGTTAACAATTCGCTTTGCGACGTTTTCTGGCTTCTTAACATGCGGGCGGACATCCCCGAAGCAGAAAAGACCTTGTTAAACCTCTCACATTCATCCGCGAGAAGTCCCGTGGTCTTCTGCGAAGGCGGATAAAAACCACATTCAGCCATTACAAATCAATCCCCCCGTAATGTTCCACAATATACTTGATATCGTCCCACCGCCGAGTACAGCCGAAAACCGCAATAATACAAATACTTTTGCCCTTTTTAAGATATCCGACAAAACAAGCCTTGGCCTCTTTCGTATATCCTGTTTTCCCGTGAAGCTTTTTTTTCCAGTCCATGAAAAGAATTTTATTATGACTTTTAAGCGGAATTTTCCTGCCTTCCAAAGAATAAATCGTCCGGGACTTCGTCCCAACAAGCTGCCGGAAAAAATCATTCTTTAAAGCGGCCCGAAAAATCAGATACATATCATACGGAGTCGTGTATTGTTTCGCTTTTGAAGGCAAGCCGTGGGGGTTAGCGAAACGCGTGTGTTTCGCCCCCAACTCCCGGGCTTTCTGGTTCATAAGCTCAACGAACTTCTCTTCGCTGCCCGCGGCCGCCTCTGCCAGGATCACGCTGACGTCGTTGGCGGACTTCAACATTAAAGCGTATAATAAATCCCGGACCCGGAATCTCTCTCCGGCCTTGGCGTAAATTTTGGAAGGCTGGGGATAGGTGGCGCGGGCGCTTGTTGTAACCACTTTATTAAGCGGCAGGCGTTCCAGCACAATAAGCGCCGTCATGACCTTGACGGTGCTGGCCGGGACCACCCGGGCATGAACATTCTTGCCGTAATAGCGAACCACGTCCGTGCTGTTTGAAAAAATAGCGGCCCTGGCCGAAACAGTATAAGGCCCTCCTTTTTTTTGGGCATAAGCCGGAGGCGGGCTGCATAAAATAACAGCAAGCAATAAAGACATATATCGGACAAGCCGGGTCTTCCGGAAATTCTTAATAGACGCAATCTTATCCATGCGTGACCTCATTCTCCTGAGCGCTTTTCTTCACCGCGTCCGCCGTCATCTGAACAGCGAGGGCAACCCCCGGGGTGGGGAGCACCGTTTGCCCCGGAGCGACCGCAATGCACCAGCCGCGCCGGCTCTTGGCGACAGCGATCCAGACATGCTGGGTAAGGTGCTCCTCGGCGACGACCAGATGCACCATCGCTTTCTTCCTTTGAGGGTCAGAAAGAAACTCTTTCTGAACAACAGACGGGTGCCCGATCCGGTCAGGAAAAAGAAACCTGTCCGGGATAAAATCGTCTGCAAAATACACCGTCAAGGGAACATCCTCCTCCTGCGGGACATCAATATGCTTTTCTTTATGCAAAACCAGTTCAAAAAAATTCTCCTGCCCTTCCTCCGTCCACTTCCGCTCAAATTTCGTGTTAAAACGCGGGCTGATGGTTCTCGCCTCAATCCTAAACCCAGAATCAAAGACTTCTTCCTGGAGCCACTTAAAATACGGCTCATAATCCGTTACGATCTGGACAAATCCGCTTTCAATCAGCCGGTTATTCAGGACCTGGCAAAAAGGCCGGGAAAACAACCGATATTTTATATGGCCTTTCTTCGGCCAGGGGCAGGGAAAAAGACAATACACCCGGTGAAGGCTTTGCGGAGCAAACAGCCGCCTCAAGGCGACGTCTGCCTCAACTTGTAAAATACGGATATTATCCGGGAAGGGATTCTCTCCTGCGGCTTGGCGGGCAACCCAGATTCTATGCAGCGTTTTTTTAATCCTTTGCCAATCAAGCTCAATACCGACATAATTCCGCTCAGGAACGCCCCGGGATTGAGACAGGAGAAATTCCCCAAGCCCAAACCCGATTTCAAGGTCCAACGGGGCCTGGCGGTTAAACTGCGCCGTCCAATCGATAGGCCTCTGGTGCTGATAATGCAGGATAAAATTCTCAATCGCAATGTCTTTAAATTTCTTACGCGCCATACAGCCAAACCTGCCCCCGGGGGTTTCCTTCGTGAGGCTATTTCTTCACCTTTTTATTTAAATACTCCCAGCCGTACCCCATCAATTGATCCTTCACAAAAACCAGCGGGGCTAGCTCATCATCGGTAATCTGGCCGTCCGCCGCATTGATCCCGACGAAATAATAATCAATTTCATAGACCTTGTCGCCCTCGGCAACCTGCTCCTGACGATACGGGTTCTTAACGGTCATAGGCGTATACTGACCGGTCTCTTCATCGTGGATTTCGTACCCGACGATCACCTGGTTCCCCAACACGCCCGCAACTTCCTGACGGGTCATGCCGACGTAAATCTGCCGGAGGCTCAAAAACCGGCGGGAGGCCAGGTTAATCTGGCTATAGGGTTGCTGCCCCGTTGTTGCACAGCCCCAGCAAGTTAACAGAAAAAGACTTAAAACCGCTCTTTTGTTCACGTCTCCCTCCTTTAAAGGAAGCCCACGCCGATGAGCGTGGCTCCCTACTAACAAGTCGTTTCGCGGAATGCCCCGGCATCTTAACATGCGGGTGAGCATCCAGAAACAGAAAACTTTATGAACCTCTCGCCTTCCTCCACAGGCATGCCCGCGGCCTTCTGCGAAGGCGAATAACCCGCCCCTTTAATCGCGCCGGCTTTCGGCCGTTTCTTCCATGCGCTGTTTTACAAAAATATAAGTAAACAAAAAATACATAAAAAATATAATTAAAGAAAAATTCAACGCCGGGTAATAAAACCGCAGTCCGGAAAAAAATGCGGAGGAATCGGAAAAAACGCTTCGGTCCGGCGTAAAATAATTTAGCAGGACATTCTGTTTATTCTTCAGGGCATTTTGCAGCGGCACGGCGATTCCAAACATATACGCGGCCGTCGAGGCCTTAAAAAACAAATCCAACCACAGCGCACTGCGGCCCAGGCGAAAACAAAACTTGTATCCGCGTAGCAGGGCAAAGCCGCTGATCATATAAAGAAAACTGCACATCATTTCCAGGGCGGCCAGCGCCCAGAAAAAAAGCAGGCTGGACGGCAGGACGCCGGAAGAGCAGCCCGTGAACATACCGGCCGTTTTGATAAAATGATATCCCGTCGTCCCGGAAGAAAGCCCCCCGGTCCGCAGGGAAATGACCTGACAGCGGCTGTAAATCGTCACCAGCCAAAGGACTCCCAGCAGGAAAAAAAAACACGCCAACGCACGAACACCCCGGGGGTTCCGTTTCATCTCCGCCTCCTCATTAATAACCCCGTTTTTTCTCCAGGCCATGCCATTCCTGAAACAGCCGGAGATTCTCCCGCCTTAAAACATTCGGCACTATCTTGATGCGGCTGCTGCCGAATTTTTTCATTTGCCGGTTTGATACTGTGAGTTCATTAAACCCAATCTTTTGCGCATCACGGATTCTGGCGCCAAAATAAATCACCGGAATCCTGGCCCAATGGCACGCACTGAAACACATGGGACACGGCTCACAGGTCGAATAAATCACGCACTCTGACAGGTCAATAGTCCGTAGGTTTTTGCAGGCCAGACGGATAGCGCAGATCTCGGCATGCGCGGTAATATCCGTGCCTTTCCAAACTCCGTTATGCTCACAACTGATGACACAGCCCTGACGAACGATACAGGCCCCAAAAGGCGTCTGCCCGGACCGCAAGCCTTCCCGGGCACGCTGAATCGCCCGGCGCATAAACCGATGGTGTTGCTCCTTTTTACTCAACGGTTGCGTCATTTCGGATGCTTATTGTAACGTAAATCATATTGAGAAACAAGTGAAAGCCCAAAGATCGTTTCGCTGAGGCATTCTGATGGAACGCCGTGCCATAAGCGCGGTGCCTATGCTACCTGTTCCCTTCGCGGAAGGATATGACTTCTTAACATACGTGCGGACATCCCGGAGCAGAAGGGCCCATCCTCTCGCGTTCATCATCGGTCTCCGGCGAAGGCAGATAAAAATATGTGCAACAGATTCTCTTTATATCAAACCAACGTTCAATAATAAAAACCCACCCGCACCCCGTATTCCGTAGTATTGTTTTCCGGTTCATACCCGTAAACAGGATACTCCCGGGCCGGGTCATAATACCATAAAATACTGCCGCTGTTGGAGGTCCACTGTGCCAGTTGGGAATCTTTCAGCGCCCAGTAACGCACAAACGGTTCGAAAACGAAATCCCATTTATCATGGCTTTTCGTAAATTTAAGGGACCCTCTCAACCCGAACCCCTCTTCCTGGTCATTCTCCAGCGTATCCAAAACATATAGCTGCCCATCGCTGGAGGAAAGCACTGTTGCCCCGCCGTCCTCAAGGTGGCTCTTTTGCTTCCCCACAAGAAAAATGTCATATTCGCAGGTCAGGCCGACCGACCAGCGGTTCTTCAACTGACGGGTGACTTCAACCCCGATAGGCAGGTAAAAATACCGGCTTTCCCGGTCATAAAACCAATGATTCGTTGAGCTGACCTTGCCGCCTCCGTCGTCTCTAAGATAACGGAACCCCACCCCGAAAAACGGCGTAATGGCCCCGGAGGGAATGATCGGCATCTCATAAGCCAAAAGCCCTCGGAGTTCAAACGTATAAAAATTCAACCCGTCCCGCGTCCCGGTTTCTTCAGACTTATAATTCACGTCCCCTCCGGCAAAACGGCCTTCAAAAGAAAACTTATTAACTTTCAGTTTATCGTGCCAGGCGTCTTTCAGCGTCTTGATATGCCGGTTGTCCGAAATCCAATGCGTGTAAATCCCGTAAACACCCGTCAGGACCCCTCGATCTTTCATAACTCCGGGTTCATTGTAACTGAACCCAAAACTCTCCAGCCCCATTTCAACACGGTTCATAGCTTGCGTAACCGCCTTATCCTTTTCCAGGGAAAGACGAGGCGGTTTTCGTCCCGATTCCTGGAAACCTCCGGCCGCGGCTGTCCCGGCCTCCCCAGGAGAACGGAGAGAAGAGGAGCCCATATCAGCCGCCGCTCCCGTATTTTTGTCCCCGGATTCAACGCCTAATATTTCCTGTTGAGACAACTCCTTGTTGATCAATTCCCGGCGGTATGAAAAGGGCTGCCCGTCTCCGGTTTCAGCCAAAACGGCCCCGGCCCCGAGGCCTGTCAGACATACCATAAAAACGAACGGGACCGCCAAACAGTCTCTCTGTCTTAAATCAAAATATTGCATAATCTCCTTATCCTGTTCATGTTACCTAGCCGGAGCCGCCTGTTGTTTCTCAAGCTTCTCAAGCCGTTCGCTTAAAGATACATTCTTATCCAGAATTGCAAAGTAATCTTTCGCCAGGTCATCAGCCTCCCGGGTGAGAGCGGAAATCTGCTTTTCTTTCTCCGCCACCAGATTAACCTGTTCCTGCAAAAGGGCGTCTTTTTGGTCAATAACGCCCATAAGAAAACTGACTTTATCTTCCAGTTCGCCCTGTTTTCTGGAATATTTATTCTCCAGATCACCTTGAATCGTTTGAAGAGATTTCTTGGCTTCCGCCAACTCATTGTTCAAGAAAATATTCTCCTGCTGAACGGCGGACAGGCTGATCGTAATACGGTCAAGCTCTTTTTCCATATCCTGAATAGCGGTCTCCTTTTCCTTCGTCATCTTTTGAAGCGCACCGAGCTGTTGCTGCAAATCGGCAACCTTCTTATCGGCGGCGCTTTTTTCCTGCGCCACCTGCTGGGCTGACTGTTTCTGGGCGGACTTAAGTTCTTCCTCCAAGGCTTTAATCCTGGACTCCAGCGGTTTCTTCGCCTCAGCCAGTTTACTTTTAACCGTGCCCTCGGTTTCTTTATTTTGTTTCTCCAAAGCGGCAACTTTTTGCTCCAGGGGCTTGCGGGCTTCTTCGATTTGTGTCTTTACCGATGACTGTGCCTGCCGCAGATCGTTTTCCAGGGTAAGGATTTTTTCTTCCAACGGACGGCTTGCCTCAGCGACTTTCTGAGGCAAGCTGTTCTCCTTCGCTTTGTTCTCCTCTTTCAGACGGTTGATTTCATCAACCAGAGGACGCTTGGCGTCCTCCACTAGCTGAGGCACGAATTTGCTCTTTTCCAAAAGCTGCTGTTCAACCTGGGTCTTTTGCGTGGTAAGGTCCAAAACCGTTTTCTGAACGACCGCCAATTCATTTAATGTCTGCTGAAGCCTGGCGTCGGATTTCCTCAACGCAGCGTCCTGCTGGGAGAATTCTTTATCTTTATCTTGTATCTGCTTTTTTAAAGCCGCGATTTCCTGCTCCAACGGCTTCTGAACATCCTGCAGCTGTTTCGGCAATGACTGATTATTTTGCTTCAGTTCCGCTTTCAGCTTCCGGATTTCTTCCTCGAGGGGGATTTTGGCTTCCCGGACCTGTTGAAGGGACGAGGACTCCTTGGCTTTTAAAGCGTTCGTCAATTCTTCAACCCGGGCCAAAAGCGGCGCCCGGGCCTGTTCAACATTCTGTGAGCCGGCCGTCTCCTGCTCCTTCAATTGCTGCTCCAAAGAGGCGATCTTGGCCTCGAGAGGCTCCCGGGCTTCGGCGACCCGGCGGGACAGCTCCTCGTCTTTTGTCTTCAGGGCCTCTTCCAGGCCGGCAAGCTTATCAACGAAAGGCTGTTTGGCCGAAGCCACGGCCTCGGAAAGCGCCTGCTGGGCTTTCGCCAAAGCCGCCTGCAAGTCCGCTATTTTCTGCGCATACTCTTTCCGAACTTGCTCTTCCCCGCTCTGGGATTGAGACTGCACAGCCGTCAGGTCTTTCTCAAGGGTTAACACACGTTCATTTAAAGTCGTCTTCTCTTTTAATGCGGCTACAAGCTCTTTATTAAGATCATCTTTTTCCTTCAAATACCTCTGAAGCCCCCGGTCCTTTTCCACCAAAGACTGTTCCAGAGACGCCACCTTCTCTTCCAGCGGGCGCTTCGCCTTGACAATTTCCTCCGGCAAAGAAGAATGGGTGTTTTTTAACTCGTCCTGCAATCTGTTTATTTCCGCCTGTAACGGCTTCTTGGCCTCTTCCATCAGGGCCGGAAGACCGGCGTCTTTCGCTTTTATCGCATCTTTCAACTGCTGAATCTGGGCTTCCAGTCCGGATTGGACCTTAGCGCTTTTTTCCGCGAAAGAAGCCTCCATCGCCCGTTTTTCCTCTTCCAGCGCGCCGATTTTCTCCTGCAACGGCTTCTGGGCCTCCGCGATTTTCTGAGGAAGATCGGATTGCATGGACTGGCTCTCCCCACGGGCTTTTTCCACCAGCTCATTCAGCTTCGCACTTTTCTCTCCGGCAATTTCAAGCTCCCTCAGCATGGCCTCCTTGTCTTTCGCCAGCTGTTTGATCTCCCGGTCTTTCTCCTGAATCATGCCTTCCCTATCTTGCAGTTGAACTCCCCACTTATTCTTTTCTTCCTGAAACTTTTCCTGATCGGCCTTCATGCTAGTTTTATAAAGAGCCTCTTCCGTTTTCATTTTTTCAAGCAAATAATTAATTCTTTCCTGCAAGGGAGCTTTTATTTCTTCGATTTTCCCGGAAACAGCGTCTTTTGCCGCAGCCAATTCGCCTTGAAGAACAGTGATCTTCTCCTGCAGAGGTTTGCTGGCTTCAGCAATTTGGCCGGGAACTGCGGCGGCCATCTCCTCAAGTTGCTTCTTCAACGCCTCATTCTTTTCAAGCAACGGCGCCTGAGCCTGAGCCACCTGCTGCGCCACCGTCTTCTTCGTGTCTTCCATCTGCGCTGTTAACGTTTCAACCTGCTTCTCTAGAGGGGCCTTCGCTTTTTTTATCACGCGAGAAATCGCCGCATCCCGCTCATCCAACTTCTGCACCAAAGCCCGGACTTTGACCTCCAACGGAAACTTTGCTTCCTCAATCTTGGCCTCCCACTCCTTGTCTTTATTTTCCAGGTCCTTTTTGAGGAGGGCGATATTCTCTTCCAAAGGACGCTGCGCTTCCTTAACCTTTTCCTGAATTTCCGCGCCCCTTTTGCGGAAATCCCTTTCAAGTTCTTTAATCCGGTCTTCCAAAGGTTTTTTAGCGAGTTTAATATCTTCTTCTTTCCTGACCTGAGATTCTTTTAAATCATTCTGCAAAGTCGCTATGGCCTCTTCCAGCGGGTGCTTGTCCTGGGCCATTATGTCTGCAACACTGTTCTTATAATCTTCAAATTCCTTCTGAAGCTTTTCAAACTCGAGTTTACTGGCCTCCTGTTCCGCTTTCAGGCGCTCATCCGCTTCTTCCCGAACCAAACGGATGTCTTCTTCCCGGGCCAAACGGGCCGTCTCTTCCGTCGAGGCCGCGTCTGCCTCCTTTTGCCGCAACCCTTCCTCGAGACTTTTAATCTGTTCTTTCAAGGGCGCTTGCGCGGCCTCAATTTGAGCGGTAAGCCCGGATTCCTTCTCCGTTAAACTCCTCTCAAAAACCTGCAACTGCTCAAGCAAAGGCGCCTTCGCCTCTTCGATCCGGGATTCTATGGCGGCTTCTTGCTCTTTCAATGCGTCCTCAAGCGTCTGAATTTTTTCAACAAGCGGAGCCCGCGCCTCCTCGCCCTTCGCGGCCCACTCGGTTTCCTGATCCTTTAACCTGGCCTCAAGCTCCTTAATCTTATCTTCCAGCGGTTTCTGAACGATTTTTCGGGCCTCATCCTTCCGGCTCTTCGCTTCTTTCAAATCTTTCTGCAACTCTCCAATCTTCTTCTCCAACGGCTGCCTGACTTGAGCCATACGTTCCGCTTCTGTATCTTTGTATTCCTTGAATTCCTTCTGTATCTTTTCCGCCTCTTGGCGGCTGATTTCCTGTTCGGCCTTAATCCTGGCTTCCGAATCAGCCCGGGCCGCGCGCAAATCTTCTTTCAAAACCGCTATGTTTTCTTTCAACGCTGACTGTGCCTCGGCAATTCTGAGGTCTGTTTCGGAATTCTTTTCTTCAAGACGCTGCTTAAGGGTTTGAATCTCTTCCATCAAAGGAGCCTTGACTTCATCCTCTTTCCGCGGCCAAAGGGATTCCTTTTCCGCGAGTCTTTGCTCCAAAGCCCGAACCTGTTCAAGCAGCGGGGCTTTTACTTCTTCAATCCTGGCTTCTACGGAAGACGCCTGCTCTTTCAAAGCGTCCTCGAGAGACTGAATTTTTTCGACAAGCGGAGTTTTTGCCTCCTCGCCCTTCGCGGCCCACCCGGCTTCCTGATCCTTTAACTTGGCTTCCAGTTCCTTGATCTTATCTTCCAGAGGTTTCTGGGTGGCCTTCCGTGTTTCATCTTTCCGGCTCTTCGCTTCTTTCAAATCTTTCTGCAACTCTCCCACCTTCGCCTCTAAAGGCTGTTTGGCTGCGGCGATCCTGTCAGGTTCAGAATTTTTATAATCTTCGAAATCCTTCCTGATCTGTTCAACGACCTCTTTCTGGGCGCGCTGCTCTTCTTTCAACCGGGCCTCATGCTCTTTCCGCGTGGCGTTCAGATCTTCTTTCAACTTTACAATTTCTGTATTTAAAGAGGACTGCGCCTCCTCGACCTTTACTTTAAGCTCAATGTCTTTTTCCTTAAGGCGATTTTCCAGGGCCTGTATCCTCTCCCGCAAGGGGGCTTTTTCTGCTTCCATCTTTTCCGGCCAAAGCGCATTCTTTTCCGAAAGTCTTTCCTCCAACACCCGGATTTGTTCCACGAGCGGCGCTTTCTCGCTTTCCACCTTCGCCGAAGCCGCGGCCCCGGCGTTTTTTATCGCTTCTTCCAACGCGTGAATTTTTTCTATAAGAGGTTCCTTCGCCTCCTCAACTTGTTGATTCAAGGCATTCTCGGTTTTCTGCAGTTGCTCTTCCAGTTCTTTAATTCTGTCTTCCAACAGCTTCTGGGCGGCCTGACTATCCTCTTGACCGGCATTCTTCTTAGCCCGCAACTCTTTGTTCAGCCCCCGGATCTCTTCTTCCAACGGCTGTTTGGCCCGGGCAATCCGCTCCGATATGGTGTCTTCCTTGGCTTTCATCTGTTCCCGCAGCCGTTCCATTTCCTGTTCGTTTTTATCCATCACACCCGCTAATCTGGCCTCGCTGTCTTCCCGGATCTTCTTCAATTCCCCTTCCAGCTCGGCTATCCGTGCCTGATAGTTCGCCGTCCGCTCTTGAACAATCTGATCTGTCTGCTGCTCCCTGTTTTTCAACTGATCACGGAGTGCAGCCATGTCCTTCTGATACGATTCGCTCCTGGCTCGAACGGCTTCCAGTTCCCGAGTGGCTTGCTCCAAAGCCGTTTCTTTCCCGCGGATTTCAGCTTCCTGGTTTTTGACTTTATCCTGGGCCGATTTCAAATCCTTCTGCCATCTCTGCAACTTGACCTCATGATTTTTCTTGAGAGACTCTTCCTGGGCCGAAAGAGTCAAATCTTTCTCTCTCAGTTGGGCTTTCAGCAATTTCACTTCTTCATCCGCAACTCTCTTGGCCTGATTGATCTGTCCCGGCAACGCCGCTTTCTGATCCGCCAGCTGCTGCTCCAAAGCGGCAATCTTATCCTGCCACAGGGCTTGGGATGCGGCCACTTTCTCAGCAGCGACCGTATCCGCCTCTTTCAATTGCTGTTCCAGCTCTGCGATTTTCTTACGTAACGTGTCTTCCTGAGCAGCCGTGCTGTCGTTCTTTCTCTCACGTTCCTGTCTCAAATCTTCTTCCAGGGCAGACACTTTCTCCTCCAAAGCTTCCCGGACCTGCTGAACCTCGGCGTCCATTTTCTTTTGCGCCTGCTCCATATCAGCCAGCAAACTGTCAATTCTCTCCATCAGCGGTTTCTTGGCCTGCCCTACTTTTTCAGGGATGGAACTTTCTAACGACTGAATTCTTGCCTGCAGGTCCGCGTTCTCTTTCCTCAAATTTTCCTTTTCACGAACAGACTTCGCGGATTCTTTTTTCTCAGCAGCTTTCAAGTCTTTCTCCAGCGCCGCAACCTGCTGCCGCAAATTTCTTTCCTGGTCCTTCGCATCCTTGATTATTTTCTGCTTCTCTCCTTCCGCCGCAGCAGCGAGTTGTCCGCCCTTCTCCAGTTCCGCTTTCAAAGAAAGAATTTCCCTGTCTTTCTCCTCCAAAGACGCTTCCGTCCCCTCAAGCTGTTTTTTTATCGCACCGATTTTTTCCTCGACTAACTGCTCCGTCCGGCGGCTTTCCTGGGCAAGGGCTTCTTCCCCCTCCCGCAGCCGTGCCTTCAATTCTTCGTTTTCTCTCTGCAAAGGCTCTTCCACTCTGCTCACCTTCTCTTCCATCGACTTCTTCAAAGCCTCATTCTCGTCCCTAAGCTCTTCCACCTCACTCAATAAAGGCCGGCGGCCCTCCTCTATCTTTCGCGGAACCTCCGCCTGCAGGGCCTCTAACTGATCCTGCAAATCATTGATCTTCTTCTGTAACGGTTCCCGGGCAAGCTCTATTTTTCTGGCCACAGAGTCTTCTTTTTTGTCGTGACGGGCTGTGAGCTCCTGAATACGCGCCTGCAAATCCTCCGCCTCTTTCACCAAGCGGCCGTTTTCATTCTTCAAGGATTCTATTTGGAATTCGCCGTCGCGGATAAACGCGCCTTTCAACTGCAGTTCCCCGTTCAATTCTTTTATTTCTTTTTTCAAGGCCAACTGAGCGGCAGAGATATTGTCATTCAAAGCCGTGTCTGCCTGCTGCAACTTCTGTTCAAGGCTCCGGATATCCTCTTTTAGACTTTCGTTCTCCCGTTTAAGAACGGCCGCCTCTCTTTCAAAGGCCGTCTTCTCAGCCAGGGATTCCTGAGAGGCTTCCGTGTCTCTGAGTTTTTTCTCGAGTGCCCGGATCGTTTCTTCCCGCCGCCTGCTCTCCTCTTTTAATTCAACGATCGTTTCTTCCAGTTCCGCCCGTGCCTCATCCTCCTGAATCACGGTGCCTTCCTTATCTTTGACCGCCGCCTGGGCCTCTTTTAGTTCCTGCGTACGCGTCTCCAACTGTTTCTGAAGAATCCCCCCCCGGGCTTCCGATTCTATAAACTTCCCCTTATACAATTCCACCTGCCCCTCCGCCTCTTCAAGAGTATTTTTAATCTCCTGATTTTCATCGCGCAAGGTTTCATATTTCCGAAGCAGGTTTTCTACCTTTTCGGTCAAACTCATTCCGTTATCTTTAGCCCCGGCTCCCGTGGCCACAGTCAAAGTCAAAATCGCCCCACACAAAAATATCATTGTTATACGGCAGGAATGCTTATTCATAGAATGACCTCTCTTTTTAAAAGGGGATAGTAAAACATTTATAATCAAAGGCATGAACCCCAGAGCAAGCTCTGGGCTCAATGAACCGCAGCAAGCTGCGGGGTATTAACCAATATCCTTCAACTCGTTCGCTTGGACTCTCTCGCTGAAGGATCAATTCGCATTTCTCGTTTACACTCCCTTGGGTCGTGTAAATTAAATGCTCATTGGATAAAATATTAATTTTCATTATATTATGAATTCTTAATGAACGAAACAAAAACACAATAAATTCATGATGCGGCAGAATAAATATAAATCCTTTATATCCCCTAAAATTTCCCTGTTGTATAATAGCATTTATTATATTCCTGAAAATATCGGACAAAAAAATTTTTAAAATCATCTCCGCCAAACAGGGACATACCATGAAAACAGTCCTGTTGTCTTTTATGTTCATTGCCCTCGGAGTCACAGCGGCATTAGGCCGAAATCCGCCTTACGAAGGGGAACACAAAACATACTACGGCTCGGGGGAATTAAGATCTAAAGTCACTTATGTCGACGGTAACAAACATGGCATCGAACAAATTTTTGACAAGGAAGGGAACATTTCCCAGGAATACTACTACCATCATGGGGAAAGGCGGGGGGAGGTCGAACCGGAAGTCAAAAGGGATTTCGGGTCGCTGCGGTTTGTTAAGTCCCCCTTGTTCTGGGCAATTTCTCTGGCCAGCGCTGTCATGATATGGGTTATAACCAGCAAATTTCTCCTGAAGAAACGGCCGTTTTAAACATTACCCCCCATCAGCAGACAAATAAACGAGACCAAGAAAGGGACAGAGAAAAAAACGGTGGCCGGATCGGAACATAGGCAGAAACGGAGAAGGGGCGGGATAAGGCCGCCTAGGTTAAAAAACCAACAGGAACAAATCCGACGGGTGTCCCTTAATTTTAGTTTTTCTTAAGGAACATTTTGTATTCCGGATCCCAATAATATTTTCCGGTTTGCAGTCCTTTTTCATATTCCCCGATAAAATCGTTCAAACTATACCCCATGTGCCGTCTTAAAACATTGTCCTGCCGGAATTCGATGATCTGCCCGATTTTCCCTTTCCGTGTCGGAAAAAGGTCCAGGCAATAATAATCACCATACACTGTTTTCGCAAACGGAATCCACATTGGATACCACCAAAAAGACCGCACGGGGCCATCGGCCTTTCCTCCCGTCAGGAAGTCAACCCGGTTAGCATAGGTGGTCTTCATTTTTTTCCAGCTGATTTCAATGTCTTCCAATGACAGCAATTCATAACCATTCAATAAGGCCGGCAGGCCTTCTTTTTTTTGCCCATTCATTACCAAATACAGCACCCTAAAGTCCTGGGGCAGCTTTCTCCCGACCATCCTCTCAAAGCGGTCCAAAGCGAGTTGTTCAGCCGGCGGGTTTAATGTCTTGACAATATCCGGATGGTGCTTCTTTAAATAACTGATCAGGGCTTCCGTCGATTCGCCCATAGACCGGCTTTCCGTATAGGTCACAGGCGCCGCCGGGTCTTCTTTAAAAATCGGTTTGGAACAAGACATAGAAAAAAACAACAGGGTCATAAACAAAAACCATTTTTTCATAAAACCTCCCTTCCAACCACTCCTTTATATAAAACACACAAAAAAAGGTTGTTCTGTTCAAGGATTTCCACCCCGCGGCGACTCACGCCCCCGACTCAGCCGGTTCCGGGCGGGCGGAACGCAGATCGTGTGGCCGCCGACAACGAGGACAGGCCAAAGTCGGGCGGTTAAAATCCGGCGGGATCTTAATCATCAGGCCGCAGGCGCACGGTATAAACATATAGTCATTCAAAACCCGCATCAAATCTCCCAGTTCCCGGGCTTTTTGTTTGGAAGAACGGGTGTCTTCCGCCGGGCTTGAAGGGGGACGAAGAGGGATCGGCTCGGAATCCGCCAGGGCCGACGCCGGCATTAAGGACGCATTTCCTTTCACTTTTGAAAAAGCGTCCGCATACTGCTTATAATTCGCCCCCTTCATCATGGAACGTAAAATCTTAATGCGTTCCTCAACCGGGGGATGAGTGCTGAAGGCATTAACGACCTGGCGTTTGGATAATTTCAGAGGATTGACAATATACATCGACGCCGTGACCCGATTGGCGCTCACGAGTTCCGTGTCCGGGCGGGATATCTTTTCCAGAGCGGACGCCAACCCTTCCGGATACCGGGTCAAACGCACGGCCGAAGCGTCCGCAAGGTATTCCCTCCGCCTCGACAAAGAAAAATAAAACAGGCGGGCCAGAATCGGGGCCAAAATCGCGAACACAAGGGCAACAACCAGCATCACCGCCTGGGCCTGGTTATTGTCCCGGGAAGAACTCCGGTATCTCCTGGACCCGAGCGAGTAATATTGGCTCCGCAAAAAAAATTCCGAAAGGATCACAATGCTCCCCAAAAGAACCCCCGCAAACGTCATATAGAGGACATCCCGATTCACCACATGAGACATCTCATGCGCGATAACGCCCTGCAGTTCATCACGGTTGAGCATGGACAACAACCCCGCGGTAACGGCAATGGCGCTTTTCTCCGGGCTGCGCCCGGTCGCAAACGCGTTGGAGGCCGGGCTGTCGATAATATAAATGCGCGGCATTACCGGCAGATTCGCCGCGATTTTCATTTCTTCGACAATATTAAATAACTGCGGATGAACATTCCGGTTCACTTCCTTAGCGCCGCTCATGGACAACAATATGGAATCCCCCGAGAAATAACTAATGAGGGACATAACAAACCAAACCAAAGCGGCGACCATCATGCCCAGAACACCGCCATCCTGATGCGGCATCCAAGCCAGACCAATGGCATACCCAAGCGCCAAGAGGCAGCTGCCCATAGCCATGAAAAGAATCCAGGATCTACGCTGGTTCTCTCTTATCAGTTCCCATATGATCATAAAAACGCCTTTTAAAATTGCACTTTAGGAGCCGCTCGTTCGGCTTCCGGTATCTCAAAAAATTCCTGCTTGGTAAAATTCAGTATTCCCGCGACAATATTCGACGGGAACATTTCAATCTTATTATTGAAGAACAGGGCCTGGTCATTATACGCCTGGCGCGCAAACGCGATTTTATTTTCCGTTGAGGTCAGCTCTTCCTGCAAAGCGAGAAAATTCTGATTGGCTTTTAAGTCCGGATAATTCTCCACAACCACAAAAAATTTACTCACCGCGTCGCTCAGCATGCCCTCGGCCTTGGCCTTATCCCCGACGCTCTGGGAACTCATCGCCTGGCTCCGCGCATTCACAATGGCCTCCAAAGTCTCCCGCTCATGCTTCATGTATCCCTTGGCGGTTTCTATAAGATTGGGTATAAGGTCGTGCCTTCTTTTTAGCTGAACATCAATTTGTGACCAAGCGTTCTTCACCTGATTACGTAATCCCACTAATACGTTATACGTATTGATGACATAAAAAATAACCAGCAATACGCCGCCCAAAAAAATTAACAAAACGCCTGTCATGGTCATTCCTCCTTCGTTTGATTGTTTCCAAACATATCTTTTAAAAGTCGAAGAACCCGGTTGTTCAATCCTGTATGCCCCGCCGACAGGACCTCGGTTAATTCTTCCCGGTCAAACCATATTCCGTGTTGCGCCCGACAGCGGTCCAGGCGCACCGGGCCCCGGAGCCCCGCGCAGAGGACTTTTTCCATATCCTTCAAACACATAGGGCATGGCCGGGGCTTTTCCGTCAAGGACCCGGCCGGCCGGAAAGACTGCAAAACGGCCGCTCTCTCGGTTTCTCCATCTAACAGCAATTCGAGCTCCCCGGCGTCAAGCCAAAGACCTCCGCAGGTCAAACAATGATCGATCTCCACTTCCGCCAACTCAAGAACCACCATCGCCTCCCGGCATACCGGACATTTCATTAAAGCCTCCTTCAAGGAAATCCCGATTCACAAGCACCGACTTACTATATAATCCCGTGCTGATAAAGTCTATTACAAAAATCTTTTCGAATTACAATCAGCCGGGGAACTCCCCTTAACGGCACATGCCCCCCGCGCGCACCGCCCGAAAATTTAAGCCGGGGCGGCATCAGCCGAAGACAACAAAGACCGATAAACATGAACATAGGCCATCAAGCTCACCGGGACCGTGATCAACAGACCAACAAGCAAGGCCATGGCCCCCAGCAGGTTAAAAAACATCATTATAATCATAAAAACAAAAAGCTGCAGCTTCGCTCCCGAGGTCAACACCGCGCTTTTTTTAAACGACTCTTTAATCCCCATATTCTTGTCCAAAATCAGCAAAGCGTACATCTGATATTTCATGCTCCAAATCAGGCCAGGGACAACCAATAACACGAGGCCGCCCAGAACGACCAGGCTGTAGAGCAACGAGGCCAGCAGATATTTGATAAACAAATGCGCATACGAGAAGAGCTCTGATACCGAAGCAGGCTCGTTATCATAAATTTTAAGAAAAATCTTTATCAATCCGATTTGCGCAATCAGTTTAATAATCCACAACACCAGCACGAAAGCGTAAAATTTATGCCGGGAAGGATCAACCGTCCTCAAGGCCTTAAAAAAGACTTGAATAATTTCTATCCTCTTTTCTTCGAATTCCGGGCTTAAAACCATATTACGGACGTCATGCATATCAGTAAATTTGTCCAGAATCACGCCCCCCGGAGAGATATAACCGTTTTGAATCAAATCAGCGTATAAAAGGTCGGCCCGGCTGGTGACCCCCAGGAAATCATCCTGGGAAACCCACCGCAGATGGGCCTGTTTGTTCATAATGTCTGTTACCATTTGGAGAAACCCCAGGATCAGCATCAAAACCACAAACAAACCCAGCCGGGTTTTTACGGCCTTCCAGCCGTATTGAAACGCTTCTTTTTTGGAAAATTTTTTCATGCGAACCTCCTGTTCACGGCTTAGCCTGTTTCCCCGCCGGAGACCGTGTTTTCCGCCTGGATCCCGGCGGCTTGCCCGGGGTCCCCCTGGAATCCAAGCCGGTTTTTTCAATAAAATGATCCTGATACATATCAAAAAACGCTTTAACAAGCGTCATGGCGCTCATCAGGGATTCCACGGGACCGGATCCGATAGCGGAAATCACCCGCGTGGTGAATGTTTCGATAAAGACCGGGCAAACCCAGCTTTCCTTCCCTTCCTTGCTTGTCCGGAAAGGCCTGCCGACGACGATTTCCGCAGACAAAGTTCTCCCATCATTGTTTTTGTAAGACCACCGGTCACGAGCAATAACATCTTCAATTTCGTCAATTTTTAACATAATTCCTAAAAGACCGGGATTATCCGCCCTGTGAATCCCTGGCCTCTATTTCATTTAAATACTCCTGCGCGCATTCCGGGCACAAGCCGTGCGAAAAGACGGCTTCGGACCGTTCCTGAATATACTGTTCAATCTGATTCCAATATCCTTTGTCATCGCGCACTTTTTTGCACTTGGCGCATATCGGCAGCAGCCCTCTTAATTGATTGATCTCATTCAAAATTCTATAATTATGCGCATGCAACAAAACCCCGATGGCGCAGAAAACCCCCAAAAAAAATATGTTTAAAAGCATCCCTTTCAAATCAAAAGGAACGAGCGAAATCAGCAAAAAATGTTGTCCCAGGATAAACGCAATGATGCACAAATACTCCCGGGGCTTCATATTGATTAAAGCGGAAATGGCGATAATGATTAAAAAAAGCCCGGCGTAGTAAGGCGACCGGGCTCCGTCGCCTGAAAGATAACACATGAGAGATATAGAAAAAGACGAGACCACGAAGGTAATGTTGACCAAAGGCACCACCGTCTCATCCCGGAGACGGTCGAAAAAAAACAAAAATACGGCAAGGAAAGTAACAATCGCCCCCCGGATGCTCAACAATACCCATTTGTGATCAGCGTAAATAAGACAATCCAGCAAGAAAAACACAGGAAAAAAAACAATTCCCAGCCAGAGAATCATCCGGTAATTTTTCCGGTCAGCCTGTATGGCACTGGCACGTCTAATGTTACGCTGCACGGGATAAAGCCCTCCTTTTTTGCGAACATCCTAAACTTCTAAAGGCCATCTTCGCCTGACAAACACAATACCCCACGCCCAGCGCGCCAGATCCTCGACCTTTTCTTTTTTTTGGAAGACCGTATTCATTGTAACACAAATCAAATATATCCACGGGAAATACCTCATTTTTTACCGAAAAAGGGCGCTTTCCGTTTTCCCGGCAGACGACAAAGCCGGGATATAAAATTACACGGTTTCAGCAAATTCCGGACGGTAGCGGGCTGTCCCCTGCACCCCCTTCATGGCGATAGAATCAAGAATCATGATCAGGAAGGCCTCTTCCGGGATATCCCATTCGCTTTCGATATGATAAGCGCTGGCTTTTTCGAATCCAAAACGCGAATAATATTGCGGTTGCCCCAAAACAATAATAAACGGGCATGCCCTGGCCCTCAAAGAAAATATCCCTGTCCGGAGCAGGGTGGTGCCGACCCCCATTCTCTGAAACTCGGGAAGCACCGCCATCGGGGCCAACCCCACGCCTGTAACTGTCCGTTCTTTCATGAGAATCGACACCGGACTGAACAAGATATGACCCACCACACGTCCCTGAAAAACAGCGACCAGCGAAAGGATATCGCGGCAATTATTTCTTAAAACATCCACAATCCGGCCTTCCTGGGCCTGGCCGAAAGCGGCCTGATTCACCTCCCGGATCCCGGCAATATCCTGTGCCTGTTCCCCCCGGACAACAATCTCTTGTAATATCATCCCTGGCTCCTTACCGGTAATGACTTCAGGCTTGCCCCCCCTAGACCATCCACAGCGCCTCTGGCCCGGCCGGCAGCGGCCTGTTATTCATGGGGCCGCTTGACGACCTCCGAAATATAAACCCCGTCACTCCCAAAGTAACGGTAAACAATCGTGATCCCTTTTCTGAACAAAGGATACAGGGTCCTGTCCGTCTGGAGGCCCTGTTTAACGTAAGGAGCCACCTCCTTGTCGAACAGCTCCTTGCTGATATCCTGGGACGAATAATTCACCATGGTGCAAATATAAACCAATTTCTTGCCCGGCCCCCCCTCAATCCGTTCTAGCCGCGTATCATCGTCCAGCATCTTCGGCAATTGGGCGTTAAGCTCCTTGACCACAGCCATAACCTCCTCATCCGCGGTAACAGAATGTTTTGTATTGTACCAAGAACGGAACAACACAAGAGACAAAACAAGCCCCACGAAAACAGCCACGATCCCCAGCGTCCATTTAACTTGTTGCGTCATTTTAACCCCCCTTCTTGTATTGTAATGAAGCCTCACGCCCATGGGCGTGGCCCCTGCGAATAATCCGCTTCGCGGAACGCTCTTACGTCTTAATATACACGCGGACATCCCCGGAACAGAAGACCTGATAAACCTCCCGCGTTCCTCCACAGGCATGCCCGGGATCTTCCGGCGAAGTCGGAGATAATCCTCATCCTGCCCTGTTGCCTTTTTGAAAGGCCTTAAACTCAAACAGCCGGTCCGCGCGTCCGACAAAATCGGAAATAGAGCAGCCCGGCCGCACGCCAAAAACCGGAGGTTTCAACACGGTGTCGTACGGCGGCTCCCACGCATAATACTCCGAGATGGACAACCACAGCCCCGCGGAAGAAAGCACGATGACGCCGGTAAACACGCCGGCAAAAATTATTTTTTTTCTAGACGTCATATTAGCCGCAAATGTCAGCGTCGCGAACAAAACCGCGATAAAAAGCCCACTGTTGACGGTATATCCCAAAATAAGGCCGGCCGTTTTGCTGTTCCCGTAAAAGGCGGTGTAATGAATAACATTGTCCATAAGTTCACTGGCCAGAAACCAAAGGCAGCAAATGGAAACATGTTCCCAAAAATACATTTTGTGGCGCAAAAGCCGGCCGATAAAGGTCCAGAACCCCGCCCAAACCAAGACCGAGGACAGAACTCCGATAGGTGCCGGAAGCAGTTTCAGCAGGTTTTCGTTTCTGGTGGTGCCCCAATGGGCTTCCAGCAGGGCCAGCCCGGCCACCGCCAGCACAAGCGCCCAGGCAAAAACCGGATGCCCGGTCAATTTTAAAAAAGCATTATTTTCAACAAGCATACGGGCCGGGGCCACCGGATGCGTTTCATGATAAACGCGGAGGCGCGTTTTCCCGATCACGATTTCCGCGCCAGAAGGGATTTCAACGTCTTCTCCCCGGTGTTTAACTCCGGCGACACAGGTGCCGTTCTCAGACCCCGTATCCCGGATCCGCACAGACTCCCCGATCCTCTCCACCACCATGTGCCGGGGCGACACATACGGATCGGCTAAAATAACGTCATTGTCAAACCCGCGTCCGACTGTGACCCTGCCCGAATCAAAAACCCTCACCTCCTTGTGGGAACGGGATTCCAAGGCGATCTCAAGCACTATTTTTGCCACCGTATTTCCTCCATAAATTTCCGGATCAGATTCTGCCCCGCCTCCCGGCTGACGCCCTTGACCGCAAACGCGCCCATAAGCCCGCGGTCGAATTCGTCCACCGTGCTTAAAATAAAATTCAGGTCAAAAAGCTTCCGAAAACGTTTATACTGCCGCACGCACAGCGCCGCTTTCCAACGACGGCCGGCGATCTCCACAAAATCATCCCGGCATTGGAACTTCGTAAAAAACTCATCCTCTTCGTTCCGAAAAGAAAAGGCTCCCGCGTAATCTTCAACAAGGCTGTTGTAAAAACGAAACGCGTTCATCCCCCTGTTGATATGCTGCAAAAACCAGTATGAATAATCCGCGGTGTTCATCTGCTCATTGATGTAAATGGTGTCCTCGCTGCTGCACATCGTGCGGACCTTGACCACCAGTTCCTTCTCCTTATCTTCCGTCTTGCTCCAGCATTTAATGGGAGCGGCGATCTCCCCGGGGATTAAAATATCCCCCATCCCCACATGATCCCAGGAAGACGACAGGAGATGATCAATAAACCGGTTCTGCTGCGCCAACACCTGCTGTTCGATCATTTCTTCCAGGCTGCCCTGCGGACCTCCCGTTTGCCCAGCGGCCTCCCGGTAAAGGTCTTTGAGAAACTCAACCGGAACCAGGAAGCTGACATCGTTACCCATCGTTGAAACATTGACACCGACCACCTCTCCCTGACGGTTTAAAGCCGGCCCGCCGCTCATCCCCGGATTAAGAGAGGCCGAGAACAGGACTTTACGGTACATGGCCTTTTCCATGAGCCCGTTAAACGTGCCTTCGATAATCGACATTCCCAAATCATAAGGGTTGCCCATGCTGAAAATACGTTCCCCCTTTGCCAACTGGGAATGGCCAAGCTCCAAGTAAGAATCCGAACCCCTTTCATCCAAAAGAATGGCCAAATCATGGACAACATCAAAACAAATAAGTTCCAGAGTTCCGAAAGAACCGTCTTCGTTCAGGGATTTAATTTGATACTGCGCTGGCTTCATGACATAATCCGCAACAACATGGTAATTTGTGACCATGTGCCCGGCCGGGCTGATATAAAAACCGGAACCGGTCGTCGATTTTTCATCCGTCGCCTGATCAATAACCCGAATCTGAAAAACGCTCTTCCGGGACTGTTCAAACAATAACGCCCCTTCATCGGTTAAAGCGCCGGCCGTCCCGGACAAAAGCAGCCAGGCCGCCAGAACAGGCAGTCCCCAAAAAGCTGTTTTCCTAAAACGGCAGCGGGCACACGCTGAAATCATAACGGCATACCCTCCTCCGGGAAAAAACATTTATCCTCAAAAACCATTTTAACTTTTTTATTATAGCTTATTTTAATAAGAATACATTGATTTAAGGAAAAATACCGCGGAGGGGAAAAAATCACTTCCCTTAAGTTCACAAAGAGCGGTTTATTTTCCGGAATTCTCTGCTATAATAAATTCAATTTTCATAGGGGCCGCGCCCAGGGGTGTGTTTCCCATGAACAATCCGCTTCGCGGAATGACCGGATGTCTTAACATCCGTGCGAACATCTCTGAAGGAGACGGCCACAGGACTGCTCGCGGTCTTCTGCGAAGGCGAATAAAAATTTCCCAACAAAAAAGCACGAAACCCCGGGAGGACAAAATTGCCGGCGCCGATATTATCCGTCATCGTCCCCATGATGAATGAAGAACAGAATGTCGCCCCCCTTGTTCAAAAACTGACCCGGGAGATGAAAGACCTGAATATCCCTTATGAAATTATTCTGATCAATGACGGCAGCCAGGACGCGACATGGGGACAGATTCTCTCCGCCGCCCAGGGCGACCCGCGCGTCAAAGGGCTCTCCTTGTCCCGCAACTTCGGCCACCAGCACGCCCTTTTATCGGGTCTGCGCTTTTCCTCAGGCAAAGCCATCGTCACGATGGACGGCGACCTGCAGCACCCGCCGGAACTCATTAAAGACCTGTTTGCCGCGTGGTCCGCAGGGTATAAAATCGTGAACACCAGACGGGTGACCAGCCAAAAGACATCCGCCCTTAAGCGGCTTTCCTCTTTTTACTTTTACAAATTATTTTCCTTCCTCTCCGGAATCCCGGTTCAGGAAGGGAGTTCGGATTTCCGGCTCATCGACCGGCAGGTCCTGGAAAACATCCTGGGCATCAACGACGTGAACCTCTTTTTCCGCGGCATCGTAAGTTGGGTCGGGTTTCCCGCGACATCCATCCCATATCAAGAAGGACAGCGAGTCTCCGGAAAAACTAAATACGGACTAAAAAACATGTGCCGGTTCGCCCTGTCCGCCATCATCAGTTTTTCTTCCATGCCCATCAAATTAGGCATTTGGGTGGGGATCATCACCAGTGCTTTTGCTTTTTTGGAACTAACCTTCATCATTATGAAATATTTCGAAGGCGTGACCGTCCCGGGATGGGCATCAACCGTGGGGATTATTTCCCTGCTCTTCGGCATCCAGTTCATCCTCCTGGGATGCATCGGCATTTATATCGCCAGCATCCATGAATGTCTCAAAAACCGGCCCAAATTTATCGTGAATGAAAAAGTTAACTTCTAAAAATCTCCCTCATGAAAAATAACGGCGCTTATTACTTTGAAAATCTGGGTGATGATTTTGACCGTTTTATGTCCGCCTATGACGTGGAACGCCGGATCCGCCTGATTTTTGACCACCTACTCGGCTCCGTTTCTTTGCCCGATAACCCGGCGGTGCTGGAAATCGGCTGCGGCACCGGCAAAATTTCCCAAAAGCTCAGACAGCTCACCGGGAACCTCACGGTCAACGATATCTCGCCGAAACTCACGGACGATGTGGCGCGGCGGATGCAATGTTCCGGCCTGGCGGGGGATTGTGTCCGCCTTCCAGCCGGAGAGGGGACATTTGATCTCGTTGTCAGTTCCGAATGCATCGAACACACGCCGCAGCCTTACGCCGCCCTGACTGAAATGCAGCGCGTGCTTAAAAAACAAGGCTGGCTGGTTATCACGACTCCCAACAAACTCTGGTACCCTGTTCTCTGGACCGCCCAGCGGCTAAAAATCCGAAAATTCAGCGGCCTTGAAACATGGACGTGGCCGGCCACGACCCAAAAATGGCTCAAAAAGACAGGGTTCGAGAACATCCGTGTTTCCGGATGTCACCTCTTCCCCTGGCAGATTCCCCTGGCCAAACAGGTCCTCCCCTTCTTTGACCGGTACGGCGACACCCTGTTTCCCGTCATGATCAATTACGGAGTCCGCGCCCAAAAGAAAAAATAAAGCCCCGTGCCTTCACAGGCGGGGCTCTTACGTTTTCACGTTTGCTTGTTCAGCGGCCGAGCCGATGGATTTTACTCTCATCCCCGCCTTCAAGAGACGGGGCCTGCCCGATGGGATTAAAATTCGCTTCGCGCAATGGCCTGCCTTCTTGACATACGCGCGGACATCCCCTAAGCAGAAGGTGGATAAATATTTCAAAACACACTGCTCAAAAAGAAACGGGACGTCCCTCATAAAAATTTTATGGTCACACCCCGTTTCTGCCCCATCCGAATTAAAAGCCGGGTCACTTCACCAGCGTATCGAATTCCTCAATACTGACCGCCGGGGAAGTGACAAATCCGATCCCGGTCAGCTTCGCCAATGCCAGAGAACCCTTCATGGCCTCGGTCATACCTGGAAAATCAAGGACAAAGGCCAAATCGTATTCTCCCAATAAGGCATACATGGCCTTGACTTTCCCACCGGCTTTTTCAAGCGCCGCAACAGCCGTCTTCGTGCGCGCGCTACTGGCCCCCTTCAATCCTTCTGCGGAATATTTTCCTAACATCAAAAAAGTCGCCATGAAGCACCTCCTTGTTATGGAACTGCGGGTTAATAAGTAGCATCCTGCCCTTCGGGTTTCCTAAACCAAATCCTTCAGCTCGTTCGCTTAGCTCACTCGCTAAAGGCAGGCCTGACGCCGCATCATCCTGGCCCAGTCCTGGCATGGCTTATTTTTTCAAGGCCAGCGTTACCGAATAATGCTTCTTATCATCGGCCGCCGTGTCTATGATCTCAAAGCCGGCTTCCCGGGCCCAGCCATTGATAAGCTCGGCCGGCCGCGTCTTCATCCGAAGCGGGTCCTTATTAAAATCCACAAAAATCTCCTCCACCATATCCAGGTCGACATGCCCGCTCTGATTCGTAAACACAAAATACCCGCCCGGACGAAGGATGCCATGAATGATCTTCATGGATGTTTTAACCAAATGATCTTCGACAATCCAGTCATAAAACCCCGAGGACACGGCGACGTCCTGCGTGCCCGACAAATCTTTGAAACTATCCGTGTCAAAGGCGTCCCCTTGCGCGAACGAGATATTCGTCAAGCCGGCCGCGGCCGCCTTGTTCTGCCCTTCCCTGACCCACTTCGGGTCATAGTCCCGGCACACGGCCACCACGGCATCGGCCGGAAACTGCTTCATGACATCGATCATATACTGCGCCGGACCCGACGCCACGTCTAAAATACGGACGGATTTCTTCTCCTTCAACGTCAACTGAACGGCCCGCGTCAAAGCCCGGACAAGGTTATCCTTCCGTTCCCGGATCACCCGCCATCCGGGATGCGAAAGATAAATCCGGTCAATCCATGCCCCGATCAGGAACTTTCCCGACGGACGGTTGGCATAAATATAATCAAGCATCTTTCCCGATATAAAACCGTATTGAAAACTCATCCGTATGCCGTCGCTGGTCCGGCCGATGGTGTTGACGAGGAATTTCATCAAGACAATCTTAAATCTTTTAAACATGTTTTATTTCCTCCTTGAGGTTTTTAATGCGTAGCTCCAATTCGCGCGAGACCGCTTCCCAGTTCTGCCGCGTATTCTCTAAACACGAAAAATCAACCGGAGTCCCCGCGGCAACACGGATTTTATGCGGTTTAGGAAAACAGTCCCCTTTTTTTTGGCAGGAAAAAGTCCCGTCAATATAAACCGGAATCATGGGAACCCGGTAGCGCAGGGCCAGCATCCCGGTCCCCGGCCGAAAGGCGTGAATTTCCCCGTCAACGGACCGCGTCCCTTCCGGGAAAATAATAAGAACCCCGCCGGCCGCGAGAGAGCGCCCGGCGTAAGCCAGGGATTCCGCGCTCCATCCCTGGCGGTCGATCGGGATAACATTGGCGAAAAAAAAAGCCATGCAGCGCAAAAACGGATTCTTAAAAAAATAATCCTTGGCGGCAAAAGTCCGGACGCGGTTGATGTCTTTCAAGGGAAACGCGCTGAACAGCGCCAAAACATCCAGATGGCTGGCATGGTTGGCGGCGATGATTTTTGCCTGGACTCCCGCCAGGCGCTCTTTATTCAAGGTTTGAAAACGGTGGTAATAACGGAAAGACAGTCTCACGAAAACATGCAGAACCGTCCTCAAGAAATTCGAGAAAAAATTATTCTGCACCAGCTCCAACGCCGACGGGGGCCGGTCAAATTCCCAGCTATTCTCCATAGAGGTACCTCAAAAAATGGAAGAAGATCGGCGCCGTGAAGATAATGCTGTCAAACCGGTCCAGCAAGCCTCCGTGGCCGGGGATCAGGCTCCCCATATCCTTAATCTTCAAATCCCGCTTTATAAACGAGATCGTCAGGTCTCCGCACATTCCGAAGACGGACACGGCAAAAGCCAGGACGGCGAGGTGCGCCGCGGAAACGAAGGGCACAAGAAACCGGAACGCGAAGGCCAGCCCCACAACCGAAACGATGGCGCCGGACATGCCTTCGACCGTTTTGTTCGGGCTTAACCGCGGGATCAATTTATGTTTGCCGAACACCGTGCCCCACAGATAAGCGCAGGCATCGTTGCTTTCCACGAGCAGGACCAGAAAAAAGGTGGCCAGCATCCCGTAAGAGAGGTTGCGCAGATACGCCAGGTGGGAAAAAAACCATCCAAAATAAACAACCCCCAGGACCGCCAGGCAAATCTTCTGAATCATGTGCTCGTATTCATCCCGATGCATCGGAACGGTCAGGATAAACGCGATGACGTAAATGGGCATGGCCTGAAATATCCCGTATTCGAAACCAAAAATGGGCCCGTAGATGCAGACAATCCCTATATAGCAAATCCACATAAGCGCCTTGTCCCGCCACAGGCCAACGGCATGAGCGTATTCCCGAAAGCACAAAAGCGAAAGGAGCCCCATCAAAATAATAAAAGGAACCCTCCCCCAGATCAACGGGATAATAATCGGCGGCGCGATCAAAAACCATGCGAGATAACGCGTCCAGATGCTTTTTACGTCCCGGCCGCGGGCTTGGGCGATACAGGACCACAGAATCACGATCAGGCCGAAAAACCCCAGCAGGGACCCAGCGATCCACACAACGGTCTTGGCGTCATTGTTCATGGGCGCTCCTTTTGGTCATTTTACGCGCGATACTCGCGGCGAATACGGCGGCCTTGTCCTGGTCTGCCTGATTCGGCCGCCCTTTATAAGTTTTAAATTTCATATGATACCCCTTAACCAGAAAACATTTTAACGGCCGGCCCCCCAGCCGGCTTGCCATGGACCACACTGTCTTGATGGCCGTCGGCCAACCCCAAAGGGGCGCGCCATAACTCACGACAATACCGTAACAATTAAATCGAAGAGGCGTTTTTTTAAGAAATTCTGCCATGCGTGCGGTGCAATTCCCCCGGATATTAGGCGTACAGAAAACAGCCAGGTCATACAGTCTGTCATCAAAAGGTTCTTTCACCGAGCAGCACTTTGCCGATAATATTGACGCTATTTTTTCCGCGATGATCTTGGTATTTCCGGTTTGCGAATCATATACAACCAAAGCCCGCCCGGCAAAATCTTTGGCCTCCGGGCTGGCCGGCCATTCCTTTAAACACACTTCCCGCATCTGCCCCCGCAGCCGGTTAAACACCGTTATCTGCCCAAGAATAATATAAAACGCCATGCACCAGGAAAGCGGGCTCAAGCGGAGGCCCAAGAAGGGAAGAACAGGGAAAAAAATCTGAATCAACGTAAACACCATAAGAAGGATCAGCCGTTCAACCTTCCCCAAAGGCCCGTGGTGCTGCCAGCTCACGCCGATGGCTTTTCCAAGCATCCCGGTGTAGCTCACTAAAAAGACCGTACCCATGGCCAAGATCGCCAGATCCTGACGGCAAAGCGGGCAAAAAACCAAACCCAAAAGCAGGACAACATCCGCATACCGGTCCGGCAAGGCGTTCACGATCTCTCCGGCTAAAGTTGTTTTCCCTTGCTGTATCGCCATCACGCCGTCGATGGTGTTCATGGTCATCCGTGTAAAAATCAGGAGGATGGCTAATAATAAGAGAACCGGGTATTCGTCGGCCAGGACATAACAGCCGGCGGTAAAACCCGAAATAATTAACGCCGCGTAACTCACGATATCCGGGTCTAGCCAGGCGAGCTTTCTTGCCCAGGGTTCTAATATTTTACGATATCCGAATTTCCAAACATACAGGCCCATGTCACATCCTTTCCCGGCTCCGGAGCATCTTTTTCCCGCACCAGAACCCTGTTATGGAAGCCATTTGTGCCACCGCAAAGTTTTCTATATTTTATTATTTGTTTCTGATGATAACAAGGACATAAATAACTATGGCGAATGCGGATATCCCAGCATATTTTTATCTATGATCCGCTTTCTGAGAGGGACGAAAGAAGAAGACGCGGCCACACTGCACGACAACGTGACCGCGCCTTCTTCTTCAGTTTATTTATATTCAAAAAAGACAAAAAAACCGCTTGCAACAATGGGATACAATCAACTTTTTCTCGTAACCACTACGGCGTTTCCACGCAGTCCGGCTGACAATTGGTCCCATCTTCCCGTCCATGGCCGAGCAAACACCGTTTCCGCACAACGGCGAAGGGCAGTCCACCCCGCACAGCACATGGCCTTCATCCGGCTGGCAATTGATCCCATTCTCCCCGTCCTCGGCTGAGCAGATTCCATTCCCGCACAACGGCGAAGGGCAATCCACCGCGCACAACGCGTAACCTTCATCCGGCTGACAGATGCCATCCCCACATTGCGTCGGAATAGCCTGTGTCTGAAAAACATACCTCTGGGTGACCCACCGATTCTGTATTTTGGACCTCAGCTTGACATAAACCGGTTCTCCGCTAACAAAGGCAGGAGAAGTCACAACCGCCTGATGCTCTCTTTTTTAAATGTTTGTATAAAAATATTCTTTGATTCCGCACCCATCGGCTGTGTGCCGATCACCAGGCGATAACGGCTGACCGAGCTCCCTTCCGTCCAACGAAACACAACCTCCTCAGAAGAAAGGACCACGACTTCTTCCGGCGCGATCAGTTCCGCCGGCGCTTTAATTTTTGCAGCCACGGCGCTAGAGGGAAGAGTAAGCGCCGCCCCTCCGAACGTTAAAAACCCAATAAGCAAACAAAACAAATTCCTCTTCCTTAATAAAAACATTTTTGCTCCTTTCCTTAAAAATCAGCTCGATCTTTCAACACAACCCCCGGCATCATTCCTGATAGACGGCAATATAGCCAACCTCTTCCAAAGCATGAACGCCATCACCCCCCTCCTCCTCCTGGAGCCTCACTTCAAAGCCCGTCTCTGAGACATTGCGCTCCCGCATCACCACCGCCCCCGCCTCCTGATATGTCTGGCACTGGCTAACCGTGACGGGAGCCGTTGAATAACTACCGCCATACACGACGCTGCTCCAGGCATGATCCACGTTCACGGCCCCCACTTCAATCCTGAGCCCATTCGTCAAGGTGTGTGAGCCTTTTTCCAAAACAATAAAAGCGATCTTTTCCATAAGATGCTTCTGGTCAAGATAATCCCACTCCTCTATTTGATATTGAAAAGACGTGCTATCAACATTTCGTAACCGTATATGCGAAGGTTGCCGGCCATGGTAAGTCACGATCTGCATAAACACGACCGGATCCATGTATTCATTTTTCAATGTCACCGTATGCCATTGGCTCCCGTTGCGTTGAAAGCCCGTGACGTGCCCCGCCTCCCCAATCACCGCCCCTTCGTCGTCCAGAATCGTTCCCGGCTGGACGGCAAAATAGCTGACCACTTCCGGAAGGTGCCACACCTCCGGATCTCCGGCCCGCTCTTCCTCGAGTTTCACCTGGAACCCGCCTTTATTCACCCCCTTCATCCTCAAACCAGCGGTGTCAGGGCCATTAAACGTCTCAATCCCCGCGATCAAAACGGGTGTCTTTTTAAACTTTTCCTCGAAATGAACTTTATACCATTTGCTTTTCACTTCTTCAGGAGTCCGGCCAGCCACCGCCGGTTGGGTGACAATGTGCTCCCGTAAAAAATAATCACCAAGAATTTTCCCCAAAGAAACATTAAGTTCATGATGGAAAAGAGTGTCGTATAAAGAAAACTTTTGTTCTAAGGTGGTGATGTCATCCACGCCCACGTTGGGAGCCTCGTCATTATAATACTGGTGCGTGTAAAGCCCCCATTCCTCTCTCGGAGGGTGGTGTTTATATGACCACATGGTCCAACTCCACCCTTCCTTATTAAAAGTCTTTAAATAGAGGTCCCAGATTTCCCTCTGGTTAAAACCCGTAAACTCGCCGATCAAGACCGGGACATCATACTCATCCTGTTTGGAATAAAGAACTTTACCGCAGAACTTATCGTCATCCGGATATTGCTCGCACGCCGGGTCATTACCGCTGACCAGGTAAAGCGCTTGCTGATCCCTGTCCAAAACGCCGTCAATCTCGCCCGCGCTATTGAACTTAAATCCATAATAATGAAACTGGTAAACAACATTTTGCCAGTTATAATCACCGGGATCCGGAAGGGTATCCCAGTCTTTATCCGTAGGAATGGCCTCCATGACGATGATATGATGCGGGTCTTTCTGTCGGACCACCGAATACAACTGGGCATAAAAATCCCAAAGGGCCTCGTAGCCGTCATTGATGTCAGGATAATACAGGGGGTCAATGGCCCCGAAAGGCTCATTTAACAGATCATATCCCATGACAGCGGTGTTGTCCTTATAATGCTGGGCTAACGCCTCCCAAAGTTCTACCGTGCGCTGGCGGTACACGCCATTGCCCGGGTTGAACAACTGGTGATAAAAGCCCTCACCCGGGGACCCCGCCGAAGTGCGGCCGGAATGAAATTCTTTATTCTGCGCTCCGGGAGCGCCGTGCAGATCCAGAAGCACATAAATGCCGCGGTCAGCGCAAAAATTCACCACCCGGTCGACCTGTTCAAAATTAAAGTCGCTCCCGGCCAGCCACTGCCCGGTCTGCTCGTCGATTTCCCGGATGGCCCGATAATAAATAGGAAGCCGGATCACATTCGCGCCGCTGCGCATAATATTGTCAAAATCCACTTCTTGGACGTACGCCTCCTGATAAAGGCCGAGCAGCCTTCCCGCCTCCGCCGGCCCAAAACGCTCGGAGAGTTTTTCGCGTATATTCCAGTCATCTTCACTCCGGGCCGGGTCATCGACCCGGATCCCCGTCATCCACGGCTCAATAAGCAGGTAATTTCCCAAATTAAAACCGCGCAATATGATGGTATCCCCCCAGCCATCCTGCTCCTTGATCAATTTCCCCGCCACCTTAAGATACCCCTCTCCCGGAGAATAGGATTGAACAGGACTCCACTCGCTCGAATCAACAACAGCCCCGCTCTCCTCAATCAGAGCCCGGACCCTGTACCACTTGCCGTTCAGGGCCGCAAGGCTGGTGTGCGGGCCATTATAAATTTGCTGCCACGGGCCTTTTTTGCCGGTGGCCATTTCCACTTCATAACGGTCCGCCTGCGGCATGTCTGTCCATTGCAAGGCCCCTTCTTTCAACAACGCGTGGTCAAGCAAGACCTGGGCTGGGGCATAATACGCCACATCACTCCAATCAGAAGCATAAGCAACGGGGTTAAACACGCTATCCTCGGCCTCCTCCCACCGAACCCGATACCACGCCGGGGAAACGCGCTGCGCCGGGAAGCTTGTGCCGGCCCCGGAATAAACGTTCTGCCAGGGCCCACCGGGCCCGCTGACACTCTGTTCCACCGTGTAAAAATCTGCGCCGGGAACCGGGGGCCACTGAATTTCGCCGTTAGCCAACGCCGCTTTATCTATATCCGGACAAGGTTTAGCGGCGCGCAGGTCATCAAAAAAATAACGGCCTTTCCAATAAACCTGAAATTGAAGTTTATTCAAATTGTGCAATTCTAGGTCCGGAGGCAAGGCGTCAAAGGGGATCGTAAATTTTGTCCATTCCCCGTACACCGCCGGCTGTTCCGTCCAAAGAACATAAGGATTCCGGCGTTCCGGGTCTTCAAAGTCCTCTGGATAATTGTTATGGTCAAAAAACTGAAGACTCAACGTGTTATCCAGGCCGTTCTCGGCCAGGGAGTAAACCCAGAACGTCAGGTGGTCATAGGGGGAATCTTCCGGAAGCTGTCCCCCGTGAACTCCCAAAAGATCCACATGCCACGGAGACTGCTCGTACCCTTGTCCGGTCAGGACCAGTTTCTTCTCTTGAGACCGGATGCCCGTCCCACCCCAGAGATCCAGCGTGTCCAGCATCCAGGACTGGCTCCCTTCCAAGACAATTTGATTATCCACAAACAGATCAACTGTCCCGTTCCAGGCCCACCCGAATTTCTCATACTCTTCTCCGATAAAGCCGGACTCAAAAACGATGGGCTCAAAAGACTGATACATACGGTCTTCTGAAACAACCTGGATATCGTCCAAATAATATGTTCCCGGATAATAATTAACAAATTCAATTTTATCAATACGATTCAAATTAAAATCCTGCGGCAATTGAGAAAAAAGAACCGTCAGCCGGGTCCAGGCGCCATATTGAGCCGCCTTGCTGGTCCATACTTCAAATCCGGTGCTGTTGTAATTTTCCCGGTCAAAAAATTTCACAGATACATTATTATCCAAACTCTCGCTGGACTCGTCTGGAAGCGCATAAATCCAAAAGGTTAAACGATCATGCCGGGCCGGCTGAAAGTTCATGTCCCATGTCTCAATCTGGGAAGGGATACCTGTCCCGCCCCAAAGCCCGGGCGAAGTCATCTTCCATGACCGGGCGCCGTCATGAACCGGCTCTTCTCCGGAAGAAAACCCTGCTGAGGCCCCATTAAAAGCCCAGCCATATTGAGCCGATCCATTGCCTTCTTCAAAATCCTGGTAAAACAAACCACCCAAACAAGATGAAACAACAAGCAGCGGAACGATCACATTGAGCAAAAGCACAACCATGACCTTCTTCATACGGCACCTCCCTATACTAGTCATAAAATTGAATCACAATGGAATGAAAAAAGTGTCCCTGTCTTCTACTAATATTGACGTTGCTTTGCCCAAAATCTAACATGGCGGATAAAAAAATCCTTACTCTGTAAGCAGCGGGATTACCAGATGAAAAGTCATGGCCCCTATCGCAAGCTCACAAAAATAAGGATGTTCTTTTAAAGTCTTTACGGCTCTTGGCTGCCTGCTGAAGAAGTCTCTTCTTTGCCCCAGACACAGGCATGGTCAAAATCTTATCGCCGATGTTCTCGGCCCCTTAGGCTTCAAAGCGGCAAATTCAGGATTTTTCAGCAGACTGTTAACGCCTTTCAGAGGCGGAAAGATAATATTTATGGATCAATTCGCTGTACACGAACAGGGCTTCTTCCTCCCGGCCGACCCGGCGGTAAGCCTCGCCTAAAGCGAACAGGGCTTCCCCGACATAAACCAGCGGCCGCATAGGCTTCAAATAAGGCTGCAGGGCATTGAGATATTTCATGTCATCCGCCTCAAATTCCGCCTGCAGCCTTCTGGCTTCTTCTCCGTAAATCTCCAGGCACCAAAAGACCGCCGCTTCCACTTTGGGGACATCCCGCGCCTCAAGAGCTTCCCAGGCGAGCGTCGACAATCGCTCGGACGGGTATTCGGCCGGGCCTAACGGCATGCCCCGGCCGCTTTTTTGAATCCGGGCGCGGATATCTTCCGAAAGGCCGCCGGGCAGCGATATGTCCGGCGTTTCCGGTTCGAGGATTTCATACACCCTCCCCATGGCGGCTTCGGCCGGCCGCCAGAACATGGTCGCCTGGGCGGACGCCGCCCCCAGGACAAGAACCGAGAAAATCGACCAAAAACGCAACGTTCGTTTCATCATTCCGCAAGGACGAACCGTTAAAACTTGGTATTAACCTCTAAAAACCCCATATATCGTTCTTCATATTTATCAGAAGAGTAATCCATAAAGCCCTTGAAACCCCAAGCAGGACTGATCTGGCAACTCAGCTCAAAGTTGGCCCCTTTTTCCGTAACGGACGAGTCCCGGCCTTTGATTGTCGTCTGAGTTGAAGCCCCAATGAACCTGACGTTAATATCATCGCTGTCCTTAACTTCAAAAACGTGATTAATGAACGGGCGCAGCTTGAGGGAAACCGTCTTTAAATTCGCCTGAAAATCCTTTTTCAACGCCACCCCGGCTTTGATGTTCATCTGTGCGAAAGAATTTTCATCAACCTGCATATTAAACGATCCCCCGTTGAATTCCGTATACCCATCCGTTTTATTGTAAAGATATCCTGTCTGCAAGAACGGCTCCACTTGGACGCTTTGCTGCTCGAATAACCGGCTGACGGAAAGAGTGGTCGAAAAATGATTGCCGTCATACTCGGCCTCGGGGCTTCCGGAGACAGCTCCCACGACAACGTTCCTGATGGAGTCATATTTAGCGATTCCGCCGCCTATCGTCGACGACAGCTTATATCCGCCCATAATTTTCTGGCCGTATACGCCGAAGACATAATCTTTTATTTCCGTTGTACCCGCGTTCTGGGTCAGGTCGATTTCGGAAAAAAGACTGTTGGCGTAAACCCCCAGAAGGTGCCTGGAATCAACGGCAAACTCATACCCGGCCAAAACGCCGTACTTTTCGGCATTATACCCATTGCTGAAATCGGTGCGCTCGCCATGACTGCCCCCGAACATCCCCTGAATCCACACCCCTCTTTCGCCTTTTTCAAATTGTTTATAATCGACACTCGACAGCGCCTGCATGAACGATTCAAAGTTCACCTCTGTTTGGGATAGGCCATATGGATCGGCATACGGGTTAAGCGCCTGGTTGAAATTCGAGCCCGCGTTCATGCCACCTAAAACAGTGCCGATCTTATCGTGAACAAGCGAATTGACGTTCTGTATATTGGCTATCGTGGCGTGGGCGCTTGAAACGCTGTCAACAGGGAAAATGTGTTTCAGGGATTCTTCCACTTCTGATTCGGAATACCCGTCCAGGGTCGTACCCACCGTGTGCAACGTCCCGCTGCCGTCGTACGCGTCGAGATAATCGGCCAAGGGGCTCACCGGCCTGGTGCTGACCGTCGTGGGGTAAGTCGGAGAGGTGGTCGGGGACGAAATAGAGCCGATTGGCACGACCGCATAACGGATAACGCCTCCGGCGTAGAGGACATCACCGGTCCCGGTACCGTAAAGCGTAACGACTGAAAACGTCCCGGAATCGTCAATGCTACCGATAAAATTTTCAAACACCCCATACGTGGCGAAGCCCGGGTTATCCGTTGTCGCGTTCGCCGTCCCGATGGCAATCGGCGCTCCGCCGTCAAAGCAGATATAAATAGTCGAAGGGTAGCAGCAGGTGCCCCAATCGCCAAAATCAATGCCAAATCCATTGATGGGAGAAGAGAAGGTAAACGTCAATCCGGACGTGGTGGTTCCGTCCGCAGTCATTTGGATGGCATCCCCGCCGGGGATGCTCCCGGGCTGGGGCGTGGCCAAATACGTCGTGTCAACGGCTCTGTTGGCCGCGTTTGTCGACGTTATGGTGTACCCCGTCCGGCTCCAGGAATTCGTTCCCGTTGCCAGCCCGGACAAGGCGTCATTCGTTTGGGTCCCCCCAACAGATGAAATATCGGAGTCAAACGTGTTTCTCCCCGAAGGGATGTCGTCAAAAAAAACCACTGGTGCGGCAAAAGCGGAAGCTGCGATCATTAACAGCGAAACGACCAAAAAAAATATTTTCTTCATGGTCCCTCCTTGATCCTGTTTTTAATCAACACAATAGCCGGCCCCCACCGTCTATTTCATTTATTCCCATTGATGCATCTTTTTATTATTAAATATCAGGATTGTTTTTGTTATTGTAGTGGTATTGTCGCGCAAAATTTTAAAATAAATTTTAATTTTCGCGTCGATTTTCTCCCCGGCCAGGGTTCTCATCGCTTCCGGTGAAACTTCATAAGCGTATTCTATGGATTGCGTGCTGATAAAATCGTCCTTTCTATAAATCGGGAACGGAAACTGCAGAACAAAAAGGTACATATCGTACGACTGGCTGAAAAAAGAAGAATTGGGGGCCAAGGTGACACTGTATTCCGTATCATACAACTCTTGCAGTTTATCTTCATAAGGTTGTATTCTCGCGGCGTATTGCTCATCAGACTCATATTCGGCTTTTTCAGGGATGGATTCGCTCAACGCTTTGATTTTTGACGGGATCTGGCTAAAATCCAGAAAATATTCGCCGTTCTGGTCATAAACATCCCCCCTGACATCAACTTTAATTTCATTGGCCGCCCCCGCGGCCGCCCATCCCAGCAAAAACACAACGAAACATAAACCAAGTCTTCCTGGACTCTTCATGACCCACCTCCACCCAAAGTTGGCCTGCTGTTTATAACAAAACTACGATAAGAAATTACGGGAACTCACATATTAATCAAAGATATGAACCCCAAAGCAAGCCCTGAACTCAATGGACCGCAGCAAGTTGCGGGGTAGTAAAGCAAACGTTCTCATTTTACACCCATCAAAAAGTTCCCCGCAATTAATTAATCAAAAATATTGGCGCACAGGGAGCTAAAGGAATCTCAGGTTTTCCAACAGCGCCAGCGGTTTAGCTGTCTGCAAAACCCAGGTTTCCACGGCCGGCGTGCATCCGCAATTTTCACATACGGCCCCGTCATAAATCCCTTTCCGGCAGCAACAATGGACCAGCTCCCCCTGATTGATGGTCAGGCTGCCCCAGACCCGCCGGGACCAATGCCCGTGCCTCAAGGCTTTAATGCCGTCAAAAGTGTTAAAGACTTTCCAGGGATGGCTTTTTTTGATCGCATAAATTTTCTGAATGACCTCAGCCCTCTCCGCGGCATTGAGCATTAAATTTTTCTCCGAGCCTAAATACGGGGTAAACAAATGGAATAAAATGCCGCGGACATTCTTGAGTTTAAAAATCCTCCCGGCGGCCTTTTCAAAACCGCCGGCATTCACACGGCTGACAGTAAAATTGACATAAATTCTTCTATGGGTCGATGTGACAATGTTATGAACCACCTGGGAATAAATATCCCCCCGCATCAAATTGTGTTCTTTCGGGAATCCATCCAGGCTGACCCAAAGATAGTCGGCCTTGGATTCCAGGGGGAACGTGCCGTTTGTGCAGATAACGACGCGGAAGAACCCCAAATTTTTCGCGTATTGAACAACATCTTCAATAAAAAAATTTTTATCCCGCCACAGAAACGGTTCCCCTCCGGTTATGACAAGCACGCGCGAACCGGAAAGATACAGCTTTTCAATGTCCTCCCGAACCTGCCCGAAGCTTTGATCGTCATAGCCCAGGTGAGCCACGACGCAGTGCCGGCAGCTGAGATTACATTTATCCGTCAGAATAATCGAGCTGTTTAAAGGGACCTTTTCCACGAATATCCGGCACCTCACGTACCACTTCATGTAATACAAAATTTTCTTTATGACCATATTAAATCGCGATCTGCCGGGGCAGCGGGTCGTCCTTGCATATCTTCCAGATTTTGCTGACATAATTCAAAGCGAAATAGTTCTGCAACAAGTGAATCCAATGCGAGCCGGCCTTGTTCAGGCTTAACACCGGCCCCTTCTGTTCGTCAGCCAGGCTCAACAACTTAACGATTTTGAAAACCGCGGCAAAATCTTCTTCCAAATCCCGCCCGAAAAGACTGCGATACTCCGCAAAGGGGATTTTCGTTTCATAAAAACGCCAGTAAAGCCAGAACAGTTTCGCCATCCGTTCGGAGACGTTCATCTTCAGGGCCAACGGCAAACGGTTGTCCCGGTTTAAAAACGCGTTATAATGCTCCACGGAAAAAATATTGAAATAGAAACCTTCCCTGGTATACGTTCCGGCCCCCGCCCCCAGCCCGAGAAAAAAATCCCGGGTCACGGAAGAATAGGGCGCCGTGCCTTTCCGGTTAAACGACCAGACCGAGGTCGGCGCGTAGCCTTCCCGCGAAAGGACGTCATAAATACGGTAATACATCGTCCTCCGTTTAAACACGTTCGGGAGTTTTAAGCCCTTCAATTTTTTATACTCTCCGATGGAAGTGTAGGGAAAAGTGAACAAAGGATACCAGGTTATCTGGTCCGGGCGGAAGGCAAGCGCTTTACGGATGTCGTCTTCCAGGTCGCGCATCGTTTGCCGGGGCAACACAAAAATCAGGTCGAAATTAACCGTGTCAAATTTGAACTTCTTCAGCGCCTGCAGGGCCCGGGTCACCTCCTCCCCGCCGTAATTCCTTCCGATGCGGTGCAGGAACCTGTCCTGAAAACTCTGCACGCCGACACTCAACAGGTTCACGCCCAAAGCCCGCAACTTGGCTAAATTGGTTTCGGTGATATCTCCGGGCGAAGTCTCCAGTCCGATCGGCCCGTCAAAATCGAAATTCTTTTTTATCTCCGCTATAATTTCAGACAGCTCATCGATCATTAATGTCGGCGTGCCCCCGCCGATGTACAAAGAGGTGAAGCGGGCGCCCGGGAGCATCCGGCCATAGAGTCGGATTTCTTTCCGCACCGCCTCCTTATATTGCCGCGCCTTTTCCGTTTCATAGGGAATCCTGAAATAAGGGCAATACGGGCACAGATTCCTGCAAAAGGGTATGTGAAGATACAGCCCGCCTTGCGGCGGGAACGAAAACGCATCCGCGGCCGGATCAAATTTCTGAAACACATATCTGCTTTCCCGGCCGGAAAGCCAGCTTCGCAAGGATTTTGTTAAGACCGCGTTAAGGCCCACGGCATTCCTTTCCCTGAATCAGGAGTAAACCAGCATCCTGCGGCTCGTTCGCTTTAGCTCTCTCGCGCAGGATCAATTCGCATTTCTAGTTTACACTCCCTTGGGTCGTGTAAACTAAATGCTCATTGAATAAATCCGGACCGCTCAAAAGGATAAACTATCTTATAAGCTTTCCCGATAATATTTTTTCTCGGGACAAATCCCCAAAAACGGCTGTCCGTGCTTTTCTCGCTGTAATCACCGAGAACATAGTATTGGCCCTGCGGCACGTTTATCACCTGATTAGCCCGGCCGAAGTCGCCCCCATTGAAGTAATAAATATCCGCTATGCCGGGAGTTGCCACGAGCTGGTCATCGACATAAATACGGCCGTCTTTGATTTCAACGGACTCGCCCTCCTTGGCAATCAGTCTTTTGACGACAACCCTGCTTTTGTCTTTCGGGAAGACGAAAAACACAATATCCCCCCGTTCCGGCGCCCCCGCCAAATACCGGAATCTGTTCACCAGAAACCAATCCCCTTCCACCAACACGGGGCTCATGGAATTCGACACGATCCTGGGCGCCAGCACAATAAATTTGTTCACGATTTCCGCCAAAAGAATGTTCAAATTAAAAACAAGCACGAAAATCACGGTGGCGAGAGGGATCAGGACGACCCGGACAAACGTTTTCTTAAAGGGGTACTTCAAATTTTTGGTGTAAAGATACGCGTCCAGGACCACAAAAGTCTCAAAAAGGACAAAGAGAAAAACGGGGGACAAAATATGATGATTTAATTTCTTCGTGGGATGAAAGATAACCAGCAGCAGGGCCAGGATAAAATTCAAATGCGCTAATGAAAAGAAAACACCTCTTTTGATTCTCCCGGAGTATATCTGCCCGAACCCGGGAAAAATGAAAGAGAACATGAGGGCGATGAAAGGATCTTTAGGTTGCGATTTTCCCACGTAAAACTCCGTTCAGAAATCTTTTCCATTCTACCCCAAATAAAAACCCCCTGCAATGAATCAATCGCAGAAGGTTACAGATAGTCCCCACAGAATAAAGGCTACAAAGATACGCACAGATAAAACATGGTCCGGATTTTCATTTTATATTAATATCAGTTAAAGAAACAAGTTCTTAACTCCTCTTTTTAATTATTTAAAAGAGAAAAAACTGACGGGGCTTCGCATCCTGGAGGTAGGCTGCTCGACCGGGCATTTCACTGAACTGCTCAACGAAACTCCCGCCTTTAAGGAGATCTATTCTTTTGATATCGATAAAATCTTTGTCGACATCACAAAAATTAAAGTCGAGGAATTAAAGCTGGACAAAGTCAAAAGCGTTGATTGCTTTTCGGTGCAGAAAACAGCTCATCTCCCTTACGAAGACAATTTCTTTGATATTGTCCTGGTCTTCGCGGTTGTGGAGCACCTGCCTTATGAAAACCGGCATTTTTACATTGATGAGTACTACCGGACAGTCAAGAAAGGAGGATTGGTCTGCTTTTTTGATACCCCCAATAGACATTATTTTCTCGAATCACATTCCATCGGGTTGCCGTTTGTGCAATTCATGAAACCGCACAACGCCTTTTTTTATGCGAAGCTGTTTGGCAAGCTGGGGAAAGACGTAACTTTTCCTGAATTTGTCCGGGCGGGAACAGGGTGGCGGAATGCCTCATATTATGAACTGCTGCCGAGGACATTAACCATCAACATCGAAGATGTCTCGGAAGAATTGGGGTACGGCTACAAATTCTTTCAAACCATCCCCCGCAGCCCAAAGTTCAAACTTCTAATCAATCCCTTTATAAAAATCCTGCGGGCCATCTCGCTAAAATTCAATTTCCCGACGGTATTCTTCCTGCCTTATCTCAATGTCGTTTTTAGAAAGGTACATGATTTTGAGAAAGACGGGTAAATATACCCGGGGACAAGGGATACCGCAACCAAAAAATAATCACATCCCTTGTCGACACTGCTCACTCTCCTGTCCCAATTGGGGGCTGGGCATCTACAGTTTTCTCCTCAATTAAGTATTGTGTCCCCGGAACTCTCCCACTATTTACGTTTTAACCGTTTTAGACACAACCTAATATTAGCTATATTTAAAGGGTAGTTAATCACAGGAGTACTCCATTCATGCAATATATCCAACATTTCCAATTCTACAGGAGACTTATTTCCAATTAAAAAATTATCAGATGCAATAATACAAAAAGAAATAGATTCCAGATGTTCCGGATCAATCTTCCTGTTTATAACATCCACGCATAGTTTCTCAACATGCTCTGCAGTGACAGTGAATTTTTCATTCATATCAATAATATAATGTCCTGTCATATTAGGAGCTGTTTTCTTCGCAGCCCCTAACAAATTAATATTTAACTCTTCTGCAGATATAGAGTTTTCAAAATATTGTTTCAACTTTATTTCATGCATAATTATTTCCCGTCAATTCTCATCCTCCCATCCGCCCAATAATGTCTTTGAGGGCCTGGGATTTTCCATGAAGTACCAGAATATTGACCATTCTTATAAAAATCGTGCCACATCCCAACTGTCCTACCATTGTTATCGACTGCATGGTTCCAAAAGGTATAATCCCCTCCTGTTCCATTTTTAAAATATTTTATTGAAATTTGATGATAATCAGCAGTTTCAACAACTTTAAAATAATTTCTATCTACCCGATTTGGGTTAAATTTGTCCAAAAATTCTAAATGAGAACTTTTTATCCCATCATAATTTTTTAAACCGAAACCTTGATCCTCATAATATGCCATTTGATCATCAATAATCCTAGTTTCTCTTAAACGAAGAGCTTGATTATTACTCGCCTGTGCGCCTTCATCAATATCTAAAGAAGCCAAAAGGGACAGTCCCCACTGGGGGACAGGGCAAAGGAAGCGGCCCCGGCACTTGGACGCCGAAGAGCCAGCAAACCTAGCCCAAAATATGCTCGGACATTACGATGACGGGGAGAAGCACTCTTTTTGTTAGCTGTCCCTGGGACGTACCTTCTTGTTTTCAAATATTTCTTAGTCCGGCTTTTTTCTGCCAACAAACGGGCGGGGATTAAATACGAACCGGAACATTTTAATAATATCCTTCTGAAAAGTTCTTAACCACTTCGGACGGGAAGAGGCGTTAACAGCATAAAATGATCGACTCAGATGAAACATCACTTGATTACAAATTTTATCGAATATGTTTGCCTGGTCTGTCTTCGTGAGAAAAAAAAGCGTGTCGGAAAAATAAGCCCGGCAAAACTGCCCGGTCTTTAGAACTTCAAAAACAACCTGCCCCACCCCCGGCCAAGGCGTGTCGTGAAAGGCGACGATTCCTTGATTCCGGACGGCGGGAAACCAAAGCCGGAAGTCCTGCTGCACCGAGTCATAATCATGCGCTCCGTCAATAAACAACAAATCAATCGGGTCGTTTACAAGGGGCCGGGCTTCCGCTGACGTCTTAACAAGCGGAGTAACGATATCGTCGAGTCCCGCCTTACGGATATTGTTTTCAAACTCTTTGAAAGTCCAGACAGAGCATCCGTCGCCCTGATGCTCTTGTGACCCGACATGGTGGTCAATAGCATAAATGGTTTTCGCTCCGGCTTCCCGGGCTCCCTTGCCCAACCAAATCGTTGATTTCCCTTTCCAGGAACCTATTTCGACAATCACTCCGTTGCGGCACGCAGAGGCCAGCTTATAAAGCGCTTGCCCTTCCCGGTTGGTCAAAAAACCGTCAACATCTTTTACTAAATCACGAATCCTAAATAAATTATTTTTTATGGAATCACTCATAATTCAGATATACCTGCCCTTCATCTAAAAGTCATAGTGTTAAAATATTAGCCATTCTCCTAAAAAGCAACCCCAGTGTGGGGACAGAGATTACCGCGCCACAAATCTACAGCCACAATTATGTCCAATCCAGATTTATGTTTTGAATGCCTCTTTCTTGAATAAGGGCTCTGATCGCATCGGTTTCTTCTTTAAGCTCCGGAATTCTATGATCATGGGTTTCCACAAAGACGTAATCAATCTTATGGATAATATCCGTATGGATCATTTTCTTCAGGATCCCGCATTCCACACCTTCGACATCCAATTTAAGAATTTTAACGCGCCGGTTCAGGGACTCGATAAACTCGCAAAGATCAATGATGGGAACTTCAACATATTTGTCTTTCAGCACATTGCCTTTGAAATCCAAGAGCGAGGACCCCTGGGACCAGTACACTTCGTTTTCATCAGAATGCTCGTGCAAATACAGCTTCATCAAACTGTTTTGATCGCTCACGCCTTTCGGAATACAATGGACATTCCTCTTACCCGAAAAATTCTGCGCCAGGACTTTATAGGCATGCGGATTGGGTTCAAAAGCGTAAACATCAGCCCCTGATTTGCTCAAATGCCGGGTAATGCTTCCGACGTTAGCGCCACAGTCTATAACGACATCCCCTTTTTTCACCCGGATAGAAAAAAACTCTCTTCTGGCTCTTTCTTCGGGTGTTCGAGGAGGCCGGCATCTCTTTAAAAATTCAGTGATCATAAAAACTTTCTTCCCAAATTAGCAACAAACCGGATAACCCTTCTTTATTAAAATCCCAAAAACAAGCTGTGGACTCAATGAACCACAGCAGGCTGCGCGGTATTAAACCAATATCCCGGCTTCTGAAAAACTGTTCCCCATTGTACACCAAAGAAAAACCCCCTGCAATTATTCCAATTGTTCAATCGCAGAGGGTTAAAGTACCTTACCGTTAAGTTAACGATTACGGGGCCAGTCCCCCCAAGGGGACTGGCCCCCATTCAGGGACAGGGCAGGACAGGTTGTCTTTAATTCATTTCAGCCCAAGTTCCGGGGAAACAGCGTGAATACGGTTTGAACTAAATTCCGGAACCACCTGCTTCATCTTCGCCAGCACGCCGGGGATGTCCCGCACGTCCGCCAGCTGCCAGAGCTCTTCCACGTCGCGGATCAGCTTTTCTTTGTCAAAATAGCGCGGTTTCTCAACATAAATCTGATTGTTGGCGGTCTTGCGCACGCCTTCCTGGGAAGTCAAAAGCTCTTCATAAAGTTTTTCCCCGGGCCGCAACCCGACAATTTCAATCTTGATATCCCGATCCGGCTCAAACCCGGAGAGTTTGATCAACGACTTGGCCATATCGAGAATCCGCACCGGTTCGCCCATTTCCAAAACATAAATCTCCCCGCCGCACGCCATGGTGGCCGCGGTAAGGACCAGCTGAACCGCTTCGGGAATGGTCATAAAATACCGCACCACGTCCGGGTGGGTTACGGTGACAGGCCCGCCTTCGGCGATCTGCTTCCTGAACAGCGGCAGCACGCTGCCGTTGCTGTCCAGCACGTTGCCAAAGCGCACCGCGCTGAACACGGTTTGGCTGTGCCCGTTCAACGACTGAATCACCATTTCCGCCAGCCGCTTGCTGGCGCCCATGACATTGGTGGGATTCACCGCCTTGTCGGTGGAGATCATCACAAACCGCTTCACCTGATACTTCGCGGCCAGAGTGGCAATATTATACGTGCCCCAAATATTATTCTTCACCGCGGCATCCACGTTCCTCTCCATCAACGGCACATGCTTGTAGGCCGCGGCATGGAACACCACCTCCGGGCGGAACTGGTCAAAAATATGCTCCATCTTATTTTTATGCTGGATATTCGCGACCAGCGGAACATGAAGAGGTTTGCCGGTCTTATGCAGAGACGACAGCTCCATGTCGATCGAGTACACATGGTGCTCGGAGCTGTCCAGAAGGATGAGCTGTTTCGGCTGGTAGCCCTGGATTTGACGGCAGAGCTCAGAGCCGATCGACCCCCCGGCGCCGGTCACCATGATCACTTTTCCCCGTATAAATTTAACAATCTCTTCCCGGTCGGCCAAGTTGGGGTCGCGGCCCAGCAGGTCTTCCGGCTCGACATTCTTAATCTGGCTGACGCTCACCGTGCCGTCCAGAATCGAAATCAGCGAAGGCACTTTCTTGACTTCCACGCCGGTCATTTCGCACAGAGTCACCATGCGGCGCATTTCGTCGCTGTGCGCGGAGGGAATAGAAATAATGATCAACTCCACCCCTTTTTTCTTCACGACGGATTTAACCTGGGACACCGGGCCCAAGACCGGAATCCCATGAATGAGCATGCCGTTTTTAAACGGATCGTCGTCCAGGAAGCCGACGGGAGTATACAAAACCGGCTGCGCCCGCAGCATATCGCGGACCAGCCCTTCCCCGGCGTCGCCGGCGCCGACAATAAGCACCCGCTTGGCACCGTCATAACTGCCGCTTCTTTTCCAGGAATACAGGCTGTGAATGGCCAGCCTCAAGCCGGTGGTAAACAGCACGGCCAGCAGCATACCCAACAAAATCACAATCCGAGGGAACGTCCAGTGGTGGACAAAATACAGCGCCAGCATATAAATGAACACGCTTAACACCACGCCGCCGGAAAGGCGGATGACATTTTTAGCGGTCATATAGCGCCAGTCATGATGATAAAACTGCGCCCGGGAGAACACGGTGAAGCTGACAAGGGAATACAGAAGAAACGTGTGAAGATACATATCCCGCCACGGCGCCGGCACGGCAAAATCAAAACGCAGCACCAGGGCCAGCAGAAAGGCCAGGTTGATGACAACCATATCGCACACCATTAAAAACCCGCGACCTCGCATAAAACGCTTCATAGTACTGCCTCCTCGATCCCCGCGGCCTTGTCCGCTGACAGTGAATCGTCCTTTAATTTTTGAATAATTTTAATCATGCACCAGGTGACTGACCACATCATTCACTTTTTTGCCAAATATATTCACGCACATCTTCGTGTATTCCAGGTACACCACCTTACGGCCGCCGGCGCTTTGCCACCAGGTGTCCGGGTTAAACCAACTGTTTGCCGCCGGACAATACATAAGCTTGACCCCGCTGCGCTTAAACGCCCGGTTGAACAACAGCGCGACCCGGCGCATATGATACGGCGAACTGACGATAATCGCCGATTTAAAGCCGCGTTCCTTCAGCAACGGAGCGACCAGGAACGGATGCTGGTAAGTATGCTGCGATTCTGGTTCCAGGATAATATCCTTTTCCGGAACACCCATGCCCCGGGCCTGGCGCTTCATGCTCTCGGCCATGGTCACCGGCGACGATTCGGCCCCGCCGCTCATAATGATATAATCCGCGAGCCCCTGTTTATAAAGACTGACGGCCTGACCGACCCGTTCGGTGTCTCCGGCCAGGACCACAACCACATCGGCTTTTTTCAAATCATTTGAAACAATCAAAAAATGCCCCGTGGCCCGGCATAACGGCCTGCACCAAAACGGCCATGAAACCAGAATAAAAAATAAAACAATGGTCCGCCACAGCATCCGTTTATGGAGCCCCGCGTCCCTGGGCCGGAGACCTGTAAACAATTCCGTTCGCGTGACAAGCTGACTTCTTAACATACGCACAAACATTCCCGAGGCAGGAACATGGCTACCCTCTCGCCTTCAACCACGGGCATGCCCGTAGTTTTGTGCAAAGGCGGACAAAACACGGACAATCGTTTCACAGCCATTACCTGACCTCATAGTATACTCACCCCTGGTTACCGTTTGTTTACTATGCGCCGGCGGGGACAACCGACACTAACACTCATTTTATACAAGAAAAAGGTAAGTATACTAGACCTCAATACTATTGTCAAGGGGGCAACCACGCCCACACCTGGACATACCGGTATATACGAGGACAGGGTCTTTTTGCTAAAAAAACGGCACAATATCACAAAAACAGAATATCACTTGATTATGAATTATACGTGAACGGTGCGTGAAAAGTAATAACTGCAGGAAAAAATGATTCACGTTATAAAATCACCGAACGGCTTTCTTCAAAACCGACCGCATACAATCTATGACATATAATACACTTTCTTCACTCAACGTGGGATGAACCTGCAGCATGATGGACCGCTCCCCCAGCGCTTTGGCGGCTGGCAGACGGGGCTGGGGTTTTAAGCCGGCTTTTTTTCGCTGGTCGCGAAAAGCCTTCTCCTTATATATCTCCGGGCAGGCCCCGCATCCGCAGGAAACGCCCCGTTGCGCCAGCTCCTGTAAAATACGGTCACGGGTCCAGTCCTTTTTAAGGCGCTTTAGGTCCACCAAAACATAATACTTGTAATAAGAATGATAAATATTTTCCGGCGGCCGGGTCACGGTCAAGCCGGGCGTTCGCTCAAAAGCGTCGTTGAGCAGGCCCGCGTAACGGCGGCGCGTGGCAACCATGCCGTCCAGACGTTTAAGCATAATCCGGCCGATGACCGCCTGTATTTCGGTCATCCGGTAATTTGTGCCGAAACTGTTCACCATCCATTTAAAACCGGTGCCGCCCTTGTGATGAAACACCGCATCAAAATCACGGCCATGGTCTTTTAAACTCCAGGCCTTCTTCCAAAGTTTGGAGTCATTCACAGCCAAAAGGCCGCCTTCCCCTCCGGTCGTGAATATTTTATCCTGGCAAAATGAAAACGAGGAGAACTGCCCAAACGTTCCCACCGGCCTGCCGTTATATTGCGCGCCGTGCGCCTGCGCGCAGTCTTCAATCAAAAACAGTTTCTTCGTCCGGCAGAGTTTAAGGATGGGATCCATATCGCACGGCCATCCGGCCAGGTGAACCGCGATCACCGCTTTTGTCCTCTTGCTTAAGACCGCGGCAATCGTATCCGCCGTGATGTTTCCACTTTTCATATCCACGTCGGCAAAAACCGGCAAAGCGCCGGTCAAAGCCACACAACTGGCGGACGCCACAAACGAACGGCTGGTCACCACTACTTCATCCCCGGGGCCTACCCCCAGCACTTTTAAAGCGGTATCCAGCGTGACCGACCCGTTGGCCATGGCAATGGCGTGTTTCACTCCCAGATACTCCGCGTATTCTTTTTCAAACGCGTAAACATGCTGGCCGGTCCATTGATTGACTTTCCCGGAGTTTAAAATTTCTGCTACCGCTTCTGTAATTTCCCGGTCAAAGGCCGGCCAAGGCGCGAAAACAGGCTGTGTCATAACGCGTATTTCTCCCTGAATAATTTTACCGAATTATGTTCTTTGACCGGCCATATTCTGCCCAACGGGGTCAGCACCCAGACCGTCTGGATCAAAATCAGCAGATCGAAAGAAAACGAATTCTTTCGGACGTGTTCCATGGCCAGATCCACCTTTAAAGGCACGACAACCCTGTCATAGAACTCGTCGGGGTTCTTAACCTTTGCCAAAATCTCTTCTTCGTGCCGGAAATGCAGCGTGGCCACGCTGGTGATGCCCGGACGGATCATAAAGATACGCTTCATATCGGGGGTATATTTCGAAGTGATCTCCGGAACATCCGGCCGCGGACCCACAAAACTCATGTCGCCCTTAAGCACGTTAAACAGTTGGGGCAGCTCATCGAATTTGGTCTTCCGCAGAAACCGCCCGATCGGCGTGATACGCGGGTCGACCCCGGTGGTGACCGACGTCCCTAAAGTATCGGCTTTATCCACCATGGAGCGGAATTTGTAAACATCAAAAATCCGCTCATGCAGGCCCACCCGTTTCTGCGCGTAAATCACCGGGCCCGGGGACGTCAGCTTGATGAGCGCAGCCGAGGCCCCCATAAGCGGGGCAAACACCACCAGCCCGAACAATGAAAATATAATGTCGAATAATCTCTTCATAATTCTTTTAGCCTACCTCTCGGCAATCAGATTATGCCCGGCTATGATAAGCATCCAGCAAGGAACAAAAAAAATCCTTTCCCCATAATTCCAAGGAAGCCTGTCCCCGCTGCCTGACAAAGGGGCTGACCTCACGCCGCGCCGCCGCCCAATCCAGAGTTTCCACTTTCTTCCGGAGTTCACCGAAACACCATTCTTCCGAAGCTATCAATCCCTGGCCTTTCCACGGGACTGTCTGGTGAACCTGCGCCGTCAAAAGCCGGTAATTCACATCGGTTTTCTGCGAAAGATACCAGACCAGATCATACCAGTCGCGCCCCTTGATATACTCACGGCATAACAGAGCATGCAACTTTCCCGCAAAAAGGCTGGGGACATCGTGAACCGTAATGGATGCCGGAAATGGAAACGTCAAATACCGCGTGAGCGAACTGGCTCCGACGGGTGGGTTAGCATCAACCTCAATCTTAATCTTGATTGTCTTTGTTGAGCGGTCCGTTTTGACAAACTGCAATTCCAGCAGTTTGCCGATGGAATCATCCTTAACAAAGGCTTTTTTTACGGCGCTACCGGCTTTCGAACGGTCAATCACCTCAAACCGAAACCCGTAGGCAGAAAGTTCGCGCAAAGCTGATCTTAAATAAACTTCGAGCGTAAAATCTTTGTCAGCGGACTTCAGGACAAAATCAAGGTCTTCGCTGAAACGATCCACCCCGTGGAATATCCTTAAACAGGTCCCGCCATGGAACTCGGCATACTTGAAGAAGTCCGTCCTCGCCAAGCCAGCGAGCACGACCTCCTGGGTAATTTCGCGCAACGCCTGCCCCTCTTCCTGCACGCTGACGCACGCGTATGTCCTCAATCTTTCCTGGATCATCGCGACAGTCATAACCCCAGATCCTTTCTCACGCCCATGATAAACGTCTTAACCCTGCGGCTGCGATAATTTTCATACAAACAGTCCAGATCACTCCTCGTGATCTGACCGAGCATATCATCTTCTATCCGAAGACTTTCTTGGAGCGGTCGGACCGAGCGCCAGTTTTGCCGATGGACATAAAAATAATCACACAGGGCTTTGAACGGCCGCGCCAAAAAAAAAGGCAACCCCTCGGACTCAACTCGGTCAACATGTTCATAAAACTGCTCCTGCACAACCCGCTGGTAGGAAAAACCGCCAAGGGGCGTTTGAAAAGTGCGGGACCGCTCTAGGCTAACCGAAGTGACCATAAAAACCCCTTCCGGGATCCATCCATGATACGACAGTGCCGATTCCAAACTAATATAAGACGGTCCGTAAATCAACTGGGCAAGGCTGAAATAATTCAGCGGTTGGCGCTGATATTTTTTCGCCAGGCAATAAATCCCCCGGCGAATGCGGAGGATATCCCCCTTGTGCAACGCCCGTTTGACCAAGCCATGGCGGCTGTAATCGCTACGTTCCGGCCCCATCAACAGGGCCACATCCCGGTCAGTAAAAACATCATAAGGCAAATGGGTATACACAAACTCAACGGCTTTATTCATAATTGGACTTTATGGCTATCTACATTAACCTTTCGCTCTCAGAAGAAGACATTCTCCGTAGCTTGATCCGGTTAACACTCCAAGAATGATGCCCTATCTGGATTCCCCGTAGCTGCGGGGAGCTTCATTTCACGTCATTCCGGCCCCACTAGGACGAACAGCCCCCCCTACCAAAAGTATACCTTATGAAACGCAAGATATCAATATTTTTGTACGATACTGTCTAAAATTGACAGTATCGTACAAAAATATACCAAAACATCACCCCGCAAGCGATCAACTTGATAAACGCGGCCGAGACGCCCATAACCGGGGCAAACACCACCAGCCCGAAAACCGAAAAGAAAATGTCGAAAAGGCGTTTCATGGTTGAAAATTTTTTTCAGTCACCAACATCGATTTCTGTGCCCCTGTTCTTCTAAAAATGAAGTTCTTGGACTGTCTTAAATCCGCTTACCCAAGCGCCAAAAACTCACGGCAACGCCGCCAGCCAGCGGGCCGCGGAAAAAACCCCTAACTTTCCGTGTTTATCTTCAAAAACTCTACGCACGGTACCGGGCGTATGAACTAGTTGGATCGCAGGGACATTCAATATCGCCTGATATTCCCTTAAAGCCGGAGCCGGTGTTGCGTCCGTCAGTTTGGTCTCGATCAAAAGAATAGGTCGACGGTCGTTAGTAAGCAGAAAGTCTATTTCTTTCTTTTCTTTGTTCCGTAAATAATGCAGGCCATAATTTCCCCATCCCCATTCGTTCCATGATCGAACGGCCCGCAACAACTCAAGTGCCACCATATTTTCAAAGCGGGCGGCAGCATCCGGGACCAGACGATAGTCGAAAAGGTACAGCTTTTTCTCTTTCAAAATGGCCCGAGAAATTTTTTGCGTCCAGGGTGATATCCGGAAGGTCAGATAAAAATGATCAAACAATTCCAACCAGCTTTTGACCGCTGGGAAACTCACCTGTATATCCCCCGCCAAATTGTTGATCGATAGCGGGCTTCCCACTTTCATGGGCAACAGAGAAAACAGGGTTTCAATATCGTCAACAAGTTTAATATCCGCCAGGGACCGCATATCATCCCGGATAATCTGCCGGCCATAATTGGCAGACCATCGGCGCCAAGTGGTCTCTTTCCCGCTCAAGAAAGGCTCTGGAAAACCGCCGGTGCGAAAAAGGTTTTCCCAAATTCGCGTGCTTTCAGCAGCGTCAACCGCATCCGGCACGGAAAAAGGGTCCTCAAAAAACTCATCAACGCGCAACCGTCCGCCCGCAATCTCCGCGACCGTGAACGGGAAAAGATGCATCTCCCAAAAGCGGCCGGTCATGGCATCACCGGCCCGCTTAACAGTATCCAGGCGGCCGCTCCCCAAGACCGCGAAAGCGAACCGTCCCTGAAACTTATCGTAAACGCCCTTTAAATAATTTTTCCACAAGCGATATTTATGAATCTCATCCAAGATAACCAGCGGACGACCGGGGCCGTCAACGTCCATGGACTGAAAAAAATAAGGGTCATGGATAAGCGTTTTCTTGCTGTCCACAATATCCCAGTTAAAATAAATAGCGTTGGGATGCACGGGCGAAATAATATCCCGCACAAGAGTGGTTTTCCCGACCTGGCGGGGGCCGGAAATAAAAATCATGCTCTTTTCGGCCACCAGGTCCTGCCATAACCGCTGATAAAGGAGCCGTGTTTCCATAGCAAAAGTTTAACATTTATATTGAAAAAGTCAAGACTATATCAATATGCGCATTAAATTAGTCAAGAAACCCGAGTCTTCGGAGAACTTCATATTTTTACATATATTATTAATCAAATACTTACGGTGCCGCCCCCCCTCAACATGGCAAACACCACCAGCCCGAAAACCGAAAAGAAAATGTCGAAAAGGCGTTTCATGGTTTTATTTTATACTCCTGTCCTTTCAGATTCAACCTGCTACACGCGCATCCTTAGGCCTTTTTCCTCCCCAGCTCCCCGAAAACAAAAAGTGAAAATAACACGCGATTCCGAACAACTGCGCCACCAACTCATTAATCGGAGCATCATCAGAGATCGGCATTCGTTTCAAAGTAAAAGAACTTGTTTTTTGTGTATTCCAACCGACATCTACCGTCACCGAGGAAACATACCCCTCATTCTTTAAATAAGTAATTTCGCGCTCTCCGTAGCTACCGTTAGGATAAGAAAAATGTTCTATTTCCTTTTTCAGCTTTTCCCCCAAGAACACCCGGGATTCGCGGATTTCCAAGTTGCTCTCCTCATCCGAACAAGTCCCTAATGGAAAATGATACCGGCCATGAGACTGGAAATCCACGAATGGCGACATTTCCATGATCTGTTCATCATTTAAAGCCTGGGGTTCTTCATATGCCTTAGTCGGATGGAACCCGACTTCTTTTGCCAGGAAGGCAAGCCGCTGTTGATTCGAGAAGCGCATCAAAACTGTATTGTCCGGAAATCCGGCTTCAAACCAAAATCTCCTTTTTGTATTAACAACATGACTAGACAAATATATCGTAACAGGTATTTTATATTTCTTTATCACATTAAGTAACGCAAAATTCTCCTTATAACCATCATCAATAGTGATAACCATACTTTTCGACGGGATATTTGACCAATCCTGAGATACGATGGCTTGTACTAGAGCGTCTAATGAAATAATATTATACCTTTTTATTAAATATTCTAAATGCTTTTCAAAAATCATGGCTGAGGGACAATGATAATAAATAATCGTGTTCCGATTCCTCAACACTACCTCACGCAAGAAAAAACTTATCCCCGAAAACCGCAGGAAAGTCCCTATCCATAGTCGTAATGTCGGAATTATAGACATATGTGCCTGCTGTTATTCCTTGCTACACTTTAAATAGAGGAACCCTTTCATCGTTTCTTTACGCAAAGCATCCGGGGCTACCCATCGGCCTTCCGCCAGCTGATGATCAGTTGCAACGCCCTGCACAACCAAGCCGGCATTCCTGACATCTTCCAGCGCTTCGTGTAATGAATACCAACAAACATACGGTGGAGCATCCCACAAGCATGATAAATGAAAGTATCGCCCTCGCTTAAGCCACGGCTGCAATGAAAACGGAAGATCTTGGTGAACAAATTTACGCAGAAACTTTAAATACCACTTGGAAATAATTCCAACGACTGTTTGTTCCCGGGTTTCCCTGAACAGGAAGGAAAGATAAGCGACCCCACCGATTTTGAGAACTCTTCGTAACTCCCGCAAACTGCCACATCGATCTGATTTATCTTCGATAAAGCACAATAGTTGCTGAAGATACAAACACTGATCAAACTGTTCATCGCTGTATAGCAGCTTTCTGGCGTCTGCGATATCGAACTGAATGGTACCAACCGAATCTCTGCTTTTTGCAACATTAATAAAGTCTGCCAAGCTATCGAAACCCGCTAACGAACGAAAACCTTTCAAGGCTAAAGCGTGAAGGAGCCGACCGCCGCCCGTTCCGGCTTCAAGCACTGATTTCACAGGATTAAGAGATCGAAGGATAAAATCTTCCGCGGGACTCAATCCTTCCTTAAAAGCCCATTCCGAGAACTCCGTTGTTTTGTACAAATCAAAATTTTGCTCCATCCTTTACTAACACTCCTTTTTCAACCACTCCCAGCATTTCTTCGTCTTCAATATCTCCAAATGCAACCATATTAGCAATATCGTTCTCTGCAAATATTTCTTTTAAACGTTTCACCTTTTCTCCACCTCTACAGGTGTAACCAATAATTCTTCCGGTAAATACATCATTAACTTTTTCCGTCCGAGTCGCAATAACCCCGTCTATTCCCCAAAGTTCAACCAGTGGCTCCAGAAGAAAGTCAAAATTTGCTGAAACAATAAAAACTTTATCTCCACTCTTACGATGGCGTTCCAAAGCTTCAAATACCGATCGATTCATTAAAATTTCTAATTTTCTGCTGAAAAACTTTTTTACAACCAAGCTGACATCATTAACTTTTCTACCTCTCACAAAAGTACTCAAAAAAACTTCTTTCATTTTTATTTCACTCACTAAACGCAATCGAAATGATATCAACGCAATGTACACGTAGATCAATCCGACCCGATTACAAAACTCCTTGGCCAAGAAATGTGCGACAGGCCTCAAAGTGTCGCGTCGCGTCAACGTCTTATCAAAATCAAATAAAACTGTTTTCATATTCGATCGATATCTAAAATAGCTTCCTCAGTAGGATTTATTTTAAAATTACTAAGAAATTTCATCGCATAATAACCACACTGCGCGAAGAAAGGCCCGGGATCATCTTTATACAAATCATCGTAGTTAATGTTTTCGCCGGTAAAATCCATCACATTAAACATTTTCTGTCTGTTCTTCAAACAATCTAAAGCGGCCAAAACGTCACCCAGTATCCATCGAGACACGACCCCTTTCTTGTAATCGAAAACAGGGACAAACTCTTCATCCAATGCCATTTTGTATAAAAGATACGGAAAATTAACGCCTGAATGAATGGCTAGTGCCAAGGACCCCCAAAATCTCGGGTTCACTTCAATCAACCATCCGCGCTTGGTAGATTCATTATATTTAAATTCAACCATAGCCACCCCATGCCACTTCATTGATCCCAACAACTTTTCTGCTAAACGCTCCAATTCAGCATTTTCCGTACTTATACGCACAGTACTCGTGCCTCCGGTCGAGAGCTTTTCCCGAAGACGTTTATGTGTAAATTTCGCCTTCAAAACCCCGTGATTAAATAACATTGATACCCCATATCCCGCACCCTCAACATATTCCTGCACAATAGGATAATTTTCTTTTGCCAAGCCCCTGATTATACCACCGCAGATTGTCTTCAGTTCTTCAAGAGAACGCGCATAGAAAACTCCTTTGGAACTATTTGTATTCAAAGCCTTCACAACAACACATCCACCCTGCCCCGCCTCCTCCCACACACGACCCAATTCACTCAAACTTTTAAGTTTTACCGTCTTGGGTGTTGGGATTCCCAGCTTTTGGGCTACAACCGCCATCAAATCCTTTCGATGAAGGGTGCGCAACAAATCAAAATCTGCAATTGGGATTTTAACGCCCGTCTTTCGAAGTCGGTCAATATAGCGCGCCACAACAAACGTTTCTTCATGTGATGGCAAATAAACTTTCGGTCTTAACCGACGAAACACGGTTTCTAAATCCCCGACAAAATCCTGAGGCCGAGTGTAAAACGATCTATATTGGAATGTCTCCGAACAATACCGCGACTTCTTTGCCATCGCTGTTGTCGCAGTGTCCCCGATTGCGACCCGCACTCCATGCGATGTCAATGCTCGCAACATATTATATGCGACACGATTCCAACCATAAGTAACAACGACGTCGACCATCCTTGCCCGCTCACATCCTTCCTGTGTCTGGCGGTTAATTTCCTCAAGGGTGTAAAGAGCATCCAGGGGAGCATATGTTCTTCGAATCAACTTGCGGACAGGATAACTTAATTTCATCCCTAACCCGAAACATGGCTGATAATAGAGGCTCAAGCCGATTGCCTGCTTTCTAAAAAGAAATTTATTTATAAGATAATCTTGAATGTTCGTCTCATGCAACAAACTGCGAAAGCCATCGTTGACATAAACAAATTTTCTTTCCCCCAAGTAATGCCGATTCATTTCGTAAAAAAGCGCATAACTGGAATAAAGCCGGAGAAACTCAGGATGAAACCTAATTGTCCAATAATTAGCTTCTATATTTTGGTATAAATAATTTTTTGTATACGCGATTAACTGCCCAGTTCTCTTTTCAAAAACGCCCCAGTAATCAACGATATCCTCAAAATCTGACGTCAAGAAGACCTCTTTTTTAAATTGACGTTCGGTTTTCTTCAATGAGCTATTGCTATATCTTGAAAACGCCGCCGAATACACCGGCCAGGCATATTGCGCGACAAAACTTGCGTCAACTTTACGAACTACGCAATGCTTCAAGCCTCGACGCACTTTCGATCTTGTGTCTGAAGACAAATCAGACAAAGTTACTTGCCGATCACAAAGAACGGAATACCATATCTCTGGAGTCGGGACAAAACCGTTTCCTGCCCGAATAAGCACGCAAGTTTTAAAAAACCCAAAAAGACCCCTTCGATGCTTATCCGCAGAAACCCCGTAATCACACGAAACGGATCCCACGGGAACAATCATTCTTTGATAGGACGTCCACAAAACCCCGTCAAAAAATATATTTTTTTGTCCCATCCGCTGGAACAAATCTGAATACCGGTTTAAACAAGAAAACTTTGCTTGTACCTGCGGTGTCTGGCTAAAATCATTTAACGACATCGTGGCGGGCACCCTTTTAAAAGACAAAAAATTGTTTCATAATTCCATCGCACGTATAATCACGGCGTTAACTTTATGCACGTCATATTTTTCTTCTGCAATCTTTCGACTCTGTATACCCATTTTCTTAATCAACACTGGATTTAAAATAAACCTCTCCATGGCTTGAGCAAGAGACATGACATCTTTCGCGGGAACGAGGAACCCGTTAACCCCTTCGTCAACCGTTTCTCGACATCCTGGCATATCGGTTGTGATCACAGCGCGGCCCGTTGCCAAGGCTTCAAGTAATGTCCGAGGCACCCCCTCGCGGTAAAAGGACGGCAAAACGAATACATGGCAATCTCTGTAAGCTGGACGGACATCGTCTATCCAACCAGAATATTCTATGACCCCCTCTGCCTTCCAAGCATCAAGATCCTTTTGGGGAATAGTACTCGAACCGTACTCAGGCTCACAAATCAAGACAAAGTCGACATTGTGATACCGTGTTCTAATAATCCTGGCGGCGGCGACAAACTCACGAACACCTTTTTCTTTCATCACACGCGCGATCATAAGAAACCGCACCTTGGAGCCCTGAGGAATATCCTTTAAAGGGTACTCATCAAGATCAACACCTATCCCATTGAGCAAAACAGCTTTATCTTTAGACAAATACCCCGCATTGATCATTTCTTTCTGATCATCCGGGTTAAGAAAGAAAACACGATTACTAAAAAGAAGCCCGACTCTATACAAGCCTCTAGCCACAACAGACGCCACAGCGTGAGAAAAAGATTCCCACGGCATAAAAGGACGTCCCAAGCCTTCAATCATAGAGAAGATTTTCCTTACACCGCAAAGCCGCGCTACGAATCCTCCATAAATGATAGGTTTAATATTGTAAAAAACAACTATCTCGGGACGGACTTGCTTCATTAATTTCATCAGATCTTGTAATGTCCGGATCTCGAAAAAAGGGTTCATCCCCGACCTTTTAATCCAAATAGGATAGTACTTCACCCCCATCTTTTTCAAAAATGATTCCGCCTCCGGGTCCTGCCCACAAGCCGAGGCAATTACCTTGATGCCTACATCTAAAAAAGCACGAATAAGCGGGGCACGAAAAATGATCAGGGACCTCAAATCACCCCCACCAACAATAAGGCAAAATTTTGGCAGGGCCTTTTCCATATTTATTCAAACCCCATTTCTTTTAATATCACGGCATTCACTTTATGAACATCATAACGTTGTTCTGCATACACACGGCTTTCTCGTCCCATAACCTCAACTCGCTCCGGTTGATTAATAAAAAATTCCATCGCTTTTGCCAACGCTCCGGCATTTCGTGCTGGTACCAAAATGCCATTCTGCCCAAATTTCAAGCCCTCCACATCATCTATTCCTTTCTCTTTTGACCTACTATCTGAAAAATTTATGGTCTCCCGGCACCCCGGAGCATCCGTTGTAATCACGGCCCTCCCCATAGACATGGCCTCCAAAACCGTACGGGGCGTACCTTCACGATAAAAAGAAGGCAACACGTAAACGTCGCACATTTGAAAAAACGGGCGCACATCCTTCTGATAACCTTTAAAATCAAGAACCCCATCTTTTTCCCAAGCGCTAATATCTTCTGGCTTTAACCCCATCGGATTTGGATCAAAATCTCCCACTAGAAGGAACTTTGTCTGTGGATATCTTTCCTTGAGCATCCTCGCTGCCTCGGCATACTCGCATATCCCTTTGTCGCGTAATAAGCGAGCAATAAGCAAAAAAACTAATCCTCGCGCAGTAGCCTTCTCCAGGTTGATTGCCTTAAAAGGGAACGAATCTAAATCTACACCGGAGCCGCTAACCACCACAGCCTGTTCTTGCCTCGCCAGCCCCATTTCAACAAAAATATCTCTATCATCCGGGTTTTGAAAAAATACGCGCCGACATTTACACAAACTACATCTATAAAGGAACTTTGCCAAATAACCAACTAAAAGTTGTCGCCATGACTTTCTATCAGCAAACGCATATCCTAACCCTGTAATCAAAGAGAAAATAGCGGGAATTCGACAAAACCGCGCAGCTAATCCACCGTAAATAACCGGTTTAATTGTATAACTTAAAACCAAAGATGGTTTTATCGTTCGTATGAGGCGAATCAAATCCAACAATGTCATTATGTCTACAAACGGGTTTGTCCCGGCCCGCGTTATGTGTATAGCATGATATGACACCCTTAAGTCACGCATCCTCGCCTCCACATAAGGATCAAAACCGTTCACCGCGACATGAACTTCAACCCCCTTCTTTAAAATAGCCCTAATTAACGGCTCCCTAAAATTTGTAATAGAAACCGGCAGCCCCCCAATAATCAGGCAAGATAAAATCTCTGGTTGCTTCATAAATTTCGTTCCCTCTTGACAAAGCTCACAAACTTCTGAAAAAATTCATCCCGAAGCGGCTCCAAGTATTCGTTATAGTAATTCTCTGCCTCGTGGAAGTTCCTCCGGGCTTGCTCAATCCGCCATGAATGATTTCGAACCATACGTTCTAATTGTTGAGACAACGTCTTGTCGTCACCGGGCCGATGTAAACATTCTTCGGGTAGTAACTCAAGGATACCACCACACCTAGAACCCAACGCCGGAAGCCCCCGGCTCATCGCCTCAATTAGCGACCGGGGTAATCCTTCCGTTAAACTTGGTTGAATATAAATATCCATTCCATCCAACCATTGAAAAACCTGCTCACCACTCGGTAAGTTGCCATCCAGAGACAAAATATTGGATACCCCAAACTTCACTGCTTCCCGACGCCACACATCTAAATGACCATTCCCCAAAACGTGCAGTTCAAGTCGTATCCCCCGCTCTTTTAACCTGCGTAATGCACGTAACGCAACGTGCAGACCTTTGTAACGATTAAACAATGATCCAATCATGCCGACTACCGGACGCTTAGGGCAAACTGATTGTTCCGAATTCCATCGTGCCATTTTATGTTCCAATACAGCAACTGCGACTTCTTGGATGTCGGCGTCAGACACCCCGAAAGACAATCCGCGGCATGGATATAACCTTTGCAAATAGGTACGGCTTACGTAAATTGCGAATCTTGATTTCCCAATCCAATAGCGCGAACCATGCCAAGCAATTGGAGCATAAAGCTTTCCCAAGAAACTACCATAGTGCCAATAAGCATTCCAATCGTCATTAACAACCTCCACTGCCCAAGGCACCCTTCGGCGCTCCGCTTCTTCTGCCGCTAACCAGCCAAGCGCCGATTGACGGATAATCACAGCATCCACCTTTTTCATCTGTTGACGGATGATTTTCCTGGATAAGTGTGTTTGCAACTGTCTCAATGGCTTGCCATGGTCGTCTGGGGTGCCAACAAAGGTTACCCGTGGGCCTGAAGACAAATTCCATGTCGACGGAGCTGAGAGAGAATCGGACATGCGGCAGATAACCACTAAACCATCAAAATGTTTTAAATACCTCTTCCAACGCCGATACGGAAATTGTCCATCTGAAAAAACTGTGCCATCCTGCGCTCGTACAAAGCGATTACTGTCAACAAAAAGAGCGATCATAATATATATATCTCAAGAACCTGCTTTTGTTTCCTGCACATATTTTACGAATACCTGCCAAAAAGCATCGCGATGCCTTTCGATTCTTTCGACGTAATAATTTTTTGCCTCATTAAAATTCCGCTGAGCTTGGGCAATGCGCCACGAACGATCTCGAAGCATTTGTTCTAATTGTGCCGCTAATTTCTTGTCATCACCAGGCCGATGCAAACATCCTTTCGGCAATAATTCAGGGATTCCGCCACATGTGGAACCCAACGCCGGCAATCCTCGACTCATCGCCTCAATCAATGCACGAGGCAATCCTTCCTGAAAACTTGGCTGAATATAAACATCCAAACCATCCAACCATCGAAAAACTGGTTCCCCGCTCGGCAAGCTGCCGTCTAAAAACAATAAATCAGCCACTCCCAATCGCGCCGCTTCCTGACGCCATGCATCCAAATGCCCATTTCCTAAAACACGTAGTGCAAGCCGTATCCCTCGATCTTTCAATCTACGCAACGACCGTAATGCCACGTGAAGCCCTTTATAACGATTAAACAAAGAGCCAATCATACCTATCATAACGAGTTCTGGGGAAGGCTCCTCTACTGCCTTCCAGCGAAGTATCCTGTTTTCAAGGACTTCTTCGGAAACAGGAAAAACTTGAACATCTGACACACCATAAGATACACCCTTACATGGATATTGTTTCTGTAAATATTCGCGCGTCACGTATATAGCAAATTTTGCGCGACTCAGCCAATAACGAGCATCAAATGAAGCCTTCGGGGCATATAATTTAGCCACCAGCGTCCCATAATTCCAGTAAGCATTCCAGGCATCTGCAACCACTTCAACAGCCCAAGGAATCCCTAGACGAGTAGCTTCTTCAGCAGCCAACCAGCCGAGCGGAGATTGCCGAACAATAACAGCATCGACTCTCTTAAGCACATTCCTTATCGTCTGGGAAACGATGGCTCGATTCTTTATCATCTGTAACGGTGATAACATATCAGGGATTAGATGAAAAGCAACCCTATCCCCACTTGACAAAGTAAGCCCCACCAAATCTTTCACAGCGCACTGGCCACCGGAGCGCCCAATTATGATCATATCACTAAAATGCTTTAAATAACGCCGCCATGTGGAATATGGCAGTTTTCCCTTACTAAACACACTCCCATCGTTTGTAGATAAAAAAACGTGCTCGTGAATCCAAGCTACTTTAATCTTCATATAACCACCTTATAAAAGTTTCTTAATCAATTTTGCCGGAACGCCCGCATAAAGGCCCGCAGGTTGCGTACTTTTTACAACCACTGCCCCCGCGGCCACTACAGTACGCGAGAATATTCGAACCCCGGCAACAACACGCACACCGCAGCCTAACCAAATATCATTTTCCAAAACAATAGGCGCGGCGATTGTTGGATTGTCCCTTATCGGCAGGCTTGGATCAGCCCAAGTATGATTAAATGAAACAAAAGAACAATTATGAGCTACAGATACATTATCTCCAATATGTATCTCCCCCAATGCATCAATATAACTAAAACGATGGATGCTGACATTGTTTCCTATATATAATTTATTTACATTTCTAATTTCCACATTCGGTCCAACATAAACACAGTCTCCACAATGACCCGCTTTAGCTTTCAATATGCAATAACGCAGTCCCGTCCCTAGTTTGCCATGAAAAACATCTAACATAGCCCAAATTACCAAAATGCAAGCATCAGGCATCAACCGAAAAATGCCGACCCACAATTGGATTAACGGTTTAAATATTTTAAAAAGGGCTCGTCCTCTCATATATCTCCTCCACTAAAGTTTATCCCTGGCGCTGAAGCAAAATAAGTAATAGAATCTCCCGTTTTCCCTCCGATAGAAGTGTTTTCCCTTCTCCCAACCCCTTTCTTTCAATTTATCAATCCCAGAACTGTTTTCAAGTTGACACCTCTACAGCCCCAATTCTTTCAACAGGATTTGACCGCCGCCTCAGATAAATAAATAAAACATACGCAGGAAGAAAATAATAATCTAACGGCCTTAAAAATATAGTGATATCAGCACGGGGCCAAAAAAGCATGGTTGCAATACAACCGGAGACAAAAGCTATTCCTCCATATTCTTCCTTCCCGGCAGCCCAAATTGTCAGCTTTGCTATAATAAAGCCCAATAACATCATAAAAAATGGCGTCCCCCACCAACCAAAATTGATATAAGATTCAGCAATAAAAGAATATCCCAGGCCTCCACCCATAAAAAATGTATACGGATCTACAGTCAATGTAAGCCAATTGGACAAATTTCCATATTTCACTGCAGGATGAATATCCCAAAAGAGATTAGGAACCAACACAGAGGCTCCATACAGATATGTCAATCCCATAGCAAAAGGTCTTTCTGACGGCACTAATTCTACGGTGTAAGCTACAGTGCCCATAGAACCACCCATTTCACTAATCGCATCCGTAGCAGGATTCTGAATGGAGAAAAACGAATCAACAATGACTTGCAAATCTAAACGAGACGTACCATCAATGTTTCTAATGATCCTCGTGGTAGGGAAAATGACAAACAATAAAAATGCGCCACCAATAAATATCTTAACCCATGGCAATGGACGCATGACTCTATGCCACACCCATAGCCCTGAAACCAACAACAAAGTTGCAGAACTCCGATGTCCTAAAAATAACAGCGCACAACAATAAGCAAGCAATGTTCCCCAAATGAATTTTCTAATGATTGAATAATTCTTACTTCCGATCAATAAAAAAATTAAGCCGGGAATAAAGAAATCGGCCGACCAAGCAACTATTCCACCAATGCCAGAATTCATCCCGGTAGGAACGTCTTGTTGAAATAAAGCAAAGTATCCCCCACTCAAGACTATCCGCAATGCTTCTACGGTCATCTTAAAAGCAGGCACTATTGAGATGGCAATAAATATACCACCGACTAAACGTAAAATCCTGAGAGAAGACACCGGATCATATTCATAACCTTTTCTATCCCTCCCCCTCTCTAATCTAGACAACCTCTTAACACTCAAAAGCCCCCCCATATGAAAACTTACTAGAGAGAGAATGACTAAATACAAAGTTTTCACTAACGTCTCGGCCGAAAACTTCCCATCCAGAATACCATTCAAATTTAGGTGAAAAACCTCTAAAATAGCCTGCCCACCGTTAAAAAACACAGATGCACAGATAAACAAAGAATAAAAATTAAACAAATCTTTATCAATATATTTTATAGTAAAAAAAATCCATGCAGTACTTATTGCCAAGATAACACATAAGGAATAAATAATATCCTCGCTTGCCATCCCCCACACCGGTTTTAAAAGAGCAATTAGTAACAAAAAAAGCAATAGCTGAAAATTGATAACAGCCACTACGCTAGATGTTAAAGGACGAATTCTGAAAATCATCTATATATCACCCCGAACTAAAACTCATACATCTTCTTTAACCGATTTAAACATTGGACAATACTAAATTGGCTGCCATTAACAAGCTCGAACACCTGTTTAATGGGTTTTATGGAACATCGTCTTTCGGCAATGACAATATCCGCCCATACAGAGGCCGGCTCTACTAAAGGAGTTGGCCGAAGCAGCGAAGAGATCACCGCAATTTCTCTCGTAATTGTGTTCGAATAAACACATCCCAAACCTGCTGCCTGAGCTTCAACCAAAGTTAATGGTAATCCTTCGTAATGAGATGGAAACACAAAAACATCCATCGCCCCCATCATAAGTCTTGGAACATCCTGCCGAAGTCCCGTTAAAATAACCTTATCCGACAATCTTAAACGATGTATCTTCCGTCGAATCTCTTCTCGAAGGGGCCCATCTCCGACCAAAAGTAAACGGCTATTAGGAAGACGGCAGACAATTTCATAAAAAATATCTAGAAGAAAACTATGATTCTTAACTTCCGTAAAACGGCCAACATGCCCAACCACAAAGGCATCCGATGGAATGCACAGCTCTCGACGGACATCGTTCCGTTCGACAAAACAAGAAAACGGTTCAAAATCAATTCCGCAATAAAACAACTGCCAACGAGTGTCTTCTTCCCAGGTTTTACCAAAAAGATCAAGAGCCGCTGGAGCACTACAGCCTACCCCTTTTGTAGCATGACACTGGATCATACATCTCATGGCATATAAATAACATTGACGTAAAAAGCCCGCCCGCCCCTCATAGGAGGACGTGTCAGTATGACTATGTGCGATGCGCACAGGGACACCTCCCAGATGCGCTAACAACATAGTAATACCCGAAAAGTAATGTACGTGACTATGGATTACATGGTACGGGCCATTTTCTTTCAATATTCTAAAAAAATTTCTCGCATAACTGAAAGGCTTAGAGGGAGAAAGACAAGGAATAACGCGCCCCCCAAGCGCCCGAATTTCCTCATCATAAAAACAGGGTTTTGTCGTATGTGTCAAGAAATCAAAATGATAGTTACTCCGATCAATATTCCGCAATACATGCATTAACCAAGTTTCTATTCCTCCGACAACCATACCGCCCACAACATGCAGGATCTTTACTGGACGCGGCTTACATGGAAGCATGGCTGGCCCTCTGTTTACTATAACGTTCAAATCTTCCTGTTACAAGCCAACTAGTAAACTGAAATTTATTTAAAAGAAATACAATCAAAAGAGACAACAAAAAAACTAAACATGGAAAAACAATATGCCAAACCACACTGTCTATTTGCCGGGAGCAACGACTAATGACTAAGACTACTAGATCGTGAACAACATATACACCGACAATGTTTTTCCCTACATACTCTAGCCAACAGTTGCGACCCAATGTCGACCTCGCCAAAGCCATCAAGAAAAATCCTGAAGCTAAAGGGACTGTACCTATAAGGAACTCTGGATGCGTTGAAGACAGTGAATCAAACTTCTTAAGACAATAAATTTCTAGAAAGCTTGTAAAAAACCCCAAGATAACTAAAGAAAAAGCACTTAAAAAAGTAACCCTCCTGTTTGACTTAAATATATTCCAGCCAATAGCAAGAAACAAACACGAAACAAAAGGACCATGTCGGGTATTAAAAAACTCTGGAAACCGATAAAGTCCCAATGGGGTTAAAGAATAATCTTTGCCTAAAAGTGCTATCGCGTACAAGGACACTGAAAAGAGAAAAATATACTTTTCCTGCTTGGTCTTCACAAAACAATATAATATTATTAAACCTAATGCCAAAGAAACAAGAAACCATAGATGGTTATACCCAACAAATGGCAAATTTAAAATAGAATCTACCGAAGCAGCCGATCTTCGTTGCCCCAAAAATATTCTTGATATATAAATCACCAGACGATAAATAATTGTCCAAGAACTAAAAAGGATCACTATTTTTTTTAAATACGCCCTGAAATACATCTTTGAAAAGTCCCGCTCCATTGATCTCGCCCAAAAGAAACCTGCGATAATAAAAAAGACCGGCACCGCAAACCTTGGCAAATAATGTATAAAAATATAGGCCATATCATTGTTGCTTTGGCGAAAACTGGCCTCCGTGTGAATACAAATGACCGCAAAGATACATATAATCCGAAGGACATCAACGCTTACCAAATGTTCATTAATAGAATAATAATTGTGTATACGATTTTTGTTCAACACGTCCTCTCCCGTATTGCCCTCTTAACAATCCATGCGGCACCGGCAATCTGAATCAAGGCCGAGACAATTAACGATATGGCCGCGCCGTATAACTTCAAGTTCGGAATCAAAACAAAAGAAAGAGTAAAAGTGGATATTAAGACAACGGAAAACAGCGGCACCTGCCAGTTAAACTGCCGCGCGGCCGTCATGGCGTAGCCAAGAGCCGAAGCCACGCCGGAAAGCGCGGTTGAAATCATAAGAACAATAAAAAGGTTTATATAAGCGGCATACTCGGGGGTATAAATTAAAGCCAGAAGCCATTTCCCACCCGCTACGATCACCAAAACCCCAGCAATCCCTATAATAAGATTAACCATTATCATCTTGCCCAGCAGGGCATTAAACCCAGGGATATCCCTATCCGCGAAGTGCCTGGAAAGCCTCGGCGAAACAGCCTGCCCCAGCGCCTGCACGAACATATTAACCGCCACCGTCGTGTACGCCAGGGCCGAAAAGATACCAAGATCATGCGTACCCAAAAACTTCTCTATTGCATAACGCGGGATATTGGTGTTAAGGGAAATGATTCCCATCACAATTCCCAACGGGAAGGCCAAAACGGCAATGCGCACGAGCGTTCTCCTGCGGTGCAGCAAGGCATCCCACACACATACTCTTAAAGGCCCTCGCGTAGCCCCTTCCACGGCTTTCATCAGGTGACTGCCATTAACAAAGTCATAAAACATTAACACAAGGAGCCAGGCGAAAAACAGCCCAGCCAAGGCCCACGGAAGGCTGGATGAATAATAAAAAATGGCTCCCAAAACGGCAACAGAAAGAATCCCTTTTATAATCATGGATCTTGCCATAAGGCCCATCTTTTCATTTTGCTGAAAAAACCCATAAAAAACGTCGCTCATCGACTCTATGGCCTTAGCCAAAGCAAAAATGATAGTTACAACTACAGCTGCCCGGTTGAAATGACCGCACAAAAGAATGAGCAGAATACTGCCCAATGCGATCGTTGTCGAAAGCACCCGCAGCATCAAGTAATCAGACAAAAAATACTCTTTCTTAGCATCCGTGGCCTGAACCCCGCGCAACTGCATGTTGGTGACCATAATCACCGGCGATATAATAGCCGTAGCCAAGGCAAACTGGCCGACAATCTCCGGGCTCCCCAGCTTGGCCAAGACAATCAGCATCCCCCACTGGCAGGCGGCATACACGCCATTAGCTAACATCATCCACAAAAAATTTGCTTTCGTGGGGCTAATAAAGGACTTAATTTTTTTTATAACAAAATCCATAGCCGTTCCAAAATAATGATAAAGAAACTATATCTTCACTCCTGCCACCCACTTCTTGTTCTCCAAATACCACTCAACCGTATTCCTGATCCCTGCCTCCAGCCCTACTTTCGGCTTCCAGCTCAGCAACCGATGGGCCTTTGAAATATCCGCCCAGGTGGCTTTAAGGTCGGTTTTGTGAAACTCCTTTTCATCACGGCTGGATGATTTACCAAGGTATTTCTCGATCAGGCCGATCATTTCATTAAGAGAGGATGGCTGATTCCCCCCCAGATTAATAACTTCAAAACCTACTTTTTTCAAAGCCTTAATGGTGCCGTCGGCGATATCGTCCACATAAGTGAAATCCCGGCTCTGGGTGCCGTCGCCGAAAATTTCCATCGGCCGGCCTTCATCGATCCACTTGATAAAGCGAAAAACACTCATGTCCGGCCGCCCGGCCGGCCCATAAACAGTGAAATACCGCAGCACAGTCACGTCAATGCCGTATAAGTAATGATACGTATAGGCCATCACCTCCGCGGCTTTCTTGCTAGCGGCATAAGGTGAAATCGGCGTGTTCACGGCCAGGTCCTCCTGAAACGGCATCTGCTGTCCGGCGTACAGTGATGAGGTAGACGCCAGGACAAATTTCTTCACACCGTGTTCCCGGCATTCATCAAGCAAATTCAAAGTGCCGTTGGCGTTGGTCGTCATGTATACGAACGGGTTCTCCATGCTGTAGCGCACCCCGGCCCGGGCGGCCAAATTAATCACTGCAGCAATTTTATATTTTTTAAAAACCCGCTGTAAAGACGCCCGATCCTCGATATCACATTTATGAAATTTAAAATTATTATATTTCTTTATCCTTTTCAGCCGGTATTCTTTCATCCGCACATCATAATAATCGTTCATGTTGTCGATCCCGATAACCTGCGCGCCCTTCTCAAGCAGCTTCTTCCCTGTCCGTGAGCCGATAAATCCGGCCGCCCCTGTTAGTAATAGCGTTTTCATCATGTCCTTTTTAAAAAAATATTTAATATATTAATACTTCTTTTCGAAAACAAAAATACGCCAGAACACCCTTAGACGCCTGAATCACCAGCGCCCTGTTTTTCTGGCGTGCCAGCAAAGACGGGTAGAATGCTTTCTGATTACACTGCTTCTTTCTTTTTGCCCAGACGGATTTTAGGTTCTCTTCCCTTCCCTCTGGCTGCGATTTTACGGCGGGTGTTGGGCTCGTAAAGCGAATACCCGTAATAATGGTGCCCGTCGCCGTAAAAGTTAACCATGTTCAGCACCACCGTCAGAATGCGGGCGTTCACTGTTTTAAGCGCCTTCACGCTGCTCATAACCGCCTGGCGGTGGGCAAACCCGGCGCGGACCACCAGAATCGTCGCGTCCGCTTTCGCGGAAAGGATGGCTGCGTCTGTGGCCGCCAACAGCGGCGGCGAATCAAAGATCACCCGCTGGTAGTCCTGGCACGCCCTTAAGATAAAATCCTGCATCTTTTGGGAATCCAGCAATTCCGACGGATTAGGCGGAATCTCGCCGCAGGCCAAGACATCCAGGTTGGGGATATCGGTTTTATGCGTGAACGCGTGGATGTCTTCCTTATCGTGCACCAGAATATCCGTCAGCCCGTTAACGCGCTCGATATTAAAGATCGTGTGCAAACGCGGGCTGCGCATGTCGGTATCGACAAGCAGCGTGCGTTCCCCGGACTGTGCAAACACCGTCGCCAGGTTAATTGCGGTCGTTGTTTTGCCCTCTAACGCGGAAGAGCTGGTCACCAGCATAGTCCGCTTGGAAAAATCCGGGTTGCTGTATATAATGCCTGTCCGCAGGTGCCGGAAGGATTCCGTCACAAGAGAGTGGGGGCTCTTCTCCGAAACCAGCTCGGGGATCAGCCCGGCAGGCGCTTTTTTATTCTTAAAATACGGGATCGCCACGATCGACGACATATTGATGGTTTTCTCCAGGTCCGGCGCTGTTTTGATTGTCTGGTCCAGGGACTCAAAGATGACCACCAGCATCCCCCCGGCAAACAGCCCAAAGATAACCGCCAGGGCGTAATTCAGCATCTTCCTCGGTCGAACCGGTTTTTGCGGCACCTGGGCGCGGTCAATGATTTTAACGTTCGTCACATTGCCACTCCAGCTGGAAATATCCGAATCCTGGCCGTCCTGCCGGCTTAACTTGGCCCGTTCGCCGGCTATTCTTTCATCTATCGCGGCTATCTCGCTTTGCAGGCCCAAGATGACCGGGTGTTTGTCTTTGAGGTACTTCGCGCGCTGGTACAGATCGGTTTCCAGTTCACTGCGCTTCTGAATCAGCTGATCCACCGAAGAGAACAGCACGTAAGACTGTGCCCAGGTATTCGCGATGCGGGTGGCCAGCTTTGGATCAGTATCCTCCACGTTAACGTCGATAATCTGCGTATTGCGCACCGGGGAAATTTTTACATTTTCCAGCAAGCTGTTCAGGCGCTGGCCGGCTGTAATATCTTTCAACTCTTTCGCCGGCTTTCCGCGCCGGGCCGGCGGCTCATAGCCCCCCAGTTCATCAAAAACCATTCCGGCCAAGGTCCGGCTTTTTAAAATCTCAACCTGGGAATTAAAAAAATTGTTCGCATCACTGTACTCCGGCAGGACAACCTCTTCTACTTTCACGATTTTAGGCGGCCGGCGGTCTACTAAGATCCGGCTCTGGGCCTGATAAACCGGCCGGGTCCTGGCGTTATACGCATGAGCGCCGGCCACGGTCAGGCAAAGAACGCCGATAAAGAGATACCGGTGTTTAACAAGCGTGCGGAAAACGTCACGCAGGTCAATTTCGATAAAGTCTTCGTCCCGGCTGGGTATATTCCTATTGATTTCCGGCATAATAAACTCCTTAAAACAGACTTTCCGGGACAACCACCAAATCCCCGGCACGCAGCACCAGATTGTCCTGGTCTACATTGTCCTTGTTGATAATATCGTTCACCCTTACCAAAACCTCTTCCCGGCTGCCGTCAGCGTTAGCACGCAGCACCTTCACTTTATTGGGGGCGGCAATCTTGGTAAACCCTTCGGCCAGGGCCACCAGCTCTAACACCGTAAGCCGTCCTTTCAGCGGATACGCGCCCGGCCGCTTCACTTCTCCAAGGATGGAAACCGTGCTGTATTCTTCAATAAAAACCGTCACCTGCGGGTTCACTAAATAATCTCTGGCCAGAAGGAGGGTCAGCTTGTTCTGCAAGTTAGACACTGTCAAGCCCAGCACAGATACGTCCCCGACCAAAGGGAATGAAATCGTCCCCCGGGAGGAAACCCGGACCTTCTGGGATATTTGCTCCCCTTTCCCGTAATAAACGTCTATCTGCAACACATTCTCCGTGCCGATCTGGTATTCAAAAACTTCCGGGGATGCCGGGTCGTACCCCGGCGTGACCGTTGGCGACGGGCAGGTCTCTTCTTTTACAGGCGGCATGGCATCGTTTGAATGATTTTTCCCGGCGGTCTGCGCCCGTGTCCCCCCGCACCCGGTCAATGTGACCAGAAAACAAGCAACCGCTATAAAACAAAACAATCTTTTCATGGCTTTTCGTGTCCTTTATTTTAAATTAAAAAATCAAAACGCAGGGAAACAAGGTTGTCTTTATATTCCTTTGCGCTGATATTCGAAACGGTTTCCCTGTACTGGTACCCCAGGCTGACCCGGCCCCGGTTTAAAACCGTGTACCGCAGCATGACCCCTCCGGTAAAAACAGAATCGCGCTGCTTCACGTTGAACGCCGGGTCTTCCTCCGGATAGTCCCTCCGGTCAAACTGCGAGGAAAGCAAAAGGGCGATATTATTCATAACCTGTTGGGTTACGTTCATCATAACCGAATTCAAATCATAATAATTATTCGTGGCCGAAATGGATTCCACCGCTGTTCCGATATAGTTCAGCTCCAGGCTCGTGCGTTCAGAAAAGTCCGCGGTCACCTCCGCCTGCGAAACAAAACCTTCATAACCTTTCTGACCGGCCGTATCATAGTCCCTATTTTGATACCCCAGTTTAACTAACCCGTTGATCTTGCCGGTCAAACCGGTTTTAAAACCGCAGCGGGCCTGGTCGTAATGGCCGTTACGGGCGGTGTCATTTATATAATCCACGAGCCCGCGATTATACTCTAGCAGTGCTTTCATTTTGGGCGAAACCTGGTAAAAAACCGTGCCGGAAAAAATATCTTCTCCATAGTTTAAAACATCATACTGCTCTTCGTTATAATCCCTCAAAAAATAGGCGTACCCGGCTTCGTAAGATAATTTATTCATCCTCACCCCCAGGGCTGCCTGCCCCAGGTCTTCATACCGGCGCACCTGGTCGGTAAACTCCGTAGAGGCGCGCTGCACCGTGTCTCTAAAATTATTCTGAACGTTAAAATACCCGAACGGAAGGGTCAACTCTAACTTTGCCGACACGCCCTGGTCTATATAATTCTGACTTTTATAATCTGAAAATGTCGCGATATCTGCCAGGTACATCACCTGAAAAAGATGTTTGGCCTCCGAAAACGGCATATTCAAAATCAACCGCGGGCTGGTGATGCTGATCAAATCGTGTTTGCAGTCCGCCTCCGTTAAGAAAACATTGCTGTCGTACTGGATCTCCTGGGAAAAAACCGCCTTTAAGCTGGTGGTTTGGCCCAGGGATAGCCCGCGCATCTCTTTGCTTTCCCGCAGGCTCTGGCGGGCACTCTCTTCCAACAAGGATTGGGCAACCGCAACCGGTGCCAGGGCTAAACTGAAACAAAAAATAGAAATTGATATTTTTTTAATACTCATAAAAGCAATAATTTTTAACCTGGGTTTTTAGTTATTATGGACAAAAGACTTAAGCGATAACAAGAAGAGGGTGCCTAATATAAAAAACACTAAGATAATTATATAAATAGAAAAGGAAATATTTTATCTTATTATAAGCTGTTTTGTCAAACAAAATTCTAGGGGGCCTGGATATAATGGGCCAATGGTGATAAAGCCAGGCGACCTTCTGCGAAAACGGATAAATCCTGAAAAAATTCCGATATTTTTTCATGGTTTTTCACCGAATGTATCTTCATGCCACGCAATAAAATCCTTTACCGGTTCATCTCCTGTAGGTTTACCGCTCCGCAGAAGAGATCCCAGCGTCCAAATTGACTGCTCCGGCTCTCCTCCCTGCAACACAGTCTCAAGAATGAGCTTACGTCCCTTAAGATCAATCACTTGGATGATCCAATACGGCTGTAATGCGTCACGCCCTGTACCCGCATAATGCCCCTTGAAACCATATCTATTTTCAATCCGAATTAAATACCGCAAGTCCCGCAGAAACCGGGACAATTCTTCGAAACCTTTATGAAAATCGACCCTGGAATTGAAATTAAAACTAAGCGGCTGTGCCAACAGGTGATAAAAAACAATAAGCCGCGGAGCGTTCTTGTCTATATTTCCATATTTCAGCCCGGAGGATAGGATCGCTTCTATATCTATAACAGGAAAAACGCTGCTAAACGTTTTGTTCAAATAAATTTCACGCCAGGCAGTCATTTCTTGGTGAGAATAATGACGCATATCCTCTGCCGCGGCTCGATACAGCCCGTACAAAGCCGACAACGTGCACGGGTCAGGATGTGTCAGCAAGGCATCGATTTGCGAGCGGCTCCTTTGCAATTTATAGCGCGCATAATATGGGCCGGAAGACAGGACTATCTGTAATTGCTTAATGGCCTCGCAAGGAGACTGCGGGATTTCGGCGATAATTTTTGCCGTATGATTGTACCCTTTCCTGACCTGGGCCAGCCAAAGTCCGGTGATAACAGTTATTAAAATCAGAACCAGACACCGCCGCTTGTGAGCCAACGTGACAAAAAGAAGCGTGCGTAACGATATCGCCGCAAACAACAAAAACGACAGAAACGTTATCCAGAGGGCAACATCCGGGTAGTCGTTAACCAACAAAAGCCAAAAGCCTATCCCCACAGCAGAGAAAATAATTGCCGGAAGCCGATCATCCCAGTTGTTGTCGATAAATTTCATGTATTCTTATCCGAATAACAAAAGATCCATCATGATGCAGCTTCTTTTGCGAAGACAACCGCCCAGTCTATCTTTGTGCCGTTCTTCAATTGAGCCTTCAATTTTTTAAACGTCTTATTATCCCTCGTGATTTTTGAAAATGGGACATGGACAGCCGACGGGATTTCCTTCATGATTTTCTTCGCCCCCGGGGTATTCATCGAATGGATAATGACCAGGGCCGCAGCGCTCCTTGAATTTCCAAGGTGTCGCGCCACCTCGTCGCCCTTCCCCGGACCGGCCAGATCATAATCCAAAGAAACAATATCGAATTCATACGCCGACAATAGATCTCTGGCCCGTCTGGCCGTGTTCGCCAGAATCCAAGCATGATCTTTGTACAAATGGATCAGCGCTTTCTGCCGTTCCGGCGTGTCTTCAACAAGGAGTATTCGTAATACCGGGTTCTTCATGTCAAAAATACCAGGTGTGTGAATTCATTATAAAATAGTTCTGTTAATGAACTCACGATAATAGCCCTTAATTTTCCATTCATTGTGAATGAGGATTACCATAAAAATAATACGCACCCCTGTCTTAATCGAGGCTCATATTTAATGAGCTCATCTAGTCTGTGACAACTTATACCATCAATCATTTAGAATCCCAACTGACAGGATGGTAAGAACCATCGCTCGGTGTGGCGTTATGGGAAACAACCATATACCCGTTGGCCACTGCCCACTTACTGGCGGCATCTGCCAATTTATCATGCCCGCAATTCAAATAGGCCTCAGCTAGATTCCTGGAACCTCGTTTCCATAAGACCTCGATGAGTTTCGGAACGTATTCCTCCCGGCCCAGATAAATGAACGTGAACAAGGCAAAACTGACCGCACGCTCATCTCCATTCTCAAGGTCATCCAGCAACACTTTTTCCACGGCATCCCATTGCGCGTCAATGCCATCATCGCTTCCTCCGCTGAGCAGAAAATAAATTCTTTCTTTTTCGGTCGTCGGCTGCCACTGCAACTGCCGCAAAGCGCCTGCGATCTCATAACGGGCTTCCCAGTCCTGCAGATGAGCCGCCAAAACAGGGATAGCGCGCACATCGCCAATCGCGGAAAGGACCCGGGCGATCAGGCGGCGGTTCGGCTGCTCCTCCGCCCGGCTGAGAATTCCTTTCAATCTTTCGAAATCACCGCCTAATACCTCAGACATCCGGTCCTCAACGCTTGCAGGATCAACGAGCAACAAAAACTGCCATGGGCTCATCCGTACCGCCCAGTTATTTTTCAGCAAAACTTCAATCATCCTTTCCCTGCTCTCCGGTGAGAGGTCATTGGCGCTGATAAGTATGGGAGCTTTATCCATGGCTTCCATCAGCGGAGCTACGGCCCCCGGCCCGAAACCTGTAAGAGCTTCAATAAGTATCTCCTCGTCACGCCCCCCGAAATCGCCGAAAAATTGATATCGGCTTAACGCACATACCAGGGGCTTAATCGCACGCGGATCCCTAATCCTGCCCAGCGCCCTTACAACCGGATCGGCATCATAATCAGATTTCTTCCCGGCCAATACAAGCGCGATCAATGGCTCGACGGCCGCCGGCCCCAGCTTTTCACAGGCCTCCCAATCCTGACCGGCAATATAATAGGCGGCTTTTTCGGCATCCGTTGCCGGCGTCCACCCGATCTGGCCCAAAGCGTCAGCCGTCACTTTCCGTGTCTGCGGCTCATCATCCTTAAGCAAACCAATAAGTGTTGTAGTTGCGGTCGGGGACCCCAATTTTCCCAAGGCTTCAATAACCGAGTTTCTGATTTCTTCATCCGCCATGGCCCTGATCAGGGGTTCTGTGGCCCGGAGATCCTTAATATCTCCCAATGCCCTGACAATGGCCCGACGCCGGCGGATATTCGCCTGGCGGAGTTCATAGGCCGTCTGCTCATCGGCAGCATTATTAATTATAACGGGAACCTCGGCGGCCGATGTAAATTCAGAAAGCAACGGCTCAACGGCAGGAGGCCCGATCTTCGCCAATGCGGCGATCGCAAAATTACTCGCCTCAAAATCATAAGGATCCGAGGCAGAAGTCAAAAGGGGAGCGGTGGCAACCTGCCCCAGCGCCGCAGAGGACTCCGTATCCTGTTTAGCAACGTAATAGGAGGCTTTCTCCTGCGGGGCGGAAGGGGTCCAGGCGGTCTCCTCCAGGGCCGCGGCCGCGGCCTGACGGACGCGGCTGTTTTCATTCATCAACGCGGCGACCAGGGCGGCCTGTGCCTGCGCAGCTTTCATCTTTCCCAAGGCCCCTATCGCCTTGCTGCTGACTCTTTCATCGTCATCAGAAACAGCGCGAATCAAAGGATCGACGCCACGGGGATCCCTGAGATCCCCTAGAACTTCAGCTACTTTCTCGCGAAGCCACCAGCCGTCTGCCCGCAAAGCCTTTTCCAACGACGCAAAGGCCCGGGGATCGTTTATCCTTCCGAGGGCCAAGCCGATCTCGACAGTATAGTTTCCCCAATATACGTCATTCAATAATTCTGACAAAATGTCGACAGAAATACCGCCGAGCAGAGCACATTTTTCCCAGTCCCGTTTCGCCGCGTGGTATAAAACCTCGTCTTCGCCCTTCGCAGGCCTCCATCCAAGCTTGTCCAGGGCCTCTGCCGCGGCCTGCCGTACAGCAACATTACCGGCTTTAAGCGCCGGCAACACCATGGCCGGATCCTGCGCTTCGTTGATGAGCCGGATAATATGTTTTTCCGGCTGATCATAAAACTGAAACGTGTCCTTCTCCAGCTCGTCTACGAAAACGGCAATAGCCCGCGCGTCATTGATTTCAGCCAGAGAGATAAAAATGTCCTTACGCGTTGGAGTGTCCTTTTCGTCTTTAAGCACGGCCAGCAAAGGCTCAACCGCGCCCCTTCCTTCAATTCCAGTAAGAGCGGCAAGGATTTCCTTACGAAAGGCATGGTCATTTTCGTGTTTAAGCATTTCCAGTAAAGGCTCAACCGCTCGCCGTTCCTTTCTTTCTCCCAAAATCTGAATCGCAGCGAAGCGATTAAACCATTCTTGATCATCCAAATACTCAAGCAACTGGTCAACAGACGTGATCTCCCGAAGCGCCGTGACAGCGGCCACAACAGTCTCGTCTTTAGAATAAGACAGTCCCTGTCCGGGAATCCCTGCGATAAAAAACAATAAAATAACGCAGCACAAATTCTTCATATAATCCTTACGCATGGCTTTCTGCACATTCATCGCCTGCCCCATATTTCTGCCGGCTTTTGCCGTGCTTGATTCAGCGGACTTTGTTTTAGCTCAATGTTTTATCAACGCCATGCTCATATTTCTTTGTCTTCCGTCTCGGAGATGTATTTCCGCAGCTAAGCGCAGAATACAGAAGTGTCGTTGTCCGGATAATTAATGCAATACCTCATACTGACCTGCTTTCACTTCGAAAGTCTTCCATAATTTCGTCCGGAAACGGGACCCGACCTGCAAGCCCGGCAATATTGTTTCGGTTTCCGCGCTCCCGTCTTCTCTAAAGACAAAATAACCGTCTTCAAACGTATTTTCGGCAGGGGCAACAATATGAGAAACAACACTGCCGGATTGTATCGTTTGCCCAACAACGGTCACAATTTTAGCGGGCCTGACTGAATATTTAAATTCAAGCTCCACGGCCTTCCCGGCTTCAATTCCGATAGAAGCCCAATCAAACGGCTCGTCTCCGCCTTTTTCATAAATCTTATCTATTCTCACAACGGCTGAATCAAGCGGAGCCCTGACCAATTTCCCGTCCTCATAATAGCCCTCGGGGCTTTCCAATGACAAAGAAACAACGGTGGCCTCAATGTCTATATAGGGACTCATCGCCATGGCAAAGGCGGTTTTTTCCTGATGAATCAAACCACTGAAAGCAATTAATCCGATTAAAAAGCCCCGCGCGCACGACAAAATATTCCTTTGATTTTTATTTTTCATGCCAGCCTCCTTCGTCGGTATCTAAAACGATGCTCAAGTCTCCAGAAGTCATTCTACCTCAAACAAAAACCCCCTGCAATCTCTCAATAGCAGGGGGTTAGGTTACAGATAGTGCGTTACGCGTTACGGGGCCAGTCCCCTCAAGGGGACTGGCCCCATTCAGGGACAGGGCAAAGGAGGGGGTTATAGACAAGCCCGTCCGCAGGGATAAAAAAATCTCTTTTATCCCTGCGGCTTTTCTGTCATGCTGATGCTGGCATTATCTCCCGGCGCAGAATTTCCTTATTTCTCCGCTTCCGGCTTCCCGAAAATGCATAGTATCTTCCCGCGTGCTATCATCCGCTGCTCTTCCATCCTGTTTAATTAATATCTCCGCTCTCTCCGGGGAGAATTAAATTTGCCAAACCCGCCTTTTCTTGATGGCCCAGAATGACTCTGCTGCGGGCGGGCCTCATTGACGGTCACGCGTCGCCCCTTAATTTCTGTAATCCCTTGCATCGCAGCCTGGGCGGCCGTTTTATCCGGCATCTCCACGAAGCCAAACCCTTTAGACTCTCCCGAAAACTTATCTTTAATAATTCTGGCCGACTCGACTTGGCCAAAAGGTTCGAAGACAGCCCTTAATTCTTCTTCCGTCACATCATATGAAAAATTACCAACGTATATTTTCATTTTATCCCCCTCACAGTTTAATTTGATGCCAGAAAAAATTTCCCGGCAAGTCATTGTTTTTTACTTCATTTTTTCATCTTCAGCACATAATCAAAGCATGACTCAAACGGCCCTCCCTTCGCTAATATTAATCCCTTACAACTTAAACAAGGGTTAATCTTTTTGCTCCTGTTTTTATCTGCCTTCGCGGAAAACCACAGACATGCCCATGGATAAACACATGCGGTTAACAAGGTCTTCTGCTGCGGGGATATTCGCGCGTTCAACAAACAGGCCGTGCCACGAAACGAAGTGTTCATAGACCCCTCGCCCATAGGCGCGAAAGCCATGCTTCTTGAATATTCTTATAAGACCCTTACATTAACCGCCCAATTATCGTGCCGGTTATTTTTTATTTCGTATTCGACGTCCCGGCCTGCCGTCAAAACTTCCCTGTCTTTTAAATTGGTATAATTTGCGTAAACCGTTAACTCCTGCCCCGTGTCAATATCGACAACGATCCCACACCCGTGATGGGGATCATATTCTTTTATCTTGCCTTTTGACATCATCCCCCCCCGTTTATTCGACGAGCATTGAGTTTACACGGCCTAAGGAAGTGTAAACTAGAAATAAGAATTGATCCTTCAGCAAACGAGTTGAAGGATATTAATTTAATACCCCGCAGCTTACTGCGGTTCATTGAGTCCAGAGCTTGCTCTGGGGTTCATGCCTTTCATTGACTCCTCGGATAAAACAGGATTTCCTTTTCGTATTTCTTAAATATCGAAAATAAATAGATGGAATATCTGACAGATATCAGGAAAGAAGATCAAGAGATCTGCGCGGCAGGACTTATCTATTTAAGTGATGCAAGTTAAGTATACTCTTTTTCGCCTATAATAGCTATCATTTTAAACCTAACCTACCCCCTGAAGAAACACCATGATTATTTATTGCGGGCATGAGCAAAACAAGCCCCCGGCCTTCTGGGAACGCGGGAATTAATGAGCTTGTTGTTTCAAATGCTTCTGCGCCCTTGCTAGTTTTCCCGGGAACGTCTCCCTTTTGTAGGCTTCGGCCCAGCCCTTCACGATAAACCAGCCGCCGATACGAATCAAATCATTGCGCCAGGACCGGTACCATTTCCTCCAGCCGGAGCGGATATTATGCAGATAAAAAAGCAATGCGGGGAAGCAAAAAATATTAAGCCCCACTTTAAACATATAGCGGAATTGATAAAACCCGCCCATCAGGCTGCGCACGGCATAAAGCATTTCTTCTGGCGTCATCGGCTCATCCGGCCTGAACAGCGGGAAATTGCCATCATAATATTCCCAGCCCACATCCTCCAAAGGAAAAACCCTTTTTTGCCGCTGTAATCGTTCTCGCAACTCCGTTCCGGGCAAGGGGACCGGAAGCAAAACCTGAAGCGTATCAATACGGGACTGTTTAATAAATTGCCGATACCTTTTGAGCCGTTCCTGCATAGACATTCTGACAAGCCTTCCCTCTTCCAAAGGATAGCCAAAAATAAACATCCCGTGCACCAGAAATCCGTGCTTATGAAATAACCTCGTCAAAGAGATCATCTCCGCGGGGTGCATTTTCTTCTGCATCGTTTTCAATTCTTCTTCAATAGGCGACTCGTAGCCAATGGCCACCATGTTGATGCCCGCTTCACGCATCGCGGAAAGCAATTCCCTGTCCCTCGCCTTATCCAAACGGATCTGCGCGGTAAAATCCAGCCTCCGCCCGATATTTTTTTGATATTCCCGAAGGAGGCGGCAAAATCTTATCGTCTCCTCCCGCTGCTGACCAAACAGATCGTCCACGACAAAAAAATGCCGGGCATCCCGGGTTTCAACGATAAAACTAATCTGCGCCATGAGCCTCTCGGGGGACGCACACCGCGGCCGCCCTTTCACAGTACAAAACTCGCAATTCATTCCGCACCCACGAATCCGTTCAACAGGATAAACCTTAATGTTTGCATAGCGCACGAGAGAAAAGTCCGGCAACGGCAGCTTCTCAAAATCCGTAATCGGCTCCCGGCGGGGAGTCACCGCCACTTTGCCTTCTTTTAGATAAGCGATCCCTTTAACCGCGCTCACATCATTCTTGTTCTGAAAACTCCCAAGCAGCTCTTTGACCGTTTCTTCTGCCTCACCCAGAATAATATAATCAACCCCCGAATTTAACGCTTCGGGGATGGTTTCTTCAACAAAATGCTGGCCGCCTGCGATTGTCACGATTCTTTTATTCCAGCTTTTATAAAAACGCGCCACTTCATAAAGACGCGGAATGGTGCTTGTCAGCCCTCCATATAGCCCAATGACATCGGCAGGCCGCTGGGCCTGAAGAAACTCGTGGTCTGCGCCTGTCCCGGATACTCTCGGGCCGTACCTCCGCAGATTATTCTCATCAATGACCTCAACATCCCAGTCGGCTGTCTTATGAACAGCCGTAGCCACAGCAACCGCGCCCAAGGTTGTTGTCTTGTCTGCCAAGCCTGAATAGATATTAAAAGACGGATAGGCGGGGATGATAACGCGGAATCGGTATCTTTGTTCTCGAGCGGAAGGGAACATGTGTATCCTCTCTTTTTCATTATTATACGCCCAAGACAAAAATATGGGAAACAGGAAGAACCCCCGGTAATAATTCAATCGCTGGGGGGCACAGGGAGCCCCGGCCGGATTTGCTTTGAGCGCAGTGATGTAAGAGATCGAGAAGACATGCAAAACAAAGGAGTTCCTGCCGATGGAAGGACACGAGGAATGAACTCGGCATACAGCAAAAATTCCTCAAGGAGATTTAAAAATAAAAAAGGGCCGGTCTTTGACCGGCCCTAAATGCAGTTGATTAACGTGCTTTACTTACATGGGGAGCACTGTTTCCCCACAGCACATTGACACCCTGCTTGTCCTTGACAACCGCAGTCGCAAGAACAATTTTTATCCTTCGAGGCCGCTCCGTCCTGACAAGGACAAGTTTCCATCGTTGTCGCACAGCCGGAAAAACTAACGGCCGACATCATCATGAGCGGCAAAGCCAGCAAAACACAACGCAATAATTGTTTCATGATAGACTCCTTCTTTTTCTTCTGATTATAGTGAACGAAGATAAGAAGTCTTAACGCGGAGGATGAAAGATGTCGCGGGTCGACAGAAAAAAATAAAGAAAATTGCTTTCAGAATAGATCCTATTCGAAAAATCCAGGACATTGCTTATGAAAAAATTTGTTGCTAAAAGCGCCATGATAACAGAGTTAGAACACAAGACATTAGAAGCGCAGTGACACCCGTTATTGCAGCAGAAACAACCCTGAGCACAACTGAAGGCTAAAAGCCCTTGAGTTGCAATCGTCAAGAAGCAGAAAACCAAAATAATTAAAAAAAACATTCTTACAGATTTATCTAATTTCATAAGCGTTTTCTTCTTTTTATTATAGTCGATATTGCAAAGAAATACTTACTTTTTTATAATATAACCCCAGCCGGATTTCGCTGGCTCACTAAAGTGCTCGCGGATCCCTTGCTTCCCAAGCTTTAAAAGGACGGGCTCGGTCGCCAGTAGCTCCGCTGGCCGTTCAAACGGGGAGACATAAAAAATAAGGGACACCCAAAAAAGGGTGTCCCTTATTTTCAAATTGGTAGCCCCAGCCGGATTTGAACCGGCGTTTTATGGCTGAGAACCATACGTCCTGGACCAGGCTAGACGATGGGGCCAAAATCCTCACCACCCGGCCATTCTCCCTCGAAAAACGCCGGGCTGTTAACTTTAAATATTACCATAATCCATTAAGCGGTCAACAAAAATTATTCCCCCCTCAATTTATTCCATTTTCTTACACAGGAACTTTTAGGTATGTTATAGTTATAACGCAATACCATACAAAGGAGCGTTTCTGTGGCTACCCGCGTGGGCCTCGGCTTCAGCCAAAACTACAATACCCGACTGGCCGCACAGGAAGCGGCGGAGCAGGCCAAAAAATATTTACAATCGGACCGGGTCGACCTGGCCATCGTGTTCAGCACCACCCACTACGCCCCGCAGGAGGTGATCCCTGTCATTTTCGACATCATGAACCGCACGCGGATCATCGGCGCGTCAACCCCGTCCATTATTCTGCCGAACCAGATCGCCACCCGCGGCGTCGCCGTGATGGCCATGATTTCGGACCAGATCCGCTTTGAATCCGGATGCATGCCTTACCTGAAACTGCAGGACAAAACCGAGGCCGGGCGGAAACTTGTTAAGTCCACCCTGTCCGAATTCGGGCAAAAACAGCGGCAGCTTTTTCTCTGCATCGCCGACGGCCTGCTGGACGGGTTGTCCGACCTGATCAACGGGATGAAGGAGGAGCTCCGGTACAATATCCCTTTAATCCTGGTCGGCAGCAGCGACGATTTCCGTTTTCAAAAAACATTTCAATACTATAAAGACACCGCCCTGTCGGACGGAGCGGCCTCCCTTGTTCTCGGGGGACGCATGCAAATCGGGGTATCCATGCAACATGGATTCAAACCGATCGGGAAACCCCGCACCGTGGATAAAGTGGACGGCCCGCTTATCTTGTCCATTAACGGACGCAAAGCCGGCACCCTCTATGAAAAGTATTTCGGCAAGGAAGCGGAAACTTTAAAAAAAGGGCCAACCAGCCCTTTAAGTTTCCGCTACCCCTTAGGCGTAAAACTACCGGGAAGCAATCAATATATTTTAAGAAATGTTCTAGGCGTCCTTGACGGAGGCGCGTTAATCTGTCAAGATAAAGTTCCCAAAGGCGCAGAGGTCAACATCATGATCGGGAATCAGTCTTCGTATTTAGAGGCCGCAACGGAAGCGGCCCGGGATGTCCGCGCGCAATTAACATTAAAGAAGCCCAGCTTTGTCCTGATCTTTGAATCCATCGCCCGATGCAAACTACTAGGCCGCAGCGCCACGGAAGAATTAAGCGCGATCCGGAACATTTTCGGGGACGGCGTTCCCATCGTGGGGATGTTCTGCCTCAATCAATTTTTCCGTTTCAGCCAAGACCCGTCCAATGCCCCCTGGATCGTCCAGAACGGCAATATTATCATCGTCGGTGTTCTGTAAAAGACGCCCGAGGGGAAACGGGTAGGAGAAGAAATGCAATGCATAATTTTTGCGGTTTGTTTCTTTTAGTTATTTTTGGAATTCTGGCGATTTTTTTCATCCGCTACGTCCGAACCGTTAAAAACCTGAAGGCCTCCCTTTTACAGGTGTCCAACTCCTTCCAGGAACTGGACACACAGGCCAAACTTATTCTGCAGACCGACCTTGAACTGAATAAAACCCAGGAAGCCCTGGACAAACGTTTAAACGGGCTCGACGCCCTCCATAAAATTTCCCGGCTCATCAGCACCACCCTTATTGAAGATGAAATCTTTCACCGCCTGAACCAGCCGTTTCTCGTTGAGCTTGGCTTTGAAAAATTCCTAATTCTGACGTTCCAAAACAGCAGCCCTTTTACGGTGAGGGTCGACTTCGGGTTTCCGCGCAATGAGGTGGCCCCGCTGGTGCAAACATTCAACAGCAAGCCGCATATTCTGCAGCCGGTGAAACAAGGCAAGGTCATATCGTCCCTCAGCGCGCCGAAAGACATCAAAGAGGTTTTCACCGGGATTTTATCCGTGCGCCAGTTTATCATCACCCCCATCCTGTCTCAAAAAAACATCCTGGGGATCATCCTGGCCGGCAACCAGTCGGAAAGCTACACCATGACCGAAGGGGACGAAGAAGTCATCTCCATTCTCGCAGACCAAATCGGGCATTCGCTGGCCAATGCCCGGCTCTTTGAGCAGGTTTACCGCTCCACCCAGGAACTGGAACGAAAAGTGCAGGACCGCACCAAAGAGCTGACATCCGCGCTGGAGGAAGTCCAAAGAATCAGTAAAACCAAATCCGAATTTATCTCCGCAGTTTCGCATGAACTCAGGACCCCGCTGACGTCCATCAAAGGATACGCTTCTATCCTCATGACCGGGAAAGTCGGTACGGTGCCGGAAAAAGTGCGGGAACGGCTCGAAAAAATCAACAAGCACACCGATAACCTGGTGGCCCTTATCAACAACCTGCTCGATATTTCGCGTATTGAATCCGGCCGGGTGGAAATGAAGTTCCTGGAGCATGACATCCCGTCGATCATCGCCAACGTACACGACCTCCTCATCCCCCAAATGCGGGATAAAAACATCCAATTTGTCACAAACTTTGATGAACCCCTGCCGAACGTTTTCATGGATTCCGGGCAGATTGAAAGAGTCTTTATCAATCTTATCAATAACGCCATAAAATTCACCCCGATCAGCGGCACAATCACCGCCAAAGTCACCCATGATAAACAGAAAGTCACTGTCGGCATAGCCGACACCGGCATCGGGATCAAAGAAGAGGACGTAAAAAAATTATTTACCGAATTTTACCGTGTCGACAACGAGATTAACCAAAACGTGAAAGGCACCGGTCTCGGGCTGGCCCTGGTAAAAAAAATTGTGGAAGCCCACGGAGGCCAAATATGGGTGACCAGCAAAGTCAGCGTGGGGACATGCTTTTACTTCACGTTACCGACAGAGCCCAAGACCTCCAACACAACGGTTGCGCAATGATGAGTTTTGTTGAAGAAAAGGAGACGCTATGCACAAGGAGAAAATACTTACGGTCGATGACGACCCGGACATTCTGGACGTTCTTGACCTGACGCTGTCTGAATCCTATGACGTGATCCAGGCCCACAACGGCAAAGAAGCCCTGGAGATCATACAAACCAAAATCCCCAACCTGATTATCTGTGATTACATGATGCCGGTCATGAACGGCAGGGAATTCGTCCGTGTCCTCAAAAAAGACATCCTGCTGCAGCATATCCCGGTGATCATGCTGACAGGAAAAGGCGAAGTCAAAGACATGATCGGCGGCATCGACGCCGGAGCGGACGACTATATCGTCAAGCCATTTGACCCGGACTCGCTTCTGGCCAGAATCCGGATGATTTTGCGCCGCACGGTCCGCAGCCTGGACGCCAATCCTCTCACGCACCTGCCGGGCAACACCTCCATCATGGAAGAATTTCAGGCCAACATCTCCAGCGGCAAAGAATTCGCCGTGGCATACGCGGACATCGACAAGTTCAAAGTATATAACGACAAATACGGCTTTAAAAAGGGCGATGAGGTGATTAAAGAAATTGCCCGGCTCCTAGTCACCACGGTCCGGGCCAAAGCCGGCCAGGACAGTTTTATCGGGCATATCGGCGGGGATGATTTCGTTTTTATTACCGACGACAGCATCATGGACGGCGTCTGCCAGACGGTGATTGAACAGTTTGACGCGATCGCGCCCAGTTTCTACAACGACGAGGACAAAAACACCGGGTATATTATCGGGAAAGACCGGCTGGGGAATGAAATCAAAACCGGGCTTCTTTCTATTTCTATTGGAATTGTCAGCAATAAAACCGCCGACATCTCCCACGTGGCGCAAATCAGCGAAATCGGGGCGGAGTTAAAAAAATACGCTAAAAGCTTTCAATGCAGCAATTACGTGCGGGATAAAAGGAAAAAAAACCGGCCGGAAGACAACGATTAAAACGATTACAGGATCATCATGGATAGGAATTAAACGACGGGTCCCAGGGAGGCTGATTACCGTAGACCCCTCGTAAAAGAGACTGGTAATAGCGGTTGGCGTCATCCCGCGCCAAAGGGACATAAAGGCGGAATGACACAAGGACGACGGCTGTCACGACGCCCAAAACAAGCAGATATTCAATAGCGGTCTGGGCTCTTTTTCGCCTTGGGAAAACGGATCTGTCTTTTCGAAGGGGAAAAAACATCGCGGCAGAAATCCTTTCTTTACCTACAAGAACTATAGCACAACCCCCTGTTTTTTTCAATTCGGAGAATTAAAGATATTTTAAGCCGAAGGAAGGCTTTTGAGCAACCGCACCGCAGCCTTCTGGTCAGAAGCCCCAAAGAAATAACTGGCGGTCGCCAGAATATTCACCCCGGCCTTAACGGCAGCCGGCGCGGTTTTATCATTAATACCGCCGTCTATGGCGATGTCCCCTTGAAACCGGGCTCTCAAATCCGCAACTTTCGACAAAACCTCGGGCATGAACTTTTGTTTGGAGAATCCGGGATTGACCGACATAATCAGAACTCCGTCAAGGTCATTGAGTAAAGCGTCCAGGCATAAGGGCGTGCCCGGATTGACCACCATGTGGACCTTTTTGCCGTGCGCTTTGATCCTGCGGATATCCGCCAGCACCCGGGCCGGGTCTATGGAATCCACTTCCTTGGGATACTGCCCGTAATTCCGGCAGGACTCTCTTAACGGCCCATAACATTCCGCATGAAGAGACACGATATCTATTCCGGCGCGGCAAAACGCGTCAATATAATCACCGGGATGCTCAATCATCAGGTGAGCCTCCAGAGGAAGCTGGGTGAGGGGGCGGATGGCGTCCACGAGCAAAGGCCCCGTCGTGATATTGGGCACGAAATGCCCATCCATCACATCCACGTGCAGCATGTCCACCCCGGCTTCTTCACAACGGCGGACATCCTCTTTAAGACATGAAAAATCCGCGCATAAAATACTGGCGCTGACCTGAATAAATGGGCTCAATGGCAACGGCCTTTCTAATAAAGTTTTCCGGATGGCCTTCCCGAAACGGCCGGGAAAGCCGAAAGGCAAGCGTATCGGAAATCAAAGGTATAACCCCCAGAGCAAGTTCTGCACTCAATTAACCACAGCAAGCAGGGTATTCAACCACTATCCTTCGACTCGTTCGCTTGGGCTCTCTCGTTGAAGGATCAATTCGCATTTTGAATTTACACTCCCCTGGGTCGTGTAAATTCAATGCTCATTGAATAAAATAGTGCGCGGGGTGGGACTTGAACCCACATGGGTTACCCCACACGCCCCTCAAACGTGCGCGTCTACCAATTTCGCCACCCGCGCAAAATGATTAGTATTGTACCTTATTTTTCAAAAATGTGAAAAATTTTTTCTGCAATGCCACGCCCGAACACCCAGGGGGGGCCCCAAGTCTCTCCGCTTAAGTCTTCATCATCAAAGCTGATTTAATAAAATCCCGAAAAAGAGGATGACACCGGTCCGGCTTGGACTTAAACTCCGGGTGAAACTGACAGGCCACAAACCAAGGGTGCTTTTTGATCTCCAGAACTTCCACCAGGTCCTTCTGAAGGTTACGGCCCGCGAACACCAACCCTTTTTGCTCCATCATCTTTTTATACTTATTATTAAACTCATAGCGGTGGCGGTGGCGCTCACTGATATTCTCTTTTTTATACGCGCTATAAGATACCGAACTTTTCAGCAGCTTGCATGTATACGCCCCCAGCCGCATGCTGGCCCCCAGCCCGGAGACCGTCTTCTGCTCTTCCAACAGGCTGATGACAGGGTTGGAAGTCGCGGTGTCAAACTCGGTGGAATTGGCGTCACGCAAGCCGCAGACGTTACGGGCAAACTCTATTGTGGCGACATGCATCCCCAGGCAAATCCCGAAAAAGGGTATGTTATTTTCCCGGACAAACTGCACCGTGCGGATTTTTCCTTCAATACCGCGGTTGCCAAACCCTCCGGGAATCAATATCCCCTGCGAATCACCAAGATGTTTCCGCAGGTCCTTTTCTTTCTCCAGTTCTTCAGAATCCACCTTATTAATGATCACCCTCGCGTCGTTGGCGATGCCGCCATGCACCAGGGCCTCATAAATCGATTTGTAGGCGTCCGGCAGCGCGATATATTTTCCGACGACGGAAATCTTAACTTCGCGGGACGGGTTCTTCAGCCGCCGCACAACGTTCATGTTCCAATCTTTCAGGTCATTGTCCGCCGCCTTGATGTTAAGCTTTTTGAGGATCAGGTCATCCAGGCCCTGCCGTTTAAAAGACAGCGGCACCTCATAGATATGCTTCACGTCGCCGGCTTCGATAACGCTTTCCTTGTCTATATTACAGAACAAGGCGATTTTATCCTTCTGCTCTTTATTGATATGTTTTTCCGTCCGGCACAAAAGGATGTCGGGCTGAATGCCGATTTCTCTCAAGCGCCCCACGCTGTGCTGGGTCGGCTTCGTCTTCTGCTCCCCCGCGGCTTTGATATACGGCAAAAGGGTCACATGAATATTGAGCGCGTAACTCTCCCCCAGTTCCCAGCGCATCTGGCGGATCGCCTCCAGGAACGGGAGGCTTTCAATGTCCCCCACGGTGCCGCCGATTTCCACGATCGTAATATCGACCGGTTTATTGTGAGGCACAAGACGGATGGAATGCTTGATTTCATCCGTGATATGAGGAATAATCTGCACGGTCTTGCCAAGATAATCCCCCCGGCGTTCTTTCGTAATGACCGAATAATAAATCTTCCCGGTCGTGATGCTGCTGTCCCGGGTGATATTGGCATTGGTGAACCGCTCATAATGCCCCAGGTCCAGGTCTGCCTCGGCCCCGTCCTCCGTCACATACACCTCCCCGTGCTGAAAGGGGCTCATCGTGCCCGGATCCACATTAAGATACGGATCGCATTTGATAAGACTCGTGGTCAAACCACGGGCTTCAAGCAGTTTCCCGATGGTCGCTGCGGCAATGCCTTTTCCCAAGCTGGAAACAACACCCCCGGTCACAAAAATAAATTTACTCATAGCGTTACCCCGGTTCTGATTGTCAAAAAATATTAACAGCCCACCTGTTCATGCTCTGGTCGGGGCGCCGGCTGACAACCGCGCCGCCGCAGACCTACACTTCCAACAGATACTTGCTTTTATTCTCCGGGATACTGACTGGATATTGGCCGGTAAAACAAGCCGAACAAAAATCCTGGGGATGTTTCATGCACGACAGCATCCCCTCAAGGCTCAGATACCCGAGGGAATCAACTTCAATATAGCGGGCGATCTCTTCGACCGATTTGCTGGCGGCGATCAGTTCCTTTTTGCTGGGAAAATCAACGCCGTAAAAGCAGGGAGACTGGATCGGCGGACAGGAAATGCGCATGTGAACTTCCTTAACCCCCGCGCGGCGCAGTTCCGCGATACGGTTCCGGCTGGTCGTGCCGCGCACAATCGAGTCGTCCACGACAACGACCTTCCTGCCTTTCAGCAATTCCCGGATCGGATTCAGCTTGACCCGGACGCCGATGTCCCGCGCCAGTTGTGTCGGCTGAATAAACGTCCGGCCGATATAATGATTCCGGATAATACCGATTTCAAAAGGCAGGCCGAGTTCCTGAGCGTAACCAATCCCGGCATAACTCCCCGAATCGGGAAAAGACATCACAAAGTCCGCGTCTTTTACCGGGTGCTCCTGGGCCAGACGGGCACCCAGGCGCTTGCGAACCAAATAAACATTGTCGTCAAAAATATGGCTGTCAGGGCGGGAAAAATAAATGTTCTCAAAAATGCACTGCGCCCTCTTAGGGGCGGGCGGCGCGAAACGGAAAGACTCGATATTCTCTCCCCGGATAAAAACAATCTCGCCCGGTTCAATCTCCCGCACGAACTCCGCCCGGCTTAAGTCCAAAGCGCAGCTTTCACTGGCGAGGATATACCCGCCGTTGATTTTCCCGAGGCAAAGAGGACGAAACCCCTGCGGGTCACGGGCGCCGACCACCGTGTCGCCAGCTAAAAAAATCAAAGAAAATGCGCCTTCCAGCGCAGACAGCACTCGGAAAAAGCGTTCCTTCAGATCCGGGCCCTTACTGCGGGCCAGAAGGTGAATCACGATTTCCGAATCCATGCTCGTCTGAAAAATCGCCCCTTCTTCTTCCAACTCCCGGAACAGCTTTTCCGTGTTGGTCAGATTCCCGTTATGAGCCACCGCGATAGGCCGGCTCTTATGGGTCGCCAGAAAAGGCTGGACATTTTTAATGTTGCTCGACCCCATGGTGGAATACCGCGTGTGTCCGATAGCACACTGCCCTTTCAGCGTGTCCAAGGCCTTCTCGCTAAAAGTATCCGAGACCAATCCCATATTTTTGACGACATGGGGTTTCTTGCCGTCGAAACTCACGATACCGGCCGACTCTTCCCCCCGGTGCTGCAGGGCATACAGCCCCCAGAAAGCCACCCGGGCGGCATCGTCATGATTCGAAATTCCGATAATTCCACACATACAATCTTATCCTTCCCGATGCGCTTCAACCGGGCCGGCAAACCGCATGTCCCGGTAATAGCTCTGTAAAGATTTCACCGAAAACGGCCGGACCAGCATATCCTCCATCCCGTTCACCGCAGCCCAGGCCCCCTGCAGCGTCGTGATACACGGCACATTATGAAGAATCGCGGCAGCCCGGATTTTGCGCATATCCGATTGACTCGCCTGTCCGCTGGGAATATTGATAACCAAATGGATCTGATCGTTCTTAATCATCTGCAGGAGCGTGTTTTCGCCTTCGGCATATTTCCCGACGACATCCACCACCACACCGTTAGATTTCAGCACCTTCGCCGTCCCCTGTGTTGCCACAATCCTGTACTTGAGGTCCCTCAACCTTTTGGCGAGGAATACGATCGAGCGTTTGTCCTCATCCTTAACGCTCACGAACACCATGCCGGTTTTCGGAAGCGCCTGATTGGCGCAGAGCTGTGATTTGACAAACGCCTCCCCGAAGCTCATCGCGATCCCCATCACTTCCCCGGTTGACTTCATTTCCGGCCCCAGCACAATGTCGACACCCGAAAACCGGGAAAACGGCAAAACCGATTCTTTCACTGAAAAATGCGGCAACTCCAGATCGGCCGGCAAGTTAAAATCCTTAATCCGCTTGCCCACCATGATCTGGGCAGCAATTTTCGCACAAGGGATACCGGTCGCCTTGCTGACAAAAGGCACGGTCCGGGACGCGCGGGGATTAACTTCCAACACGTAAATTTTACTCCCTTTCACCGCAAACTGGATATTCAGTAAACCCACAACTTTAAGCCCCTCCGCGATCCGGCACGTGTCCCGCTTAATTTGCGCGATCAGCTCCTCGCTGATCGTATGCGGCGGCAGCACGCAGGCCGAATCTCCTGAATGAATCCCGGCGTTCTCGATATGTTCCATAATCCCCGCTACATACGTCTGTGCGCCATCGGAAATAGCGTCAACGTCGATCTCAATGGCGTCCTCCACAAATTTATCAATAAGAACAGGCTTCCCCTCGGACACCTCCCGGGCCTCACCCATAAAAGACACCAGCGACTCTTCGTCGTAAACAATGCGCATGGCGCGGCCTCCCAGGACATAGGACGGCCGTGCCAGGACAGGATACCCGATCTGCGCCGCGTAACGGACCGCCTCTTCCGCGGAAGTGGCGGACGCGTTGGCCGGCTGGGAAATCTTCAGCCTTGAAATAAACCTAGAAAACAGCTCGCGGTTCTCAGCGAGGTCAATAGATTCCACGGATGTCCCGACAATCGGAACCCCGGCCGCGTTCAGTTTATCCGCGAGGTTAAGCGGCGTCTGCCCGCCGTACTGAACAAGCACGCCTTCTGGCTGTTCCACATCAATAATATTCATGACATCTTCAAAGGTCAACGGCTCAAAATACAACCGGTCGGAAATATCATAATCCGTGGACACCGTTTCCGGGTTGGAGTTCACCATAATCGTTTCAAACCCCATGTCCTTCAACGCGAAGGCCGCGTGGCAGCAGCAATAATCGAATTCGATTCCCTGGCCGATCCTGTTGGGACCTCCGCCCAAGATAACAATTTTTTTCCGGGGCCGGCGAGAAGTCTCTTCCTCTTTACGAGTCTCCAGACCCGACTCGTCCTCCTGTTCATACGTTGAATAAAAATACGGCGTGTGCGCCTCAAATTCGGCCGCGCAGGTATCCACCTGCTTAAACGTGGCGACAATCCCTTTTTCCTTGCGCTGGCGCCGGACCTCCACTTCCGTGCCCCCCAGCATCTTCGCCAACTGCACGTCGCTGAACCCGTATTCTTTTGCCCGGCGCAGGAGGGGATCAGGGATAGCCTTTTCGGCTTTTATCACCCGGACGATCTCCCGTTCCATATCCAGGATCTGCGCGATCTGGTCAATAAACCAAGGATCAATCCGGCTGATGCCGGCGACCTGATCAACCGTCATCCCTTTTTGCAGGGCGTACTTGACATAAAAAATCCTGGAAGCGTTGGGTTCCTTCAGGCGCAGGAGTATTTTTTCATCCGGGATATTCCGGTAATCCAGCCGATTATCCAGTCCAGCATGGCCGATCTCCAGGCCCCGGAGCGCTTTCTGCAGGGCTTCCTTAAAAGTCCGGCCGATCGCCATGGTCTCCCCGACGGATTTCATCTGCACGCCAAGGATATCTTTGGCTTCCGGAAACTTTTCAAACGTGAATCGCGGGGCCTTCACCACGCAGTAATCGATGCTTGGCTCAAACGAAGCCGGGGTTTCCCGCGTAATATCGTTCTGAATTTCATCTAGGGAGTAACCGACCGCCAGTTTAGCGGCGAATTTGGCGATAGGAAACCCGGTCGCCTTGCTGGCCAAAGCCGAACTCCGGGACACCCGGGGGTTCATTTCAATGACAACCATGCGGCCGTTGCCCGGGTCCACGGCGAACTGAATGTTGGAACCGCCTGTTTCCACGCCGATCTCGCGGATCAAGGCTAAAGAGGCGTCGCGCATTTTCTGATATTCCCGGTCGGTCAGAGTCTGGGCCGGCGCGACAGTCACGCTATCGCCGGTATGCACGCCCATCGGGTCAAGATTTTCAATCGAACAAATAATAACGACATTGTCTTTATTGTCCCTCATAACTTCCAATTCATATTCCTTCCATCCTTCAATGGACTCCTCAATCAAAATCTCATGAATCATGCTGCTTTCCATCCCCAGAGAAGCAATGGCCTCAAATTCCTCATCCGTAGATGCGATTCCGCCACCGGTCCCGCCCAGCGTGTAAGACGGCCGGATAATCAGCGGATACCCGAGGTCCCGGACAGCCTGCCAGGCCTCCTCCAGGGTGCGGGCGAACGTACTGCGGGGCACATCCAGGCCGGCCCGCAAAACCGCTTTCTTAAACTCTTCCCGGTCCTCAGCCTTCTTGATCGTGGCGTAATCCGCGCCGATCAGGATCACCTTGTATTTGTCCAGAACACCGTTTTCACAAAGTTTCATGGCGATATTCAAAGCCGTCTGCCCGCCTAAGGTGGGCAGAATGGCATCCGGCCGCTCTTCGCGGATGATATATTCGATATATTCCGGGGTCAGAGGCTCAATATACGTGTGGTCGGCTATCTCCGGGTCGGTCATAATCGTCGCCGGGTTTGAATTCGCCAATACGATTTCAAACCCCTCTTCCTTCAAAGCCTTGCACGCCTGAGTCCCGGAATAGTCAAATTCACAGGCCTGGCCGATCACAATCGGTCCGGACCCGAGAAGCAAAATTTTTTTAATATCCGTTCTTTTTGGCATAACGGTTTCTCATGACTTGAATATCAACAGTTTTATTGCGCCGCATATCTTTTACGAATTCACAGCGTCCTTATGCTGCTTCATCATGGCGACAAAGTCCCGGAACAGGTACTGCGCGTCATGCGGCCCGGGCGCCGCCTCCGGATGATGTTGAACCGAATAAATGGGAAATTTCCGGTGGCAGATCCCTTCAACGGTCCGGTCGTTTAAATTCAACGCGATAAGCTCCACATCGTCCTGCGGGAGCGTCTTCAAATCCACGCAAAAACCGTGGTTCTGGGACGTAATCCCGATACGACTGTCCCGCTCGTCCCTCACCGGATGATTGGCGCCGTGATGCCCGAATTTCAGCTTATAAGTCTGGCCGCCGAGCGCCAGCCCAAGAATCTGGTGCCCGAGGCAGATGCCAAATATCGGCAGTTTACCGATAAATTGACGCACGGTCCCGATCACATAATCCAGGGCCGCCGGATCCCCGGGGCCGTTGGAAAGAAAAAGGCCATCCGGGCGGACAGCCATAATCTGCTCATAAGTAGCCCGGGCCGGGAAAACATGGACCTCACAACCCAATCCGGCTAAAATCCTTAAAATATTAAATTTAATCCCGCAGTCAAGCGCCGCCACTCTACAGCCTGGACCTCCTGAAGACGCGTCAACCGGCCACACATATTTTTCCGGGGCCGACACCTCCTTGACCCAGTCACTGCCGGACATAGATGGGACTTTGGACAATTTTTCCGCTAAGCTCTGCGGGTTAAAATCTTCCGTTGAAATAAGCCCCTTCATCGCTCCCCGCAGGCGCAGATGACGGGTTAGTTTTCGCGTGTCTATTCCTTCCATCGCGATAATGCGGTGTTCATCAAGATAGTCACCCAGGCTTTGTTTTGCCCGAAAATTGGAATGCCGGCGGCAGAACTCCTTTACGATAAAACCTTTCACATGAACGCCCTTGGACTCCACGTCCTCCTCATTCACCCCGTAGTTGCCAATCAGCGGATACGTCATCACGACAATCTGCCCGGCATAGGATGGATCGGTTAAAATTTCCTGATAGCCTGTCATGGAAGTGTTAAAAACCACTTCTCCTGCAGTCTCTCCGGTGGTCCCGAGCGTACGACCTCTAAAGCTCGTACCGTCTTCCAGATATAAAATCGCTTCTTTCATGTGTGATTCAAAGGTTGAGGAATTCAGGCAAGACCCTTCTTTTGGGAGCCTGCATCAATATAGCATTTTAAGACTTTTTGTCAAGGGTTATCCCACAGGCTCCCCGCTTAGTTATCGACGACAAAACTACTTATTTCCGCTTTTTAAAAAGATACTTTTTAATTCCCTCGATCATCAAAAACGCCCCTTTTCCCCCTCATTTTATCCTGTCCAGGGCGCTTTCCAGGCCGCCCTAAGCCAGGCAGGAAACGGCTTCATGTGTTTTTTGATCAGGGGATAATTACGACCGGAAGATAAAATATAATCACCGCTCATCCGCCAGGTTTTTGGTCCCTGCCCGCGAAAAGCGTCTCTCCGCAAACTATCCAGAACCCGGCCTGTCTTGCAGGAACGGAGCTCCAGACCGGCGGCTCGAAACACCGGCCAGGCCCCGGCAAAATCCCAAAGATTGGCTTCGAAGTAACTGCCGCACCCCCGGCCGACCGCGGGCCAGCATAGCTCCACCACGGCCACGGTCGGCATCATAATCTGGCAAAAATCCTGGTCCCACCGGTACCGGCACAAAAAATGATCGGAAGACAAGAAAACCGATTGCGGCGTAATGTCCTGATCCAGCGGGATGATCGGGTGTTCCGTGGCCGCGGGAGAAAAAGCATCCCTGACAAAAAAAGCCCGAGAGCCGTCGCAATAATACAATTCCTGTAGAGAGGGGAAAAAAACCGCCCCCATCCACGGCTGGCCGTCCCGCATGATTCCCAAAGACACGCCGTAGACCGGCATCTGGTTGGAATACGCCCTGGTTCCGTCTACCGGGTCCAGGGACCAAACATATTTATAGGCGCCGGACATCACCGGGTCAAAAAGACTGGCGCTTGCAGGGTCTTCTTCATCAATCAAAACATGATTGCCGGAGGCCAGATATTCTCGCAGACTGTCCCGCGTAAGAGCGGAAACCGCCTTGTCCGCCTGTGTCAAAACCGACTGGTCCGGCTTCAAAGAGGGCCGACTGTCATGAATCATGCTCCCGGCCAGACGCCCGCCCTGCTCAACAATGGTCAAAAGCGTTTTTAAAATACCTTCATCCGTCATTCTGTTCACCCCGATCAGGGAAGCCCCAGCCGCTGCCGGTTCTGAATCACGGCTTCCTTGCTGCCCAAAATCTGATAAGCCAGCATGTCCTTATCCTGGCCGTTTTCATAATCATACTCGACAATCGCCACGATCTGCAGCACCCGGTCAAAAGGCTGGGTCAGCATGTCCGGAGATTCCCGGGACATCGAATCAATGAGACCGACATAATACCACGCCGGCTTCTGAATCACAATCCCTTTCCCGCGGAACTCTTTTAAAAAATAAGCAACCACCGCTTCTTTCGCCTCCGCGTCCACCATCAGGGCCCAGGCGCGGCTCGTTTTTAATAAAGCCTGAATAACATCGGAAAAATCCGCTTCCGCCTGTACGCCCAACTGCTCGGCAGACAAAACGCTGGTCTTGGCCTGTTGTTCCCGGAAAGCCATATACTGTTGGGCCACCTGTTCCTGCTTCGCCGTTTCCTGCAAAATCTTCTGCTGCATCATTTGCGGTCCCTGTTGTTTTTTCATAGCCGCCGCACCGCCGGCCAAAGCCCGTCCCTGAAGAAAGACGAGGAGAATGATCAGCATGCACCAAAGGCTGAGAACCTCAAGGCACCAGCCCGCCTGACGAACGTTATTGTTTATCATAATTTTCCTCTGCCCTGTTTTTTAAAATTTGTTCCGTGTACACTTTCCGCAACCGCGCCACGTCCAGGATATAAATTTCACTCAGGCGCCGGTCCGCCTCCGACACCTGCCCCAGCATAAGGTCCCGGTAAGTACAGACTTCTTCTTCCTGCGGCCAGTACCGGCTCGACGCCACCGTATGAAACCGGGCTACGGCGCATTCCGGCAGAAGCCCGGCCGCAATGATCGCCTGCAGGGCCGGATCGCCGGTAAAAGGGCCGCGGGAACAATCATTCCAAATCGTCGTCCCGCTGGTCCCCGGCAAAAGGACATATCCCTCCCGGGCCTGTAGAAAAGACGTGATGCCCAAAAACTTAATTTTTGCCGGCACTTTGGGATTATTCAGGACATCCGCCGCAAACGTGTTGCTGTGATGCTCCTGGTAAACCAGAACCTGTCCAATGTTCCGCTGGTAAAGCCACGCATACGCGTATGTCGTGGCCAAACGGGACGGCAGGACATCTTGAAAAAAGACCTTCGCGTTAAAAATAACGTGACACGCCAGAACCACCGCCAAAATCGCGGAAAAGGCCCGGTGTTTTTTCCAGGAAAAAGGGGAATGGCTGTCCATATAATGACCCGCCGCCGCGCAGACCAAAAAAATCATGCCGAAAAACCAGGAAAAATAATTCCGGCCGAACTGGGCCACCTGGATGATCTCCACCGCCAAGGGCGTTGATAGCCCGAGGAGAATCAGCATAAGCGTCTTTCGGGGTTTGGTCGAACACGCCAGAAGGTAGGCCACGCTCCCCCCGCAGGCGGCAAACAGGACTGGCATGGTCAGCATGAAATATTTAATAATCCAAAGCCATCCGCCGCCCCGGAAAAAAACCGGCACCGGGAAAAACCGGCTCAGATAATCCCCGTAATGCTGAAAATGGTTCCCCCCCCGGCTCAAAAACACATAAATAATAAACATCTTCAGGCTCTCTAAAGGCCGCGGCAGCGTGAACGCCAACAGCACGACGGCCAGGCCGGAGCAAAAAAACAAAAAATGCCGGCCGGCTTCAGCGGAAAAAACCCTGGACGGACGGAAGCCCAGAGTATCCGTCAACAACAACAGCCCGTAATACGGCATATACATAATGGCCGTGGGAGAAGAAAAAAAGACCAGCCCGAAAAACAGCCCGCCCAAAAAAGGATAAACTCGTTTTTGCCCCGCACGCTGCAGGAAAAAAAATGAAAGAAGAAAATTGCAGAGGACCAGGGGCTGATGGGCGCCCAGCAGGACATACATATACGGCCAGAAACTGCAGGCGAAAAGCACAAATGCAACAAACCCGACGGCGGCGTTAAAAATCCTTTTAAAAATCAGGAACAGAAGCCCAGCGGAAAGCCCCGCGGACAAAATTAAAAGCAGGATATTCGGATAAAGGCTTTTTGTGTCTCCGAGAAGCCTCTGCAGGACCGCGATGGCCACGACAAGCGCTTCTTTCCCCCGCATATTAAGTTTGCTTAATCCGTGCAGATGCAGGTCATGCATCTGCGAAAAAAAGCGCATCTCAAACAGCTTCTCCGCGGTTGGAATATACGACGCCGCGGAGTCCGACGGCCAGGCGTTGATATAATACGTTGTCCGTGCCAACCAGACCGTCATCAGAACAATAAAAATAATGACAAACGCACCATACGCCCCAGAAAGAGGAAGCCCGCTCCCAAGCCTTTTCATCGGACACCCGGCCTTTCCCGGTCCTCACGGCCCCTCATGGCATCCCCAGCCGTTTCCGGTTAGCCCGGTACATTTCATCGCCGAGGACTGAGCGCGCCAGCGCGTCTTTGTTCTGCCCGGTCTCAAAGTCATAGTCCATAATCGCGGCCAGCCGTAAAAGCTCTGAAAACGGCCGGGACAAAAGCGCCGGATTCCCTTCCCCCATGCTCGTGATAAACTGCGCGTAATACACCGGGGGTTTACGGATCAGCGTCCCCTCCTGCCGGTAGCGTTCTATATGCTGGGAAACCACCAGAACTTTATAATTAACATCGCTGATTTGCGTCCAGATTTCACTGGATTGCTCCAGCAGGGCCAAAAGCTGGATCAGACTTTCTTCAACAGTCATGTCCGCGTCCGCCGCCACGCTCCCGATAATCTGTCCTCCGGCCCGGCCTGCCGCGCTGGTCAAAACCCGGCTTTCGGGATAAGATTGTTTCGGGATCAATGACGGCGCGGGGGTCGCCTGCGCTTCTTCCCTCTCTTGGGACTGGTTCCCGGAAGAGCTGGCCGGCCAAACCCCGGGCCGTCCGGGTGAAGACGGCTGAACCTGAACCTGGGGATGCACCCTGACTCCCTGCTGTTTCCGGGCCGCCACCCCGCCGGCTTCCGAAAACAAAGGGAAGGAGAAGCAACACACTGATATCGCCAACAGGCTTAAGAATTTTCTCATAACCCTATTCTCTATTTTTTTTACTCTAGATAATAATAGGCTTATTATAACAAACGCTGTCAATAAAATGCAAAAGGAGTCTCCGATAAAAACATACGGGGCCCGGCCTGAAAAGGGCACCAACTCAAAAACGCCTGCGCCGGCTTCCATCAAGCCCGTTTCCGAAAGGGGAAGCACGCGTCCGCGAGGATCAATCAGACAGGTCCATCCGCTATTGGCGGCCCGTAAAACCGGGCGGCGGATTTCAACCGCCCGCAAAATTGAATTCTGCGCGTGCTGAATCAAGGCGGTCGAATCTTGAAACCAGCCATCATTCAGAAGCACGATCATCAAATCAACCCCGGCGTGCGCGTACTTCCGAAACAGGGCGCTCACGGTGTCTTCCGAACAAATAGCCAGCCCCACGGATCCGGACAGTCCCGGGCGAATGAAAGACAAGGGCAACACCCCCAGCCCCTCCCCCCGCGTAAAATGATACGCGTTCTTACCCCAGTTCTCTTCAATAAACGCCCCAAGCCGCCGTCCGGGCCAAGGCTGTTCCTCGCTAAAAGGGACTAAATATTGCTTCCGGTACACTTCAAAAAACTCTCCCGTCGGGCCAATCCAGGCCGCCCCGTTATACAAACGGCCTTCATCGTCCTCCCACGCCATGCCGGTTAAGACGCCGGCACCCTGACGGCGGCACATCTCGACAACAGTCCCCATCAAGAAAATGTCCTGCCGGGGATCCAGCGGAACCGCGGTCTCCGGCCACACGATCATGTCGACGGAGGAAAAAGGGTCCCGCGCGAACGACAGGCGGACATGGGCTCCGACAAAACGGCTCACCCGATCGGCGTCGAGTTTTTCGCGGGGGTCAGCCGCCGCCTGCACAACCGCCGCGCGCACCGGCGGCTCACGCACCGGGGCCCCGGACAAAAAATAATATTGCGCCGCCCCCCCGGCCCAGGCCAGCAGATTGACCGCGGCCAGCATTTTTATATAAAATAACCGCCGCTCCTTCGCCTCCGCCATTTCATAAAAACAGGTGTTGCACAGAACCAAAAAAAATGAAAGCAGAAACGACCCGCCCAGGCTGGCCCACTGCAACACATACAGGTTAAAGGACTGAGAACACCCGAGATTCCAGGAAAAACCCCGCAGGAGAGCCTGCCGGACATATTCACTGCCTGTCCACAAAGCCGGCCAATAAAAAAGGCGAAATATCCTGGATGAAAACGGAGGAGGAAAAAAAAACGCAAAAAGCAGGGGCTGGACACTCAACACAATGACAAAAAATAAATATCCCGGCAGGCTGTAAGAAATAAACCATCGAATTAAAAGCGCGTAAAAACAGACGCCGAACAGGCCGCCGGTCAGAAGCCTGCGGTAAAGGGCGCCCGAACGGGCAAGGCAGAAAAAAAAAGGAATAAGACAAACCCAAGCGGCCGGCCAGAAACCGAAAGGGAACAAAAACGAAGGGAACGCGGAAAGAGTCCCGATCACCGCAAGGACAAAAAAAAGAATCATGCGTAATGCAGGGCTAGCCATACGGTTTTTTGGGCCGGGTCGGTCCATTCGACCCGGTGAGGACATCCAGACGGGATAAAGACAGCGTCGCCGGGTTCAAGCTCATGAAAACTCTCCGCATCCTGAAAACGTAACCGCGCCCGGCCGCTTAAAACCAGCACCCATTCATGCCTGTCTTGCGAAAGCCATTCCCCCGGCGGAGTTGTTTGTCCTGTGGAAATAATGCGTTCCAAATCAAAATGCCCGGTCTTCAAAAGGCTCGTAAATATTTCTTCCTGGCTGCTCTCCGGAAGCCCGGATAATATATTTTGGATTGTATGTTTCATCACACGTGCCAGAAATTCTGAATCAGACCGCCCCCAAGCCGCCGGGCATCACTATCAACACCGGATATTCAACAACACTCTTTCGTATAACGTCGGAGGACAATAGGTATTTTCCTTGGGCTTCAAAAGCTGAATGACCGACACGTCCGAAGAATACCCCCCCTCTTTCAATTTAAGGGAGTTGATTTTCTCCTGAATATCCTTCATGACTTTCCGATAAGCCGCCTTAAGCGACCGCTGCTGATATTGATAATCCCCGATCTCGGCCCGGATAACTTCCGAACCGCGCCCTTCGGACCGCAAAACCTTCATCTTTTCCTGAAAATCCGCCGCCATTTCCTGTCTTTTTTTCAGGTAAATATCCCTGACATCTTCCTGCTTCAGTCGCAAATTATACAGCCGTTCCTGCATGTCCGGGGACTCGTCGGCGCACTCGCTGGACAAAGGAAAAAATACCGTCGCAAGAATGACAACGGCCCTCAAAAAAGAAAAGAAGCGGACCATAACGGCGCCTCCAGCCAAAAGGTTATTTGTTTTGCTCTTCGGAAAGTTCCTGCAGCAAGGCGAGCGCCATCAAAAAATTTTTTTCATCCTGTTTTTGGCGGAAAAACTCAATGCTTATTTCCGCGTTTTTGCGGGCCAATTCCAGGTCTCCCAGGAGCCGGTAATTCACCGCGATCAAATAATGCAATGACCCCTTGTCGGGAGAAACCCGCAGCGCCGCAGAAAAGGTATCGATCGCGCGGGTATAGTCGTTGATACGCATATACGTCTGCCCCAGAACCAGATAGGGTTGCGGGTCAACCGGATTCTGCTTGATCGCTTCATCAAAGCTCCGGATCGCTTCCGGCACTTTAGCCTGCTCCAAATACTCAACCCCGTCCTTCATGAAATCATGAGCCGCCGGTTGCGGAACGGGAGCTTCAAATTTCACCTCTTTTTTCTGTTCACAGCCGAAAGCGCACATCATAATTGCAAAAATAAGACACCATCTTTTCACGGCAACCTCCTTCATTTTCTCCTAATCCCTTTATATCTGGTTCTGTCCCCTCATTTTAGCTTTAGATAAAAAATAAAAACCCGTTTAGCCTTCAGAAACAACATAAGGGCAGGTTTCGCAGTCTGCCCTTATTATGACGTATAAACTTCTGATTGCAAATAATTTATTACCCTTAATCCTCCCGGTAGCCGTTCGTGATCGGCAACCGCCAGTCTTTTCCGAACGCCCGTGTCGAAATTTTTATTCCAGGCGGCGATTGCCGGCGTTTATATTCGCTCCGATCAACCTTCAGAATAATTTCCCTGACTTTACTCTTATCCAGGCCCATCTTCTGCAATTGAGTTATGGACAGGTGTTCTTCCACATACCCCTTCAGAAGAGGATCTAAATCAGGATACGGAGGCAAAGAATCCTGGTCCGTTTGATTATAACGCAATTCCGCGGACGGCGCCCGCTCCAAAACACTATCCGGGATCACCGGCTGTCTTTCGTTAATAAACCTGGCCAGTTGAAAAACCTGTATTTTAGGAATATCCTTGATCACCGCAAAGCCACCCGCCAAATCACCATAAAGCGTGCAATACCCCACCGCAACCTCACTTTTATTCCCGGTATTTAAAACCAGCCAGCCAAATTTATTGGAAAACTTCATCAGGATATTGCCCCTGATCCTGGCCTGGAGATTTTCCTCGGCCACGTCAAACGGCAACCCGGAAAATTCCGGAGCAAGCTCATCCAAATAGGTCTGAAAAATACGGTCAATGGGGATTTCCTTAAACCTGATTCTTAAATTTTGCGCCAGGACCCGGGCGTCTCTTTGGGTTCCTTCCGAAGTATATTTCGACGGCATGGAAATGCCGACCACATTCTCATGGCCAACCGCATCCGCGGCCAGGGCCGCCACCACGGACGAATCAATCCCGCCGCTTAACCCTATGACGACTTTTTCAAACCCGTTTTTATGGACATAATCCCGCGTCCCTAAGACCAGGGCCCGATAAACGCGCTCCATCCGGGAAAACCGCTCTTCCTTATGAGGAGGCAAGGCGCATTTTAATGTTTGTGTCTTATCCCCAAGATTAATGCATCCCCGCGGCGCCCGGTATTTCTGCCCCGAAGAGGCCAGAGGCAGGTCCAGAACAACCAAATCCTCCTCAAATTGTTTTCCGTTAGCAAGCACGCGGCCCTGCGGATTAATGACCAGGCTACCCCCGTCAAAAACCAGTTCATCCTGGCCGCCGACAAGGTTTGTGTAACAAACATACGCGTGCGTCTGCCGGGCGCAATCCTTCAACCGTTTCTCCCGCCGTTGTAGCTTGTCATAATCATACGGGGATGCCGAAAGGTTCACGATCAGCGGCAACTTTTGCTTGATCTGCGCTTCTAAAAGCGGACCGTGCCGCCAGATGTCTTCGCAAATACTAAGCCCGAAAACCACGCCATTCAACCGGAAGCTCAAGGTTCCCGTGCCAGGGGTAAAATAACGTTTTTCATCAAACACGCCGTAATTCGGGAGCTCCTGCTTATGATAAATCCCGCATATTTTATGATCCTGAATCACGGCTGCCGCGTTAAAAATATTTCTTTTTTTACCCCGGTCAACAAACCCCAGGATCGCGGTGATCCCGGTGATCTCCCGGCTTAACGCCTTCAGCGTCTTCAGGTTATCCTGGATAAAATGATCCTTGAACAAAAGGTCTTCCGGAGGGTAACCGCAAACCGCCAATTCAGGAAAAACAATCAAATCCGCGGACAGTTCCCGGGCCCGGAGGATAAACTGCAAAATTTTCCTCCGGTTCCCTTCCAAGCTCCCCACCATGGCATTAATCTGCGCCAACGCCACACGTATCATCGCGCCGTCCTTTTTAAAAGCCCTTTTTTCAAAAACATCCCTTTTTCATTCAATCGGAACGCCCATGATCCAAGATGATCTTTGAAAAATTATTATATATCTGTTCCCCTGCCCTGTGGAAATTTTCCTTTATTTGCTCATACCGAAACAGCATGGCGTCTTTCCTGTTCAGATAGCCGGGGGCCTCTAAATCCCAATAGGCCTCTGCCCATTCACGGATATTTTTCCCTGTTATCTCGACATGAAACTGCAGTCCGTACGCGCATTGTCCCACCCTGAACGCCTGATGAGGGCACCCGCCCCGGGCCAGCCACACGCCCCCGGAGGGAATATCAAAAGTATCCCCGTGCCACTGAAACACATCCAGTTCCAAAGGCACCCCTTGAAAGAAAGGATCTTGAGCCCCCTCCCCCGTCAGCCGGATAGGAAAGAAACCTATCTCTTCCTCCATAGCACGGGACACCCTGGCCCCGCTGGCCTTGGCCAAAAGCTGGGCCCCCAGGCAAATCCCCAGGAAAGGCACACCCTCCTGCAGGACCTTCTGAATGAAACGATGATCCTGCTTCAAAAAAGGATGCTGTTTTTCCTCATAGACATTCATCGGCCCGCCCAAGGATACCACGGCCTCAATGCCGGACAGTTCTTCCGGGAAGGGCTCGCCGTCCCACGCCTCAATCGTCTGAGACAGAAAGCCCTTCTGGGCCAAAAAAGTCCCCAGCGTCCCCGGCCCTTCCAATCCGATATGTTTAATATATAAAATCATATTCAAGAAAAGAATTTTAGGGCCGGCGAAACAATACGCCGGCCCTAAAATCTGGTTCGCAAAGGCATGCCAGTTTAAACAATAAACAACATCTCCGCGTAAGACGGCAACGGCCAATAATCAGCCGGAACCAGGCCTTCCAGAGTATCGATCGTGAGACGCAGGTCTCCCATGGCTGCCTTCGTCTTTAAAGCGGCTCCTTTATCAATGGCCGCCTGGAGTTTATCTGTTTTTTTCAATGCCGCTTCCGCCTCCCGGGTGATTTCCGCGAGCAGTTTACGGGACGCCGTAGATTTAAACTTGTTGACGGACTCCGCTGACTTAATACTCTCCGCCAAATCTTCCTGATAATTAAACACCGCAGGCATAATCAGGGTCTTGACCATGTCCACGGAAAGCTTGGCCTCATAATCAATAGTTGTATTGTAGGCTTCAAGATACACCTCGTTGCGGGACGCCAGTTCCTTCTTCGTTAAAACACCGTGTCGCTCAAAAAGACTAGCCACCTCAGGGTCGCTCATCACGGCCAGGGCTTCCGGAGTGTTTTTTAGATTCGGGAGTCCCCGTTGATCGGCTTCCTTCACCCAGGCTTCCGTGTAATTATCTCCGTTAAAAATAATCCGTTTGTGCGTTTTGATGATATTTTTCAAAATTTTCTGCAAAGAGGCGTTAAAATCCTTTTTCGCACTCAAGTCTTTTTCCAACTGGGAACAAATATCGCCGATAGCATCGGCCACGATCGTGTTCAAAATAATATTCGGACCGGCTAGACTCATATTGGACCCCACCGCCCGGAACTCAAATTTTGACCCGGTGAAAGCAAACGGGGATGTGCGGTTCCGGTCAGTCGCGTGACGCGGGAGGTTGGGCAAAGAATCCACGCCAATCTCAAGGACTCCGCCGGATTTAGAATGCTTGGCTTCTCCCTTTTCAATCTGCTCAATAATATCCGTAAGCTGTTCGCCGAGAAAAATAGAAATAATCGCCGGAGGCGCCTCATGCGATCCCAATCTGTGATCATTACCCGCTGTCGCCACCGACGAACGCAACACGCCGGCATGCGTGTCCACGGCCTTAATCACCGCACACAGGGTAACGAGGAATTTGGCATTTTCATGGGGATTATCACCCGGATCCAGCCAGTTCTTTCCGTCTGGCCCAACGATAGCCCAATTATTATGTTTCCCCGAACCGTTAACCCCGGCAAAAGGCTTTTCATGCAGGAGACACACCAACCCATGCTGCTCGGCAACCCGTTTCATGACCTCCATACAAAGCATATTGTGATCCACAGCCAGGTTCAGGCTCTCAAAAATCGGAGCGACTTCATATTGTCCAGGCGCCACCTCATTATGGCGCGTCTTGGTGGGAACCCCGAGCCTCCACATCTCCCGGTCAAAATCTTCCATAAAACCCATAATACGGCCCTTAATAGCACCAAAATAATGGTCAGCCATCTGCTGATGTTTAGCCGGTTCCTTCCCGAAAAGCGTGCGGCCTGTCTGAATCAGGTCAATGCGCTGCAGGTAATATTCGCGGTCAATAAGAAAATATTCCTGTTCACCGCCCAGCGTAGCATAAGCCTGTTTGCCTTTGGTTTCAATGCCGAACAAGCCGGCCAGCCGACAAACCTGTTTGGAAAGCGCTTTCATGGAGCGCAAAAGAGGAGTCTTCTTATCCAACGCCTCTCCGTTCCAGCCGATGAAATAGGTCGGAATGCAAAGTGTGGCGCATTGTGGCCCTTCTTTAATAAAAGCCGGGCTCGTCGGATCCCACCCCGTGTAACCCCGGGCTTCAAATGTCCATCGCAACCCTCCGGATGGAAAACTGGACGCATCCGGCTCGCCCTGAATCAACTCTTTGCCTGAAAAATCCAGAAGGACCCCGCCCTCGCCATCCGGAACGATAAATGAGTCATGTTTTTCCGCGGTCGTGCCGGTTAACGGCTGAAACCAGTGCGTAAAATGCGTAGCCCCCTTGGAAACAGCCCAGGTTTTCATCGCGTCAGCCACCTCATCCGCAATGCCGGGATCAAGCGGCCCGCCTTCTTTGATCGTTTTGCTCAAGGACTGAAACGCCTTTTCTGAAAGATAATTCCGCATGGCCTTAAGGCTAAAAACATTCTGGCCATAAATATCAGAAACTGTTTGTCCTCCCAAATGTTCGAGTCTTTCTTCCATCTTTTTCCTCCATGTTTAATTTATCCATTCCGAAGCTCTCTGCGTTCTAAAAATTAGATTATTATAAAACACAGAAGCCCCCAAATGGGAAATATTTTCAGGCCCGCCGCGTTCCATTATTAACGACGTCCCATCTTTTTTATGAAGCTTGAATTTCACAGATCGCCACGCCCACGGGCGCGATCCCTGTTAATCCTTGCTTCGCGGAATGATCAAGTGTCTCAACATATGCACGAACATCCCGGAAGCAGAGGACATTGTTACCCTCCCGCACCCCTCCACGGGCATGCCCGTGGTTTTCTTCAAAGACAGATAAAAAAGGCTAGTTCAAGTTGCCTTCTCTTCGCTCTCTCTTCTTAAAGCAGCGACGAGAGATTCTTTTGTGTAAAACATTTTCAGCCACAAGTATTTTTTAAACACCCAAAACAGCGCCCCCAAAGAAACCATCATTATAGTCGTCGCTAACATACCGCTTCTCTCCTCCTCTCCTTGCCACCAGATTCAAACCGGGACGTTTTCTCCCTAAAAAACAGCAAACAATTTGTTTATGATGTCGTAAAAATCTGAAATCCTGAATAGGATTCCATGCCATGTTCGCCGATATCCAGGCCACGGTGCTCCTCTTCAACGGTAACCCGCAACCCAACAGTGGCGTCAATCAGCTTGAACAACGCCCCCATGGTCACCAAGATAAAAACGACAGCCGCCGTGACACCCAGGAGTTGAATTCCCAGTTGAGACAATCCTCCTCCATACAACAGCCCGTCGTGCGCCAGGCCCAAGGATTGGCGACCGAAAATCCCGACGGCAACGGTCCCCCAAAAACCATTAAACCCATGAACAGGGACGGCCCCGACCGGATCATCGATCCGAAGACGGTCCAAAAAAACAACACCGCACACGACAATAACCCCGCCGATGGCGCCGATCATAATGGCGGCCCAGGGGTCAACAAAAGCGCAGGGCGCGGTAACCGCAACCAACCCGGCCAAGGCGCCATTCATGGCCATGGACAGATCCGGCTTACCGAACATTTTCCACACCGTGATGATCGCCGCTATCCCTCCCGCAGCCGCCGCCAAATTTGTGTTAATCGCCACCCGGGCGATCAGACTGCCGTCCCCGACAGACAACGTAGACCCTGGATTAAAACCAAACCATCCGAACCACAGGATAAAGACCCCTAAGGACGCCAGGGGAATATTGTGTCCGGCAATAGCATTGACCGATCCGTCCGGGTTGTATTTTCCGGTCCGCGGCTTCAGGATCATCGTCCCGATCAGCGCAGCGAAACCGCCCAGGGAATGCACCACCGTTGATCCGGCAAAATCCGCAAACCCCAGCTTCGACAGCCAGCCGCCGCCCCAAACCCAATGCCCGACGATCGGATAAATAAATGCTGAAATGACAAAAGAATAAATCAAGTACCCCTGAAACTTCATCCGTTCTGCCATGCCTCCGGCCACGATCGTGGCTGCGGCCCCGCAAAAGGCCGCCTGAAAAAGCCAAAAGGCATAAAGAGGGATACTGGCGCCTGATTCCGCGCCCGCTAAAAACCAGCCTTTAACTCCGAGGAACCCGTTCCCCTCCCCGAACATAATGGCATAACCGAACATAAAATAACCCAACGACGCCATACAGAAATCCATAAAATTCTTCGTCAATATGTTACAGGTGTTTTTCGCCCGGATAAAACCCGCCTCCACCATCCCGAAGCCCGCCTGCATAAAAAAAACCAAAAAAGCGGTTATCAACACCCACAGGGTGTCCAGCCCTGTAACGCTGGGAATAGTTCCGGCATCTGCCGAGGCCTGGCCAACCGGGCCAGCCCAAAAAGCCGCCCCGATCAGCAACAATAATTTAACGCGGTTCCTGTGTGTCACACTTCCCTCCTTATGTTATGTCCTGATCCAATCAAGGTATAAACCCCAGAGCAAGCTCTGGACTCAATGAACCGCAGCAAGCTGCTGGGTATTAAACCAACATCCTTTGACTCGTTCGCTTGGGCTCACTCCCTTCGGTCGTGCAAACTAAATGCTCATTGAATCATGGGGAGACGCCTTACGCTCCATCATCCTATGGCTTCGCTTCCTCTTTCCCCGGTTCGGACCCGGATGCATTCCGGCAAATCGAGTACAAATATCTTGCCGTCTCCGATCTTGCCCGTCTTGGCGCCGCGGATAATCGCGTCAATCGTCGGCTTAACAAAATTTTCATTAACCGCGATTTCCAAACGGACTTTCTTCAGCAAATTCACCTCGTGTACAACACCCCGGTATGTTTCGTTATACCCTTTCTGCTGACCACAACCGAGAACATTTGTCACTGTCATTTTATGGACATCCGCAGCAAAAAGCTCTTTTTTCACATCCGGCAACTTATGCGGCTGAATCATGGCAATAATTAATTTCATGGGACATTCCTCCTTATCGTATTTAAATCGTCTTTTTATATCACTGTCCCGGGGGCGTCGGGAGACCCGACGCCCCCGTCTGACTATTCCGTTGTAAAAATCTGGAACCCGGAATAAGCCTCCATGCCATGCTCATCAATATCCAGGCCCCGCAATTCTTCTTCTTTACTCACCCGTAATCCGATTGTCGCTTTAATAACCGAGAAAAGGACAATTCCGGTAACAAGACACCAAACCATGACTGCGCCCACGCCGGCTAACTGAGACATAAACAACTTTATTCCTCCGCCGAAAAACAACCCGTTTCCGGTCGTCCCCGGAGAAAAAACGTCCTGCGCAAAAAGCCCGACCGCCAGGGTGCCCCAGATACCGCAAACCCCGTGAACTGACACGGCCCCGACCGGATCATCAATATGAAAAACTTTGTCGAGCATAACCACGGACAGGACAACCAGGACACCGGCCACCAGTCCAATCAACGCCGCGCTGCCCGGAGACACGAAGGCGCACCCGGCCGTGATCGCCACCAGGCCTGCCAGCCCACCGTTTAACGCCATAGAAATATCCGGTTTAGAAAACATAAACCAGGATGTCACCATCGCCACGTTAACGCCGACCGCCGCGGCAATCGTTGTCGTCATGGCGATATGCCCAATAGCCGGAACGGCCGCCATCGTGCTTCCGGGGTTAAAGCCATACCACCCAAACCAGAGAATAAAAACCCCCAGGGTCGCCAGCGGGATATTATGCCCTGGGATCGCGTTGGAAGTGCCGTCGGCACGATATTTTCCCAGCCGCGGGCCCAACATAATCGCCCCCACCAGCGCCATCCAGGCCCCTGTGGAATGCACAACCGTTGACCCGGCAAAATCCCACATTCCTATTCCCGCCAGCCAGCCGCCGCCCCATATCCAATGGCCAACGACAGGATAAATCAACGCGCTGATCACCACGCTGTATACCAAATAAGCAGAAAATTTAGTGCGTTCCGCCATGGCCCCGGAAACAATCGTCGCGGCGGTCGCGGCAAACACCATCTGAAAGAAATATTTACACGCCAAGGAAACGCTGCTCCAATCTAAAGAAGCAAACGTGCTTCCGCTATCAGCCAGGAAAAATCCGCTTGTCCCAAAGAACAAATTCCCGGCCCCAAACATAATCCCAAAGCCAATAGCCCAGTAAATAACCGCACCAACCGTAAAATCAAGCAAATTTTTCATCATAATATTGCAGGCATTCTTTGCCCGGGTAAACCCGGTTTCCACCATCGCAAACCCGGCCTGCATGAACATGACCAGCATTCCGGCGATAAGCGTCCACACGGTGTCCAGGGCCACACTTTTTTCAGCCAAAGCCGCAGCGTTACCGGCTACGGTCGGCTCTTCCGCCATTCCTGAGCCAGCGCAAAGCATCATCCCAAGACCCAGGACAATCGCGAGCACAGGGAGAGTCTTCATCTTTTTTCCAAACATGTCTTTTCCTCCTCTTGATCCGGGACTGCCCCGGACCCAACGTCTTTTTTATTAAAGTACTCTGCCCCGCCAACGGACCCGCAAGCTGTCTTTGCTCGTGATGGACCCCTGTGTCCACTCTTTAAACATAAAAAAATCCTCTTCCGCAGAACACCTGCCATGAAGAGGACATCAATGCCCAAAAATAAAAAAGCCCGGAGTCTTATACAGAATCCGGACTTCTTTGCCCGTTATGATAAACCGTCAATGGTCTGGTTAAAATATAATATTTCCGCAATCTTTTGTCAAGGTATTTTTATTTTCAGCAAAAAATCCCTACATTTCCGACGACGAACAACAGCCACGCGCCCCCCGGTTTCCTGTTTCTCCGGAGCCCTCAAGACATCTTTTTATGAGGAGCTTGCGGAGCTCAATTCATCCATGAGAATAACGGATTCCGCAATCTCCTTCATGGAACGGCAGGTATCCATGCTCTTTTTATGGATCAACCGGTACGCGGCCTGCTCGGAAAGATTGTTCATGCGCATCAAAATGCCTTTAGCTCGCTCGACAAGTTTACGCGTTTCCAGGGCCTCTTTAGCCTTAAGGGCTTCCTGCATCAACTTGGTATTTTCCACCGCGACCGCCGCCTGGTTAGCCACCATCTGCAAAACCCCTATTTCCTCATCCGTAAACACATGCGGCTCTTTGGTATATACATTGATTACCCCGATCGCGGTATCTTTAACAATCATGGGGACCGCAATCATCGAAGTCAGGTTTTCTTTCACCGCCAGGTCGCGATAAAAATATTTCTGTTCCTGCCGGACATCCTGACACACCAACGGTTTCTTGCATTTAATCACCTCCCCCAAAAGGCTGCGGTCCACATTCAGGTTCGGTTTCTGTTTATATTCCTCACTCAAACTCTGCGTGGCTTTAATCACAAGCTCCTTTTCTTTCCTGTCATCCAAAAGGAGGATCGAACAAATTTTGGAATTCAGCATCTCCGCTGTCACCACAACGATCAGGTTTAAAATTTCATCCAGATAATTTTCCGAAGTGATCGACTGGCTCACTTTAACCAGGCTGTCAAACTGCTTGGCTTTCTGCTTAATGTGCTCATAAAGAACAGCGTGTTCAATCACCCCCCCGACCTGCTTGGCGATCGTGCAGATAATATTGACCGTCTGAGCACTGTAATTATGCGGCTTTTTATGCTGGACATTAATAACCCCGATCGCCTTCCCCTTATAAACAATAGGGACGGACAGGAAGGCTTCATATCGGTCTTCCGGCAAAACATCAAAATTCTTGAACCGGGCGTCCTGGCAGGCGTTCTGGCTGATGGCCACTGGCTTATTTTCCTGGGCCACCCACCCGGTAATGCCCTCCCCAACTTTCAGGACAAGATGCCCCAGCATTTTTTTGTGCGGCAGCTTGGAGGCCATTAAGGTTAAATTTGTTTTTCTTTCGTCAAAAAGATAGATAAAAACCGAATCCGCCTGGGTCGTGTCGTTGACAATTCCAACGACCTCTTTCAGCGTCCGCGCCAGGTCCATCTCCGCAGATGTTATATCGACGATCTGTCGTAATATCTTCAGCTCTTCCGCATGAGAGATGTTTAAAGCGGCCTCGGCGTTCCGTTTTTTTGGCATAGCGACTCCCTGTTCTTGGGGCCCATGGCCCGTTTCTGCAATTAAATTAATATACGACAAAATATTATTTTATGCAAAATTTCCTTTGGCCATTGCCCTCTCGCATTCATCCGCAGTCCGCCTGGGGTCTCCTGCGAAGACGAATATTTTTTCGCTTAAAAGACGCCCGCCTGTCATGGCAACCCCTGCCCCGTCTGATATGCTTTAATCAGAAAACATCCCGGTTTTGATTTTATCAAAACGCAGTTCGGACAAAGGGATCCCGCTTTTTTCTTCATCCGGATACCCGACGGCGATAATAGATTCCACCCGGAATTCTTCCGGGATGCGCAGAATTTTGCGGATATAATTCTCGGCGCTTTCCGAAGGAGAATGCTGGCGATTGCGGATTTGCACCCAGCAGCTGCCCAACCCCAAAGACGTCGCAGTTAACATGACGACCACCGACGAGACAGAGCAATCTTCTATCCATACATCCGAAGCAGATTCGTCGCCCAAAACCACTATGCCCATCGGCGCGCCGGCTAAAAATGCGGAGCCGTGGACTTTCACCCGGGAAAGATGGCTCAGCACATTCTCCTCTTCCACAAAAATAAACATCCAAGGCTGAATGTCACGCGACGACGGAGACCGCAGCAAAGCCTCTTTCAGGATGCTCACCTTTTCCGGCTCGATCGGCTGGTTCAAATATGCACGCACGCTCCGCCGCTTTCTCAATAGATCAATCATGGGGCCTCCTTTAGGTTAACACAAACACCCGAAAAACCTGTTTCCCTTCTTGCTTTAGTTTAACAAAGGAAAGGCGCCTGCGCCGCAGTTTTTCCATGAAATAAAACAATGACACTCAGGAAGCCCGGGCGGTTCCCGGATGAAGCGCAGGACAAAATCAATGAAATTGCGCTTTGATGCGGGGGCGGGTAAAAAACAGAATATGCCCCGCCAGAAGAGGCAGAAGGACGACAAACCCTCCGGACACAAAAAAGGCAAGCAAAAAAATAGGGAGAAGAAATCCGGAGGTTTTTCTTTTCATCAGCAGAAACGCCGAGAAGAAAAACAGCACCGCGACGATATAAGCGACAATCTGCATCATATCCGCCTCGCCGATCACCAGGCTGCGGGAACGGGACAGGGCCGCCGCGCTGGACACGCAGGCACTGAGCCCCAGCAGGCCTAAAATATTATAAATCGTGCAAAAAAGGCGAATCCCAAATTTCATTATAAAAACCCTTTCCGCCAATGATTCAGACGCAGGCCGTCTCTTCCTGAACAAATGTTATTGTACCAACGCCTCCCTTTCCCGTCAACGTGACAATACGGGTCATACCCGGACATAATTCTAAAAAAAGGATAAAAATACCCGGGGCACGCAGACGCCGAAGGAGTAACGCAACCAGCAAAAAGGGATTGACATGACGATAATGGAAAACAATGTTCTTTCCATCAATTGCATTCTTTATCAATATTACTTACTCCCTGTCCCCTTTTGGGGCCTGGCACCTACTTCTTCCTTTCCCCATATCCTTATGGTTCCTGGAGTTTATTTAATTTGTTAATCGAGCCAGCCTCTCCTATAAAAATCAGGACATCATCGGGTCGAAATTCATAATCAGAAGGCGGCATGATTTTAGTCTGGCCGGTGAGAGGATTTTTCACGGCCAATATGTCAATGCCATATTTATTGCGCAACTGTAGATCTCTTATGGATTTCATCAAAAATTTCTCCGGGACCGGGGATTCGATAATATCAAAATCATCCGACAATCTAATCGCATCCAAAATATCCGGGGAGACAAGATTTCTCGCTATCCTTTTAGCCGTCTCTTCTTCAGGATAAATAATCTCGCTGGCTCCTATGGACATTAAAATTTCCCCATGAGCGATCGTCGTTGCTTTGGCGATAATCTTCTTTATGCCTATTTCCTTTAAATGATATGTTACCAGCACACTGCTGTCTATTTTTTCACTTATGCAGACAATCGCGCAATCAATATTCTTGGTAAATTTTAATAAAAGCTCCCTATTGGCCGCATTCGCCACAACAACCTGCTCAACCTTGTCCTTGACAAGGTCCGCCTTCGCCTGGTCTTCTTCAATAGCAATAATCTCCACAGAATTCTTGCTCAATTCTTCCACAAGTGCGCAACCAAAATGGCCGAGACCAATAATTAATATATTTTTCATATAACACCCCTCCTTCAACTTACTACAATTTCTTCGTTTGGAAATCCATAAACCACCTTACGGCTTTGTCTGGTCTGTAACGCTATGCCTAAAGTCAGCGGACCTATACGGCCGATAAACATCAGGAAGACTATGATTATCTTGCCCCAAGGAGATAAATATGTCGTTATGCCAGTTGATAACCCCACTGTCCCAAAGGCCGACACGGCTTCGAAGAGTGTATCCAGAAAGTCTTCTTGGGGATTTACCTTTGTATGCGAAATCGATAGGTTCTCGGCCATCTGCAGCAGGAAAACGGCAATCAATATCAACAGACAGGATGAAATAAATATCGTTAACGCCCTGTCGACGATAGCCTCCGGTATTTTCCGTTTAAACAAGCTCGCCATCTCAAGCCCTTTGAGCTTGTTGCGGACAAGGGCCGCAACGGATAAAAATGTGTGTATTTTTATCCCGCCGGCTGTCGACCCCGGACACGCGCCGATAAACATAAGAAATATCACCAAAAAAAGAGTTGGATTGGATAACATAGCCGTGTCAATCGTATTAAAACCCGCCGTACGGGACGTCACAGACAAAAAGAGAGAGTTAAGAATCTGATATGCTATCGGCAGGCTGCGCATCGTTCCCCGGCTCTCAAGAAACCAAATGATCAAGGCTCCCCCAAAGACAAAAAAAACACTCCCGGTCAAAGCAATTCTGGAGTGTAAACTCATGGCAATTTTTTTGTTGTCCCTGGTTTTATTCATCAAAATTCTAACTACTTCATAAATAACGATAAATCCCAATCCTCCCAAAATAATTAAAAACATCAAAATAAGCATAATAGGCGGATTTTTAGAAAATCCTATCAGACTATCCGAGTAGAGGCTGAAACCGGCATTACAGAAAGCCGAAACCGAGTGGAAGATCGAACTATAGACAGCAAACGGTAATGGATGATATGGCCGAAGATTAAAAAACAATAACCCCGCCCCGACAAATTCAATGATGAGCGTCATCCCCAAAATCAAAAATACCGAATATTGGATATTCCTAAAACTCATATCCTGCGATAAATCCTGAATACAAAGCTGGGAATGCAACGATATCCGTTTCCCGATAGAAATAAGAAACAACAAAGAAAACGTCATGATGCCTAATCCGCCAAATTGAATGAGGGACAAAATAACAATCTGACCGAATAAAGTCAGGCCCATCCCCACATCCACGACGCTTAGTCCTGTAACACAAACAGCGGACGTTGCCATAAACAGCGCGTCAATCCACGGCAAAGGGTTATTCTTGCTGGAAAAAGGCAGCTTCAGCAATACTGTACCGATCAAAATCGCCAAGAGGAAGCTATAAAAAATCAGCGCCTCTGGTTTATGATTGAATATATTTCTTGTCATTGATAAATTTTTCCTTTTACAGGATTCTTTCTCTTTTTGCCCACGGTAACAACCAACGCGGCCCATTAGGGCAAAACTCTGCCGCAACGATCGTCAGTCCAAACAAAGATTGGCTGACGTTTACGGCCGGCCATACCCTCCGTGCCGTTGACCACCCAACACCAACCCCCAAGACCATCCGCGACTATCAACAATGCTTTCGAAAGAAGTCCTTTCTCTGCTCTATCCTGTTAGTTATCATTCGCCGAATCTTAGGCAATATTGGCAATATAGTACATGAAAATCACAAAAAAAGATATAAATATAACCTGTTTTGTAAATTTGTTTTCCATATTCCAATAGGCCACAAGCCCCAGATAACCCCGTATCAGGCTTTAAACAGCCCTGTTTTCATAATGTTAGAACCTGCCCTTGGTTTTAACATTATTAATCCGGGTGCACGCTTCCCGGTTCCCCAAGCGGCAACTTTGGTTTAAATCTTTCAAACAACTCTCAAAATCATTTTTATAGTAATACACCCTGGCCCGCTTAAGATAAGCTCCTGCGTGCTTTGGTTCTAGCTTCAGGAACCGCTCCCAGTAGCCGAGGCTGTAATCAAACTGCCTTTCAGAACTGGCGATATCACTGATCATGCTGACGGACTGAAAATCCCCGGGGTTCAAGGCCAGCGCCTGCTCAAAATCTTTAAGTGCGGCTCCCGCGTCCCCTTTGTCAAAAAAAGCCTTCCCCCGCCAGTAAAATGTTTCGTAATCCCGGTCATTAAATTTCAGGGACACATTAAACAAGCCAATCGCGGCCCGCACATGCCTGGACTTATATTTTTCCTGCCCCTGAAGCATCAAGTCCCGGCCGGCCCCCCGGGCCCATTTCCCCGCTTCGTCATAAAATGGATCGACCCGGATTGCCGTTTCCAGATCACGCAGCGAATTTGCATAATCTTCCAACTTATAATATATTTTTGAACGAAGAAGATAACAGGATGCTCCCAGGCCGAGCCGGACTGCTTCGTTAATTTCCTCCAAAGCCCGGGGGGAATCTTTAAAATTATAATAATATATTTCCGCGATCTGCTCATGAAGGGCTGCGCGTTCTCCAAAAGCCAAGGCGTCCCGCAGCAGGTCGATCGCCTTATCATATTGCTGGGCCCGCTTCAGATACCACGCCTGATCTTCATATATATAACCATACAATTTCGTCATGTTCGGGTTGATACGATTATATGGCTCCGCATCCCGGGCGACCGACTGCATCTGTTCATAGCTTCCGCCCCATCGCGGCGTTTGCGAAGACACGATCTCTTTCCGGATAAGATAAGAATGGGGAAACAATTCAAGCGCGCGCGCAGTAATCAGTTCCTTCTCCCGGTCGGGCCTGGAAACGCCATAAAGGCTGATTAACATTCCATGCGCGGGCAACAAATTAGGCTTCATTTTTAAAACCTTTTTAATATTTTCCTCTGCTTGCTGAAAACAGTCCTCCATTTTCTGAAACTGCTCATTCGAAGGTTCCTGGACAATTTTGGACCCGCGGTTTTCCCATCCCCGCTGATGATAATACTGGGCCAAGGCCAAATACGGCTGGTAGTTATACGGGAACGTTTCTTTCCATTTAAGAAGCAAGCGCTCGCAGTCAGGGGATGGCTCCGAAAAAATCGAGAGAAAATCATGAATCAAAAACTCATCGGCCGGATCGGATTCGATCACGGCCAGATATTTATCCATCATGACGCTCAGCGCGCCAAACCGTTCGTTTTTAAACAGTGCGCGGACCTCCTCCACCTGCTCAAGGCTCAAGCCCCTGACCGGCTCTTTAACCACAGGGAGGTTTTCCACACTTATGACAGGACTGAATAATTTATGCGGGGCCGAGGGATCGGGCACACTGGACAACGCGGCAAACGTGAGGGATGGCAAAACGGACAGCGACACAACAACAAGGGACCAAAAACAAACCCGACACAAAAATATAAAATCATTATTTCCTTTCATCGCGCCTGATACCCAGAGAAAGTGCTTATCTTTTACACCAAACAACAAAATTTTAAATTAGCCCCAGCCGGGAGGGCTTCTTTCTACGCTCCTATAATAACACCCTGCGCCTGTTTCGTCATTATATCAAACGAGCGCCCTGTCCCTTATGGGGGACTGTCCCTTTCCTTTCTTTCCTTTCTCACCCGGTACAAGTCAAACAAAAAGACCTGGATCTGGGCGGATCCCATGTGCCAATCTTCGTAATAATGGCTCCCAACCCGCTCCCCGGGGTAACGGCTTTTAAAGTAACCGGAAAAATGGCGGTCCCGGTCATACGCATAAAGCGAAGCGGTCGTGATATAAACCGGGACATCCCGGTCCAGGAGCGCGTCCAGCGTGTTGTAAAAACGCGCCAAGTCTTCGGGCGCCGAACGGAGCACATCCGCAGGCCGAGGAAAGATCTCGCACGACGTGTAATGCTTATAAAAAAGCGCTTCATCCGCGGTGATGATCCGGGCGCCCGGCTCAACCTTCGCGGCGACCCACCGGACAAAATCCGGCAACAGGGCGTGTTCGTGACGGAACTTCAATACCGGATAAACCCGGCTGAACGTCCCATAAATCATGAGAACAAACACCGGGATCAACACCCAGCGGGCCGCCGGGTATTTCCGGAGCACCTTCACCATCATATATCCTTGTCCGATCACCAGCGGGGGAAGGATCACGCACAAAAAACGCGGGTTAATGATAAAACGATGGTTCCCGTAAAAAAAAAGCGGCCCGGCGATCCAGAGCAAAAAAAATATCCCCCGAGTCGCCTCATGGCGGACGATCAGCGCCAGCCCTAAAAGGCTTAAAATCAGCCCTGGCCAGGTAAAATTTTCCGCCAGATGATCTCCGGCGATCAATAAATGGGGCGTCAAAACCCCCAAATATTTATGCTGAAGCCCTCTCTGCCAAAACTGCGACAGGTTTTCGCCATACATCTGGTTATTCTGCAGGAAATACGGGAGATGAAACGCGACCGCTGTGCCCACGGATACGATGGAAAAAACCACAAGGCGTATACCCCGGCTTTTTAAGGATATACGGGGCAGCCCTGTTGCCGCGGGCTGCCCGAACGTCACCCAAAAACACACGGCCGGAAAGAGGAGAACCATGTCCTGCAGTCTGGCCGCGCCCATGGCACCAAAACACGCCGCGGACAGAACCATGTCCTGGAAGCGGCCGCTTTTGAAGAACCGCTGCAACAATAACACGCTTAACAGAAGAAAAAACATCTCCGGGGCGTGGCTCATGCCGTAAACAGAAAGCGACATAAAAATCGGGCACAGGGAAAACGACGCGGCGGCCCATGCCGCCGCTGTCCGGCCATAGCGCTCTTGGGCGACAAGATAAATCAGCGCCACCGCCCCGGCGCTGAAAACCACGCTCATCAGGTTCACCGCAAAAACAGGGTCAGCGGCGGTGAACATATCCGCCGCTAAGATAAAAAGCGCCCCGAGCAACACCGTCAACGGATACCCAGTCCCGAACAAATGATGCAGCCGGCCGGTCTCGAGCGTTCTCTGGGACTGGATCGCGAGGTTCAGCGTGTCGAGATTATAAGGCCCCTTGCTGATCAAAGCGAGCCTTAAAGCCAGGCTGAAAATAAAAACGCCAGCCAAAAGCAAAAAACTTTTACGCGTTGAAGTCAAAGAGAACACAACGTCCATCCTTAGGGATCCAGCTTCCCGTCTTTAATGGCCCGCTCCAGGACTTTCAGCCACACGAGCACCGGCTTGACGGCGTGGAGCACGGCGCGGATAAACCCGTGAATTCCGTCCTGGCGGCCCTTATTTTTAAAATAACTTTTATAAAAAATCCTCGCACTCTTAAATAAAATCAGCTTCTTATACTTCGCGGCGGAAATCCGGCCTTCGGTCGACACGATCTCTTCGCTTTCCGAATCGGAATAATGGTTGTTCCTCTCGATGAAATGGCTGATACAAGGCAGGTTGTAATGATAGACACAGGCCTCCAACCGGCCAACCGGTCCGTCGACAAAAAGGGATTCATGGACGACGCCGCGGCTTTGGCCTTTATTTTTTCTCACGATGCGCAGGCTGTCAGAGCGGCCCGGATTTTTGAGCGGACGGTCAAAAACGCAATTAATCCTCTGGATGACAAAACCCTGGCATTCCCCGGCCGCGGCCAGGCCTTCCTTGATCTTCCGGGCGGATTCCGGAGGGACAACCTCATCGGCGTCCATTTCCAGAATCCATTCCGAGCGCGCGGCCGCCATGCCGCGGTTGCGCTGGGCGGCAAAATCCTGCTCCAACGGGTGCCGGATCACGGTCGCCCCGTACTCGTCCCGGGCGATCTCCACCGTGCGGTCCTCTGACATATCATCGACCACGACAATTTCATCGACCCAGCCCTTCAGGGAATCCAGGCAGGCCCGGATCCGGGCCTCTTCGTTTTTCGTGATCACAACCGCGGTCACGGTAGGATGATTTGGCATCGCGTTTCCTTCTCCTTTATAAATGGATACCGCTTGTCCGGCTGCTTTTACCCGAATTTGTCATAAGCGACCATGTCCGGCGGCACGCCCAGTGAATCCAACAGGCCCAAAACCGCGTCGATCATGGCCGGCGGCCCGCAAAGGTAATACTCCGCCTCTTCCGGCTCCTTGTGGTTTTTTAAATACTGGTCATATAAAACCTGATGAATAAACCCGGTCGGCCCGCTCCAGTTATCAAAGGCACGCGGCTCGGACAGGGCTACGGTATAAGAAAAATTTGAAAAATCCTTCTCCAGGGCGCGAAACTCCTCCGCATAAAACATCTCCCGGAACGAACGGGCGCCGTACCAAAAAGAGATCTGGCGGTCCCGGGTCTTGAGCTCGCGAAACAAAAACATCAAATGGCTTCTTAACGGCGCCATCCCGGCCCCGCCGCCGATATAAATCATTTCCCTTTGAGTCTCCTTAATAAAAAATTCACCGTACGGGCCGCTGACCTCCACTGTGTCTCCGGGTTTCAGGTTAAACAGATAAGACGAAACAATCCCCGCCGGCACGCCCATGTCCCGGGACGGCGGAAGGGCGATGCGGACATTCAGCACGAGCTTTCCTTTTTCGCCGGGATGATTGGCCATGGAATACCCCCGGAACGTTTCCTCGTTGTTTTCGGCGGTCAACCCCCAGAGCCCGCTCTCGTCCCAGTCCGGGCGGTACCGAGGAGGAATATCAAAAGACCGAAAACTCAGCCGGTACGGCGGAACATAAACCTGAACGTACGCACCGGCTTTAAAATCAAAGGGCTCCGGCACATCCAGCACCAGTTCTTTGATAAACGTGGCGACGTTGGCGTTAGACCGCACGGCGCAGGCAAACTTTCTGATATTAAAAACTTCCTCCGGCACGCGGATGACCAGATCCTCCCGAACCTTCACCTGGCAGGCGAGGCGCATTCGGTCTTTTTGTTCACGCCGGGTCAACAGGCCTGTTTCCGTAGGAAGGATGTCTCCCCCGCCTTCCAGGACCCGGCACTTGCACACCCCGCACGTGCCGCCGCCGCCACAGGCCGAAGGCAGGAAGACACGCTCTTCGGCCAGTGCCATCAGTAATTTTTTTCCGGCGCCGACAACAAGCGTCTTTTTGCCTTCATTAAGCGTGATCCGGCAAGCCCCTTTTCTGGCGACCCTCGACTCCGCCAGATGAAGGACAAAAACCAGACAAAAAATAATCCCCGAAAAGACCGCGGTGCTCAATAAAACAAACGGTAAAAACGCCATCGCGTTCTGTTTTCTCCTTTACAATCGGATTCCGGCAAAACACATGAACCCTAACGCCATAAGCCCGGTCAGCATCAGGGTGATCCCAAGCCCCCTCAACGGCACGGGAATGTCGGAATACCCGAGCTTTTTCCGTATGGCGGCCATAGCGACGATCGCCAGCGCCCAACCGGCTCCGGACCCGGCCCCAAACACCCATGATTCCACCAAAGAATACTCCCGCTCCGCGATAAACAGCGCCCCCCCCAAGACCGCGCAATTCACGGCGATAAGAGGCAAAAAAATTCCCAAAGCGGCGTATAGTTTCGGGCTGACCCGATCAATGGCCATTTCCAAAATCTGCACCATCGCCGCGATGACCGCAATAAAAGCCATAAACCTCAAAAAGCTCAAATCCACCTCCGGCAGTCCTGCCCAGACCAGCGCCCCCTTTTTTAACAAAAAATGGTTGGCCGCCCAGTTAACCGGCACGGTGACCACCATCACAAACATAACGGCCAGCCCCAGCCCCCAAGCGGTTTCCATTTTCTTGGAACAGGCCAGGAAGGAACACATCCCCAGGAAATACGCCAGCAGGATATTCTCGACAAAAACACTTTTAATTCCCAGATTGATCAGCTCTAACATAACATATTCTCCTCCCCGGGGCCTGCTTGGACGCCGGCGACCGTCCTTACGGATTTTCGGTATAGCCCGATATATACCGCTGCAGCCAGACAATCGCGCCCAAAAGGAAAAACGCCCCCGGAGCCAAAACCATCAGCCCGCAATCCGAATACCCGGACGAATAAAAGCGTTCCGGAACAACGCGCGCGCCCAGCAGCGTCCCGCTGCCCAAAAACTCCCGGAACACAGCCACACAGATTAAAACCGCGCTATACCCCAGCCCGTTGCCGATCCCGTCCAGAAAAGATTTAAAAGGTGGATTGCGCATGGCGTACGCTTCGGCGCGGCCCATCACAATGCAATTAGTGATAATCAGGCCGACAAACACGCTCAACTGCTTGCTGACACCGTACATATACGCCTTTAAGACCTGATCCGCGATGACTACCATGGAGGAAATCACCAAAAGCTGCACGATAATCCGGATCTTACCGGGGATAAAATTCCTCAAAAGAGAAATGATCGTATTGGACAAAGACAGCACAAACGTCAGCGTCGCACCCATCACCAGCGCCGTTTTCAACTGCACGGTCACCGCCAAGGCCGAGCATATCCCCAGGACATGAAAAGTGACGGGATTGCTGTTCCACAAAGCCTCCCGGACAATCCGACGGTTTTTTTTGCTTAAACCAAACGCCATAACAGATATCCTTTAAGTTTCAAATTATCTTCGGCTTCTTAAAAACGGTTCGTACACCTTCAGCCACCGGGCCAGAAGCGCATTGACGCCCCCACACGTCATCGTCGCGCCGCTGATGCCGTCCACATAAAACCCCTGCCGGTCGTCCGGGATGACATCTTTCACCCGGCCCTTGACCACCGTGACAGGGACCGTAGTCCCGGCGGCCGCGTCCCATATTTTCTTTCCTTTAAAATTATCCTGAAACCCGTCTTCTTCAATTTCCGCTCCGAGGCCAGGGGTTTCGCCATGCTGATAAAACGTGATGCCCCGCACCGTCCGGCCATCCGCTTCAATGGCCAAATACCCATAAAGCGTAGACCACAAGCCCTTGCCTTCGATGGGAAAGGCATAAGCGACAATAGTTCCCTGTTCCCGGTAAATATAGAGCGGATAGAATTCTTCACCCGCCTGTATCGCGTCCGGCTTTTTTCCAATGACGAAACGGCCCTGCGCGTCGATCACGGTCTCTTCAATTTTTTTCTGAAATACATCTAAGACCTGCTTCGGGCTAGCCTGGCGAGACAGCGGCTCTCTAAGGCCCACGGCTTTAAGAATATTTTTTTTTATGTCATTGGCCGCGTTCAGTTCTTTGCGGGCCCGCAGGCCTTCGGAAACCGCGGCCAGCAAACAACTGCAGACAACACAGATCAACAGGACAAATCCAAACGTATAAAGGGCGCTGTCTTTGTTAATTTTCATCCGGATTTTTCCCTGAACACTTTGAGGCGCGCGGAGCGTTTTTTAATGTGGCGCTCCACGACACAATGGTCAATCAGCGGCGCGAACGCGTTCATAAAAAGGATGGCCAGCATAACCCCTTCCGGATACGCGGGGTTAAACACCCGGATCAGAACGACAAGCGCCCCGGTCAGCAGTCCGAACATCCACCGCCCGGGATTTGTCGCACAGGACGACACCGGGTCCGTGGCCATAAAAACCGCCCCAAACGCGAACCCGCCCATCACCAGATGCCAGTACGGCGGAAGAGAAAAAAACACGAGCGCCTCCGGCCCCCGCAACAGAAAAAGGAAACTGCTCGTAACAAGCAGCCCCAGGCCGCAACCTGCGACAATCCGCCAGCTGGCAACGCCGGTGACCAACAGAAACACCAGCCCCAAAAGGCAGGCGAATTTAGACGTCTCGCCGATACACCCGGGGATAAACCCCCAGAACATGTTTGAAAAACTGTATCCGGCCTCCCGCAGGGCCGACACCGCCTGCCCGCCGTGACCGGCCGCGGACAACACCGCCAGCGGCGTGGCCCGGCTGACCCCGTCGACCGCTACCCAGACCCGGTCCCCGGAAAACCGCGCCGGATAAGAAAAAAACAAAAACGCTCGAGACACCAGCGCCGGATTAAAAACATTATATCCCGTCCCGCCGAAAATCTCTTTCCCGATCACCACGCCGAAAGAGACGCCCGCCGCGACCTGCCAAAGGGGAACTGTGGGCGGCATAATAAGGGTACACAACAACCCCGTCACGAGAAATCCTTCGCTGATCTCGTGCTTGCGGACCACCGCAAAAAGCACCTCCCAGAAACCACCGGCCGCGTACGCGACCAGCATGATCGGCAGGACTTTCAACAGCCCCTGCCCCACGCATGCCCAAAAACGGATATCCTCTCCCCGCGCCAGAAGAACCTGATACCCGGTGTTGTAAACCCCGGCCGCCAGGCATGGCAAAAGGCTGATAACAACAAAGGTCATGACACGCTTTAAATCGAGTGAGTCCCGGATAAACGGGGCTTGGGGCGTTCTGGTTCCGGGGGTGAAAAAAAAAGTGTCCAGTGCCTCGTAAACAGGATAAAATTTAGCCAACGGGCTGCCGGCGGAAAAATGCCGCCCCAGGCTTTGAAGTTTTCGGGCCAGAAACGTCACGGAACTATTCCTCTCCCTCTTTTTCGAGCCGTGTCAGCCCCTGTTGGATCACGCCGCCCACGTCAAATTTGGATGCGCAGGCGAACGAGCATAAGGCAAAATCCTCTTGCGCGCATTCCAAAAGCCCCAGGCGAAGGGCTTCTTCCATATCCCCCGCCGTAATCGCGCGGACCAAGAAATATGTTAAAACATCCAGGGCCACATAATCGTCATACAGATGGGATAAAACAATCGCCCGCCGGCTGCCGTGCATGTCGGTATCTAGGGATATCGGAGCCGCCGTCCTCCTGGATAAAGACGGAAAAAAAGTCCGGGAAAAACTGTATTTGTTCCCCCCGGGGCGAATCCACCCCAGGAACTCCCGGTTCCCGCCTTGAGGCAGGGCTGTCACCTGCTGGTCGTAAAAACATACGTATCCGTCCAGGCCGACATCCGTGCCCCTTAACACGCTCCCGGAAATATAGCGCGAGCCGGCCGGCCGTGGCCCGGGAAAGAGATGCCGGAGAGGCGCGCCCAAGATCGTTTCGCCGTAAAACCGGGCTGGGGCCCTTTCTCCCGTGACCGCGATCGTCCGCCGCGGGATAAACCGCCCTTCCAAAATAAGGTCCGCGACGCGGCAAACGTCTTCTGCGCCTATATACCAGACAAGATCACCTTTCCCGACAGGATCGAGATGATGAATAAACGTACTGATATTCCCGGCCGGGTGCGGACCGGAAAACCCGACGACAGAAACACCTTTCGCCTCCCGGATCGCGCTAGAACGCACCGCAGGAGAACAGCAGACAAACACGTTTCCAGGAGTCAATCTTTTAAGAATCTCCAGGCCCTGATGAAACCGCGCTTCGCGCCCTTCCAGGACAAAATCCAAATCCGGGGACAGGGGGTCGGTCATATGCGCCTGCACAAAAATCGCTTTTGGCCGGCGGCCCGGGTCCGCTATTTTAGAAAAAGGCCTCTGCCGAAGACACGGCCACACGCCGGCAACCAGCATCCGTTCAACAAGGCTGTCCGGAGAAACATTTTTGATTTCCGCAGCAGAAATTTTAGGGAAAGAAAGCGAGTCCTGCTTGCCGTCGCAAAGGACCGTAACCGCCGATAAAGATCGTTTTTCCCCCCGCATGATCCCGGAGACCGTTCCGCTGGCAGGAGAAACAATTTTGACCCGCCAGTCATCCTTATGTTCCAAAAGCGGGGAACCGACTTTAACGGAATCCCCGGCCTTAACAACCGGCCTTAAACACAGACCGTAAAAATCAGAAGGCTGCACCGCGACCGTGGAAGGGAGCGCTAATGATATTTTTTTACGCTCGGCCGCGCCCGGCAAACAGATGTCCCGGCCTTTATGAATCCGTATAATGTTCATCCCGCATTATATATCTTTAAAGTATTGCCATTCCTGGCTTTTAATCTTTTTAAAATAGGCCGGCAGCCGACTTGGCATTCCTTCCTGACCTCTCCGATGGCTGCTCAAGCCAGACCAACCCGTTCGATCCCTAGTGCGATCGCTCCCCCACCGCCAAAACACACGCAGACCACTCCTTTTGTCTGCTTACGCCGCTTTAAAACATGCGTTAACGTGACCAGACACCGCAAGCCCGCGGCACCCAAAGGATGCCCCAGGGCAATATCTCCGCCGTTAACATTGAGTTTGTCCTGTGGAATACCCAGTTGGTCCCGGGCCGCCAGCGCGGCCGCCGCAAAGGCTTCACAAATTTCAAAAGCATCAACATCCCCCAGTCGCCAGCCGCATTCCCGGCAGCATTGTTTCACCGCTTCCCCGGCCGCCCCGAAGATATCCCGCGGAGGCACATAAACGCAGGCGTATCCGCGGACGGCCGCCAGAGGAGGGCGCGGGGACATTTTTATATACTCCTCCGACGCGGCCAAAACAACGCACGCCCCGTCCGCCGGAGCCGAGGCGTTCCCGGCCGTGATCGTCCCCTCCGGCTGAAAAACCGGCGGCAACTGGCTCAAACGCTGCAGGTTGATCGTCGGGCGCGGACACTCATCCTGATCCAGCGTTTTATTGTCTCCCAGGGAAATCGGCACCAGTTCCCCGGCAAAATCGCCCCGCCGTTGAGCGCTTAACGCCCGGGAATGACTCATAAACGCGTACTGATCCTGGGCCTCACGGGAAATTTTACGCGCCCGGGCCAGGTCTTCGCACAGGTCCCCCATCAGCCGGCCCGTCATGGAACACTGAAGCCCATCCACCTGTAAACTGGACAAGCGCTCCCCGGACAACGTGATGATCTCCGGATTATGCGAAGCTGATTCCACAGCGACCGCAGCGGCCAGGTGAAGAGGAGAAGCCCGCAAGGCGCAAATAATATTAAGAAAAGCCTGAAGGCCGGAGGCGCACACGTTACCGACAGAGTATGCGGGAACATGATCCGGGACGCCAGCCACCAAGGCGATTGACCGCGGCAGATTCTGCCCCAGCCCGGCCGACACCGCGTTACCGACCACCACTTCCTGAACGGCCTCTGGGGCAATTCCTCCCTGTTTTAATCCGGCCCGCAGGACGGCAGCCGCTAACGCGTGCGGAAAAACAGACTTGAATCCTTTAAATGTTTTTCCGATCGGCGACCGCAGGCTTTCAAGGATATAAATAGGGGCCTGTTTCATATCAAATGTTATTTATAATAGCCTCAACGTCAACGTATTTTTTAACAAGCTGCCGGGCTTCCGCAATTTTATCTTTATCGGTCTTCTGAATCTTACAGATCAAATTTTCTATTTTACCGGCCACTTTATACGTGTCGTCCTCGGTGATCAAAATAGGGATATGGCTTTTCTCCAAAAGGTCTATGATCTTGACGTTGGGGGTGAGCCCACCCGTCAGCATAATCGCCGAAACCTGCGTTTTTTTCCCCTGAGAAACCAAGTGAGAGCTGACCGCCGCCAGAATATTATCCACCCGGTCTCCGGACGTGATAACCATCGTCCCGTCGGTAATATAATTGATCATATTGTACGGCTCCATGGCGGCGATAATCGTGTTTTTGACTTTGCGGTTCAGGCTGGTGTGGCCGCACAACAACTGCAGATTGAGATCTTTCATCAATTGCCCGACAGTCGGAGAACTGAGAATGGGATCCTGGGGGATAAGCCCGAGAAGAGGCAGGCCTTTCTTTTTTAACCCTTCCTGGAGGGCTTTCTGAACCCGCTCATATTTCTGGGGAAGGACTTTGTTGACGATAACACCCAACACCGGGACCTGCTTGGCATCAAACAACGCTTTATTCAGCATGATTTCATCGATGCTGCGGCCAATCCCGCCCTCCGAAACGATAATAACCTTGGAGTGCAACATGCTGGCCACCTCCGCATTGGACAAATCAATGACAGCGCCCACTCCGGCGTGCCCGGTGCCTTCAATGATAATAGCGTCCTTGCCCTGGGTCAAGGACAGGAAACATTGTTCAATTTTCTGCCGCAGGGTATCCGGCTGCGGATTAAAAATATATTTTTCCGTGAACCCCCGTCCGACAGTGACCGGACTCATCCATTTAATTTTTTCCTGACAGCGGTAAACTTCCCCGATCAAATAACTGTCTTTATCCACCGTCTGCCCGGAGAAATCCACTGTCTGCTGGCCGACGGGCTTCATAAAAGTCGTTTTCAGCTTCCGTTCCTGAAACGTCCGATACAACCCCAAAGAAACCGTCGTCTTCCCCGCATTCTGATAGATTGAGGAAATAAATATATTTTTCATCTTTTTCATCGGAAACAGTCTCCTCTTTTTACAAGCTTGAAAAATTTTACCACACAACCTTCTGGCTGAATACCTTATTTTTGTCTTACAAAAACATCATCATTATAAAAATTTTTGTTTTAGGAGATCAAAGACATCTGCGCCGGGCCGACTTTGCTGGCATGGATTTCTCTTGCAGTGCTTCAAATCCTAGTCGAAAAATTTCCAATCAGACTAGCAAGGAAAGCCGAAGAAGACATTAAAGCCAGGCTCAACCCGACAACCGCTTGCCGACCATGGGCGTGATACTTATGAATAATTCGCTTCACGAAATGAGCTGACGTATTAACATGCGTGCGATCATCCCCGAAACAAAAGGCGGACAAAAAAGGGGAGGCGTTTTGCCTCCCCTTTTTACAGTTCCGCCGGCTGGCCGGCCCCACCCATTATTCCTCCGACAGCTCAAATTCCAAAATCACCTGATTCCAGAACTTCCAGGCTTCTTTCTCTTTTCGGAAAATCTGAATGATATCCACCCGATTGCCTTGAAAAGGAGGGGTATCGGTTTTTTGGTTGACCTTCTCGGTTGTTTGCGTGATCCGAGCCACAGCATACTCATCATCCGTCCCTAAAAACACATAAGACAACAGCGCATATTTTAAATCATAATCCTCAAAAATCCGGGGAAGCTGCTGGCCTATTTTATTATACGCCGGGGACTGCGAATGGATGGTCTGCAACACTGCAGCGATATCCTCCTTTTCGGTCGCCTGTAATCCCTCCAGAACGAGCCCCCGGAGGGCGTCTCCAAGGGATTGCTCTGCCCAGGCACCCGTGGCAGCCATAAAGAAAAACACCCATAATATCAAGATAAACGGCATTTTTTTCATCATGCTCCTCCTTGTTCTTTTATAGATATTCGGCCACGGAAGCCCCGCACCCAGGGGCGTTAGACCTATTAACTCTTCGCTTCATAATAATCTGACGTCTTAACACTGGCGTGCATCCCCAAAGTAAAAAAGCGTGTTATTCTCCTGCTTTCATTCACGGGCGCGTCCGGGGGTCTTCTGGGAAGGCGAATACACTCAGGGAAACAATCTCCTAAGGACTGCAAATTAAGGGAGAAAAAAAGGAGGAACCCTTTTTCCAAGGATCACCTCGCAACCGTTTTGTTTCGTACCTTGAACGATTTTCACCCTGTTATTAAGAAATTTTATATTTACTGACCATGTCCTGCAGCCCTTTGGCGCTATTATAAAGCTGCTGAGAAGACATCGTCAAGGATTCTGCGGTGCCGGCGAAGTTTTCTGTTATAGAAGAATTTTGCTCCATAGAAGCCGCCTGTTCTTCTGTAGAACTGGAAATCCCCTGGATCTGTTCGGCAATACTTTTAATATCTTCAACGACCTGTTTCAGGCTATCTTCGACCGCCTTCGATAAATTCACCCCGTTTTCAACCTGCTTCATGCTGTTCATGATCAATTTAGTGATCTCATTGGCGGAAGCGGCGCTGCGTTCCGCCAATTTACGCACCTCGTCGGCGACCACGGCAAAACCTTTCCCGTGTTCCCCGGCCCTGGCCGCCTCTATGGCCGCGTTCAGCGCGAGCAAGTTTGTCTGATCGGCGATCTCCGTAATTAAAGAAATAACATTGTTAATATTCTTGGCGCTGCGGGCGATTTCTTCCATCGCCGCCATTGAGTTCGCCATATTCTTCCCGGAATCAGTAACATTTTTCGCCGCTCTTTGGGCAAGGTCGTTCGCCCGATTGGAATCCATGGCGTTCGCCTGGACCGTCCCGGAAATATGCTCAAAGCTCGCGGACTGCTGTTCAGCGCCTTCGGATATCTGCTGAGACACAGACGACAAGTCCCGGGAGGTCTCCACAAACAGTTGCACGGCAACCTGAACGCATCTTAAAATATCCGCCACCTGCGCGATAAACGCATTGATCTTCTGGGAAAAGTCGCCCATTTCATCCTGAGACAAGACATTAACACGGATCGTCAGATCCCCCGTCATAATCGCGTCCAACGTTTTGGAAATCTCCGTCAGCGGCCTGGTAATGCCGCGGCTAAACCCCCTGGCGCAAAAAAAGTTAAAACTCAAGCAAAAAACGAAAACACCCCATAAAAGGGCAAGGGTGCTTTTTAAATCCTTGACAACTTTTTGTTTCTTCATGTTAACATTATGAACTGTCTGGGAAGCCAAGCTTTCTATCTGCGAAACCAACGCCGCCTTCATGCTCACTAGTTGTTCCTCCCGAACCAAAAGCTCCTTATCAATATCAAGCAAACGCATGGTTTCCTGCCGATATTTATCCATGACAGCATCCAGAGATTTCTGAACACTCTCAGCTATGGCGAGCTGCCGGACCAGGTCTTGAATCGTCTGAATATTCTGCTGAATTGATTTCATATACGTTTCATCACCGGTCAGCAAATAATAATTTTGTTCATTCTGGATCATCTGAAACCAAATCACGCTCACCTGATCCACGCCTTGGTTCCTGACCACCGCCTCCACTTCCTGCGCGGCGCCGATCATCTGCCCTAAAATCCCCTGACTTTTATCAACACCCCGTTTCTTGATCAAAGAAACCATTTCCTGAAAAGACGCGCCGTATCCCTCTATTTTCCGTAACAATTCATCTCGGGAAGCCCCTTCAGCCATGCTCGAAACCAGGGCAGAGAGCTGCTGTCCGTTTTTTAAAAGCCGCGTATGATATGAAAAAAATGTTTTGGCGAAATTATCATCATAGTTTTGAATATATTGAGTAACGGCACTTTCCATGCCCGCCACAATCGCCAAAGACTCTTGCGCCAGCCGGATTTGCTCCATATGGTTATTAAGGATATACTCCACGCTCCTGGAGCCCCCCATACCCTTGTGAATCGCTACTCCGCAGAAAAGGAGAAAAACAAAACTCACAGAACCAAAAGCCAGCCAAATTTTTTCTGACAATTTTAATCTTTCAAAAATTTCTTTAATTCGGTGCATACGGACTGTCCTTTTTTATTCCCGGCCTCATAGCCAAGTCTTTCACGATTCTAAAGGATTTCTCGGTTCCCTTGCCCATGGCCGCGGCCCTCGAACAACAAGAGAGTAAAAATTACTGTGATTATGTATAGAAATGATTATATATCAGAAGGTTATTATTATTATAAGCAGAAATTTTAATGTATAAATATAATTTATATTTTTTTGTCAAAGTATTAAAATGTCGAGATAAACAAATCGTGTCTTCCGGCCTGTTCTGCCGGACAAAGCTCTTGTTTCACGCCCGTTTTAGGAGTAGCATAAAAGTGATTTTATTGTCTTATTAATTTTAGCGAGGGGAGGCATATGGCCCGGCACATCCACACCAAAAATATCGCCCCAAACGGCGAGTATGATTTACAAGAAATTATAGATGGTATTATAGATCCTTTTTATATTATTGATATCGCAACGCATAGGATCATCGGGGCCAATAAAGCGGCCCGCCAATCCAAATTGGGCCCCGATTGTCTCTGCTATACCGCCATGCATCAATCTGAAACCCCCTGTCACGAACAGAATTTACCCTGCCCCCTGATGATCATCAAAGAAACCCTTAAACCGGTTACCGTGGAACACGTTCATTTCGACAAAAAAGGTTCCCGTCGCTATTTTGAAATCAATGCCTATCCCGTTTTTGACCAGGAGGGCCGTGTCAAACAAATTTTAGAGCACGCCATTGATGTTACAGACCGGAAACGCCCTGAGCACGCCATTATGGAATCCGAAAAGCGATACCGGCAACTTTACGAAACCAGCCGGGATGGGTACGTGATGGTTGACATGAACGGCCATATCCGGGAATTCAACCATACCTTCCAAGACATGCTGGGGTACAAATCCCCGGAGATCAAAACGCTGAACTGTTGGGACATCACGCCCCCGCACTGGCACTCGGAAGAAAAAAAAATATTGGAAGAACAGGTCTTGGCCCTAGGGTATTCCGAGCTTTATGAAAAAGAATTTATCCGCAAAGACGCCACCCTTGTCCCTGTCGAGTTGAGGACCTACCTCTTACACGACCACTCCGGGAACGCTGCCGGCATGTGGTCTTTCGTAAGAGACATTTCCAAGAATAAAGAGGAAGAAATCAAACGTGAAGCCCTTCGCAAGGAAATCGAAACGGAAAAACGTAAACTGGAACAGGTCCTGAACATCGACCGGACCATGGTGTCTATCAGCAATCTAAACCATCTCGTCGATTTTGTCATTGAAAAAGCCACGGAAATCCTTGAAGTCGAGCGCTGTTCCCTCATGCTGCTGGATCCGACCAGCAAAGAATTGACGATCCGAGGGGCCAAGGGGGTGGATCCCGAGCATATCACGTCCACGCGCATCAAATTAGGGGATCCCTTGGCCGGGATTGTCGCTCAGGAAGGACAGCCGTTGCTCATAAACAACATTGAAGAAGGGAAAAAGTTCTGCCGCCCAAACCGTCCGGGTTACAAGAACAAATCCTTCATGATCGCCCCCATCACGCTCCAAAATAAACTGGTCGGGGTCGTCAATGTGGCGGACAAAAAAAACCCCCATGACCCTTTTTTCGCAGACATTGACCTGCGTATCCTATGCACGATTGTCCGGCAGGCGGCCACGTCGATAGAAAATGCCACGAATTACCGGGAACTGGAATACCTGTCTGTATCCGACCCTTTAACCGGTATTTATAATTACCGTTATTTCGTTCGGACGCTGGACAAGGAAATCGAAAGGGCCACCCGCTATCACAGCCCCATGTGTCTGTTGATGCTCGACATCGATAACTTTAAAGCTTACAACGACGATTTTGGGCATCTGGAAGGAGACGTGCTGCTCAAAAGGATCAGCACCGTATTTAAAAATAATCTCCGGGCCGTCGATACGGTATGCCGCTATGCGGGGGATGAATTTGTGGCGATTCTGCCCCAGACCAATATTGAGCAGGCGAGAATCGTGGCCGGCAAGGTGACCGAGAGCATCAAAAATCTCAAAGGCAAACGCCCGGTTTCTGTGAGCGTCGGAGCCGGAGAATATTCGGCGCACAGTGACCGCCGGGATATTATTTTAAAAACGGATCAGGCCCTGTATCAGGCCAAAAGGGAGGGCAAAGGCCGGATATGCTGCTTTCGATAAACAGCCGTTAAGGATGATTTTCCGAGAGGTACATCTCAAGATGCGTCAAGGTGTTGATCCCGATGTTCCCGTCCGCCTTAATTCCTTCCAGTTTCTGAAAATGAAGAATAGCCTTCTGCGTCTTCTTCCCCATCTTGCCGTCAATGGGCCCCGGATCAAGTCCCGCCTCTTTTAAAGCCGTCTGAATGGCCGCGGCGTTTAACTCCCCATCCACAACCAGCCCGAAACGCTCAAAACGCGTCAGGGCGTCCCAGGTCTTAAAATCCACAAATCGGGACGCTTTCAGGCCTTGATCTTGCTGAAAATCTTCGATAGCCTGTCTCGTGTTTCCCCCGAGGATTCCGTCAACTTTGCCGATCCGGTAGCCGTACAATTTCAACAATTTCTGAACCTCGGCAACCCGGACATTCGGCTCCATGGGCACCACTTCACCCAAAACCTCTTTCTCTTCCGCGCCTTCTTTCTGCAATAAACGGTATACAGCATCACAGCCGGACAGCAACGCCGCGCCTAAAGACAGCATCATGACAAATATCATCCAGTGGTCATGCCGCCATGACTTGATCATAATCGGTCCCCTTCTGAATTTATTTATTTCCGGAGAAAATCTTTAATCTTTAAATAAAAGGTAAACGGGGAGTACAGCCCGATATATTTCGTATACCCGATCCGCGCGCATTGCGCTAAAACATTGTCCGTATCAGCGACGTCAGAGGCAATGGCCGTCACCCCGCTGACCGCATGATGCACTTTATAGATAATAATATCCGGGACAAACCGGGGGTCGTGGTGCTGAACATCCCGGCTCTGCAAAACGGAATGAACAGAGGTCAAAATGGATTCCAGGGAAACAGCCGCGTCTGGCTTCACCTCCAGAAAAATAATGTGCGGGTCCGTTCGGTCAATCAAAAGGCCGAGTTGATGCATGTCCTCCGCAACGGTAACTGCGCAGCGCTTCTGCTCCAGTTGCTGGCTCATTTCCCGGAGGACATTTTTTTCATAACCATACAAAAGAATCCTTTTCCCGGATGAGGAGGCCCCGCTCATCTGCGCCGCAGAAGGCGAGCTCTTTTGCTGCAAATCTTCTACTGTTTGAGGAGAGAGATCCTGCGTGCTGAGGTTATCCTTGTCTTTAATAAAAACACTCAATTCCCGGGCAACTTCCGCGAACAGTTTGTTCGCATCAATCGGCTTCACCAAAAATCCGTCCACGCCAATCGCCCGAAAAGAATCTTCCATTTTCGCTCTGGCCGTTATAATCAGGACCGGAATCCGTTCGGTAACCGGGTCCTTTCGCAACTCTTTAAAAAAGAGATACCCGTCCATTTCCGGCATTAAAACGTCGGCGATAATCAGATGCGGCCGGTCTTCTTTCGCCTTAGCCAACCCTTCAACCCCGTTGGTCGCGACAATCACCGCATATCCTTGCCCTTCCAGCATCGCCTGCATCAGGTCAAGGATTTCCCGGGCATCGTCAACTAATAAAATTTTTTGTTTCATGCTCTTTACGGGTTTTCGTTGTTCTTCCTGTGCCTGGGTCATTATACAAACGATCCTTTAAAAGATAAAGGGATATCCTCTTATTTTAACAAAAAAGTCCGCTATCTATTGCCATCCGAACCAGGAAACAACTGGATCAAGGCGTTCCGCAGGGCCGTTGTCCCAATGACCATTTTTCCGTTTATAAAAAACGTGGGGGTCGCGGACACGCCGCGAAAACGGGCTTCCACGATCTCCCTCTCTATGGCGGATGCAACGGTGCTGTCCTGAACACAAGCATCCAACTGCCCCATGTCAAGACCGGAAGACCGGGCATAGGCCTTAAAATATGTTTCCGCGCCCTCACCGGCCCGGCTCCATTCAGTTTGTTCAGAAAACAAAAAGTCATGAAAAGACCAAAAATGTTTCTGGCGCGCCGCACATTCCGCATATACGGCGCTGCGAAACGCTTGGGGATGAATTTCTTCAATCAGAAAATACCGGAATTCCAGAAAAATCCGGTCCGCCTCCTTAGCCAAAAATTCCTTCAAAATCCCCTGCCCTTTAGCGCAGGCGGAACACTGAAAATCAGAATATTCGATAATGTGAACCAGGGCACCAGGATTACCACGCGTTTTAGAAACAGGTGCCGGACTCACGGTATCCCGAGCGCGTTGTGTTTTCGCCCACCGAACCAGGCCAATCAGCCCGACGAACGCCACAATAATAAAAACGCTTAAAATTTCTTTTTGCCGTTTCATCCCTTCCCTTCCTTCCCGGCACTCCTTGTCATTACGGCGCAGAGGCATTCCTCTCTACTTTATATAAAGCAAAATGATGAATTTGTAAAGTCATCGGCCCCAGATGCCAATCTTCGTAAATATGCTGGCCGACCGGGACAAACCGGAACATAGCGCCCATGGCTCCGGAAAAATGTTTGTCTTTATCATGGGAATACAACGCCGGCGCCGTGATATAAACCGGCCGCCCCTGGAAGATTAAATCATTGACAGTTTGCTTAAACTTTTCCAATTGAATTTCGGACAAGACTTCCAAGCTCTGCGGCCGCACCAGCGTCTCACGCCCTGAATAATAAATCATAAACAAAGCCTCGTCTCCGGCTATAATCACGGCGTTGGGCTCGGTAAGACGGCCAGCCCAGAGGCTGTATCCCGGCAAAGCGGCCGTCGTATGACGAAACCATAATTTGGGGAACATATATTGGACCATTAAGCTGATCATAATGATTAAAACCGCCGCTCCGGCAAGCAGAAAAACCTTCCCTTTCCGGACAAGGGCCGACAAACAAAATCCTAAAGCCAAACATAACGGCGGCAGGGCCGGGAGAAAAAAACGGGAGGTGGAGGTGGTGTTAAGGTTCCCGTAGAAAAGCACCGGGCCGAGCAACCATAAAAGGAGGAAAACAGCCGTGCGCCACCGCCGACGCGTGAGGGCAAGCAGTCCCAGGAAAGACAAAAACATCCCCGTCTCGGTCATTGATTTAACAAGATACACCCCGCTCAACAACAAGCGGGAAGAGTCTAAGCCAAGGTAATTTTGCGTGAGCCCCGCCGCCCAGAAACGCCTAAGCTGGCTCAGATAGACATCCCGGTTCGCCTGAAAAAGAAACGGGACATGAAACGCAACGGCCACAAACAAAGCTGTCCCGGCCCATAACCAAAACTGGGAAAGCAAAAAGGGCGACCGGTCCAACCGGCCGGCCGCCGGAGGCACAAAAAACAAAAACAACAGCGCCGGCAACATTAGGCAAGCATCCTGCATCCGCGCGGCTCCCGCCAACCCCAAAAAATACGCCGATATAAAAAAAGAATCCTGGGGACGATGATTGTAATCCCGGATTAAAAAAAACATCCCGGCCATTAAAAAACACAGCGCCGGCATCTGGCTCTGCCCATACACAGAAAGTCCCAAAAAAATCGGGGAAACCGATAACACCAGGGCGCTGACAACGCCGGCCGACGCGTTAAAAAGCGCCTTGCCCATGTAATATGTGAGCAAAACCGTTACCGAGCTGAAAAACACGCTCATCGCGTTAACGGCCAGGACCGGGTCCTCCAGCCCGAGCCTCTCTCCTACCCAAATAAAACCCGCGGCTAGAAGCACAGTAAGCGGATACCCGAAGCCAAACAAAAAATGCACCTGGTGGTCTTTTAAGGTGGCCTGGGCCTGAATGACAAGATTTAAAGTGTCGACATGATACGGCCCCCGGCTGATGAAACAGGTCCGAACAATCAGGCAAGACAAAAAAAGCACCCAAGGAAAAGCTTGGAGAGCCAGCCGTTTTAAAAAAGGAGGAGACAGGGGAATAGGTTTCATATATATTTTATGGCCGCTACAAAGCCGGCTCAACATGAACGTAAACAAAAATTTCTTTGCCGAAGCGTCGCCGGAGTTTTTCTTCCGCCAAGGTAGAGATGTTATGCGCGTCCATAATATTCAAGTCTTTGGAAACTTTAATATGGATATCGATAGCAATATTTCTGCCGATGCGTCTTGTCTTAAGATTATGCGGATATTTCACTCCCGGGATATTCCCGATGATCGCAATGATTTCATCTTCAACCTCATCATCGAGAGACGCCTCCATTAATTCATTGAGGCTCTCTTTTAGAACCGAAAACGCCGTGTACATAATCAAAAGGCTCACGCAAATAGCGGCCAAAGGATCCAGCGCCCTCCACGGCGGGCCCAAAACAATCGCGCCGGCGATCCCGCATAAAACCGCGACAGACGACAGGGCGTCGGAACGGTGATGCCAGGCATTGGCGACAATGGCCCGGCTCTTAATTTCCTGCCCAACAGAAACTGTTTTGCGGTAAAGGACCTCCTTCATGCCGATAGAAATCGCCGCCGCCAAACAAGTGAACCATTCGGGGACCGGCATCATTTCCCCCCGTAAAAAAGCCGCCACATCCTGTCCCCCCTGAAGCAAAATCTTCCCCCCCACCAAAAACAAAATAATCCCGATAAAAGCGGCGACAAGCGTTTCTATTTTTCCATGGCCGTAATCGTGGGACTTATCGATGGGCTTTTCCGCCCCTTTAAACCCAATCAATACGGCAAAATCCGTTGTAAGGTCGGACAAAGAATGCAGCGCGTCCGCAATAATCGCCCCGCTATGGCCAAAAATTCCGGCAAGGAACTTAATTCCGGACAAAAAGACATTAATCACAATGCCAATAAGAGTAATGCGGTACGCTTTTTGATTCGCTTTATCCATGTCTCTCAAAAGGCCATAACGGGGAAAAACATTCTTGAAAGTCCGACTTTAAAGTATTTTTAAAAGAAACCAGGGGCAACGGCGGGGGAAAACGCGTGTTTACTTTATCAATTTCCGGATTGCGTCGAATAAAAGAGAAAAATCAGACGTTTTGGCAACATACTCATCGGCGCCGGAGGCCCTGGCCTTGGAGGAATTAATCGCTCCAATATCCCCGGTCATAACAATAATCGGAGGGGGATTGTCTCCCATTTTCGCTTTAATGGTCTGACAAGCGTCAAAACCGTTCATGCCAGGTAAAACCGTATCCAAAATAACCAAATCCGGCCTCTCGAAAAGGGCTTTTTCAATTCCCGACTCGGCATCCCCTGCCGTGATCGGCTGAAAGCCATTCGCTTCCAGCATCGCGGCCAAGGCTTTCATGATAGTTTTACTGTCTTCTATCAGTAAAATTTTTTTCATAAACACCCTTTCTTTTCTCTCTCGTTTCTCATGGCAAAAGCCGGGATTTAAAAATATTATTTCTCCCGGCCAATCGCAAACGCCTTTCCTAAACACTGCCGGACAGCAAAATACCTCCGGTCCCCCGGAGAAAACATAAAAGGCGCTACCTTTTCCACATCCGGGACCCCGGCCGAGTCCAGACACGACGCTTCCGCCTTAACATCTTTGATTTCCCCTATAAACTGGGTATGCCCGCCGATCGGGACGGTCTGGACCACCTGGCATTCTAAAATGACCGGGAACTCTTTGATATACGGCGCATCAACAAGGTCGCTGCCAACCACCGTCAGAGACAAGGCTTTGCACTTGTTTTCATCCCGCCCGGAAACCATCCCTAAATAATCCGCTTCCTTAATATATTTTTGTGAAGGGATATTGACCGTGAAGGCCCTTTTTAACATTAAATTCCCGTAAGTATATGTCGCCTCCCGCAGAGAAACCGCGATACAGGGTGGGGAAGAGCAACAGATACCTCCCCACGCGGCCGTCATCATGTTGGGGACACCCTCCCGGTCATACGTCCCGATGACTAAAACGGGCGTGGGATAAATAAAAGTTTTGGGGCCCAGAGATTTTTTCATAAGCTAGGTGTCATTATATCAAATCTCATTTGATATGGCATTCTGTTCCTGAATTTTTTTCGGCGAGGCCTCCTCACCCGCAACCCCCTGGCAACAGGCCTTTATAAACCATTATTTTTTTGAGATTTTTCAATTTTGGCCCAGGAATCCCGCAGCGTGACGGTGCGGTTAAAAACCGGCCGGCCGGAAGTGCCGTCAACGGGATCAACACAAAAATAGCCAAGCCGTTCAAACTGGTAAGAAACACCCGCCTGGGCCTGGCGTAAAAACTCTTCCATTTTACAATTCCGTAAAATTTCTAATGAGTTCGGGTTAAGGTTCTCTTTGTAATCCTGCCCATTTTCGGTGTCAGACGGATCGGGTTTTGAAAAAAGATAGTCGTACAGCCGAACCTCGGCATCAAAAGCGTGCTCAGCCGAAACCCAATGCAGGGTCGCCTTGACTTTACGTCCATCCGGAGAATCCCCTCCCTTAGAGGCCGGGTCGTAGGTGCACCGCAGCTCCGTCACTTCCCCATTCCTGTCTTTAATCACCTCTTGGCAGGTAATAAAATAAGCATATCGCAGGCGGACCTCCTGCCCGGGAGAAAGACGGTAAAATTTAGGCGGGGGATTTTCCCGGAAATCGTCTTTCTCAATATAAAGGACCCGGGAAAAACGCACCCGCCGCGTCCCGGATTGGGGGTCTTCCGGGTTATTCACGGCTTCCAGTTCTTCAGTTTGCCCTTCAGGATAATTCGTGATCACGACTTTCAAGGGGTGCAAAACCGCAAAGACGCGCAAAGCCCTTTTATTCAAGTCTTCCCGCAGGCAATGTTCCAGGAAGCTGACATCCACGGTTCCCTCCATTTTCGCGACCCCGATGCGTTCGCAGAAAGTCCGAATCGCCGCCGGAGTGTATCCCCGGCGGCGCAACCCTGACAAAGTCGGCATGCGCGGATCGTCCCACCCGCTGACATATCGCCCGGATACGAGTTCGAGCAATTTTCTTTTGCTCATAACGGTATACGTCAGGTTCAGCCGGGCAAACTCAATCTGCTGCGGATGGCAAGGCGTCTTCAGCTCATTCAGAAACCAGTCATACAGGGGACGGTGGTTTTCAAATTCCAGAGTGCAGATCGAATGAGTAATCCCTTCTATGGCGTCGGAAAGACAATGCGCGAAATCATACATAGGGTAAACGCACCACTGCGTCCCGGTGCGGTGATGAGACGCCTTTCGAATGCGGAAAATCGTCGGGTCCCGCATATTGATGTTGGGAGACGCCATGTCTATTTTCGCCCGCACCACATGCTGCCCTTCTTCATATTCACCGCGCCTCATCCGCCGAAACAAATCCAGATTCTCCTCAACCGAACGGTTCCGGTAAGGGCTCTCCTGCCCTGCGTCTGTCAGGGTTCCCCGGGTCCGCCGGATATCTTCCGCGCTCTGGCTGTCCACATAAGCCCGACCGAGCTTAATCAGTTGCTCCGCGTATTGGTATAACTGTTCAAAATAATCGGAGGCAAAAAAAAGCTTGTCCTTCCAGTCAAACCCAAGCCAGCGCACATCGTTCTGGATAGACTGCACGTATTCATCTTCTTCCTTGCACGGATTAGTGTCATCAAAACGCAAATGACAAATTCCGTTGTTTTCTTTGGCAATGCCGAAGTTCAGACAAATCGACTTCGCATGCCCGATATGCAAATACCCATTGGGTTCCGGAGGGAACCTGGTTACGACTTTTCCTCCGTGTTTCCCGGAGGCGATGTCCTCCGCGACAATGCCCCGTATAAAATCCGCGGAGCTTTTCGATTGTGTTGAATCCGGGGAAGGATCTTTTCCCGGATTTTTTATAAAATTTTCATGGGACGACATGCTGGGTTCCTGTTTTTATCAATTTTTAAAATCAGCGGCATAAACCCCGGAGCAAACTCTAAATTTAATGAACCAAAGCAAGCTGCGAGGTATTAAACCACCATCCTTCGGCTCGTTCGCTTTAGCTCTCTCGCGCTGAAGGATCAATTCGCATTTTTAGTTTACACTCCCTTGGGGCGTGTAAAATCAATGCTCATTAAATAATTTGGATTTTGATTATATCACAACACAACCCAGAAGCATACTTTTAGTCTTTTCCGTAAACAATCCGGCGCCTCAACCACATAACAATCAAAGGATAGCCTCCAGAGCAAGCTACGGGGTATTAAACCACCATCCTTCGGCTCGTTCGCTTTAGCTCTCTCGCGCTGAAGGATCAATTCGCATTTTTAGTTTACACTCCCTTTGGTCGTGTAAACTAAATGCTCCTTGAAATTCGGGCGAGCATCTTTTTCCCGAAAACAGTCATAAGAACGCCAAAGGCCGGGCCCAAAAAAATACCCAAAACAAAACCAAACGGCAAAGTCCCGGTTAACGCGGCATTAACAGTCCCAATCATCAAACCAGCGTAAAGCCCATACCTCATCCCTGCGTCCAGACAGGAATCCCGGCCCAACGCGCGAAAAAGTTTTTTACCCCACAGCCACCCGCAAAACCCACCCCAGCAGACTCCCCACTCTCCCCACCAAAACAGAGGCAGCGCCACCGGAGGAGAAAACAGTCCGCCCGCAAGAGCCATCCGAACCCCCATCAAGATAAAGAGGCAACTCAGCGCCCCCGCGCACAGAACGCTGACTGTCAAAAAAATATATTTTACCCGTTCCAAAGTCATAACTTACCCCATTCCAAAATTACGTCCATCCCAAATGACGGTAAAAATCCGGAACCGGCCCGGCAGGACAGCTATGGCAAATCTGCAGGCTGTCCGGGTAAGATAAAGGCAGCTGCCCTTTATAATGTTCCCGGAGAGCCTCCTGATGACGCAAAAGAAAACATTGCCGCGCCGGGCGAGCAAACGCCGCCCGCAGCCGCCCAAAGGAGACGTCAAAACCTTCCGTGGGGATATGGCCGAAAGACAGCGGGGTAAAATCGCACGGGCACAGATTCCCGGAGGCGTCGATATACATATGCTGTATCCCCGCCCCGCATCCGTATTGTTGCCCGTCTTCAATATAAGCGAACGCCGCGACTTTGGGACCAGAGGGTCTCTGGTTGACCGCCCTATGCAATTTTTTCAGGCCCGCCCGCATTGGGTTATCCAGAAGCACATCGTCCCTCCCCCAAAACAGTTCTCCCGTAGGCATCGGCTCAATGATCCGGATCTCCGGCACGCCCAGGTCCCGGACAAAAGAGACAAACCGCTCCATCTGATTTCTAACCAGCAGCTCCCGGCGGACCATCACCTGAACAGCCGTATAAACCCCGGCCGTTAAACACACCCCAATCGCCTCCAGCGCCGTTGTAAAAGCATCCGGATGACCGCGCATTTGATTATGCGGCAACGGCTCATAATGATCCAGGCTGACCGCCACATAATCAAGCCCCGCGTCCCGCAAAGAAGCCAACCGCTCCCGGGTCAGCCCCTCTCCGCTCGTAAACAGGATGCTGGCGGACCGGTCCTTGCAGATCACCTGGAGGATATCCTCCAGATCCGCCCTGTATAAAGGCTCCCCGCCGGTGAACCCGATCATACTAACCCCGGCCTCCTGCAGACGCCCGACGATCTTCTGCCATGCGGACGTATCCAGCTCTTCTTCCGCCCGTTTTGTTCTGCTGCAATGCCAACAATGATATCCGCACCGGCTGGTCACCGCGCAATACGCCGAATACGGGTATGGTTTTTTCTGATAGATCGCGATCGTACTTTTAACCATCTCCCGGTAAGCAGCGGAACGCAGCGGGGGAAAAAAAGAATTGATCACATAATCCCCGTTCAGGGCCGTGATCTTTTCGTTTCTCAGGGTACGGTGGATCGCCCACTGCACGGAAAACGGCAGCCGGCGGAATTCGGGAGTCCGGCCGTGAAAAAACAAAACGCTATCTCTCTGCAGCCCAGTCAGCTGTTTCATTTTTGAGCCACTCCGGCGACAAAGCGGTGCGCTGTTTTAATTTGGCCGTCACGCCTATAATCTTTTTCTATAATCTGAATAAAAGCCAGGTCACACACATATTTGGCGTCCGGGTCCATCACGCGGTCAAACCCGGCGCTAGCCCCGGTGTGCAGAACCCAGTTTAACACGTCCACCCCGTTCTTGAAACAAAACTCTATCTGTCCGTCCCATATCTCCTTGACTTTCAGCCCCGCCTTACGAAACCAGAGACTTAAATGATCTTTATCCCTGGGCAGGCGAAACGTCAAATCCATCGTCCGGCGGATATGCTGCGGATAACGCATCATAACCTTCATGGCGGTTTCCCGGATTTCGAAAAGCGTGTTTTGCCGGTTCTCTATAATGCCGACCGCGCCCCCCGGCGTCAAAACCCGATGCATTTCTTTGATCAGAGACTGCGGGCGGGAGTACCCGATCGCCCAGCCGCAGGTCACAGCGTCGTAAGACGACGCTGTCTGCTGAAGGAGAAAACGCATCATGTCCTCCACCCGGAATATCACCGGCCGGGTCAGCTTCTTTTTGGCCTGTTCCATCATTTTTTCTGAAAGGTCCACCGCGGTCAAGACGCCGGCTGCCGCAAGGCGTTCGCTTAAGGCCTGTGTCAAAGTTCCTGTTCCGCAAGCGAGGTCCAGAGCGTTCAGCGCCCCCCCGGAAGAGAGGGGCAGCTTTTGCGCCAGGTGCCTGGCGTGGGGAGCCATATACACGGAAAAAAATTCATCATACATCCTGGCGAGTTCATTATAATCATCCGTAATCGTGCTGGCCGGCACTTTTTTTCCCGCCGCCAACAGCCAGCCCACTTTCAAAAAAAAATAAATCCAATGAAAGGCCGAATTCATGGGGTTCCTCCCTGTCAGTCCGGCGAAGCCACAACCGGGCTGACGACGTAAACATAACAAAGCCGGCCCGGGCCGGCGTTCCGGATATTATGAAGGGTTTCCGGCGGGATATACACCAGGCTCACCGCATCAGCAGAAAAAATGTTTTTACCGCCACAAAAAATATCCGCCCGCCCCTCCAAGATCAAAATCGCCTCTTCCCGGCCGCTGGTCACATGTTCGCCCACGGCCTCGCCCGGCGGCAACGTCACATACCCGGATTTCATTCCGGCGGTCACCGGCCGGCCGGACAGTAGCCGGGTAAATTTTTCCGCCCCGGCACACCGGGCACACAAAGGTTTTTGAGAATCCATGTCATCTCCTGTTTATACGGGCGGCGGCAAAACCGGCGCCAAACCCGTTATCGATATTAACGACTGTCACACCCGCCGCACAGCTGTTAAGCATCGTTAAAAGCGGGGCGACCCCTTTAAAATTCGCCCCATAGCCTACGGACGTCGGAACGCCGATCACCGGGCACGGCACCAGACCTCCGATGACCGAAGGCAGAACCCCGTCCATGCCCGCCACCACAACGACACAACGGCTGGCGGCTATCTCTTCAAGGTTTTCTAGCAAGCGGTGAATCCCGGCGACACCCACGTCGTAAACCCGCACCACACGGCTGCCCATCATTTCCGCCGTAACCGCCGCCTCCTCCGCCACCGGAATATCTGCGGTCCCGGCGCAAACAACGCTCACCCGTCCTTTCGCGGGAATACGCTTTTCATCAATAACGACGATCTTCGCCTGCCGGTTATACTGCGCCCGGGGATGAATCGCCTTAATCCTGGAATAGACATGCTCCTCGGCCCTGGTTAACAACAGCCGTCTATTCTTCGCGGACAGCGTTTTAAAAATTTCCTCAATCTGCTCCGGCGTCTTCCCCTGGCACAAAATCACCTCCGGGAAGCCCGTCCGGAGCGTCCGGTGATGGTCAACCTTAGCAAACCCGAGATCCTCATACGGCAGGACGCGCAAACGATCCATCGCCGCCTCAACGGACAGCCGGCCGCCCTGCACGTCTTCTAAAACTTCCTTTATCAAAAATTTTTCCATGGCAACTCCTCGTTCATAGATCCGCTGCGATATCCTTCCAAATCAAAGCAAACATACGCCACCGGCCGCCTTTTTAAACGCCTGACGATGTCAAGACGGTTTCGCAGCAAAACATAAAACCGGCATGGGTCCGTTTCCACCCGGGCCACGGAACCATGCACCCGGACGCGGACGGACCTAAGCCCTAATTTTTGCAAAAAAGATTCTGCCCGGGTGACATATTTCAAGTGCTTCGAATCAATGGCCTGTCCAAAAGGAAACCGGGTTGCCAAACAAGGAGCGGACGGGATATTCCAGGTCGGAAGGCTCAGGGCCTTTGATAACCGGCGGATATCCGCCTTCGTCAACCCCGCCTCCTCCAAAGGGCTACGCACCTTTAATTCCTTCAACGCCTTTTTCCCGGGGCGCGCTTCCTTTAAATCATCCTGATGGGAGCCCTCTATCAAACAGACATACCCTGCTTGAGCCCGCAGCCGCGCTAAACAGGAAAAAATATGCTTCTTGCAAAGATAACAGCGGTTCCTGGGATTTCGCAAAATGTCCGAGGGAAAGGGCAAGCGTTTAAAAACATGCTTTAACTTCAACTGCCGTGCCGCCTCTTTTGCCCGCTGCTGCTCCTGTCGGGTCACAAACGGCGTGAGAACCGTCACAGCCAACACTTTTTTCCCAAGCGTCTCCCCGGCCACCGCCGCTAAAAACGTGCTGTCGACCCCTCCGGAGAAGGCCACGACCGCCGAGTCCATCCGGGCCAGCAAACAACGAAGACGTCTTAATTTTTTTCCGGCATCCATCTCGGGCTTCCGCATTTGTTGATTGTACCATTGAATCCGGCTTGCACACAATTCAATATTTTCACGAGGCCCATCGGGATGGCCTCCGACAAAAAAGCCCTTATTCTCCATAAGGGCTTTTTGACACATCACGAGTATCCATAAAATTTCTAAAAATCACTTATCCTGAAGCCGTTCAGGATGATGCTTCACGACTTTCGCTTGAATCATATAAATAACGTCTTCGGCGATATTCGTGACATGGTCGCAAATCCGTTCCAAAAACCGGGCAATAAGCAACAGCTGCACCGCACGGGGCGCGGTGGCTCCATCTTTGACCATGTAATCTTCGATCAGCTCCTTTTGAATAAGGTTCCGTAACTGATCCGCCTCCGTGTCGGAGAGCAACACGTTCCGGGCCAGCGAAATGTCTCCTTTCACAAAAGAATCGATGGCAGACTTAATCATATTCTGCGCGACAAGGGTGAGCTTCGGGATATCAACGAGGGGTTTGAGCAAAGGCTTATCAACAATCTCCAGCGTTCGCTGGGCAATATCAACAGCGATATCGGCGATGCGCTCGAGTTCGTTATTAATCTTCATGCCCGTTGTGATAAAACGAAGGTCTTTCGCCATCGGCTGATAACGGGCGATCAGATCGATGCATTTTTCATCAATGGCTAACTCAAGCTGATCAACATTCGTATCATTATTAATGACGTCCTGGGCCAGCGCCCTGTCGCGGTTTTTCAGGGCCTCAACGGATTTATAAATAGCTTCTTCCGCAAAAGCCCCCATTCGCAAAATATCATTATTTAATTCCTTTAATTCATGATCAAAATGTCGTTCCATTCAATCCTCCTATTTTTAACCATACCGTCCGGTTATGTATTCTTCCGTGCGCCGGTCTTGAGGCGCGGTAAAAATTTCAGTGGTTTTCCCGAACTCTATTAATTCTCCCAGCAACATAAACCCGGTGTCATCCGAAACGCGAGCCGCCTGCTGCATGTTGTGCGTCACGATAATGATCGAATATTCGCTTTTCAGTTCCCTCATCAATTCTTCAATGCGAGTGGTCGCCTGCGGATCCAGGGTCGAACAGGGCTCATCCATAAGCAGAACATCCGGCTTGACCGCGATCAGACGAGCCACACACAACCGCTGTTTCTGTTCGAGAGACAGGGACAACGCCGATGCGCGCAGCCTGTCTTTAAGCTCCTCCCACAACAAAACGCTCTTTAAGCTTTTCTCTACGATAGCATCCAAAAAATTCTTCGACAATGGCCCGCCATGGATTCTTTCCCCGAAGACGATATTCTCATACACCGACAGAGGAAAAGGGTTGGGCCGCTGAAAAACCATGCCGACTTTTTTACGCAGCGCCACCAGGTCCGTGCGGCCGCTCAAAATATTCTTGCCTTCGATGACCACCTCTCCTGACATACGCACCCCGTCCACAAAATCGTTCATCCGGTTAAAAACCCTCAAAAGCGTCGATTTACCGCATCCCGAAGGGCCGATGATGGCCGTGATGCGCTTTTCCCCGAATGACGCGTTAACGTCTTTGAGTGCGTGGAACGACCCGTACCACAGATTCAAATTTTTCGCCACAATTTCCGACATTAACCGAATTTCCCCCGGATATAATCGTCCGTGCGCTGGTCGCCGGGCGCCGTAAATATTTTTTCTGTCCCATCCAGTTCGATCAACTCCCCGCCCAAGAAAAAAGCGGTCCGGTCGCCCACACGGGCGGCCTGCTTTACGTTGTTGGTTACCAGGACAATCGTGTACCGAGTTTTAAGCTTAAGCATAGCGTCCTCAACCTTGGCCGTTGAAATAGGGTCAAGCCCGGAACAGGGTTCGTCAAACAAAATCACTTCCGGCTCCACCGCTAATGTCCGGGCGATGCACAATCGTTGCTGCTGGCCGCCCGACAACTTAAAGGCGGATTCCTCCAGCCGGTCTTTCACTTCCTCCCAAAGGTACGCCTCCTGAAGAGCCACGCGCACTCTTTCGGTGACCTTCTTTTTATTCCTTTCGCCATGCATGCGCACCCCGTAAGCCACATTATCATACACCGAAAACGGCAACGGCAGGGGCAAGGCAAACACCATCCCGACCTTTTTTCTTAACAGCTCCACATCGATCCGCAAGATATCTTCCTCGCCGATTCGTATCGCCCCCTCCATCCGAAAATGTACGTGAAGTTCATTGAGCCTATTCAACATCCGCAAGAAAGTCGTCTTCCCGCTGTTGGAAGGGCCGATAATGCTTAAAATCTCGTTAGCCTGAATAGCCAAGCTAACCTGCTTTAAAGCCTGAATCTGCCCGAAATGGACGCTCAAATTCTTAACATCAAATTTTACCATTTCTTTTTCTTTCGGAATTTGGAACGGATCACGATCGCGATGAGATTCATAAATAAGACCAGCGCCAATAAAACAAACGCCGTCCCGTAACGGATTTTTTCGTCAACATTCGGGACCTGCGTCGAGATAACATATAAATGGTAGGGCAAAGCCATGACCTGGTCAAAAATCGAACCCGGGAGTTGCGGCAGATAAAAGGCCGCGACGGTAAAAAGGATCGGCGCCGTTTCCCCGGCGGCCCGTCCCAAACCCAAAATCGTTCCTGTCAAGATTCCGGGGATCGCATTTGGAAAAACGATATGCCGGATCGTCTGCCACTTGCTGACTCCCAGAGACAGGCTCACTTCCCGGAACGAAGCCGGGACGCTTTCAAGCGCTTCCCGCGAGGTTGTGATGATGATCGGTAAAATCATAATCCCCAGCGTCAACGAGCCCGAAAGGATCGAGGCCCCGAGCTTAAAAAACACAACAAAAAGCGCCAAACCAAACAACCCGTAAACAACCGAAGGGACCCCGGCCAGGTTCACGATCGCCAGCTTGATGATCCTCGTCAGTAAATTGTCTTTAGCATATTCCGTCAAATAGACCGCGGCCAAAAGACCAATCGGCAGGGCAAAAACAATGGCGCCGCTGACCAAATAAAACGTTCCGACGATGGCCGGGAAAATGCCTCCCGCACGCATGCCCTGCCGCGGGATGTCGGACAGAAACGTCCAATGGATGGCCGGCAAGCCTTTCTGAACAATAATGACCACAACGAGCCCGACCGGCACCACGATCAGCAACGTGGCTAAAAGCAGGAAAAAGAATGCAATAGATTGTGTGCGATAAGGATTTTTCATCACGGCCTTTTATGCAGGAATAAATCCGCCGTTACATTAATCATAAAACTGATCACAAACAGGACAATCCCGATGGCAAAAAGTGCAAAATAATGCTCACTGCCCACGACGGCTTCCCCCATCTCCGCCGCGACGGTCGCCGTCAGAGTCCGGACCGGGACTAAAATACTTTTGGGGATGATCGCGGCATTGCCCGTGATCATCATAACCGCCATAGTTTCGCCGATCACGCGGCCGATCCCCAGCATGACGGCGGCCAAAATCCCGCTGGACGCCGCCGGCAACATGACGCGCCAAATGGTCTGCCAGTGCGTAGCCCCCAAGGCAAACGCGCCCTCTTTATAATTTTTAGGAACCGAATACAAAGCGTCTTCCGCGATAGAAACGATCGTCGGCATGGCCATAAACGCCAGCATGATCGATCCGGATAACGCCGTCAACCCCGTCGGAAGATGAAAGACGTTTTTAACCAAAGGAACAAGCGTAACCATGCCGACAAAACCGAGGACCACACTGGGAATCGCCGCCAGCAATTCAATGCCTGCCTTCAGACCTTCTTTGACCCGCACAGGGGCAATTTCCGCGATATAAACGGCGCACCCGACGCCGATAGGAACCGAGATGACAGCAGCGCCGACCGTGACGAGAATGGAGCCCAAGACAAGGGGGAGGATTCCCAACTGGGGAGGTTCGGAAATAGGATACCATTTATGTCCCAACAAAAAATGCGAAAAACTCACAGACTTAAAAACAGCCAGCCCTTCTTTAACCAAAAAGAGAAAAATCAAAACGACAAAAAAAATCGAAGCCACGCCACAGGCCAAAATAAGCTTTTCTATAATAAATTCTTTGAATTTACGCATACATTATTCCGCAAGCGGGACAAAATCCATGACACGCACAATGTCCTGCCCTTCCGGGGAAAGCGCGAAATCGATAAATGCCCCGACCAAACTCGAGGGGGTACCGTTGGTATACAGAAAAAGCGGCCGGGAAATCGGATACGTCCCGTTCATAACGTTTTCGATCAAAGGCAAGACATATTCCCCGCTGGTCTCCTGCGCGACCGCAACCGGTTTTTGGCTGGCGGAAACATAACCCATGCCGTAATACCCAATGGCGGCGGAGTTCCCGGCAACCTCATCCGCGATGGCTTGGGAAGAAGAAAGCATCAAGGCGCTCGGGGCAAACTCCTCCTGGGAATCAGGGTTATTCTTTCTTAACACATGTTCCTTAAAATAAACATGTGTTCCGGAATTCACCTCCCGGGAAAGGAGCACGATCCTCTCGTCGGTGCCGCCTAATTCTTTCCAATTGACAATCTTTCCGGTAAAAACGGCGGCGAGTTGATCCAGGGTCAAACGATCAACCGGGTTTTGGGGGTTGACCACGACCGCCAAGCCATCTAAAGCCGCTTTAATCTCGTAGGCATGAATCCCTTGCTTTTCCGCTAAAGCAAGTTCCTTGTCCTTGATATTCCGGGAACTCATGGCGATATCGCAGGTCCCGCTGATCAAACTGGACAACCCGGTCCCCGACCCCCCTCCGGTGACGGCCACAAAAGCGCCCGGGCTTTTTTCCATATATTTTTCCGCCCAAGCCTGAACCAGGTTCACCATCGTGTCCGACCCCTTAATCTGAATTGAATTGGTTTCCGACGTAGCGCAGGATGCCAACAGGAATGACAGCAGAATGATGGCTATAAATCGTTTTTTGAACATAATCCCTCCTCAACGTGAATAATCCGGGCACACAACATCGGTTCCTGGGATGTTATCAACTCGCTCAGCAGAAAGCATTTTCGCTTATATGAAATAAAAGGAAGTTAATAACATGTTAAATTTTTGTAAATTTTTTCCGCACCGGCCCCCCTATGCTTTCGCAAGCGTAAACCAAAACCGGGACCCCAAACCTTCCGTGCTTTCCACCCCAACTTTTCCCTGGTGCTTTTCAATAATATGTTTGACGATCGAAAGCCCTAGCCCCGTCCCCCCTAGCTGCCGGGAACGGGCTTTGTCAACCCGGTAAAAACGTTCAAAAATCCGTAAAAGATCCTTCTCCGGGATACCAATTCCGGTGTCTTCCACGCACACCTTGACCTGAGCAGCGGTCAAGTCCTGACAAAAAACAGTTAAGACGCCGTTATCCCTGTTGAATTTAACCGCATTCTCAATAAGATTGCTGAAAACCTGCAACAATTTATCTTTGTCAGCCAGGACAAAAAGGTCCGGAGGGATATCATTCTTAACCGTCAAACTTTTTTTCTGCCATTGCGGCTGCGCATCGGCCAAGGCGGTGTCCGCCAAAGGGCGCAAAGGCGTTCTTTCAAGATGAAAAACGGATGCCTTGGACTCCAAAAGCGCCAAAGACAACAAATCATTCACGAGCGTATGCAGCCGCTCCGTATGGTTCTGAATAATCTTTAAAAAAGCACGGTTATTTTTCCGGTCGTCCAAAGCGCCGCCCAGGAGGGTTTCCACAAACCCCTTTATGGTCGTGAGCGGCGTCTTCAACTCGTGGGAAACGTTAGCGACAAAATCACGGCGCATGGTCTCCAAGCGCTTAATGTCCGTGATATCATGAATAACGGCCAAGCACCCGTTAATAACCCGGCCTTCAAAAATGGGGACGGCATTCATTTGAAAGGTTTTCCGGACCGGTAAAAGCGGATAAATTTCCCGGGACACAGGTTTTCCTTCCCGCAAAACAGTGAGGAGAACCTCGGCCAGGTCATTATTTCGGATCGCTTCCAGAAAAGGCCTTCCCCTCACATCCGAATTATTTATTCCGAAAATTCTTTCAATCGCCGGATTAATCGAAAGGATGCGCCCTCCCTTATCGGTAACCACAACGCCTTCGCCCATACTGTGAAAAATAGCCGCCAGTTGTTGATTGCGCGTGTTGAGCTCCTTGATCTTATCCTCAATGTGCTGGGCCATGGTATTGAGGGTCAAAGCAAGATCCCTGATTTCGTCGTGCGACATGGGGATGACGCGGCTGCTAAAGTCCCCGTCGGATATTTTTTGCGAGACCTGAATCATCTGTTTGATGGGCCGGATCGTCCTTGTAATAAAATATAATCCCAATATCAACACGAGGCCCAGCGCAATCAATCCCCCGGACACAACCGTTTTTCTGATCAGAACCACCGTGTTCTCAACCTGTGTCAGCGGGAGGGACAACCTGACCACCCCTAAAATCCCGGCACCATCCTGAAAAGGGACGGCGACATAAAGCATGTTCTTTTTCAATGTAAGAGAATACCGGGCCTCGACCCCGGTTCCTCCTGATAAAGCGAACCGGATTTCCGGGCGGTTAGCATGGCTGTCCATCCCGGAAAGCTGTTTCGGCCGTTTTTCCGAATCGGCTAAAACCTTCCCCGTCTTCGAAACAAGCGTAATCCGGCAGCCAGATTGCGCGCTTTGCTGCACCACAAAATTTTCCAGCCACCGGACGTCTTCAAGGACAAAGTTTCGCCGGGGAATTTGATTTGAAAGCAACGCGGCATGATGAATAAGGAACGCCTTTCTTTCCTGCAGCATATCCTTTTCAAGATTCCTTTCCAGAAAAACAGCGACAAAACCAAAGGAAATGAGGATAATCAAAAGGTAGGACAAAATCAGTTTCAGGGTAAGACTTGGGATGATTTTCATGGCTCGGGTGATAAAATTAACGCTCGGAATCAAATCGATATCCGTAATTTTTGACTGTAACAATGTGTCCGGCCGCAGCACAAAGTTTTTTGCGTAATGTCGTGATATGAACATCCACCGTGCGCGTCTGGATTTCGGCGGCGTGATCAAGGCCCCAGACGGTATCCAAAAGGTAATCCCGGGACAGAACCCGGCCTTTGGCCTGAATTAATGTTTTAAGCAATTCAAACTCTTTGGCCGTCAGCTCGACAACTTTATCCTTAAACGTCACCCTGATCTTTGAAAAATCAATCATCAAGTCCCCCAACCATAACGTTTCCGGCAGATGACACTGCCTGTGGCTGCGGCGCAAAACAGCCTTAACCCGGGCCGACAGCTCTCTCGGGCTGAAAGGTTTAGTCACATAATCATCGGCTCCCAGCTCAAGCCCGATAATTTTATCCGCTTCCTGGCTCTTGGCCGTCAGCATAATGATCGGGATGGACGCCGTTAGACCTTGCTTGCGAAGTTCCTGACAAACAGAAAAGCCATCCATTCCGGGGAGCATAAGATCAAGAAGAATAAGATCCGGGTGCTCGTGAAGGGCCGTTTGAACCACGTCCGTGCCGTTGCCAACAGATGCCGTGCGGTATCCTTCCTTCTGAAGGTTATACTCCAGCATCTTGACGATGTCTTGTTCGTCTTCAACAATCAAAATAAGCGATTTCGTTTTCACGGCGTTCACGTGTCCTTTTTGTCTCTTTTGATCCGGGGAGGATTCTTCTACCAGACATCGGCCGCTCACTTCCATAGTCCCCGATCCCGTTTTAACACGCCAAACCGGCGGCCTTGCTGAATTTCCGCTGAATCCCCAACGGTTTCCCGCGCTATTAAGGCTCCAACGGTCCGGCGGGGGAGGCGTCTCTCGGATACCCTACCGACTGCGCGAGAAGGACCTTCTGATTCTCGCGTAAATTCATCGCCTGGGTCAAGGCCGGTCTGTCGATCGCACCGCGCACAACCGTCACTAGCCCTACCGAAGCACAGTATAAATAAACGTTCTGCCCGATAAAACCCGCATCCATCGCCGTATAAAAATCGATGTCCGGGCCGGACAGTCTCCTGACTTTGGAAAGGTCCGCCACATAAATCAGGTTCACCGGAACGTCTTTAACAAAGCCCTGCTGGCCGGTTAGGGCCCGGATATCTTCGCCTAAGACCGGCTGCAACATATTGTTTTTTGCGTCAAACAGATACAGCCCGTCGGGTTTAGCCAGATAAATATCGATCTCCTGCATATTCATAGCAGTTGGCGCCGTACGGTGCCCTGTTTCCGGGCGGTTCATCCCGTTCGCCGCCCAAAGCAGGTCAGATAAAACCTGTAAAGGCAGTTCTCGCGGACTGAATTCCCGGGAACTTCTTCTTTCCTTCAAAGCCTGCATCAAGGGCATGCCGCCGGTTGTCCCGGGGGGGAGAAGCTGGATCGGTTTCATTTCCTGCCCGTTCGCCGGAGAAGAAAGGGAAAACACGACCGCGGCTATAACGGAAATAGTCAAGACGAATATTTTTTTCATAATCACTCCTTTTTATTTCGGACAAAAAAGCCGTTCCCCAATCAGGGGAAAAGCTTGTATCGGATTAGGCTCGTCCCTGGGGCGTCAACAGCCCCTCTTGTATGGCTTTCTCGGCCGCCGCATACCCAGCATCCCATAAAAATTTTTTGTCTTCTTCTGAGAGGTCAAAATGAATCGTTGAAATTTTACCCGTGGGAATGGGAATTGTCCTGGCCCATTGCGCCTCTTCCACATGAAGTCTTTCATGCGCCACCTGCATGGTTTCAAAAATACGCAATATATAGGCAAAAACATTCCCAGGAACCCTGGGTGGAAGGGTTTGTTCGTCTGATATGAGTTTGAGTCCGATCGTGGATGTGAGCCCGCCCCGGTCGTTAAATGTATCAATGGGGTAATTGGCCAGAACGCCGCCGTCAACGACAAAAGAATAATTTTTAAAAAATCTCCCCCGGAAAAACAAGGGAAGGCTCATGGACTGGCGGACTGCTTCGGCGACCTCGACCTCCGGAGTAGCGTCTTGATCGTACCGCACCAAGGCTTGATGAACGATGTCCACGGCGAAAACGCGAAGATACCGTCCGGCGGATTTAAAATCGGTGACGCCTTTATCCTTTAACAATCCCTTGATCCATTTATACAACGCTCCCGTTGAAAATAAGCCATACCCGCCCTGACGGGACAAAACAGACCACAGCCGCAACACATTTGCGCTAAAAACAAATTTCCAAAGGCCCTGCTTAAACAACGACATGTCCGCGAAATCATTAAAATCCTTTTTCCATATGATCTCTTTTAATTCAGCAACCGAGTATCCAGCCGCAAACAAAGAGGCAGTAATCGCTCCGGCCGATGTCCCGGCTACGCGGCTAAACAAAATATTTTCTTCTTCCAGCCGCTTTAAAGCCCCGATAAGAGCGATTCCTTTCACGCCCCCGCCTTCAAACACCCCGTCAAAAGTCATCGTCGGCATAAACATCCTCTTTGTTTTTTACAAAAGAAAACTAACACGGCCGGTCACTTTCCCCTCCCAAGCCCCGGCTTATCAGCTTCAGTTTATATCATAGGGGAAAAATTAACAACCCCCAAATGCTCTTACAGTCCAATCTTTATACGGGCCCTCGACACCTGTTCTGTTTTCCTCAAAAGCCACCTGGACCGCCCACAAAAAACCCTGATTCTACCTGAGAATCAGGGCTCTGCTTAATCCCGTTAAAATTCCGTTCCCACTTTCACAGCCTTACCCCTTCTTCCCGAGGCCAGAAAGCTGCTTGAGGGCATCCGCTTCCGTTGGAAAAAAATAAACAAGATTATTAACCTGAAAAATTTCAAACAAACTGCGCAGCTTTTCTCCGAGGTTAATCATCCCCAGCTTATGGTGTTCTTTTTTAAGAATAGCGGTCGCATTGATTAAAGCCGCCACGGTCGCCGAGTCGGTGTGAGTGACCTTCTCGAAATCAAGCAATATATCTTTATGCCGAAAATTCTTCTGGCCTTCCATCTTTTTCCAGAAGCTTTCAAGCTCGGCCACTGTTTCCATATCCGTCGGCCCTTGAAGGCGAATAATCCTAATGGCCGCTCGATCCTCTATCCTCCAAATGGAGGAAGGACGAGAATTGCCCTTATGGAAAATTTTTTTCATAACACCTCGGCCTTTTCCTCTGCCCGGGGCTCCCCCATCGGGAAATACCGCCGGCTGATCTTATCAAATTACGCGAGAATGCTTGACGTTGTCATTAAAACGGATCGGAGGTTGTCCGGTCATCACTGTCTTGTTTCGTTTTTGAGGAATCAGCCAAATAAAGCCGGTTGCCCGGTGGAGGACAACACGCTGCGCCACATATCGCTGTCCAAAGAGATCCTCTGACGCGCAGATGTCGCCATATCCATCGGGACATGGATAAACTGCCGCCTCAGGCTAACGATCATTTCTGTCCGTCCCGACATGGCCGCATGCACAGCATGCCTCGCATACAGATCACAAAGCATGCTGTCTTCTGTGTTGGCTGGCACGCTGCGAATGTAATAGCTGGGATCGATATACTTTAAATAAACCGGCACGTTTTCTTGAGAAAAATAAGCCGCTATGTTCTCTTTTAAAAACAACCCTACATCCCCAAGAAGCACATTGCCTGACGCATCCCGTTCCCGGGTTCCGCGCAAAAGATCCTGCCCGGCCCCCTCGGCCACCACAACAAGAGCATGGTGCCTCCGCAATACGCGTTCCTTCAGGGCGACAAGAAACCCTGATTTTCCGTTAAGCTTAAAGGACGATTCCGGGATAAGAACAAAATTAACCTGTTGGCTGGCCAAAGTGGCCCCGACAGCAACAAAGCCGGAGCCCCGGCCCATCAGTTTGACCAGGGCGATACCATTCGGATAACTCCTCGCCTCCGCATGCGCTGCTTCGAGAACATCCGTCGCCCGCTCAATGGCCGTGGCTACGCCGAACGTCCGATCGACATAGCTGATGTCGTTATCAATCGTCTTGGGAACGCCGACAATGGCGATCGGCAATCCTCTGCGTCGCACCTCCCGGGAAATCTCCAACGCGCCCCGCTGGGTCCCGTCGCCTCCAACGGTAAATAAAACATCAATTTTCTGTGTTACCAAGAAATCCGCGATTCGTTCTACAGACGGGGTGCCCCGGGAACATCCCAAGATGGAGCCCCCCTGACGGTTAATTTCATCGACCTTTTGCGGCGCAAGCGCCATCATGGGTTTCAACGGATTCTCTCCCATCCCCTGATAACCGTAAGGAATCCCGCAGATGTCCCGCACGCCATAATTATAATAAAGTTCCAACACCAGGGAACGGATTACGTTATTCAGCCCCGGGCAGAGTCCGCCGCAGGTCACAATGGCCGCGCGGATCACCGCCGGATTAAAAAATATTTTATCTCTCGGACCCGCCTTTTCAAAGGCCATCTCTTCATCCGAACACCCCTCCCCGGATTCAATCCGGTTGAAAACCCTCGCGCCGTCATTTATAAAATTCGGCAAAACATCGCCTTTCACGTGATTGAGACAAAGCGGCGAATCAAAGGCCCTTTCTCCGAGGTTCAAAATGGAAATGTTTTTCATAGAAAATTCCTGTGTTCATTGCGGCCCGAAGGGCCTTTCTGCCAACTTTTTCTGACCAAACATCTTTTAAATCCTAAATCAAAAACATCCCTTTTGTCAACACGATCAATAAATCCACACCCCTGACGCCGCCTCCTTCAAAGATCGAACCGCCGCACAAACCATTCAAAAAATTTTGTGCTTCTATGGCCTCGAAAACATTTTTTCGAATCGATCCAAATACCAGAAAACCACAGGGACGAGGACAAACGTAAAAACTATCGAAGCCAGCATCCCCCCGATCATGACCGCACCCATGGCCTGTTTGATTCTGCTCAAACTCCATAATTGCGGCAGGACACCCAGTATAATGGACAGAGATGTCATGATGATCGCCCGGAATTTATCCGAGGCCCCCTCCCACAAAGCATCTTGAACAGGCAGGCCTTCTTTCATTTTGACCAGTGTTTGATCCAAAAGCAAAATCGCGTTATTCACCACCATGCCCACAAGCATAACCATCCCCATCATCGAAGCAATATTAATACTCTGATTCAAAAAAAACAACCCTAAAATCATTCCGACAAAAGACATAAGCACTGTCGTCATGACCGTCAAGGGATAAGCGATCAAGGAATTCATGATCGCGCACAGCAGCATAAAGGTGAGAATAAGCGCCAACAGGAACGCCTTGCCTAATTCGATATTCGACTCTTCCATGTGTTCCGAATACCCCGAATATTTATAGCTATACCCGGGGGGAAAACGAAGCGAACGGAATTTCTTGTCCAAATCCCGGCTGACAACGCCCAGCGAGCTTTTCCCCAAATATCCATCAAGCCGAATAATGCGATTACGGTCTCTGCGCCAAATCGTGGGAACGGCCTTATCAATTTTAACTTCCCCCAACTCATTGATCGGGATCAGTCCTTGGCGGGAAAGGATAGATATCCCTTTGATGTCATCAAAGTTCCGGACATAACGATCATCCACCTCCACGTTGACCTTATATTCCTCTCCCTTTTCTTTATACACGTTAGAATCATCGCCGTAAATGGAATACCGCATCAGTGCGCCAACGCTGGCCGCCTTAAGCCCAAATTCGTTGAGTTTCTCTTCGTCGGGGACCAATCTCATCTCCTTTTGGGGCGCTTTATAAGACAAAATGATGCTCTGAAAATTTCCCGTCTTATACATGATCTCTTTCATCTGTTGGGCCAGATCAGCCATGACAGCGTAATCCGTTCCGTAAAGATCAATCGCCACGTCTCCGTCAGTCATCGAGCTCATCCCCTGACGCATACAAACAGCTTCCACGTCCGGAATTCGAGAAAGAAACGGGATAAGCACAGAGATTATATCCAGATCGGAACGCTTACGCTGACCCGAAGGAATCAAATCAAGGGTAATCTTCGCATTTTCCACGCCGTTCTCCCCGATATGAGACAAATAAGCCCGCTTCTCCGGAATGGTCTCCAGGAACGATTCGATCTGCTTGACGACTTGTTCGGTGCGTTCAATGGTGGACCCCTGAGGTAAAGAAAAACTAATAACCACCTTGTCCTCGTCCGACTTAGGAGCAAAATCGTTCTCCACAAAAGGCACCAGCATAAACACCCCCACGAGGGACAGTCCGCACAAAATAATGGTGGACTTCCGGAAATGGAACATCAGCTCAAAAATATGCCGATATTGTGTTTTAAGCCAATTCAGGGCTTTGTCAAGAATATGCAGAACTTGTTCGCCCTTGGAGAAGACCACCTGCATCCATTTAGCCCTGGGCATCGTCTCGTGCTTCTTGGGCTTAAGCATGGCCGCACATAACATAGGGGTCAAAGAAAAGGACGCCAGCAAAGAGAAACAGGTGGCGTAGACCACCGTAAGCCCGAAAGACCTCATCATCAGCCCCACCATCCCTCCCATCATGGCAATAGGCATAAAAACAACCAGGTTGGTTCCGGTCGCTGCGATGATCGGGACAAGAACCTCTTTGGTCCCTTCTATGGCTGCCCGTTCGGGGTCATCGTGGCGGTCAAGATGAACCATCACGTTTTCCAGAATGACCAAAGCATTGGAAATCAATGTCCCCAGCACGGTGGCAATGGCCAGCAGGGTCATCATGTTGATCGAAAAGCCGGAGGCCCAGACCGGGAACAACGTGGAGAGGATGGACGTCGGGATAATGATCGCAGATATGAACGACATGTCCCACCGGCCCAAAAACAGCAACAAAAGCGCCACGGTCAAAACAATACCTATAACAATATTCCCTTCCGTATCCCCGGTTTCATTAACGATAAAGGTCGTGGTGTCCGTAGCAATATCCAGATGCATGCCCTGCGGAAGGCCCTTGCGGAAATCTTCCATCCTGCGTTTCATTTGATGAGAAATAAACACCGCGTTTCCGTCGGAAGATTTGTTGACCGAAAGGCCTACTACTTCTTTTCCGTTATACCTAGCGATCGTGGAAATTCTCTTGTGGCTGTCTTCAACAACGGCAATATCCTTCAAACGAAATTCCCCTCCGTCCGTGGAGACCAGTCGGGTCTCGGCAATTTCCTCCACGCTCTGGAATTCCCCTGTAAAACGCACACTGAGCGCATCAAACCCCTTTTCAATATCCCCAGCGGGCACGTTCTTGTTCCTGGCCACAAGGGCAGCAATCACCTCATGGATGCTGATATAATGCTGCTTCATCAACATAGGATCAAGCCGGACATTGATTTGTCGTTTCTTCCCTCCATACACATCCACCTTGGCCACTCCCCGGATAGAAGAAAACTGGGTTTTGAGGGTCTTGTCGGCGTATTCATAAACTTCCCGCAGGTCGCCACGGTCGCTGGTCAGGACCATGTCCAACACGGGCTCAATCAGAGGATCATATTTTTCCACGACCGGTTTCTCTACGGCGTCAGGGAGGTCGTTAAGAATAGCCTCCACCTTATCTTTAACTTCGATCGACTTGATATTCACATCTGCGGAAAGCAGGAACTCCACAAAAACATAGCCGAAACTGTCATAAGACTGGCTTTTGATCTTCTTGATCTCGGAAACCTCGGAAATGGCGTCCTCGACCTTCTTGACCACCAGCGTCTCCACTTCCAGCGGCGTGGCGCCGGGATAAGTTATCGAGACCGTGACAATCGGAAAATCTATCTTCGGGGTCTTTTCGATCATCAAATTAGAATAGCTGAACACCCCCAGCACCACAAATACTAAAACAAACATGACGGTGGTAACTCGGTGTTTTACGAAAAATTCTATCATCGCGTCTTTTCCTTTATATCAACTATAGGGCGTTGACAGACCATAACTTGTCCTCTTCCTTAAGCCCGCTTTGTCCGGTGAAGATGACCGTATCCCCGGCTCGTGCTCCCTTGCTAATCACCGACCCGTAGCCGTTGCGCGACCCCAGTGTAACCTTGCATTTTTTGGCAACGCCTTTCTCGGCCTTCCAAAGAAAATATTCGCCTCCGGAAATATCGAGGACCTCGTTGGGAACCGCCAAGGCGCTGTACAGTGTTTCAATATGGGCGAAAACGACCAGAAACTCTCCGTCGTTTCTGGGTGTGTCCAACACGATTAAGACCGGGAACATCCCGGTCTTAATATCAAGCTCATTCGACACGCTTTTCAATCGGGCAAAGGCAGAAGTGCTGTCGGCCGAATCATATATCTCCCAACCTTCCCGAAGCACATCCTTGACATCTCCAGTGACAAACCCCTGGGCCACATCGCCGTTAACGACCCTGACCGTAAACTGAACACGCACGGGAATATCCCTTGCCTCAATCACCCGCACCTCAACCGGCTTTCCGTGTTGCCGCCATTCCTCGTAAAAGCTGACGATGGCTTTCGCGCGATACGCGTTGACTTCCTGAATTCTTGCCGCAACAGAAGCACAGAAAACGATAACTATTCCGCAATAAAGCGTCCTTCGTCTAAAATTTTTCATCACCCAAACTTCCCTCGTTTCCTCCGGCAACTAATTTCTCAACCTTAGCTAAAGTCATATTGATATTATAAAGCGTCATCTCTTTATTTAACCTCTGATTGGTCAAAAGAAGCTCGGCATCATTCAGGTCCGTCAGGGTTACCTGTCCGGAAGAAAACAACTCCTGCGCCTGTTGAAACAACTCCTGCGCCAGATCAACCGCTTCCATATTAGCCGCAAGATTGTCCTTATATTGCTCATATTCCAAAAAGGCCTTCCTAAGTTCAAGCATGTAATTTCTCCTCGCCTGTTTTTTTCTCAAAACCGCCGTCTCTCTGTCCGCCTGAGACTGAATAAGCTTCGCTTCGTTCGCTCCCCCCTCCCAGATCGGAATATCGAGTTTAACCCCAGCCCAAAGATAATCGCCCATGTCAGCCTGATCAGGGAAAGACCTCTCCTGGGAGGCCCCCTTTTGACTCCAAGCACCGAAAACCGACACGGAAGGCAAAAAAGCGGCTCTTCGGCTCATGACGTCGGCGTCTGCGGATTCAACGGCCATCTCGAGGCTCTTTAAATACGGTTCCCGTTCAAACATTTCAGAAACCAACGCATCATAGGAATACTCGTCGTAATTTTCTTGAAAGTTCCCTTCCAGAAAAATCTCGCAGCCCTGAACGTTGATTGTTTTTTTTAAAGTTTCCAAAGCCGCATAATAACGTGTGCGGGATTCGTTAACGGTCGGCACCCGGGCCGCCACATCCGCGTTCATCCGAATGATTTCATAGGTGGAGCTCCGCCCTCCGTAGGAGCGCTGCGCCAACAAATTCTTGTTTTCCAAAACGTTAGCATATGACTTTTCGGTGATAGCTAACGTATTCTTGGCCAGCAAAGCCGTGTAATAACTCAATTTCGCGGTATAAATTATTTCTTGTCGGCTCGCCTCCCGCTGCAATCGACTGGCCTCAACCGCCTTTTGTGCGGCTTCAACCGCAAACATAACCTTACCAAACGCCCAAACAACTTGTGAAGCATTGATTCCCCGGTCGAGCTGATAATCCGCAATTTCGCTTGCCGCCGATTCGGGATAAGACATATTTCGGGTCCATGTCGACTGGGCGCTGACATGAGGCAACATTCCGGACCGTTCTTTTTTGTAATCGCCCTGTTTTTTATCAACCGCCCAATTTTGTATTTTCAATTCCTCGCTACTATCTAAAGCCCGTTGGATGGTTTCCTCAAGATCTATTTGTAGGCTAGTTTCTGCTGAAAAATCGCCCGCAAAGGCTATATTATTAAAGGAAAGCAACACTCCCATGCCAAAATTCAGGATGACACTCGTTTGCCTTTTCATTTTTTTCACCTCCGCACCTTGACCCCAATCCCTTTCCACAGAAGCCTTAATTGCCGCATGAGGTGGTAGGTTTGATCTTTCGTGTTCGTAAACCGTGTGGCCAGCACCGTACCCCCGAGTATTGTCATCAAAGAGACCTGCACATCATCAATTTTAGTTGTCCTAGGAAGCTCGCCGTTTTTATAAGCCACGTTTAAACAATCCGCTAAAATATCATCGATAAATTTTATAGGAACATTTTCTATACCGGGACAATCTGGAAAAAGGAATTGTTTTTCAATATCAGAAACAACAGCCGCTCTTGGCTTTTCTTTTTGCATAATCATAATAGAAAGCATTTGGTATATAACGTTGCCATTACTAATTTCTACCGCCATATTTTTAAAAATGGATTCAATGAAAGCAAGGTGTTTTCCTGGGGGAATTTCCTTCTGGGCGTTCCAAAAAACCTTCAAGAAAACAAGAGAGGAATAATAGTGGATAATATCTATTTTCGCCGAAAAATAATTAAAAAAAGTCCCTTCCGAAACCTCAACGATCTTGCATATCTCCCGGATGGATATCTCCTCAAATCTGGTTCGCTCCAAACGCTTAATAAAGGCGTTCATTAATGCGATCTTTGTTTGGGCATGTTTCCTCTCGCGCAGGGAATATTCTTTCGTTTCCATGGGGCCTCCTACAAATTTATAGATTTCACTAAACTTATAGCATACTATAAATATTCTGTCAAGGAGCCGAACACGGGAACAACGCCTTGGTTAGAGGACGGCCCATGCGTATTTATCTTTCCTCGGAGGCTAAAAACATCAAAGCGGCCCCCACGGCGTATTATAAAAATTTTTAAAGTTTCCTGCTCAAGACGTGTTCATAGTAATAAAACCCTGATCGGCAAAGCCGATCAGGGTTTCTGTTTTACTCAACAATGTTTCGTTGAGTTTTTTAAAACTGCCCCGTCTGGACTCGAACCAGAAATGCTTGATCCAGAGTCAAGTGTGTTACCAATTACACCACAGGGCAAAACTACAATATTAAGGGCGTTTTCCAGAAAACTCTTTACATATGCTTATGAAGCTCTTCGTCCATCCATTTGTCCGTCTTGTTGACCGAATCGCTCGCTGTCTGGCAACCACTCACCACTACGCCTATACAGGCTAAAAAAAGGAAAAAGACAAACGCTTTCTTAACCATAATCACCTCTTTTTAAACAGATACCTTTTGACTTAACCGCTGCACGGTCTTTTCTTTGCCGATCAGGGCCATTGTTTCAAAAAGGCCGGGCCCGACCGTTTTCCCCGTAAGCAGAATCCGCACCGGATGAACAAGGTCGCCGGCAGAGACGCCCAGTTCCGCGACCACGTCGCGAAAAGCGCGCTCCACGGCGTCCTCTGTAAAGTCGGGAACCCCTGACAGCCTCTTCGCTAAAACGACCAAATGGCTGTCCTGTCCACTCTCCTTAAGGCAGCAGAGCGCCCCTTCTTCAAAGACCACATGGTCTTTAAATAAAAAATCCGCCCGGTCCAAAAAATCACACAAGGTCGGCATGCGGCTTTGATATAATTTTACACTAGTTTCCAGTTTTTTCCTATCATATTTCTCAGCTAAATAACCCTTCTCCTGAAGAAAAGGGACCAGCAGCTCCGCGATTTTCGCCGGATCAGACTGCTTAATATATTGAGAATTAAGCCACGTCAGTTTCTCCAAAGAAAACACCGCCGGAGATTTCTGAACCTGTTTTATGGAAAATTTTTTCACCGCCGCATCAAGAGAAATTTTTTCCTGATTATTCCCCGGCGACCAGCCTAGCAACAATAAATAATTTACCAAAGCTTCGGGCAAGAAACCCTGACGCTTATAATCCGTGACCGCAACCGCCCCTGTCCGTTTGGACAGCCGCCCGCCATCCTCCCCCATAATCAGCGGTAAATGCGCGAACTTGGGCGGCTTCAATCCCAGGGCCTGATACATAACCAACTGTTTGGGGGTGTTGGAAATATGGTCATCCCCCCGGATAACATGCGTAATGCCCATCAGGGCATCGTCCACGACGCAGGCGAAACTATATGTCGGAGACCCGTCGGATTTAAGCAGGACTTCGTCTTTCAAAAGCGAGGAATCAAACACGATCTCCCCCCGGATCAGGTCAAACAACTTAATTTCCTGTTGCGGCATGGTTAAAATAACCGCCGGGCCTTCTTCATAGGCCTTGCCTTCCTGCACAAGCTTCCGGGCCTGTTCCCGATAAAGATCAAACCGGTCAGACTGCTTATACAATTCATCCCACGCTAGCCCCAGCCAGGTCATGCTTTGAAGAATTTCTTCCAAATAAATATCCCGCGATCTTTCCTGGTCGGTGTCTTCTATGCGCAGGACAAAAATGCCGCCCTGGGCTTTAGCATAAAGCCAATTAAAAAGCGCTGTGCGGGCTCCTCCAATATGAAGGTATCCCGTTGGGCTGGGAGCAAACCGGACTTTCACCATAATATATTCCTCAATAGAACACCACGCCCGCGGGCGTGGTCTCGGTTAACAATTCACTTCGTGGAAATATCCGCCTTCTCAACCTACACGCGAAAGCGGACATTTTTTCTCCTGCTAGGGGAAAAAATATGAAGCCCCGCTCTATACGGTCATCTTCCGCGCGACCAGTCTTTTAACAATAGCGTTTATGCGTTCATACTGTTCCGGCGGCAAATCAACAAACTCAATACCGATATCATAAAAAGACGGTTTCTCCTGCTCGAAATCTTTCCTCCGAACCGCCCAAACAACCCGCCCTTTGCAGACAATATGCTCGTTCAAATCCAGCATATCCAGCTCAACCTCAACCGGAGCAAACATTTTGATATTATTTTTCAAAATAACACAAATTCCCCCGATCCCGATATTTTCCGTATGCGTCAAAAAGACTTCCTTTTCCCCCTTATCGTGACGAATCGTCACCAAGCAAGGATACATAACCCGGGGGAATTTTCGCCGATTAATTCCATCCCAAGCGCTCATGGAAGGCTCCTTTGTAAACGTGTCAGATAAATGGCTTTTCCGCTTTTAGCGTCTATTTCAACCAAGGCCCCGGACAACCACGGGTCTCCTTGGGCGACTTCAAATCGTTCCGGCATTCCGGTTAAAAACCTGCGGATAATTTTCTGCGTGTCCTGCCCAATGACCGAATCATACGGACCCGTCATGCCCAAATCCGTAATATACGCCGTGCCTGGAGGAAGAATGGTGTCATCGGCCGTTTGGATATGCGTGTGCGTGCCGAAAACCAAAGAAGCCTTCCCTGCTGAAAATTTTCCAAAAGCAACTTTCTCGCTCGTCGCTTCCGCATGAAAATCAACGATCACGACCGGCGTTTGCTCCTGGATCATGGACCACAAATATTCAAAAGCACGAAACGGGCAGTCCACATTATAACGCATAAACACCCGGCCTAAAAGATTTATTATGGCCGCTTTCTCGCCAGAGGCCGTTTCAACGACACACCACCCCTTCCCCGGCACTCCTTCCGGAAGATTGGCCGGGCGAAGAATCCTGGGGTTTTCCTGCAGTGTTTCCGTGAGCTCAACTCTGTCCCAGACATGATCACCCAGTGTCAGCACGTCACAGCCGTAAGAAAACAACTGGGACGCAATTTTAGGCGTCAACCCCGACCCTCCCGCCGCGTTTTCCGCGTTTACAACCACCAAATCGAGAGCAAACTCCTCTTTCAATTTAGGAAGAAGTTCGTGCAGAAGGGTTCGGCCAGCCTTCCCAACAACATCACCTACGCATAAAATCTTCATATTCTCCACACAGATTCTGTCCTGTTATAATGAAGCCCCGCGACCTCGGGCAGGCCCTCTATTAACAAAACGCTTCGCTGGATAATACGACTTCTCAACATACCTCCCCGAAGCGGTAACCCTTATTAACCGCTCGCCTTCATCCACGGGCAGGCCGTGGTCTTCCGCGAAGGCAGGGATTCCAAAACGGCCGCACATGTTTTCGTCTTATTTGGCGTATTCGACCGCACGGGTTTCCCGGACAACAATCACTTTAATTTGCCCAGGATACTCCAGCTCCTGCTCAATGCGTTTCCGGATATCCCGGGCCAAGACGATCGCCTCATCATCATTGATCTTCTCCGGGCTGACCATAATACGGATTTCCCTTCCAGCTTGCAAGGCGTATGCTTTATCAACGCCTTTAAATATATTCGCAATCTTTTCCAGGCTTTCCAGCCGTTTAACGTAAGTTTCCAGGGTTTCGGCCCTGGCTCCGGGACGGGCCGCGCTGATGGCGTCCGCCGCGCATAAAAGAACGCCATAAAGGCTCTCGCATTCGACTTCATCATGGTGGGAGGCGATGGCGTTAACAATGATTTCGTTTTCCCCGTATTTTCTGGCCAAATTTGCGCCCACGGTCGCATGCGTCCCTTCTTCCACTTCCTGGGAAACGACTTTCCCGATATCATGCAAAAGGCCTACCCGCACGGCAATCTTAACATCTATATTCAACTGTGACGCCATCAACCCCATTAACCGGGCAACCTCCTTGGTATGCACAAGGGCGTTTTGGCCAAAGCTGGTCCGGTATTTCAAGCGCCCCACGAGCTTAAGCAACTCGGGATGCATTTCATGAATTCCCAAATCAAAAGCAGCCTTATCCCCTTCTTCCTTAATATGTTCTTCTATTTCTTTCTTCGCTTTTTCCACAACTTCCTCAATGCGTCCGGGGTGAATACGGCCGTCCGCGATCAATTTTTCCAATGCGATACGGGCAATTTCCCGCCGCACCATATCGAAACCGGAAATGGTAACCGCCTCCGGCGTATCGTCAATAATAATATCCACGCCTGTCGCCATTTCTAACGTCCGGATATTGCGGCCTTCCCGGCCTATAATACGGCCCTTCATTTCATCACTGGGCAAAGCGACCACACTGATCGTCGTTTCCGCGGTGTGATCCGAAGCGCACCGCTGAATAGCGGTGCCTATGATCTGCCGGGCCGTTTTCTCGCAGGTGCTTTTCACCTCTTCTTCAGACCTACGGATCCGGATGGCTTTTTCCTGCACCAATTCTTCGTCAAGCCGGCTTAACAATATTTGTTTCGCGTCATCTTCGGTTAAAGAAGAAATCTCCTGCAACCGCTTTTTCTCTTCTTCAATAAGTTTTGTTAATTCCTCTTTTTTATTTTTTATGGCGTCCTCTTCTTGCCTTAACGCTGTCACGCGGTTATTAATGTCTTTTTCCTTCTTTTCCAAAAGGTCGACCCGTTTATCTAAATTTTCCTCTTTCTGCAAAATCCGTTTTTCTGCCGCGGAAATTTCCTCCCGCCTTTCCTTGGTTTCCTTCTCAAAATCCTGCCTTAACTTTAACATCAAATCCTTGACCGCAAGTTCCGCTTCTTTTTTCCGGCTTTCTGCCTCCCGCTCGGCGAAAACAGTCAAATCTTTCGCTCGTTGTTCCGCTTGTTTCAATGTTTTGCTGGCAAAAAACGCCCTCAACAAGTAACCGATAGCCAACCCGACCAGAAAAAGCGTGGATAAAACTAGGCTCTGCATTGTAACACTGTCAACCATAGCGCATCTCCTTCTATTCCAGAGACAAGAAAACCCTCTTGTCTCGCTAATTAGATACTGGGATTATTCGGCACAGCTTGGATTCAATCGCAAATAAGATGGGAGACAGAAACATCATGATCTTGATGAGGCAGACAGTCAAAGACTTGAAATTGAAAAGCAAGACCTATCGTATGCGTTCGCGGACACAAGGTCGATAAAAACCGGTCATAATAACCGGCACCCCGGCCCAAACGGTGCCGGGCACGATCAAAGGCTACTCCGGGAACCACGCAGAGATCAATGGCCTCTAGGGCCACACATGACTCCGGGGCATAAGAAGGCTGTTTAATACCGTAAGGGCCCGGTTCCAGTGTTTCCAAATTTTTAACCAACACCGGAACGAACCGCTTTGTTTTTTTAAAAATATACGGCAACGCTATTGTCTTTCCAATTTTTTTTGCCTGCTTCAGCATGTCGAAAGTTTCCACTTCTCCATCAAAGGATGCATAAAAAAGCATTGTCTTAGAATTTAAGAATTCAGGAAGAGCAAAGAGCTTCTCCTGAATCACCAAGCTTTTTCTAAGCCTTTCTTCCTCCTTTTGGGTTCTTAAATCGTTCAAAACCTGCTTCCGAATCTCCTCTTTTAAACGTTCAATCACCTTAACAACACCCACATAGCAAATTGTTTATTTTCCTAATTTCTTCTCTTACACACACATACGCATCTTTTATTATAGACTTTCCATGGTATCACTTTTTACTTAAATATACAACTTTAATTTTTCTCAGGCAAGCCAAAATAACATTAATCCTTTTCTCCCGAAAAAAGCCCTTGAACCGCAAAATAACATATTAATTTTTTCCGTCTTCTTTCATTTTTTGCAAGCGTACAAGCCAGTCCTTAATTTTCTTCTCAACGCCCAGTTCTGTAGGAAAATAATACTGTTTCTTGAAATAAACATAGTCCTGGTCCACATAATGATTCTGATAATCATGGGCATATTGATAGCCATCCCCCCGGCCTAATTTTTTGGCCCCAGGATAAGAAGCGTCCCGCAGGTGAGACGGAACCTCTTGCGTCTTATTGGTTTTTATATCGTTTAAAGCGTTCTCCAGCCCCATATAACTGGCGTTGGATTTCGGGGCGCAGGCAACATAGACTGCGGCTTGCGCCAAGGGAATCCTGGCTTCCGGCATGCCGATAAATTCGGAAACCTGCATGGCTGCATTAGCCACTATAAGCGCATGCGGGTCTGCGTTCCCCACATCCTCCGCCGCACAAATACAAATTCTCCGGGAAATAAACCGGGGATCTTCTCCGGCAAAAATCATTTTCGCCAGCCAGTATAAAGTTGCATCCGGATCCGACCCCCGCATGGATTTGATAAACGCAGACGCGGTATCATAATGGTCATCCCCGTTGCGGTCATACACGATTTTTTTCTGGATAGATTCACGGGCGATATCCCCGGAAAAAAACACCCCCCCTGTATTATCCGGGGGAGTCGTTAACACCCCGATTTCTAACGCATTAAGCGCTTTGCGAGCATCCCCATCACTCATTTTCGCTAAAAACATCAGCGTCTCTTCGTCCGCATTTACGCCCAGCCGCCCCAAGCCTTTTTCTTTGTCCGCTAACGCCCGTTTTAAAATGACGGCTATTTCCTGCTCGCTCAAGGCTTTAAGCTCAAAAACCAGCGATCGCGAAATCAACGGCCCAACCAGAGAAAAATACGGATTAAACACCGTGGCCCCTATTAACACCACGCTCCCTTCTTCCAAATCCGGCAAAAGAACTTCCTGCTGGCTTTTATTAAACCGGTGGATTTCATCAATAAACAAAATCGTCTTTCTTCCGCTACTGTGCCAGCGGTGCTGTCCGGCAGACAGAATTCTCCTCATTTCTTCAACATTGGACGTCACGGCATTAATCCGCACAAACGGGCATTCGGTGGTATGGCTGATGCAGACGGCCAAGGTCGTCTTTCCTACGCCAGGAGGGCCGTAAAGGATCAGGGAGCTTAACCGGTCGGCTTCTATAACCCGGGTCAACAATTTCCCCGGACCGAGAATATGTTTCTGCCCCACGATGTCATCTAGCCGGGATGGCCGCATCCGGAAACTTAAGGGTGCGGATGGCTGCGGGGTTTGTTTCGGAGACTCAACAAAAAGATCGCCATTATTTTCGTTCGGGACATTTTCTCGCATAACAAAACATGTTCGCTTCAATAAAAAACCCCACCATGCCGTCGGGCTTTAGAAACGGTGAACCCATTCCCTAAGTGGGAACCTCTCCAAGAAACCCAAAGGTTCCTCGGAAGATTAGCGTCCCGTCCTAAATGTGTTGGTTCAATTTATAGAGCCGCTAACGTACACAGCAGGGCAAGGTTTATTATACCATCATTCAAATGCTTGTAAAACAAAAGCTAAAAAGAGGGCTATTAACGCAAGACAACACCTAATTGGTCACTTAACGCCTGCGCAATATCCCCGTGAACGCGGGAAATATCGTCTTCGGTTAGGGTTTTTAAAAAAGACCTGTAGACAAGCGAAAAAATAAAGCCTTTATGCCCTAGCGGAATTTTTTCTCCCCGGTATTCTTCCAAAAAAGAAACATCTTCCAAAAGATCGCCGCCCTGTTTTAAAATCACGTCTTTTACTTCCTGAAAAGAAACCGACTCTTTCACGGCCAGGCTAATGTCCCGCGTCACGGGCGGGAAGTCAGAAAACTTTTTAAAAGCTACTTTCCTATCCGCCAAGTTATACAAGGCCTCAAAATCACATTGCGCATAAAAAACCGTCCGGTATTTTATATCCCATTCCTGCAACAAAGAACCGTCCACTTCTCCAATACAACCCAGCGCGGTCTGTCCGGCCCGAATACCAGCGCCCGTTCCTTGTTTAAAAAGAGTATCTTCGCAGGCTTCATAAACAGCCTCCGGCAGGCCCAAGCGCGCGATCATTTGATCTATCGCCCCTTTAAGATCATAAAAATCCCCGGCTCGAGGTTTCGCGTTCCGCCAGTCCCTGTCCACGTCTCCGCTGGCCATAACGGCTAAAATCTTACGTTCGGTCTGTCCTAAATAAACTTTTCCGATCTCAAAAATTTTATTGTCCTTCTGCCCGCGGTGAATATTGCTCCTGATAATCCCTAATAAACTCGGAAACATCGAGGGCCGCATCATCTCCTGATCCAGCGACAAAGGATTTTTCACCCGGACAACCGAAAAGTGGGAAAGCCGGCTTTTTTCCAAAGAGGACTGATTGAGCAAAGAATAGGAAATCGTTTCGCTGTATCCCTGACCGACAAAAATATCCCTCAGCTTGTTCGCAAAAGAATATTCCGGCTGGGGCGGCACGTTTTGGGCCCGAACCAAGGGAAGGGTCAACGGCAAATTATCATATCCCACAATCCGTGCGATCTCTTCAATCACGTCTACCTGGTCTTTAATATCCGACCGCGAACTGGGGGCAACGACCTTAAGGTTCCCTGGGCTATCGGCAGAAACCTGGAAGCCCAACTTTTTTAAAATCGTGCGGCATTTCGCCACAGATAATTCTGCTCCTAATAGCGCATAGATGTCCGCCAATTTAACAATAACGCTTTTCCTCTGCCCCCGCCCTCGCGCCAGATTAACATCCCTGCGGGCCACAATCTGCCCTCCGGCCTCTGTCAAAATCAGAGAAACGGCCCTGGCTGCCCCGGCTTCAACGGCAGAAAAATCCACCCCCCGTTCAAAACGATACGATGAATCGCTCTTGAGTCCCAACAGCCGCGACGCCTTCCGGATTAAAACGGGATCAAAACAGGCGCTCTCCAAAAAAATCCTCCGGGTCTGGGCGGTCACCTCCGTAGCCTGCCCCCCCATAATCCCGGCGATCGCGACCGGCCGCTGAGCATCCGCGATCACCAAAACGGACGGATCCAGGGTGCGCTCCACGCCATCCAGGGTTACGATAGTTTCTCCCGGGTTCGCCCTGCGGACAACAATCTTTCCCCCGATCAGTTTATCATAATCAAACGCATGCAACGGCTGCCCGGTTTCCAACAGGCAAAAATTAGTAATATCCACAACATTATTAATAAGTCGTCCGCCCAAAGCCGACAAGCGGCTCCCTATCCAGGTCGAAGAGGCTTTTACCTCAACAGGCTCAATGACCGTTCCGACATAACGACAGCAGTCTTTGGGGTCAACGATTTCAATGTCACATTTTGTGTTGGGATAAATTATTTTTTTCGTTTTCGGGAGCTTTAAGGGTTTATCTAAAACCGCCGACAGCTCCCGGGCAATCCCCTGGAAATTCAGACAGTCCGGGCGGTTGGGAGTGATCTCCATCTCTAAAACAACATCTTCTCCGGCGTTCTCAATTTTTTCTACCTCCAAGCCGGCCATCGTCAATTTGTGCGCCAGCTTTTCAGGCGGAAGCTGAAACGAGACATAATCTTTAAGCCATTTCATGCTGATCTTCATAGCAATAATTTCTCTTTAAAACTGATTTAAAAAACGCTTGTCGTTCTCAAAAAAGATGCGGATGTCATGAATCCCATACTTCAACATCGCCATCCGTTCGACCCCAAGACCAAAAGCCAACCCGGTATATTTTCCTTTGGGATAATTGACAGCCGAGAACACCTTGGGATTCACCATCCCGCAACCTAAAATTTCCAGCCAGCCTTTACGCCCACAAACCGAACAACCTTTTCCTTTACAGATATAACAGGAGATGTCCACTTCGGCGGACGGTTCTGTAAAAGGAAAAAAATGCGGACGAAAACGCATGATGATTTCTTCGCCGAAAAACCGCTTGCAAAAAACCGTTAAAAGCCCTTTCAGGTCGGAAAACCTCACGTGCTCGTCTACCAAAAGACCTTCTATCTGATGAAACATGAAAGAGTGGCTGGCATCAACCGCGTCCGGCCGGTACACTTTCCCCGGGATCACAACCGCCAAAGGAGGCGCGTATTTCTCCATAATACAAATCTGTCCGGGAGACGTATGAGAGCGCAACAGCAAATGGCGCTCCGGATTCTGAGGGTCTTTCGATTCCAGATAAAAAGTGTCAAAGGCGTCTCGCGAGGGATGGTCAACCGGGATATTCAGGGCGGAAAAATTATGAAATTCCGTTTCCGTTTCCGGCCCCTCCTGAACAACAAAGCCCAATCCGACAAAAATTTGACAAATCTCGTCGATGATCTGCGTCAAGACATGTTTGTGCCCCAACGCCGACGCTACTCCCGGGAGGGAAACATCTATGCTTTGCGTAGCGTAACGGACCTTGGCCACAAGGCGCTTTTTGGTAGCCTCAAGCGCTTCCGTCAATCTGGCGCGGAGTTGATTGGCGCCTTTGCCGATCAACGGTTTTTCTTCCGCAGTCGCCTGTGCAAGACTGGCAAAAATTTCTTGCAACAAACCTTTACGGCCCAAATACCGGACCCTCAAGGCTTCCACGGAATCCAGATCCTTACAAGCGTCGATCTCTTGTAGGGCCTTAAGTTGAATGTCGTCAAAATTCCACATCTTTTTAATTCCTTAACAAAAAATATCGGCCCATTATACCACCTTTTCTTCCCCCCGAAAAGCTCTTTCCTGGGACAATGTTGCGATAGACAACCCCTTATGTTCTCCGCGCCGCAAGAAACAAAAAATCAAAATGGAATAAAGCTCGCCACACAAGCGGAAAGCGCCGTGACAAAAACACAAGGATTTACTCTTGTCAAAATCAGCCCCCAGGAACAAACAAAAAATATAAAGAAAAGGATAAACCAAAACCCCTGTGGTTACCGATGGCAAAACAGGTTTACGATCCATCGGGCGATACGCAGTCCGATATCAGACGCGCCGTAAATCATCGCTTTTTTAGATTTTCGAATCATTAGGGCCACGAAGACGAGTCCTTCCCCCGGAAACACATCTAAAATTAATCTCGTCAGACGTTGTAACCGCCACAACTCAACCTGCGCCCTCCATCCACACCTGTTTAAGGATATCTGAGTCAGATTCGCTTCCGGTCGCGATTTTAATATCCATTTTTTCTGAACCTTCCTAACCGTGACTTCATTCTGCTCGATCAGGGAACCTGGTCTAGCAGGAGCCATTTTCGCCTGCCCCAACGATAACAATTTTAATTCTTCGAGCTTCCTGCGTTATGACGGCTAACGCGTAACGAGAACGCTCACCTGCCCCAAAAAAGACAGGGCCCTATATTTTAGGGCCCTGATCAAAATCATGTCTGTCGGTCCAACATAACCAAAAAATCGTGTTACGTCCATCCCCCACAAGACAACCATTTTGTTGTTATCCGGCTTTATTCTCCACCGCCTTCTGGGCGACAGACACCAGTTCCTTAAAAGCCTCCGGAGAAGTAACCGCTAAATCCGCCAGGATTTTCCGGTTAATATCCACGTGGGCAACGCTCAACCCGTTTATAAAACGGCTATACGTTATGCCATTTTCCTGACAGGCCGCATTAATACGGACGATCCACAATCCTCTAAATTCCCGTTTTTTCACTTTATGGTCGCGGTATGAATACGCCATACCTTTGATAATAGACCTTTTCGCCTGTGAAAAATGTTTACTCCGATGGCCAAATTGCCCCTTCGCCGCCTTGAGGACTCTTTTCTTTCTTTTTCTCGACGGAACAGCCGTTCGCACTCTAACCATAAGGCAACAACCTCCTTATCTTCTTCTCGTTCGCAGCAGATAGATACCCGCTTTTCCTCAACGCTCTCTTTCTCTTCCGCGTCTTTTTGCCAAGAATATGCTTTCTTCCGGCAGCCACTTTCTTAACCTTTCCGCTTTTAGTTATTTTAAACCTTTTGGCGGCCGATCTGTTTGTCTTCAGTTTTGGCATTCTTTTATTCCTCCTCACCCTCACCTCTAAGAGCCGGGTCGTCCCCGCCTCTTGCTTAACTTTCTTCTTTCGCAAATGTCAAACATCCTCTCCGCCATACAAGACGCCTTATTTCCGGATAAAGGCTTATTTCTTGTCTGACTTTGGAGAAAAAACAACCGACATAATCCGACCTTCCATAATAGGAGACTTCTCGGGCAGACCATGCTCAGCGGTATCTGCGATAAACCGTTCCAGAATTTGCCGGGCCTGGTCTTTAAAAGCAAGCTCCCGACCCCGGAACATAAGATTCACCTTTACTTTGTCTTTTTTTTCTAAAAAACTCTTTACCTGCTTCAGCTTTATCTGATAATCCCCTTCATCGATATGAGGTTTAACCCGAATCTGTTTAAGATGCGTGATTTTTTGATTCTTTTTAACACGCCGCTCTTTCTTTTCCTGATCATATTTATACTTGCTAAAATCCATGATCCGGCAGACCGGCGGCTTCGCCGTTGGAGCCACTTCAACAAGATCTAGCTCATTAGCTTCCGCCAACTCAAGGGCACGTTTAATAACAACAACCCCTAGTTGCTCTGAATTCGGGCCGATCACTCTGACTTCCGGGGCCCTAATACGCTCATTAATACGGATATTTTTTTGAATAAAGATCACCTCCTAACTTCTTTTTATCAATAATTTTTATTCTTTTAAATCAATCTCCCTCTGCATCTGGGAATAAAGATCATCTAAACTTTTGCTGCCCAAGTCTCCTGCGGAGCGTTTACGGACAGACACCTGATCCGAAGATGCTTCCCGGTCTCCCACAATAAGAAGATACGGAATTTTCTGCATGGTTCCCTCCCGGATCCGCTTATTCAAGCTCTCGTTTCTTGCGTCAATTATAACGCGTAGCCCTTTCCCTTGCAAATTCTCTTTTACCTTCTCGGCACGGGGTTGATGGCTGTCTTTTATCGGAATAACCATCGCCTGAACAGGGGCCAGCCAAAGAGGAAAGGCTCCTCCATAATGCTCTATCAGGGTTCCTATAAAACGTTCCACGCTCCCCAAAATGGCCCGATGAATCATGATCGGGCGTTGGTTTTCCCCTTGTTCGTTCACATAGGACAAATCAAACCGCTCTGGAAGAGCGAAATCACACTGAATGGTTGCGCATTGCCAAGACCGGCCCAAGGCATCTTTTAATTCAATATCAATTTTCGGACCGTAAAACGCCCCATCCCCTTCATTAATATGAAACGGTACATTTTTGTCTTCCAAAGATTTCCGCAGGGCCTCCGTGGCGCAATCCCAATTTTCTACCGTTCCGATAAATTTCTCCGGCCTGGTGCTCAGGCCCACTTCGTATTCCGTAAAACCAAAATCTTTCATCGTTGAAAAAACAAAATCAATCACGCCCATGACCTCGGTCTGCAATTGATCCTGACGGCAAAAAATGTGCGCGTCATCCTGGGTAAAACCTCTGACCCGCAAAAGCCCGTGAAGAACCCCGGCTTTTTCCTGACGATAAACAGTTCCCAGCTCAAAAAATCGAATCGGCAAATCCCGGTACGAACGCGTCTTGGATTTATAAATCAACATGTGCCCCGGACAATTCATCGGTTTAACTGCGTATTCTTCCTGATCCACCGAAAAATAATACATGTTTTCCCGATAATAGCCCGCATGGCCGCTCATTTCCCAAAGCTTGCCCTTTAAAATATTCGGGGTCATGACAAAGTCATACCCCCTCTTCATATGTTGCGCGCGAACATAATCCTCAATGTTCTTGCGCAACATGGCTCCCATCGGATGATAAAAAACCAAACCCGCCCCGGCAGATTCATGATAAATGTTAAACAAATCCAGTTGGGTGCCTAATTTGCGATGATCCCTCTTTTGGGTTTCTTCCAGATTCTGCAGATACTGTGTCAATTCTTCCCGGCTTTCAAAACATGTCCCGTAAATTCTCTGCAACATCGCGTTATTTTCATCGCCGTGCCAGTAAGCCCCGGCCAAAGACAACAATTTAAACGCTTTAATTTGCCCGGTGCTGTCCGCATGCGGCCCCTTGCAAAGGTCTAAAAATTTTTCTCCGGTTTTATAAATAGAAATATTGTCGTCGGGCAGGTTCTCGATCAACTCCAATTTATAATCTTCCTTCTTCTCTTTAAACAGCGCTATGGCCTCGTTTCGTGGCAAAAAAATTTGCCGCAACGGCACATTTTCATCAATAATAGATTGCATGCGTTGTTCAATTTTTTCCAAGTCTTCATTTAAGAACGGTTCTTTTTTATCAAAATCGTAATAAAATCCGTTTTCAATCGCCGGCCCAATAGCGAGCTTAACATCCGGCCAAAGCTCCTTAACCGCTTGGGCTAAGACATGCGAACACGTATGCCGTAATTCTTCTATGATTAATTTTCTGTTCATATAATTAAAAATATTGGTGGGCGGTACAAGACTCGAACTTGTGACCTTCACGATGTCAACGTGACACTCTAACCAACTGAGCTAACCGCCCAAAAAACTTTCATCCCGCTTGTTTATCTTTATGCCTTCCAGATGTTCTTCCTATACATGGGCAAGGTGGGAGTCGAACCCACACGACCTTGCGGTCACAGGATTTTAAGTCCTGCGTGTATGCCATTCCACCACTTGCCCAAGATATCGAAAGGACGCCACTCTTGACATCCGTTGGCAAAACAGCTTCGAAATCCGGCTTCCAACGAATTGGAGGCGTGGACCGGACTCGAACCGGTGAATAATGGTTTTGCAGACCACTGCCTTACCACTTGGCTACCACGCCACAAATCATTTCAAAATAGCGTTAACGGCTTCCACAATGGTCATAACATCCGCCAGATGACCAGGCCCCGTTGTTCCGCAGGCCATTCGACCTTCAATAGAATCTATAAAACGATACCCGATCTCTTTCAATCGTTTAATATTAGCCTGGGTAATCGGATGCACATACATATTACTATTCATCGCAGGAGCGATCAGCTTGGGGGCCAAAGAAGCCAAGGCTGTAGAACAAATTAAATCATCCGCCAAACCATTGGCTAATTTAGCCAAAATATGCGCCGTAGCCGGGGCGATCAACAACAAATCGGCTTGTTCCGCCAGGTGAATGTGATCCGACCGCCAATCCGCCACGCCTTTAAACATATCCCTCGCCACCTTGTTCCCCGAAAGCGTTTCTAATGTTAAAGGAGCAATAAAAGACTCTGCCTCTTTCGTCATAACAACAGAAACTGTATGGCCGACATCCTGCAATCGACGGACAATGTCACCCGCCTTGTAAGCCGCAATGCTTCCCGTCACACCCAAAACAATATGACCACCTGCTCGCTTTTTTGCCATAAAAATCAGGCCTCTGCCGATAGCTCGCCGGGCTTTTTCTCAGACGCCTGGTCGGGCAAAAACCGGTCAGCAACATCCTTCAAAACAACTTTGGCATTCTGGATTTCTTCCAACGCGATCGTTGTTGTTTTCATCAAAGACGGTGTTTCAATCAAACGGGGCTTCCCGTCTGCCAGTTCGATAGCTCTCGTAGATGCCATACGGACTAATTTATAAATACTGTGGTCTGTTTTAGGCAACAAATCTTCCAACGGCGGATATCCCATCTTTAAAACCTCCCTTGCGTCCTCGCTTTTTATTCTGCTAAGTTATTCAATTCTATAATCTTATTGAGAAACAGACGAAATGATACTTATATCACATTCCTGAGCCATTGTCAAAATGAATCTTTATTCCACAATCTTCACAAATTCACCCGAATTAACTCCCACCTTTCCAGCCCAGGGCTCCCCAGAACAGACCAGCTCAGGGTTTAGCATAAATCTTACAGTGAAAAAATTCTGCTAAAAACCGGTATGCGTCGGGGAGCTTATCATTAATAATAACATGATCAAACGAACAGGCTTCTTTCATTTCCCGCCGTGCCTCCTTTAATCGCAAATTCCTTTCCCTGGACGATTCGCTTTGTCTGGATTCTAATCTCTCTTTTAAAACCACCATCGATGGCGGTTGAATAAAAATCCGACACGCCTGAGGAAACTTGCGAGCAACCGTTTTGGCCCCCTTGACATCAATACATAAAATCACAGACCGTCCTTGACGGAGATTTAAAAGGACGTTATTCCTAGGCGTACCGTAATATGCCTGAAAAACTTTTTCCCATTCTAAAAAATGTCCGGCCCGTATTTTATAACGAAACATTTTTTCGCTGATAAAAAAATAATCCTGCCCATGTCGTTCTCCGGGACGAGGTTTCCGGGTTGTTGCAGAAACGGATTTTACCAACGTGCCTTTTAGTTCCGGGTTCTCCAATAATTTTTTCGAAAGGGTGGTTTTGCCAGACCCCGAAGGGCCAGAGAGGATAAAAAGTGTTCCTGGTTTCATGCTGATCGCTTATTCTATATTTTGTGCCTGCTCCCGCAGTCTTTCTATTTTGCTTTTTAAAGCAATAACAGAATTGGAAACAATTTGGTCCTGCAGTTTTGATCCTATTGTGTTCGTTTCCCGCTGCATTTCTTGAGCAATAAAATCCATTTTTTTCCCGACAGGGACAGCAGCTTTTAACAACAACTTATATTCTTCCACATAATGTTTTAAACGAGTAATTTCTTCATTAATTTCACATCCCTTTTGAAAAGACGTAAACTCTTCTGGACTAAGAACCTTTTTATTTTCACGCAGAATAGTTTTTGTACGGGATTCGATATTATTAACCTGAACACCCATTCTCTTTAAAACATACGCAATGTCTTTTTCCAGGCTTTTCCCCTCGCTCTTACGCATAGTCATTAAACTTTTCATGACCTTTTGAAAAGACGCACCAAGGCTGGCTGTCCAAAATTTCTCTACATCTAATTCTGCGTCCTTTGTTTCCACAACCCCTGGAAGAGAAACAAGATTAGCAATGCTTAAAGAATTGTCCAAACTGAACTCTTTTTGCAGCTTTTTCGCTTCTTTTAAATATTCCGCAATAATATATTTGTTAAATTGGACATTCTGGGAAGTTTTTTCTGTAATTTTCAAAGAAACCGTTACTCGCCCCCGAGAAATTTCTTTTTGGACAATGTTTTTTATTTTGTTTTCCAAAATTCCAAAGCCAACGGGCAGATAACAAACAAAATCCAAATAACGATGGTTTTGACTTTTTATTTCAATAAACCCCTTCATTTGTCCAAAAGAAAAATGTACGTGTCCATAACCTGTCATTCCTGCAATCATTGTTTCCTCATTTCTTATCTAATCTAACAAAAATTTTTTATAAAAAACCTATTTTGAAGTAGCGCTGTGGGATCGCTTCTCACAAACACAACTTGTTTGTTCTCAGCGCGTTACACACAAAAAGTGGCGTTTTTCCTAAATATTTTTAAAATTCGGTCCAAGTCATCAACAGAATAATATTCAATAATTAATTTTCCTTGTTTTTTGCGTGCTTGAATTTTCACCTTGGTTCCCAACAACTTTTGTAATTCTTCTTCTAAATAAACAATTTCATGATCTTTTTGTTCGTTTTTTTTCTTAGCCTTAAGAACGGGCGCCGTTCTAATTAAATTTTCAAGCTCGCGAACAGAAATTTTTTTATTTAAAACAATTTGAAACAAATTATTCTGTAACTGGGCATCCTCAACCCCAACAAGCGCTCTTGCGTGTCCCATGCTTATTTCTCCAGAAACAACCTTATCCTGAATCCCTTTGGGAAGCTTTAATAAACGAACCATATTGCTAACCGTAGAAATATCTTTTCCAACAGATTGTGCTACCTGCTCATATGTTAAATGATAATCCTCTAGCAATCTTTTATATGCAAGGCCTTCCTCTATGGCATTCAATTCTTCTCTTTGGATATTTTCAATAAGCGCCAAAACAAGCGCTTCTTCGTTGCTAACGTTTTTCACAACCACGGGAACTTCCTTCATATTCAAAGCACGTGCCGCCCGCAAACGCCTCTCCCCAGCTATGACCTCATATCCCGCATCAACTTTTCTTACCAACAATGGTTGCAACAATCCTTTTTCTTTTATAGAGGCTTTTAGTTCTTCCATTGTTTTTACATCATAATTTTTTCGTGGCTGTTGACTATTATCTTTTATAATATCTATATTTAAAAAAGCGACTTCCTCTTGGTGACCACCTTCTTTTGTAGAAGATATTTTTTCAGGAATTAACGCCGACAGCCCCTTCCCCAACACTCTTTTTTCCATAATCAAAACTCCTGGGAATTTCATTTTTTATTCAAAATCATTAAGCTGTTTTTTTTCTCTCCGCTTAACATTCGGCTCCTCTGTCATCCAAAGCCATTCTTCGTTCAATTCTATTTGTGCTTCGGATGTATTTCTGTCTACTTCGTTAACTGTCGGCCAGGCATCTAATGCTCTCGCAGCACTAAAATTATTTTCATTAACATTAGATATTTTTTTGTCCGGAATCACGTCGGCTTTATTTTCAGCCTCACCCTCTGTTGCCGTTATTTTCTGATTATTAATTTGCATTTTTTTAGGAGCTTCCTCGCCGACTAGCTCTGCATATTTTTCTGAACCAATTAATTCTATAGATAATTCTTTATATTTTTCCGAGCCTAGACAATTAGGATCATATAACATAATAGGTTTTCCGAAGCTTGGGGCTTCGCTTAACTTAACATTTCTAGGAATAATTGAAGAATAAACCTTATTAGAAAAATACCCATTAATTTCTTCTATCACTTCGTGAGTTAAATTTGTTCGAAAGTCTGCCATAGTTAAAACAACCCCTTCTATTTCTAGCGCCGGATTCAGATTGTCTCGAATTAAATTAATTGTATTTAATAATTGAGACACCCCTTCTAAGGCATAAAATTCACACTGAATGGGGATCAAAACAGAATTACAGGCAACCAAAGCATTAAGCGTTAACAATCCCAAGGATGGCGGAGAATCTATAAAAATATACTCATATTCATTTTTTATTTTATCTAAAGCTTTTCTTAACCGCGTTTCTCTTGACAAAATTCCTACCAATTCAATTTCGGCCCCAGTAAGGTTAATATTACAGGGCATTAAATCTAAATTTGGAAAAACATTTTTAACTATAGATTGATCCGCATTTGCCTTGCCCAACAAAACTTCATATACCGTATTTTGTAAAGAAATTTTATTAACCCCCACCCCGCTCGTTGAATTTCCTTGGGGATCCATATCAACTAATAAGACTTTAATTCCATAAGAAGCCAACACATACGCAAGATTAACGCTTGTCGTTGTTTTTCCTGTTCCGCCTTTTTGATTACAAACAGCAATTATTTTGACCATGCTTTTATTCTTATTGTTTTCACGTGAAAAATCAAAATAAATATCTCTTATTTTAAAGAAACTTTTATTTTGGCTGGCTTAGCACCTTCCATACCAAACAACCCTTTTTGTTCTTCGCAGACAATTTTTACAACAATATCTTCTCGCCCTACGTTTAAGATTTCTAAAGCCTTTTTTATGGCGTCTTCTACCGTGGCTCCTTCAACCTCTATGCTTTTAGAAAAATTATTCATGTTTCAGGTAATTTTTGATATTTTCCATTGAGTAAAGCTGGAGAGCAAATAAAATGTTGTAAAATACAATGCTAATCCACTGGCAATATTATAAAATACGAAGCCTATCATCAGAGGAAAGAAAAACATCATAATTTTTTGACTAGATTCTTGGGCGGGATCCGTAATTACCATATTTTTAGCAGAAAATTTTTGTTGGATAACCATTATAATAATCATTAAGATCGGCAGAAGATTAAAATACTCCCCTACAAAAGGCAAAGATGTAGGGAAAGCAAAAAGATGGTCAGGCTGAGATAAATCTTTTATCCAAAGGAATTTAGCGTTCTTAAAAGCAACCGATCGCCATAAAACCTGATAAACTCCAATAAAAAATGGCATTTGTAACAATAATGGCAAGCATCCACCAAAAGGATTAACTTGGTGTCTTTTATATAATTCCATAGTTTCTTTTTGGAGTTTTTGAGGATTGTTTTTATGTTGCTCCCTTATTTTTGTGATTTCTGGTTGCAAAGATTGAATTTTCTTCATAGATTTCATACCATTAATAGACAAAGGATACATAATAAAATAAACAAGAATTGCAGTTAAAATAATACAAACTCCCCAGATGGGTATTATTTTATAAATAAAATGTAAAAAATTATATACTATTTTAGAGATACTATTTAAAATTCCAAAATTTGAAAATCTCATAATTCCATCAAATTCATAAGGATAAGAAGCTAAAAGGCTTAGATCTTGCGGGCCAAAAAACAAAACAGCACCTAAATTATTACCAACATTATTGTCGGCTTCAATTATAAAATCTAATTTATCGTTATTAAATTTTGTATTATATCCTTGATTTTTAAATAGAGGTTTATATATAGCACAAAAATAGCGATCCCGAAACCCTAACCAAGATACTGATTCTTTACTATTTAATATATCTTTATTAGACAACTTATATGCGTTAGCTTTCCGAATCACTTTTTGGGTTGTTGCGATTGAATATTCTAATAATGATTTATCGTGTGCTTGACGCGTATTTTTGTCCAAACTGGAAACGTCCAATCTAAAGCCTTTAATTTTAGAAAATCTATTAAGATTAGTATTAATATTAATTTTTATTATATATTCATTAGGAAGCAATGAATATTGTTTTATAATTTGATTTCCCTCAAAATTCGCGGAATATTTAATAAAAGAATCGTTTTTTTCTATAATACGATAATTTAAATTGTTCTGATCTTCCATCTGATTAAAATGAGTTAATGGCAAAGAAACATCATATTCATTCATAACGATTCGTTTAATGCTGCCGCCCAAAGTAGAAAAAGTCACCGTCAATTTACTGTTACTTAATGTCGTAAGCTGTTCTTGTTGATTTATATCAGGAGAAACGACCAGCTCGGACAATAAAGAGGCGGACTCCGTTAAATTGTTGTCTGGTTCTAAAAAACTCGGCCGCACCGCGTTTAAAGTGCGGGTGGGAGGATGCGTGAGATTCCAAAAAAACAACACAAAAAAAGATAAACTTATTGCGAGTAATAACCTTTTTTCCATAAAAATTACCTTACAGGGTCGTAGCCGCCCTTAGAAAAAGGATTGCAACGTACTATACGCCATAAAGCCATAGGTATTCCTCGAAAAATTCCGTAACGATGAATAGCTTCAAGGGCATAATATGAACACGAAGGATAATAGCGGCAAGTACTGGGAAAAAAAATACGGCTTACCTTTTGATAAGATTTTATCAATATCGATAACAATCTAATCATTAGAAAGTGCCCTACCGAAAAGTTACTTGGAGAGACGAATTCTGCCTTTTGCGCGACGTCGACGAAGAACATCTTGACCGTCAGCAGTTGACATCCTTTTTCTAAAGCCGTGCGTTCTTTTTCCTTTTAATATTGTAGGGGTTGTGAGTCCTTTTTTCATAATTGGACAATTATAACATAGGGTTAAGCTTAGTCAAGTTTTTTCATTTTAAATTAGAATAAAAAAGCAATATTTTAACGGTGTTATAAAAATTTTCTTTAATTCGTCGAGGAGAAAATAATATAATTACAAATCGATTTTAAAAAAGTCGTAACTTTTTTTCCTGGAAGCACCTTCTGCTGAATTAAACGTTGCATTCACATTTTTGTTTGCTATAATATATAAACTCTGTTTTGCATATTGTTCGAAAACTCAAATCCAAATAGGTTCAAAATTTTCTTCATTCATAATTCAAGGGGCTGATTTATAAAAATCCACAGCTGTGGAAAACCTGTTAATTGTTTTTCTATCCCTTAACTTAATTATTTCAAAATAGTTAAGAAAACTCGACTTGTGAATAAAAAATTTTTTCACAACTTTAATAAATGATTCCTTATCGACCATGAACCTACTGCTCCTGTGGGAAAAAATACAGCCCCAGCTTCGTGAACAATTAGGGACCACGACTTATGATACATGGTTTTCTTCTATTCAAATACAATCCCCTGATTCAGAAAAACTGATTATTCATACACCGGATGAGTTTTTCCAAAACTGGTTTATTGAACATTATCTTCCCGTCATACAACATTATATTAGTTTACATATACCCCATCCCGTTCATTACGAGGTCGCGGTAAATCCTTTGCTGACTCCAAACAAAACCGAAATACCGCCAATAGTCAACAAAGAAATCCTGTTACCTAAAAAAGAAGACCCGGCGCCGATTCATCTAAATCCCAGGTTTTCTTTTGATAATTTTGTCGTAGGGCCTTCTAATAGGTTTGCATATTCGGCTTGCATGGCGGTCGCCGAATCTCCTGCCAAAGCATATAATCCTTTATTTATCTATGGACATGTCGGGCTGGGAAAAACCCACCTCATGCAGGCCATTACGCATCAAATTCAGAAAAATTACCCGAACAGTACCTGTTGTTATATTTCTTCGGAACGATTCACCAATGAATTAATCGACGCTATCCGACACCGATCCACGTCTAATTTCAGAAAAAAATACCGCCATATCGATGTTTTGCTCATTGATGATATTCATTTTTTGGCCGGAAAAGAATCAACCCAAGAAGAATTCTTTCATACCTTCAACACCCTTCATAATAATCATAAACAAATTATCATCTCGTCCGACCGTCCTCCGAAAGAAATATCTAATTTAGAAGAACGCTTAAGCTCCCGCTTTGCCTGGGGATTAATTACCGATATACAGCCCCCGGATTTTGAAACAAGGGTTGCAATATTAAGAAAAAAAGTCGAAAAAGAACCGGTCGCCGTGCCAGATGAAGTTATTACTTTTATTGCTGAACAAATTAAAACCAATATTCGAGAACTGGAGGGGGCCTTAATCCGAGTATTGGCTTATTCTTTATTAGAGGAACATCCTATTACGCTGGAGATAACCAAAGTAGTCCTGAGAGACATGGTTAAAGAAACAGTAAAAATTATTAGTATCGAAATGATTCAAAAAACCGTTGCCGAATTTTTTAATATCACCTGTGCTGATTTGAAAGCAAAAAAAAGGACTCAAAACATTTTAAAACCGAGACAAGTCGCCATGTATTTATCCAGGCGTTTAACCAGTCTTTCTCTTCCGGAAATTGGTAATTCTTTTGGCGGGAAAGACCACACCACGGTTTTACACTCGTTAAGAAAAATAGAAGAGGGGTTGAAAGAAGATCCGCAGTTAAAACATGAAGTTGAAAAATTACTGACAACATTAAAACAATAATTCTTAAAAAACACACGGCTTTTTAACAGAAAAAAAAGATATAACCTGTTTTATTTCAATGTGTTTTAAGTTTATTAAATTTTTACACAATCTCTACTATTATTACTACGGTTTATTATAAATAATTAATTGAATTAGTAGGAAAGAAAGTGGAAAACTATGAAAATTAAAGTTAGTAAAGAAAAATTATTAGAAAGTATTCAAATTGTACAAAATATCGTTTCTTCCAAAGCCACGCTCCCTATTTTATCTAATATATTATTAGAAACTAAAGGAAAAGATTTAAAAGTAAATACAACAGATTTAGATATTGGAATATCATGTGGGATTCCTGTGGATATTGTTGAAGAAGGCGCAATAACGATTCCCGCAAAAAGATTTAGCGATATAATCAAAGAATTGCCGTCTGGGGATATTTCTATTCATGTGAAAAAAAATAATCAGGTTGATATCGATGGTGAAAAATGCCGATTTAAACTGCTCGGATTACCCAAGGAAGAGTTTCCTAAATTTCCAGAATTTAAAGACAAAGAGGTTATTAAAATAGAGCAGACTGTCTTAAAGGATATGATTCGGTTAACTTCGTTTGCGGTTTCTCATGAAGAAACAAGATATATTTTAAACGGCATTTTAATGGAGATAAGTGATAGTCGTATCAAGATGGTAGCTACTGATGGCAAAAGGCTAGCAAAGGCCGAAGATAATATTTTAACGCCAACCAAAAAAGAGATTTCCGTTATTATTCCGATAAAGGCAATACAAGAAATATTCCGTAATTTACATGAAGAAGGGCAGGTATCGTTTGTTGTGGGAAACAATCAGGTCTTGTTTGATATAGAAGGGGTTTTGATTGCGACCCGTATTATCGAAGGGGATTTTCCTAATTATCATCAGGTTATTCCTAGCCCCATTACCACAAAAATAAAAATACATACTCAACAATTTTTAAGTGCTATCCGTCGGGCCAATTTGCTTTCTACTCCGGATTTTCAGGCAATAAAACTTGAAGTTTTTTTTGATAAAATCGTCGTTTCTAAAATTACTCCGGATGTTGGAGAATCCAGAGAAGAAGTTCTTATTCAGTATAGCGGAAAAGAAATGGTCGTTGGTTTTAACCCACAGTTTTTTATTGATGTTTTAAAAAATATTAATAGTGAAACTATTGATTTAGAATTGTTGGGGCCGGATAAAGCCGCCGTGATTCGAATGGAAAAATATTTATATTTGGCGTTGCCTATGCGCATATAAAAAACGAGCGGCATGGAAGACATTAAAAATATTATTCATAATATTATCAGCCATTTGTCGGGGCATGCGCCCCATGAAGACCAAGAGTTGTTTCGTTTTTGGGAAACATTATTAGACGAACAAGAAAAAAAACACGTGAGGCTTTCTGGTTTGAAATCTGGCGTGCTTTATGTTAATGTGGATTCTTCTGTGTGGCTTTATCAAATGAAGCTTAAAAAATTTCAAATTTTAAGCAGAATTCGAGAATTCTTTCCGGATATTCAAAATATATATATAAAAATAGGACCTGTATTATGAATGAAAAAATTTTTTCTATAGAAAACGACCAGGATATAAACAAAGGAAACATTGAGCCGCAAGCGAAAGGCACCTATGACGCCACGAATATTCAAGTGTTGGAGGGAACTGCGGCTGTTCGCATGCGTCCGGCCATGTATATTGGCGACACCTTTAGCCGCGGACTTCACCACTTGGTTTATGAGGTGGTGGACAATTCTATTGACGAGGCCTTGGGGGGATATTGTGACACCATAGAAGTTATTATTGATGAAAACGAAATTATTTCCGTTGTAGATAACGGGCGAGGGATTCCTGTTGATATGCACGCGACGGAGAAGAAACCCGCTGTTGAGGTTGTTATGACAACGCTTCATGCGGGGGGTAAATTTGATAAAAGGACCTATAAGGTTTCCGGCGGGCTGCACGGCGTTGGCGTGAGCTGTGTGAATGCACTGTCGGATTGGTTGGAAGTCGAAATTAAAAGGGACGGGCATATTTATCACCAACGGTATGAACGGGGGAAAACCGTTTCTAAATTAACAGTGATCGGTAAAACGAAAAGCTCGGGCACAAAAGTTTCGTTCAAGCCAGACAGGACTATTTTTAAGGAAACATTTGTTTTTTCTTATGATATCCTTGCTAAACGCCTTCGGGAGCTTGCCTTTCTTAATAGAGGATTAACGGTCAAGCTGTTGGACAAAAGGAGCGGGAAGGAAAAGGAATCGGTTTTTCATTTTAAGGGAGGAATTCTCTCTTTTGTGGAATACCTCAACAAAAACAAGGAAGTTTTACATAATAAAATTGTTTATTTTATGAGGGAAAAAGACGACATTTCCATGGAGGTTGCTCTGCAATATAATGATAGTTATACGGAAAATGTTTTTACCTTTGCCAATAATATTAATACCACAGAAGGCGGGACGCATTTAAGCGGTTTTCGGTCGGCTTTAACGCGCGCGATCAATACATATGCCAAAGGTAAAAAATTTTTAAAAGATGATATTTCTATCGTCGGAGACGACACGCGGGAAGGGTTAACGGCCGTTATCAGTATAAAAATTCCGCAGCCACAATTTGAGGGACAGACAAAAACGAAGCTCGGGAACTCTGAAGTAGAGGGCATTGTGGCGTCTTCAACGTTTGAGGCGCTGAGTACTTTTTTTGAAGAAAACCCAGCGGTCGCGAATAAAATAATTAGTAAAATTATAGTGGCGTCCCGGGCCAGGGAAGCGGCGAGGAAGGCGCGAGAGCTGACGCGCCGAAAGGGAGCGCTTGACAGCGGTGGTTTGCCTGGCAAGCTTGCGGACTGTTCACAGCGAGACCCTAGCTTATGTGAGTTGTATCTGGTTGAGGGGGATTCGGCTGGTGGTTCGGCCAAACAGGGCCGGGACAGGACGTTTCAGGCGATCCTTCCGCTTAAAGGCAAGATTTTGAATGTGGAAAAATCCAGAATGGATAAGATTTTAGGGAACGAAGAAATCCGGACCATTATTACAGCTTTGGGGACGGGGGTAGGAAATGACTTTAATATTGAGCGGTTGCGATATCATAAAATTATCATTATGTGCGATGCGGACGTGGATGGGTCCCATATCAGGACGTTGTTGTTGACGTTATTGTATCGGCAAATGTGTCCGCTCATTGAAGGGGGTTTTGTCTATATTGCTCAGCCGCCGCTTTATAAAATCAAAAGGGGCAAGCGGGAAGAATATATCGAAACCGAGGAGGAGATGAACGAGCTTATGCTGGATCTCGGCATAGAAGGGTTAAGGCTGAGTTCTCTTAAAGGAAAACAAGTATATAATGCGGCGCAATTTAAAGATGTTTTAGGGGCCTTGACCGACATGGAAAAGCTTGTGGAAATTATGAAAAAGCGGGGCATCGAGTTTGAAACATTTGTTTCAACATATCATCCCCAGAAGAAGCTCTTTCCGAAATATAAGGTGAAATCAAAAAACAACACCGCGTTTGTTTATGACGATAAAGAACTGGCCGAGATAACATCGGGGGACGAAGAGGCACAGTATCTCGAAATTTTTGAAGCGGAAGACTTGTTGATCATTCGGCAGAAACTAGAAAGCCTCGGCATCCGATTGGATACTTTTTTAAAGGAATCGATTCCGGGAGACTATGGGACGAAAAAACAAACGGACGGAGTCAACCTGAAGCCCCTTTTTATGATAGAAGACGAAAAAGATAAATACGAATTTTATTGCTTAAAGGATGTTTTGGAGTTTGTTAAAGCCCATGCTTATAAGGGAATGCATATTCAGCGCTATAAAGGTTTGGGGGAAATGAATCCACAGCAGTTGTGGGAAACAACGATGGATCCGAGCAACCGGACGATTTTAAAAGTCACCCTTGAAGATGCCGTTGAGGTTGAAGAAACATTTTCCATGCTTATGGGCGATGATGTCGGGCCTCGCCGGGAGTTTATCGAAAGTAACGCGCACGACGTCAAAAATTTGGACATATAAATAACGTCTTGCCGCGAGAGACTGCGCATCGACGTAAGAGAGATCAAAAGAAAGGTGTTTATATAGATGGACAGTGCGCCGATAAAAGAAAAAATCATTCCTGTTTATATAGAAGAAGAGATGAAAAGCTCTTATCTTTCTTATTCCATGAGCGTCATTGTGGGGAGAGCTTTGCCGGATGTTCGAGACGGCCTTAAACCTGTACACCGGCGGATTCTTTATGCCATGAAAAGCTTGGGCCTTGATTCCGGCAAGCCTTTTAGAAAGAGCGCAACCATTGTTGGGGAAGTGTTGGGAAAATATCATCCTCACGGGGACGTCGCGGTTTATGAAACGATGGTTCGGATGGTGCAGGATTTTTCTCTCCGTTATCCGTTGATAACCGGGCAGGGAAACTATGGCTCCATTGACGGAGATAGCGCGGCGGCTTATCGTTATACGGAGGCGCGCTTGGCCGCCATATCAGAAGAGATGCTGAAAGACATCGACAAAAATACGGTAGATTTTTCACCGAATTTCGACGGGAGCACGAAAGAGCCGGAAGTCCTTCCTTCCGGGATTCCCAATTTGCTGGTTAACGGCTCCAGCGGGATCGCCGTTGGGATGGCGACAAACATGGCCCCCCATAATTTAGGAGAAGTCATTGACGGATTGATATTTTTTATTGATAATCCGGACGCCCAAATAAAAGAGATTATGAAATATATTAAGGGCCCGGATTTTCCCACCGGAGGCATTATTTGCGGAAAGGAAGGCATTCGGGAGGCGTATGAAACGGGAAGAGGGAAGCTTCTTGTTCGGGCGAAAGCGGCGATTGAACGGCAAAAAGGAAGCAAAGACACCATTATTATTACGGAGTTGCCGTATCAGGTCAATAAAGCCAATCTTGTTAAAGTGATCGCGGACCATGTTTCGAACAAAAGCGTTGATGGGATAGTTGATATCAGGGACGAGTCCGACAAAGAAGGTATACGGGTTGTGATAGAGTTGCGGCGGGATGTGCAGCCGCAATTGATATTGAATTATTTATATAAGCACACACAGATGGAGACGACGTTCGGGGTTATTAATTTGGCCCTGGTGAATAACAGCCCGAGGGTTTTGACTTTGCGGCAGATTTTGAGTCATTATATTAATCACCGCCGGCTTGTCATCAGGAGACGAACGCAGTTTGATTTAGATCGGGCTTTGAAGCGGGCGCATATTTTAGAAGGGTTGCGGATCGCGGTTAAATTTATAGATGAAATAATCCAGCTTATCCGTTCGTCTAAGAGCACCCCGGAGGCCAAGGTTAAGCTCATGAAGAAGTTTAGCCTTTCCGAGATTCAGGCTCAAGCCATATTGGAAATGCAACTGCAGCGATTGACGGCGCTGGAGCGAAACAAAATAGAAGAAGAATATAATGCGTTGTTAAAAGACATTGAACGGTATCGCGCCATTCTGGCGTCAGAGAAAAAGATTGATGGGATTATTAAAGAGGAACTGCTCCAAATAAAAGAGAAGTATGGGGACGAGCGAAGAACAGAGATTGCGGCTAAAGCCGAAGAAATCGAATTGGAAGACTTGATTGCGGAAGAAGACATGGCGATCACGATTAGCAATACAGGATACATTAAGCGTTTGGGGGTGGGCGCTTATCGAAAGCAGAGGAGGGGGGGCAAAGGCATCAGCGCCATGGCGACCAAAGAAGAAGATTTTGTGAAGCAGATTTTTGTCGCCTCCTCTAAAGATTATTTATTGATATTTTCCAACAAGGGCATCGTCCGCTGGCTGAAAGTTTATGAAATCCCGATTGCTTCCCGCGGGGCCAAAGGGAAAGCGATTGTTAATCTCCTTTCTTTTGATAAGGAGGAGTATATAAGCTCTATTGTCGCCGTCAAAGATTTTCCGGAGGATCGTTATGTTGTGATGGGAACGGCCCAGGGGAATGTTAAGAAAACAACGTTATCGGCTTTCGGGAACCCGCGCAAAGGGGGCATTGTCGGAATCAATCTTGATAAGGATGATTATCTGATAGGAACTGCCATTAGCGGAGGGAAACATGAGATTTTGCTGGCGACGAAACAAGGGAAAGCCCTTCGTTTTTCGGAAAAGCAAATACGGGACATGGGGCGAGCGGCGAGGGGGGTGAGGGGCATCAATTTATCGAAAGGCGATATTGTTGTTTCTATGCAGGTCTTTCCTTCCGAGATTGACCGGACCGAAAGCACTTTGTTAACCGTTACGTCGCTCGGTTTTGCCAAACGGTCTTCTTTTGGGGAATACCGCATACAGTCCCGAGGAGGCAAAGGAATCATTAATATAAAAGCGACTCCGAAAAACGGCACGGTTGTAAGTGTTTTGGGGGTTATGCCTGAGGACGAGGTTATGGCGGTTACTAAAGCTGGAATGATGGTCCGCTGTCCGATTGTCGATATCCGCGAATCTTCGCGCAGCACGCAAGGAGTTAAGCTGATTTCTTTGCAGCAAGGGGATGTTGTTATGTCAGTTGCGAATGTCGTTGCTAAGGATGAGTAGCGGGCTGGCCGAGTTCCGAATCTTAGCGATCGTTTCCCCGCCTGTCTTTTTTCTTGACCATGATGAAATCTAGAATATAATAGTAAAATTACATTTTGACTTTTTATCTGTCGACCCCATCGTCTAGCCTGGTTAGGACACAAGCTTTTCAAGCTTGCAGCGCGGGTTCAAATCCCGCTGGGGTCGCTAAATAAATGGGGCCGAGAAGGCCCCGTTTTAATCTTCGGGGCCGCACCTTCCATTTTTTACAAAATTAGCTGCCTTGCAGAACTTTTTGTTGATTGTTGTCTCCCGCCTATTCTTTCTTACAAACGTGGTCGGTTAGAAAATCTAAAAAAAGATGTTCAAGCAATTAAACATCTTATATATTTATGCTATGGGAAAGCCCTTAAAGCTGCGCCGAATCGATGAATATTTTTTCCCGGTGAATTTAAGCAAGGCTGTCTGGAATATCCAGTTTATTTCTTTGAAAAAAAACCGGCCTTTAAGGACGAGCCGTCTTGTGTTTATGCGTCCTAAACTCGTCGGGAGATAGGGTTTTTTATCAACAAAAAATGCTATTAGAAAGCGCGGGGGAATGCGAGTTGCTGTTATTCAAATCAGTGCACAGGCTCATAAGGAAAAGAATTTTAACAAGCTCTTTGATTTCTTGAAACAAGCCGTTGGCAAAAAAGTAAAGCTGATTGCTTTACCGGAAATTTTTAATTATCGGGGATTCTTGAACACTCGGGATATTCGAGAGCATGTTTTTGAAACCATCCCGGGCCCTTCTACCTTGCCTTTATTAGATTTTGCAAAAACGCACCGGGTTTCCATTTTGGCGGGATCGGTCTATGAACGTTCTGGTATCTTGGACAAGGCGTATAATACATCAATAGCGATAGATCACCGAGGAGAAATTATTGCCAAGTATAGGAAAAGGCATCTTTTTGAGGCCAATCTTGGGGCCCAAACAATCAATGAGACCCAAACGTTTCTCCCGGGAACCCAAAGAAGAAGCTTTAAAATAGACCAGCTGTGTTTCGGTATGAGCATTTGTTTTGATTTGCGTTTTCCTGAGCATTACCGCAAGTATGCGCAAACCGGCTGTCATGCTTTTTTTATCCCGTCAGCGTTCACTTACACGACGGGACAGCACCACTGGGAACCGCTGTTGAAAGCGCGGGCTATTGAGAATTTAACGTATGTTGTGGCCCCGAACCAGGTGGGAAAAGACGAATGTGGGACCACTTGTTTTGGGCACAGCATGATTCTTTCTCCTTGGGGCGAAATTCTGTCAGCGGCCTCAGCCTACAAGGAAGAAATTATTTATGCGGAGCTGGGTTTGAGCACCATCCTTAAGACAAGGACGAAATTGCCGGGAGTATTAAGGAAAAGTTTTATTAATAAAAAAACTTAGTAGTTTATGTTGTTTTATAAAAACAAATGCAAAAAAATGTAAAAATAACAATAACTGGAGCGGCTGGACAAATTGGGTATGCTTTTCTTTTCAGGGTTGCTTCGGGAGGCGTCTTTGGTCAAGACACCGATATTTACCTTTCTTTATTAGAAGTCGAATCCGCCTTGCAAGCTTTAAAAGGAACGGTTATGGAATTGCAGGACTGTGCTTTCCCGCGATTAAAATCTATAACCATGACAGATTCTGTCCAAGATGCTTTTTGTGATGCCGATTGGGCCGTGCTCCTCGGGGGCGAGCCGAGGAAAATCGGCATGGAGCGAAGCGATTTATTAACAAGGAATGGAAAAATTTTTTTGGAGCAAGGGAAAGCCATTGACCAGCACGCAAAAAAAACTTGCCAGATTTTGGTCGTTGCAAATCCTTGCAACACAAACTGTTACATTACAAAATCCGTTTCTAGGCGGATTTCGGAAAAAAATTTTTTTGCGCTTATGATGCTTGATCAAAAGAGAGCCGAAGCCCAGCTAGCTATTAAGGCCAATACAGATAGCATTTTTATTAAAAATATTGCAGTTTGGGGAAATCATTCTGCCACACAGTTTCCGGATTTTTATCATGGAGTCATTCAAGAGAAACCGTTATGTACAGTAATCTCTGATATTAAATGGCTAGAAAATGATTTTATTGATATAATTCAGAAAAGAGGGGCAGAAATTCTTAAGTTTCGCGGCCTATCCTCTGCTGCCTCGGCCGCCAATGCCATTGTGGAAACAATAAAAAATTTAATTTATCCGACGGAAGAAGGAGCCTTTTTTTCCGTTGCTGTCGTTTCAGACGGCAGTTATGGCATTGACAAAGAGTTGGTGTTTGGCTTTCCGGTTCGTTCCGACGGCCTTCATTGGAGCATTGTCCAAGGAATAGAGCATGGTTCATTTGCGCAAGAAAAAATAGAAAATACACGACAGGAATTGTTGCAAGAAAAAAAGTTTGTTAAAAAATTATTATTTAATTTTACATAAAATTAATATTAATATAAATATTAAATAAATAAAATTAATTAATAAAAAAATTGGCTTTGCGCTTGTTTTTTGATATTTCAAAGGGTATACTTACATTTGTAACATAGTAACTTAAGGAGGAGATATGTCGTTCAATAAACAAAAATTAACTGTTGTTGTGGGCTTTTTTTTATTTGTGTTTGCTTTTGGGTGTGAAAAAACATCGTCATCACAAACCAATAATTCGCAGGGCGTAAAAACGAAACCAACGCCTGTCGTTCAGCTAGCACAAAATACCGCGCCGGTTAAGCAGCCGGTTGCCCCTCCTGCTCAAACAGAAGAAAAAAAACCTGTTTCTCCCGATCCTCAGGAAACTGCAGGTTCAGTTGCTGTTTCTGGCAATGTTTTAGCCAAGGTGGGGAATTGGGTTTTAACTATAGAGGAATTTAAGGAAAGACTGGCGGCCCTGAAAGAAGTTGTGCCGGATTATGATCCTGCTGATGTGGAGCAGAACAAAATGATATTGGAAGAACTTATTCGTCAACAACTTTTGGTGCAGGACGCCGAGAATTCAGGAATCGCTAAAGATAAAGACATATCAGAGGCGGTTGAAGAATTTCGTCGGACACTGTTGGTTAGGGAGGTTGCCAGCCGACTCACAAAAGAGATTGCCGTTACAGAAGAGGAAGCCCAAGAATACTATGAGGCGAATAAAGAAGAGTTTACTGAGCAAGCTCAGTGGAGAATCCGAGAACTTGTTGTAGAAACAGAAGAGGAAGCGAAGCAGATTTTAGTGGAGCTATATCAGGGGGCCGATTTTGTTGAAAAGGTGAAAGAGAAATCAAAAAGCAACTCCGCCTGGCAAAAAGGGGATTTGGGCTTGAAATCAGAATTTGACTTTCCAAAAATGCAAAAGGTTGTAGAAGCGTTGGAAGTGGGCGATGTGAGTGGGGTTTTCCAGGGGCCGAATGGCTACTATATTGTTAAACTAGAAGAAAAACAAGGCGGAGAGCCCCAGAAGCTCGAGGATATTAAGGAAGATATAATTACAGGGTTGACTTTATTAAAACAACAACAGGCTATTTTAGAGCATTTAGAAAAGATAAGACAGCAGACGGATATACAAGTTAACTTAAAATTATTAGAGGAGTAGGCAAATGAATTTAGAAAACAAAAAACAAATAGCCATTATTATTTTGGCTGTCGGGCTCGGGCTTGTGGCTTCTGTTGGAACTGGCCACTATATTCAAACCCGGGTTGACCAGGAAACAGCCAAAATATCGGAGGAGTTTGAAAATAAAAAAGTCAAGCCTATGATGCGGGAGATTGATTCTTTGCGCAAGGAAATGCAGAAGCTGGCCAGCATGCAGGCGGCTACGGCGACCAAGGTTCAGGAACAAAAGCCGGCAGAGTTGCCCGCGGTGCCGAAATCCTCTTTGGCGTTGCGTACCCCGGCAGGGAAAAGAGCTTATACGGTCCGGATTGATTCTTTGTCTGCGGTTGGCGGGTTGGTCAACCCCGGAGATTATATCGACGTAATTGCGCATATGGATATCCCTGATCCGGTGTCCAACAGCGAACAAAACGTGTCGTCGATGGTTTTTCAGAATATACAGATATTGGCGGTGGGAACGAATCTCCAGGCGCCGGGCGGGTATGAACAACAGCAGACCGCACGGTCGCTTAATATTACGTTTGCGCTGACTCCGGAAGAAGCCAGCTTAATGTCTTTTATTGAAAAACACGGCAGAATGCAGTTGATTCTCCGCGCTCCGGCTGAAACGGAAACCGAAATTATTCAGGCAGCTTCCTGGAGCGCATTAGCCGATTATGTGTTTGAAAAACAAGGAACGGAGTTAATTATTCCTAAAGAAAGAGCGGTTATACAGCCTGTTTCTACCGGTCGAGTTGATGAAGTAAAGCCGTTTATTCAAATCTTTCAGGGAGGCAGAAGCCTCTAAAACGTCGGTATTTTAGAGCATCCCGATGATTTGAGCTTAGAGGGGTTTTTCGGATAAATTATTCTGATGGCAAGGGAGTGATTGTATGCACAAAATAACTAGTACTAAACAATTAATCGTTAGGGGTGTTTTCGCTGTTTGTTTTATTTTATCTCAGTTTTCCGTAAATCCGGCCTTGGCTCAGGTTCAGGATGTTTTTGATTCTGCCGAGACACAGGATGTCTATTTGTATAAAGGGGATCTGATTTCGTTAAAGGTGTATCAGCTGACCAGGATCGCCATCAGTAAACCAGGGGTTATTGAGATTGCGAATGCGGATATTGATGAGCTGCTGATCGTGGGGCAAGCGGTTGGGGAAACACAGCTGTTTATCTGGGATGAATATGGAAAACGGCAGGTTTTTGTTCGGGTTTTAGCTGAGGACCTGGATTCGCTTATGGCGCGTCTGCAAAGGCTGTTTGACGCGATAGGCGTGTCGACGGTTAAAATGGAAAAAAACATTTTTGAACAAAAGATTATTTTAACCGGGACAGTGCTTAATCAAAAAAAAGCAGCCTATGAAGAAATATTGGGCCCGTTTTCAAATTATGTGCTTAATTACGTTGAGGAATACAGCGACCTTATTCAGATTGATGTGCAAATTTCTGAACTGAACACGACTTTACAAAAGGCCTTGGGGATAGACTGGAACACGGGCGGCGACGGGATGATTTTTGCCTATGAAGAAACAATGCCCACTTTTGACGGCAGCGTTAAGGATTTGTTTAAGATTGGAGATTTTCAAAGGACTTCCGCTATTCAGGCCATTGTGACGGCGCTGATTGCGGAAGGAGAGGCCAGGGTTTTATCGAAACCCAGCATCGTGGTTAAGAACGACGAGCCGGCATCTTTCCTGGTCGGAGGGGAAATCCCGGTAAGAAGCACGACAACATCTACCGGCGGCGCCAGCGTCCAGGAGAATGTTGAGTATACTTCTTATGGGATCGATGTTAAGGTTACGCCAAAGATTGTTGGGGAGAAGATAGAAGTTAAGTTAAATGTCGGGATTAGAGACATCGATGCCTCTAACGCGGTAGGGGAGAACGTGGCCTTTACGAGCAGGACCGCCGACACTATCCTTTTTTTGGATGATGGGCAGACCATCGTTCTGGCAGGGCTTATTAAGCACAATAAAGCCGAAACAGTTACCGGGGTTCCTTTCCTGAGAAGGATCCCGATTATTGGCTTTTTGTTCCGCAACAAAAATTGGCCGACGGACACGGAACAGGAAGTGGTTATTTCTTTGACGCCTCGTATTGTTACGCAGAAAAACATGAATCTTGAGAACCAGGAAGTTCGTAAAAAATATTCAATAGCGGAAGATTTATATCAAGAAGAAGCCCAGGCACAGCCGGTGGTTCCTGAAGACAAGATTGCGGCCGACGAAGAGGAAGACGCTTCTCTGGAAAAATTGGATTCTATATCAGATGAAATCGATGCCATCCTTGCTGAAGATTTAGAAGAAACAGAGGAAGCGGACGTTCCGGCAGAAGAGTTGTCGGAGCAGGAAATGGAAGAGTCGCCCTTCGGAGAAGAATCCATGGCGGAAAAAACAGAACCGATGGAAACAGAAGAAGCCGATATGTCCCAGCTGGCGGCTGGATTTGAGGAAGAATCGGTGGTCGATCTTCCGGCAGAGGAGGTTCCCGAATCAGATGCGGAACAGGAACCACAGGAACCCTCGCCCGAGCCTACTTCTCCTGAAGGAGGGGCAAGCATTGACGATGCGACGTCCCAGGCGATTACAGAATATGTGCAAGCTATTCAAAAGAAAATTTCCCGGGCGATTTCGTTCCCCATGGAAGCTAAAGAGCAAGGTTGGGAAGGCACGGTGGTTCTTTCGTTGGTTATTTTAAGTGATGGGACACTTAATGATGCGCGTGTTCAGACGTCTTCCGGGCACGAGGCTTTTGATAAAGACGCAATTAATACGGCGCGTATTTTAGCCCCATTTTCTTCTTTCCCTGAAGCGCTGAAATTAGAAGAATTGGTTGTAACCATCCCTATTGTTTACAGCCAGGAAGCTGTTTTAGAGGGGACGGGATCGGAATAAATTTGTAGTTTTTGTAAACAAAATACACATCCCCCGTTGAAGAAACCCGCATTCTTTTTTTGCCATTCTTCAGCGGGGGATGTGTTGATTTCCTTCCAAAGAATTCTTGCCAAAAGCATGTTTCGTTTGTATACTAAAAACTATTAGTTAAAAGTACATTTTTAAAAATCGACAGCATAATTATATTTTACAAGACTATGAGTTCAAAAATAATCAGTGTTTTTAGCAATAAAGGCGGTGTTGGGAAAACATTTGTCAGCGTTAATATGGCAACGGCGTTAGCTTTGTCGGGGAAGAGGGTTTTGTTGCTTGATATGGATTTTCAGGCTACGCATGACATGGCGCGTATGTTAAATTTGGCGCCACGAAACAGCTTGGTTAATTTATTGGCTGAAATAGAAAAAAGCGAAGATGCGGAAGTTATCAAAAAATACGTCAGCTCTCATTCCAGCGGGCTGGATTTCCTTCCGGGCGTTTTACATGCCAAACAAGCCGGACATATCTCGTCTGAAAACATTAAACCTTTTTTCAGAAAGGTGGGGCAGGTTTACGACTTTATCATTGTTGATGTTGGAAAATTGTTCAGCGAAACGATGTTAACGGTGCTCGATCACTGTAACGTTATTTTTCTTGTCGCAACCCCCGATGTTTTGGCCGTATATCAGGTGAAGTGGTGTTTAGAGATGTTGCAGAGTCTGCATTTTCCGTTAAAAATGGTTAAGTTGATTTTAAACCGCGCGGAAAGCCGGGGAGGTGTTGCTTGGCAGGAGGTCCGTTCGGCTTTGGCCTGCGAAATCTTCTCTCGTATTCCTTCGGATGGGCGCGCTGTAGGCATGGCCTTAAATCGCGGGGTTCCCGTGATTATTGATTCGCCCAAGAGCCCTGTCACCGAAGCCTTTAGCCGGATGGTGAACGACCTGAAGAAAGAAGAACTTTTTGTTCAGGCTTTTGAAATTGAAAAAGAAAGAAACACCGAAGGGCTAGATAAACCGGGTAAGTTTTGGGAAAAATTTGGCATTACGCCACAAAATATTCCCGGAGGCGTTTTTTCAAAAGAAGAGGATGAAATTACTTCTTTAAAGAGAAGGATTCATGAAAAATTGGTCAGCCGGCTTAACATAGAGGATTTAAGTCCCGACAACCTCAGCGATCCGGCTAAAGCGGCAGAATTGAAAGATGACGCCAGGAAAATTGTCAGCAATTTACTTATTGAAGAGAAAGGGGCGATGATTTCTTCTCACGAAGAACGCCGGAGGCTGGTAAAAGAAATTGTTGACGAGGCTTTGGGATTAGGGGCGCTAGAAGAGTTTTTGGCTGATCCCGATGTTTCGGATATTATGGGAAATAATAAAGATGAGTTATATATTGAAAAACACGGGAAGCTTATTTTGACGAACAGAAAATTTGTTTCCGACCAGCAAATGCGGGCGATCATTGACCGTATTATCGCGCCTTTGGGGCGCCGCATTGATGAATCAACCCCCATGGTGGACGCCCGCCTTCCGGACGGGTCCCGTTTTAACGCCATAATTCCTCCGCTTTCTTTAAATGGTCCGATGATCACTATTCGTAAATTCGGCGCAGAGAGACTGGATGTCGAAGACCTGGAACAAAAATATCGCAGTTTCAGCAAGATCATGAGAGAATTTTTACAGGCGTGTGTTCTTGCGAGAAAAAATATAATTGTTTCAGGCGGGACCGGTTCCGGGAAGACCACGTTATTAAATGTTATTTCACAGTTTATTCCGGATAACGAACGTATTATTACGATTGAGGACGCTGCGGAATTAAGGCTGAAAAAGAGCCATTGGGGACGGCTGGAGTCCCGTCCGACGAACATTGAAGGCAAGGGCGCCGTGACTATTCGGGATCTTTTTATAAATTCTTTACGTATGCGGCCGGATCGTATACTTATTGGGGAATGTCGAGGCCCAGAAGTCCTGGACATGTTACAGGCTATGAATACGGGGCATGACGGTTCTATGACCACGTTGCATGCTAATTCTACCCGGGATGTTTTGGTTCGTATGAGCTCTATGATTCTTCTAAGTGGCATTGAGTTGCCGATGCGGGCCATTAACGACATGATCTCTTCGGCCATCGACCTTATTGTTCACGTGGCCAGATTTTCCGATGGCTCCAGGAAAATTACCGGGATAACAGAAGTTGTTGGGCTGACGAGTGACCATGCCTTGGATTTGCGGGATATTTTTATTTTTAATCAGAAAGGCATTGATGAAAACGGAACGATTATCGGTGATCATGAAGCAACGGGGTATATTCCGAAAAGTTTTGAGGATTTTGTGACTATGGGGCTTTCTATTGATAAGCAGATGTTTTCTAAACCCTCCAAAAGCTAGTGCGTATCACTAATCAAACAAAAGGTACACTTATTGCCGAACGGGCTCAGTTAGCCGATACGGTTGTATCTCGTTTGGTTGGCCTTCTTAACCGTGGATCCCTGTCTCCAGAAGAAGGGTTGGTGATTACAGAGTGCCGGCAAATCCATATGCTTTTTATGCGTTTTGCCATAGATGTTATTTTTGTTAATAAAAATAATAAGGTTTTAGGATTGGTCAGAAATATTAAACCCTTCCAAATAAGCCCGTATTTTTTCCGGGCCAAAAAAGCAATAGAATTACCCGTTGGGGTGATTGATTCTTCTCGAACAGAAAAAGGAGACGCCCTTCTCTTGGAGGAGGAAAAGCCAAATCCGAATGAGTTCTGTTAAACCAGGTCTTCTGGATCGATATCTCTGGCGGCCTGTTCGATTTCGTCAAGCCAGCGTTTACAATGCCGGCAAATTTTAGCTTCCAATAATATTTTTTTCCCACAAAAAAGACAGTGTTTTTTATCAAGACTAGGGAAGTCTGTGGTTATTGCCGAATCAATGATAAATTGTAAACAATGTGGACAACGTAGATTTTCTGTCGAAGGAAGCATTTCGTAACAGTAGGGACATTTGATCATAAGAATTTTACTGGTGAACTTAAGGTTTAATTTGTCTTGTGTGAGCGAAGGCTTTTAATTTTTATCTGATTTTTGATCCCCCAGACATAAAGGCAGCCTGATAAATTATATATATGTTTTGCCTGTTTGACCAATATTTGTTGAATTTTTTATTATGTAAAAATTCTCTTTTGCCAAGACGGATGCGTTGTCTAGCGATCAGCTGATTTATTTTTTTTGTTTTGGACAATAGTTCTTTGTTTTGTTAATGATTATGTTATACTATTTGTATTAATGTCCAATCTTTTTTCTTCCTTTTATGGGTGTCGTATATAAACTTACAGAAGAGGTCATTGATTTTATTGTGGCTGAAAAAGCCGCGAGTCCGGCCTTAAGCTGCCGAAAGCTTTCCGATTTGGTTTATAAAAAATTTGTAATTAAATTATCTAAATCTTCCATTAGCGCTGTTTTGAAAGAAGCTAACCTTAACAGTCCGGTAGGAAGAAGAACTTTAAACGCACCTTTAGAAAAAAAACCTTTGGCACCTAGAAAAAGGGCCAGAAAAGCATTAATAAATAAGTCAACTTTGCAAACATGCCCCAAAGATCTTTTGGAAGTAAAAACGGCTATTCAAAAAGAAGCCTCCTTCCCAAACATTGATACGTCAAAAAAAGATTGTCAGGTTATTCCAGATGTTGGTTATATGTTTATAAAAGCGGCAGAATGGGAGCTTTTCCGGGAACCTTTTTTGGCAGAGATTTTTTCCGAAAGGTTTTCGTTTTTAGAAGACATTCAAATTAACAGCTTGGTTGAAAAATTGCTTTATATGGAAATTTTTGAAAAAAATGAAATTTCTGAAGGGCTTTGGATAAAAGGCCTTTCTCAAAGTGACAAGAGGGGCTTTAATGCAGAAGGATTATTGTCAGAATTAAGCAGCATGGAAAATTGGGAAGAAATTGTGTTGAAGTTCATGATAAATTTGCAATATTACATGACGCAGGTGTTTTTTGTTCAGTTGAAATTAGAGAATGGTGAAAATTTGTTTTTAGATGCGGAAATGAGTTCAGTTTGGACAAAAGATTCAGATTTGCCATTTTTTAATACCATAACACAGTGTACCAAAACAATTTCTGAAGAGATAATCAGTAATGTCCAACCTGTTGTTTTTTGTTTTTGTCCAATCTTAAACATCAAAGAAAATTTATCTCAACACGCATATTGTGCCCGGCAGTTTTTAGATCTATGCGGGGCTTTTGATAATAAGGAAGGGAAAAAAATTATTCAGGTTTCTCTGTTAGATGTAGAAAGGAATGAAGTCGCCTGTTTTGATTATATTCCCCCTAAAAAAAGATATTTCATTACATGTTTGTGGCCTTGGCAACCAGAGTTTTATCCTTTGCTGAAATCCTTGCGAAGCAATAAATTAGAAAAATTTGTTGATCCGTTTTTCGAGGATTGCGTGTATTTTTTTGAAACTTTAACAACGCTTCCTTTTGATGATGATTTTCAACCAAGATTGGGGTTACGTGTTTTTCCGTTAAAAGAAAATCCGACGGCAAGTCCTTTTGCTGTCATATTAACCAATGCTCCGAATAATTTGTATCATGCCAGTGATGTAATAAAGACATACTATCGTCGTTGGCCTAATTTTCAACGAGGATTTAATTATTCTGTTGGAAAAGTCAAGGCCAAAGATTCTCAATTCCTGCTATTTCAAGGAAATAAATATAATATTAATAGAAATATTAATATTAAAAAAATTTTTTCTGAATTTTTAGCACATTATGCTTGGCAAACCTATTTTTCTTCCGGGAAAACAAGCCTACTTCCGGTGCATTTGAAGGACATAATTCTTCCTCTTTCGGGAACTATTTCGGCTCATCCCGAGGCGATGCAAGTTCTGCTCATCCCCGGTAATGATTATGCCTGTTTTGAGGAGCTGAAGTCAGCCGTGACGCGAATTAATGAAAGAAACATCGTGACTTTTCATGGAAAAAAATTGATGATGAAAATTTTTTCCCGTCGACAATAATCCCTTTTCGCCCCAAGATTCAATCCTTGACATTTTGTAATATATTATGATATACTTCATTCATCGCTGGGAAAACAAATGATAGGTCATAATATGACAAAAAATTTTAGAGTTTTCTTCCAGATTATTTTAAGATATCTAAAAGCGACAGGTGTTGTCTGCGCTTTTTTAAAAACGGTTTCTTTAAGTTTATAAAGAAACCGTTTCTGTTTTAGCTCTTTCATAATTTTAAAATTAGCTTTTTACCCCTTTTGTCGGGGGTTTAATCCTCCAGATTTTTGTTATGTTTTTTGACCCAAATCTGGAGGATACCGGAAATATCCGGTAATATAGCCCGGAGTGAATCCACTCTTAGGTTGCAAGAGTTGGGTACGAATCATCTGTGGGCACGGAGGTGAAGGCGCGATGGGGCATAATCCATGGAAACAAGAAAAAGGACAAAACATAGTAGAATATGCCATCGTCGTGGCCTTAGTCGCGTCAGCCATGCTTGCCATGAGCACCTACGTGTTTAGATCAATTCAGGCAACACAGCAGGTGATTTCAGAAGGATTCAAAGATTAAAGTGGCGGGAGGGAAAACCCGCCTAGCTTTGAGTGGTGTGGATCAAACTATAGGAGGAATTACTAATGGTATACAAGAACAGAAAAAAGAAAGGGCAAAGCACCCTCGAGTATATTATTTTGGTGACAGGTGTTATTGCCATTCTGATTATTTTCTTAAACCCGACTAATGGTATTTTTAACCAAGCGTTTAATTCAACCTTGCGTACGGGTACGAATGGCATGTTTGATATGGCCAATCGGTTACAAACATCTCGTTATGATAATCCGTAATTAATTATCAAGAGACAAAAGTAAATGGAGGAAACATAAATGTTTAGAAAGTTAATTAAAAATAAAAAAGCACAGCAAACAGCCGAATACGCGCTGTTAATTTCCCTTGTTGTCGCGGCGGTCATTGCTATGCAAACTTATGCGCAACGAACCATTCAGGCGAGAATTCGTGACGCTTCTGCTTATTTGACAGATTCCACAAGCGCCTTGGGTAGAACCAACCAGTATGAACCTTATTATCTGGAATCTGATTACAATGTCCTGCGTGATGACAGGGAAGAAGAAGTACAGGGCATGAGAGCAGACTCCTCTGGGTTGTTCCAGTTAGATACCACCAGCAACAGAACCCGTGCTGATGGCGGTTTTCAGAGATCAAACTATGACACCAATTTTGGTGTAATTAATGGTATCTAAGATCCAGATAACTTAGTGTAACGAAAATCTGAATTTTATAGGGAGGAATTTTCAATGTTTAAGTTTCTAAGAAAAATAAAAGGGCAAAGTACTTTAGAGTACGCCGTCTTGATTATCATCGTCATCGGTGCTCTTTTATCTATCCAAGTTTACATCAAAAGAGGTGTGCAGGGTAGATTAAAGAGTGCAACAGACGATATCGGTGATCAATATTCACCGGGCAACTCGAACATCCGTCGCGTTGTAACCACTGTTAGTAACACGGCTGAAACATTCGGCTATGGTGTTTCTACCACGACATTGAATACGGATGAAGTTACCGAGACATTGCAGAACCAGGTTATCATTAATGCTGAACAGGAGTTCTGGGGTTAATTTTGTTTATTAAATAACCAGAATGACTTAAGCTAAATAAAGTGTGGCTTACTTGAGGGGGAAAACAACTTTCGGGTAAGCCATACTTTATTTATAATCAGTTTGAACATTAAATAATATATATGAAGCTTAATAAAAAAGGTCAAAACTCTTTTGTTGAATACGCTACGACATTTTTTGTGGTTGTGTCAATTATTTCGGTCATGGGAACTTATGTCCGACGTTTGTTGCAGGGAAGAACGAGAGATGCGTTGCATTATATGGCCAGCACAGTACAGGATGATTATACGGGAACTTTTTACTATCAATATGAGCCGTATTATAGCAATTCAATGACGACAAGATACACGGACACGACAACGACCATGACAGAAGAAGGGGCTTTTCCTTTAGGCTCAGGTATTGTCGAACAGCTTTACGAACATCAAATCAGTGCAATCACAAATCAAACACAGTTACCGCCGGCGCTGGCCGATTAAGGCTTTTTTAATAAAAAATGAGAAGAAAACATAAAAATTCTGCGCAAACATTTTTAGAGTATGCTATGCTAGTTAGTGTCGTAGTGGCGGTCTTGATTTCTCTCACCCCCATGTTGAGACGAGCGGTGCAGGGGATGGTCAGGGTTGTTTCTGATCAGGTCGGCAATCAATCCGGGGCGGAGCAGCCCGGAGGTCTCGACGGCCATTTGGTCGAACAGATTGTTGATACGGAGCAAGCTTCTGTTAAAAGGTTAAGGGAAGATTTTGGGGAAACGCGGCTTGATTATGATGGTTCGTATTCGCAAATGGTCACGACGACAACGACCAATCTGGGGTTTCAGTATAGAGATAATTAAAAAGTTTTAAAAAAGAGGGTAGGGAGTATGAGGTTATTACGCGGACAAAGCACCTTGGAATATGTGACGCTGATTACGATTATTTTGGGAGTATTCCTGGGGATGGGCACATATTTTAAGCGGGGGGTTCAGGGGCGGTGGAAGGAATCCGTTGACGGGATGGGAGACCAATATGACCCTAGGGTGACCAATACAGATATTACCGAACGAACCAGCGGATTTTCTTCTACACGTATTACCACAATTCCGGTGAATGCCGGGGTGTGGACGATGCGGGATGATGATTCCAATATGACTGAGGAGAAATACGGGGCATCAAGAGTTGCCGCATATTAATACGCCGTAATTTTTACGCTATGAAACGAGAGTCGCGGACATTTCGAGTTTCTCGGTTGGGGCAGTCAGGAACGGAACTGGCTATTTTTGGGGCCATGCTTATTTTTATCATTGGCTCTATTATTAAATCTGGAATGCAGGCCAGCATGCTTAATAATATGCAATTACGGGCTTTACGTCTTGCTTTGAGTGAGTCTTACCGGACTTCTGAAGGTGAATATATTGGTTTTGCCGGTGACGAGGGAGCCAATTCCCGGAATGTAGCCTCTATTGTTATTTTGGAAGACAGATTGAATGTTGATGCTGGTAAAAAATTTGGATCCCGGGACAGGTTCCCTATGACAGCCAGCGCCAGTGCTTCCATGACAAAAAATTTGTTCCGGCCGACAGATTTTGGAGATCGAAGGGATCTTCCTCTTTCGGATGTTTATATCAATGGGCAACGTTTTCCGTTATTGGGCGCGGATTTTAAATCGGTTACTCTGGCGAATTCTGACGGAAGCCGGCCATCTTGGATCCCCGCGTGTAACGGCTCGGCTCCGGCGTATTTTAATTCCAACGCCCCGCCAGCAAGCCCTCCTTATGGGCTGTGTTGGTGGAATAGTTGTGTTAGTTATTCAAGCTGTGTTTATGTGGGCTATGGCGGAGATTATGAATTAGGTTATATGGGGGAATGTGTTTATGCGACCGGAGGGACCGGCACAGGAGAATATGATTTAGTAACGAACTCCGCAGGTTGCACGTTGCTGTTTACCATTTCAGGGAATTATCCCAAAAGTAAAACATGCTGTTTCGGGACAACATGTGTTAAAAATTGTAACAATCTTCCTCAAGATATCCGCTTTGATTATGATTTTGATGGCGTGCCTGATGTCCCGGCCGGGAGCCGGGATATTCAGTTTTGGCAGTGGTTTTTAGTAGCCGGAGTCGTCGATGGAACAGCGATGACTTTGCCGTGGAGCGGGGTGCCGGGAATTTTTGTTGATCCCAGCGGAGAAAAGTCCTCGAAGAATGAAAGCGTTGATGTTGATGGGGATTATTATGAAGAGTCCATCCTGAGTTATTCAGCCTTGGGGTCCGGAGTGCTTCAAACCGTGAACGTAATTGACAGCGAAGAAGGCGACATGTCCAGCTCTTTTATGTCCGATGCCCGCCAGGCAGGGGAATGGCGTTTTGCCGGAACCATAGGCGGGGCTTGCGGCGCCACCCCGACAGGGAATTGTGTTATTGGATCAACGACGACCGGAAACAACACTTTGGGCGTCTGTTCAAATTATAAATGTCTCGCCCGCACGGTTGGTTTTTCAGAAGGCGCACAGGTATATACATTTACAGAATCTGATCCAGGCCAGGAAACAGGCCAGGGGACCTATTTTAGGACGGAAGAAGGCCCTATTTTTACGGCTAATACGTCGCAATATACCCGAAGCACGGAACGGCATGATCAATTAGATGTGATTGAGCGACAAGTTCAGTTGACAAGAGACACCGGTCGGTTTTGTGCGGATGACGTGAATCCCCGAGAATGGGGAACTTCCGCTTGGGCGAGCGCTAACGGCGTTTACGGAATCCCCAATCCGGTTGAGGTTTGTACCCGGCCAAGCACAGGAACAAATTGTTATATGGCGGGGGTCGCACAATTGACGTGTTTTGACCGGGATAATTTAATGTTATTTGTGAGAAGCCGGATTGCCGATCTAAGAGGGAGGCGCTGGATTAGAAGATATGCCCCGTAATAAGAATGAGGGGAATCGTTATGAAAAAAAACGGAAAGACTAGATTTAAAAAAAATATTCGCCCGGGACAAGTGTCTTTAGAATTTATGTTCGGGATGATCGGGGTTGTTTTGCTTGTCGTTGGCATGATTCAGGTCTTTGCCTGGACAGGGACTGATTTGATGAAGCGTTTTAATTCTCACGATGCCTTGTTAGTTTCTCCTATAAGCACGTCTCAGCCAGCGGGTCCGTTAGAACAGGTCCGGCCGATGTTTTATTCGATTACAAAAATAAACGCGACAGTTAATAGCAATATTTTTGGAGAGGAAACGCCTTAATCTTAACATTTTTACCCCGGGGGCCAACTTGTTGCATTTTTTATATAAAGGAGTGAGAAAGGCGAGGAAATGGCAAAGGAAAAAATGGAATGCTTTTTTCTTGGCTCCCAAAGAGGAAGGCGCTTCCTTAACTACTCCAACCATTCCTTCCAGACACATTGCCGGACAGGTTGGCTTAATTCTGATTTTAGCCGCGGCGATAGGATTGATTTTATATGCGGTCACGGTTAATATTGGCAGAATTTCTCACGGCAAAACCCTGACAATCATTGCCGCTAACACGGCGGCCTCTAAAATGGCGTCTTTTATTGCCAGTTATGGTCAGATGCTGTTTATGACCTCTTTGGATGGAGAAACGAAGATTTGTGCCTGGACCGGATTTTTGGTCAAACTCATTGCGGCCATTGTTGTCGTGGTTCTTGTCGTTATTTGTGCGGCGACATATCAATGTGAAGGCTGGGGTTTGGCCGCCGCGATTGTTGCCGCGGTGCTTGTCGTGGCCGCTGCTGTGATTGATGTAACGATAACCCAGCCTGGCATAACGTCCATGTGGAATAAAATGATGGGAGATTCCCTGGGGCCGAAAGAAATGGCTGTGGAGTTGGGGGTACAAAGTGCTTTGATGACGGCCGTGAATGACCCCGCTCAAATACCGGATTTATTCGACTTTGATACCGACAGCGCCTTTGGCAATTTGGCTGATCCTAATGATAAAGCCTCGGGTCCGGATTATATTTCCCGTTTTGCCTATTATTATACCCGTCGGCTTCAGGGTATCCCGGATTTAAATTTATCAATCCTTGACGAATTCTTATCCGCGCTTACGGATTTCTTGTATGGAGGTAACCCCGATATCTGTACGGATTGGGGGTGTGACACCGATGATTGGGGTCTTGTTGATCCCATTGATTGTCAGCGTAACCCCGGGCATCCATGTTGCCCGTCCAACCCTGTCGGGGATATGCGTTTTCCTTCTATGTGTGATCCCTGTTGTGTCGATGCTTCTGTTCGTCCCGCTTGTTGTGGCACGGGAACTTGCGTGGAGGAGGAGGGCTTTCCCGGAGGGAATCCTGCCACTTGTAATCAACGAAGCCCATATCACACGCCTCTTCCTCCGGCCGCGCCTAATGCTTTGTTGTCTTATCCGTATATTTTTAGAGGGATGAACGAAGATTCCACGAATAATAAAAATGCCGGCGCTTGGGATCCGGCCAACATTTCATTTCGTGAATGGTTTGGTTTTGACGACGAACATCATCAATATGCAGTTAATCCAGCCAGGCCGAATTGGAATTATTTGATTGATGGCACCGGGGCGACCCTGGACCACTCTCAGCTGATCCGTTCCGGCGCTTTGGAATATGATTTCTATATGGAAGACGCAACCGGTTATTATTCTGCCGACGATAAGCCTGGTATTTTTCCGTTTTTTTATAAATTGGCGGATTGGGGCATGGATTTACAGTCGTTAACTTATGGCGCGTTGCTTCCTGATCCTCCTGATATTCACCCGGCCCGGGACAATTTGGAGTGTCATTTATGTGATGTGGATGGTGTTGCCGCAGGAACAGTCCCGGCTGTTTGTGCCGGAATAACTTCTTATCCGGCGGAGATTGGCACCGCGCTTGAGCTTCCTGAGACGCCAGATAATGCCTTGTATAGCGGCGGTTGGTGTGTGGATGCCGCAAACACCGGGGCGGACGGAGATCCACCGCAGCTACTGGATTTGGTGCCGAACATTGATGCTATTTTGGCCGACGACGCTGTTTGCGCGCAGGATGAAGGCGGTTGGAAAAGAGGTGGCGATCAATTCTGTGATCCGCCGGATGAATGGCCTTATATGGCCGAATGCAGAAAAGCCGGCGCCCCTCCCGGAGGATCTCCTCCTTGCGTGGAAGTGGACCCAGAAACAGGGACAACCTGGCCGATTGATTGTGATTGCGGGACAGGCGGGGCCTTACCGCCGACGCCGCCCATAGACAGGACGCAGGCAGCAAATAATTTTGAATATGTGTCCACAAATTGGCCCGATGATAAATTAGATGAATTTATTTATGGGTTGCCGGAATTTTATGAGTGGGCGACGGGAGTTATGGATAAAGATAAGGACTACCTGGAATCCCATTTCGATGAGTGGTACGAGGAAGCCGCGACCTGGATTGAAACGCCGTGCCCGAGCGGGAATGCTGCGGATTGTCCGGGGAGCTGCACCGGGGATGTGGATGGCGGATACTGGTATATTTGGCGCGAAGATTTGGCTTCTTTTTATATTCCAATTGGGGCCTGGCTGAATCCTCCCGACGCGGATCTTTATGTTGGTTCCGGGTGTTTTATCAATAGTGCGGCGGTTGACCCGGCGGTTTGGTGTGTTCCGCCCCCGCAGGTTGCTGCTAATAAATATGCGGATCCCGCATATCTGGGTTTTCAGTCAGGATATAACGGTTTGGAGTGTCCCGGGGTAAGCCAGGAAGAACAGGCGTCTTTTGATGTTAGCGGGGATGGCCGGGGCGACTTAGAGGATGTTATTGCTTGTCTGGAATGGAATCTTCATGATCTGGCGCAGGATGCATCCGGGAATCCGATTATTTATCCTGTAACTGGTTCCCAGGCGGTGGGAAATTTTGAGAAATTTGATGCGTGTAAGTGGGATTGTGACAACGATCCTATGAATTCCGGCCACAGTTGCGCGATATTGCCCAGGTCGCTTGTCCCTGGGTTTGATGCCTTACGGTTCACGATTCCTATGCCCGAGGCGGATTTGATCGCGTTAACTTTGTGCTTGGGTACAGAGTCTATTCCAACCTGCAATGATGATTGTTCTTCGTTGCCTGGCGGGTACGGGATTCCTGCTTTTGTTCCCACATCTGACAACGCCACTTTGCCTGCCCCAGATACATCTCTGTTAACAAATTTAAGAGCTATGTATGCTTTTTGCAATGCTAACCCAACGTTAAACCTCCCGAACCAATGCCGGGATCAGGCAACAACTATTGATTGTGACAGCCCCACGGTTTTATCCGACGCATTGAATTGTTCTTGTACCTGGTATGGGTTGCCGACAGATCTTTTGGGGACCTGTGGCCAGCTTTGCGGCGTCGGCGCAACCCCGTTCTTTGATGCCATTGAAACAGCATTGGATACTAACATTGGGTCGTGCGGTGAAACCGACCCCGGAGAATGGAAAGACTTATTAGACCAGAGTGTTTTGGCTGCGGCGAACCAGTCAATGAAAATGGCAAAGCGTTGGGAAATGCTCGCAGGACGCGAGGAAGAAGCGATTCAGATAAGAAATATATTATGGAACGGGCTTAGCCATATTGATGCTTTTCTTTCCGGTCCGGCTCAAGGTCTTATTGACGCCTGTAAATCTTGGGGGAATATTTATCCTCCGGCCACCACGTCTTTTGCCATTTATGCTTGGCAGGACGAACCCAAAGATGTTTATAATACAATCCGGGGAGACTGGCATGTTGTTAAGGTGGAGGTGCGAACTCCCGGGCGGTGCAACAGCGCATGTGGAACAGATCGGTGGCCGTATATTGATACCTATACAAAAAGTTGGGGGATGAAACGTTGTTATGAATTGAAGGAGATGACAGGCCGTGTTAAGGCCCGGGTGATCCGTTATGATGAAGACACGGTTGGTAGTAAAATACGTTTTCCGGATGGCACCCTTTTATGGAAACCGCAATATTATCATCCGGAAGGGTCAGATCAGGACCCGACGGATTTGGAGGTCACTTGCGCTATTATGATTGACCCCAATATCGCGGCCCAAACCTGGGAATGGGGGTGGAGAAATGCGTTTATGATTAACCAAACACCCACAGCCAGCGCCACGCCTCCGAGAGGTTCGGCGGAGTATTTGGATTGCTGGAATTTTATTCATGAAAGTTTATTAAGATACGGATATTCAACGGCAACCTGCGCGCAATATTTTTTGGGAGGCGGTTCCGGCTATAGCGGAGATAAAGGCTTTCGGGTTCGTTTTGTGGAGTGTGACGAAAATTTTCTTAATGGGCTGAACTAAGCATTGTAACTGTTTGTTTTAAAAGGAAAAACATGTTGCGGCACAAGAAGCATGCCCAATCTATATTAGAGTATATGACCTTGATTGTTTTTCTTCTTTCTAGCTTATTTGTTTTTCAAGGTTATATTTTAAGGGCTTATTATGGCAGTTGGAAAAAGGCCGGAGATTCTTTTGGCGCGGGACGTCAGTATGATCCCCGGCCTTTTGGGAATTATGGAGACGGAGGCGGGACGTTAGAGTGTTTTTTTGATGCCACGCATTGCACCTCGGGAACAGGCCCGACACGGCCGTGTACGTTAATTAACCGGTGGATTTCACGCGATTGTTACGATGCGGCGCCATGCGACTGTACTCTGCCGCCAGGAACAACAGGGTACATCACGCAGTGTCTGCAGTGTTTGGAAGGATGCAGTGAATCAACCGCAGCAGGGGCGCGTTGTAGGGATGTAGGCAGAGAGCTTATTGATTATTAGCTGGGATAAGAAGGGGGTTCGGTAATGTATGTTTCTCTATTTTGTATATTTATATCGGCCACAATGTTTGGCTATTTTGTTATTCCATTGATTTATAACAAATCGGTGGAGGTCGGACAGAAACGGGCGCACAAGCTTTCTTCCCGGTTGGACAGGGTTTTGCCTCGGTCCAAAGTCGAAAAAATTACCCGATTTTATGTTATCGCTCCTATTGTTTTTGGCGGGGGCTGTTATATGTTTTTCCCGGAAGACTTGCGGCTTTTTGGCATAGGAATCGGCTTGGTTTTTGGTTTAATTTTTCCTGGGGTTTATAATAACCTTCTTATAGGGCAAAACAGGAGGAAATTCGATGACCAGTTGATAGATGCCCTTATGATTATGTCCAGTTCCTTCCGCGGAGGATTGAGTTTGGTTCAAGCTATGGAAGCGGTTGTGGAAGAAATGCCAGATCCTATAAATCAGGAATTTTCGATTGTTTTAGGGGAAAATAATATGGGGGTTTCTTTGGACGAAGCCCTGAATCACCTTTATAATCGGCAACCTTCTCCTGCTGTCCAGCAGATGACAACGGCTATTTTGTTGGCCAGGGAAACAGGAGGAAACTTGCCCAGCATTTTTCAGCGTATTGTGAATGTTATTCGTGAACAAAAAAGAATCAAATCCCAGATAGATACGTTGACTGTTCAGGGGAAGATACAAGGCGTTGTTATGTCGGCTCTGCCCGTTATGTTTTTTATGATTATTTATGGGACAAATCCGACCTTTTTTGATCATATGTTTAAATCCACGATAGGAAGAGGGATGCTTGTTTATGCGGTTTTTTCGGAAATTATAGGGGCCTTTATGATTTGGAAGATTAGTAGTTTTAAAGATTTTTAATAAAAAGACTAATTAAAGAAGAGGGTTCTATTATGTTTATGCTGACATTTATTTTAACGATGTGTTTTTTGGCGGGATTTAGTTTTGTTGTTGGGCTTTTTCCTGTGGAAATGGAGAGTAGGCCGACATTGAAAGCTTTTGGATATGAAGTAGCTCCGGCAAAGAAGAAAAAAAGCGCTACGTCCATATTGCGAGCCTTAGCCATGTTTAATAAACCATTGTGTTCAGGGGGGCTGCGGAAAAGAATTTCCAAAGATTTGTCTGTGGCGCATGTGAATATAACCCCGGAAGAGTTTTTTTTAATGAAGGAAGTCGGAATCATGTTGGTGCTTTTATTAACTTTTCAAATGATTCAGCCGGACATGATTCTTTTTTGGCTTTTTATGAGCCTTTCCATTGGTTATATGATGCCGGAATTTTGGCTTAAAGGAAAAATTAAAAAAGTAAAAGCTGTTATTGTGAAAGAATTGCCGAACGCTATTGATTTGTTGGGGCTTTGTGTTAATGCCGGTTTGGACTTTATGTTGGCTTTGAAATGGGTTGTTGAGAAGTCAACGCCGTCAGTTATGATTAATGAGTTGAATATTCTTCTTCAGGAAATTAACGTTGGAAAGACCCGCCGGGATGCCTTAAAAGATTTGGCGGTAAAATTTGACCTTCCGGAAGTTTCTTCTTTCTCTAGAACGCTTCTTCAGGCAGACAAAATGGGGACTTCGGTTTCTGAGGCCTTAAATCTTTTGTCTGAAGATATGCGTCTTGCCAGGTTCCGCAGAGGAGAACAAATGGCGATGAAGGCTCCTATGAAATTGCTTGTGCCGCTTTTGTTCTTTATTTTTCCTGTTGTCGGAATTCTTGTTGCCGGACCGATATTTCTTCAGTTTATTGAAGAAAATCCGTTGTCCGAGTTGGGTGGAAAATAAAATCAATAGACAGGGTTTATAAATAAGAATATTTTTGATCAAATATCAAAAAATATTCTTATTGCATGTTTTTTGCCAAAATTTTAATAACAACAAAATGTCCACTCTGCATTTGTCCATTCTGTAGTGCAAGAGGTGAACTGAATATAGTTTTTGTGAAAATTATAAAAAATAAGAAAGCGATTTCCTCGTTTTTTCAAAAAATCCTCAAAGACAATTTTAAAAAATATTTCTTTTGGCGCGTAACCTGTTGTAAATAAACAACATTTTTTTTAAAAAAAATTTGCATATTCATTGTTGCCCCTCTATAATAATGCTATACTTATAGGGCAGGTGGTAAAAGGTTGCCTTATAAGAATCTCCTGAAAGAGGGCCAACAAAATAATGTTATTATTTTCATTGCTTAAACTCTTCAGAGCATTCAAGTAAATTATTGGGCTACCAAGAGACCACTTGGTAGTTTTTTGTTTTTGGGAAAGAAAAATGACAGAAATTTTTAGAAAAACAGGAGGACACAGTAAGAAAATAAATAATTTTTGGTTGCTTTCTTTCAGTATGCTTCAAAATATTCCTTCCACTTGCATTCACGGGCACCAGTTAGCCCACGGTTTCTTTAATAAGCTGGTTAATTTTTAGAAAAATATATGAATTTTAGATTGGACAAAAAATTTGGTGCCAGAACTGTCTCTAATGCATTATTAGAGAATGGGTTAGGCGCTGCATCTAAAAATATTGTCCAAAATGAATATAAAGAAGAAGTTTTTAAGAGTCGTTTCAAGTCTTGGATTCGTACGGTAGCCCTTCTTGTTGTTTTAATTTTCCTCCCGGAGCAGGTTAGTTGGGCTTTTAACTATAATCCTGCTGTTCTTTGGGGAACAACTTCTGCTCCTGTTCAAGTAATGACGTTGGATTCGCAGTCTCCTCAAATTTCTCAAGAAGAAATTATGGCGACGCAGATTTCTTCTGGCGTTGCTAATCTTTTGGAACAAATTGAAAATAAAGAAAATGCCCAAATTAAGCTTGGTTTGTCTTCGGGAGATTCGGGTCCTGTTTCTAAAGAAAATAGTGTTTTAATTTCCGCAAAAAGAAAAATTACCCCGGATTATGTCCATTCTGTTAAGGCGTGGGTGAGCGATCCAAACATTCATCCGTTTAACTGCGGGGTTTATGCTTTAAAAGATGTTCTTGAGTATAGTAAAATTCCATCTTCCTTGGCTGAGGTTGCGGTAGCAACTCTTTCTGTAGATTTATTGAATAATATTGTGGAACCAGGAGAGAAATTTTTAAAGACTTCACTTTTTGCAATTGAAGAAGTCGCCCGCGGGTATGGGCTGAATGTTCAGGCTGTCAAGGTTGACACCCAAGATATTCTTTATTTAAATACGCCTTTTATTGCGAATTTTGGTTCTGAACATTTTGTTACCGTTACATCTGTTGATGCGGAAAATGTTTACTTCTCTGATATAGGCAAACAACAATCCATGCCGCGCAACGAATTTAAAGAAAAGATAAGCGGTTTTGTGTTGGCTGTTAATTTGGACCGGCAGGAAAATATGGAATATGAACCCATATCAGACGCCATGAAGGCGTTTGTGTGGGGGAATAAATGGGTTGACAGATCAGATGACTTGCCTGGATTGTTGTCGGGAGCGGACGTTTTTGCGGCTGTAATTTCTATGGTCGTCCAAATTGTTATTGCTTATATTATGGGTGGCCCTCTGGGAGTTATTATTTCTTTGGCTTCTTCAACTTTTGGTTCTGCCGTAGGGGAAGCGTATTATGTTAATTGTGTGAATGACGGCGGGGACGATTGTGAAAGCAATGCGTTTATTTTAAGCACAGCTATTACAATTGCTGTTTCCGTAGGTTTGAATTATATGGCAGGGATCGGCTCGGAGGCAGGAAACGCCGCGGGAGAGGCTGCTGCTGGAGGCGGTAAAACCGCCTTAGAATCTACCGCCAGTTCGACCGCTACAAATTCTCTCAGCACAGCTTTACAAAATGCGGCTGTTGGTGCGGCTGTTGGTGCGGCTCTCGGGTGGGCGGTTGCGAAGATGACGGGAAAAGATGCTACTAAAGCAGCGCTTATTGGCGGTTTAATTGGAGCCGCAGGAGGTTTAATTGCCGGGTATGGTGGGTTTGGTGAAGGGGTTCAAAGCGCTTGGCAAAGTTTGATAACAAAACTTCAAAATATATGGAATGGGATTAAAGGGTTTTTTAATAAGATGTTTGGCGGCGGTGCCGCAACTACGGCAACGAGTACTACTTCCACAACGAGCATGACAGTGTCTCAGCGGTTGTGGGATATTGCTAAGGCTTTTGCTAAAGGCTTTACAGTCGGGATGATCAAAGCTTATGTGCAAGTTAAAATTGCTGAATTTTTAGAAGAGCATTTGGATATAGATAGTGAGATTTTGAAGTCAGTATTAGTTGGTTTGATTTCTTCTTTGGCTGCGGATATTGCCGTGGGTGTTGTTGCTATGGGGTTGGACGCGGCGGCAGACGCATTGTTTAAAGACGCGGCTGACGGTGATAGTGAAGGTTTGGGTTGGCGTGAAATGCTGGGTATGAAAGATGACTCGGAGGCGTCAAAGCAACAATATGCTAATCAGCAGGTTGAAAAAGCGCAAATTCAGGCAAAAGCTGATGGTAAAGGACCTCTTACGGGTGATCAGATTGCGCAAGTTAAAGCAGACGCAATGAATAGCTATAGTTCTTTTAAGCTAAACCTGGCAGACATGGGCATGATGGCTCTGCAGCGGTTGGCCGGGGGATTAGGAAGCTATATATTAAGGTATATATTTAAGGATAAATTTGACCCTAGCTCAATGATGTCTCAAATTCTTGGCAATTTTGGGTCTTTAATTGGGATGACGCTGTTTAACGTGATTGCTTATGGAGACACGTGGGGAACAACGTATGATGTTAAGAAAGAAAAAGATGAAGAAGGAAACGATATATATACTTATAAAAATGTTGGAACGAAAGAGAATATAAAATCTACTACAACTACAACCGAAGAAGGGCAAACAGTAACAAATTATTATTCTGGAACGCATAATGTCACCATGATTGATAATGATGGTGATGGGACTTTTGAAAAAGCGTTTGTTCAGGGATCTTTTTTGGGAACGATTTGGCGGGGTGCGGTTCAAACGCTAGTTTCTATGTTGTTGGCCCTTGCTCTTTTTGGTAAAGAAGATTTTTCAGAAGCCGAAGGGGCGGATGGGAAAACACGTGACAAGGACGAGCGGGCCAAGCAATTTTGGACATGTAGTTTAATTTTCTTGGGGTCTGTTCTTACGGAAGGTATTTTCGCCTCGATAGCCGGGATGTTCAAAACTTCCGATTTGGCACCCATTGGGACAAAAGCTTATGAGGAACAACAAAAAGCGGGTGGTAAGACTGATGGGACGAAAAAAGTAGACATAGGATCTATTTTCTTAAATGTAACAGGGAATGCTTTTCAGGAGTTTGCTTCTAATTTAGTAGGCGACTGGGTTGGAACAGCCCCCACTGGCGGAAAGTTTGCTAACTTGTCTTCATTTGGCACCTATGTTGAGTCCATGCAAAAAATGGGTGGCATTACTTTAGATACTGTGTTGAAGGCCCAGGAAAAAAGAGAAGAGCTTGAAGAAAAAAGAGAAGAAGCAAAAGAGCAAATGGGTGGATATAATGCTCCGGAGGAGTGGTATGCTTGGGGTTGGGATGACAGTATGGCAATTCCGGATGACCTGAAAGAAGATGCAGAGAAAACAGATGAAGACATAGCCCAGGAAGTGGGGTTGCAGTTTTTGATTATGGCGGAAGATAACCGGGTCGGTTTCTGGGTAGATAATTTTTCCCAAGTGGCGGCGATGTCGGCAATCACGAATTTTAAGGGCAGTTTTGAATATGTAGCGTCCGCAATTTCACACGATTCTGGATATATAAAATTTTACCGGGATTTTCTTGGTTTTACCTTCCGTCCCATTGCCAGAGATGGGTCTTTTCTTGGGAAGAATTACATCCAAATAAAAAGAAAAACGATTGGAGAGGATTTTGATCCCGAAAAAGAGGCGACAGAATTGGTTGCCAAAATAGAAGAGGCGAAGGAAAAAGGCGACATAGAAGCGGACGGTACCTTGCTTACTATCGAAATGGAAGCTGACGTGGAATCGGCAGAAGATGTGGATGCTTTGGTTAGTTTTATGACGCTGGTAGAGGAAAAGCTGTCCGGAACAGAGGAAGAAGCAGCGGGTGAAAAGGGTAATGTGCTTATTACGGCGAAAGTATTTTCTTCTAAAACCCAGGAAGAGGGTGGCACCGAAAGTCTTCTTGCTGGTTACGGATCAGGGGACATAAAGCTGGTAGCTGGGTACGGAGCGGGAAGTCAACAGACAAGTGATTTTATGGTTGTGCCAAGACAACATATTCTTATTGGGGCAAATAGCGCGGATTCTGCAAACTATATTTCTTATAATTTGGTAGGTGCGGGAAATAAAGGAAGGGGTTGGGTTCAGACCGATACAGCCACAGGGGATGTTTATGAGGGATTTCTTTCATATAACCCGTATACAGGACAATATTCTTATGATGGCAGGATGTTCACGCTTGAAGAAGCGAATAAGTTAGGTTTGGATCCTTCTATAATGAAGATTGTTTCTAAAAAAGAAGAAGGGGATAAGTCTTCGGAAGAAGAAATAAGTCTTTTTGGTGACGAGTTCACGCAGTCGACAGATTTGGCTAGTATTGAAACCAGCCCTTCGGAATCGGAAAACTTTGGTGGAGAAGCGCAAACAGGTTACAATCGTTTGGTCGCGCTTGGTTTTGAGGATTTGGGGTTTGCTATTTACGATAAAGATGCGGGAACAGACGGGCAGGTTGATGGCGGGTGGAGTGCTTATCGTAGAGTTTTACAAGGCGGAGTCGAAGGGTGGCGAGCCAGGGCGCACGCGAGAGAGGAATATGCCGATCAGATGCGCGAGGCAAAAATCAAGAAGGTAATTAATTGGCTGGTTCCGTTTGTGGATATTTGGGGAGAAGACGAAATTCCGAATCCGGAAAAGGTTGTTTCTCCCGACAAGATGATTGAGGAGACGGTGAGTGCTATGCCGCTGACACAAAAGCAGCGGCAAGGTCAGGCAGAGGCAAAATTTAAAGCTGCCCAGTCGACGGCGATTCGCGCTAAGAATGCTATGTTAGAGAAGATAAAAGAGTTGGATGCACAAAAAGACGCTGATCAGATAACGGAAGAAGCTTATACGACAGAGGTCGCCAAGTTGAACGCTTCCATTGCTAAGATAGATGAGCTTTTAAACGTTGATCCGGAGCAGGGTGTTTATGATACCTTGGCCACTGTTCCTGTTTATGCTGGTTCTTCTAAGCACAGATATATGCAGCTTTCTGAAGCCGGCGTGTTCCTGGGAAATGCAGAGACAAATAAATTAATAGGAGAGTCGACAACTTCGTATGCTAAATATGAAAATGGAATCATCCAGGGTGGTGTTGTTGGATGGATTTTGGGCGATGGCATTGTTAAAGGACAAGGCGAAGTTACCTCTCTGGTAGCGAAGGCAGAAAATGTCCGAGCCGTTATGAAACAATTAGGTTTGGATAATTTTATTAATATGTCTGAGGCAGAGAAAAAACAGGTTACGGAGAAATTGGTTGCGGCATTGACGGAGCAGGGCCAGGAAGGGCTTTTGGCGAGCGTTAAGATTGATTTTGAAGGAGGGACATTGGTCGCCGATAGCCAATTTGAAGGCGAAGGAGAGACCGACAAGGATACTAAGCTTAAAAAGAGGATATCGGGTGCGGACGCAGAGCTTTTGAAAGCTCTTATTGCCACTGCTGCCTTAACGAGCGGATTGTCGGAAGAAGAAAGAATTAAAGCGGTGGAAGATTTGTCCGTTGCTTTGAATGATATTCAAAACATGGGTGACCTGGAAGCCCGGCTCATGGACATGACGACCCAAGATAATCCGATTAAAGATTTCCTGATTAATGCCTTGGAAAACACGTATGCCGGAAGCCCCACCAAGAATGTTACGATTAATGCCATGAATAAGCCCATGACAGAAGCGGGGTGGGATGAGTATACCGCCAAAATGGAGGCGGGAACTAAACTAAAAGCCAGGGCAGAGGCGATTATTTCCGTTATTGAAGAGGTTGGTTTGGGAGATGTGCTTGGTATTACCGAAGAAGAAAAGAAAACCAAGGGCGCGGAACTCATTGCCGCTTTACAGCAGGCAGGATTATTAGATAAAGACCAAAAAGTTCCAGACCTGTTTGATGCAGCCACATTGCAATCCATGAAGCTTGCGCTTGGAACAATGTTGTCTGGCGGGGTTGCTGATGCAATTGTGGCAGATATGTTAAATCATCAGATATTGAATACCCTTATTAATGTGTTCACCAGCGGCCTTTCTGAAGAAGATAAAAAGAAGGCCGCTGTTTCTTTGCAGGGCGTGGAAACGATAGCCGCTCTTAAAGATGCGGTCATGAATTTTGCCACGAAAGAACCATTGGCCGATGTCATCCGCGCTGGTGAAATTGATGACCTTGTCTTCAGTTACCATGGAGCGCTTGATGCCGCCGGGAACGCAAGGTCTGATTTCGCTTTTAACCTGGATGCTTATAATCCTGCCGCGACCTTAAAAGCTCAGGCAAATGTATTCCTCCCCGGAATTAGTTTAGCACAAATATTAATCAGTACTTTTGGAGGCGAATTGAGCGAAGAGGAAACGTCTTCAATAGTACAGAATATGGCGAAAGTTTTTATAAATGGCCTTTCAGAGGTGGACAAAAAGAAAGCAGCCAGTGCTTTTAAAGATGTGCAAACGTTCGATGAACTTAAAAATGCGATTATGGGGTTGTCTTCGGGTGTAAGGAAAATTACTTTAGATGAAAATCTTGCTCCGGTTGACCCTGGATCCGGGCTTATGGTTCGCTCGATTTCCCAGGGAGGGCAGCTCTCTTTGATGAATTTATTGCAGGGGGATGTTTTCTCTTCTAAGCTGAAGGCCCGGGCTGACACTCTTATGTCTATTATTGAAAGCGTTGGGTTAAATGATTTGGCGAACCTCTCTTCAGAGGAGAAAAAAGCCAAGAGAGATCAGTTGGTCGCCGCTTTGAAAAATGCCGGGCTTCTTGAAGGAGAAGGAAATGTTTCTTTGTTTGATCCGGCGGTTTTAAATGCCTTGGTTGCCTTTGGTTTCATGTCGCCTGAAGCCGTTGATGCCATAGCATCCGGTGTTATGGATACTGAAATGACGAATTTGTTGGTGAATGCGGTGGTGTCTTCCGGATTAACTGAAAGAGATTCAGAAAAGGCCGTTGCTGCTGTTAAAGGGGTGAAGACCATTGAGGACTTAAAAGCCGCTACAGAAGGCTTTTCTGGTTTTGAGGGCACATCTTCTTTTATTGCGAAGGCTATTTATGGGGTTGATTCCCGCACGCAGGAAGAGTTGCCTAATGGGCAAATTCGGGAAATTGCTAATATATCGGGCGGGGTCTTTTCCACCATCGCCGTTAAGTCTGAGGATGCGCGGTTGTCTAATGTTGTGAGCCTGATTACTACTAACAAAATTTCAAACGAAGAGTTGGAGGCCGCTTATAAAGCAGATTTACCTATTATTAAAGGCGATAATTTAAATAACGAGCAAATAAAAATGAATGAAAGGAACGCTTTGGTCAATTCCCTCGTGGATCAAATGGAAGCCATGGGGATTTCTTTAATCGATTTTGTCAAAGCGGTTCAAACAGAAGGAACTTTAGCCCAACAGCTCTCCACAATTACTGTTGATACTAAAAAGCAGGCCCTGGCCGTTGCTTTGGATACAATTAAGGCGGAAAAAATAACGGCGGACGAACTGAAATCAGCGTATGAAGGTAAAGCTTCTTCTAAAGATAATAACGGCGTGGAACAAAAAGACAGTAGCCGAACGAAATTAATAAAAGCTATTGTTTCTGATTTAAGAGACGTGGGTGCTACTTTTGCTGATGTAGAGGGGCTTTTGCAGATTGCCGAAGACGAAGATTTAAATCAATCTGTTGATGCGAAAGCCCAGGAGCTTTTTACAAGGGATTCTTCGGTCTTCAGGGCCGCAGGTTTGATGACCAGTGGTAAATCTTTTATTAATCAAGAAGGGCAATTGCAGTTTTCAGATGCATCTGTTTTAGGAGATTATATCCGTTTGCGGCAGGCCGGTGGACAGGGTGGAACAGAACAGCCAGAGGGGTCGGTTGTCCGAAGCAAGGTTCTTGTGGGAGGCGTTGCCGATCTTTATACTGCGGATATTGGCGGTGCGCAGCTCCTAGAAGACACCGCCTCAGGCGTGTTTGAGATGAATCCTTTTGTTATCCGCATGGATGAATTTGTTGCCCGTAATCCTAAAGTTGCGGTTTATGGTGATGAATGGGGTGCTCATCTTGCCAATGATAAAATAGAAGTGAAAAATATGGTTCTTAAGGTTTCGGAAAAAGACGGAATCAAAGCCATTGATCATTATCTCACAGGGCAAGAAGGCCAAATGCGTTATACGGGGGACACACATTTGGCAGATGTTATTAAGATTTCAAAGAAGGACTTGGTTAATGATAAAAAATTGCAGGAGGCGGTAAAATATTTAGGTTTAACCATACCGGAAGAAGGGGATTTCTCTATAGAACAAAAAGTCCAAATCCAGGGATATCTGGATGGGTATAGGGTATCTATTTCCAGCAAGTCTGGGAATTTTGGTTCTGAAGAGTGGGCTTCTAAAGTTCCTGCTGATGAAATATTGCAGAAATTCCTTGGCGGGAGCGGCATGCTTACGGATATGCCGGTTGTGACCCAGGCTGTCATTAAATATGGGGAAAATAATGTAGCTAATATAATTGAGCAGAAAGAAATTAAGTTTGAATATAGCGATGATCCGAAGTCAAAGAAAAGCCGTCTTTCTATTGATGAAGACGGGTCTTTACGGGTTGTTTTAGCTTCTCCGTATTCCATGTTGAAAACCGAAATGAAAGTTGATGGGGAAACAGGTGTTCCTTATATAGAGAAGATGAATGAAAAAGACCCTGTTTACATTTTGGCCAGAATACCCGGGTTGGGGAATGAAGTCCTCGCCCCGAATAATCCTAGTGAGCAAAACGATAAAAAGACCGTGAGTACTTATGATGTTATGCTCACTAATATTATAAAACTCGGCGCCACGGAATATGCAGGACAAATGATGGATGTGTATGCCGGCAACATTAATGGCGATATTGAAACCGAAACATACACGGCCAAAGGGAAAGACGGGGCTGTAAAGGAGACATACGCGGCTCCCCTTCCGGAAGACAAGAATGACCGTTTCCGGAGAATCAGTTTTCTGGCGATGCCTTTCCTGTACGGAAATTTTGGCACCAAAGATAACCCGGTAGGCATGAATCAATCCCTTCATAGTTTTTATATTGAAAACAATGTCTCCGATATGGTGGCCGGAGCAGCCGCGGCATATTCTACGCAAGATCCAACCGAAAAAGGGCCTGGAACGGTTTCGATGAAGTCCAAGCAAGGAATCTTGTCCCGAGCCGGGCTTCTGCCGATTAACCGTATTTTGTCTTCAAACGGGACTATGGTTTCGCGTTTCCTGGGAAATGGAGCTTTAACTATTATTGACGGCGTGGTTTCCACGGTGGATGGAAGTCAAACATATTTGATTGCGGAAAGCGTCCCGGGCGTAGCAAAGGATTTAAAGAAAGACGAAGAATATACGTTAAATGTTTTGGAATCCCCGGTTGAGCGCGATGGTATCAAGCAGTCTTATGCGTATGATTATAAGGTGACAGATACCTGGGAGCAGATTGGCTTCGAAGAAGGCGGGAGACAGGAATATGTGGCAGCGCATCGTTATACCGGGCGTACTAACGATGCGACAGATCGGGGAAAAATATTAGTGTTGGGTGCCGCCTCCGGATTGATGACAGCGAAAGGGAAAGAAAAAGGGATCCCTGAATATCTTAAATTGAACAAAAAGGGTGCCACAGTTTATGGGGATTTTGAGATATTCTCCGATGAACAAACCCCGGCATGGGTTAGAGAGCATTACAAAGATGTCGGCGGCGTTATTACCTTCCAATGGGCGGCCGATGGGGATATTGCGAGCAGCCGCATGAAGGCTTCGGAAGGCGATATGTTTGTCGAATTGAATATTTTCGATGTTTATAATATCGATAAGGGCCTCGCTGATGCTATTCAGAGTTTAGGCGGGCTTAATAATCTGGCCGCTTTGAATGCCGATAAAATAGTGGCGGCATTAAAAAAAGCAGGCGTTAAGGGCGTAACTAAACAAGGCTTGCAACTTGTTATGCGCGGAAATTCAGCGGGTATTGAAGCGAAGTTAAAGAAAGCCGGTATTAAAGTCGAAGAGGGTAGTGCCAGTGCCCCTGCTTTAACAGGTTCTGGTTTGTATGAATCGGCTACTGTGTATTATGATTCTGTCTTAAAAGGATTTAAGCACCGGGCGACAGATTTCGTTGTTGATGGTAAAAACATAGAGTCTGGACATGTTTTTGCTTTGGGTCAGCCGATGGCCGACGGAACATATATTATGACAGGGGCGACCCATATCCCGGGAGTTGCCGGAAGCTATTATGCCATTGGTCCGACCAAGAAAGAAGCTGGTTTGCCCACTCATTTTTATTATTATGATCCGGAACAAGGCCGTGAATATAAAGCAGACGGTAAGCTGTATAAATCTCCAGATTCAAAAGGTTTTGTGGGGATTACGATTAGTCCGGACGGCCAGAAGGAAGGCGTTAATACAGAAAGTATGTATATGTGGGTTGGCGCAGATGCCTCGGTTGGTTTGGGCAGGTCGTATATGAGGGGGTTGTTCGACTTGGCTGCAAGACAGTCGCAGTTTGACAGAACCAAGCTGATAACTGCGGAAGAGGCGGCCATTATCGAGCAAGGGTTAGAGAAAGGGTTGGGAGATTATGCTAATTTAACTGATGCGCAGAAGAAAAGCATTTTGGATTTTCTGAATGGTAAGCCCGGGGATGATTTCGCTATTAGTTTTTATCGTAAGATAATTACAATGGCAGAAGATGCGGAAGTTGAAGCTTCAGGCCAGAATTGGCCGGAAATGCAAAAACGGTCACAGTCTAAAAATCCTACCTTTAAATCCGCTTTTGCCCAGAAGTTTTTTGGCAGTCTTTCTCCAGAAGCCAAGAAGCAGCTTTTGTTCTCAGCGTGGAAAAAAGAAGAAGAGAGGCAGATACCTTTATTCTTGTCTAAGGGTGAATATAAAGAAAATTTTGGCAGCAATGGTTTTTCTCGGTTCTTTACCAAAATGATGTTATATCAGGCGCAGGGACAGGAAGCGCAGTCTGCCGCCTATACCGGTGATTTGCTTGAATCCATGGATGTGGAGAGGACAAAAACTATTGTTCGTGGGTTAAGCCCCGAAGGCCGGGCCGAGGTTAATAACTTTGTTATTAAAACGATTTTGGCTCCGGAATATACTTCGTTATGGGATGGCAAAGGGGAGATTCTTAAAGTAAAGGTTGACGCACAGGGAAACCCTGTCCGGGAAGGCGGAGAGTTAGTTCTTGATCCAACAAACGGTACCCCCATGACCGTTTATCATATTGATAATGTCCTTTATGGGGCGCAAAAACAAACAGCTTATGTGGATGCTGCGTTTGCAGGAGAGATGCGGTTTATCAAGGATGGAACGTGGGGGCCGGCTAACTTGACCTTTGGTGTTGGGGTCAAAGATGGCGTTCCTGTCTTTTTAGCAAAAATTATTGGCGGATCAGTGGAGGGGACTCCGGCAGTTTTCCTTACGGATGAGTCTGGCCCTACAGGCGGATTATTGAAGAACAGATTTGTTAAGACCGCCAAGATTGATGAAACATTAAAATTTGGTCCAACTGGGGCGTGGGCGTTTAATTTAATTTCCGGAGAAGCTATCTTGCCTAGCGATTACGGAACTTTGGCAAAAATAAGTAAAGGAGATCCCAGCGTATTAATCACAGGATATGAACATTTTGATTCAAGAATAGCTCAGCTTTTTGGTACCAAGAAACTAGACCAAAAAGCGCTTCAGCAGTTATCCCCTGCCGAGTTGATGAAAGTGATGGCACAGTTTTCTCAAACAACGTTGGTGTCTGATCTTTTTACACCAGCGGAAGTAGGCAAAGATAATAAATATGTTGGTTCTATCCTTGCTCAATTTGGAGGGACATCTTCCTTGGCGCTTGAAACGGCCGGGTTCTTCCAGTTGGTTTCTACTCTCGGCGCAGCTCAAACAAACATTGTTGCTAGTGATGATGTTGCCAAACAAGCGCTTTATGGGTTGCTTTTGGAGGAGAAATATGGGGATGGTCAGGTCTATTTCTTCCAGCAAAATAAGCAGGGCGCTATTATTATGCCGACCACGCCTTTGGCAAACCAGTTAATCGGAGAGCTTAAAAAGCAAGAGAAAATTGGGGTTATTGCCCAGTCTGAGCAGGGCATGGTCTTTATTGTTTCCCAGGAAGATTTTGAAAAAGGAGCAAAGAAGAAAGGCGGAATAACGGGTTGGCGTACGGCAAATTATAATCCTGGGAAAGGAATTATTGTTAAAGACGTCAATACCGGGAGGTTTGCTCTAATAGACGCTGATGACGCGATGACGAATACAGATTTTTATATTAGCGGAAAAATAAACAACTATGGGTTTGTCAGGGGAGGAAAGAATTCTGTTTTAGGAGAATTGCAAGTTAGAATTAAAGCTTTGACTTGGGAAGAAAAGAAGGCCGTTGCTGAGGGTGGAAACAGTTATCTGGTGGAGATGACGGTTAACGGCCAGACTAAATTAGTCAATCAAGAGGAAGTCCAAGTTTTGGTTACTTTTAAAGACGGGAGACAGGATTGGGTGAAGTTGAGTCACGCCATATATCTTAATCCTTCTGACAATTATGAAGATCTTCCGGGAGTAGAAACAGCAACGATTTCTGATGCCCAGGGGAATACTTACAAGAGAAGGGTGCGGTATGAAAGAGCCAAAGAGCTTACTGTAGCCGCGGAGGTCTATGAAGGGAAAGATGCACAAGGCAATCCCATTGTTAGGCAGATCAATCTTCCTTATGAAATTTATAAAGGAGGCCACGAATATAAAGGCGAGGAAGGCGAAAAGCTTTGGAAGGGCGAAGATAGCGTGTCGGCTATAAGTTTTAATAGTGCGGGGATAGCAGGATGGGATGATTATGTTGTCCGGGTCAAAACAGGAGATAATACATACTCCTTTATCAGAGTAGACAATAAATACGCTGATAAGCCTGTAGATGGAAAAATAGGAGACAGGTCGTTCTGGAACAGCTCAATTCAGTCTTACGGTTATTATGATGGCTTCTGGCAGATGTTTGCTGGGAACTATGCTGTGGATGATGCCGGCGCTATGGGCATGCGGGATGGGAAAGTATATTTTGCGAATTTTGATAATGAGAGTGATGGTATTTTAGGGTTATTGGCGAAGGACGAAGTTGTTGATAAAGACGGGACCGTTTTAATGCCGGCAGGTATCGCAAGCCAGAATAGTCACGCCCGGCAGATGTATAGAACCGGCGAGGCTTTACAGACGGCGGCTAATATTCAAGGGACGTTGGATGCCGTAACCGGGATTATAACTGTTGTGACGATCCCCTTGACGTTTGGTGGAAGTAGCGCTTTAACGGCTTCTGTTGGGAAAATTGCTTCCCAAGTTGCTACTAAAGAAATTTCGAAGCGTGCAGCTGCTTGGGCGATTACTAAAGCCGTGGCTTCTTACGTAGGAAAGAGTGTTGCTAAAACTTATTTCACTAAAGGGGTTTTGGTTTCCTGGGGCTTGGGAGAAGCCTTGGCATTCGCACAGAGTGGTGAAATTAATGTTGGTCAGTCAGCTAAGAATCTGTTGCTTTTGGGTGGATTGGCCAGGGGCTTGGGCTTTGTTGGTTCTTTGGCCAAGGGTGCCACGATGGCCGAAGCCATGACAGCCGGGTCAATAGGCACTGGAACAGGAGTCGGCGGGTTTAAATCATTGATGATCAAAGAGGCCATTGCTCTGGGTGTCCCGAACGCGATTTCAATTATGCAGGGTAACGGGTTATTAGCTCCGGAAACAAATATGGTTTTAGCCGCGTTAGGTTTCTTCAGCCCGGGTGGGGCCTCCATCGCTAATGTTGGGAAGAACGTTTCAACCGCCGCCCGTCTTGGCGCCATGTCTTTATCCGGCGGTTTGGCGTTTGCGTATTGGAGCGGTGTTTCCACTGCGTCTCTCGGCGCTTTTCATGGCAATACTCAACCGGGTTGGGATGTTATCAAGTCAGCTGGGTCTGGGTTCCTTATGGGTGCCGGATTCAGCGGAGCTTTTGGTTTGGCTGGAATGGGTTTTGCCAAAGCCGGACAATCAGCTTTCTTTACTAATTTTTCAACAAATTTCCCAAGATTATACAAGGTTTTATCTAATCCTGTCACGCTCAACCTTGGAGTAGCGGGTGCCGGAGCGGTTGGATTGCCGACCATAAGAGGCGTTTTAAAGACATTCGAAGCCAGAACGGTTGCGGATAAAAATTTAATGGATAATATCGCGAGCGAATTCACCGTAGCCAATATGGTGACCGGAGCTTTTATCGCTTTAGCGTATAGAGGTTTGGTTGGAAAAGGTTTGACCAGTAAAGGCCCGTTATTAAAAGCCCCGGTCGCAAGCACAATGGAACAAAGTGCTTTAGCGGCACAGAAAGCCGGACATACGGCCAAGTATGGAATGGACGCCGTCAGTATTAAGTATGGCTTACAAAAAATCGGGATCGGTGCCGGGATCGGTGCCAGCGCTAAAGTATTAAATACTGCGATTAAAGATATTTCAGGCGAAGATGTTAAATGGCAACAGTATGGGCTGGATGTGTTGTCCGGTGGTGCCTTAGGGGCGTTGACCGTCGCCTTTATGATTCAACCGAAAAATATAAGCGGAACGGCGCAGGGTAGCCCGGGGTATTATTGGGCGAATCCTGAGAAGCTATTTGCAGCTATGGAACATGGGGCGGCAAAATGGGTTTATGTTTCTCCCACATTTGAAACAATGGGGGCTTTTTGGAAAGGGGTTTCTGCGCGGATAGAGAATGCTATTTTAGGAGAAGATTCCCGCTATGCCAAGCAGACAGGAAAAGAAATGCCTTGGTTTGCGGTGGAAAATGTGGATGAAGAAGGCAATTTAAAGAATGAGGATAAAAAACTTATTTCGATTTTCAGAAATGACCGCGGTCAGCTCACTTTCGACCGTTTGATAGATGCTGGTTTGCAGGGGCCGCAATCTGGTCTTTGGATGGCGCCGTTATTTGGAGCCATCCAAACGCAAGGATTAAACGGCGGGCTTGCGCAACGGGGTTGGCAAAAAGCAATGGCGGTTGTTCAGAACCCGTTTTCTGCGTCTCCCACGCTGATGAGTATGGCAAAAGGCAAAGTGGGGATGGTGCTTTCTACCCTTTATCGTGACGCGTTATACATGCCGGCTTTGGTTACCGGGTTAAAAGAAGCCGCGGCTTTTTCCAACCAGGCTGCAAAAGCTTGGACCGGAGAAGATTCGGTTACTTTCTTTGATGAAGCTGAGGCCTCGGGGTTTGGCTGGGTGGGGATGTTGGCTTTACCGACATATACTTTACTACCGAAGCCTATTACGAAATTGTCCTCCAGCGACGAAACTAAAAAAGAAGTTATGGAGTTGACCGGAAAAACAGAGGCGGATATTACCGCGCTTTCTAAGGGAGAAGCGGGCGACGGCAAAGGCTCTTCTTCGCCTGTTGCCTATACGAAAGATGGGACCCCGATTTATTTGGTTGAAAATGCCGATGTGGTTAAAAAAGGAAGAAATGTTATTGCGTATCAGCATAATGCTGGTGCTGATGGTAAATCCATTATTGTGGCGGTTTATTCCGGGTCTGCGGAAGCTGCTTTGGGCCAGATATCAAAACAGATTTCCGCTTATAATGCGGCCCAGTTTAACAGCGCTGGTGTCAAAACCGGGAAAAAATATGGTTTCTCTCCTGCGGATATTAGCAACAGATTTATAAGAGGTCGGCTTGCTAATTTATATTCCAAATTCGGGGAAGTGTTAGTCAATGGCGAAACGGCCGAGGGCGGTATTGTATCTAAAATTTTGGGTAAATTCGTTGGCAAGGGCGCTAAGGCCGAAGCCGACACATTAATCGGAAAGTATGATACGCTTAAAGGCCGGACAGCGGCACAAATTTTATTTGGATATTCAGCTAAAAGAGGGGCAGACAGCGCTCAAAAAATAGCAGAACTTTACTCCGGTATTTATTACGCAAACGCGGATTTCCGTACAAAAGCGATAAATGAGTCGGGGCTGACAGCCGGTGAAAAACGGGTTCTGGGAGCCATGTTGGCCTCCCATGATCGCCAGCTGTCGACTGTTTCCTCGGTCAAAAGTACGAGTTCGTTCTTTAACACCAAGAAAAGCGCGGCTCTCCAGAGTGTTTTAAGAGCCATGTTGGCCTTAAACGACCAGATCACGAATCCTGCTAATCCATATGGCAGTAAGAAAGGGTTTGAAGGGAAAACAGAGCAGGTCGCGGTCATGATTTTAGCTGAAAAAGCCGGCCGTATGCTTGGCGGTGAAGTTTCGCTTGGTAAAACATTGGCCACAATAGGTGGTATTTTACAAGATATAGATAGCGGCCGTATTTCTTCTTCTAAAGGGAAGAAGGGGGCCGAGGGTAATGTGGTCATTGAATATATATTGAGAGAAGATTTAATAGAACGGTTAAATATTGAAGCTGCCCAAGGAACATTAGATATTTTTAAGGGAGAGATTCTCGTCCATGGTGGCAAAAATAAGGGCAAAGCGGTTAAGGTTAAGGTTAAGGTTTTTGAGCCGCCAACAGAAGGTTCGGCGAATCCCGAACAATATAAAGATTTAGCCGACGTTAGCAGGAAATATTCTTTTGCGGATGCTAGCCCGGTGGAAGCGGGTGACATTGTGCTGGCGATTTTAGGGCCGAGAGCGTTCCAGCATAGAGAGTTGGGAATGAAGTATCATTTTAAAGGCGCGCCGAAGAAAGGAATGTTTGGGGCAGGCGAAGGAATGCAATGGACCCGCGTTAAGGCGTATGCGGATGATATTGACCGTTTGGTCGCGGAACCCGGGATGCGTTATGCCGGCCGCATGAATATGTCAGCGCTGAATGAGCAGGGATTTAGTCAAGAGGTCTTAAATGATTTGGCGAAAACGATGTTGGGTCTTTATCAGCGCTATGAGGCGGCGAAAGGCGGGAAAAAGGGAGGAAATAAAGAAGAGGCCGCGATCGGTGAAGCCATGGATCCGGCTCTAAAACTCTTGGATCCTTCTTCAAGAAAAATATTGCAAACCGCCCAAATCCAGCAATTATATGGTCAGTTAGTAAGAGAATTTTATGACAGCGTTTCCGGGCCTAATGGAAAAACCAAGTTGGTTGCCAATAAGAAAACACAGTTGTTGGAGAAGTTGTTAAACATTTCTTCGGAATACCGGGATTTTTCAAAGGCGATGGGAAAAAGGCAGGATGCGGCTTTGCTTTATCTGACGCAGAGCTGGGCGCAGGCGACCTCCGGAACAGAGGATACCCCTGGCCTGTATAAAACAGGGCGCGATGTTTTTAGTGCTTTCATAAATACCCAGGTCAAGGATTGGGGAGAAGGATTGATCCTTAATATGGGCGGCGGCGGGCTTCGTAACCCGGGAACCATGCCCGGGCACAAGGGTTTGGAAATCATGCTGACCATCCGTATGTTGCTTGAATCAAACCCGGAGCACCAGTCGGCGGAGTTGAAAGCGTATGTGGCAGATCTTGCAAGCAGAGGCGTGACTCCTAAGAGCATCAAACCAGAAGAAGGGTTGCAGTATATTGTTAATTCTATGGCTTCCACCTCCCAGTATGACATGAGTTTAGGGGAAGCTTTACGCGGGAAAGCCGGCGGGGTAAAGCCAGGGAAATATCTTGTGGGGCTTACCGGGACCCCGAGGTCAGCGAAAATAGGGTTTGCTGAATTAGGTTTGTTGTCAGCCATTGTCAGTCAGAGGGCTCCGTTGAGAACCGGGTCCCAAGAAGGGCAAGTGGCTCGTGCGGATGTCGTTGCCCTGACCGGAAAACAACCGGGCAAGGGCTGGGAAGGGATTTTTAAAAATAAGAATTTGAACGATAGCCAATTGTATTTTGTTGCCAATGCCACAGACGTAATTAAGGCCTCCTCTCTTCCGGATAATGTAAAGCTTAAATTGATAAGTTTGGCTGAAAAAACTACCACCTTGACATTGGCAGGAAAGACAGAAGGGGTTGTCGGCGCTTTAAAACAAAAAATTCAATATGTGGTTGATGTCGCGACAGGCCGGGTAAAAATTAATGGCCAGGACCGTTCCGGGTCCAGGGTTGTTTTAGTGTCTCCGTCCGGGGACCCCGAGGCGGCCATGATAAGAAAAACATTTGAAAATATGCCCGGGGTTGAGATTATCGGTGTTGGGTATGGTGTCGAAAAGTCCTCCCGTGACCAGGTTATAAGAGATGTTACTGAGAGAGTCAAGGGCATGACAAAAGACAAAAACAAGGTTTTTCTTGTCATCGTTGCTGGTGAGTTGTCCGGGTCCAACTTAATGCCTATCACCAAAGATTTGTCTAACGCAGGCGTCAATGCGATCCCGGTTTATACAGATATCAGAAGTGAGGCTGCTTTGCTTCAGTTTATCGGCCGTGCGAGTATGCCATGGAACGTCAGTGGTCGTTTGATAATGGATGCCGATATATTGAGTATGGGTGTTTTTGATATGGCAAACTCCGGGCTTACGACCGATTTGAGAATAGAGCTTAAAGCTGTTCAGGCCCAGACGGCGCTGGAACTTTCTAAAGCCAAGGGAGACCCTGTTAAGCAAGCGGCAATAACCGCTAAAGGCAATGCGAAAACAGAGCAGATATTGCTTAAAGCAATCGCAAGGCAGGAAGCTTTTGAAGCTAGGAATATCCGTGGCCTAATAGTGCAGAACAATCAGTTGTCATCTGCCCAGACCACGGAAATTTTAGCGATGGCTGAAAAAGCCGGTTCTGTAGACCGGACCGGACAGATGAAGGGACAAAGAATAGCGCAGATGATCTCCAGCCGTGCTGCCGAGATCGCCAGCGGTAATACCGCCATGGCAAACATAGGTTTTATGCCGGTCGCGGATGCCAAGGTGTTGGGTGGAAATTTGGTGGGGACAGGAGTCGAAAGCAGCGCCTTATCTCAAATAGGGTCATGGACCCAGAATCTGGGTGGGCAGGGATCTTTTGATATAATCCGGGAGGGTTTTAATATAGAGGTATTAGAAACTGGAATCGGAACGCAGACAATAAACACAAAAGGCGGCAAGGTCTGGACGATTCCCGGCTTGTCTTTCTCCTTGTTTACTCCTGCGGAGGACAGCAAGAAGCTTTATGCCGTTTATACTGACAGCACAGGAATCGTGACGTCTAAAATAGAGCTTGATCAGGATTGGGCGGCAACGCTCGGTAAAGAAGGCGGCAATATCACAATTCCCACCGGAAATGCGGGCGAGACGATGACCCTGACAAAAGGGGCGAGAGCTGATACGTTTAAGCTGGCGTATGCCTCCACGACAGGCTTCCAGAAAGATTCGTGGACTTTGAAAGCCCAGGATGCTTATACGATGAACGTGGCAGGGTATGGCGTTATGCCGATTGCCACGGAGCAAGACCTCCTGTCAGCCCTGAAGAGCACGGAAGTGCGCAAATATCAGACAGGCGTGTTGCAGCCTGTGAGCAGACAAGCGGTTGTCGCTTTGCTGGGCGAGAAATCGATGGGTGACTTGGAAGACATCTTTGAAAAAACAGGGGATCAGGGAGCCGAAGTAACCTTTGCGCAAAATTATCAGGCAGGAATTGACCGGGCTGTTAGTGAAGGCACAATAGAGAAGAGCCAGGGTGACGCTTTAAAGAAGATGGCCAAAACCAAAAAGGTGGCTAATTTGAGCCGCCAGTTCCTGATGCCAAGCAGTGGTGAAGATGTTGCACAGCAAGATCCGCGGGTGCAGAATCTTGATATAACGGTTCAGTATAGAGGGAATAATATTTTGACTCGTAATAAGAGGGGCGGTTTGGAAATTGGGGTGACCCCGATGATCGGTAGATTTGCGAATGCGTCCACGCGTGCCCGGGCCTACCGTATGATGGCGCAAACGCTCATGTTGAACAATAATTCTCTGGGCGTGGCCAGTCTTTTAGATGCTGTGATAGCGCAGCAGACGACAAAAGAGTATTATGGATACACGGCAGAAACCGCGGATGCGGATATTGACCAGGAAACAAGGTTAGCTATTAAACGGGCGAATTTGCTTTCTTCTCGGAGCGCGGAGGCAAAAGCGCAAGTCAGTGAATATTTAGCGGCTGTTTCTTCCGAAGATTCAGGGACGGGCGGTAAACAAATTAATCAAAAGATGGCTGACATGACTGCCCGGCGATTGTTGACCTCGTATGAAACTATGGTGGATATTTATGGGTATATCGCTCCCAGTTTTGTTTATAATGATAGTTATGCGCAGGATTTCGCACAACAGGGAGAACAAATTCGTCAAAATCAGGGAACGGACGCGGTGGCCCGGGTAATAGCGATCGCTCAAAACGCGAAGAAGATAATCAATGACGGGGTTACGCCTTTAAGTTTCCGACAGAGATATATATTAACGAAGTTGGCGGAATTGGCCGAACCTGAGAACGAAGCGAAAGTAAGGAATTTGATCAGCGCCCCGGTTAGCACAGGCGATGGTCGGTATTCAAAAGAATCAGGTGCTGGGATAAGATTGTTGTTGCCTGAAGAGATGACTGACCGTGACCAGGGCCGGGCCGCGTATAGTTCGGATAAACATGAAGTTCAGGTTTCCATGATAAATCTTGACCTGACCGGAAAGATCAGTGATAAGACATTTTGGGGTTATGATTTCTGGCATGAAAGCGTGGACCACCCCGGCCTCGATATTACCGGTACTATATTGATGAAAAGAGTCAATCTGAATGAAGTCGGCGCTCAATTATTATCTAATTTAAGAATGCAAGATGCCACCCTCGCTGATACAGAAGAAGGGAAGGATTTGCGGCAGTCAACAGACGTGTTTAATAAGATTTTTGGTAATCTGATGGATATTAAGACGGTCAAGAAGTTACAGGAGACATCGTTGCCGGAAATGGCTGATATAGCCTTTAAGAAGTATGGATTTATTCAGCCCGAAGGAATAAAAAGAGAATTGGAAGCTGAAAGATTTGCTTTCACCGCCGTTAATCTGATGCAAACTGCTTTAAAGCAGGGCGGAGTGGATGTCTTGTATCAGCTTGATGATGAACTGAACGCTTCTAATAATAGAGAAGGAGTCTTTACTCCGAATATTTTGGCTAATTATAGCGAAGCCGAGCATGGGGCGAAGATTTATGTGAGAAAAGGCAGCGTGATTGGAATGGGCAAGGAAGTTTCGCATTTGATGGCGCTTTTCCATGATGGCAACCATGCTTTAAGCGAAAAGAAAGAAACCGCGTCTCCGGGGTTTATGTCCGCCAAGGTCGCTGAGTTGCGCCAGATTGTAAGTGAAATGAATGACCCGAAACTTACGGAAGCCGTGAGCAGGCTTTTGGATCGGTTCCAGGCCGTAGGAAATAATAAATATGACCATCCCGTAGAGGATTTGATAGTTGCGCTGAATGATACCAGCCGGACAGATATTGTTCCGGCGACTATAAAAACCGAATTGGGCCATATTAAAGACCGTGTTTCTTTAAGCCGGCAGTTTGATCAAACAGCGCAAAGCACACAGGATTTTGTGGCGGCAGTAGATCAGTTGTTGGGTCAGGACACCGTCAGCTCCGATGACCTGAGTCGCCTGGCATCCATGCCTTTGGCTAAAACCGAATTCGGGGCCGGGGTTGAACTTATGGGACATGTAGCGCCATTTTTATTCATGCCAGCAGAGGCGGGCCAGTTCCATGGCAATGACGCAGATTTGTTGACCGTTGCTAACGCCGTTATTTCCAATGACCAGTTGGGGCAATTTATGCGTCAATATAATGCCGATATCGGTGTGCCGGTTGAATCTCTTGCAAAAGCTAGGCAAGCTGAATCTTCTTCTCCGGTTAGCGGCACAGAAACAACGGCTGCGTCCTCCAGTTCTCCGATTCATGTTATAGGCCAAGATAGTATTTTGGCTTTGAATACGGAAGATGCGCAAGAGTTGTTTTTAGGTATCGCAAATGCGAGTCTTGCGGTTCCGCCAGCTTATAAACAATACGCGCCGCTTATTCCTGACAACTATCAGGGAACACTTCCTCCGGATGATGGTACATCGGCTGGCCCTGATAGCCAAAATGAAAATAGAAGTCGTCGGGCTCGTAGAGAAACACAAAGAAGAACAACAGTGTCTTCGAAAGAAGAAACCACTGCTGGAGAAACAAGAGATAAGAATGACTCTGTGGACGGTTTCTCTGATCGCATGAGTCGTATAGATAGCGGGACAAGAGAAAAAAGCGGTCGGCCTCGTCGTACTGGAGAGGGACAGGGAAAAAGAGTGTTAGACTCCAGAGAACCAACGACAGCAGGGGCAGGGCGCTTTGCTCCGACTTCTTCTGCGCCCAATGCGTCTTCCCCATCAACCCAGGGTGTTACGGCTCCGTACGCTTTGGATATTATGATGCCGATCACTTCTGCGTATTACACGAATCAGTCTGGTCAGATTTCTTCTGTGTCAAATTTAACTCAGCAACCCTCTGGAAATATTGTTTCCTCTCCGGTTGCCGGTGAAATGCGGCAGTTTGGTTCCGTGTCTTCGGAGTCTATTATAGATATGACGACCAGAGACCTTTCTGTTTCTTCCGGTCTGGCTCCTCCGGTCAATATGCCAACACCGATGTTGAAGCAGCCGGCGGTGTCTTCATCTATTGTTCCTGTTGCCCCTGTTTTATTGCCGTCTTTCCATGTTTCTTCCACTCCGAAAATTACAACCACTGGTTTTAGCGCTAGCAATATATCAAGCTCCCCGATTAATAATATTGTTATTCAACAGCGGCCCAGTGCGATCGTTAAGTTACCCACGATCCAGGCCATGGCGTTATTTAATAACCAAAACGAACTGCGGAATATTATTCGCAGTGAAGCTGAAGATGACTATAACCAGCTCGACAGCGCCGGGCTTATTGACCTTTTTGTTGACACCTTGCAAGACAAGAAAATGGGCGTTGATTCGGAGATTTCCGGGTTGCAGAGCGTTGAGGTAGAAAAAGCGGACAGTATTTTAGATAGAGTGTTGTATGTCGTTTCTGGGAAAACGGCCTCCGAAGTTAAGAAATTGGGGCTTATGAGTAATGAAGGTTATCCTCAACAGGGGTATCGTGTCGGGGAAGCCGGGCCGAAAGAGATGCGCGTTGAGTTGGACGTTATGACTCCGGAAGTTGTTATGCCAATGTTGGACCAAGTGAAGAGTAAGGCGGAAGTCAAAGAATGGTTAATTCAGCAATTCAGCATTCAGCGGATGGCGGAGAGCCTGCCGAAGATGGTTGGCGAGGAAAACCTGCAAGCCGGAGTCGGAAGCCATTATCATCACAGCCGCGCCGAGGATTATGATCAGGAAACAGCGCAGGCCATGGAAGTTTACCAGATTTCTACGGAATTTTATCGAAATATTCTTGAGGGGATGACGACGGATAATGTGCAGTTGTCAGCGATGCCTTTATCCCCCAGCCCGACTTCCATTGTCGGCCATTTGCAGGATTATCGTCGTGTTTCGACGGGGAAAGATTTCACCAGCAAACAAAAAGGCGTTGCTGGCCAATATCATTCCGAAGAACGCGTCCCGTATTTGGTTAAAAGCGCCCGCGCTTTTGTCGAGACCGCTGTTGTGACGGCCAAGATGAACGAAGTCAACAGGAGAGTGTTGGAAGATAAAGGTTATAGGGAAGGTATTAAAAAAGACGTTTTGACAAAAACGGTCGTCAAGATGAAGCAGGCCGGCAAATTGACTGATGAACAAATCAAACAAAAAGTCGCTGTTTTGGATAAAGTGATCGGAGACGACGCTTTCTTCCCGGCGGACTTTAATGTTTCTTATACAAAAGATGTGAGTGCCTTTAAAGAGGTCTTAGAGGCCAGCTATGAAGTTTTTGTGGATGAGCTTGATTTGCCGGAAAGCATGTCAAGCCGTGCTTTGGCCGCATACCAGGAATACAATGCTACCGTAGATAAAGTTAAATCTTTATCCGCGAATGACAGCGCCCAATTAACCGGAACCCAGCAATCCTTGGTCAGTACGGTTAATACTTGGGCCAATGTTTCCACGTTAGACTTCGTTCAGGCGATTAATGATAAGAAACAGTCCATTGATTTCGCTGGAATTCAAAGCAGTATGTCCTCTAGCATCAGTTCTTCTCCTGTGAATTTTGAGGAGGCTAAATTAGAATTTGAAAAAGCGGTTCAAGAGTATAAAAAAGCCGCTGAAAGCGGGAATCGTCAATATGCCGTGAGATCTATAGTAAAAGACATGGCGTCGGCTAGGCGCAAGGTGAAAGATGCTCCTGCCGGGGCGCAGAAGACCAAGGTTATTAAGCAGATGAACGATTCAAGCCGACAGATGTTGTTGGAAGGCATGGAGGGCGCTCCGTCGGTCATTAACCGGTTAGGCAAGGCGATCAGCCGTGACGAATATACCCCGAAGGGGCAGGAAAAAGCGCAGGTTCAGGAAATTATAGAAATGGCCGCCGTTCAAATGAAGCAGTTGGAAGCGGAGAACGGCAAGGCGGTGGTGGCTAATATTCGCCGGGACTTCAATGACAGCGTTCGTTCGATGATGGATAAGATTGAAGTTAGCCCGGAGGTCAAGAAAGATATAAGGTTAAGCAGCTATGAACAGAAAAATCCGGCGATGTACCGCTGGCTGACCCAGGCAATTAGTGAAGTGAACGAGGTGGCGAATGATAAACAGGGGGCTTTGTCACACGGGATCACCTATGTGGTCAAAGGCGGCAAGCTCTACACGGACGGAACCAAGGCTCCTCATGCCACGTTTATGAATGAAAGAAATTATCCGGAGCTCGGCGGCCTTAAGACCGGCGGTATTGATTATATTGGTTACATGAGAGTGGGCAAGCAAAATGGGAAGCTGGTTTTAGCGGTCGACAAAGGGTCTAATACGGCCAACAGCAGTGCCCAATTGAGAGACTTCTCTCGCAAGATTGGCGAGTTAAAACGGGTATTAAATGACTTGGGTATTCAAGCCATTGTTTCGGTCAATGGCCGCGGGTTAGAAGCCGATGGCACGTCCTTAAACGGCCTGAGAGCCCAGAATTATATAACCGATGCGCCCACTAATATTGTTGTTTCTTCCGCGATTACAAAGCTGGCGGCCGGAGACGTTTTAAAGGCTCAGGGCAAAAATCTTTGGGCTAATCCGGCGGTTCAGGATACGGCCGTGTATTTGTCGCAGAACGGTTTGGATGAGAGCTTCCAGCCCGTGGAAAATTCTTCTCTCCCGGCTTACATGGAAGTTTACGAGAAAGACGGGATTCAGATTATTCGTAAAGAATTAACCCGTGAAAACGCCAATGAAATTAGGCAATTAGCGCAGGCGCATCGCCAGTCGAATGTCCCTGTTTTCTTTGCCAAGGGTGACACGGAGCATTATTATGAAGTTAATCTTGCTCCCGATGGATATACGACCGCTTATCAGGTTGTCCGGAATTCTCCTGATAGATTGGCGAAATTGGCGGAGATTCAGCCGTATATTATGGCGGCGGCTGACGACGGATTGAGATTTGACAACAGCCAGTGGTTTGTCCACAATCACCTGCATTCTAAAAATATTATGATCAAACAGAACGATGCCGGTGAAATTGAAGATGTGAAATTTATCGATTGGAAAAAGTTAAGCAGCTTTAACCCCGCGACGAAACCAGAAATAGCGCTTCTTCAGCAGGGTGACCGGAACGCGTTAAAAGGCGCTAAGGTTGAGGATGTGGGGTTAGAGTGGTTTGATTTCACGGATTATGATTTGAGTGGTACTGACTTTACAAAGACCGCCAAGATTTTCGGGTCTTATGTGGATCAGGCCAAGACATCTCAAGAAACGAATGTTCCGGAGATGGAAGTTGGGCTGAACTTTGTGGCATTGGTTCCGGCTATCCCGGCTAACAGGAAAGATGCTACGCCGCGCTTAAGAGGCGGAATTCAATCGTCTCCTGTTCAGTTGACCCAGAAGCCGACCGCGGAACAATTCTTGGTTATTAAGCAGGCGGTTGCTAAGTCTGATTTCTTCAAGGAAAAGAGCATCGTCAGCATAAGATCCAATGCCTCTGAACAAGATAAGGCTATTTATGAAGACGGAAAATTAAATATTAACTTAAATAATTTTGATCTTAAAACGATCAACGCCCTCCAATCTTCAATGGGGGTTGGCGTGGAGCAGGCTTATACAGAATACGCGACGGTTGTGTATAATCACGAAAAGTTCCACCGCGAAACGATCGGTAATGAAAAGAAACAGCGTAGCGCTCAGCCGAGAAAACCCGGCGATTATACTCAGCGTGAGTTGCAGGGCATTATTAGTGAGGCAAGAAAATCCGAGGATGATGCTCTTCGGACGGCGGTTGCAGAGATCGATAAGATTATGGTGCAGTCTTACCATTATTCTCCTCAAGACGCTGATTTCGGCGAAGAGATGTTCGCCAATTATATAGAGAACGGCGGATTAATGGTAAGAGGGGTTCCCGGAGTCGGAACCCGGGACGTGAAATTTGTGTTGGCGGCCAACGCTTTGATGCAGAATTTGGTGAAGCAGAATAAAATTTCCAGGGCTTTTGTCGCTCGTATTGCGGAGAAAGCCGAAACCCAAGACACAGCCTTTGATCCTATGGCCACGGATGCGGCCCGTTTCGTCGCTAATCCTGAATCTTATGCCAAGACAATGTTGGCGGCGGCCAAGAGCGGTTCCGTTTCTTCTCCGATTGAAAGTGATGATTATTCTGACTTTGAAGCGGATCGGCCTTATCAGCCGTATACGAACGTGGCCGCGAGGGATGTTTTACAGCCGTTATTCGCTGGAACGCCCGACGCTAGTTCCTTGTCGTTCTTGGACGTGGGGTCCGGCTCCGGGATTAACACGGTTGCAGCTGCTTCCGAATATAAGGTAAACGCGATTGGTATAGATCCTCAAGCCAGCAATGTGCAGTTTGCGCAGAATTTAGTTAAATCTTATGCCGGCAATTTAAAAGAGCAGGGCGCTTTTGAAAAGCCCGGCGTTGTTGATACTCAGATTGAAGATTTTGTCGCACAGGGTGTTCAGCCGAAATCGGTTGAAAACGCGAACTTTATCGAAGGAAGCGCCACCGACCTGCCGTTTGCCGACAGCTCCATTAACAGAATCGTTTATACGGATGTTGAGTCATTCATTTATGATCAAGAAGGCAAAGATAAAGCCATTGATGAAGTTTTGAGAGTCGTCAGTAAAGAGGATGGGAAGATTATGGCCAGACCGAAGGCCGGCGCCAAGGAAAATGATGTTGCCGTATTTATCGATCGTTTCCAGAATAGTGCTGCGCAGAGAGGTCTTGCCTTGGATGTTCAGCGGACAGAGATTGCCGGGTCGAACAATGGGATCCTGTTCACGGTTCAGCAGGCCGGCCCGTCAACATCTTCTCCTGTTACCACGCCCTCCATAGATTCATTAGCTACGCTTCTTAAAGGGGATTTAAAAGGCAAGAGAATTCTTGAGATCGGCCCGGGCGCCAAGACTGATTTGATGAAAGCTTTGGTGGATGCCGGTGCGGAAGTCTGGGCGGTTGATTCCAGGATTATAGGTCAGGGTGAAGAAGCACTTATTTTTAATAACTCTGAAAAACGGAGTGGTGTCGTTGCGGGTGCTCAGGCGCAAATAGCCGATATGGCGCAATTCCTTAAAGATTATACGCGTCAAAATCCGGATAAGCCTTTTGATGCCGTTATTTCAAGAGGAGGATTTGAGATAGGTTATGTGACGCAGGAAGGAAAGGCCGAGTCCCGTCAGGAAGATCAAATTAAGACTTTGACGGACACTTTAAGCCTGTTAAAAGGCGGAGCGCTTAAAGAAGACGGTGTTTTGGTGGCGGAAATGCATTGGCCGGAAATGTCTTTGGCTGCGATGGCTCCTGGAAAGATTGAAGCGGCAGGGTTCCGCAACAGATCTGTGACCGACAAGGTGCTTGTCCTTCAGCCGGCTCGCGCGAACGACGCAAAATCCTCTCCGATTTCTCTGGGTGATTCTGAAAAACGTCCTGCGCCGGCTCAAATGTCCCGCACCCAATTGGAAACGGAAGTTAACGCCCTGCGTGATTTGGTTATTACTGATCCTTTGACTAAGATTTATAATCGTGCCGGTTTTGAGAAACGTTTGGCAGAAGATGTTTCTGTTGTGAGTCGCGACCGCCGTCACCGGCTCCAGGTTGTTCTTCAGGATCTCGATCATTTCAAAGCGGTAAATGACCTTTTCGGACATCAGGTGGGAGATAATGTTCTGGCAGGGGCGGCCCGCATTATGCAGGAAAGCATTCCGGAAACCGCGACAGTTGGCCGTTGGGGTGGCGAGGAGTTTACGCTTTCCCTGCCGGGCATGAGCGCTGTTCAGGCCGCGGAAGTGGTTGATGGTATCCGGGATAATTTAGTGAGCGGCATTCTGCCGGGTGAAGATCAATTGAATGACCGTGAGTTTGTGCAGAACGCTATTACCACCATGGTTAAGGCGGCGGAAACGGGTAGATTGACTAAAGAGGAAGCAGATAATTTTAAGGCAGCTTTAATTCATCAATTTGAGGAACAGGGATTTGCGGGGGTTACTCCGACCACGTCAGAGGACGAAAACGGGGCCAGGGTCTTTTTAGTTGGCATGGAAGGAATTTCCAATATGCCGACTGCAGAACAGATGCGGCAAATGCCGTTGGCAGAATTGCCTTATGAACAGTTAAGCCGGTGGGTGAGTACCAGCGGCCAGGAAGGCGAAGACTTCGCAATTTCCATCCCCGGCGTGAGCGCCTCCGAGGCCAAGAAGATTGTCGGGGATATCCGGACGAAATTGAGTTCCGAAAGCATCCCTGAATTCGCCCAGTTGAATGACCGGGATTTTGTCCAGCAGAAAATCCGCAGCTTCGTGGATGATGCCGTTGCCGGTAAGCATACGCAGAAAGAAATCAGCAAGGTCAGGTCTGCTATTGTTCATCAATTTAAGGTGCAGGGAATTGAAGTTGAGGGTTCTCCAACCCCAGCGCAGATGATGCAGATGCCTCTGGCCGAGTTGCCTTATGAAAAATTGGATCGTTGGGTGGTGACAAACAGCGCGGGCGTGGCGACTTTTGATCCCAAGGAAGACACCATTAATACAGCAATCTTGCACGCGGATGTAGCTTTGGCGCAGGCTAAGTCGGAACGCGCCAAGACCCAGATTATAAAGAATGCCATCGGGGAACATGACGCCGGTATCGAATTTTCGCACAGTTATAGTCAGGGTGAGGCTACCGTTGAGCAGATGACCCGCGAAGACCTGGAAAAAGAAGTTGCTGTTTTAAGAGATTTGGAAAGTTTTGATCAGTTAACGAGGGTTTATAACCGTCGCGCTTTTGATAAAAAGATAGCAGAGGCCGTGGCCTCAATAAAAGCCCCTGGCGAACGCCGCAAACGTTTGAATTTTGTTATGGTAGATATTGATTATTTCAAATCGATTAACGATTTGTTTGGGCACGATGTGGGCGATGATGTTTTGCGCGGGTTGGGTGTCGTGGCCAAGGCTTCTGTCCGGGACAGCGACAAAGTAGGCCGCTGGGGTGGAGAAGAATTCGGCATTGTTATCCCCAATGCCAGCGCCATGGATACAGTTCGCATTGTGGATAGAATCCGGGCAGGGTTAAGAAATGCAATGATCCCAGAATTATCTGCATTGAATGACCGGAACTTTGTGCAGGGGAAATTAAAAGAGTTTGTTGATGCGTCCCTGTCCGGACAAAAGACAGAAGACGACGTCACGGCAACTAAGGTCGCCTTGATTCATCAGTTCCGCGTTCAGGGTTTTAAAGATTTGCCTTCTAATGAAGCGATGATGGGAATGCCCATTGCCGAGCTTCCTTACGATCAGTTGGATCGCTGGGTGGTGACGCATAGCGCCGGAGTCAGTGACTATAATGCGGCTCAGGAAAACCCGACAGAAAACATGGTCTTGAAGGCGGATCTCGCTTTATATTCGGCAAAAGAAACCCGCAGCAATACCCGTGTTTATGAAACTAATGTTCAGCAGGCAGTTAATAAATACGCTAAAGAATTAGCCCATAGCTCCAAGCATTTTATTTGGCAGCTGGAAACCGTTGCTGATACTGCCGTCCAAGGAGTTCCTCAGAGCCGGGAGGCAAAAAGCGCCTTTAAGATCGCCCAGGCCCATGGCCGGAAAGTGTTGGCGACATATGGCATTACTGAAGGGCACAAAGATTTTGAACCCTTAATGGATTCTTTTATTCAGACTCTTGCTCAGGAGCGCGGACGTGTTTCTTCGTCTCCGGTGGAACAAAACTTGGGGAGCGTAAGCGTAAGTTCTCCTGTGTCCGTCGAACCGTTTAAGGCTCAGCTTTCCTTTGGGCGCGGCCGGAAGAGCGATAATGTTGTTAGAATTCTTGGGGAACTCGATAAGACCGATTTGAAAGAACAGCCGCAGCAATATCTTGGGTTGTTGGTTTCTTATTCTCGTGAAGTTAATGATAAGCCCGAGCGGGCGATTGAGGCTAGGGCGGAAATCACCCGGGCAAAGACGTATATTAAAGAGAACTATATCGCCTCCGCCGATGATTTGATTAAATACAGCGATGCTTTGGACATATCGCCTAAGGGCCAGGCTTTGGTTGCGGCTTATACCAGGCTTCGTGATGATGAAATTCACATTACTTTGCCGCGCATGGCTGATGTTGCCAAGATTTCCAATACCGAAGCGCAGGAAATATTCGACGCAGAAATCCGTCCGGTCATAAAGATTGCTGAGCAGAAACTCCCTGTTGACCGGGAAATTATGGCGATTATGGATAGTGCGGAAGCGGATGACCTGGAAGAAAAGGATTTTGCGAGCCTGGAGAGTGATGTCCGGGATGCGGTTAATAAAGGTGAATTTGCGACTTATGATGATGTGGTGGCTTTCACCCAGAGCATGACGCAGTCGACGAAGCACCGGGTGTTGGGTAAGCTGCAGACGTGGCGTTTATCCAGCAAAGATTTTAAGAAAATCCAACAAGCGGCCACGCAAGCCGAGGCCGTTGCGCCGCGGCCAGTCCAGGTGATGGGGCATGTTGTCAGAGTGTATGATCGAGTTAAGACATCAAAGTTGCAGCATTTACAATCGAACGACGAGTTAGTGCCCAGGATCCAGGAATTTTATGATGGGATTGAAGGTTTCCATTTAAGGGGCAACTTAAGAGGTCTTGAAAGAGCGCACATAGGTAATCAGCGGGCTATTTTCAGACAGCTTAATAATGGCGGAGTTGTTCTCCTCGGTGTAGAAAACAGGGGTGACATTGATTATGATGCTTATGAAAAATTTACTCCGGCCAACATGTCAGACGAGGAGTTGCTGGCAAAATCTTATGAGTTAACTGAAAAGGTTTCGTCTCCGATTGAATCTCAGGACAGCATTGCCGCGGTTGTCACCCGGGATTCTAAAGATATTAATTATGAAGATCTCCGTACCTTGACCGGCGCAGTAAATAATGCGTCCGCAGATCAGCGCTCGGTGGTTTTGGCTAAAATTTCCGATGTGATGAAGTCGAATCCCAAGATAGAGAGCGAAATTCGATTGCGGGGTGAAGTCGTTCTTGATGTTCAGCCGCCGGCCGGGTATAGCGAACTAGTGACTCTCACGCCGGAACAGGTGCAGAATCTTTCTCCGAAGATGGCAAACTTGAGTCCTTACCGTACCGAAAGAGCTATCTTGGCGGTTGTGGCGCAGGATCCTGTCGTGTTAAAGGGTGATGGGACTGCTTATGATGGCAATAATCGCATTATTTGGGCGCAGAAAATGAATGCGCCGTTGAAGGCATACGTTCCTAAGGGGCAGAAGGAAATGCTTTTGGCGTCTTTATCTCAGCCCAGAGATAAAGGAACAGCCAGTAGCAGTCCGGTTGAGTGGCAATTAACGCAGAGTCCGGCTCGTCAAATGCCGTTAATTTCCCAGGAAAGAGTGCATTCTTTAGAAACAAAAGAGATCGTTAAACGAGGCGGTATGTTGCAGGTTTCTTCTGCGGTTGTTGAAAGGCCGTCTCCAATGACCCTGGCTAAAGCTCAGCCGGGCGGTATGATGCAGGTTTCTTCTTCCGTTGTCGAAAGGCCGTCTCCGGTTTCTATGGCGCAGGCTCAGCCGGGTGGGTTAATGACAGTGTCTTCAACCGTTGTTAAAGAGCAGTCATTGCCGGTTGTTCCTGTCCTGACGACAGAATCCCCGAGGCCGCTTGAAGTAACAGCCCCTGCTATTATTGCGACACCGGAAGCCCCGGCTATTACTCTGCCGATCACGACAATGCCGGCTTTTATGTCTTCTCCTTTAAGTGAAGCGCCTAGGGCCGAACCTCGACCGGTTGAAATGGCCTCGGTTTCGCGCAAAGAGGGCCGTTCTTCTCGTCAGAATAGAGAAGTGCCGGTCGCGAAGCCAGAAAAACGTGGCGGCATGTTGCAGGTTTCCTCTTCTGTTGTAGCACAACCGTCGTCCCCCATGGCAATGGCGCAGGCTCAGCCGGGTGGCATGATGCAAGTCTCTTCTGCGGTTGTGAACAGGCCGTCTACGCAGATGGAAACAACTCAGCCGGGCGGTATGATGCAGGTTTCTTCTGCGGTTGTGAACAGGCCGTCTACGCAGATGGAAACAACTCAGCCGGGTGGTATGATGCAGGTTTCTTCTGCGGTAGTCGAGAAACCGCAAACTCATAAATCCTTTGAGGTGGCGGTTGCCCCGGTTGTTGTCGCTCCGGACATGCCGGCTATAAAAGTCCAGAAAGATATTTTACCGACCTTTGCGTCTTCTCAGACCAGAGAGGTTCCTCGTGTCGAAACTAAAACAGTTGAGTTGGCAAAATTTCAGCCAGCAGATATGACAACAAAGCCAAAACCGGGTGGCATGATGCAGGTTTCTTCTGCGGTTGTTCGGAAACCGACGGAATTGGCTGTGGCTCGTGAAACAACTCAACCGGGCGGTATGATGCAGGTCTCTTCTGCGGTTGTGAACAGGCCGTCTACGCAGATGGAAACAACTCAGCCGGGTGGTATGATGACGGTTTCTTCAACTATAGAAAAACCACGGGTTCCAAGTGTTACAGCAGAATCTTCCAGACCGTTTGAAACGACTGCCGTTGCTCCGATTGTTGCGGCCCCGGTTGCCCCGGTTATTTCTGCTCCGGTGTTCCCGGTCTTGTCTTCTCCGTTAAGTCAAAACATTATGCAGCAAACAACGGAACAAACATCGGCGCAGTTAGCTGAGGCAGACACAAGGGATAGCCGTACGACTATGCAACAGGAAAGGATTTCTGTTCCTTCCCAAACAACATATTCTGGTATTCGTCCGACACCCTCGCCCGTGCGCAACCTTAACTTAACGCGTCCGGAGATGAATTTTGCGGCTATTCCTAAACCTGAAAAACGAGGTGGGATGCTCACGGTTTCTTCCACTGTTATCGACCGGCAGTCATTACCGGGGGCGCAGAAAGCAAAATCTGCTAAATCTGGCGAAGAAAATGAAGAAGCGGCTTTGTCTCCTGAACTCGCCACAGAATTGCCTGTGAGCGCTCCTCTGACCGCACCTATGCCGATCCTTTCTGCTCCTATCGTTCTTCCGGCCTTTGCTGGCGGCCCGTTTGCTTCGGCTTCGGAACAGCGAACAGAGACGTCGATAGATTTAGCCAGGCAAGACGCGACATCTTACGACACCATTAACCCGATTCAGATGGAGCAAGAAGGGGAAGCCCGAGACGTGTCGTTCTGGGATATTACGTCCGGCGCTATAAACCAGAAGGCTGTTACCTTAGACGAAAAAGTCCGCTTGGCGCATGATGCAAATAAATCGGTCGTTTTGTTTGAACAAGGCAAAACTCTTCCGGAGTTATTGTCGGCCGCCAACAAAACAGTTTCCGAGACATCCCGACCAGTCTATGTTTATGTTCCCACTATGGAATCCATGGAAGTAGAGCGTGTCGCAACTCAGATGGGGATCAATTTGCCGAAAGGAGCCTTAGGTCAGATTTCGCAGCTTATGGTCGAGAAACCGTTTGTTTTGGCGGGGTTGGATACTTTTGTCAGCGCTGTACCGGAATTAGAAAAGTATGATGTTTTGGTGGTCAGAGATTTTATGATGGCTCTTCAGCAGGCCAGCAAGGCGCCGTTTGTGGCTTACCAGAAGAGTCTCGATGGCGAAATTGTTTCACAACGGTTGGCGTTTAATCAACTGCCTAAAAATTATCCTATAGTTCTTTTAGGAAATGACGAAACGCTTAAGCCCTCTTCGGAAGAGCTGCGTAAATATATCGTGGATCGCAAACCGTATTTGGATAATGAATTAGTCGAACATATTTTACCGACAACAGAAAAATTACAATTGGCGAAAGAGGAAATTTTTGAAATAGCGCCGATCTCTTCATCTTCCATATCGACGGCTACGGCGGGGAATGAGAGCGCGTCGATTATTTATGCGGCTAACCTTTCGGTTTCTGAAAAGATGGGCGTGATCGACTTTATAGGCGAATATGCTGAGTTTAAAGCCGGGACAACGAAGGTCGAGATTATCCGAGGTAAGGATTTGGAGAGAAAGATTTATGTGGCGGATGATACAGGGGAAACAAGAACCGTCCTTATTCCGGAAGACGTGTTTTATAACGTGATTTCGAATCCGATTTTGGGCGAAAAGAATCAACAGATTGGTATAGAAAAGAGTGATAGGGTTGACCTCGCCATGAAAACCGGGAAGTATGCGCATTCGCTTTCCTCAGAATATCATACGGTCAATTTGGGCCAGGTTCTGAAAAAACATGACTTGACCTCCGGATTGCAGATTAGCGACGAGAATCCGCTTTTGGTCGCTTATGATCGCCATGACTTTGATGCGGACCAAGAACGATTAGAAACGATTCTGGTTTCTTTGGCTAAGACGATCGATGTCTCGGATTTGGCGCAGATTACCCGCCTCCAGGTTGTTCCTTCTGACATGAATCTTCCGGCCAAGATTATGCTGACTGATATGAACAAACAGGGGCAGCCTAAGACCTTAATTTTATCGCAGTCGCTGATACAGAATCCGCAGGAAATCGAAACTGCCTCCCTTATGGTGGACAGCCGGAGTTCCATCGTGAGATTGGCGGAACAACAGCGGGCGGAAACAATTGCTCGGAACCAGATCAATCCGGATGCGATTACGGTTGTACGTTTGCCGGGCGGAGATCGGGCATATATTGAGAAAAATTTGGTCAGATTCGTCGATGCTCGAGGCCGAGTCCGCAAACAGCAGATGGAGTTTAAGGGCGTGAATATTATTGAAGTCGGCCGCATTATCGCCGGGTTGAGCGACCACCAGCGCAGAAGCTTGTACTCGATAGAAGCCGACAAGACAGCTGATATTTATGTGGATAAGACTTCTGGAGAAAAATGGCTCCCTGTTTCGGTTAACTTGGGCAGTACGCGATATTTGGCTTGGGCTAGATTCGATGAAGAGATGGAGTTGGCCGTTCCAGTTAACGGGAATCAATTGATTTATGCCGAGAAGATGGTTATGTCAGGGGTGAATCCTGATGGCCGTCCGCAGTTTAAGCCGGTCGGGTTTGATAAACGCATTGATTTTGACGCGTTAATGCCGGGCGTTGATTATTCAATGGGTGATTATCTTGAGTCCTTAACTAGACAGTTAGCGATGGAAGAAAATATTTCTATCGATTTTGTCAAAATTGATGATTTCAACTATTTCGTGAAACCCACGGGTGTGAGAATTATCAAAAATGATAAAGGTCAGACTTATTTAATCCTCGGAACCGAGTATGTTAAATCTCAGAATGCGAGAATTGCGGAAGCCCAGAAATATGATTTGGCTATCAAAGATCCGTTAGGGATGTATAGGGCATTTATAGAAGAATCCCAGGCGAAGGAACTGGAAGTTAAAGATGCGTTCGGTGTTTTTGTGGTGGCGGTGACGGATAAAGTCGGAAAAATTTTAACCAAAGATTCACGGTCTGGGCAGGATCAGGTCGCCGTCAAAGATATTCCGATCCTTTACACCACGTTAACGGGTGAACAAATTATCGTGGCTTCTACCAAGAAGTCTGATATTGAGCAATATCAGTTTGATATTGCGATTGATCGTGGCATTACGACACGTAAAGAACAGTTAGCCGAACCGAAAGTGTTTGAGGTTCCAGTTTCAACTCCGGCGACTACGTTGCCGTTATTGCCGGGCACGGATACGTCGGTTATGCCTCCGATCGGGTTGTTGGCTCAGGCTCCTGTGAAGTCGGCTGAGGTGATAACCACCAGCACAATAGAAACTTCTTCTCAGCAGGTAGAAAAAGTGGCCATGCCTAGTGTTGCGACCTCTAGCATGAAAGAAGAAAATATACGGATTGCCAGTGTTTCTGCTCAGCCGGTTGTGTCGACTCCGATGCAAAGACAGTCTTTATCTCAAAAGCAGATTCCCAGACCGGTTGCCGTTGAAATCCGGCCGGCGGCTTCCCCTGTACGTAATTTGCCTGCTACTGCTACGGAAAGAACATGGAACGAGGCTCAATCAACCAGAAGAGCGCAGATAAAAGAACGCCAGTCTGGGGGTTTGTTAATGATGTCTGCGATGGTTATTATGAATCCGGCTGATGCGGCTGTGCAGGAAAGACAGTTAGGAGAGGATAAAGATTCGTCATCGCCAATTATGGTGGCGTTAACCAATCCCATGAGATTACCAGAAGAGGCTAGCATAGCGGGCGGTGTTCGAAAAGACAGCGTAAAATATGTGGAAGTGGCTAGTCTCTCTTCTTCTCAGAAACAAGCGGCTTCCACGAGGATTACGGAAGTGCCTATGTTGGCAAAACCGATGCCGAGCATAGGCACAATTAGCAGCTTATCTTACAACAATCGTGCGGCGTATGATGTCTTAAGGACAGCCATGACGCAGGCTATGAATAGCCAGCAGGACAGAACTATTTTGTCCAGAGAAATAGATACTATTTTGGCAAGGGCGGCCCAGGAAGGGCAGAGAGTTATTAGCGCTGAAGGTTATCCATTGACTGAAAAAGCATTAAAACAGTTGTCAAAGGTTAAAACTAAAGAAGATTTGTCCGCCTTAGTTGGGAAAGAAAACGCTGAAACCCTCTGGGATCAATTAAAGGATGCTTTGAGCGTCCTCTTTGGCGGAGAAATTAAAGAGGAAAAAGAAGAGAGTATACAGTTAGCTAATGCTGGCCAGAAGACAGTTTTGCCCGCTCCTGTAAATGATAGAGAAGGCGTGTCACCGCAATATGCAGAAGAAGGGGCAGTATCAACGGAAACAGCAGTGCTTAAATCTGAAGCAACGGTGTTAACGGAAGTTTCTAGGGCTCCTCCGGAAGAGATAAAAGCCGAAGAATCTGTTGTTGAAACGGCTATGAAAGAAGACCAGAAGTCCGCTTCGAGTGTTGATATGACGGTTCCTCCGTTAGCAGCGCCTCCGATTGTTAGCCCGGAAACATTGCAGGCCCCATTGCCTATACAAACAGCGCCATCTTCACCGATATTTATTCCTACAATACCTATTGCTGCGGCTTTTACTTTGGGTAAATTAACATTACCATCTACCCAAAAGAACCCAATAGAAGGCCGTAAAGAGGCCGGGACTAAGGGTATTCCGGTTACGGCTACGCCGTTCAGTTCATCCATTCCTGTAGAAGAAGAGCCTGTGCCTGGCGGAGGCGGAGCAACAGGTCCGGTAAGCGGATCTGCGAAGGCCAAGACCGCTTTCGTTATTGCCTATGTCCGGGATATGGCAGCGAACAAGGGATCTGTTGCCAGTGCCCCGGTTGTTAAGCCAGAAGCTAAACGACAGCATATAGATTTAAGTACTGATAAAGAATCTAAGAAGAATTTTAGAAGTTCTGGTTCCAGTCCTACGCCGTGGGGCGCTGCCGAGACTTCCTCAAGTCTCCAGGCAGGAAAATCCGAAGAGAGGACAGGACTTGAACGTGTTGTAATGGTTGTAACGGTTGGTGTGCGTACGGCTGAAACGATAGCAGGTAATGAAGAGTTAAAAACTAATTGGGTGAGAAACGCCAATCGCGGTAACGATAACGCGAACGGTGTAAGCAGCACAATCGTTGAATCGGCTCGTGTGACCATCGTTGCATCGACAGCGGTCACATCAGAGGCGAAGACAGAAGTAAGGGAGAAACGCACCACCAGAACTAGCGTAGCTGCTGGTGTGAGCAGTGCAATCGCTGAATCGGCTCGTGTGACCATCGCTGCATCGACAGCGGTCACATCAGAGGCGAAGACAGAAGTAAGGGAGAAACGCACC
>CAZAXH010000003.1:0-28681 GCA_964489065.1 uncultured Planctomycetales bacterium | reverse complement strand
AATCGCTGAATCGGCTCGTGTGACCATCGCTGCATCGACAGCGGTCACATCAGAGTTAAAAACTGGTTGGGTGAGAAACGTCAGCCGTAATGACGATAATACGGTTGGTGGTAGCAAAGAAATCGTCAATATTGTAACTAGCAGTATAGTTCTCTCGGCGAATAAAGAAGCCGAGGATGAGTTAGAGACTCGATGGGTGAGCGCCGATCGCGAGGGCGTTAGCGCGATAGGTGTAGAAGGTGCATACGCCAAAGCCGGTTCTTTGAGAACGTCTGGTATTAATGGCTTAGCTGCCATCAATTGGTTTGGCCTCTTCGGAGGTTTTGCCAAGGCAATTAAGGCTGTTTTGTCCGGATGGTTACAGAGAATTGCTAGATCTGGGTCTGGTAACGGGTCTAGAGAGGGTACATTACCAGAAGCTGTGCCTACAGCCAGCTATAGCCTTGAGGTTTCTATCGTCAAGGTGGCTGAAGGAATATTCGTGGCTGCCAAGTCTGCGCTGACGAAAGTTGGTGCGTGGCTGAAGCAGTATGCGAACCGTGTTGTAACGATTCTTAGAACGTACGACAGCAAATGGACTAATCGCTCTGTACTTATCATTAGCGTTGTTGCGGATACGATTACAGGTGAAGGTGTGTATGCATCTGTGCTTGGAATCGAATCTGGTAGTGTGGCTGGTGATAGGTCTGGTGTACATTCAGATGATGAATCTGGTGTGTCCAGTGTAATCAGTGATGGATATGACTCTCTGTATGGTCGTATTGTTGCCATTGCTGGTGTTGAAACAGTTGTATCTCGTTCTGTTAAAGGTAGTGCTGACAGATTAGCAGTATTGCTTAGTGCTGATGCTGGTAGTGTGGCTGATGTAACAAGCGATTCTGGTGTTCTGTCCAACAATGCTCTCAGGGGTTCGGCTGTAAGTGCTGCTGATATCTCTGAGGAAGAAGCCTTTGGTGTGCTTGGCCAAGAGATTGGTCAAGGATATGTAGCTGTTGGTGTAAGCTATGTCAAAGGTTTGCGGTTTGATGGGTGTGTGGCTTCTGTGCTCAGTAATGGGTGTGGATTAAGCACATTGGCATTAAGCCAGATTCTTGGTGTTTTGGTCAGCGATGATCTGAGCTCTAAGAATATGACCTTTGTGTTAGGTTATGTAAATAATCTGACTGCTGCATCTAAGGTTGCGTATGTAGGTACTATCAAAGGTATTGCTGGTAGATTTGCCATATCGTTAGTTGCTCTGAAACAGTTGCATGAGGTTGAGGCGTTAAGCGGTTCTCGTGATCTGTATAGTAGAGTTCTTGGGGTGTCTGCCTATGTAAAGGTAAGTACTTCCAAGGACGATGCCTTTACGCAAAAGCTTGATCGAAGTGATGTTCAGGCCATTGTTGCTGAAGCAGTGTTAGCTGAAGGTATGTTGGCTGGAGAAGGTGTCCTGGCTGAAGGAACTGAAAGTGTTCTGACGCCGGTTGAAGCTGTATCCAGTCCGGTTCTTAGTATGCAGCCTGAAAAGGTTGAGGGTGCTAAGAATGCTGCCTTTGGTGTAAAGCTTGGTCAAGAAATTGATCAGGTGATATCTGCTGAAGATGCGTTCAATGTATCTGCTGAGGTTGTGCTTGGCAGAGTTAATGAATTACTGAGAGCTTGGATTGCGAAAGCGATCGAAGTGATTAGTGGTTCTGAAAGCTTGTTGAGTAAGATTCTTGGTGTGCTGACTGCTGGTAAAACAGCAGAAGCTGCTGAGAATAATGCCTTAGTAGAGAAGCTTGATCAGAATGTCGTTCAGGTTGTCCGCATTGTAACTGAAGTAAATCGCTCTGTAAGAAGTGATGATATAATTGAAGGATCGCTTGGTGCTGAACTTGCAGATGTAGCTGGGGCTAAGAGTGGTTCTGCGATTATGTCTCACAATGTTCTCAGTAATGCGGTCGTTGATGAAACGGTTCGTGTGGCTGGGAATAAGGCCTTTACGCAAAAGCTTGATCGAAGTGATGTTCAGGCCATTGTTGCTGAAGCAGTGTTAGCTGAAGGTATGTTGGCTGGAGAAGGTGTCCTGGCTGAAGGAACTGAAAGTGTTCTGACGCCGGTTGAAGCTGTATCCAGTCCGGTTCTTAGTATGCAGCCTGAAAAGGTTGAGGGTGCTAAGAATGCTGCCTTTGGTGTAAAGCTTGGTCAAGAAATTGATCAGGTGATATCTGCTGAAGATGCGTTCAATGTATCTGCTGAGGTTGTGCTTGGCAGAGTTAATGAATTACTGAGAGCTTGGATTGCGAAAGCGATCGAAGTGATTAGTGGTTCTGAAAGCTTGTTGAGTAAGGTTCTTGGTGTGTTGACTGCTGATAAAACAGCAGAGGCTGCCGAGAATAATGCCTTAGTAGAGAAGCTTGATCAGAATGTCGCTCAGGTTGGTGGTAATGAGAAGTCTGGTAAAGGCTCTGTTCGTGTACAGTATAGTTATGTGAAGGAATCGCTTGGTGCCGAAGTTGTGGATGTAAGAGCGGCCATGAGTGGTTCTGGATTAGTTTATACTGAAGATCTTGGTGTGTCGATAAATACGACTGCTAAGAACAATACTGTTAGAACAGACAGAGATGCGGATGAGAATGCGGTAACTGTTACAGACGATAGAAGCGCCTTTAGAACTGTTCTTGGGCCTCGTTGGATGGCTCAGGAGGGTTCTTTGAGTGCTAAGAAACCATTGGCTGCTACGGAAACTCCGATTAGCACGTCTGTATTCTTTGTTGTTCCGGTTTCATTCTCTAAGAGCATTAGCCTCTTCATTCAAAACTTTAAGCGAGTCAATCTCGCCAAAGCCATTCGTGTTGTCTCTAAAGACATATTTGAGACATATGTCTTCATAAGGACGATTCTTGCCTTAAGCAAGGCTAAACATGTCATCTCTCCGAGAGCGGCAGGATTAAATTCTGTTGCCTCTACTACTATTTTCCATACACAAAGAACCCTGACTGGTATGGCTGCCAAGAGTGCAGAAATTACCGGCCAGGGTTCTTCGTTTGATAAATCAGAAGCTCCGAGAACTCAATTAACCACAGGAGGTTCAAAATGGTACTCATTAACACGCAGATCAACCAATTACCTGAAATTGAATTCAAACATCTCGTTGAAATCCAGCGTTGCGACTGCATCTTCGGAACGGCAAGAGAGAAGAACGGCAGAACTCACCTCTACCTCATCTTTAACCATAAAGGCCGCATTTACCGTAGAAACGGCCTTAAGTCAACTTGGGTTGAGCTCACAAGCACAGCCGAATACAATCACGTTCGCGACATCCTCTCCAGTGCGCTCAAGAACAGAACAGTCCCTGTCTACCGAACAAGCTCGGAGAGCAATATCAACTGAGTCCGGCATTGAAAAGACAGTAGCCGGAGAGGCTACTGTCTCTAGTCCGGTGGGAGACGGCATACGTAAGGTGTTTGGCTTGCTTTGGAAAGGCCGCCGTATTCCGTTCAGCATGGGTATTGCTTACTTAGGGTTACATCACTTTGTCTCTATCGCAACCAGTGCTTCTGCTCCAGCCTTCTTTATTAGCAATTTCACCAGTATTCTCACGTATTTGAGCGGCATTGCTCCGTATATATTGCCGGTTGTGTTGCTCTTAGCCGGTGTTGCCTATTTAGTCCAAGATATTTATCGGTTAAAACAAGGCAAGACTGCTAGATTCTCTTCTGGAGTATTAAAACTGCTTCTCTTAAAGAGACAGGAAAGACTCGGGCTGAAAGCCGCTTATAACAAGGTTATCCAGGGCAAGGACGATGTAAAAGAATCCGGGATTGTGGGCGCCCTTTACCAGCCGAAGCAGTTGGGTCTCTTTAACTATCCGCAGTATATTCGTCAGAACATGAAGAAGGTCGGGCTTTTGACCGCAGGCGGGGCTGTAGCCGGGGCAATATATGCGATTCTGGGCTCTGGGTTGGTCTTCCCGCCGATCCTCCTTGCTATGGGCGTCGGTTTGGCGTTTGGTTTTGTTGCTCCGTATTTGATTTCGGTCCTCTGGAGTTTCTTCTTCGGCTCTATTTGGAAAAATATTAAGTTTATTGAATTTGTGGAAGATGAATATCTGGGCGTTACGAATCATTCCAAGACGATTACGGACGAAATAGATCTTTATGAAGAAGAATTAGCCAAGGCCAGAGGATTCGAGAAGATTGTCTACTTTATGAAGGATTTCGTGACCTCTTTGACAACGGTTGCTCCGGTTATGACTGGTATTATTGAATTTATGTTCAATAGAGCCCTCTTGGCGGTGGTTGGTAGCTGGGTTGCCGGTCCGATTGTTGGCTTGATGGGCGTTGGAGCCGCAAAGCCGCTTTTTGGCGAAATCATTGGAACATTACTGGCCAAGGTTCATCTCGAACTGACGTTGGCTTCCTTAGTCAGGCTGGCGATTATGACTATCTTCTTAAGCTTCAAGAAGATGGGGCATTTAAGAAACAGACTGCAGCCCCATGTCATTGCCAAGCATTTTGCGGTTGATGAAACGGCCGGAAATGATGCAAGAAAGCTGTATAAAGCTGATGCCAGAAATAACGCTGGTATCCGGGCCTTGCTTGCCAGAGGCCTCATAAACACGTCTGGCAGGCCCGCCATGGCACGATTGCTTGAAGAACAGGTTGGTGGGCCGGTGAAGAAGTCCTTCTTCGTGAAACGCATTATAAGTCAGTTTAGATATTATGTACTCCTTGATTTGGTTGCCTTGGCAATGTTGGCAACCGCTCCGGTTTACGGTTTAGTAACCTTGCATGCCGCTATCGCACGCAAGAGAGGCGCGGTAGAATCCAAGAATGTTTACTATCAGATCGCCTCTGAGTTAGGGAAAGAATTTTATAGCGGCGTCTTCCATATGTGGCTGATTTCTATGGAAATCGGATTCGTGATTGATATTGGAAACGTTATTGGTGCTGATAAGTCTCCGTTTGAAAATATTGGTGGAAAATACATTAGAGCCGCCGCTGAAGGGCTAGAAGGCCATAACGGGGCCATTTCCTTAGGTCAATATTTAATTCCGCAGCAAATCGGTGATGTCAACATTCAGCAGTTTATTTATGAAGCCATCGGTGGAAAAGATAGCCTGCAGATGCATCAGTATGTGTCCGCCAAGGTTAGCATGTTAGGAAAGACAGGCGTTGCGGCTCTTGACCGGGCACGCGAGCGCGGAATGACCACAGAAGAGATCGCCAATACATTCGCTTATGTGGAAATGCTGCAGGAGAAATTCGGCGTGGGTATCAGCGCTGATGAAATTTTTGCTCAGTTAATTCCAGCCGAGACGGTAGAAGAGACCAAACCGGAAGAAAAGAAAGAGGGCAGCGAAACGGCAGAGCAGACGACCGATGAAACAACGGAAAGCGCGAAGACAGAAACCACAGAGGAAGAGAAAAAGAAGCAGTCCGGGCCGACCAGGTTGCCGGTACCCTTTAATAGAGACGGTTATAACAGCGTTGAGGCAGTCTTTAGCGATTATCCGGTCGTCGCTGATGACATTGTCCGCGCGGTCAACGATGCCTGGGCCGGAACAGGCGCTTTCAGCAAAGCCGACGCTAGTATTTCCGAGAACCTGCACAGAACTTTTAATGATGTGATTGATTTCGCGGTCTTCCTTAGGGCCCAGATTTATCAGGAAAGCAGATTTAATCCCAAAGCGATCAGTTCCGCCAAGGCTAAGGGTTTGATGCAGATTATGAACACGGAAAAGACCCCGACCTGGACTGGCATCCAAAACAATATTTTACATGTGAAGTGGGGAGATGCAGATATTTATGATCATTATAAAAACGTTGCTGCCGGTATTGCCTATTTGTCCCAACAGCTCGGCAAATTCGGTTCCATGGACTTGGCTTTGGCGGCTTACAACGCTGGCCCTGGCCGGGTTGAGAAACTGAAACGCGTTCCGAATATCACGGAAACTAAAGGGTATGTCAGAAATATCCTGGCGAGGTACGGCGCCGAATTGCCGGTTTATTCAGATCCTCAATATATCGCTCCGGAAGGAGAGAAGATTTTGGAACGGATGCAGGAGACGGCCCGCTTGATAACATTGCATCCGGAAGAAACCGAAGAATCCGCGGTTGACACGAAGATCAAGGAAGACAAACTGATCGCTAAACTCCAGGGCCAGGGCAAAACCGTTTATCGCGTCAGAGAATTCAGACAGCTGCCGTATATCAGCAAACCGTACATTGTTGGTTATGTGGACGGACAGCTTATGAAACTCGAACTCGGCGATACTAAGGCCAAACCGTACCGAGAAGACGGCTTGAAGCTGGAAGAAAATGAGTTGATTGTCGGCATACCGAAGAACGAAGTCGTGGCGGAAGACAACTTCAAAGCGCGTGTTTTTGACCGCCTGTTCGAAAACTTCGGCACGTTGGCCGGGGTGAATCTGGATCAGATGAGCTGGGTCCTTCCGCCGGCTGTTGCTTCTTACACGTACGGCGAACCGGATATCGATGAGAGAACGGGTGAAGTCAGAATGAGATATTTGATCACGAAATATATCGATAATGTCTGGAATAAAACAGATCATACCCTCTCCACAGGCGTTGTCAGAGAGGAGGCCGACGGCGGGCTTATCTTCGAGATTCCGGCCCGCTACCGTGGCGTGTTCGCTCCGGTGGCCGGTGAGATCGTGGACTTCGGCGTGGGCGCCTCCGGAAAAGAAAGATATGTGGTTATCGCCGGTACAACCCAGAATGACGCCGGTGAAGATGTCCGGTTTGAATTGACCTTGAGCCACTTGAGCAACACGGTTCAATTGACGAAAGGCCAGCAGATCAAGGAAGGCGACATGCTTGGTCTGGCCGGCGTGAGAGGCCCGAACTCTTCGCAGATTTTGGTCAAATTGAGCATCGGCGGAGAAACAACGAATATAAGAACCCCGAAAGTGAGTGGCGAGGTTAACAATACGCCGCTGAATACGTTCAAGCTCGACGTGCTCACGGCTGTGGCCGAAGATTTCAACGTCAATCCGGAGAGCTTAACACTGCAGGAAAGAGTCGCCCGGGATGAAAAAACTTTGGTAAAGAGGGAACAGGAAGATGAGAAGTTGAAGAGCCAGATGGAACAGGACAATACAGAATACGACAACGGTCAGAAGTCTTTGACTGTTAACGGCGAGGACGCGGCCTTCGGTGTTGTGGACGCGTCTGCTCAGGTCGCGTCTGTCCAGCCGGATATGACAATAGAGGAGATGGAGAAATTCCTGACCAGCCTGACCGCGGAACAAGCCGGCAAGACGATTTCGATCGGCATCGGCTATCCGACCGCTCCGGCCAACGCCTTGATTCCGATTAAAGTCGGCAATGTCTATGTTTACCTGGCGGTGGGCGATTCCAAGGTCGGGTATTATATGAGCATGCTCACGCAGCTGTTGTCAGCCAAGCAACTGGTTACCGCTTCTGGGGCGCCGCTTGTCCTGGGCAGCATCTTCCTCGTTGACACCGGGTTCAACATTTATAACGATATCCGCCTGAAGAGCGCCGGATATCCGGAAGTCGGCGGCACGTACGAGACGAAAGGGTTCAATCCGCTGATCGGCTTTACGCCGTACTATCCGGCCTCCGGAGAGGATGATTTCAGCCTGCTCACTTTCGGCCCGGCCAAAATGATCACGGATGTCACCACGAAAGCCAGCGCGCTGGCGTCGAATATACCGCTTTTGGGCGCCCTGTTCAAGGATGACAAGGGCCACACGTATTTCTGGCAGAAACCGCAATTTGACGCCGTTTATAAATTCGGGACCGTTGAAAAAGAATTCATGATGCAGGCGACGAAGAATCCGGATCCGAACCGGTATATTTACGCGGTTATGCGCGGTATGCCGGGTGAGATGGACGCCAGCGGCCATCCGGCGGACGAATTTGTGTACGCGGTCCGCATTGATTTGCAGGCGGAGAAAGAGGAAGACAGAATTCAGCAGTTCTTCAAGGCCCGCCGGTTCCCGACTCGCGTCACGGTCCACTCCGAAACAGGAGAAGAGGTCCGCGTGTTCCTGACCAAGAAGTTCTTTGACACGATCCCGGCGAACAAAGGCCTCTGGATGGAGCCCGGCCAGGCCTATGTGATCCCGGCGCTGAAGACCCTTGAGACCTTTAAACAGCTTCCCGAGCTTGCCGCGGGCGTGGATGCCCAGGGCAACAAGATCTACGCGTATCAGCGCAACCCGGTGACCGGCGCGATTATGCCGGAACGGTTCTACAATATTATGCCGGGCTTGTTCGTGGAAGAGATGCCGACCACATACCGCCAAGGTATGAACCTCTATTTCGGCGAAACGGGCGACACGAAAGCCAGCTATAACACCAGTCAGCTGCTTGGATATTACCGAGAAGCACAACAGGGCGGGAAGGGAACCGTGAACTCCGGCGATGCTAATTATCTGCCGATTTATCCGTTGGTCATCCCCACCCGGTACGCGTCTGTCCTGAATTACTGGTTCTTCAATACGCAGGAGCAGGGCCAGGTGGCGGATATCCTGTTCTTTGGCAAGGTCGAAGCGAATGGCACCACCCAATACCGCCTGCAGACCACGGAGCAAGTGAAGAGCGTGGGCGCGTATCAGAACCGGCTCAGCGCCCTGCAGCCTCTGACGGAAGAAATCAAGGTCTTTATGGATGTCGATGACGAAGTTAAAGAGCGTCGCGGCATTATTCTGCCGAGAGGCATGAAAGTCATTATGAGAGACGGCATGGTCGGCGTGATGATTGAGAAACCGGATATTTATCATCCGAAAGACCTGCCGGTGGCCCGCGTGGTTCTTCCGGACGCGACATTGTACCTGACCGAAGAACAAACCAAGGAATATACGGTCAAAACGCTGCAAGACGGAGATGAGATCGCCCGCCGCATGGTTTATACTGCTCCGAATGGCCAGCGGATTGTCCTGGACGCGACTCCGATTGTTAAGGTGAAAGGCGAGCCGTCGCCGGTGGTGGTGATCAAAGGGCCGGGGATCAATATGGAAGAGGGCCAGGTCGGCATTATGGAATTCAGAGCCACGCTGAAGTCCCCGACCCAGGCCCTGCACGAACAGAATGCCTTTGCCGTGGTGGAAGGCCTGGTGACCGGGAACCCGGATGTGATTACCGAAGACTCCGGGCTCCTGCCGCCGACCATGAAGTATGAAGAGCGGCCGATAGATATTGAAGGCAGCAATGATCTCAGAATGCCCACCGGCCCTGTTGATTTGAAAGAATTTGGAGAGTTCCTCGCGGAAATCGGTTTGGGAGCAGATGCCCAGCTGACCGAACAGATCAGCAAGCTGCAGAGCCTGCAAACGGTCCTGCAGACGTTGATGACCGAGATTGAATCGTCCAAGAAGACCCTGCAGTCCCAGCAGACGGATGAGGCGAAGAAGAAGGAAGCCATGGAGATGGCCGGCCAGAGCGAAGAGATCGCCGCGGTAAACAGCATGATGAGATCTCTGCCGGAAGTAGCCGCAAAGACGGAAGCGAAGAAACTGGTCTACAAAGTCCTTTACGAAGTGGCCCAGGCTCGCGGATATGATAACCTGGATGATTTCCTCAAGGAGTTGCAGAAGAGCCCTGACGTGAAACAGGCGATTCTGGACGCGATCCGTTCTCGCTATCAAGGCACGATCCCGTTAGCCAGCGGAGACGATCTTGAGTATCTTATCAAGAAGATTGCTGAAATTGAAAGCGCGATTGCTCTCTTAAACAGCCTGAAGACCGGTGAAGGCCGCCAGCGGGTTTCGCTGGTCGAGCTGTACCGGCTTGACAAGAGAGCGGTTGACGACAGCGTTTCAACCGAAGATGAGTCTGTTGCTCGGAAGATCGTTTTAGCCCAGGAGGAGATTCAGGAAGCCGAAGACAACATCGCGGTCCTGGAACGCATGCGCGATAATCACGGGAAGGTGACCCAGGATGATTTTGTCTCCGTGGTTGGAGCCGACCAGGTCGCGGCCCTCTGGGCTCAGTTGCTCTCCAAAGGATATATTAACGCGGACGGCAAGATCTCATCTCTGGTGATGGGCATGGATGACGCGTCTGACCTGGACCTCGCGGCTCCGTTTGACGCGAAGGAAACGGAAATCTTCCATGTCTTCATGAGACAGCTCTGGCAGCATCTTTTGATGAGCCAGGAGGAAATTGCCAAGTCCAAGAAATATTTCAGACAGGATGACGGCTTGGTCGAAGACCGCCGGTATGCCACCACCCGTGGACGTATTGACCGTATAAGACTTGATGTGTTGACGTACTGGGAGAGACAGCTGAAGCTCCTGCAGGGTCAGCGCAACGCGGATGCCTACCGCTTCGTGCAGGATATGATCGCAGAGCAGAACCGCTGGTTAAGCCTGGAATTGAACCGTGAACAGCGGGTCAAGGATGACGAAAAGATCTACAGAGCCTTAGAGCAGTATGGCATGAGAGTCGCCCTTGAGACCCCGAATGAGATTATCAATAAAAAGATTACCTTGGAAAGAGAACGCATTACGATGCTGAATTCGGATATTGCCATGCTTCAGCGGGCGGAAGGCATTACCGTGATCGATGCCAGCGACAACCCGGCGACCGCCCAATTCGATGGCTTACCGCTTGTGCCGCTCGAATGGGATACGGCCAAACTCGGTCCCAAGCCGGAGGGTGTTTACACGATCGCCGAATCCAGAGACGGCCTGCAGAAACAGCTTTGGGAGCTTGGTCAGGGCATGGCTTACCTGGATGAAGTTCTCCGGGCCGGTAAAGTCAAAGAGAATGTGATCCCGCTGATTGAGGCCCGCAAGCAGATTCTGGTGTCCTGGGTGAGATACATTCGTGAATACGCGATACCGGAGTTGAATAAAGACGAGGCGTACCAGATCGCCGCCAGGAACAACCAGGTGCCGGCGGAATCGGAAGAGCAGGTTATTGAACGTAAACTGGAAGCGAGAAACGCGGAACTGGCCATTCAGATCAACCTCAGAGACAATACCCAGCAGCTGCTCGCCCTTGGCGCGGATTGGCTGAAAGGCAAGGATCCGGAAGTCAACAAAGAGATGCTCGAATTCGAGCTGAACACCGCGATCAACGCCGCGAACACGATCTTTGAGCGGTCCGGCCTGACGGACAGCAACCCGAACCGGAATATCGCCCAGAACAGCTTGAGCTCGCTGTCCAGCCTGCAGGAACAGAAGATCGACGCCCGGATCGCTTACCAGAAGGCCATTGACACGAGGAAAGCGGCGGAAGAAGAATTCAAGCTCAAGCTGGAAGAAGCGGCCAGACAATATAATCTCTATAAAGAGCAGTTGGCGCAGTTAACGACCCGCCTCATGGGTGAGAATAAAGGCCAGACCGGCTGGGCCAACATGGAAAGCTACAACCAGTTGGCCGTTCGAGAGCGGCTTTCCAGATTGGCCCGCGCGCCGCCGGTGGCGCTCGTTGGCACGACGCTCTATATCCCGCAGGTTGGCAAAGACGGCAAGGTGCAGGTCCTCGAGATGGTGTCGGTGAACAACCAGTCGATGGGCGAGTTCGGTCAAATGTTCTTCAAGTTCAAAGACGGCGAACTCAATTCCACCCAGCAGTTTGCGTTTGCCAATATGTTCGGATTAGGCGACCTGTATGTCGGTGCCGTTGACGCCCAGGCTGACGGCATTAGCCAGAGATACCTGGTCCTGAGCGCCGATACGTCTTCCGAAACGTCGACCCGCCTGATTAACAGTCTTAAATTCGGTATTACCGAAATAGCCAAAGATAAGCAGTATTACGATCAGGAAAGCCGGGAAGTTAAGACCAAGACGGACGTGGAGCACACGCTGCTCATCATCGATTCGATCGGCTATAAGCCGGAGACCGGCAAGCTTTATCTGGGTATCACCGGCATGTATCAGATCAACACCGATACCAAGGACCAAGTGAAGGGCCTGCACGGGATGATGAAAGTGGAGCCGATCGAGAACACGCGCATTATTCTTGAAGCCGGCATGGTTGAGGCTGACGGCAGCACGCACTTTGAGGTCACGGATGTCCTGACCGGCCAGTCTTACGGCCTGACCAATATTAATTTCGCAGATTCTTATAACTTCCAGAAGATCACGGCCGAATTGGATGCGACCAAGAATATCACCCTGAAGTTCTCCGTGGTCCGGGAAGAAGAAAGAGACGGATTGTTAGGCAACACGGCCGAGACCTACGCCACGGTCGGCAGCCGGGTGAAGCTGGGCTGGATCAGCGTGGACGCGGAGAAGGCGATCAATTCAGACCGCCAGGGCGCCCGGGTTACGACAAAATTGAATGAAAAAGGGACCTGGAACTTAAGCGGATACTGGAAGCAGGAAAAAGACCTGCAGACTTATGGCGGCGAGATTATTTACGCCGGCGAGAGATGGAGCTTGTCCGGCGGTGCGCAGGTTAATCCGTACAGCGGCGATCTGGAAGGGGTGGTCAGAGGATCCGTCAATCTGCCGGGCGGGGTCAAGGCGTCCGCCGGCGTGGCCGGGGAGAACGTGAGCGGCAGCATTGAGAAAGTGATCTATCGCCTCGGCGGCAAGAAAGAGGTCGTGCTGAAGGCCCTCGAGAAGCTGGACATGCCGGAAGAAGTCAGGGCGCGGTTCGAGTCGTTGGTCGCCAAGCAGATGTTCGACGAAGCGCTGATCGGTATTCAGGAATACGACGCTAACGCGATCGAAAAACTCTACACCATGGGCGGCGATAAGGTGAGAGCCACTCCGGACGGACGAATCATCACCTACGGGCCGCTGGCGGCGCAACGCGAATATGAAGCGAGGACCAGCGAGAATTCCGCCGGTATAATTTTCCATATCAAAGACAAGCTGCCGCAGATGATCACGGAAGACCTCTTCTCGTTTGCCCGGCCGTTGAAGTATATCTCTAATGAAGAATTGGCCAGGGCGGGCATTTACAAGATGAGATCCGGCTATTACGTGATCATGCGCGAAGGCGAATATAAGGGCACGCCGATTCCTCTGTCTCCGTACGATCCAGAAGATTCGCCGAACCCGGGTGACGCTATGGTGATCCTGCCGGAGGACATACGAAATTATATTGCCTCTCTGCCGGAAGAACAGCGCGAAGAAGCCCGGAGCAAGTTCTCCAGCTCCTATCCGTTGTCCGTGGAAGCCAGCACGCCTCTGATGGCCAGGCTGCTCTCGTATTTAAGATCATACGGTTATGTCATGGAGAGAGGCCACGGCGTGGTTCCGTTGACGGAAGAGCTGCTGAAGGCGCTTGGGGATGACGATATCAGCAACGGCACGATTAAGGGCGTCCAGACGTACACGGTGGATGAAAATGGTGAGAAAGTTTATAGACTGGAAGTGGTCGGGTTACGCGTCGGCGACCGGACGATCAACGGCTCCATCGAACTCGGCTTGCAGTTCAAGGAAGCTTTTGACGCCATCACCTACAGCAAGTTCGGTATGCCGATGGGTGAAAGCGTCGGAACCCTCTACGTGACCAAGGCCCAGGTCGAAGCGATGAAAGAACAGTATGGTATTGAGTGGTCGCTGCCGAGAGAAGGCGATAAGCTGATCCTTTCCCGCCGCGCGCCGGAAGGTGCCAAAGATGAAGATGTCTTTATGGGCCGCTCGGCGGAGAGCCGCGACGGCCAGTACACCCGCCGCATGGCCATCGAGTTGAGCAAAGAATTTGTGAAGGAAGAAGAACTCTTTAAGCAGGGCAAACTCATGATCAACGGCCAGAAGATTCTGGGCCGTATCCCGGTTAAAGGAACTTTGTTCGATTACGTGCCGGTGACGGCCGAGGATATCCGGGCGCTTTACGGGAAGGCCGGATATAAGGGCTACATGATGACCCTGTCCCACGTCCGCGACGCCCGCAGCGGGGCTTACGCGTATTACAACGACGCCAACGGCAACCGCGTCTACGATGAAAGCGAAGCGATTATTTATGAGCCGCAGGACACCCGGTCCACCCGCGACGGGTACCTGCCGTTGAAAGAGATCGCACTGAAATCGGCCAAGGGTGTCGAGAGGATCGAATTCAACGTTGCCGGTGTCGCTTATATGGCCGCGCTCAGAGAGAACAATTATGTCGTGGCCCGCAGGGACGGCACGGCTTACTTCGTATCCAAGGATGATTTCGCCGCCCTGATTCGGGAAAGACGCGAGATGAACGAGCGGGCGGCCGAAGGCGAAATTTTGAACGGCCGCTTGATCAGCCAGGTGCTCAAACTGGATGCCCAGGGCGGCGTGGAATACACGTATTACCTGGGAGCCACGATCGGGAAATCGGAAGCGGTGAGAACGTCCGACGGCGCGATCTTCGAAATCAACGCCCGCGGCGAACTCGTCCGGCGGATTGCCACCGGCAGACCCATCCTGGTGAAGGACGGGCATGTCAGCGGCACCGGCACGGCCAAAGTGATCCGGACGACAATAGAAAACGAAGGGGAAGTGATCGAGGTCGAATCTTATATCCAGATCCGCCGCAGTTATCCGTCCAATCAGTATGAGAAAGTATTCGGCGTTGATTATCTCGGCTCCCAGAATATCGCTTTCCATCCGTCGCCCAAGACCCTGCCCAAAGGCATTACAGTGGCCGGTAAAGCCATTGTGGGTTACACCGAAGAATCGAGCCGCGTGATTTACTATTACGACAATGATTATAACCTGCTCACGAGAGAGGGCAAGCCTCTGACGGCTTCCAACCGCGGCGACGTGGTCGGATACGCGGTTTTGAGATCTGACCAGTCGATTGTGTTGCCGGCTGAACTGCAGGCGTTGCTGGGCAGGAAGCTGGTTGTGGCTGAAGAACAGGGCTATGAGCGGACGATTAAGACGGTGGCGGAAGCCCTGACCATGTTGGGAGGCCGGGCCCAGCAGCAGAGAGAGTTAGTTGACGCCTTGACCAAGATGAGCAACGTGGGCCAGGTCCTGGCCTATCTGGAAACCAAAGGCCCGGTGCACCAGGACCTGATCAAGGTGATCAAAGGCACAGAGATGAAGACCGTGGCCGAAGTCGTCAGGTTCATCAACGAAGAACAGCTGCGGTATATCGGTCAGCTGGAAGCGTTGCTGCGGATCAATTACTTCGCCGATGTGGACGCTCTGGTGTCTTACGCGCGCGATCAGCTGGACTTCCAGGAAGACATGCTGAAGAAATTTAATAAAGACGCCTTCTTGAGCATTGACGATGTCATCGCTTACCTGGAAAAACGCAATGACCAGCCTGCCAGGGATTTCCGCAACAAGATGAAAGAATTTAACCTCGACACGACGAAGAAGGTCATGAAATACCTGATCGGCCAGGCCGCTTTCCGCTCGAACATTTACGGCAGCATCGCGGAGCACACGTTTGAGAGGGCGTTTATTATCGACGCCATCGAGAACACGGAGATCGCCAAGATCGAGCGCCTGCCGGACGCTTATAAGATGACCGAAGACGGCCGCCGCGTCGGCATCCTGAAAAGATACCTGTTGTCCTTCTCCGGATTGAAGGACGTGATCAACACGCCGTACGACCAGATGACTTATATCGGGAATTTTGACGAAGAGATGAATCTCTACCGGATTCTGAACCAGGATTTCATTTATAGAAACAAGGACGGGCAGGTCATGAAGCGCGAGGTGGTTGTCAACCGCATTTTGACCGCGAAAAACGAGGATGTTTCTACCGTAGATTTTTATGCGCGCCTTAATGCTATCCTGGGTCAGCAGAACCTTATGCTGGACCAGATGAGAATAAAGGAGATTGATACAAAGGTGCGTGCGGGTATTAAAGCGATCTGCACGGAGCTGGGTACTGATATAGAAAAGATTGAATTTGAAAGAACCGTCGTCACCCGGCCGTACGGGCTCAGCTCCGTTGATTACCGCATCAAGGGCGACCCGCTGGCCAGAGTCATTTTCGCGGAAATCCGGGGCGAAACCGGAAAAGAGATCGTTCTGAACACAGCATGGAAAGGATCCTCTTCAGTCCATGGTTATAAGATCAGCTTCTACGGCCTGGTCAGTGAAGTGAGAGAGGCGGACGTGGTTAAGGCCCACAACATTATGAATGGTCAGGCCAAGAACATGGCGGTCCTGGGCATCTCGGCCGACACAGAGCTCCAGTCGATCACGGAAACGCCGTTCATGCGGGTCGGCACCGCGAACGGTAACGAGAGTGCGTATCAGCTTATCAAGCAGATGAAGACTACCCGGTACATCATTCCGAACGATCCGCTGAACCGCGACATCGCCCAGAAACGGCCTTCCGCTGAAGTCAGTATTATTAAGTGGTGGGATAGCCGCAGCGCTTATGACCTGTCTCCGGGCCAGATTGTCATAAACACCAATATTATCGGGGATAACCGCGTGCGCGAAACCCGGTACACCATCTTAACGAAAAACGGCGAACCCATCAACACCATCGGCAAATACACGGTTGATTTTGAAGGCATGGAGAAGACGCGGTATGTGCAGATCGATTACAATCTTTCGACCGGCGTCTTCGTGGAAGAACGCCAGTACCGCGATGTCAATATCCTGATTTACTACTTCGACAACTATCCGCTGTTCGTGAATGCTTTCAAAGTTGTCGGGGAAAATCCGGAAACCGGCCAGCGCATCATCGAAGAGTATAGCTACCGTAAGATGATTAACAAGATTTACGTTGATGCAGAAGGTAATTTCTACCACATGATTCGAGAGGTCGTGGCTACGGATGATTTGGGTGAAAAGGTGAAGACGGGTATCAATGACACGCCGGTCCTCCTCTTTAAGAATGGCCAGAGGGTATACATGTCCGACCGCTTCCAGAAGCACCATACACCGTATCTGACCGAATTGAGCCTGGATGACCTGTTCGGCAATTCCATGGGTGGGCAGCTGGTCAATTCTCTAAGAAAAGACCAGTATGAAGCCCTGGTTGACCTGATTGACCGCCAAGGCCAGGACGCTGTATCCGTTGATTTGGACTTCAGCAGCATTGAGAACAAACATGTCAAGATGATGGTTAACGGGCATGAAGTGCAAAGACAGTATGAAAGTAAATATGGCCGCAATGTCATGGATTACATAAAGAATGTCGCGCTCCCGGGCACGGGCGTCCTGATCGGTGCCTTTGCCGCCTTAGTGGCCATCGTTGCCCTTCTGATTCCGCTGTTTGGCAACCTCTTCTACCAGATTAGAAACCGCGGGAAGACCAACGCGAATGCTGCGACAGTGGATGACTTTATCAGCATGGGCTTCACCTTGGCCCAGGCCCAGGTGATCTTGAGAGAGCGCAAAGATAACGGATTGTATGTCAGCTATGAGGACTTCCTCCAGAGAGCGAAAAACAGTGCCCGCATACAGGATCAGCACATGAAGTCGGGCAATTGGTTCAAGAACAGGATTGCCGGTCTCCGTTTCTGGATGGCCAAGAGAAACGCCCGCTATTTCAAATATGATTATAAGAAGGCGGACAAGGATTATAGAGGAGAATTCGACAAGCCGTTGACCGGTGAAGATATAGAGACCCTGGAACAGGCGTCCCGCCGCAGTACGGAGGCGTTTATGGCGGCGTTGGGTGAGATTTACGGCGGCGGCAAGAATCTCACGGATGCTTACAAAGGCATCACGGCGATGGTCATGAAGTTCTTAGGCGCGACAAAGGCGGAGGAATTCTTCGCCGGTATCAAGGCGATGGTGGAGAGGATGGAAGGACGGGTCAGCCGCCAGCGGGCCGCCCAGATCGTTCTGCGCAAGATTTATGAGCAGGTGAGAGACAGCGAGGACGAACAAGGGAATAAGCTGTTTGAGAAAGCGATCGAAGAAAGAGTGGCTCAACTCATTCGCGAGCTCGGCTTTGACAGGGAAGAAAACAAATTCAACAAACAGATTCCCGCCCTTCGACAGACTTTCCTCGAAAATGTTTTGAATGCCCGGCTCTTGCCGGAAGGAATGAGCATCGATGATTTTGACGTCTGGACAGATGCCGAGCTGTATGCCTACGCTTGGGATGATTTGCGGAAATCCCCGGATTCCGACAAGCAGATCCTCAGCAAGATGATGTCCATCGAAAAGCTCTTTATCATGCAGACGGTTATTATGCGCTCCATGCTCGGGTTGGTCGGCCAGGGCCGCGCGGAAGAGTACATCTGGGCTAGGTATGTTGAGCCGGTCTTCAAGAACGGCAGATCCCTAAAGGACATCCTGCCGAAGATCCGGTTCTTCACCGAAGTCTTTCAGAACTTATTGAATAAAGAAATCCAGGGTAAACTGGAAAATACACGCGACCCGCAGGGCAAACAGAACAACGTCCAGCAGATCATTAACGAAGAACTTTACAACGACGCGTTCCGGTATCTCTTCGGTCTGAAAGACCCGAGCTTGGATGAGACTAGTAAACCGTGGATGCTTTCTGAAGATCTGAAGGCCCGCATCGCCCGCTTAAGATCTGATTTTGAAAATATCCTTGACTCGTTTGCGGACCATGTTGCCTTAGAGAACAACGAGAGAACAGAGCAGATTAACAAAGTGGTCAGCCAGTTAGGTTCGGTCATGAGAGCTTTTGTCAACGTGGTTGATGAAGAGATCAAGATGCCGGTGGTCAAGGCCCGGTTGTCCTATTGGCAGTTGAATGTGATGCCGTTAATTAAGATTCTCTTTAATAAGAGCTGGAGAACCCGGATCTTCTCCAAGGGCGGCAAGTTCAATATGACGGCCAGAGACTTGATCCGCAGATTGAACAATTTGACCCTGATCGCCGTAGTGACCGGCTTGTTCTCTTATTTGGCGGTCAACGCTTATGCGTATATCGAATTTGTCGGGGTGGCCAGCTTTATCGCCATGCCGTGGAACCTGATCTTTGCCGCGGGCCTGGCCGTGATCTTTATCGTCGTCGGTACGATTGTCATGAAGAAAATGAGACAGAATTTCTCCGCTCAACTGAACGCCTTGAAATCCGCCGGAAACGGCAGCGACGAAGCTGTTAAGGCAGCCAGCGAAGCCCTCTTCCGTAGCTTTAAACGCAAACTGATGATCTTCTACGGCGTGCAGGCCGTCTTGTTGCTTCTGACCTTGATCTTCCCGTGGTCTACGCTTATCGCCACGCCGATTATCTCGATTCCGGCCTTTATGAAAACGGTCTTGTTAATGATGCCGTATATGCTTTTCGTGGCCACCTGGAGATTGAGCTTCTACGCGTTCAATTATCTCCTGATGGGCATCGCCACCTGGGGCTATTATTTCTCCAACAATGTGTATGAGATTAACAACAGAAATAAGACAGGGAAGATCATCGAGAGAATCAAGGCCTTGTTAATCGATAAGACCCCGGGCTTGATGGACAGCAAGAAGAGCAGAGGCCAGGAACGGCTGGATTCGTTCAATCAACTTCTGGAAGAAATGACTGACGGTGATGAATATTATTACTTCTCGAAAGAGAAACGGCAAATTGCCGGCGGCAGCGATAAGGACATTGAAGATCAAATTAGAGAGATCATTACCAGTTTCAGCCAGAAGATTGAGGTCGGCAAGGGATATAAGGCCGAGGCGGCCTTGTTGAGGGTGATTGAATGGCTTAATGACCAGTACCGTCGGGATAAGGGCGCTTTGGCGTCCAATTGGGATGAGGTCCTGCCGTTCACGGTGGTGGTTACGGCTTTCGAAGAAGACCTGTATTTTGATGACGCCGGGCTGCTTGAATTCGGCAATGATTCGCTGAAAAAGGTGCAAAACCAGACTGACCAGACGCACCGTTTGGGCATGTTGGCGAAATACAAAACGGAAATGTTTGTGTTGATGGTGAGAAGGTTAACGGAACGCGGGTCAAAAGAGGAACAAGAACTCTTGAAGATGATCGAGAATCCGACGTATGTTCCGGAGGGCATCACCTCTTGGAATATCTGGCTGGACATCAAGAAATGGGCGAACACGCAAATCGGCACCACGTGGGTGAACGTCCGCAGCCAGAAACGCACCCTGAGACGTGTCTACACCAATTACGCCCGCCAGTTTGGCATGAATGTCGAGGACGCCGCAGTTAAGAAGGAAATTGAAAGGAAGATAAGAGTTATCAACAGAAACTTGAAGGGTATGTTTATGTTGAACGAGGCTTTGGGCGGAAATGAGGAATTGAGAACCATTATCAGTGACTTGGTGAGCGGGAAAAAGATTGATGGGGCTGAATACGAAAAAAGAATAAAGGCAAAAGCTGGAGCCCAGGCCGAGATTCTAGTGGAAATGTTCAAGCTGATTTATGAAGAAGGCATCTTCCCGACCTTCTTAAACGGTGGAAAGCATGGCCTCGGCCCTGAAAACTATCACGGGTCCAAGTGGAACCAGAAGACCGCCGTTATGCCGTACATTATCGGGCCGGTTCTTCTTAACCTCGACGCTGACCATAGAGCGCTTTATTCCGGCCAGGAATCGGTTGTCTCCCATCTCCTCGAATACTTCTATTTGCCGGGCATGGGCGCATCTATCCCGGTGGTCAATCACAGCATCAACAAAGGGCTCGGCCCGGTCGGCGATATCGTTCCGGTCGGCGAGAACGGGTTCTACTATCATACCCAGCAGGGCAAGATGCTCTTCGGCGGGTTGGGCGCTTACGGTAAGTTCTTCGAGCGTGTTTCCGCAGTACGCTGGTCTGAAGGTATCACTGACTCCTATGTCGCGGAAGATATTGAAAGTGTTCTGCGCTACCGTGGCTATGGATACGTGGTGGGACGCGCCGGGTATTTCAAGACCGAAAAAGGTTGGCCGAACCAGATGCACGAAATCCGAAACCCGATCCGGAAATGGTCGTATGACTCGGTGGAAGCCGTGACCGGCCGTACGCCGATGAAACTGCTCCTTTCTCCGCACGTGGATTGGGCGTACCGCGCCAACAATTTCTGGTTAGACGGGTTCGGCTTCTATTTCAAGAAACCGGCGGTTAACCGTTACCTGAAGTGGATCATCATCTTCTACCTGGTGTTGGATTGGAACGTGTTTAGCGGTATTCCGTTAGCCCTGTGGATCAGCTCGCTGATTCTGTCGCAGTCCATCAGTTACGGGTTATTGTTCTTCAAGGTTTATGAAGAAGCCCGCGGCTGGCTGAGAGGCACGTGGGCAACGATCAAATCCATCGTCACCAAGATGTACTGGTTCTACGGACACATGCTCTTTGTGTACGACGAAACGATCAAATTGCTGGCGTCCAGCCGGTTAGGGAGATTCCTCCAGACCAAAGGTAAAGGCGGGAACATCGCGAGAGATAATGATTGGCGTAATATTTATGGTCGCAGTATTTACGCGATCAAGGTCGGAGCCCTGTGGACCTTTATTGTACTGTTCGTGGTCGGGTTCCATCCGTATAAGTTGCTCCTCTGGATATTGACGCTGGGCATGCCGGTCGCCGCGTTGATTGCGCCATTTATGCTGAATTCGGCAACCAATACCAAAGAGCGGTTAACGAATATCAAGTATGTCTTCTACGCTTTCTTCTGGGGCTTGGCGGACAATGCCATGTCTTTGATTTACCGCCTGCAACGCTTTGTCCCGATTTTCGGGGCGAAGGCTAGAGATGAGGAAGATCGGTTGCAGAAGATGATAGTCGACCTCGGTAAAATTACCGGGAGAGACACGGGTGATTACCAGTCTGTTCAGGAAATCAAGTTCTTCCAGCAGTATCCGACCCATTACCGCCGTTTGTACAAACGCGTGGCTCTTCCGATGGTCTTTAAGGCTGTGGACGTTATCGGAGAAGGCGTAAACGCGGATGTTTTAAAGAATAAAGAAGCCGAGATCAAGAAGAAGCTGAGTGAAGTGGATCAGTATAGCTATGACAATCCGCAAGATGAGTTAGGCGACTACTATAACCAGTTAAGAAGCATGCTGATTTCGCTGGAAGAGTATTTGGAAACTATCGCTCAATCCGGCCGCGCGGTCTTACCGGTGAAGTATCAGAAGATTCTGGAGAAGATTCAGGCCATGTTCCTCAAGCAGAACGGGCAATACCTGAGATGGGAGAATTTGACCAATGGAACAAAGAAACTGACTAAGAAGCAGATGGAGTGGGCCGATTGGTACCTGACCGAGTTCGCTTACTTCCCGCATAAGATTAACAAGAAGCCGGGGATCGGCAAGGCCACCCTGAATTTCTTGTTTAACAATGTTGCAGGTCTGGAAGATGTATTGATGGCCGTTACGATGTATGTTGCCCCGATTGTCTTGGGGCTTTGGGCTGTCATTCAAAATCTGTTCGGAGGCAAGAAACCGGCTGGAGCCGAAGGCGATCAAAAAAGAAGAGAAGATCTTGATTACCCGGATATTGATCTTGCGGGAGAACTTGCTAAACATAATATCAAGGGGAAAGCTGAAGATGAACCGAAATCCTCTCCGGTGGCCGGCCCGTCATCCTCTTCTCTGGTGCGCAGCACGGTGTCCTCACCGGTATCTTCGCACAAAATGACTGTGGTGGCGACCGGCGTTTCCGTGGGCGGCCGCCGCGGGGTGCCGGCCAGAAACACCGTGGCCACGGGTAAGAGTGAAGTCGCGTTCTTCTTCCCGGCCGTGGATGAAAATCTTGAGCATCAGGAAGTTATTTACATCGCCATGGCCTCGCTGATGAGCAAAATGGCGATGCTCTTTAAGTTCCTCCTGGACTTCCTCGTGCGGTTCCTGCGCAGGTTATTCAATGCTTTGAGCAACGCTTACGAGCGGACGATCCGGCCGGCCACCCACCTGACACAGGGCAGCACATTGAACCTCATTGATGAAGTCCTGGTGCAGAAAGCGGAAAAGAAGACCCCGGTTGGCGCTTCCACGCTGATGAGCGCCACCCCGCTGACCGCCGAAGAATACGCCGCTTACAAAGCGAGCCAGGCCGCCGCGGAGGCCACAAGCAGCATCGAAGAAGCGGCTCAGAGCCACGTGGGCGCTTCCACGCTGATGAGCGCGACGCCGCTGACCGCCGAAGAGTACGCTGCTTACAAGGCGATCCAGTCCGCCGACAACACTTCCAGCAGTATCAAAGAAGCGGCCCAGAGCCATGTTGGCGCTTCCACGCTGATGAGCGCCACACCGCTGGATATGAATGAATATCTGGTGGAAACGTTGAACGCGGCGGTCGCGGCCAAAGAAAGCGAGCCGGTGGTTGCGGTTTCTTCGCCGGTTGAGCTTAAGCGTACCGAAGACTACTATAACCTGGCCAGGAAATTGTTAAGCGCGGACAATTACCGTAAGTTCAAGGAGATCGAAAGGTTCTATCATGACGCCGGCCGGTACGAGCAGAACATGGCCACGGCCCGGAAGATCATTGAAATTTTAAAGACCGCGCCGCTCGTGAAAGAAGTGCACGGCGTTGGGTATCCGTTCTACGGGGATGTGGACATCCGTATGCGGATCCACAAGACGCTCGAGCGGTTGGAGGCCGGAGAGATCAGCGAAGACGGATTTATGAAGAGGATTACTCCGGACTTTGACATGGTCATTGTCGTGGACAGCCAGGACCTCGGTCCGTTTGAGGTGTCCGCGAGAATGGACGACAAGCTGGCCGGGCATCTAGTGCGCTATGTGAGCAGTTTCCGCCGTCAGTGGGCGCAGATTAACCGCCGGTTGCAGGATGAAGCTCCGATGGCCGACCTTTATGCTGACCGCGAATGGGCTCTGGACACGCTGCTCAGCGAAGGGAAATACACGCTGGATCTCGTTTATATTCCGGAACATGTCTGGAATGAACTGCCGGTTTTTGTGGAGAAGGGCGACGCTGACACGTTTAAGGTGATCCGCGATCTCTTGTTCAGTCTGGACACGGGAGAAGAATCGCCGTCTCTCGTCACGTCTGAATTCCTGCAGAACACGATTTTGAACACCTTGAAGGGCGGCGCGATGCTGAAGGAAGGCCTTCTGCAGTCTTTGTTAACCGAACAGCCGCACGCCGGTATGATCGAGCTGTATGACGCCTCTGAACGCCTGGTCCGGGCCAAGATGGAGACCACCCTGGCGCGCGCCGTGGCACAGGGCCTGGTGACGGTGAAGGGCAAGGACGTTCTGCTCTCCGCTAAAGGCGAGGCCCGCCTGGCGGATGTCCTGGCCCGCAGGCAACAATTGCTGGATGCCGGGTACGATCTGGATGGTCAGACCTATATTTCCCAACTGAAGAAGCCTTCAGCGGAAAGTTCTTCTTCCCCGATCCGGAAGTCAGTCTATAAGAAGAACAACCAGCGGCGCGAACACATAAAAATACCGAGCCTGGAGGAACTGCCGCATTACCAGCGCGGGGATTCGATTCAAAATTATATGGAGATGATCGTCCAGTTAGCCGCGACTCCGGCCGTCATGAAGGGTATCTTTGATGAAATCTTCACGACAATCAATAAGATGGGCGAAAAGAGCCTGAAAGAAAAAGACCTTGCCCGGCTGGAATACCTGGAAGCGCTGGTGGAAGACATCTACGCTCCGCTGGCCGAACGCCTGGGACAAGATCAGTGGTCGGCATTATTGCGCAATGAGGTCTTCCGCGTGGCTCATCCGAAAGAATATAAGAAGACGCGGGATTATATAGAGACGGAATTGCTGGGGATGACGTATGAAGAAGCCGAGAAGGTGCTGGAGGAGATCAGGAAGGAGGTCCATTACCGCCTCGAAGGGTTATTCGGCGACAGCGGGGTCATGTTCGAGATCAGTTCCCGCGTCAAAGGCATTTATTCGATCGCCGAGAAGATCCGCCGCCAGGAAAGAAAAGAGAAGGACGAACCGCTCTACGATTTGTTAGGGCTCCACGTGGTGATCCGGGGTGAAATCCGCGATTACTGGGACGCGTTGCGGCAGATCGAAGACGGCGAGGCGCTCTTTAACGATATCGGCACGATTATACCCAAGCGGACCAAATACCGGATGATCTCTACTTTTGATCGGTATGACGCCTATCACATGGGAATCATGGTCCCGGGTCTCCGGAAAGGCGAGACGGTGCCGCTGGAGATCAAGTTCCTGGATGAAAACAACCTGAAGCTCATGCGTTTCGGCAACATGGCCGCTCACTGGTTCTACAAGATGGTGGAAATGTATCCGAAGCAGGAGTTCAACTTCCGTCAGGTGGAAGTTGAAGGAGACTTTAGCGCTGATTTTGCACGTTTGCAGGATTCTTTAAGTGACGGTGTTTACGTCCAGGTCTATGAGCCGGCGAACAAGCGTCATCCGAAAGACACCTTTAGAACGATCAAGGTGAAAAAAGGCAGCATCCCGGCTGACACGGCAGCGATGAAAGACATGAACAAGCTGCAGGACGATTACCTCGGTATCGAGACGCTGCGCATTGTTCATGATATGACCAACTATAGTATTAAGAGCCGGCAGATGCGCAATGCGGGTTATGAATTAAAGAGCGGGGACATCATCGCGTTTAACCCGGCCGCCCGTCTGCGGACCTTCAAACCCGCGACAAAGGCCAGGAGTTATCTGGAGCGGAACCGCACCTTTATCCTGAAGAACGCATTGTATTTGCGGACGGTCCTCCTTTTGGAGAAATTTGATTTTCAGGCGGCGGCAAAAGGCAAGAAGCTGCTGCAGTCCCTCGGGCTGGATAACGCAACGCTGGTTCGTAAGCTCTATCTCCGCTGGGGCTTCCTGGATCAGGATAATGAGTTTTACCAGCTTGTTAGCAACAAGAATGTGAGCCTGAAGCAATGGGGCATTCAAGAAAAATATTTGAAAATTAATGTGGTGGAGGTCCGTTACGAAAAAGGCCATGCTAGGGAAGCGTTCGCAAGGATGGTGCTGCGCCTGGATTATGACCGTATCGGCCTGTTGAAAGATATCACAAACGCCATTAGCGCGCAGCAGGGTTATGTTCACGAGCAGAAAATGGAAGGGGCCAATTTGATTTTTGATATGGACATCCCGGCAGAGAACGTGGAAGCGCTCAAAGACAGCATCCTGGAGATTGCGGAAGAACAAGGCCCCAGAAAGCTGCCTACGGTCCGCCGGGTGATCACTATCGTGACGGAACCCGAAGTGGTCGGCGGGCTGGAGAACCTTATCGCCGAACGCGTCGCTGACATGAATATTCTGATTGACGACATAACACATAAGGAAGTCGAAGACGGGTTCACCGAATGGACCCTGCGAGTCCGGACGGAGAAGGGTCCCAGTGACGCGATTCTCATGGCCCTGCAGAGAGCGATCCCCGGTTCGATGGTGCAGGTGAAGATGGGGAGCAAAACGGATGACAGGGACAAGCCGGAGGATTCTTTGAAGGGCAAGGGTGAGCCGAAGTCGTCACCGGTTCAGCAAAGAATGACGTTTGCGGAGTTTATGGCTCAAGCCCAGGGCGAGTATTACGGCCGGATCGCGCAAATCGGGAGGGATAAAGATTTTGACACCTTTGTGGAAGGCCGCAAGACGGCCCGGTATTTCGGTTTCGCGACCGGCCGCCAGATTGTGGAAATGTGGAACGCTATGGGCCGGCCGGCTAAATTCAATGTCGTGGAAATGGGCGCGGGCAACGGAACATACGCGATGAATATCATGACTTACCTCAAAGAACGCCAGCCTGATTTACATAAAGCGCTTGAGTATGTGATCGTCGAGTTCAGCGAGAACCTGCGCGCCAATCAGAAGGCGAAGCTCCAGGAATTTTCCGGCAAGGTCCGTTGGATTGAAAAATCCGTGCTGGATCTCAACGAAAAGGACCTTGCGGACGTCGAAGGCGTCTTTTTATCCAACGAGTTAATCGACGATCTGCCCGGCCACCGCATGAAAGTGGTCGGCGGAGAGCTGAAAGAAATTTACACCGTTGAAGAAGACGGGGCGTACAGGGACGAGACCGGCGAACTGTCCAGCCAAGAGCTAAAAGATTACGCGGCCAACCTGGGAGTCACGCTGGCGGAAGGGACCGAGATTTTTGTCCAGCCGGCGATTGCTTCCTGGCAGCAGGCGGTCGCCCGGGCGCTTAAACGCGGTTTTGTCATCAGCATTGATTACGGCGGGAAAACGGAAGAGAACGTGGAAGGCCGGACGTATTCGGTCTGGAGCGGGAAGGAAGAACATATCGATGTCACGGATATTTACGCGCAGGCCGGCAAGGTCAATATCACGGCGATGGTCAACTTCCTCGATGTGGCGCGGGCCGGGGAACAATCCGGGCTTCAGACGGCCGGGTTCACGTATCAGCGCGACTGGTTGTGGAACCTGGATGAAGGGCTTGTGCATCTGTCGGATTGGGCGGAAAGCGACATCGCCACCAGTTTCGGGTTCAAGGTTCTGATCCAGTCGAAGGGCCTGAAAGCCGGGTTGCGGTTAAAAGGTCTGGAAGAGGCGAAACCGGAAGAGCGGTTTGGCTACCTCTTTGCGAAGAACGTTGTCTTGCAATTACCGGAAAGCCGGAAAGACGCGAAGTATCTTGTTGTTTCTGACCAGTACGCCACGATACCGGCTCAAGTCATTCAGGCCGGCCGGAACAGCGTGGAACAATATATCCGCGAACAGTACGCCTACCGGTACACCGATAAACCGGAGCTGGTTCATCCTTATAACGGGCAAATCACGATCTCCCGGGCTAAACTTGAAGGCGCAGTGCTCTATAACGACCAGGGTGAAGTCATCTTCAACGGTCAGGCGTTCTTCGCGGAGAATCCGCAATTGGTTAAGGAATGGGGGCTGACCAAGATCGCATTCGTAGAGCGCTATGCCAGCCGAGTCGACTTGAGCCGGCCGGATACGGATACTGTTCCGGAGATATTCACTCTGACCAAAGACCTGGGCCTTAAAGCGGTTGAGCCCCAAGCGAGTTCCAGTCCGGTCAGCGAACAGGCGCAGGCTAAGAGATGGCTTATGAACGGGACATTAGCGGACATCCAACCAGAAATTTACCGTTCGCCGAAAGACCCGCGCCTGCCGGCCAAACACGTTGAAGTCATCGGTCTCAAGAACAAGGTGGTGATCACCCTGCCGGATAACCGGGTGGCCATGGTGATGGACGACCATAATCACGCGTATTCCTTCTGGTGGCTGATGCTGCAGCAGGGCCGTATCGCGGAGAAAGGCAACACGCTGCTTCACATTGACGCTCATGCCGATGCCGAATTGACCCGCAGGCACGCTGAACAGAAAGAAGATATCTTCTTAAGACCGGCGGTCAGTTTTGAAGAGATTGACCGGTATTCACAAAATGTACTCGGGATTCAGGGCTTTATCGCCCCGCTGTTTGAGAATGGCTTCTTGAAAGAGTGGTCTTTCCTCTACAATTTGGAAGGCCGTCAAGCCCACCGTATGGTGCGTGACGCTTTGCGGTACAAAATTCAGCCGGGTGCCGCCGTGGATACGGCCGAGCTTGATTTTAATATCCTCGATATCGACATAGATGTTTTGAAGGGATTGAACACCCAAGAGAAAGACGATGCGATCGACTTCTTCGCCCGGTTAGCGCAGCGGGCCACCCTCGTGACGGTTGCGACCAGCCCGAACTTTATTGATCAGGATGAGTCAATTGCCTACGCGAGGAAGCTGGTGGAAAAAATGACCGCGTCGCCTTCGTCCAGCCCGATCGAGAAAAATAATGTTTCCATAGAAAGACACGAAGTTCCGTTCTCCGGTTCCCGCATGAGCGAAAAGGCGGAAGTGCTGTTACGCTTTGTTCCTGTGGAAGACGAGGGCGAGGTGAAAGAAACGGTTGTGATTTCCATGGAAGATATTCTGCGGCCGTCGTCTTTCCTCGAATCCCTGCTGCGGCTCTGGAAACAGTTCGTGGCGTTGATTAATCGTTTCTTTGGCCGCTATGCTGCATTGGAGAATGTC
>CAZAXH010000002.1:0-361001 GCA_964489065.1 uncultured Planctomycetales bacterium | reverse complement strand
TGATGCTTACCCAATTTACCCCTATATCGCTCATCACATTAATGTCCGACCAGTTAACACCCGTGTCACTCAATACATCCATATCCCGCCAGTTAATACCCGCGTCACTTAAAATGTTGATGTCCGACCAGTTGATCCCACGGTCACTCATCACATCGATATCCTTCCAATTCACCCCTGCATCACTCATCACATTAATGTCCAGCCAGTTGATCCCCGCATCACTCATGTCATTGACGCTCACCCAGTTCACTCCCGTATCACTCATCACATCAATATCCTTCCAGTTGATCCCCGCATCCGAAAGGACATCAATGTCCTGCCAATTGATTCCGGCTAAAGACAACGTGCTGATGCTGCTCCAATTAATCCCTTTAGTCGTCATCTCGCCGAAATTCAGCCAGTTGACTCCTGCTTCAGCCATAACGGTAACCCCCTCCCAGTTAATTCCCGACAAAGTAAGTTCACTCAGATTAAACCAGTTAACATTTGCGTCCGTCATCTCACCGAGCCGAGTCCAATTGATATCATTATTCGTCATTTCATCCAAATTAAGCCAGTTCACCGAGGAAATCGACATTTCACTAACGTTAGCCCAGTTAATGCCCTGGTTGGCCATATCAGAAAGGCCAATCCAGTTCACCCCGGTTTCAGTCATCACCTCGATATCCAGCCAATTGATCCCAGCGTCACTCATGTCATTAAGACTCACCCAGTTCACCCCTACACTGCTCATCACATCAATGTCCTTCCAGTTGATACCCGTATCACTTAACACATCCAAGTCCTTCCAATTCACACCCACATCACTTAAAATGTTAATATCCAGCCAGTTGACTCCTGCATCACTCAACACATTGATATCCAGCCAGTTCACTCCTGCATCACTCAACACATTGATATCCACCCAATTGATCCCCGCATCGCTCAGGTCATTAATACTCACCCAGTTCACTCCTACACTGCTCATCACATCAATATCCTTCCAATTGATGCCCGTGTCGCTCAACACATCCAAATCCTTCCAATTGATCCCGGCATCTGAAAGGACATCGATATCCCGCCAATTGATGCCCCGGTCACTCAAGACATCAATATCCCGCCAGTTAATACCTGTGTCAGAAAGCACATCAATGTCTAACCAATTGATGCCCGCTTTACTTAAATCATCAATGCTCACCCAATTCACTCCCTTATCACTCAATACATCAAGGTCTTTCCAGTTAATCCCCGTATCGGAAAGAACGTCGATATCTTTCCAATTAACACCGGCATCTGAAAGGATATTTAAGTCCAGCCAGTTGATCCCCGCATTCGTCATGTCACTCATGCTCACCCAGTTCACCCTAGCGTCGCTCATCACATCAATGTCTTTCCAATTGATACCCGCATCAGTCAGAACATCCAGATCCTTCCAATTCACCCCCGCATCACTCAGCACATTGATGTCCAGCCAGTTGATCCCCGTTTCGGAAAGCACGTCAATATCAGACCAATTAATCCCGACCGAGCTGAGTACACCAATATCCAGCCAGTTGATCCCGGAGACCGACATAAGTCCCAAATTTGTCCAGTTAACACCCCGGTCGCTCATCACATCCATGTCCAGCCAATTGATCCCCGCATCGGAAAGGACATCGATATCCCGCCAATTGATGCCCCGGTCACTCAAGACATCAATATCCCGCCAGTTGACCCCCGCATCGGAAAGGACATCAATATCCCGCCAATTGATGCCGGCATCGCTCAAGACATCAATATCCCGCCAGTTGATTCCCCGGTCACTCAGCACATCCAGGTCCCTCCAGTTGATCCCTGTATCTGAAAGGACATCAATATCTACCCAGTTGATTCCCCGGTCACTCAAGACATCGATATCCCGCCAGTTAATGCCCGCATTCGTCATGACGCTAAAGTTCGTCCAGTTGACGCCCTGATCGCTCAACACATCGATATCTTTCCAGTTGATCCCGGTTTTACTTAAAGAATCAATACTCAGCCAGTTGATCCCCCGGCCCGTCATGACACCCATGTCCATCCAGTTGATCCCCGTATCGCTCAATACATCCACATCCTTCCAATTGATCCCCGCATCACTCAACACATTGATGTCCAGCCAGTTGACCCCCGCAGTCGTCATATTGCTAAAATTAGTCCAATTGACGCCGCGGTCACTCAACACATCCAGGTCCTGCCAGTTGACCCCCGCGTCACTCAGCACGTCAATATCCCGCCAGTTGATCCCCGCATCGCTCAAATCATTAATGCTCGTCCAGTTAATCCCTTTCGCACTCATGACACCCACATCGTCCCAATTGATTCCCGTTTCGCTTAACACGTCCACGTCCAGCCAATTGATTCCCGCGTCAGACATACGCGCGATATCCTCCCAATTAACCCCCGCGGAGGCGATGGCATCCCAGCCGGCCCAGTTAATCACCGTATCACTCAAGATATCGATATCCCGCCAATTAATTCCGGCATCACTTAAAATATTAAGATCACCCCAGTTGATCCCCGCGTCGCTCATGACATTAATGTCTTTCCAGTTGATCCCCGTGTCGCTGAGGATATCAATATCCAGCCAGTTAATCCCCGCTTCTGACAACCCCCTGATATCGTCCCAGTTAACATTGGCATCCGTCATCTGCCGAATATTGTCCCAATTCACACCATGGATATCGACAGACATGGTTTCCAGATGTTCCCAATTGATGCCCGCCCCGGCCATGTCCGCGAAGTTGTCCCAGTTAATATTAGCGGTGGTCATCTCTTGAAGGCTGGCCCAATTCACCCCCTGCACATCAATAGCCATTTCCTCCAACTGATTCCAATTGATTCCCGATGAGGACATATCAGAAATATTCATCCAGTTAATATTAGAATTCGCCATGTCCGCCAGCCCGGTCCAGTTTACCCCGGATTTACTGATATCTTCCAGAGCAATCCAGTTCACCCCAGCATCAGACATGCCCGCGATAGCGTCCCAGTTAATCCCCGCGGTCGTCATATCACTCATGCTCACCCAGTTCACCCCCTGGATATCGACAGCCATATTTTCCAGTTCCATCCAGTTGATGCCCGCAGCCGTCATATCAGACAAATTCGTCCAGTTGACCCGGGCGTCCGACAAGACATCCATCGCGGACCAATTAACGCCCGCGTCGCTCAAAACATCAATATCCAGCCAGTTAATCCCCGCCGTGGAGAGGGCATCAATGTTTGTCCAGTTCACGCCTGCGTCACTCATCACCGCCAAATCAATCCAGTTAACACCGGACGTCGCCAAGCTGTTAATCCCCGTCCAATTAATATCGGCGCTGCTGAGTTCGGCCATGTCATACCAGTTGACCCCGGCTGTCGTAAAGGCAGTGAAATCAGCCCAGTTGACCCCGGCGTCGCTCATCACATCCAGGTCCACCCAATTAATCCCGGCATCTGATAAATCATTAATGCTGATCCAATTGATTCCGGAGGCGCTTAACACAGCAACATCTTTCCAATTGACACCCGTGGACGCCATATCATCCAAGCCGGTCCAATTGACCCCGGCCCTGGTCAATTCGGCGATATCATCCCAATTGACTCCGGACGTCGAAAGGTCGTTAAACGCAGTCCAGTTGATACCCCGGTCGCTCAACACATCGATATCCCGCCAGTTAATCCCCGCGTTGCTTAAGACTCCCACGTCTCTCCAATTGATGCCACGGTCCGACAGGACATCAATATCCATCCAATTGATGCCACGATCACTCAACACATCAATATCCCGCCAGTTGATTCCAGCGTCGGAAAGGACATCCATATCGCGCCAGTTGATCCCCGAAGTGGATAGAATCCTCAAGTCAGACCAATTAATATTGGTCTTGGTCATAACCTCAAAATCATCCCAGTTAAGATGCGCCTCCGACATGATCGTCAGGTCGTCCCAATTCACATCCGCCGTGGTGAGTTCAGCCAGATTGTCCCAATTGATCGTTTCCGTCCAGTTCACGCCCGCGCCGCTCATGTAAGCGATGTCATACCAGTTCACCCCAGCTTCGCTCATAAACTCCAGATTTTCCCAATTCACCCCCGCGTTGCTCTGGACAGACATGTCCGTCCAGTTAATCTGGGCCGCGGTCATGGAAAACACGTTGGTCCAGTTGATATGGCTAGTGGTCATCAACTCCATGTCGTCCCAATTGACATCAGCCAAAGACGCGGAGGCCGCATTTAAAGAAGAAAGATCCGACATCAACACCCCGATATCACTCCAGTTGATCGTATCGGTTTTGGCTTTTATTTCCGTAATATCCGTCCAATTGATGGTATCGGTCTTGGCCTTAATATCGGTCACGTTGGTCCAATTGATGGCGGAGGTGTCCACTAAAATGTCGTTCACATCCCGCAAGACGGCAAATTGGGTGAGGTCGTAGGTGGCGAAACTCACATAAGTTTGGGAGCGGGAATCATAATAAAGGGATACTTCCGCGAAATACGAGGAATCAAAATCCGGACTATCAGCGGACCAGTCGTAGCTAAAAACATTTCCGGATGGGGTGCCAAAATCTCCGGTCGTGATCGCCTTTTCAAGAGTGCCGTCCGGTTCGTAAATATTGATCGCGCAGGTATCGCTCGCGCCCAGGGTCACCCGGCCTTCGGCACCTTCCAGCCAGCACTTAACGTATAAATCGCCCGTGGAGTCATCGTAAACCACACTCGACATCGGCGTGGTACAGGACTCGACCGTGAAGGTTGCGGTTGTGTCGGCCGTGTAACCCGTCGCGGTGGCCTGAAGCGTATACCCAACGCCGGGAATCGGGATTTGCAAGTCCGTAAAAGTGGCCACACCCGAGCCATTGGTGGCCACCGTGGTTGTGCCCACTAAAGAGGAACTCCCCGGATTGGAAAGGATGGCGATTGTAACATCAACACCGCTGGCTGCATCGCTAGTTGTGACCACCGGCTGGTTTTCCAGCAACTGACAGGAGAATGAGGTTGTCGGTTCTAGGGTGAAGGTCAGAAACTTACCCATGGTAAACGTCTGGACAGCGCTCCAGTCTCCGGCGACGTCATCTTCCCCGCTGCCGCCGTCATGAACCGTATCCCAAAACCGGACCCGCCAATAATAGGTTGACCCATTCAGCGACAAGGCGGTTCCCGCATAAGAAACGTCATTCATGCGGGTATTTTCCGTCAGTTCGCTGCCCAGCGTGGTCTTCCCCGTGTCCCACATGACCGTACCAGTAAAATCAGAGGCCGTGTTGACTTCGATTTCATAATAGGTACAGTTATCTGTATCCGGATCGTCGCAGATCGCGGAAAACTCCGGAGTGGTGTCAGTCACACCGGAAACCGGGGTCACAGCCCCTTCACAATGCGGGGTCAAGGGCGCAGACGCGGCCTCATTGGTGACTTCATCGGCACCGATATCCGGAGCTGTTGCGTTCCGGGTGTCGCCATCCATATCCTCGGTGACCGGCAAATTCGCATCGCTGTCGAGATCAGCCCCGTTGCCTCCCCACAGGGTTGAACTGTTATGTCGCAAATGCAGATCCGTGGACGTGCCGCTGGGTTCATAAAAATATTCGGTATAATTCGTCTTACCGGTCTGGCTACCGGTGCCAGAGGCCGTGGCGTCGGAGGAAACATTATACGCCTGGGTCATGTTAGCCGGGACATCAGCGTAAAAACAGGCCTCGGCCCCGGCGGCGCTTTGGATTTTTCCGCAAAACGTGTTGTAAATAACCGCTGTCGGGGTCTGCCACAAATCAATGCCGTGCACATAACGGCTGCCCGCGTCCGTTAAGTCATAAACCGACACGTTATACAGATACCGTGTCCCCGAAGCCGTGTTCACCCCCGCTCGAATGCCTTCCAAATCAGACTGCGCGTTGGTGCTGACATTTTCCAGGTCATAAACCAAAGTATTCCGGACCTTGGCCGTGTCCAACCAAATAAAACTAATCCCCCGGACATCACTCTCGTCATTTTCATCAACCGTGGAGTTTGTCAAATCGTGAACGATAACACTGTCGATCCAGACTTCTGTCCCGGCAGCCCCGGCCTGTCCGTCATTAACCGAAATCCCTTGCAATACCTCGGCATTCGTAATATTGGACCCATCAAATTCAAGGCCTTCCAGACGAAGATCAAGGTCCCCGACCGAAAATATCGAATAATCGGCCCCAGGGGACGAGTTCGTCGGGCGGATAACCACCCCGGTCCCTTCTGTCCCGGTGTGCCGCTGAGACGCGCCCACCTCCGTCGTCCCGGAAGGAGCGAACATGCGGATATAATGGGTGCTGTCCGTGGTATAACCGTCGATGGTGAGTCCGGCCCCCGATCCGTCTGCGCCGTTGAAAGCCCCGTCATTGTATAAAGCCCAGTTTAACTGGACATCGGCCCCGGTAGACGTCAAATCCGAATTATTCAAATAACTGGCTCCGGACGAATTCGATTCCGCGTCCGACAACGTGTTAAACGCCCGGCTGATCGACGTGACCGCGGTGCTGGAAAGGTCTGCGGGAACCGCGCCGGTCGCCGTGATGACAGTGTAAACCGTTGATGACTGCCGGCTCTGGATATAATACGTATTACCTCCCGCGAGAATTTCATCCCCCACGCCCACGTTATCCGGCTGGGCCACGGTGAAAACCGCGGTGTGATTGGTGACCGTGACATTCGGAGACCCGCTCTTCAAATCACTGGAATCCGTACCGACAGAATAAGACACCTCCACCACTGGTTCAATGGACAAATACGGCCGGTCGGCCACAGAAGACGCATCCTGGGAGTAAATATTAACATATTCGGCGCCGGTGGGTGTTGTTCCCACGACATCCTGATCGGACAAAAGGGCGTAGTATGTGCTGCCGCTGGTTGAGATGTACGACGGGCTTAAACTTTGGGAAGAATAGTAGACGCCCGTTGAAAGGCCGGAGGTCCCCCGCCAGTCAGCGTCATAGGTGCTGGATAACGCGCCGTCATAATTGGTTTCCTGATAGGACGATAAGGGTGCGGACCAGGCGTATTGGTGAATCCGCACCGTAAAATCAGTCGAAGAATTGTCAGCGCTAGCTTTAAGATAAAGATGCGCCCTGGCCGGGGCAGAGGATAAAACGGACGTGTCGAAAGCCACGAAACTCCGATGAATTTGATAAAGCGTGGTATAATTCTGCCCCACGGAAAAAGAGGTCCCGGAGTTATCGTTGGAAGCCGATGTATTCCGGGCCTGGCCATAAGCCACATTCTGCCCTGTTATATACCCATCGCCGGCATTCCCGTAAAACGTGTCCGGGTCGATCTGTACCGGGAACTCCGCATCCCGGAACCAGGCCAGGGGAAACTGCACGGACACCCTAAAAGACTGCCGGGAAGATGCGGTCAGCAGGCCGGCCTCCGAAGGGCCGATCAAAAACCGCCCGACCACAGTCTGCCCATCGGCACCGGTCGCAACCGGATTTTTCCACCACCACTGCGTCTGGCCTTCGTGGTCTTTGAATTCGACATGCGCCGCCGGAACCGGCTCTTCCCGGTCCCATTTTTGACCATCCACGTACAAATCGAGATCGGTCTCAAAATCCAAATCCAGTTGTAAAACACACGGCTGATCTTTCTCGCACACGTCCGTCTTGAGCATGCGGGGTTCGGCTATTTCCAGGATTTTAATAAAGCGCGTGTCGCTGGGAGTGTACCGGAAATCCAGTCCTTCCCCGTAAGCGCCTTTCCATTCGATATACCCGCCTCCGGAAATAATATCGAAAGGCCTGTTGGTCACCTGCCCCCGGACTTCCCGGGGAAGGGAAAGGACGGCAAGCGTTGCGGCGGGACCCCGCACGCTCAACGCGCCCGGGGCCATACGCAAAACATGCCCCTGTTTGCTAAGCGCGGCCACTTCATGACGGCCGAATTCTTCCCGGACGTAGGCCTGATAAACGGCGTCCGTCATCTGGTAATCCCAGGCCGAAGCGCCTGACGGCGGTTCAACCCCATCTGAAGAAAACGGCTGCCAACGGGTGTCGATATCTTGCCAGGACCCGTTATCGGCATAATGAAGGTCACCGGAGGAAATAATGATCTGTTTTCGGCCGTCCGGGCGGATAAATGTCTTCGAAGAATGCGTGCGTTCTTCAACGATTTCCTGCGCTCCGGAAGGCAGGCCTTTCAAGAAAACATGTTCAGGAAAAGATTCCCCGGGCAGGATTTCGGCTTGCTGGGAATCCGGCGCAGCCCCGGACTCATAAGAGGCTTCCGCCGAATGAGCCGCCGGATTAAAGACGGGAGTCAGCAGCCCGCAGGCAGAAAGAAAGCAGAGTTCTATTATTAATAATAGAACAGAGTTCTTATTGTAATTTTTTAGAAAGGGTTGACGCATAAAACTTATTACAACACTCTATCGGATTTGCAAGCGCTGATTTTTTCAGTCTTCCGGATGTTGCCTTATCCACCCGGGGGACGTTTGCCTAAAAACCAACGCCGTTTTATTTTTACTCGATTAATAAATATTTAGGCTAGCTGCGCTCACCTCACTGTCTCTGGCTATCCTCAAAATCACCATTCCTCGCCTCTGTTTATTTCCACCAATACACCTGTTCCTCCCTAACATCCTGCTCCAAACTTGAATCATTGTTTCCCATGATTTCCAACTGTGCAGCAATAATTTTTTCTTTAACCAGATTAGCATCCTCCGCTTCCGGGTTCAGCCATAAATATTGCTGAAAATGTTTCAAAGCCGTCTTGAAATCGCTTAAATATTCCCAAGACACAAAAGCTAAATTAAAATGCGCGTTCGCATCATATGGCATCAGTTGAACAGCTAAAAGGAATTCATCCCTGGCCCTGGCGTAATCCCCCTGATGGAAAAAGATATTCCCCATGTTGTAATGCACCCGCCCTTCGTCGGACCGCAATCCTTCATTCTGTTTTGACATCCGATCAAGCATAGCGATCACGTCTTGGCTCTGAACTCGGTCCCGAAACGCGGCATCCCCCCGCTCCGCGACAAAGGAAACTTCCGGGGCAACAGCCCTATCCGGGGGGGTAACGACCAGTTCCTGATCCGGGGTCACGCGTTGATTTTTTGAATCCGGAGATAACGCGATTAACCCCGCAGCGGGGCCTGGCACAGCCGCTTTCACCGGACCAGTCTCTGACACAATATTCTGCGCCAGAGCCTGGAGAGAAACCTCTTCCTGATTTTCCTGAAAAGGCACCGTCCCTGTCTTCTGCTGACTCAACCGTTCTTCCAGACTCTTGATCTGCTCTCCCAGCCCCAAGACCATCTCGTCGGCCTGCTCCTTCTCCTCCTGCATAGCCGCTATCCTGGCCTGATAATCAGCATCTTTATTCTTCAGTTGTTCTTCCAAATGGGCAACCTGCTCGGATAACGCCATTAACTCCGCCTGGTTTTCCACCTTCTTCTCTTCGCTCAGGCGCGCCGCATTCTGTTCTCCTTCCAAAAGCTGGCGCCGTAAAGCCGCAATCGTTTCACGAAGGCCGCTCACCTCCCGGGCAGAAATTTCAACCAACGTCTCCTCCTCCCCTTCTCCAACCACCTCGGTCGGGGGGGCAACCATCATGAGCTGCATCTGCCGGTCTTTTTCAACGATCTGGCTCTCCAAATCACTTATTTGTTCCGTCAATTTCAGCACATTTTTCTGGGCCTGCTCCAACATCCCTTTATAGGAATCCCTTTCCGTACCGATGGACTTAATACGGTTTACCTCAATCGTCCTTTGGCCACGGAGGTTTTTTAACTGCTGATCTAATCCGGCCTTATCCGCCTCCAATTGCCGATTCTCTTCAATCGCCTTCTTCAAGAAACGGTTTAAATCAACGATTTTGTCCGGAGTAACCGAAGGACCGCGGTCCCCAAAGCGGAGAAGCTTCTCCTGCCCCGTGCCGGATCCCGGAACCGAGGAGTCTTTTACCGGGCGGGACGGCTTATTCCTCTGCACGACAATTTGGTCCAAACCAATTTCCGTTTCCACAATCGTCATGTACCCCTCAACGGTTAACGGCTCTTCTTGCGAAAAAACGGCGGACGTTAAAAATCCCATCCCCAGCCCGAGGGAAACGACAAACCACCCTCCCTGCTGAAATATGGTTTTTACATGCACAGGGAATTTAATCATACGACACACTCCGTCTCCATGGACATCCCTCTTCACATTTACTCCTTCAATTTTAACCCTGCCGGGTTGGGCGACAAACGGCTGTCCGTCCCATAATCGGCCGCAGGTTTAATATGCCCCTTATAATCATCATGTGGCTTATCGCCGGAAACGATATGGGGGGTAATAAAAATCACGATTTCCGTCGCCTCAACAGAATTACTTTCCGTGCTAAACAACCGCTTCACAACAGGGATATCCATCAAGACAGGCACCCCCGTGCGGACATAAACTTTATTCTCCTTTTTTAACCCCCCCAGGACAATCGTCATCCCGTCCTTCACCATAACGGTCGTCTCAACCAAGGTTTTATTCACCTGTGGGATTCCTCCCCCCTGAGATTCAATGGACCCCACCACGGTCGATATTTCCGGCTTCAGCACCATCGTGACATAGCCATCGCTATTGATCGTCGGCCGGACATTCAACTTGAGCCCGACATCCACAAACCGGACATCTTCGGATGTAATCGCGTTATCCCCCGTGCCAGAGGTCGTGGAAATAATATAAGGGACCGTGTCTCCCACGTGGATTTTCGCCTCCTCATTATTGGTGACCAGAAGCTTCGGATTAGACAAAATTTTTGTGTTGCTCACGGATTTTAAAGCCCGGATCGCAAGCTCAAACTTGTTCACGTCAAAGCTACCGATAGCGTAACGCGCGTATTTCGAAAACAGGTTATCGCCGGAAGACAGACTGTCTTCATTCATAAGAATGTTCGAAACGCTCATCCGGCGCAAAATATCATACTCGCTGTCACGGAAATCCAACTGCCAGTCTATTCCGTAATCCTCCTGGGGTTTAAAAACCACCTGAAGGACACGGGCCTCAACCAGGACCTCCTGCGTCGGCTTGTCCAAAGAAATAATCAGTTCTTCTATTTCCTTGCGTCGTTCAGGAAAAGCGCGCACAATCAGCTGGTTCGTCCGTTCATCGACCGTGATCGTCCCCACCGAATGCGCGTCAATGCGAGCCCGCAATTTTTCCGCAACCACATCCGCCTTCGCATATTGCAAAGTATAAACGATCGGTTCCAGGGGCCGCTCCATGTTTTCGATGCTTTCCTTCATCTTCTCAACCGTGGCCTTACTGTCGATCATGACAACCGAACCTGTATCCTCATCAATAATAATCCGGCCCAAAGCGCTCTTGATATTCTCCAAAGCCGCCAGCACATAACTCGGCTTGGCGTATTTTAACTGCACAATCTCAATAATGCTGTTATCGCTGAATTTTTTCCCATAGGTAAGTTCGTATTCCTGGTCGGTCATCACTCGGATAATATCGTTCTCGATCACATAAGCTAACCGGCTGGAAAGGATGGCTATATCTAAAGCGTCCTTTATGGAAACACTTTTCAAGTAAAACGTCGCCCGGCCCTGAATCGTCCCGTGCGTCACGAGGTTAAAATTGCCGTTCATCGCCAGGAACTTCAGCACGTCAATAACGCTCATCTCCCGCACATCCAAAGTGATCTTCCGCGCCAGCCGCTCTTCCAGCGAGGTTTCCGGCTCGGTAAAATCGATCGGCCGCGGGGACATCAGGCTATCCCGGAGAACGTCCATATCCTGCGAAGTCACTGCGTTGATCGATGGGGCCGTGGTTTTCGGAGCAGGGGCTTCCGCCTCCTGAGCGGAAATATTCACGCACCAGACCGGCCCCCTTGCCGCCGCCGACCAAAGAAACAAAAAAATGACTCCCAGCAAACAATTTTTCATAACTTTACGTTCATCTTTTCGCCGTTATAAGAAAATTCCACGCTGTCCGCGTAAATTGTTTCAACCCTAACCCCCTGGAATTCCTCCCCGCTTTTTAAAAAATGCGTCACCTGAGTCTGGTTATCCTCGATCATCACCATAACCGAATCGGGAGTTTCCCGCCAGGAGATGCCGACCAGTTTAAACTGGTTCACTTTCTCGGCGATCTGCTGGTTAGGAAGGACCTCTTCCACGACTTCATCGGCCACCTCAACTTTTCTTTCATATGGTTGGAAAATATTCCGGTAAGACACCAGGGCCATATATTGGGAAATATCTTTGACATACTGCCCCAGCAAATCCCCCATCGTGGCCGGACCGACGAATTCCGCCGAGGCCAAAGGAGCCTCATCCAGCCGTATATCTTTCTGCGCCGCCTTCATCCCCTTGCTGAAATCGGAGACGAAATAAATCCCGATCAGCAGCACAAGAATCATCAGAACCTTGTTAAGCTCCTTAATACTCAACGTCTGCGGCAACTGGGCCAGTATCGTGGGATCGCGCAGAATATGCATCAGCTGCCCGACGAAGGAAGGCAGGGTAATCGTGGCCAACCCGATGCTCTGGACCGAACTCAACGTCTTCTGGGCCTCGAGGCTGGTAGACGGCGTCCGCACAGCAGCCAGTTCAGCGGAGGAGGGCGTTTTATCCTGAGCTTCCGTCGCCTCAATAAGTTTGAGTAATTTTTGTTCTGCCGTTTCTTTCGCCATATGTTAAAAACGGAAAACCAAGAAAAATATCATTCTTGGAGGTGATCCCCCGGCTTGAAATTCGCTTGCGGGAATAAGCGATATCCCAAATCAAACGGGTTTTGTTGAGGAAGGTCAATGCCCCGGATCCGGAACTGTTCTTCCTTTTCAATCACGTCTCGCACTAAGCGCCGATCAATCGCATGTCTATTCTGCAGGATGACTTCCTTGAGGACCTGATGACAAAGCTTCGTTATCTTCCGCGGATAACCGCGGGTATAATTATAAATTTCAGTGATCGCTTCATCCAAAAACAACTCCATCCGGCTGTTGTACCCAGCCGTTGTCACGCGATAGGTGATCAACTCCTTTGTTTCTTTCACACCCAAAGGATTGAGCGTATACTTGAACGTGACCCGGTCAAGAAAATTTGACATTGTCATAATCTTGGCATAAAGTTCAACTTGCCCCAAAAGGACAAGCTGTAACAGCTTAAATTCGTTGGTTTCAAAATTCAGCAGGATACGCAGGGTTTCCAGAGTATCACAATCCAATTTTTGCGCCTCATCAATAATCAGGATAACCGTTTGCCTTTCTTCCAGGGTCTTGTGAATAAGAAACTTTTCAAAGGCATCCCGAAGTTCCAGGATATCCGCTTTATAGGGATCGAGGCCAAAGAACGAGTCCACGTTAAAATTTCGTGATAAGGAAATGAGGAATTGTCTTTCATCAGCAAAGACAGGATTAAGGACAATATGAAAAAGCATATTGCTACGCTTTTTTAATTCCTGGACAAGCAAGCGGGAAAGGCTTGTTTTGCCGGTACCGACATCACCAAAAATCACAGACAAACCGCGCTTAAGGTGCAGCTCAATCAAAATATTGGTGAGCGCCATCTCATGTTCTTTGGTCAGATAAAAAAATTCCGGATCCGGGCTTGTTGAGAATGGCTCTTTATTAAAACCTAAAAGTGTGTAATAGGCCATAAGTCACGATTATTTTGACTATAAAAAAAAGTATAAAATATAGTTTCCCTCAAAGCAAATTTAAATTACATGTTGATTCTAACATAAGTGTATAAGGGGACAAATACTTAATTGTCTTTTTTTTGAGCATTTTAAACATATTCCGGGTTTTTCTCGAGGAGATTCTTCAGAAAGACACGGAAGGATTGAAGGCGGGTTTCAGCAGGAGGAAATTCACTCTTTCGGAGTCTAACAACCGGAAAAAAATCCAGTTCTAGCGGGAAATCAAAGGGTAACGCCGTCTATTCAAAAGCGTTGAAAGGCATCCAACAGTAAAGCCAGCCGCTCTGGCGACCGCTCTTAATAACATTACATATGAATATTTTAATATATATTCATTTTCACAATTAAATTTAATACTAAAAGAAATTTCTATAATAAAAATTGTTAGAACAAAAAATATTAAAATATATACAGAAAAAAAAGGAAGGGAAACCGGCAACAGAGCCGCCAGCAAACAGTAGGAAAGAAAGATTTCAAATGAATCTTTCCAGAAAGTATAATTATCTCCCCTCATCATCTTAGGATAAGCCCGGTACATTTTAAAGCGCCAAAATCCATGCCTGTATTGTTCCCGCAAATATTTTTTTATCATTTCCGGGTGATGATGATCAACTAAAGCGTCCTTCGCGAAAAAAATTTTATATCCGCAAGATAACATGCGATAACTCAGGTCATTATCCTCTCCGCTGGCGTAGGGATACTCCCCGTTAAATCCCCCGACATTATCAAACACCGTTTTGCGGATAGCCACGTTATAACTTCCGAACGCTTTCGGATAAACGGGCATGCGCCGGTGACGAAACATGATCTCCTGATAAACCGCGCGTGCCAGCCAGGATTGCGGGTTAGCGATTCCATAACTCCCCATGACCGCTCCGACAGCCGGATCGGAAAAATGCCACATGAGACTCCGGACCCAATTCGGGTGAGGAACACAATCCGCATCCGTAAAACAAATCACATCCCCTGCCGCAAGCGCTGCCCCTTTATTTCTGGCCTGAGCGGGGCCGGCGTTATTCTGCCGGACACAAGAAACACCCGCCCCCCTCACCCGCTCTCCGGTTCCGTCCGTCGAGCCGTCATCAATAACGATGACCTCCTTCACATGAGCGTAATCCTGGTTCAGGCAGGCCTGAATTGTCTGCGCGATTGTTTTCTCGGCATTGAAAGCCGGGATGACGATACTCACTTGTTCAGCCATTCTGATCTCCAACGTGAACAATAACGCACAGGCAGGCCGTGCGCCGGGGCATAGTATCAATACCGCTGGCTACCCGGCGGGCGCCACCTTAAGAAAATTTTATAAGGCCTTTTTCCCGACGGCAAAAAGCAGCATGCCGAAATGCCTCCCCAACAAAGTATCCGGGGACCAGCGGAACGGAATCGTATTGATCCCTCCCGATGAAACGATCGCGAGTCCATTGCGGGCGTACAGGTCCAACAAGCCGGAATAATCAAACGGCTCTTCTTTAATGCCGGGCATAAAAAACGGACGGATGATCTGCCACGGAGACCAACGGTTTGGGACAAACGTCACCAGAAGCCCGTCCACCGCCAGCAAAGCAAGTAGATTCTTCAGCATAACATCCTGTTCTTCCGGAGAAAAATGTTCAAAAAGTCCATCCGAAAAAATCACATCGAATTTTTTCTGCAAAAAGCCCGGTAAAGACAGGTCCAAAAGGTCCGCCCTGACTGTCTGAGAGCGCTGCCCCGTGCAGCGGGCAGTCAAAGACAGCGCCACCGGGGAATAATCCAAAGAAACGGTGCTCAGCCCCCGATCACAAAAAAATTTCGAAAAAAAACCGCTCCCGCAGCCTGCGTCGAGGACTTCGGAGCGGCCAGACAAAAAAGGGCCCACTATCCGAATGATACGTTTCTTAGACCACGAAGTGTTTTTCCCCGACGATTCCGCGTGCCCCCAAAAGCCGTCCCAGTTCGATGCCGTGCATTGCCCCATCAAAAAACTCCTTCGTTGACCCGCCCCCCGGCTTGATGACACAAACGGGGTTATCCTTCCCTGCTCTGATCCTTCTCAAGTTTTTCCAGCCGATTTTCCAACAACCCGATTTTCTGCGCCATGCGGTCGTTCCGGATATTCTGCTGGCACAGCATGATTGTCAGCAACAAACTCAAAAAAACAAAAACGCCGATCATGGCGAAAAAAATAAAATTACTCAAGAGCTCAAAGCCGAAGAACCGGGAAACGGCCAATAAAATTCCGTCAAAAAAGGACAACATCAACCCGCCGAGAGAGACTAAAAGCCATCCCGCCGCGTACTTAAATGTCAACTTCTCCCGCCGGACAAGCTCAACGATTAGGGCCAGCAGCAGCAAAGCCAATAACGACGAAAGGATTTTAACGCTCACCGCCCCCCCCCTCCTGGGTCTTCTTAATCCTATGAATTAAAATCGCAAAAGTCACCTTGATCATATAATAAAGAGTGCCGAGAAACCGGATAGAACTCCGCCCAGCCGCGCGTTTCCGCATCTGGACAGGGACCTCCCGGACGCAAAGGCCGATTTTTTGGGCGACCACGATTGATTCCGGCTCCGGGAAATCATAAGGATAACTCCGGGAAAAAACTTGTATCGCCTGCCGGCCAAAGGCCTGGAATCCCGACGTAGGATCGGTGATGCGCGCGTGAATCATACCACTGATCAGGTTGGCAAAAAAAAGGATCCCGATCCTCCGGATAAAAGAAGAACGGTACCCCAAAAACGGGGGAAGGAAACGGCTGCCGATGACCAGGTCTGCCTCATGATCCAACACGGGACGCAATAAAGGTTCCAAGAAATGGATGTCATGCTGCCCGTCCCCATCCACGCGCACAGCCACATCATAAGAATGATGCCGTGCGTACACCAATCCTGTCTGCACGGCAGCCCCAATCCCCAGATTAAACGGCAGGGAAACAACGTTCACTCCCGAAGAAAGCGCTTCCCGACGGGTTTCATCCAGAGAGCCGTCATCAACCACGACGACATCCAGAGGAAAAGGGACGCTTTTAATTTCTTCAAGCGTTTGCCTAATACTGCCCCCTTCATTGAAAGCGGGGACAATAGCCAAAATTCTTTTCACGAGGCCGTTCCTTTCCCGACAGCCTGCCGGATCCTGTCTTTTAGGCTGTAATTGACAACAGTCCCTAGCACCCGGATCACAACGCCTCCCCACATACGTTTGTCCGTCTGATAGCGGACATTAACCCCTTCCCCGAACTTTTTCCTGACAAGACAACGGACACGGGAAGAAACCGCCTGGGACAAAGGATGGCAACTGATCACCTTCACCTCCGGCGGAGACGGTAGGTCAGAATGCTGACAGAGGTATTCAAATTGTTTCACCGCGGACTCAATGAGACTCCTATCTAAAATCACCTTAAGAATACCCATAGTGATCGCGGCGGCAAGAATTTGAAAAAAAAATATTTTCAGAAAGATCGACACGGTAGACATCCTTCCCGTCCGGGATTTCTTCCCCCGGACAAACCGTTACGGCGACTCCTCATCACCGGGAGAGGATTCCCGGCGCTTGGCAAACAGGTATTCCGCCGCGAGACGCACAATATCCTGGTCGTCGGAAAGCCGTTGATCAGGGTCTATTCCCTGAAAACTGAAGACCGTACCATCCGGGTGGAACCCTCGTGCCGTGACCAATAAAACCATCGATTCATCCTCAAAATTAAACATACTTTTTAAAAAAACCTGCCCAGCGGTATTGGTCCCCATAATTTCCGCGCGGCCCTTGCTCTGCAGAATCCCGGAGAACAGCTCGGAAGCGCTTCCGCTTTCTTTATTGACCAAGATAACAATATTCCCATGATAACGAAAATGTTCAGGGATTTGAGGGACATCGAGCACGGCCCGGGGCTTGTCCTTTCTTTGAAAATAAGCAAACTCTTCGTGGGGAGGGAGGAAAAAGGCGGATATTTCCCTGGCCGCCAGCGGCGGGCCTCCGGGATTCCCTCGCAAATCGAGGATCAGGTCCTGGCCCCCCTGCTTTAAAATGTACGACATAAACAACGTCAAGTCCTCCGAAGTCTTGCGGTTAAAACGTTTAATCTGCAAACAATAGACGCCCGGGACGTTGACGGGAACCAGAAAAACGGTCTGTTTGAAATATTCCCGACATTCCAAAGAAACCATCTTCTCTGTTTGAGAAACATCTTCGCGGAATTGAACCTCAACCCAAGCCCCCTCCAAAGGCGTCAAGAGCTCCCGGATTTCTTCCTCGCTCATCCCCTGCAGGGGCTTCCCGTCGATTTGAAGAACATAATCTTTCGGGCGTATGCCCTTTTCATACGCGTCCGACCGAGGCTCCACCTGATACAAGCGGAACCCGTCGGAAGTCATGACCCCCTCCAGCCCTAAGTCAATCCGCTTCCCCAAGACTTCTTTTTCATATTCATCAGCGGCCTGCGGCGGGAAAAACGCCGAAAAAATATCCTCCCGGTCTTTCAAATAATCGACCAGATACGCCGAACTGCGCCATTTAATATAATTATCCGATTTCCGAGACCGCTTGAGCTGGGGATAAATCTTGGCATCAAACATTTTAAGAAAATGCTCATAATTTTCCCGGCGCAACGGAAAATAATAATTCTCTTCCATCGTACGGTAGACATCCTCGAAAAACGAGAGATAATCCTGATAATCTTTTCCACGGCTGGATTGCATATCTTGCGCCGAATTTTTATGGGCGGTGATAGAAGCCGCCCCCGAGCATCCCCAGAGGCAAGCAAACAAAAATAGGATTAATACTCTTTTTTTCATACTCGCCTAAAAATTATAACATACGAATATTCAGGAAAACCGGAAAAGTAAAAAAAATCCCATTGCCCGGAAAGGCAATGGGATTTCTAAACTAAAAATTTTTTACTTATTTATCTCCTGCATAATCCGTCTGACTTCATAACTGCTGATATAACCATCCCCATTGGCATCATAAGCTTCAACAATATCGGACATAACAACAGACCGTCCGTCATTTTCAACCTCTTTCACGACATCCGAAAGTAATTTTTTCAATTCTTCCCCCTGCAGCTTGCCATCCCGGTTGAGGTCATATTTCTTCTCAAACCTGTTTTGAACTTCAAACACATTAGCTGCGGAAGACTCTGTTTTGGGTGTGGGGGCCGACGTCCGGGCACGCGTATCCTGAGTCGTGGCATTTTGCCCCGGATTGTTATAGCGGTTTCGCCGGCTATAATCAATCAGCTGGGCCCGGGCAGACTGGACACTGATGAAGAACAAGAAAATAACTGCCATAACCAAAGTTAACTTCTTTTTCATCATCCACCTCCTTGCATCAGATCACTCTTTTTATATGGATATAGTGATATTACCTTTTGGGAACTGTACTCATTATACAATTGGGTTCATAGATGTCAATAATTAACAAAGAATAAAATCACCTTTTTTCAAACTTTTTACCGACGAGATATTATATAGAGTATCCAGAGACATCAGACCTGCGGTCCATTATTCCCAATAAACACCGGGCTTCCTGCGCGGAAAGAGTGCGTTCGGTCAAACGGATACCGTAATGCTTGACAAACGCATTTTTAATCCGCTCCCGGGGAACAGGAATATTAATTACGAATTCCTGATGCGCGCGCCCTTGCCGGTATTCGGGAGCAGACTCGGGCATCCGCAGATATCTTGAGATCAACGCCACCGGGAAATCATAAAGTAACGTGCCGTGGTGAAGGATAAACCGCTTCCCCCGTTTTTGAGCGTTCCCGGAAAATTTCATCTCTTTTCCCGGGACAACCAGGTCAGACACCGGACGGAACTCCGCACGGACGCCGCAGGAAGACAAAACGCGGATCACGTGTTCAAGGATGACTTCGTAAGATTTACGGATATCCTGTAACCGGGCATCCGATTGCTTGTCGAGGACCAACGCATAGTTCAGGCACCCGGGCCCCTGCACAACCGTCCCTCCGCCGGAGGACCGGCGGAAAACCCGAACTCCGTCACTGTCCATGGCCCCGCGCAACAGTTCCTTCTCCGGATGTCCCGTCCGCCCCATGACCACGCAGACAGTGGGGGATTCCCAAAACCGGAGAACCTCGCCGGACTCTCCCTGGTCAGCCCTGTGCAGAAGAATATCATCAAACAACAGATTCTCTTCAGGCGAAACAAAACTCACGTCTTTTAAACGCATGTCCGGAAAAAATTGGCGTTGAGGTCTCTGGCGGCCCGGCCTTCGTCGGGACGAGAAACAGGCATCGTGGAAGGGCTTTGCTTCAATATCTGCGGGTCGGAGGCGCTTAAGGCGACCGCCTCCCGCAAAGCCTGAATAAAGCGGTCCATCTCCTCTTTGGATTCACATTCCGTCGGCTCAAACATCATCGCCTCTTTGACAATGAGGGGGAAATAAATCGTCGGAGGATGAAACCCGCGGTCGATCAAATATTTAGCCAGGTCAAGCGCATGAACATCGCGGGAGAGAAGCGCTTTGGCCGTCAAAACGCATTCATGCATGCATGTGCGGTCGAACGCCGGCGGCAAAACGTCTTTCAGCCGGCTCAACATGTAATTAGCGTTCAGAACCGCGTGATTGCTGGTTTCCATCAGCCCTTCTCGCCCCAACAGCAAAATGTACGCATAGGCTTTGACAATAACCCCAAAATTCCCGTAAAAGGAAGCAATATATCCAATGGATTCCGGAGCGTCGTAATCAAGGGCAAAAAGGCCGTCCTCCCTGCGAACAACCCGCGATATCGGAAGAAACGGGATCAGGGCTTTTTTGACACCCACCGGCCCGGCCCCCGGGCCTCCGCCCCCATGCGGCGTCGAGAACGTCTTATGAAGGTTCACATGAACGACATCAAAACCCAGGTCCCCCGGGCGGCACCGCCCCAACAGCGCGTTAAGATTCGCGCCGTCATAATACATCAGCCCATCCACAGAATGGACCAACTCCGCGATCTTATCGATCCCGGCATTAAACAACCCCAGGGTGTTCGGGCAGGTGAGCATGACGGCCGCGACCTCTGGGGTGATGTTCTTTTTCAGGATATCCATGTCCATGACACCCTTGTCATCCGTCGGGATCGAAACCGTTTCAAACCCGGCGATGGCAGCGGACGCCGGGTTTGTCCCGTGGGCGGAATCAGGAATTAAAATAATTTTTTTATTATTCCCCTTGGCCCTATGATAGGCCGCGATAAGCATCACGCCGGTAAGCTCGCCATGGGCCCCGGCGAGAGGCTGCAGCGTAAAAGCGTCCATCCCCGTGATCTCCGATAGAAACCGGTCCATGTCAAACAAGACCTGCAGGGCCCCTTGCGCGTACTGTTCCCCCTGCCGCAATTGCGGAAGCAACGGATGAAATTCAGAAAACCCGGGGAGCTTAGCACAGTGCTCCGAAAAACGGGGATTGTATTTCATCGTGCAGGACCCCAAAGGATAAAAATGGGTGTCAACGGAAAAATTTTTCTGCGACAAGCCCGTAAAATGCCTGAGGCAATCGAGCTCGGTGACTTCCGGGAACGGCAGTGGCGCTTCACGGCAATACTTTCCCGGGAGGGCAGACTCCCCGTCAATATCCGGCGCCGGGCAGCGGAACCCCCGGCGGCCCGGAACCGATTTCTCAAAAATCAGTTCCCCCGTTTTTTTTCCCGTAATATTAAATGTGTTGCAATTATTTCCCATATCGTAATCCTTAAAACGGGCGCTATGTCCCCAGAACTTCACGCAGGGCCTGCGCATATTGCAGGATGTCCTCTTGCGTTCTTTTTTCGGTCACCGCCACGATCATGTAACGTTCCATCCCCGGATAATACCGGCCCAGGGGAAATCCGGCGGCAAAACCTTTCCGAATCATCGCCTCAACGACATCCTGAGCGTCCTTCGGGAGGCACACCGTGAACTCGTTAAACGTCGGGGCGCTCCGCTTCACCTGCACGCCCAGAATCTGCTCCAGCGTTTTCCGAGCAAACTCGGCCTTGGCAAGATTAAGGCGGGCCAGTTCTTTCATCCCGTCCGGGCCGAGAAGCGACATAAAGACCGCCGCCTGAATCGCGCACAGGGCCTCGTTCGTGCAAATGTTGGACGTAGCCTTCTCCCGGCGGATATGCTGCTCCCTCGCCTGCAGCGTGTTCACGAAACACCGGCGTCCCTCCCTGTCCACGGTCTGGCCGACAATCCGGCCGGGCATCTTGCGCATATATTGCTTGCTCGTCGCCATAAACCCGAGGTACGGCCCGCCGAAATGCAAAGGCAGCCCCAGGCTCTGACCTTCCCCAGTCACGATATCTATGCCCATCTCCCCGGGAGTTTTTAGCAGCCCCAAAGACACCGGATACACACTGGCGATGGTCAAAGCCCCGTAGGCCCTGGCCATGGCGGCGATATCCGAAAAATCATCAACCGCACCGAAGAAGTTTGGGTTCTGCAGGATCACCGCCGCCGTCGAATCATTCAGCAACGCCTTGATATCCGGTCGGTGTGCCTGGCCGTGCGCCACCGGAGCCTCCACCAGGGCAATATCGAGATTTTTCGTGTAAGACCGGATGATCTTCCGGTAAATCGGGCTGACGCCCCCGTCCAGGACAACGCGTTGTCTCCCGGTCGTCCGGACCGCCATCATCATCGCCTCATATAAAGCCGTGCCGCCGTCATACAAAGACGCGTTGGCGATCTCCATGCGCGTCAGGGCGCAGATCAGGCTTTGAAATTCATAAAGCGCCTGCAATGTCCCCTGGGAACATTCCGGCTGATAAGGGGTATACGCCGTCAAAAATTCTCCCCGGGACATCACCGCCGTCACGGCCGCGGGAATATAATGGTCATAATACCCCCCCCCGATAAAGAGCTTGAGGCCATACGCGTTCTTCCCGGCCAAACGATCCAGGTGGGAAACGACCTCCTGCTCGGAACGCCCGTCCGGCAAATCAAAAGAACGCGGGCGGTATTCTTCCTTAATATCCGCAAACAAATCATCGACCGAAGAAACTCCTATCGCCTGAAACATGGCCCGCATGTCATCAGCGGTATTAGCAATATAAGGGTTCAAAAAGCCTCCTTTAAGATGAACAGTCCCTGACCAAAGATAAAAGGTTAGGATGTAAGCGCTGTGGCAGACACCACAGGCGGGCATGAGAAAGACAAAAAGATTTCACCAAAGAGATTTATCCGATGCTTTCCAAATAATTCTCATATTCTTCAGCAGTCATGAGCTTCGACAACTCTTCGGGACTGGAAATTTCAATCTTGGCAATCCATCCCGCTTCATAACAATCCTTATTCAACAGCTCCGGGTCCTCCTCCAACTCGGAGTTCACTTCCACGACCCTCCCCGACATAGGACAATAAATGTCGCTGGCTGCCTTAACGGATTCCACCGAAGCGAACTGCTCAAACTGCTCAACTTCGGCGTTAATAGCGGGCAACTCCACAAAAGTGACCTCCCCCATAGAAGATTGCGCGTACTCCGTGATCCCGACCGTCGCGATCGTGTCTTCCAGATAGACCCATTCATGTTCTTTGGTATAATGATAATGTTCCATCACTTCCATACCTTGACTCCTTTACGTCCGTTAAACAACGCCATTGCCATATTTTTACGTTTAATGTTTCAATGAACCCTGCTGATAAACAGGACGACGGACAATCACCGCATCAGACCGATTTGTCTTTTCACCAAAAGCGACTCTTTGCCCGGCTTGACCGCACTCCGTTTGCACCAAAGCCAAACCAACACCTTTTTTAAAAAAGGGCGAAAACGTTCCGCTGGTCAGCACCCCGATCTCCCGGCCGTCTTCCGCAAAAACAGAATGCCCCGCCCGCGGAGCCCGCCGCGAATCCGACAAAAGCATCACGCTCTTGCGGCGCGCGCCCCGGGCTTTTTCAAGGCCAACGGCTTCTTTCCCGATAAAATCCTTTTCCCAATCCATAAACTTGCCCAACCCGGCTTCCAGAGGCGACATCGTCTCGCTGATTTCATGGCCGTACAGCGGATAGCCCATCTCAACACGCAGGACGTCCCGGACGCCAAGGCCGGCCGGCACAACGCCGCTTTCAAGCAAGCGCTGCCAGCAGGGCCGCACGGCATCGGCCGGGCCGTAAATTTCGTAGCCCAGTTCACCGGTATAACCGGTGCGGCTCACGATCATATTCTGCCCCAGGACACAGAATTCGTCAAATGTATAATAATCCAGCTTCTCAATTCCCGGAACGATGGCGCGTAAAATTTCCCGGGAGCGCGGCCCCTGCACATCCAGCTTGACGATATCATCGGAAACATTCTGAAACGCCCGGCGGTCCGCCAGACTTTCCTGAATATGAAGAGCGTCCGACTCCATGGTTCCCGCGTTCACAACCAGCATCCACCGGTTAGCGGCCAGGCGGTACACCACCAGATCATCTTTAACGCCGCCTTGGGCGTTGAGCATCAGCCCGTAACGGCAGGACTTCAGGGGCATGTCCGCGAGAGACTGGGTCACGACGCGGTCCAAACCGGTCGCGCGCGCGTCCCCCTCGATGATGAACTCCCCCATATGGGACGTGTCAAAAACCGTGACGCCGTGCCGGGCGTGCTCATACTCATCCAGAATCCCGGAATATTTCAAAGGCATGACCCATCCGCCGAACGACATCATCTGGGCGGACAGCCTCAAATGCTCGTCATGAAGGGGGGTTTGTTTATCCACGTTTTGCGTCAGCATCGGTATATAACTTTCCAGTTTTATGCGGGTTCCCGCCACCCGTTTTTGTTGGTATCATATAAGAATCTTTTATTCTTGTAAAGAATAATCCCTGTATTTTAATCCCCGCCGCCCGCCTGTTCCGGGAGGGCTACAAGCGTGTGATGTCCCCGGAGAAAACTTTATAATAATTGTCTTTATCCTTCGCGCCGGTCCGGTAGATCATGAATAAATAATACCCGGGCGGAACGCTCAACGCCGGCTCAAAAGAAAAGACAACCGCCTCACCGTCAGCCGCGCCGCTCATCTCCGCCCCCTGCACTTCCTGAGACGCGAACACCGGCCCCAAAGGCACCCAGACCGGCTGCTTGCTGTCCAGCCGGTAGGCGTACATCCGCACGGCATCCGCGGGGTGACCCTGCTTGCTCATGCGCACCGCAAACGAACGTATGATCGCCGGTTCCCGGACGCGCTCCAGCCGACCCCGGAAAACATACAGCGGGGGCTCGTTGCCCACGAAACGGATATCCCGCTCACGGGCCCGCCGGAACTCCTGCCGGGGGATGAGCGATTTGATGTCGCGCCATATTTTGACGCCGTCCAGAAGAAGCACGTGGCTCCGGAGGTCATCGACCGGCAACGCGTGGCCGAGCATCAATTTCCGGTAGCTCAAAATTTCTTCCTCATGCAGCCAGATTCGGGAACTGGCGATGGTCTTGCGGTCCAGGACCGCGTAATCGCGCAACCGCCCCTGCGCCATGATTTCATTCAACAGATCATCCCGGTCAAAATCCGCGTAAGCGCTGGTAGCCGGGATATAAATCGAATCGCCGGTGACCGGCGGCAGGAGGACATAGCCGTCCCCGGCCTGAAGCAAAGAATCCACCGGCACGATCTGGATATTCTTGTAAAGGTCCGGGCTTAAATACGGCACAAAGTGGTCCCGGTGAGGATGCACCCGGTAGGTGTAAATTTTGCGGACATTCATCTTCCTTAACTGGTCCGAGAAAAAAGTCGAAGCCAGGCGGGAAGGATAAATATCAGACGCAAAAATAACCGCGTTGACCAGGACATGCCCGGCGGCGATGAGAAGGCCCGCGGCGATAAGCGCCGTTTTCACGGCGGGCCGCGCCGGCAGGGCCGGCCACCGGTCACGCAGCGCGTTAAACCCGTAGCCGAGCATGAAAACAATCCCCATAAAGCAGGGGAAATAATTGCCGCCGTATTGGGCGACGCGCACACGTTCGATCAGGACAACAGGAAGAAGGGCGCTTAATAAAACGGCGCCCGCGGTCTTCAGCCGCCGGGACGAGGATTTTTCTTTCAGCAAAGCCAGGAGGCAGGCCGGGACAGTCAAGAGATACAGGGGGAACAAGACCGGCATGATGAGCATGAAATAACGGAAAACCCACGCCCACCCTCCTCTTATATCCGCCACTGGCCGCGCGCCGAACCATTGCTGGAGGAACGGCTGATTATAGAAGAAATGGTTGTGCGACCCGCTGATGGACACGTAGTCCAGAAACGCGCGGACATGGCCGGCGACATCCGGCCAGTTCACGTAAACAACGACAAGCAGAATTCCTGAAATCACGGCCGCGACGGCCCATAAAAAATTAAAGGCGCCCCTCCATCCCCGCGGGCCGCACGCCCCGGGCCACGCCTTGAGCGCGCAGGCGGCCGCGAACCACGGCACATACAACGTGGACGCCGGCGAGGAAAAAAGCGACAACCCCATGCTCACACCGGCGGCGGGAAAAACCCAGACACGCCCGGCCGAAGCCCGCTGCGCCAGGAAAACGGCGAAAAGAAAAAACACCAGGCCCAGCGGCTGGTGTTTCGCGAAAAGGATATAAATATACGGCCAGAAAGACCCCGCGAAAGCGGTGAAGCAGACAAGCGCGGCCGGGCGGCCCCAGTAACGCAGGGCGATGCCGTAAACCAGAAGCGAAGAAAAAAAGTTGGCCAGGATGAACAGCCAAATAAAAGGGCGCAGGCTTTCATAATCGCCGGTCAGCCGCTGCATCCAGGACAAAGCCAAGATCAGAATCTCTTTTCCGTGCAGCCAGCGGACGCGCTCCGAATCCATGAGGGTGTGGATCTGCGACAGGTGCTTTAATTGAGGAAGCCGGACAACCGCGTCGAAATAATAGGCCTTCGCGTCCGTCGGCCAGAAATTAATATCTTTCGTGGCCGCGCCGAGCACGGCGGCCAGCCCTATGGCGATCAACACTACACATGCGGTCGTCCGAGTGATAGACATAACGTTTTATTGCCGGGCGGCCCCGCCGGCAAAGCGGGGCGCAGGAGAGTTATAAAAACGCGCCTGGGGGGATTCGAACTCCCGACACCCAGTTCCGAAGACTGGTGCTCTATCCAGCTGAGCTACAGGCGCAGAATGAAAAAAATTCTCAAAATCATGTTTGGGAACGAATGATTAACGGCCTTATTATATCAGGAGTCTTTAAAATAACAAGGGTCGAGTCAAGGAGAATCGGGAGGAATAGTTTTGCTAATGATAATCATTTATCAGGCAATTGGTAGGAAATAACCGCAGGGAATTCGTATCCAGTTTTGGCCTTTCCCGTTCTCAGTTCTTGATGCTTTCGTCAAATAGCTGGCCACTTTCTCTTATGGCCTTTCAATAGCTTATCTATCGGCATTATATTCTCTTCGTTCAAGACTTTATTGAGCGGGATTTCTTTAACGGCCGCCGATACCTTGGGTGCATACTCACATTTAGAAAGAATTGCACCGATGAGCTGTTTTAGTGTACTTTCTTCCCCTTGATCCAAATCGCCAAGTTTGACTTGCTCGGTCAGTGCACCCAATAAATTCCCAAGGTAGAAAGACCTCGGATGGAGAAGATTCATATAAAGAAGTATCGCATCGTACCAACCAATTGGCCGGAAAGCGACAATAAATAATACGATCATATGTTTCTGAAGTTTGGAGTCAGTTGTCTGAAAACATTCATTGAGAAGTAGACCAATCTTCTTCGATGCCAGATCCCCTCCCAGTTTACTGACGATGTTATGAGGATTCGCGATTATAATCTCTTTGAAACGTTGATTTAAGTCAGATGAGAATCCTTCAGCAAGCCTTAATGCTAACCCGTCGTGCACCGCCCGGCCTTCCCTTGCGAGTAAAGGGGAAAGCCAAAAAACCACTTTTGAAATCTCTTCCCAGCCGCGAAGGATTGTGGAGATTACTTCCCGTCTTAATTGAACGTCAACGAAGGGGCTGTTCCGCAACGCTCGGGATGCAGCTTTAATGCTGTGCAGGAGACTCAATACTAAATAATCGTTCAAGAACTTTCTGATACTCTGATCATAAGGTGCTTCTGACTGATAATTCGTGTCTGCATGTTTATCCTTGATTTCCGCAGGAAGGTTGGACGAGCCTACTCTCTCGGCAATCTGACTTTTCGCTCTTTGAATGTACTCATCAGTCGGATTCCAGAGTAATGGTGATAACGGATCGAAAGAACCCTTGATCCCGATTTTGCTGTCCACCTGATTAATCAGCGAGGTCAGGTCAGAGAGAAGCGTTCCCATTGCGTCTGCGCGCCTCCCATCAATTCCCGAGTAGAACTCTATAATTTCTGGATAGTTTACATAATTTCGATTTTCCAGGACAAAGCGTCCGAATTCTTCGTCATGGTTCATCCATTCTGCGGCGAAATAAAAGATCCAATATCTATGCCGAAACTCATACTCACTACCGTGCAGTACAAGGATATTATTTTCAAGGAAAACATCAAGCATTGCCCTGACGTCAAGCGGAATGGAGTTCGTCTTACAAAAGTCGTTTAGTTTTGAGACAAACGTCGGCGCGTCAAAGCTACGCTTCCTCTGCATGACAAGATCCTTACAAAAGCGTCCCAACACATACTTGCACTCCTTAACGTCTGGTTTATCGCTCAAATACGAGAAACTGTCGGAGTCCGTGAAAAGCAAAAACAATATTGCGTCTAACAGGTTGGTCTTATTAAGAAGTTTCTCGTTATAGCTGCTGTCTAAGACGCGCAAGAGAGTATAACAGTTGAGTGGTGTCCGGTGGACATTGATAGATTCCAAGTATTCAACCAAGCCCGACAGCACAACATCTTCCGTGCCGATGTGTTTAATTGCATTATAGCCAGCGACTAATTGCCGCATGGAGCTTCTGCTAAGCGCTTGAAGATGCAGAAGTTTGAAGTCCCTGTTCAGTTTGGATAGATCTTCTGTGGTATCGAGGACTACAGAGTCTTCCGCGAGGATAACTAGAGGTAGACCTGGGCATTTAGCGGTAATATTCCTAACCATTGTGAGGTGGTCGACATTGCCGACATTCCAACTATCCAGAACAATACATTTGAGGGCAGCAGGACATTGATCGTAATGCAAAAGTTCCTTATCTATAAGATCGGAAATTTTCCGGCCCTTTGTGTGTTCTGCATCAATATATAACCAAAATTTATGCTTCTTAAATGCTTCTAGTCGCATATGCAGACCGAGGCATGTTAATCCAAAATCGCTAGGGGCAATAATCAGTGTATCGCAAGGAGACTCGATCAACGCATCGAGTTCATTTGGATCATCATTGAACTCACGTTCCTTTGATAGTTTTGGTTCAATGAATACTGGTGTTTGCCCCTTAAAGGCTTTAAGGGCATGCTGGAGTTGTATATCCATCTCTTTGATATGCAGTCGGTAAGGGGTTCCCAAATCGACCCTGCCGTTATCGGCTTTCGCGAGGCGGGAGCCTGGGAAAAACGTACCGCCAGAGTACTCGCGGTAAAGAATGGCAGATGGTTCATCGTTCTCAATAAGTACAATGGAATATCCCAAAGTAGTCTTCTTGCCACAGAATAGCGGTGGAGCCGTACATATCAGCGCTCTCAGTGGAACATGACTGTAGAACACTTCAGGGAGGTGATTATGCCCAGAGAGACAAATCTGGAAATATTTATCAATGATATCTTGGAGTTCAGTCCGGCTCCAAGAATTGAGGTGGTCAAAAGGATGGTGGTGCAGCAGGATTTTTACGGGACAAGTCGTTGTTCTACACCATTCGACCAAATCCCGTGTGTAGATAGCCAAGCGCCCCTCGTCTTTAATATCTTTTAACCCACCCAATGAGCAGAGGGCAGTATTCAAGCAATATACCGCGACATCTTCGTTTAATTTGTACCCCCAGCCCCGAACCTGAAAGGACTCATCACATCGTGCAAATTGCCGCACGAATTTTTCATAATTCGAGAAGTACCCCATAAAAAAGGGTTCTTTGTCGATAAAATCGTTAAATCTTTCTTCTTCTATAGTGTGGTCATCATGCACCTTAATGCACTGGTCTAACGCCTCCTCCATAGCACGACGGTTAAGATCGTGGTTTCCAGGGACAATAATCCTGACATCTTTTTTAAGCCCCATGGCGTCCAATTGGCCATCCATCTCGTGAATAAAAGCGTCGAAAGTGCTGGAGTCCTCTCCTGCTCGAACAATATCCCCAGCGAAAGCGATGTAAAACTGGTGATTAGGTAGCACTTCCATCTGCTTACCCAAGTCTCCAAGAAACGCCTGCATGATGCTAGCTGCACCTTCAGGAGCGTCTTTGCGATAGTGAATGTCTGCCACGTGAATGAATGCGTATTTCATACATCTCCTCCTTTGCATGTCTTCGATAGTCTACGATTCTCTTTACTGATGAACATACAAACCATAAAGGGCAAAGGGCCAGTTGAACGTTCGTATAAAAAAACTTGTCACAGTTATGACCTATCGCACTGACGACTCCCCGTTGCCTAAATCAAATTGAAAACGGCGATAAGGGCAGTATCTTTCTCCCCTTATTCCTCCACGATCACCGTGCCGTTTTGTTTGTCGACCATGATCACGATCGCCCTGTTGGCGATGACATCGGCCAAAGTCCGGCGGACGGCTTTAAAACTCAAAACCCAATAGGTGTCGTCCGAGAGCCATTGCGGATGATCCACGTCAAAGTCGCGGGCGCGGCCCTGAAAAAACAGCTGGCTTCTGGCCAGGATCAGGGCTTCCTCTTTATCGATCCCGTCGAACTTAACGACTTTCGACAGGTAAGCGTCCATTAAATCCGCGGAAAGGCGCGAGGCAGGCGCGGGAGGGCGGGCCGCCGAACAGCCCGAAACGAAAGTGGCGTAAAACAAAAGGATAACACAGGCCCGGCGGAAAGCCGGGCGGCGAGAAAAGGTCATTTAGGTTTTCCTATAAGCTTCTGGATCGTTTCCAGAAGCTGTGAGAAATCAAAGGGCTTATTAAAAAAAGCATCAGGTTTATAGGCGTCGTCAAATACCTGTTCCTTGGCTTCGTAATGGCCGGTCAGGATGATCAAAGGGATGGAACGGTACTTATCGTTCCCCTTCAAAAAACCGCAGATCGAAAAGCCGTTGACATCCGGCAAAATCACGTCCAGGATCACCAAATCCGGGGCCTCGTTCTTGGCCCGTTCCAGGCCGGTGGCCCCGTCCGTGGCATAGATAAAGTCATACCCCACGGCCTTCAGGCCTTTCTCCATGAAATCAATGATCCCCTGTTCATTCTCAACCAGCAGAATTTTCTTTTTCATGACCATGCACCCCTTGACAATATCATTATAACAATATCCCCGGCTAACAATCAAGCGCGGAAACAGCGCGCTTCATCAATCACAGAGCGCCGTGACATAACGGTATATTTTTTCGGCGATCACGGCGTATCCCTTGGCGTTCGGATGGATGCCGTCCGACTTCAAGTCCGTGTTCCATGTGATGCCCCGCATGATATCCGGGATAAAAAGAGCGCGGCGTTTTTCCGCGATCGCCCGCAGGCCTTCGTAATACTCGTCGCGGAGCAGCCCCACCCGCACCTCCGCCAGGACAACCATCGCGCCTTGATCCTGAATACGGGAAACGATTTCATCCAGGTTTTTAAACGTCTGTTTGCGCGGGACCTGTTTAAGATAATCGTTCGCCCCCAGTTCCACGATCACAAGATACGGGTCAGCCGCTAGCACGTCTGCTTCCAGCCGCCGCAGAGCGTCCCGGGTCGTGTCTCCCGAGTGCCCGGCGTTGATCACCGGGCGGCTGACACGTTTCCGGAGGAGCGAAGGATAATCCTCGCCGGCGCCGGCCCCGAACCCTTCGGTGATGCTGTCGCCGAAACAGATAATATTGCGGCCCGGGTTGTCCCGGTTAGCGATATCCATCTTCCCGCATCCCGTCATGAACAGAAGAGCGGCGCACAGGCCGCCTGCAAAAATCCGTGTGATTCGCATTCCTTCAGCCCTTTGCGTGTTGTGATTATAATATAGCATAAACTCAACCCCGGAGAGAACCTGCCCTACCTCTCATCCCCCACCTTACCGGTAAAGCCCTTTCCTCCCCTGCCGGGCTTTCTGGTGCAAAGATTTAAAAAGATCGGCATAGCGCGTGTTGGGAGGGATCGTCATGGGGCTAGCGTAGCCCATCATAAGAAGAGACGCGTTCAAAAAAACGCATGGCGCGCCGTCTTTCTCCGTCACAAACATGTCCGCCCCCCCGGCGGAAGAAGACGTCAGCGGGACATAAACGTATGCCAGAAGACGGCCGTACTGGTCTCTTCTTTCCAGGTCGTATTCCAGCACAACCCGTTTTCCCTGTACCAGCTTAACCATGACCTCTTTGGCCTGCCGGCCCTGCGCCTTGATCACCTCGACATCGTTGTGAGTCCTCCGGGCGTCCCGGAAAAGCTTGTCGCTTTCATACGCTTCCGGGCAGTCAATGCCGATGAGCCGCACCTTTTCCCCGCTGGATAAAAGAAGCGTGTCCCCGTCGAACACTTTCGTGACGGTCAGAAAATCCGCCTGCCGGGATTCACATCCGCTGACCGCGGGAAAGAGAAGCAGGGTCCAAAACAAAAACAGGCCCGCGCGCCGGGCAAACCGGTTCCGGCGGCCCGGAAGGCCGGCCTTCGCGCTCACGATTCCCCTTCCTGAAAAGCGTCAACCACCTGGCGCACTTCGCACTCGGCTTTCTCGATCTTGCTTTTGCACAGCTCGATCAGATCCACCGCCTCCTTGACTTTCACCGAAAGCTCATCCACATCAATCTCCTCCTGCTCAATCCGGCGGATGATTTCGTCAAGCTTTTCGATAGCCTTACTGTATTTTATCTCCTTCACTCCGGGCCTCCTTCACAATAATGTTGACACGGCTGTCGAAACAGCCGTCGGATAATTCGGTTCGCACTGTGTCTCCCGGCCGCACCTGGCCTGAATTCCTGACCAGAGTGCCATCGGGAAGACGGGTTAAAGAAAATCCTTTCCTAATAATGTTGGCGGGGTCGGCCAAATCGATCACGCTGCGGTAATGCCGCAGCCGCGCGGAGGCCGCCTTCTGAAAAGCCCGCAGCGCGGAGCTCAACGCCGAATTCCTGGTTTCCACCACCTTGGCGGCATCCCTCACCAGCTTTAAAGGAATCACGGTCAGCCCTTTCTCCACCCTTTTGAGTTCCTGGTCCTGATACTTTAAGCTGAAAAACGCGACCTGCTGCAAATCCTGCGCCGCCTGACGCAAACGGCGCTCTTTCCCGACGATCATCGCCTGTGCCTTATCCTTAAGGTCCCGTGATTTTTCTTCAAGCCCCGCGACAAACCCGCCGACGCGCTCAACGAAAGAACGGGCCGCGGCCGTCGGGGTTTTATGATAAGCGTGCGCCGCCAGGTCCGTAACCGTGATGTTGATTTCATGCCCAATGCCGCTCACCACGGGCACCGGCATGGCGGCGATGGTTTCCGCGATCGCGCGAGAGTCAAAACAGCTCAGTTCGGCGATCGCCCCCCCGCCGCGGGTGATCACAACCACGTCCAGCCCTTCCGTCTTTTCAAATATTTTCAAAGCCGCGACCACGTCCTTTTCCGCTCTGGCCCCCTGCATGAGCGTGTCCCGGCAGAACACCTTAAAGCCGTATCCGCTGCCGGACAGCTCCGAGACAAAATCATTGTAAGCCGCGGAATCAAACGCCGTGATCAGCCCGATCCGCAACGGGACCAGGGGAAATGGCCGCGCCTTGTTGGCGTCAAGGGTTCCCGCCTTTTTCAACAGGGCGATGAGCCGCTGTTTTTCCTGCGCGATCTTCCCCAGCGTGTACGTCGGGTCAATGCTTTCGACGATCAGGCGCACAGCGCCGTGCGGCGGATAAAAATCCACCTGGCAGAGGAACTTCACTTCGATATCGTCTTTGAGGCTGAACGCGTTTTGGGCCTGCGCGAGCACCTCCTCGATAACGGCTTTCCGCCCGGAGAAAATGACCAGCCCGATACGGGCGACCACCGCGTGAGACTGGGCCTCCTTCTCGCACAGGTCAAAAAAGACGTGGGGTTTGTTCCGGTTCCGGTCATACCCCTGGATTTCGCCGCACACCCATACCTTCTGGGGGAAACCCATCGTCAGGACGTCCTTGATAAACCCGTTCAACTGGGAGACAGTCAAAATGTTTTCATCATACAATGTCATCGGTTCATGAAGCCCCCTGCTTCCCTGTTTCAGGATGAATGACGGAATGGATGTCCCAGCGCCCGGCCGCATCCTTCTCCAGGACAGCGGCTGTTCCCGTCCGGAAATGCACAAAGATCTCATTTTCGTAGCCGGTGACAAGCCGGGACAAAAGGCAGGCCACAAACGGCAGGTGCCCGACCAGGCACACATTGCCGGTTTCCTGATCAAGCGCTTCGGCCGGGCCGCCCGTCCTGTCATTCGGCCCCAGCCCCTCTTTCTCCACCAGACGGGCCTCCGGGCAAAAAACTTCTTTTAAAATACACGCGGTTTCCCGGGCCCGTTTTTTCTGGCTATGGTAAATCACGGCCGTGGAAAAACCCTGGGCCTTCAACTGCGCGGCGGTCTTCCGGGCTTCTTCCCGGCCGGTGTCGCTTAAAGGACGGGACGGGTCGACATCTTCTGAAACAGCGTGTCCGTGTCTGACAAGAATAAGCTGCATGGCTCCCTCCGCTGATAATGGCCCCAGGACTAAACGGGCCTGTTTCCCCCGGCTTCGGCAAGAACTTCCTTAGCCGCGGCCATCACGGATTTCAACTCCCGTAACACCTCATCCACCCGGTCCCTTTTATCTTCCAGGACCAGGGCGTGCTCCCGGGTCTGGCGATCAATATCCCCGGAATACCACCTTTGATAATCCAAAAATTCCTTCAGCCGCGCGTTATACCGTTCCACGCGCTTCCGGTATTCCCAAAACGCCTCCGGGAAGACGGTCCGGGCCGGCGGCTCCCCGTCCCAGAATGATATCCGCAAAGGTTTGCGGACATCCCGTTGCGTCATAACATAATAAGTTTCCAGATTCCCGTCGATCTCCTGGATAAGCCGCTGCCTGTCCCGCGCCTGCTTTTTCTTTTCCCGAGATTGCCTTAACCAGGGGAACATCATAAAACGCCTCATGCCCCAACTCCTGATATGATCCCGTCCACCGGGGAAACCGTTAGCGTGACTCCAGCCCCGTCCCCGGGCATAACGAAAGGTATATTTCGTAATCTTCTTGAGAAAAACAGACGAACACCACGGTTTGGACCGGGCTCCCCTGGGCCAACGCCTCCCGCACCGTCCTGACCGCGATAGAAGCCGCCCGCTGTTTCGGGAACCGGTACACCCCGGTGCTGATGCAAGGGAAGGCGATGGATTGAATCCCTTTCTGTCCTGCAATGTCGAACGCACACCGGTAACAGCCGGCCAAAAGTTCGTCCTCGCCGTGCTGCCCGCCTTTCCAGACCGGGCCGACGGCATGAATAACATAGCGCACCGGAAGGCGGCCCCCGGAAGTTATTTTCGCCTGCCCTGTTTCACAGCCCCCCAAGGCCCGGCATTCGGCCAGAAGCTGCGGCCCGGCGGCCCGGTGGATGGCACCGTCCACCCCCCCGCCGCCAAGCAGAGATGTGTTGGCGGCATTGACGATCGCGTCAACATCCAAAGCGGTAATATCCCCCCGAATAACCTTGATATGGCCCATCCGGCCCCGTCCTTGTTTCTGCTCTTCCTTAAATACGAAACGCGTTATTCTTCCGAAAGGATCCCTCCGGTGGAGATGCTGTAAGTTTTCAATATCTGACCCTCCTCCCCCGAAACAGGCGTGGCGGTTATCAGATAACCTGTTTCGGACATCAGGCAGTTAAAACGAAACCCGTCCCGTTCGATATTGCAATACATCTCTTCCAGATAAGGAGGGTCATTAAAATAAAGCGCGTTGGAATGGCTCGGATAGCGGCCCTGCGCTTTGGCATAACTCTCAATCGCCGCGGAAATATGTTTAAGCGTTACGATAGGAGACTTGTCCCGGGGCGGGACATGCGCGATTTCGCGGTAATGCCGCATGGCATTAAAAACAAGGAACGGCGTCCCGACGAATATGACAATCATGAGAAGGCAGGCCCCCAGCGACAGCGTGGAGCCGCTGCGGCGCATCTCCCCCCGGGTCATGCCTTGGGCGGACTGATAAGCGTCGTAAATCCCGTAAAGCCACGGTAAAATGGTCACCGATGTCAACAGGATGAGCAGGCCCTTCAGGAATTGCCCGTTGTAAAACTGCCCCATGCCCGGGAACAGGGCCGACAACAGGGCCGCCTGCCAGGGTTTCCGGGGAGCCAGGAGCTCCTCTCCTTCGCTGACATAATCAGCGCACTGAAAACAAATGGTCTTGCCCTGCACCATAAGGGCGCATTCCCGGCAAACCGGGGCGCCGCACCGTTCACACTTATCCAGAGCGATGGTCTGCGCGTGATATTTACAAAACATGATCGTTGCCCCGGTCCTCGGCTGGCCTGAAGATTCCATCATCATCCTTATTTTATTAAATTTTTTTCCAAAGGAAAACCTTATCTTGAGGTTTTACGGGAAAAGGAAGTTTGACCCCCACGGTCTGCCCCTTCAAGGCCTGATCCAGGGGGCGATGGTCCAACTGCATTTCCTCCACAGGGGCCGATAAGGCCGGCGTGGAACGGCCGATAAAAAGCAAAAGGTCTCCCACCCGGATGACGTCATGCACAACCGTGATTTCCGCGACACCTATCCTTTTATAATAACGCCGGACCTCCCCGACAAAAATTTTCTTGCGGGTGTGCTCCAGCCCCCGGCTCACCTCGTCCTGGGGGCGGCCGAAATAAAACCCGGTGGAAAACCCGCGGTTATACACCTCCTGGAGCCTGGCCCGCAGGTCTTGCTTCACCGCCTCCGTTAAAGCTCCGCGCTGACACGCGTTGATCCCTTCCCGGTAACAAGAGGCGACGACCCGGAAATATTCCGCGGCCCGGATCCGGCCCTCAATCTTAAACGCGTCAATACCGGCGGCCAGCAGTTCATCCAGAAACCCTATCGTGCATAAATCCCGGGGGCTTAAAATATAATCCTGCCCCAGGATGTATTCGCAGTCACCGGACAGGTCTTTAATCAAATATTCCCGCCGGCAGGGCTGAACGCAGCGGCCCATGTTCGCCGACTCGCCATGGGAAAAATAGGACAAAAAACACCGGCCCGAGACGCTGACGCACATCGCCCCGTGGATGAAACATTCCAGTTCGCACGGAATTTTTTCCTCATCCCTGCGGCGGGCGATCGCGCGGATATCCTCCAAGGTGCATTCCCGGGCCAGAACGATCCTTTTAACGCCATAACGGGCATATTCCTTCAGCGCTTTAAAATTGGCCACGCCGGCCTGGGTGGAAAGATGGATGTTTAATCCCAGATCACGGGCGGCCGCCAGCACCGCCATATCCCAGAGGATCACGGCATCCACACCCGCATCCTTCGCTAAGCCTAAAACACGCTCAACCTTCGGAAGGTCAGAAGTCATGACAATAGAATTTACCACCAAATATCCCCTGATATGATTTTCATGCAAAACCGTCATGACTTTTTTCAGTTCCAGGGGATCAAAATTTTTCGCATAATAGCGCATATTAAGCCCTTGGACCCCAAAATAAACACTGTCCGCACCGGCCTCCATAACGGCCGTAAGGGAGGCCCAATCTCCGGCGGGGCAAACCAGCTCAGGGGTTCGATCAACCATCGGCATTTACTCTCCGTGAATATCCGGCCCCGAAACCAACGGGACAAACCGGACCGGGAACAAAGATTTCTGAATCATCCGTTCCCCTTCCTTCCTGACCAGCATCAGTTCCTGATACGCCTCTCCGACAGGCAAAACCATGCGCCCGCCGTCCTTCAACTGCGCGCACAAATCCGGGGGGATCTGTCCGGGCGCGGCCGTCACAATAATCGCGTCAAACGGGGCTTCCTGGGGCCAACCCAGCCGCCCGTCCCCGCAGCGGAACGCGATGTTATCGTATCCCAGCCGGGTTAACGCGGCCCGGGCTTTCATAGACAACGGCTCCACAATTTCCACCGTATACACAAAATCGGCCAGCCGGGACAAGACCGCCGTCTGATACCCGGAACCGGTGCCGATCTCCAGCACACGATGTCCGGCGCGCAGATGCAGAATTTCCGTCATAAAAGCGACGATATAAGGCTGTGAAACCGTCTGCCCGTACCCGATGTCAACCGGATGATCATCGTAAGCGTATTTCTGCAACTCTTCCGGCACAAAAAGATGGCGGGGGACATCCGCCAAAACCTCCAGGACGTTCCGGGCCAGTACGCCCCGGCCTTTAATTTGGCTCTCAATCATATGCGCCCGTTGCCAAGAAAACTTATCCATCATTCCGAAATCACCGTCAGACAACCACTTGGATATAAAAAAGGAAGAATATTCGAAGGGGAACGGCTGCGCCGCGCCGGAGGGGACATCACATGCTGTCTGAATTCAGAAAATTCCCGTAAGGATCGTATTTCTCGGATTTGATCAGCACGCCGTTGTCATAGTATTTTCTGTACATCACCGCGCCGTTCTCATAAAATTCGGCAATTTCCATGGTGCGGCCGTCCTGCAATTTCTGGTCCCGCATGATAGCGCCGCTGGGATAGTATTCTTTTATCTTCGTGGATTTTCCGTTTTCCAGATACGTTTCACGCATCACGGTTTCATCATCGTAAAACTCCCGCTCAATCCCAACCTGCCCGTCAACGTAAACGGTTTCGTGCACAACCTTACCCTGGGCATATTCTTTGGTCACGCCTTCCAAAACGTCATTCTTATATGTCCGCTCAAACATAAGTTTGCCCTCTTTGGAATATTCTTTCGTAACCCCGTTGAGCTTGTCGTTTCCGTATGTTTTTTCAAAATGGACCTGGCCATCAATATACTGCCGATAAATCCCGTTCAACTTGTCATGGCTATAGACTTTTTCAACCAGCAAGGTCCCGGTCACGGCAAACTCTTTCACCATGCCGTGGAGCATGTCATCTTTATAGGACGCTTCAATATGCACGGCCCCGGATTCATAAAAATTTTTGGATACGCCTTCTTTCTTCCCATCCAAATACGTGACCATGGATTTCAAACCGCCGTCATAATAATAGGTATATTCCGTCATCTGGGTTTTATCCCCCTGGATCAAACCCTCCCGAATCAGGTCGCCGCTTTCATCAAATTCCCGGAAAAGCCCCTGCTTGACTCCGTTTTTATACGTGTACTCTCCCTGAATTTTGCCGTTCTTGAAATACGTTCGTTGGACCCCGTCCGCGATCTTCTTTTCGCAGCTTAACCCCAGACTTACCAAAAAGATCAGGGGGAAGACGCCCCAACAACAAAAATGGTTCTGTGTGTTCATAATAAGGACTGATTATTTTTATCAAAATGGTTGCAGAAGTATTTTATTAATATTATATTGTATAATAAATACCTAGGGACACAAGCACAAAATTTAATTATTCGGTTTACTGTATTTAAGGAGACATTATGGCTTTCCAAGATTTTATGGCTAAAGTTCGTCATATCGATAACTTGTGTGCCCGGTGGATGGTGCGTCATTTCTTTATCATTTTTTTCGAATTTGTCCTTGTCATAATTTTCTTCACCTTTTTCTATGATACCATCCGGTCTTTCTTCCTGCCTTACCCTCCGTCGAGCAACACCACGTCCGAATATCTCCTCGCTCAAGTGGTTTTTAATATCCGCCTTATCGTCGTGCTGCTGCTACTCAATTCCTTCTGGATGCTTTATATTTTTAATGGGATGAACAGGTTAAGAGCATTACTCAAAGAGATCAGTTTCAACCTGTCGAAACGCCGGCCCCGGAACGCTGACCCGTCCGATTAAACTTCTCAACAGTCTCTAAATTCCAGCTGGATCCGCCGGGATTAAAAATATTCCAGATATATTTCTTTTACTTTTTGGACGAGGAGAGCCGCACCACGGCCCTGTCCACCGGAAGATGCCTTGGCGCCCTGGGCTTTATTGAATCCGCTATAAGCCAGCCCCACCGCCGCGGCGAATTTTGAGGCATTATGAAGCCGGCGGGACGATATTTCGATCATCCCGATTTTCACCGGTAAGCCAATCCGTTGCTCAATGCATTCCGGGAGCCCCGGGAGCATGGCCCCGCCCCCGATCATAATAATCCCGCTGTTCATCTGTTCATTAAGCCCCGTCTTTTCCAAAGATTCCTTTAAAGAAGAGACAAATTTATGAATAACCGGCTCAATCGCAAGAATAATCGTATCCCGCTTAACCGGGACATAGCCTTCATCTTTCTTGATAAGAAGTTCCTCATCCCGGCCCCGGTCCGACTCAACCGCCGAAGCATAGGATTTCTTTATCTCCTCTGCCAAACCAAAAGGAATCCCGAGAGCCCGCGCAATACTTTGCGTGATGACCTGCCCCCCCCAGTTGATCGTGAAAAGCTGTTTCAGATTCTCATCTTTAAACACAAGCATATTGGTCACGGCCGAACCGACATCGAGCAGCAGGCACCCCTGCCGTTTCTGAAAACGGCTGAGAGACGCTTCCGCGGCCGCGATCGTGGACAGGGCAACCGGCCCGACATCGTACCCTGCCTGCGCCACCCCTTTAATAATATTTTTAAGAAGGGTGCCGTGAACGACAATGATCAGCGTATGAATTTCCAGCTTCCGGCCGTAGAGCCCGACAGGATTCATCGCCATATTAACATCGTCCACTTTATAATATTGAGGGATTTCATGCAGGATCACTTCTTCCATATTCACACCCAGCAACCGGGCTTGAGACTGCACTTTCTTGACATCCACGGAGGCGATAATTTTTGTCCCTCTCTCCAAAAGGGGGATGACTGCGGCGGCAGGGCGCTGGGTGATCAACTCCCCATTAATGCCCAGGTGGACGTCTTTGATTTTGACCCCGACTTTATTGCTCAACCCGGAAACAGCCTGATGAACACATTCCGAGAATTCCCCCAGATCCGTCACAGAGTTGTGATCAAATCCGCCGGTTCCCACCTCAAAGACACCCAGCAATTGCGGTTTATTATGCTCCGCAGCTGTCAAAAGGCTGGCCTTGATAGATTGGGCCCCGATATCCAGGCCGCAGAAATATTTTTCTCCCATTATGCTTTTTAACATCTTCCCCCCAGGACATACGGAAAAACACAAACGGTTTTTCTTTATTGTTTAAGATAACTGATCACCGGGTCTTTAAGCCGCAAATCAATGTAGTTAATATTTTTAATGTCGAAATTTCCCTGCGTCATGAGAACAGCCAGCGTCTTGACTTTTTGGGGGATCCTGTCCCGGTCCAGGATAATCTTCAAATCATTCGAAAACAACAAATGAATCTGCGACAGGTTGCCGACATCGATTTGTTTTAAAGACCAGTCTGTCAGGGAGGCCTGCTCCCCCACGGAGGAAATAATCTTTAAGGCGACTTGAACTTTATCGTCCCGCAACGGCCGCCCCAGGATATAATCATTCTGCCCGGCATATCCTGCGATCAGCGGGTAGCGGGACGACGGGAGATTCTTGAAAGACAAGATATACCCTTCCCGGTCCAACAACACATCCTGCTCGTTATTGGTCAGAATGGCAAACGGCTCCCTTTTCCTGGCGGACAGCACAATCGTATCCGGGAACTTCCTGCTGACCTTTAAGCTGTCCACCTCCGGGAACTGCATTTGAAAACGCCGCTGCAATGATCTGATGTCCACGGAGAAAATGTTCCGGCCGGGCAACCGATCGATAAGATCGGACTGCATATACTGGAGGGACGGTTCTTTCTGAATGTCCTTGATCTTAAAAACGTCGGCATTATTAAAAAACCAGATGATCCGGTCGCCGGTAAAAACAACGGCGGCAACGACCACGATTCCTGCCATAATGCCCTTAACGGCTTTTCTGCTCCCCTGTTCTTGTTTCACCTTTTTTCGTGCCATCGTAAACTCCACTTCCTCAAAAGTTATAGCCCTTATGATTTAACGGCATTCCCCTCATGAGACGTCGAAGACGTCCGGCTCTCCCTTTCCTGCGCCAAGGCCAGGATTTTCAGGCACAAAGTTCCAAAATCATACCCGGCCGCCCGGGCCGCCATGGGCAACAGGCTGGTGGCCGTGAATCCCGGGATCGTATTGGCCTCCAGGAAAAACGGCCGGTCTTGCCCATCCAGGATAAAGTCAAGCCTGGCGAAATCCCGGCATCCCAGCGTCCGGAAGGCCTGAGCGGCCAACCCCTGAATACGCCGCGTGGCGGAAGCAGAGATTTCCGCCGGAACAATATACTCGCTCATGCCCGACTGATACTTCGCCTGAAAATCAAAAAACGGACAGCGAGGACGGATTTCCACCAGCGGCAGCGCCTCCCCGCCGAGGATTCCCGCCGTGATCTCTTTTCCCCGGACATACCGTTCCACCAAAACCTCCGTATCAAGGGCAAACGCATTCCGAAGTGCTTCCTGGAAAGCCTCCCCGGAAGAAACAAGGCTGATGCCGATGCTGGATCCCTGCGAAGCCGGTTTGACCACAAACGTCGTTCCGCCCAGCTTTTCAGACACTTCCTGAAAACCCTTCTGTTCGCCGAAAGACAAAACAACATGCCCCGGGGACGGGATATCCACCGGCTTTAATCTCTCCAATGTAGAAATTTTGTTCATGGCCACCCGGCTGGCCGCAGATCCCGACCCGGTATAAGGGATATGCCTCTCCTCCAAAATTTTCTGCACAGTCCCGTCCTCACCAAAAGCCCCATGCAAAGCAATAAAAACGATGTCAACTGCTTCCTCCTTGAGACGGGTGGCCAGGACATCTTCCTCCGTTGAATCCAAAACAACCGGAACCACATCACAACGCCGCTCCTGCAGGGCCGCCGTCACCGCTTTCCCCGACTTGATTGAGATGTCCCGTTCTGAAGACGGGCCACCCATCAGAACTCCGATCCGGCCTAAAGAAATAGTGTTATCCTGTGTCATAACGATCCTCGCATCAAAGGTTAGCTGCCGTGGGCAAACAGGCCAAAAGGTTTTCTCCGGTCTTATAGATATCCCCCGCCCCCAGGGTTAAAACAGTATCTCCCACTTCCAGAATAGAGCACAATTCCGTGACAAGGGTTTCCCGGGACATATAATATACCTCTTTCATGCCCGCCTCCCGAATCCGCGCCGCCAGGCTCTCCGCACTAACCCCCGCCAAGGGGGCCTCGCTGGCAGCATAAATGTCGGTTATAAATAAAACATCGGTCTGTTTCCAGGCAGAAACGAATTCTTCCAATAAAAACTTCGTCCGGGAGTAACGGTGCGGCTGAAACACCGTGATCAAACGTTTCTGGGCGAGCATCCGGGCCGCATTAAGGACAGCCCGTATTTCCGTCGGATGGTGTCCATAATCATCGTACACCGCCACCCCGGCCACACGCCCTTTCAACTGCAACCGGCGGTTCACGCCCGGGAAAACGCTCAGGGCCTGAACGGCATCCCGGACATCCAGCCCCAAAGTCAGGCCGGCCCCCAGGCAGGCTAGGGCATTCAAGACATTGTGCTGCCCCAAGACCGGAAGAACGACTTCCGTTAAAGGCCGACCGTCCTTCATGACGGTAAAAACAGTCTGCGGACGGTCAGCCATGCTGACTTTGATATCCACGGCGCTCAGGTCATGCTGCGGCTGAAAGCCATAAGACAAAACCCTGCCGCGGATAGTTCTAAGCAGCGCCATAAGACGGGGATCTTCCCCGCAGACGATAACCGTGCCGTCCGGCTGGGTCTGGGACAAAAACTGCTGATAAGCCTGCAGGATATTGGCCCATGTTTGGTAATAATCCACATGTTCAAAATCAATATTAGTCACAACAGAAATTTTAGGATGGAATAAAAGGAAACTGCCGTCACTCTCATCCAGTTCCGCGACAAAATACTGCCCGGCCCCCAGCACGGCGTTCACATCAAGCCCCCGGATCACCCCTCCCACCGCCACCGTGGGTTTTAATCCAGCGGTCAGCAGCATATGGGCGATCATCGAACTGGTAGTGGTCTTACCGTGCGCTCCGGCGACCGTGATGCCCGTGGCTCCACCCATCAATTCCGCAAGGAGCTCAGCTCTTCTCATGAGGGGAATCCCCGCAGCCCGGGCAGACAGGATCTCCGGATTATCGTCTTTAATCGCGGACGAGTAAACCACTTTATCTGCCTGCCCCAGATACCCGGCATCGTGCCCGATATGCACAACGGCTCCGCGCTCCACCAGAGTGCGGATCATCGGGCCGTCCTTCACGTCGGACCCGGACACTTTTTCTCCCCGGGATAAAAGAAGCGAAGCCAAGGCCCCCATACCAATGCCGCCGATGCCTACAAAATGATACTGTTGTTGCATGGTCCCCACCCGGTGTTTATGATCTTCCACCACATTTATCGGCATATTAAAAAAATCACCGGCTCTCTGATTAAGAAAGCCCCGCTTATTTCGTTAATTCCAGAATTTCTTCAGCAAGCCTGGCCCCCGCCTCACGACCCCATTCAGCACCCCGTTGCCTTGGGGCCTCCCTGGCCATTTTTATTTTCTCAACCGCAGCCATCAAGGCCTCCGGGGACACACGGCTTTCCTCAATCATCAGCCCTAATCCCTGATTCACCAGGACAGCAGCGTTTTCTTTCTGATGCCCTCCGGCATGCGGATACGGAATCAGGATGGCCGGCACGCCGAAAAGCGACAATTCCGTGACGGAAACGGCACCGGCCCTGGAAACAGCCATATCCGCCACACTGTAGGCCGACGGCATATCCTCGAGGAAAGGCAGCACGCAAGCCCGCAAACGCATGCGGCCGTATTCCTCTCTTACCAGCTCATAATTTTTGGACCCCGCAAGATGAATGACCTGAAAATCCATGCGCTCCTTGAGCAACGATATGCTTTTCAGCCACGCGGAATTAATCGCCTGACTGCCCTGACTGCCGCCCAAAACAAGGATTGTGTACACGCCTTCGTCCAGGCCAAAGCCGGCTAAAATCTGTTTCCTATCCCAATGGTCCCGCGGTTCATGGGCCGGACACCCCGTGACAACCGCAGCCGATTTTAAATACCGGCGCGTTTCTTCAAAACTGACCGCAACCTTTGTCACCCACCGGCTTAATGCTTTCGTCGCCCGCCCCGGGAGCACGTTCTGTTCGTGAATCAGCGTCGGGATTCGGAGGGAAATAGCGGCCAGCACCACCGGCGCGCTTCCATAGCCGCCGAATCCGGCCACAACCGCGGGATTCAGCTCTTTTAAAAGCCGCCCCGCCGTTCTCACGGCTAAAATCATCTTAAAAAACCACACGCCCATCGTATTCAAAGAACGGGCTGACAAACCGCAGACATCTAACGGATAACACGGGATGCCGCCTTTCTCCACTAAAGAGGAAAAATCCCGGACATCCCCCATAAAAACGACCCGGTGTCCCCGTCCGGACATATGCTCGGCGACTTTAAGAGCCGGTAAAATATGCCCTCCGCTCCCTGATATGGCAAAAACAAATGTCATGGCTTGTCCCGCCTACCACAGCGCTTCCGGCGGTCCCCGCAAGAAAAATGCATTGTATCATACTTAAAGGTCTTCGACACGGGAAACATTCAGCAATAATGCGACGGATATCATATTAAAGACCAGCGAAGACCCCCCGTAACTGATAAACGGAAGCGGCAACCCCTTTGTGGGGAGCGCCCCAATACTCACCCCGACATTGATCACCGCCTGCAAGCCGATTAAAGCGACAATCCCGACGCTTAAATAATATCCGAAAAGATCCTGCGTTCTTTTGGCGATACGGCTTCCCTGCCAGATAAAACACATAAAAAGGGCAATGACCAAAAACGCCCCTAAAAACCCTAATTCCTCACCAATGATAGACAGAATAAAATCCGTGTGGGCGGCCGGAAGATAAAATAGCTTCTGCACGCTTTTCCCCAAGCCTACCCCCCAAAAACCCCCATTGCCGAATGCCACCTGGGACTGGATCAATTGAAACCCCGCGCCATGCACATCCTCCCAGGGGTCGAGAAAGGCCACGATTCTTCTCCAACGGTACGGGACCCTGACAACCATAAAATAAAAACCGGGCAGCCCGGCCAGTATCAGCGCCCACAAATATTTCAGTTTTGCCCCGGCCACAAATAACATAATCAGCGATACGGAAAAAATTAACAGCATACTCCCCAGGTCCGGCTGTTTCAATATCAAAAGAGAAATCACCCCCAAAACCAGAAGCGCGGGCAGAAACCCCTTCCGGAAACTTTTAACCTCCTGTTGTTTCCTGGCCAAAAAGTCGGCCATATAAATCAACACGCATATTTTGGCCATCTCCGACGGTTGAAAATAAACCGGGCCCAATCTGAACCAGCGCTGAGCCCCATAACTGGCTTTCCCTATGCCTGGGACCAACACCAGAACCAGGAGGAACACCGCAAAAAGCAAGAGAGGTTTGGCGACCTTCCGGAACTCGCGATAATCCAACGCCATGCAACCCAGGGCAGAGATCAACCCGGCGCAAACAAAAAAAATGTGCCTTTTCAAAAAAAACAAACGGTCCCCCAGGACCTGCATCGCATAAATCCCGCTGGAACTGTAAATCATTGTGATTCCTAAAAAGATCAAAAATAACGTTATGGTGGCTATGGATATCCGGATATCCCGCATCACGCCCCCTCCGGCAAATCGCGAACAAGGCTTTTAAACACAGCGCCCCGTTCTTCAAAATTTTTAAACATATCAAAACTCGCGCACATGGGGCTCAAAAGGACACAATCCCCCTCGCGCGCCTTCTGCCGAGCCAAAGCAACAGCGGCCGCCAAACTGCCCTCCTCTTCGAAAGGGACACATCCCGCAAAGGCCTGCCTGAATTTCCCCCGGGCTTCGCCGATCGCAATCATGGCCCTCACTTTTCTGCCGACAAGGCCCGCCAGGACAGAATAATCGAGATGCTTGTCCCGGCCCCCGCAGATCAAAATAACCGGCCGTTCCAGGCTCTCCAGCGCCCACCGTCCGGCCTCGACTGTCGTAGCCTTTGAATCATTGATATACTCAACGCCATCCAGAATCCGGACTTTCTCCATCCGGTGTTCGACGCCGGGAAATAAACGGAACACGCTCCAAGCGATGTCATCGGCGATCCCCAGCGTCCGGGAGACCGCTAAAACAGCCAAAAAATTCGGATTTCCCCCCGCTCCAGCCAGCGCATCACCGGGACGGTTAAAAAAAACAACCTGGGAACGGAACGCCTGCGCCGCTTCTTTAAAACGTTCGCATTGTTCGTTCAATACGGCGTAATCACCGGGTCCCTGATTTTCAAACAGGCGTTTTTTAGCGTTAAAATATTCTTCCATGTCCTTGTGCCGGTCAAGATGGTTCTGGCTGAAATTCAAGCACACCCCGATAAAAGGGCGGAAATCTTCGATGGTCTCCAACTGGAAAGAACTGACTTCCAGCACGACGAAATCCGCGTCCTCCAGTTTGTCCACGCAGTCGCAGAACGGGGTGCCGACGTTCCCGCACAGCACCGCCTTCTTGCCCGCTGCGTTCAAAACCTGCGTGATCAGGGTCACGACCGTGGTTTTCCCGTTGCTGCCGGTCACGGCGATAACCGGCGGCGGACAATAATGGAACGCCAGTTCAATTTCTCCCCAAATTTTAATGCCCTGCTCCCTCGCCCACACCAGAGGCGGAGCCAAGAAAGGAACCCCCGGGCTGGCCACCACCAAAGTACTCCCGGCGATAAACTCCCGCGTGTGCCCTCCCGCCTCGATCTGAACTCCGGCAGCCCGAGCCCAAGACAAAAAATCAGGGGGGAATTTTTCAATCCCTCCCTGTTCGGACACATAAACCTTCGCCCCCTTCCGGCCAAGCAACGCCGCTGCAGCCAATCCGCTTCTAGCCGCCCCCAGGACCGTTACTTTTTTATTGAATACGTCCATTTTACCTGATTTTTAATAACGCCAACGTCATAAGGGAAAAAATGATTCCGATAATCCAGAAGCGTATGATAATTTTGGACTCGTGCCATCCCGACAACTGAAAATGATGGTGCAACGGGGCCATTTTAAAAATACGTTTTCCGGTCATCTTAAACGAAAAAACCTGCAGGATAACAGACATGGCTTCGGCCACAAAAATCCCTCCCAGGAGGATCAGCCACAACTCTTTTTTAATAAACACCGCAATAACCCCCAGGCATCCCCCGAGGGACAAGGACCCCGTGTCCCCCATAAAAATCGTGGCCGGATGACAATTGAACCATAAAAACCCCAGGCTGGCCCCCGCAATCGCCGCACAAAAGACCGTCAGTTCCCCGGTATTGGCGACATACGGGACAAACAAATATTGGCTGAAATTGACGTTTCCTGTAATATAACAGAGAATCGCCAACGTGCCACTGACAATCAAAACACACCCAATGGCTAGCCCGTCCAGCCCGTCCGTCAGGTTCACCGCGTTGCTTGTCCCGATGATGACCAGCGCGATAAACGGGACATAAAGCCATCCCAGCCCCAGCATATTTTTTAAGAAAGGGACATCCAACTGCGTGGCGAAATGCGGCGTTGTATCCGGATTAAAAAAGACATACGAACCGATAAAGCATCCCAAAAGAATCTGCCATAGAAATTTTGTCCTGGCTCGGATACCGTGCTGGCCGGATTTTGTCAATTTCACATAATCATCCACAAAACCAAGAATCGCCAGATAAAGGGCGGTCAGGAGGGACAAGACAATATACCGGTTCCCGATATCCGCCCACAACAAGACCGACACAAGGATGCTGCCCATGATAAAAATGCCCCCCATGGTCGGGATGCCTTCCTTCTTATCATGAAAAGACGCCAAGCCAGGGCAGTCCTTCCGCCGCGCGTGTTCGCGGATACGCCACTGCTGGAATATCCGGGTCACGACAGGGGCGGCCAAGATGCAAATGAAAAAGGACGTCACCGCCGCCATGGTGGCCCGGAAAGTAATGTACTTAAAAATATTAAAGACAAAAAAGAATTCTCTTAACTGAGTAAAATAATAAAACATCCCGGCTATCCTTCACTCAATTGTTTTTTTAAAAAAGCCGCCGTGGCCTCCAGGTGCATGCCGCGGGATGCTTTAATCAGAACAGCATCGCCCGGAGCCAGACAGGACGAAAGATCCTGATGCAGGGCCGGCAAAGACAAGAAATGCTCGACCCGTACCGACTTATTGTCCTGTCTCACCTGATCAGCGAGCCAAAAAGACATCGGGCCATAAGCCAAAACAACCCCGATCTTCGTCCGGGCGATAAATTTTCCCATATCCCGGTGAAGCGCCTTAGACCGTGGCCCGAGTTCAAGCATATCTCCGCACACCAAAACCCGTTTCCCTTTAACGGGGAACGCATCCAGTGTGGAAAGGGCGCTACGCATCGATACCGGATTCGCATTATACGAATCATCAATACACCAGAATGACCCCAACCGCTGAACCGCTTGCCGCTGATTTGAAAACCGGTGTTTCTCCAACGCCGCGGAGGCGGCCCCATAAGAAATCCCCTGAAGCCTGGCACAGGCAATGGCTGCCAGGGCATTATAAACGTTCTCCTGGACCGGGGTCCGCAGGATCACCGGATGCCTTCCGTTAACAAGAAAACGCAAGGCTCTGCCCTGCCGGATCCGCTCGATATTTGTCGCCCGGTAATCGGCGGACGGATCCTGAATCGCATAAGAAATGATTTTATCATTATTAAACTTCTTATTAAATTTTTTTAAATATTTATCATCCTTGTTAAAAATAATCCGGCCGTGCGGCGTTAAATCCCTCACCAGTTGACTTTTTTCCCTAAAAACATATCCCGGACTCTTCAATTTCTCCAGATGCGATTCGCCGATATTCGTGTAAACCGCCACGTCTGGTTTAACAATGGAGGACAGCCGCCGGATATCGCCAGGCTGATTGGTTCCCAGCTCAAAGACCGCGATTTGATGCCGCGGAGTCATACGAAGCATCGTTAACGGCACCCCGATCTGATTATTAAAAGAGCCCTGATTCACCAGGACCTGGTAGTGGGACGCCAACACCGCTGCCAACATGTTTTTCGTTGAAGTCTTACCGGCGGATCCCGTGATCGCTACGACAGGAATACGATATTGCCCCCGAGTATACCCGGCGATGTCCCCCAAGGCGTCGCTCGTATCCCGCACTTTGATAACGGCGGCCCCGGGGAGGAAATTTTTCTCCTCCATCAGCTTTGATATGACGACACCCCGGGCGCCTTTCCGGAGGGCCTGCAGCACGAACTGATGGCCGTCAAAATTTTTTCCTTGAATGGCAATAAACAACGCGCCGGGTTTAATCGTGCGGCTGTCAATCGAAACATTCTTCAGCCTCTGTTCCTCGCCCCCCTGCTGAAGCACGCCGCCGGTCGCCTGCAAGATATCCCGTATCGTCCACATGGAAATCCCCTTATTCTCCTTCATCCGCTGTGATCATCCCGACATCTTTTTATATAAACACTGCCGCACGATGGCATGCTCGTCAAAGGGAACGGTCCGGTCTCTGAAAATCTGATAATTCTCATGGCCTTTCCCGGCCACAAGCACGACGTCCCCTTCTCCAGCCTCCTGGATCGCAGCTTCAATCGCCGCGGCCCTGTCCTCAATAACCCGGTAATGATGATGAGAAAAACCTGATAAAATCTGCTCAATAATCTTCTGCGGAGGTTCACTCCGGGGATTGTCATTTGTCACAATCACCCGATCGGCCCATTCAGATGCCACACGTCCCATTTTCGGCCTTTTGCCTGTATCCCGGTCCCCACCACACCCAAAGACCAGAATAATTCTGGTCTTGGAAATGGCCTTAATCGCAGACAAAACATTCCGCAGGGCGTCGTCCGTATGCGCGTAATCAATAAAAACGTGAAAGGGTTGTCCGCAACGGATGGCTTCCATCCGCCCAGGCACAGATTCGCAGGCCTTGATCCCGCGCTGAATATCCTGCCAAGAAACATTCTCTCCGACACCAACGGCGCAAGCGGCCAAAATATTATAAATATTATGTTTACCGATTAAAGCGGTCTTAACCGGAAAGCGTCCGGAAGGGCCAACGGCTAAGAATTCCGTCCCGCTTAATGTCAGGCGGATATCCTCGGCCATGAAATCCGCCGGGCTATCGATGCCATAGGTCAGGAGCCGTCCTGCCGTCATAGAACACAATCTCCGGCCATAAAGGTCATCCCCATTAATCACCGCTGTGCTTTGCGGAGAAAGCGTAACAAAAAGCCGTGACTTGGCCAGGAAATATTCCTCCATGTCTTTATGGTAATCCAGGTGGTCCTGCGTGACATTGGTTAAAACCGCCTGCGCAAAAGGGACACCGACCACCCGCCCCTGATGCAACCCGTGGGACGATACTTCCATAACACAGGCGTCTGCCCCCCGGGAAACAATGTCCGATAAAAACCGAAAATTCTCCACTAAACCAGGCGTGGTATTTTTAGAAGGCCACACCGTGTCCCCCAGACGGGAATTCACCGTCCCCACAACCCCGCAACTTTTTCCCGATTGACTCAAAATAGACTCAACAAGATATGTGATCGTGGTCTTCCCGTTGGTGCCCGTAACCCCGATAATACGCAGTCCCCGGCAGGCCTCCCCGTAAAAACGCCATACCAGCTTCTGCAAACAATCCCGGGCGTCCGGCACTTTCAGGACACAAGGGACGCGCACTCCGTCAGGCCAGACTGCGCCATCCGTCACAACAACCCGGGCTCCTTTTTGAACGGCATCCGAGATATAACGAATGCCGTCCTCCTTGGGCCCCCGGAGAGCGACAAAAAGACTCCCCGGGGAAACCTGGCGGGAATCCGAACACACACCCTGCACATCAATATCTTCACTCGCCTCCGGGAGGACGTCCTCATAAATGTTTCTTAACAGGTCTGCAAGCCGCATATATTTCCTCATCCGGAAGGGTCTAAAGATCTTAAATATTTAATCGTATCCATCAGCATTTCTCTAAAAACGGGGGCAGCCACCGTCCCGCCATAATAATTAGGGCTGGGTTCATCAAAAACGACGACGGCGGCAACCCGCGGGTTATCAACCGGAGCAAATCCGATAAAAGTCGCGTAATATTTATGGTGGGAATACTGACCGTTTTCGACCTTCTGGGCCGTTCCGGTCTTACCGGCGACGGCTAATCCCTCAATACGGGCGCGTTTCCCTGTCCCGTTTTCAACCACCCCCTGTAAAATGATTTTCATCCTCTCGGCTGTGGCCGTTGAGATAACCCGCCCCCGGATTTCCGGGAAGAATTCCTGAATCAGTTCATCTTTGTTGTCTTTAATATATTTTACGACAAAAGGCTTCATGGCAATCCCGTCGTTGGCAATGGCGGAAACGGCGCAAACCAATTGCAAAGGAGTCACCGCAACCTCGTGGCCTATGGGAACCGCGCCGATGGAGGTCTTGGACCAAGTAGAAGGCGGAGGGATCGTCCCCTCCACTTCCCCGAGTAAATCAATCCCGGTTTTCTGCCCAAACTGAAACGCCCGGGCATAACGGTAAACCTTGTCCGGGCCCAGTTTCTGGGCGATTTTCGTGGTCCCGATATTGCTGGACTGTTCAATCACTCCCTGAAACGTCAAGGTCCCGTGCGGATGGCTGTCGTGCAAGATATGATTCCCGACACGATACTCCCCATTCTCACAAAATATCTTGTCGTCTTCCTGAAACGCTTTCTCTTCAAGAGCTGCAGAAGCCGTTACAATTTTAAAAACCGACCCCGGCTCATAAACGTAAGAAATTCCTCGATTCGTCCTTTGCTCCGGCGCGCTTTCGATAAAATTCTCTAAATCATACGTCGGGCGGTTCGCGAGCGCCAGAATTTCACCCGTCCGGGGATCCATCACAATAATCGTCGCCCCCTTGGCCTTGTTCTGCTGAAAAGCCTTATCCAAAGCCCTTTCGGCGATATACTGTATTGTTTCGTCGATCGTCAAGACAAGGTTTAACCCGTCTTGTGGCGGCGAGGACTGTTTCTCTATCATCAAATCCCGCTGCTTGGCGTCTCTTAAAATCTGCGTCCAGCCCTCCTTGCCCTTTAGGACCTCGTTATATTTGAGTTCAAGCCCGTCCAACCCCACATTATCCATCCCGGCAAATCCAATAATATGCGCCGCTAAATTCCGGTTAGGATAATACCGTTTGCTCTCCCGAATAAAATCCAACCCCGGTATTTTCAAAGCCCGGATTTCTTCCACCAGCTCATCCGGAAGTTTACGGGACAGCCAGACAAAATATTTGTAACGCGAAAGCCTCTCCCGGACAAAAGCACAATCCAGATGAGCCCGGTTCGAAAGTTCCCGCACGGCTCTCTCTTTATCCTCCGGCGACATGATCCGGGGATTCGCGAACAAAGAATACGCCGTCAAATTCAACGCCAAGTGCCTGAACCGCCGATCATAAATCGTTCCACGCACCGGATCCAGCTTGATGTAATGATTATGCTGTTTTGCCGCCAAGTTAGCCAAATGCGTCGAACGGAAAACCTGCATCCATGCCAACTTGGCAGAAAAATACAGCAGACACGCAATCAAAAAAAGGAAAACACTAACAAAACGCAAGGTTCGTTTACGAATATACACCGGGCCACTCCGAACCGAATTCATCCACGACGACTCATTTTATATTCTGGTTTCAGCGGCAACACCGCGCAGCCTTTCACACGAACACCCGCCCTTTCGCCAGAACCGCCATGAGGTCACGGTTCTCTTCGCCAAGACCGAAGAATACGGCTTTTCTCAAAAGACCGCGCCTCGGCCTCAGACTTAAATGAAAGGAAACTCAGGAGAGGTTTGACTGGACCTTCTTCTTGGGATACCGCGTCTTCATGATCCGTGTTCAAGGATTCCGTCGTGACAAGCTGCACGATATTCTCATCATCGCTGAACTTAAAAATCGAGTCATCCGTTAACAGCGTCACTCCCAAATTAAGAGAAGACTTCAACTGCAAAATATCATATGTCACACGGCCATTATCGCCTTTCAGGGCGACAATTTCTTTTTCCCGTTTCTTCCCCTGATAAGCATAGTCAAATATCTGCATCTGCAGGTGAGTATAAATCAAAGCCAAAACAGTAACGGTAGACATGACCTGTATAGATTTTACTAATTTCATAGACACACTCTCTTTTTCCAGACGAAGACATCGCCGGATATTATTTTTTTTCTCCAACCCTGAGCCGGGCGCTACGCGCACGAGGATTATCCCGGACCTCTTCTTCCGAAGGGCGGGACGGCTTCCTGGTGACGAGCGTGAGGATGCCTGCATGACTGAGCATACGAAATTTATGCTTTACGATCCTGTCTTCCAACGAATGGAATGAAATCACCGCCACCCTCGCTCCCGGCCGCAAAAATTCTATGCACTTGTCCAAAGCAATTTCCAAAGATTCGAGTTCCCGGTTGACCGCAATCCGGAACGCCTGGAATGTCCTCGTCGCTGGATGTATCTTCTGCCGCTTATAACGCGGGGGCAAAGCTTTCAAAACAATCTCTTTCAACTCACTGGTGGATTCGATAGGATGATGCCCTCGCTCCGCGACAAGAAACCGCGCAATGCGGTTATGCAAACGTTCTTCTCCGTAATTTTTTAAAATACTTGACAGCTCTTTTTCGGAAAGGGAATTGATCAAGTCATACGCCGAAAAAGCGGCCTCCTGGTCCATACGCATATCCAACGGCCCTTCCGCCATAAGGCTGAATCCCCGTTCAGGATTATCCAACTGAAAACTTGATATTCCCAAATCCAGCAATATACCGTCGACCTGGGGCACCCCGAGATGCTCCAGGATGACATCAATCTTCCGGAAGTCCTCATGCACAAAATCACAGCGCAAAGGCCGTCGCTCTAAATGCCGACGGGCAACTTTCAAAGAATCCGTGTCCCGGTCAATCCCGATAATCCTGCCCTGTTCCCCCAAAACGGCGGCTGCGGCCTCGGCATGCCCCCCTAAGCCCAAAGTACAGTCTACCAGGCATCCGCCCCTCGGCAGGCGAAGATATTCCAAAACTTCCTTTAACATCACAGGGGTATGTTCTGAATTCTCGTCTTTCATGTGCGACAGCGTATTTATGGCAACATCGACCATAGAAAAATTATTCACTTTGCCCGTGTATTTCAGAGTGCTTTCCAAAACAGATTAATCCGATTCCATCATATTTTCGGCAATCCGTTCAAAGGACTCGGAATTATTATCATAAAATGACGCCCAAGTGTCGGCATCCCAAATCTCAATTCGATTGGATACACCAACCAACAGGGTGTCTTTTTGAATCCGGGCGTAGGTTTTCAAATACGGCGGAATAATAAAACGGCCCTGTTTATCCGGAACCACATCTGCGGCCCCGGAAAAAAACAAACGGTTAAAATGGCGTGACTCCTGTTTAGTAAAGGGCATGCTTTTAAATTTCTTCTCTTGGATCCTCCATTCCTCCTCGGAAAACATAAAGATACATTTATCCAGGCCCCGGGTAAGAAAAAATTTTTCGATACCCGAGTCCCGGCAAATATCTCTAAACCGCGCCGGAAGGATTAATCGGCCTTTCTGATCGAGAGAATGGCGATATTCACCGTAAAACATAATTAAATCCTATCTGCCGTCTTAAACCACTGTCCTCCACTATCCACCACTTTGTATTCAAGTATATCGAAAATGCCATTCCCCGTCAACAGCAAAATATTCTATTTTATTGCAATACAATAATTTGTGCCTAATTAAACAGCACACAACTACATATTGTGGGGAGAACCCCGTAAAAAACAGCATTCTTCTGTCTTATTTCTCCACTTATAAGGAAAAACAGCATAAAAAATGTAATAAACAGAGGTATAAGAGATTAGATCAATCGGGGGGCAGGATGATTTTTTTGAAACCAACAACGAGCTTTTATTTCATCACACTGAATCTGCCGAATCAGTGCCTGGGAAGAATCGAACTTTATTTCTTCCCGGATTTTTTTATTAAAAAAAATAATAATTTCTTTACCGTAAATGTTACGCTTAAAATCAAAAATATTCACCTCTATGTTTAACTTGGCACCGGGACGGATAGACGGTTTCCTCCCAATATATGCCATCCCCGGGAAAAGACAGCCGGCGTACTGGACATAAACGATATACACCCCACACGGAGGCATCAACTGCCTCGCAGAAAAAACATTAGCAGTCGGGAATCCCCATTCCCTCCCCAGCCTGTCCCCAGGCACCACTCTCCCCTGAATGGCAAAAGGACGACCCAGAAGACGAGAAGCCCGGGGGAAATCACCGTCCCTGACGTATTGCCGGATACTCGTGCTGCTGATTAATTTCTTTGTGCCGTTTGAACTGGGCACCGTCTGGACATGAAACCCGTGTTTTCTCCCTTCCTCCCGGAAAAGTGCCAAGGTCCCAAGTCGGTCCTTCCCGAAACGGAAATCATCACCGACAATCACGGTATGCGGGGCCATCTTCTCGACGATATATTTTTCAATAAACTGACGTGGCGGGATCCGGGAGAAGCCCCGGGTAAAATGGATGAGCCAACAAACATCAAGGCCGATGTCTGCAAGCAATTTTTCGCGCAACGACAAGGTCGTGATCAAAGGCACGTTCAAGCCGGGCTGGAGCACTTGCAGCGGATGGGGATAAAAGGTCATAACCACCGCCGTCCCCCGACATGCCCGCGCTTTCCTGATCACCTGACGGAGCACCTTTTGATGACCGCGATGCACTCCATCAAAAATACCGATGGCCACGACAGGACGAGGATATTGCCTTCTGACTTGACTTAAACGCGTTATAAATTCCATCTCTATTGAAAAACCGCCCCGGACTACTGGACGGTTCCATTCCAAAGCTTTACATGAGCCGGGCCCAAGTCCTCAATGGCCACGGCCTCTTCAATATGAAAAGGGCCAACCCGGGTTCTTTCAATTTGGGAAATACAGGCGATATTATTCAGACGCTCGGCCATATCCTCGGCGAGTTGCCGCACATAGGTGCCCTTGGAACATTCGACATAAAACGTGACCCGGGGCAAGACAAAATCAACAAGCTGCAAATCACGGATTGTAATCGAGCGGGGTTCACGTTTCACTTCAATTCCCTTGCGGGCCAACTCATATAAACGTTTACCGTTCACCTTGATCGCCGAAACCATCGGCGGAACCTGGAGAATATCTCCCCGGAACTCTTTCATAATATTTTCAAATTGCTCCCGGGTTACCTGGCTGTAATCCACCTGCTGCAGGATCTTCCCTTCAATATCAGCGGTCGTCGTTTTTGTCCCCAGAATCATGCTGGCTTTATACCCCTTGTCATACGCCTCAAATTCCTTAAACAATTTTGTGCAGCGGCCCAGAAGAATAATCAAAACACCCGTCGCCAAAGGGTCCAGAGTCCCTGCGTGCCCAACCCGTTTCATCCGGAAAATACGCCGCACGCGGGAAACGACGTCGTGGGATGTCATCCCCGATGGTTTATTCACAACAACAATACCGTTATATAAAGGTTCGTCTTTCATAAATTCCTTTTTCGACAAAATTAATGGCGGCACCACGGGACGGGTCAGATGACTTTCTCGATTTCCTGCAGCACGCGTTTTTTGATATCCTTTAAACCGCCTTTCACCAGGCATCCGCTCGCCCGGCTGTGCCCCCCACCCTGAAAATGATAGGCAAGCCAGGCGACGTTGACCCTGGCCCGGGACCGGAAGTTAACCCGGATGACGTCCTTCTTCTCCACCGTCAAGATTACAATGACTTCAACATCTTTAATGGCCCGGAAATGCCGGAAAATTCTGTCCCGGAGATCAAACTCCTCTGAAAATCGCTTTAAATCATTTTGGGACAAAACCAGGCAGACAACTTTATTATCGAAATACCTTTCAAAAGAGCTCACCAGCTTGTTAAAATTTTTTAAATCTTCCAGTGGGATTGACTCATAAATTTTAATATACAACTTATTGGCTGACACCCCGAACGCCAGCAAGCGGGAAGCCACTTCATGCGTATGCGAGGTGGTGTTATCGTAACGGAAACATCCTGTGTCGGTTAAGATGCCCGTATACAACAACTGCGCCAAAACTTTTGTCAAGGGGCAGGGGATATACGCCAGCAAATCATAAAGCAACTCGGCCGTGGAAGACGATGTAGGGACGACACAATTGTATTGCCCAAAAAAACTATTGGTGACATGATGATCAATGTTCATTAAAACCGTGCGTTGGGATAAGAGGGCCTGAACGGCCCCAATACGGGTAAAATCCCCGCAATCCAAAATAATGGCCATATCAAAATCCCGATTCTTGATGCTGGACGCCAGGCGGATCTGTCTGACCCCGGGCAAGAAATGGAAGCGTTTGGGAATTGGCTCAGGACTGACCGCCACGACTTTCTTCCCCAAATGACGAAGGAGCCTAACCATAGCACACTGGGACGCCACGGCATCAGGATCAGGATTCACATGGGTGCATACTAAAAAGGAATGATGCTCTCTCAGCGCCCGGCAGATTTCTTTAAAAGTATGACTTTTTTTATGCGCCACTCGCGTCTCCTTGTTCAAGTGTTTCACTGTTATCTGCCGCTTGCGTTGGCAATTTCTTGATATCCCGCAGCGTCTGTTCAACCCTGGCGCTATATTCGATAGACGGGTCATAAACAAATTCCAGCTCCGGGATAAAACGCAAGCTTAAATTCTGCCCGATTCTCCTGCGAATATATCCCGCGGCATGGTTCAGGCTCCGCGCCACATCATCAACCTTGCTTTGAGAGTCCAACACGCTGAACTTAATCCGGGCATAATGCAAATCCGGGCTAACGTGGACCTCCGTTATTGTCACAAACCGTAACCTGGGATCCTGAATCTCCTGTTGCAGCAAGACCCCGATCTGCCGTTTGACCAACTCATTCACTCTTTCCATCCGTCCCATTAAGACTCCCCTGAGTTGTTCCGGCCGGCCCGCTTGCGTATAAACTCCAATTGGTGCATTCGGTGCGGGCACCGGCCGTTTAATTTCTGTTCCATAACTTCCGCCAAAATACGCCCGATAAGCCGGGGCGATTGTTTCCCCAAAACCCGCCGGACATCTTCTCCCGTTATGTCAAGCTTGGTATTATTGAGCTTCTTTAAAAAAAAATCCACCCGTTCCTGTACTATCTTAACGGAAGTCCTCAAACGAATAAAGAGAATATTTTCCAACGCCAAAGGTTTTAATATAGCATAAATATCGCTGGATGCCATCCTTTTATCCGATAAGGCTTTCACGTGCTCCCCGGCCTGCAGGCCGGCCAGGATCGACTCTTTTTCCCTGCGGCACACGGGAACTCCCTGTAAAATATCCTCAACTCGCGTTTTATCCAGTCCCGCCAGAAGCGCCATAAAGCGGATCAAAGCCCAATCAGCCTCGCGCTGGCGGCACAAAGAAGCCGGGAGCGTCCGCCGCTGCCGTTCCACACAGACCAGCATGCGGACGTTAATATCCTGACCTTTAAAGAAACCATCCATCCCCCCCCTAAGCCGGCGCAATCTTTGAACACAAGCGGACGCGGCTTCTTCTTTAAGCATTTTGCGGAAATCCGTAAAATATCGCGCCGGATGAATCCTGGCCAAGACGTTTTCGCGCAAAGCCGACTTCAAAAGCCGGGCTGTCCGCGGTTCAAACTTAAAATTCAACCGCTGCTCGAACCGGATCCCTCGCAAAATACGGGTCGGGTCCTCCACAAAACTGCCGTTATGTAATATCCTGATATACCGGTGCCGCAGATCAAGGGCTCCGTCATACAAATCCCGGAGAACCCCCTCCGTCGGGCCGTACAGGGCCGCCGCCATAGCGTTTATTGTAAAATCCCTTCTTTTTAAATCGGCTTCGAGAGTGCCGGGCCTGACAACGGGAAGCACGCCGGGGCGGGGATAAAGCTCCTCCCGGGCCATGGCGAAATCGATGCTAACCTGATCAGGGCTCGTGACGGTGGCGGTCTGAAAGCGTTCGTGAATTTTTAATTCCCCACGAACCAATTTTGCCACATGTTGGGCCAAGGCGATGGCGTTCCCCTCCACGACACAATCCATGTCCACATTCCTGTTATGCAGGAGGATGTCCCGAACCGTCCCTCCGACGATATAAACCGGGATCCCGGCGCCTTCCCCGGCGCGGGACACGCATTCCAGCAAGGCCTTAACCGGAGGATTTAAATATTGCCAGGAAATCTTACGCATCAAGCTATCCTTTTTTATCCGCGCGGATGATAATGTTTATGCATATTCCTCAGCCGCTCCCGGTCCACGTGCGTATAAATCTGCGTGGTGGAAATATCCGCGTGCCCCAGCATCTCCTGAACCGCCCGAAGGTCCGCCCCGTGCTCAAGCAAGTGGGTGGCGAAGGTGTGTCGTAATGTATGCGGTTTAATCGCCTTTTTAATATTCGCCTTGCCGGCGTAGACCTTGACAACTTTCCATAAGCTCTGCCGGCTCATTTTTTTCCCAAGGCGGCTCAAAAAAACATCCGAGGAGAGCCTGGCTTTCAACAGCCCCCCCCGCACAGTCCCGCAGTAAACCCGCACAGCCTCCCGGGCCCGTTGCCCCAGCGGGATAATACGCTCCTTCCGCCCTTTCCCGATACACCGGACATATCCCAACTCAAGGTTGATCTGATCCATCCGCAGGTTAGCCAGTTCAGAAACCCGCATGCCGCTCGCATAAAACACTTCTAAAATAGCCCGGTCACGAACCGCCTGCCAGGCATCGCCCTTGACCGACATAATCATTGCGTCAATTTCCTCCTGATTAAGAACTTCAGGAACCCGCTTCCATAATTTTGGGGTTTCCACCAAAGAACTGGGGTCTTCCGGCTGAAGGTTTTCCCTTACAAGAAAACGGTGAAAGGTTTTGATGGCGGCCAGCCGCCGGCAGATGGACCTGGCCGACAAACCGGATTTTTTTTGGGCATAAACATAGTCGGAAATATGCTGCCGGGTGACCTCCCGGAGCCCTTTGACACCCGCATGCTCACAATAGGCCAGATAACTTTCCAAATCCCGCCGATAAGCCAACAATGTGTTATCGGCCAAGCCCCTTTCCACCGAAAGAAAACTTATAAAATCATCAATAAATTTCTGCACCGCTTCTCCTCACGGTTTCCCCTCCGTCTGCCCAAAAGCCGACTTCAATGTCTGCCTGACTCTCCGGTCCAGCCTCATAAACTTCCGGGCATAATTTTGATACGGCCGGTACGCCGCAGGGACAGAGAACTCATCCCTCATTTTTTCCATCTCCCCTTTAATCTGCCGCAATTCCCCCCGGGCGGACTCGGGCAGCAGCCCGTCCATCCCCTCTAATTCTTTCAAACACGCATTCAGGGAATAAGCGATACGCTTGTCACTGGCTTTCTCCTCCATGCCAGTGAGCACTTCCTGATTCCAGGCTAAAACCCGGTTGTAATGGTCATGATACTGATCAGCCGGCGGCACCATGTCTGAAGGATAATCTTCCGGTTCGAAAACCGGCTGAACCGCCGTTTCTATGTTGGCCGTGCGCTTTTTACGAATGAACTTCCTGCGTACGGGTTCACAGCCCGCACAAAAAAACTGAACAGTCACCAGGGCCCAAATCAACCCTGCCGTAACCGGGACCACCGGGCGGAATGGGAATCTAAACATGCATCATCTCCTTAAATTGTTGAAAGGTCAAAACAGCGACATTCAGCTCCCCGGCCTTTCGAAGTTTAGAACCAGCGGCCTCTCCCGCAACCACAAAATCCGTCCGTTTGCTGACGGCCGCGGCGACCTCTCCCCCATTTCTTTTCACCAGTTCCGCCGCCTCCCATCTCGAAAGTCCGGGCAATTCCCCGGTAAACACAAATATTTTACCAGCCAAAGGTCCGGAGCCAGGGGCTATTTTAACCGGCTCTTGCATATTAACCTCTGCCTTTTTTAATTTCTTAATCAACGCGCGCGCAGCCGGCTGACGGAAAAATTCGTACACGGACCGGGACATAACCTCGCCGAATTCTTCAATCTCCGCGAGTTCCTCTGAAGACAGCGTGAACAGCGCGTCCATCTGACAAGCCTTTTGCGCCAGGACAAACGCGGCTTTCTCCCCGATGTTATGAATTCCCAAACCATACACAAGCCGGGACAAAGGCTGCTGCCGACTTGCCTGAATCGCCGCCAGCAGGTTATCCGCCTTTTTGTCTTTAAAAGACTCCAGGCCCAAAAGTTCTTTTTTAGTTAAAAAATAAATATCGGCGATATCCCGGACCAAATTCTGCTTGATCAACTGTGCGACAACCGCTTCCCCCAGCCCACGAATATCCATAGCACCCCGGGACGAAAAATGAATCAGCCGGCGCTCGAGCTGCTTGGGGCAGGATGGGTTAATGCAACGAATCGCAACCTGGTCGTCCCGGTCTTTTGCAACCGCCCCGCCGCAGACCGGACAGGCTTCCGGGGCAGGGAAAACCGGAGAATCCAAGACCGCAGGAGAAAGGACTTTTACGACTTTCGGGATCACGTCCCCCGCCCGTTCCACAAGGACACGAGCGCCGACATGAATACCCAGACGGGCGACTTCCTCAAAATTATGCAAAGTCGCCCTGGTTATTGTCACTCCGGCGCAGGAAACGGAATCCAGTTCGGCCACCGGAGTCAGGACGCCGGTCCGGCCCACCTGCACGACAATATCCTTCACGACCGTTGCGGCCTGCGACGCCGGGAATTTATAAGCGACCGCCCATCGTGGGTTCTTCGCCGTCGTTCCCAACTGCAGTTGCTGGCTTATCTCATTCACCTTAATGACCACCCCGTCCACCTCGTAGGGAATGGACTCCCGCCGCGCTTGATACTCCCGGCAAAAATCCTTTACCTCCTGAAAAGTCCGGCAAAGACGTTTATGACTGTCAACACAAAAGCCCATTTCCTGCGCCTTCATAAGAAAATCCCATTGAGTCTGGGGCGGCTCTCCGCCTTCCATGCTTCCGAAAGAGTGAGCCAAAAAATGCAGACGGCGTTTCGCCGCCAGCCCCGCGTCCAACAGTTTTAAAGAACCGCTCGCCGCGTTCCGGGGGTTGGCAAAAATCAGGCCGCCGTCGGCTTTCCGCTGGTTATTAAGCGCGGCAAAATCCTTTTTGTTCATATAAACTTCGCCCCGGATCTCGATAATCTCAGGCAGAAGACCCCGCTCATCCGGCTTCAGACGCAAAGGGACAGATCGCATCGTCCTGATATTATGAGTAACATCTTCGCCATGCAGCCCGTCTCCCCGCGTAGCACCCAAGGCCAGCGTCCCTTTCTGATACGTCAAAGACGCGCTGACTCCGTCGACTTTCAGTTCAACGACCCATGACAGCTTCTGCCCCGGCAACGCCTTGTTGAGGCGGGCATGCCATTCATCCAGTTCCCCCTCACAATAGGTGTTTTCCAAAGACAGCATCTTCGGCCGGTGGTCAACGGTTTTAATCCCCGACGGGACCTTGACCCCCACCCGCAGGGTCGGAGAATCAGGCTGCCGCAAATCCGGGTAAGCCGCTTCCAGAAACACAAGCCGCCGCATAAGGTCATCATATTCCTTATCCGGAATCAAGGGATCGGACAACTCGTAGTAACGCCTATTATGGTCCTCAATCTCCTGGGATAATTGCCGCATCTGAGCCTTAATTTGATCCCGTGTTTTCCCCTTCTCCTCCATCACATTCCCCCCGCGATCCGTTCGGATAAAAAAGCCGGCAAACCGCATTCCCGCATACGACGCTGGGCGCTTTCAACATCATACGGCTCCCTCTTAATTTCTAGATACTGTTCATCAGAATCATAAATCCCGTAGGCCGCCCGGCCGTCCCTGTCCCGGGGCTGCCCGACGCTCCCCACGTTTATAATAATTTTCTCTTCCGGACCTATCTGAAGAAAAGAACCTCGGCTCATTCGGATATCTCCCCCGCTCTGGACATAAAACCCCGGAATATGGGTATGCCCCACCACACCTATGTTTCTTCCTAAATAAGGGAACGCGTGGCGGGCTTCTGTGCTGTCCGAGAGATATTTGAATCTGAATGGCTCATCAAAGGTACCGTGTGTGACGGCCATCATATCATTTTGAAACGAAAGCGGCAGCGCCTTCAAAAAATCAAGCTCGGGCTGTTTCAACTGCTGGCGAGTCCAAAGAATGGCGGTCTGCGCCCAAGGGTTAAACCGGACCAAATCCAACAGGCCGCAAACGCCCCAGTCATGGTTTCCGGCCACACAAGGAATCAATTGATTCCGGATGGACACAAGGCACTCTTGGGGATTGGCCCCGTAGCCGACGATATCCCCGGCACATAAAATTTGATCAACAGATTCTTTCTCAAGCGCCCTCAATACGGCCTGCAGCGCTTCCCAGTTCCCGTGCACATCGGAAATAAGGCCATAACGCATATAAACACCAGATTAACAAAAGGCTTACGTAATCCTGAAATTTATAAAATCCCCGGAAGGGGCCCCATAGGACAAGTCACGATTCCGGATCGATCCTGAAAAATACTCCTCGACATCTGTCATGAGGTTTTCAATAGTGGCCTGCTCCCCCTCCACTAAAATTTCAACCCGTCCGTCATTGAGGTTCCTGACCCAGCCCACCAGCCCAAGACGGGACGCGTAACCCCGGACCATATACCGGAACCCCACGCCCTGGACAATCCCGGAATAAAAAATATGCGCCTGAACCAGCCCTTCAGAATATTTTCGTTGCTGTTTTTGTGTCATATAAATTAGGCCGGATAAAACGCTCCATAAAAAAAGCCCCAGAACGTCCGGCCAGCGTTTTTTACCCCAAAGGCTTTGCTGGGGGCCGAAGTTCCGGGGCCCTGGCTTATAACTCTATTCGATATATATGGTCGGGAAGGTGGGATTTGAACCCACGACCTCAACGTCCCGAACGTTGCGCGCTAGCCAGCTGCGCTACTTCCCGAGATCAACACGAAAGGAAAATCTAAAAAAGAAGAATAACATTTTACCATTAACCATCAAAGACGTCAACAGTAGCCCTCTGAACTGGTGAAAAGAAGGGATTCAGGAACTTATCCATCCGGCCAAGAAGAAGGCCATTATATCCGCCGCCAGGACAACAGGGCCATATTCCAGCCTCCGGTGGATCCGATCATGCCCGGAGGAAGATAATTTTTCGCCTCCGGAACCTGATAAATGTTCGGGACCTGGCCAGTCAGGTCAAAAAAGTTGGTCACAATCGACCCCATCAAATCCGTCTGTTTATTGATGGAGATTTTAGTTTCCCCGTAAAAAAGGCCCATAACATCCAGTTGAGAGGATGTTCCAAGCGCAATGTTATTCGGGGTCATGAACCCAATAATATTTTCATCCCCGGTAGACGGCACATACGGAAAATTGTGTTCCCCGCCGACAGGGACGGCCGGGGTCACTAAATTCGTCTCCACGTTAATATTGCCGGTGACCAAAATAGAGGCTTTCCCCGTATAAATGATGTCACTCCCTCCGCCAAAACTCATGTTCCCGCCTTCAACATAAATGATCCCGTCCACGGTTAAATGGCCACTGCCGTCCATACTGATGCTGCCTTTCCCACCCGCGTCCGTTAACGTAAAACTTGACGCAGAGGTAATGTTGGCCAAAAGGGCCAGATCAGCCGGGGCAGAAATCACATAGGCATTATCCCGGAGATACTGCTGATAACTGGCGTACCCGCCATACGGGTCGGAAAGGCTGGGGAACGAAATATCGTCTCCCATATCATAGGCGTTGGACCAGCCGTTGTCAGAATAAACATTGGCGATGCCGGAATTCCCGGCAAACCCGTCCGTGCTGTAAACCGCGTCCGCGGTTTCTTTCACGGAGTTGCCCGGGACATCTGAAACGCCGACCGAAGAACTGCCGTCCAAAACCACAAGGCCGTGCTTCACCCGGAGGACCGCGCTCAGGGTTTCCACCGTTTCCCCGTTAAAAACCGTGGTGGGGAGCGCGGGCAACCGCCGCCGGAGGTCTGATGACAAAGAGGAATAATTATTTCCGATCAACTCGGCGGTCCCTCCCAGCTCCACGGCGTAATCCGTACTGGCCAACCCCGTACCCAAAATATGCACCGAACCGCTGATGTTAACGCATCCGGCGATCGTGGTCGCCCCGGTCCCCGGGTCAGCTCCGGTCCCGGCAAAAATCGCATTATCCCACGGGGACACCGATGTCATCCTGGCATAGACCTGAATGGTTTCCGACGCATCGCCCAAAGTCCCTGTGGCCCGCATCGAAACAGCCCGGCCGTCTGCCGTTTCCTTTTTCACCTGAACCAAATAAGAGCCGCCATTCAGCGATGTGCTGGCATACGGCATCGGATAAAAATTCGTTGTGTCCGGGAGATTGACGGCGTTGCCGTTTATATCTCCGTCCGCCCAGCTCGGGCTGGAGGAATCGTTCCAAAAATCCTCCCGCAAATCATAGACGGCCCGCGCGATTCCCGCTTCCGCGATGTGAAAGGCGACCACGCTCCGACGTTCCCGTTCGGCAATCCGGTTCTCCGTCATGCTCATGGCTACAAAGGCCGAGCCCAACGTCAAAAGCACCACCACCAGAAGCAACGTCATCACCAATAAACTGCCTCGCTCATTATTGACTTTCATGATCCGCTTCCTTTCCAGCCCCCTTTAATTCCTCAACTTAACCACAAACGACTGGTTCAACTGTACAGTATGTCCCTGGGTCGTCTGCCTTTGCGCCTGCAAATTCACCTCCACCGTATTCGGGGCCAAAACCGGCCGTCTGACCTGAAGCACACTAATGTCCTGTGCGATATCACGGACGGACGCCCCGTACTGCCGTTTTAACAACGCGCCTGAAAGGTAATATTTAATTTTATCACTCGTCCAAGTGGTCCCCCCCCCGGACACGCCGTTGGCCACACTAAACGTGATGACCGTCGACCAGCTGTTGGAAACAGGAACGTCGTCAATCGAAACCGCTCCAGCCTGCCTCAAATCCAGCATCATCCAATCCATCGCCTTGCGCAAATCCTGCTGCAGCTCCACTTTAACATTATTCACCTGCCACGTCATGATACCAGAGGTTAAAACCGAATACGCCGCGGTCATCACGACCGAATACACGACCACCGTCACCAAAATCTCCACCAGGGTCAAGCCGGAAACGCGGGTCAAAGAGAACCGGGACATTTTTTTAACACTGTCTTTCGTCATCCAGAACATCCTTTCCCTCCCTAGGAACGCCCTGCCCCCTAAAGCCTGGGGACATACGTTTCAATAACGGCCGGAGAATCAATGGCTCCGTTCCCGTTTAAATCCTCTCCCGTATCCAGAGTGCCGTTTAAATTCTGATCTTCCCCGATCACCCGGCCGTTCTGGTTACGCCAGCAGGCCACGATTCTAATTCCTAAAAGCTTAGAATTACTCGCGTCTATTGCAATCACGCCCATCCCCGTCACTTGAGACAAAGCAAACTTATCTCCCGGCGTTCCGCCTGAAACATAATCCGTGGTTAGCAAATTAAAATTATAATTACGGATTTCCTCCACTTTCCCCTGAACCTCTGACATCGCGACCGTTATATTACGTGACATGTCATTGAGCTCCGTGGAATAAATAAAAAGCCGGAACAGCCCCGTCAAAACAACCACCAGGATCCCGGCGCAGATCAGGATTTCTGTCAAGGAAATCCCTCTGTTATCAATCGGGAACCGCCCGACCGGTTTCATTCTTTTCCCGACAATTCGATAAGCGTGTCTATTCATCAAGGCGCCGGCCCTCCCGGTCATAATACGCTTCAAAACGCAATTCCCCCTCTCGCGTGTACGCGCGCTGATACCCTTTATCCTGCTCAACGTTAAAGTTCCATTCATATTTTAATTTCCCGTCAGAGTAAAAAATTTTTCCGGCCCCTTTTTCATGCCCGCCCTTACAACTATCACACATCCGTGAATAATCCGCCTCAAAACGCACCTGGCCGTTTTTAAAGAATTCCTTTTCCGTTATTAATATCCCCTTAATGTAATAGACTTCCTTCATCAATTCCCCGGTCGGGAAATATGTCCGGCTTACACCGTGTTTTTGCCCCCGTTTATAATACTCTTCTCCATATGTACCTGTGGTCTGGTCAATGAATTTCACTTTCCCCTCGGGGATATTCCCTTCGACCTCTTTTTCCCCGTCCGCGGTCCTCCGCTGCAGACCGACTTCCTGCCCGTCTTTATAAAACACGTCGATCAGGCATTCCTCCCCCCGGATGACCTTCGTCTTCCTGACGACCTCCTGGGCAAAGGCGCACACCGGCACGCCAAGAAAAAGAATGGATACAATAAGGAAACGCATCTCCAGTCCCCCCTTAAAAACCAGTTTACTCTAGTCAAAGTGTAGCATAGAAACACCGCAGACGTAAGGGGATTTGTGCTTTTATAAGGAAGGCGCCCTAAAAACCCAGGACGGGACGACAAGAGAGAAAACATCTTCCCCCCGGGGGGCCCAGTCCTAACCGGGCAACAAAGGCAGGATTCAAAGCGAAAATAATGGCTATACAGCGGCTTTTTCCCCCGCCATATAACCGGTGGAAAAAGCCGCCTGCAGGTTAAAACCTCCGGTGGTCCCGTCAATATCGATCAGCTCCCCGGCAAAAAACAACCCCCGAATCAGCCGGGACTCCATGGTCCGAGGATTGATATCCCGGAGGTCCACCCCGCCCTGAGTCACCATCGCTTCCATAAAACTTCGGAAGCCCTTGATATCCATTTTAAAGTCCTTAAAAAGCCGGAGTAGAGCCTTCTGTTCCACCGGGCTGACCTGGTAAAGCGCTTTATCCGGAGATACCCCCGCCTGCCGGAGAAAGACATCCACAAACCGGGCCGGTAAATAATCTTTCAAGGCGTTTTTCAGCTTCTGGTGACGGGACTCCCGCACATTATTCAAGAAACGGTGACTTAGCGTGGCTTCTGTCAACGAAGGTTTCAGGTCCAAAGACACGGTCACCGGAGAGGACGCATTCACCCAGTCTACGACCCGGCCGCTATGGGTCAGCACAAGCGGCCCTGATATCCCGAAATCGGTGAACAGCAACTCACCGATTTCTGAAACGATATGATTCTTGCCGTTTGAAAAGCAGAGGCGAACATTTTTAAGGGTCAGGCCCCGCAGGTCTCCCGGGAAAGTCTGCCGCGTTTCCAGCCCAACCAGCGCCGGGCGTAAAGGGGTGATCCGGTGCCCGCACCGGGCCGCCATCCGGGTCCCTTCTCCCGTTGATCCGGTCAAAGGATAGGATTTCCCTCCGGTGGCCAGAATCACACGCCCGCCCTTCAGTTGTTGCCCCGTTGTTAAAATCACCCCTGCGGCGGCCGACTGCTCCACGAGGACATCCCTGACTTCTGTCCGGGACAGCACCTTGACATGGCAGGCCTTTAATTCCTTTTTTAAGGCTTCCAGGATGCTTCCAGCCCGGTCGGAAACGGGAAAAACCCGTTTCTGCCTCTCTACTTTTACAGCAACGCCCCGCGCCTCAAAAAACCGCATCAATTCGGCATTAAAAAACTTTTTAAAGACATCCCGCAAAAAAGCCCCATGAGCGCCATAACTGAGCAAAAAAACATCCAGGTCCGCGGCATTCGTAAGGTTACACCGGCCTTTCCCGGTCAATAACAGTTTCCGTCCAAGGCCCGTATTTTTTTCCAGCAACACAACGCTCGCGCCCAATTGAGCGGCCCTGATGGCGGCCATAATCCCGGCCGGGCCCCCGCCGACCACGATAACGGAAGGATTGTGCTGCCCCATATTTTCCTGAAGCGGTCGTCTTGTCATGCGTTCTCAATCATAAAAAAGGACAATCCCTCCGGATTGCCTTTTTGAGTCTGAAAAAAAACAGCCCAATTTTTTCGTTAAGATTCTTTAATGCCAAACCCGATTTCCGCTTCCGCCACCACAGACTCTCCCACCATGGCTTTAGTTCTCAAAAACCCGGCTTTCGGCAGCATCTTGATGGTCGTAACTTCCATGATCAATTGATCGCCCGGCACAACCGGTTTATGGAACTTGGCCGTGACCTTGGCCAGATAATAGGTGAGCTTCTTGCCCTGCATATTCTTGCTGTAATAAAAGTAAATGCAGCCCGCCTGCGCCATAGCTTCAATCATCAGAACCCCAGGCATAACCTTCTCTTCCGGGAAATGACCGACAAAAAACTGCTCGTTAATCGACACGTTTTTTAAAGCCACTAATTTCTCGTTAGGGCGGATGTCCAGCACCCTGTCAATCAAAAGAAACGGGAAACGATGCGGGATAATTTTCTGAATATCACAAACACTTAATTCCATGACAGACTCCATTCCTCATTGGTTTTATTGACAAGAAAAAAATTTATTATAACTCAAACTTACCGGATCGCCAAGCCCCCATCCATCTGAATCACCTGGCCCGTAATATACTGCGCGGCTTTGCTCACGAGAAACTTCACGCAAGCCGCCACTTCTTCCGGTCGGCCGAGCCGGCCCAGCGGAATATTTTTCAGGAACGTCTCCCTTTGCTCCTCAGAAAGGCCGGACAGGATATCGGTCTCAATATACCCGGGAGCCACCGCGTTGACCCGGATCCCGTAAGCGGCGACTTCCTTGGCCAAAGATTTTGTAAAAGCGTTCACTCCGCCCTTGGAGGCGGAATAATTGGTCTGCCGGGGAAGCCCCACAACCCCGCTGACGGAAGAAACCTGAATGATCTGTCCGCTTTTCTGTTTTAAAAACGTCACGATGCAGGCCCGGGTCACGTTAAACATCCCGGTTAAGTTCGTATCAATAACCGCCTGCCAGTCTTCCGGCGACATGAGCATAAGCGCTTTATCCTGGACGATCCCGGCGTTGTTCACCAGAATATCTACGCCGCCCAGACGCTCCTTAACCCCGGCAATCCATTCTTTGACACCGGCGAAATCCTTCACGTCGACGCAGGCCTTATCACACCGGACGCCACGCGCGAGGATCTCTTTCTCCAAAGATTCAGCCGCCTCGGTCCGGGTGTAATAACTGAACGCGACATCCGCACCTTCCCCGGCGAACATCAGGGCAATCGCCCGGCCAATCCCCCGGGAGCCGCCGGTCACAACCGCCACTTTTCCTTTGAAAGCCTGTGTCATACGGCACTCCCTGCCCGGGCTATCACCAGGCAGGCCTGATTTCCCGTAGGGCTGAAATTATTGATTAAAATCCTGTTCAACCGGGCTGACCGGGCTGTATTGGGAACGACATCCAGCAGGCAGTCAGGATCAGGGTTCGCATAATTAATCGTCGGCGGGATAAAGTCCTTTTCCAGAGCGCCCAGGCCGGCGGCCACAGCTAAGGCCCCCGAAGCGCTATAACATTCCCCCACCATAGACTTGACCGCGCTGACCGGAATCGTCTTGGCCCGGGCGCCGAAAACATCCTGAATCGCCTGGCTTTCGATTTTATCCGCCGCCAAAGTGGAATTGGCGTTGGCGCAAATATAATCAATATCCCCAGCCTCCAGGCCGGCTTCGTCCAGGGCCGCCCGCATCGCCTTCCCCATGCCCGTCCCCCGCGGATTGTATTTATTAATCCGGTACGGATCAAAATAATGACCAAACGACAACACCTCCGCCATGATGCGGGCACCCCGTTTAACGGCGTGGTCGTAATCTTCCATCGCCACCACGCAAGCCCCTTCCCCAAGAGTAATCCCGTTTCGACGGAGATCAAACGGACAATTCACAAACGGCTGACCTTCCCGGGATCCAGACAGAAATTGCAAAGAATGGAAGCCCATAAACGTGGGCCAGCAGAGTTCCTCCAGTCCCCCGGTATACACAACCTTAACCCGGCCCAGTTGCAGGAAATCATAAGCATATTTCATGGCGTCCAGGCTCGCGGTGAAGCCTGTCGCAATCGTGGTGTTAAACCCCTGGATATTATGCCAGATAGAAATCTGGCTTCCGGGAGCATTAATCACGGTATTAGGAAACAGGCCCGGGTTGGTATAACGCGGCCCTTCTTTAAGAATCACCGTGTCGAAATCCACGATGCTCTGCAGGCTCCCGAACGTCGTTCCGAGGGCCACCCCCACGTCATCGCTGTTGGCGTCATCAATTTGAAAACCGCTGTCTTCAATTGCGCATTTCGTCGCGGAAACCGCCAAGCGGCTGCTGCGGTCCAGGGTCCGGAGCCCCTTCGGCCCCAAGTAAACCTTGGCGTCAAAATCCTTAATCTCCGCCGCCTGTTTCACCCGGAAGGGTTCAGGGTCAAACACCGTGAGCGGGCCATATCCGGCGACCCCCTCCTGCAGGGCTCTCCAGAAATTGTCTTTGCCCTGGCCGTTCGAGGCGAGGACACCAAGTCCGGTAATTACGATTTTTTTCATAATATTATTATAAAGGAAATCCGTATTATTTCAAATTCAAGTAACTATTACTGTGCAACAAATATTTCGCCAGGATGTCCGTCTCTAAATTGACCTGATCCCCTTCCCGGGTCTGGCCAAACGTGGTCACCTCCAGGGTGTGCGGGATAAGATAAACACTGAAATAATCCCGGGTCACGCGGCCGATAGTCAGGCTGACGCCGTCAACGGCGACCGAGCCCTTCGGGGCGATATATTTCATAAGGTCCCGCGGGGCGCTGATACGGAATTCCACATAATTCGGCAGGGTCACGATTTTACGGATCTCGCCGGTTCCGTCAACATGTCCGGTCACGAAGTGCCCTCCAATCCGGCTGCTCATTTTAAGCGACCGTTCCAGGTTCACCTTCCCGCCCGGCCCGGCATTCTTCAGACTGGTGGCCACCAGTGTCTCCTTCATCAGGTCAAACATCAACAGCTTTTGTGTTTTCCCCGTGACTGTCAAGCATACCCCGTTCACGCAAATGCTGTCCCCGACCTTCGTGCCGCCCAGGACTCTGTTCCCCTGGACAGCCAAAACAAAAAGGTTTTCCTTCTTCTGCACACTCTGGATCACGCCATATTCTTCCACAATTCCTGAAAACATAAAAGACTCCTTCCCTAATAATTCACTTGGGCCTGAATAAACATATCCTGACCGATCAAGCGGGAATGCAACCAGGACAGCCGGGTGCATTCATTGATCTTGAGCCGTTGAAACCCGACGACCGAACTCAAACCGCCGGCGTCCCCCAAAATCGCGGGAGCGATATAAACATGCATCCGGTCCACCAGTTTGTCTTTTAACGCGGAGCCGATCAGACGAGCCCCCCCTTCAATCAGGACACTGGTCACACCCTTTTGAGGGAGGGAACGGAATAACCAAGGTAAATCAACCTGGCCCTGCCGGCCCGGGCAAATCATAACTTCATGCCCCCGGCGACGGTACCGTTCAACGCGGGCCGGATCAGCCAGAGCCGAGGTGGCCAGCCAGCAATCCCCCGGATCGCTCCCCTGGAAAAGCCGGGCGTGCAACGGTGTGCGCAAACGGCTGTCAACCACAATTTTTTTTAACGGCCGCCGGGGAGAATCCGGGTTCAAAGCCGGATCATCTTTCAGAACCGTTTCCACACCTACCATAATGGCGTCAAATTCGTTGCGGAGTGTCCGGGCGAACCGGCGGGCCTGCGGGGAAGTGATCCACTGCGAATGGCCGGTGGAAGACGCAATCTTACCGTCAAGAGTCTGGGCTGTCTTAGCCACAACCCACGGCATTCCGGTCAGGATATATTTCTCAAAGGCTGTGTTCATTTCCGTCAGGCAGCCGGAGAGGACACCCACCCGCACCGCAATCCCGGCCCGGCGCAATTTCCTGATGGACTTGCCGTGCGTCGCAGGATTGGGATCCTTCACCCCGATCACGACCGTTTTAATGCCGGAGGCGATCACCGCGTCCACGCAGGGCGGGGTGCGGCCATGGACGAAACACGGTTCCAGGGTGACATAAAGCGCCGCATCCTTGACGGCGCGAGGGCCGGCCTGACGCATCGCCAGAATTTCCGCATGTGGGCCTCCGCAACGGCGATGCCAGCCCCGGCCGATGACGCGGTTATGTTTCACAATCACCGCGCCTACCATAGGATTAGGGGATGTTTTCCCTCGGCCTTTTAAAGCCAGTTCATAGGCCAACTGCATATAATACTCCTCCCTCGCCACGCGGTCTTGCATCAGCTCTCCAAACGTTCTTTCATCTGATCCACTAAGGTATAAGGTATTTTCAGCTTCCCTATATAAGTATGATTTTTATGCTGGCCGTGCGCGTCTGAACCTCCGGTCCGTAACAACCCGTATTTATCCGCTTTCCGCTCGTAATATTGCGTAATCGTCTCATACGTGTGAGGATAATAGACCTCCAGCCCATCCAAGCCCTCTCTGGCAAAACGGGGGATTAAATGGTCGACGTTTGTCACCATCGGGTGAGCGAGCACCGCCAAACCTCCGGCCTGATGAATCAGCCCCATCGCTTCCCGCACGTTCAGACGGCTTTTCTTCACATACGCCGGCGCGCCTTCCCCGAGATATTTCGCAAACGCCTCCCGATGGTCCGCGGCCCAGCCTTTCCGGATCAGCAGTTGAGCGAGATGCAGACGGCCGACGACATCCGCTTTGGTTTGGGCATCAACTTCTTCAAACGTAATATTATGGATTCCCATCTGGCCCAGCTTCTCCAGCATGAGGTGAATGCGTTCAACCCGGATATCCTGGAAATGCCGTAACGCCGAAAGCAAAGCGCTGTTCTCCTGGTCAATGAAATATCCTAGGACATGAATATCGCGACCTTCTTCCTCGCTGGATAACTCGACGCCGGAAACGACTTCGACATCATAAGGGACAGCGAGATCCTTGACGGGTTGGACCCCTTCCACCGTATCATGGTCCGTGATCGCGATACAGTCCAATCCGGCGGCAACAGCATGCTGCAACACTTCTTCCGGGGTATATGTGCTATCGGAATAGTACGTGTGAATATGGAGATCTGCGGACCCGGTCACTTCTGCTCTTTAAGAAGAACCACTTCGGTTTTATGAATTTTGTCCAGAATGCCGTTAACAAATTTGCTGGATTCCAAGTCCCCGAATTTCTTGGCCAGCTCCACGGCTTCATTAATCGTGACTTTGGGAGGGATATCCGGGGCATAAAAAAATTCGAAGACCCCGAGTCTTAATATATTCCGGTCAATAGTGGCCATCCGCTTCAACTGCCAATTCGTCGCGTAATAAGCGATCTTTTTATCAATCTCTTCCAGTTCCCGGTTAACGCCGTAAACCAGCCGGTTCGCGAATTCCTTGACCTCTGTGTGGGTATCTTCGGTTTCTTCCCAGAACTGGCGGACTTTATGATCAACATCCTGGGCGGTTACGTCTTTCTGATAAAGGATAATCAGCGCGTATTCCCTGGCCAAAGACCGTTTGCGCATACTACTTTTATTTATTGACTCGTCGTCCATTAAATATTCACCAAGGTTTGAACCATGTCCACGGCCACATCGGCCGCGTCCCGGCCTTTGTGGTCTCCTTTGACATCCGAGCGTTTATAAGCCTGATCCAGCGTTTCCGTCGTTAAAACCCCGAAAATGACTGGCTTGCCGGTTAAAAGGGAAACGTCCAGAATCCCTTTCGCCGCGTTCTGGGCCACCAACTCAAAATGATACGTTTCGCCCCGGACAACCGCTCCGAGACAGATTACGGCCGCCGTTGTTTGTTTTCTGGCCGCTTTCAGCGCGGCCACGGGGATTTCAAAAGCGCCCGGCACCCACACAACGCGTACAGCATTTTTACGAATCCCTCGTTTCAGGAGCTGTCCCTCACATCCCTCAAGCAAGCGGTGGGTAATCATCTCATTAAAACGTGAAACAATAATAACATAATTTTTCTTTGCTGCCATGACTTTTTAAAATGCCTCCTGAAACACGCCAGCGCGTCTGGGCCCGGCTCTTTTCATAAAAGATGTCCTAGCTTTTCCTTCTTTGTCTTCAAATAATTCGTGTTGTCCGGCGTGAGAGGCACTTGCAGGGGGACCCGTTCCACCACTTTCAAACCATACCCTTCAAACCCGACAATTTTCCGGGGGTTATTCGTTAAAAGACGAATCTGCTTAACCCCCAAATCCACAAGAATCTGGGCGCCGATCCCGTAATCTCTTAAATCCGCAGCAAAACCCAAAGCTTCGTTCGCTTCCACGGTGTCCATCCCTTCGTCCTGAAGATGATACGCCTTGATTTTGTTAATCAGGCCTATACCCCGGCCTTCCTGACGCATATAAAGCAAAATCCCGGAGCCATTGTCCCGGATCATTCTCATCGCACTATGCAGTTGTTCATTGCAGTCACAGCGCAGGGAACCAAACACATCCCCGGTCAAGCATTCGGACTGAACCCGGACCAGTTGCGGCTGCGAGGCGTCAATCTCCCCCATGATTAGGGCGAGATGCGCCTGCTTATCTAGCCGGGACTCATAACCGCATAACCGAAACGTCCCGTACTTGGTCGGGAGCACGGCTTCGACCCCCCGGGAAATCAGCCGTTCAGAGCGGCGGCGGTACTCAATCAGGCTGGCGATAGAACACATTTTAAGGTTATACTTTTGGGCGAACTCGCCCAATTCCTTCATCCGCGCCATAGTCCCGTCCTCATTCATAATCTCACAAATAACACCCGCCGGGAACAGCCCGGATATCCGCATCAAATCGACCGCAGCTTCCGTATGCCCCGCCCGGACCAGAACACCGCCCTTCCGGGCCCTTAATGGAAACAAGTGCCCCGGCGTTTCCAGGTCAGCCGGGGTGGATTGAGAATCAATGAGAACTTTAATCGTGTGCGCGCGGTCAAAGGCTGAGATCCCGGTTGTCACCCCTTGCGCCGCGTCAACAGACATTGTCCAGCCCAGGTGGCTATATTGATGCTGATAATGAGAAAAAACATTATCTTTCATCGGATGAAGCCCTAATTCATCCAGCCGGGTTTCCTCCATCGGGACGCAAATGAGCCCGCGGGCATATTTAGCCATAAAATTTATTTTTTCGGGAGACACAAATTGCGCGGCGCACACAAGGTCCCCCTCATTTTCCCGGTTTTCATCGTCCATGACGATAACCATGTTCCCGGCGCGAAGTTCCTCAATAATTTCCTCAATTGAATTAAACATGTTCCTGCCCTCTCTCATCATAACCTTTGCCAAAATCCATTGGACCCGGGACAAAAAAAAACCGAGCCTGGGCTCGGGATAAGGACTTCATGATAACGCAACGCTGACATCATACAAGCAGTTCAGACGTCAGACACCTTCATTATCAAAGCTCTCTCTCTTCTAGGCTTTCACATTTATTTTCCCTGCAAATGTGTCCATGCCGGGCATGGAACTATTGGCTCAAGAGTTGCTAAAAACAAGCGCACTTGCTCTGCCCCTGATAAGGGGGCTCGCAGGCTTACCGGTCAGCCCGGATCACTGCCAGCTTGGACTCTCACCCCGCCGTACTTTCACCGTACGGTTATCCCGAAAGCTTCTGTGTAATATATTCTAAAACAGACAGGCTGTCAAGCATTTACTGGCAGCCCCGTCTCCCGTCCCAAGACCCCGTCCCCATCAACGCCCCGAGCGTTTTCTCCCCCTCTGATGCACAGCCCGGGATAAAGCCATAATCTCCTGGCTGTATTCAACCAGATAGGGAGAAGATCGTTTCAGACGCAGGAAATGGGACGGAAGACAGCGGAGATTCTCCTCGGCCCGGGCGCGGGCCTCGGCAAGGGACGGCAATGCCTTCAGCAACCGGCCCTGGCGAATAACCGGCGCAAGCAAAGGACGAGCGCGGACGGGGGCGACTTCCTTGGCTAAAGTTATAATATCTCTTTCAAACTGATGCCTGGAGTCAAAAACGCGATAAACCTGTTTCCGGCCGGGAATCGTATGTTTGCCATAACTGAGTTTTGCCGTGTAAGAAACACTGCCCGGCCTTGTTTCCAGTTGAACCAGCTTATACGTTAAATCCAATGACGGAGCGTCCCCCGAAACCACCATTTCTGTCCCCACCCCGAAAATATCAATCGGCGCTTTACTTTTAACCAGCGTTTGAATTTTATATTCATCCAGATTCCCGCTGGCGATAATTTTCGCCTCCGAACAGCCAGCCCGGTCCAGAATACGTCTGGCCTGCATACTCAAAGAAAGCAAATCCCCGCTATCAAGCCGGACCCCATTAAAAGCCTTTTTAAGCGCCGCCGCCCGGCGGACACCCTGAAGGGTGTCATACGTGTCCACCAGCAAAATGGCATTTTCAGGGAAAACATCCTGATAATTCTTAAACGCCGCTTCTTCATTCGCAAAAGCCTGCACCCAGGAATGGGCCATGGTTCCGAGAACCGGGATTTTATATAAACGCCCGGCCTGCACGTTGGACGTTCCGAAACACCCTCCGACATACGCCCCCCGGGCGGCCAACACGCCGGCCTCGGGGCCGTGCGCCCGGCGGGAACCGAAATCGATGACGGGACGGCGCGTGCCGTCACACTGCGCGGCCTGAACGATACGGGCCGCCTTGCTGGCCACCAGAGTCTGAATATTAATCATGGATAACAGATAGGTCTCCACAAGCTGCGCTTCGATAATCGGGGCTTCAACCTGCAGGACAGGCTCGTTGGCGAAACACGCCTCGCCTTCCGGCATGGCCCAGACATCCCCCGAAAACTTAAACCCCCGAAGGTAATCAAAAAAATCCCGGGAGACATTCTTGAAAGCCGGCTGGGCCTGCAAAAATTTGATCTCCGCCGCCGAGAACTTAAAATGGAGAAGATAACGAACAATATCCTGGAGCCCGCAAACCAGCAAATAGGACCGCGCGGCCGGAAGAGTGTGGCAATAGAGTTCAAAGGTGGCTTTGGGGTTGACCCGGTTTTCAAAATAACCCGCAGCCATGGTGAACTCATAAAAATCAGTCATAAAAGCACGCCCGGAGGTCATGGATGTGTCCCCGGGTCGGACACTATCAACCGCTCCAGGATCTTTACTCCCGCGGCCTCCATGTCCGAGATGGCCTGGGCCGAATCGCCCGGCTTGATGTTACCCCCCCTGACGGCGTCTTTCAGCAGAAAAACCCGGAAGCCCAAACGAACACCGTCAAGGCATGTGGCTTTCACACAATAATCCGTGGCCAGGCCGCCGACATAAATTTCATCCACCTGGTGGTCCTTCAAAATCCTTTCAAGACGCAGTCCCCGGGCATCCCCGCCCTGAAAAGCCGAATAACCATCCTCGTCCCCCTCTCCTTTTGACACGATGATGGCCTGGGACGGCCCAAGAAGGCCCGGGGGGAACCCGGCACCCTGCGTATCCCGCACGCAATGCGCTGGCCATACCCCGCCATGCGTCTTGAAATGCCTGGTCTGGCGGGGATGCCAATCCCGGGAAAGGATAATCAGATGCCCCGCCTTCTGAAACTCCTCCAGATACCGATTGCAGGAAAAAATAATTTGATCCCCCTCTGGAACGGGCAACGCCCCTCCCGGACAAAAATCATTCTGGACATCGACAAGAACAAGCGCTTTTTGAGGCATAAAAACACCTCCTTCTATTGAACGGCCTTGAACACAAGTCCATCAACATTATTATATACAAATAGCCGCAAAATTCTATCAAGATAAAAAACAGGACATTAAACGGAAAGACCGGCGACTGAAGATTATGGATTCTCTCTAATCTGTTTGATTAAAACATCCAATTCCCGCATCGCCTCTGTAATCAGGTCGTCAGCGGTAGCATCATCCGATAAAGGATGACCCGGAAGGACAGGAGAAGTTTCCGGGCCCGGGGGAACGGACGAGGTATCCGAAACAGGGGCCGTTTTTTTCCCTTTTTCAGAGTCACATTCCTTCTCAAGCTCCTGCAAAATTTTCCTGGGATTATTTCCCCAGTCCGGCGTCTGTGGCGGGGATGAATCATGGGCAGCCCCTTTCCCGTCGCCACTTTCGGTTTGTGGGGCTGATACTGGCTCCGGCGCAGAAACATTTTGTTCCGTAGCAGCCTCCTCGCCATCAACGGGCGCTGTTTCCGAAACTGTCTCCGCCCCCGACTCCTGGGGGGTCTCCGGAGCCGGGGAAATATCGGGCTGTTCTGGTTTCTGGTTTTCCTGTTCTGAAGACGTCATAAGTGATTATTATTTATGATTTTTATTCTTAGTGTCATTATATACGGAATCCCCACCGCGGGAAGAGAAAAAGATAAAAATATAAGCAAAATTATTCTGGTTGCCCGTGAGGGTCCGCGTTATATAAACCGTGCCGCCTGACTGTTTCTTCTCTATTAAGCGGCGGGACCGGTTTCTGCTGAAGCTCGTAAACAGTTTTGACCGATGGAGAACAACCGCTGAACAGCGGTTTGATGGCGGCCAGCTCTTCCGCGGAAAGCGGCTGGCAGGGATTGGGCCGCAGCGGCGTGTTCAACTCAATTTCATCCGCGCCGGCATCCCGGACGGCATCGGCGATCCCTGCCGCCCAGGATTCATGACCGCGGGTGAACATGACCTGCAAAGCCAATTTTTTTTTATATCTTTTTCTGAAGGCCTTAATCCCGGTCAGGATCGCGTCAAAAGTCACCCCCGGCGCCGGAACGTTCATCTCCTCAAGCGAGGCCTGGTCAAAGGCGTCCAGTTTGGCCAAGATAAAGTCGGCGGCCAGCAAATCTTCCTGCACATCCAGCCGACCGATTAAGACAGCGTTGGTGATCACCGCAACAGGCTCGGGCCGGATATCCTTAACTGCCCGAATCATCTCGCCTAAATTCTTCGCCAGGGTTGGCTCCCCCCGGCCGGAAAAAGTAATCACATCTAAATGCAAAGAATCCGGGAGAGACCGGATTTCATCAACGACTTTATCCGCCGGCAAGAAAATGTCCCGTTGGGAACAAAAAAATAATGTCGGACCAAGCTGGCAATACCGGCAGTTAAAATTGCAACATTTTTCCTGCGTGGATAACGGGTCAACCCCCAGGGAAACACCCAGCCGCCAGGAATAGACCGGCCCATAAATGTATTGATAGGACTGCGCAGACATAAGCAAACCCCGTTGCTCCGGATCACTCCAGGAAGGTTCAGAGCCGGAGTTCTTTTCTAAATCTCAAAGTAACCGAACATGAAAAAGACAACCAGAAAAGCGGCAAACAAGCTGACCAGCCCGATAAGCAACCCGAGCTTCAACCACTGGTAAAAATTCACTTTAATATTCTGGTCTTTCTCCATCAAGCCCAAGGCAACAATATTCGCTGTCGAACCGATCATCGTGATGTTCCCCCCATAGCAGGCCCCAAACAAAAGTGACCACCACAGCGGTTTGAGATTAATATGCAAAACGGACAGGCTTTTCACAATCGGGATATAAGAGGCAACTGTGACAACGTTATCAAGCACGCTGGAAAAGGCCCCTGCCGTAAAAAGCACCATGCCGGATAAAAGGCGGGGAGAATTTCCGAAGGTCGCCACGATTTTCTCGGCGAAAAAGTCGGCAATCCCTGTCGCCCGGATCACCCCGGCCTGGGCAAAGAGGAACATAAAAAACAATAAGGAATTCCACTCGACCTCCTTCTCAACGTAATCCCGGGCTTTATCGTGACGGTAAAACATCACAACCCCCGCGGAAATAATCGGGATCATGATCAAGAGCGTGTTTTCCTGCATTCCCAACAGCATTTCCAAGCGCTTATGCAAAGCGATCAAAAAAATGGTGACGGCAAAAATCCCTATGCTTATTTTAGTCTTGCGGTCCGCGGGGATGGAAATAAGGTAAAGGAATCCTTTGTCTTTCTGGTATTCCTTAAGAAGCGTTGAAAGTTTTCCAATGTAACGGCGATGGGCAAACCCCAGGATCACCATCGAAACGAAAAGCACAACCACCGAAACCGGCAAAGCGTGCGAGAGGAAATCTTCAAAAGACAGGCCGCTGCGGGCGGCAATCAGGACGCCGACCGGATTCCCGAGCACCGTGGAGGCTGACCCGATATTGGTGGCCATAACCGAGCACATCACCAACGGCAGCGGGTTGATTTCCAAAAACATGCAAATATTGAGGATGACGGTCACCATCACGATGATCGAAGTGACTTCATCCATGACAGCCGAAAAAAGCGCCGAGGCCAGCATCAGAATAATAAACAACTTTTTCCCGTCAAGGTTATTGACCCGTAACAGCACCGTAATCAGCCAATAGAAGAAACCGGCCTCTTTCATCATCCCCACGATAATCATCATCGCGATCAAAAACAAAATAACGTCCAGAGACGCGAACTGGATAAAATCCTCCAGAACAACCGCCTTTATAAAGAGGAAGACGCCGGATCCGACAAAGACAAAGCTCAAACGGAAATCCCAAAAGAACAAGGTCCCCAGGATCGACACAGAAAAAATCGCCAGAACGCTCGCCTGTTGCGCAGTCAACCCCCCCCTATATCCGACAACCCCTAAGAGCAATGAAATCAGGCTCAAAACAATAAATTTTATTTTCATTTTTATATGGTCATTTAGATTTGAGGTTTATGATATCACTTCGAGTAAAATACCACAAACAATAAATACAGGTTATAAAAAAATCCTTAAAGTGCAGACAGGCCATGGCAACTTTAATCTGAATTCTCAATATGACCCTTTCAAAACAAGCCATAAAAACCATTCCCAATTAAGACAGCAGCTCGTTTCCATGTAAAAAAACACTTCTGACTGTGATAGACAACGATGGAAAGGAGGAATCGCCCCACAATGCAATCCAGAAATTATTCGCGGCCAAAGGACATCAGGTGCAATTCCTGGTTTTTATTCAGAATTATTTCCGCGCCCCGAAAAGGTACTCCCGGGAGCCATATCCCACTTCGTTTTCAGCGCCTTGAATTCTTCCGGAGTATATTGTTTTTGATCTAAAAGAGAAGCAGCGAGCAGTTGATCCCGCAGGATAAATTCCTGCAGAATATAGCGTTGGGGGTGACCAAGCACCTTTTGAATGTCCGCCAGGGTTCGCTCCTCTATAAAAGGCCTCACCGCAGTAGAGCGGAATGCATAATCAACACCCGATGTTTTCAAAAGGTCAATACTTCTTCCGATACAGGCCGTGTCCACATCCACTCCACACGCTTTCTGATACAATGGAAGCGAGGTCTTAATATCCATCGCCACATAATCCACCAGGTTTTGCTGAAAAAGGCTCGACAGGACGTCAGGCTGACTGCCGTTCGTATCCAGTTTCACTGAATAACCAAAATTTTTAACAGCCTTTAAAAAAATGGATAAATCCGGCTGGAGAGTCGGCTCACCGCCCGTGACCGTCAGCCCCTGCAAGACCCCTCGGCGTTGTTCCAAAAAACTCACCACCTCGGTCTCAGGGACACAAGCACGGAACAAGGCAGGGATAACCAACTCGGGATTATGACAAAATGGACAACGGAAATTACAACCCTGAGTAAAAACAACCGCCGCGACCTTACCCGGGTAATCGACCAGGGAACATTTTAAGAATCCTCCGATTTGCATATCCGATACGTCTTTCTCTTGAGGAACTCCTCTTTCTTCCCTTTATTCCATTGCTGGACAGGACGCAGATATCCGACAACGCGTGAATAAATCTCGCATTCATCCTCACATTTCAGGCAGTATTTATGCTCACCGGCAATATAACCACAATTCGGGCAGACGCTGAATGTCGGGGTGATCGTAAAATACGGCAGCCGGTATTTGGTGCAGACCGTCTTTATCAGTTGCTTCAGCGCTTCGACATCTGCAATCCTCTCCCCCACGAAAATATGCAACACCGTCCCCCCAGTATATTTAGCCTGCAGATCATCCTGAAGTTCCAGGACTTGAAAAATGTCATCGGAATAATTAACCGGCAGATGCGTCGAATTTGTATAAAACGGTTCGGCTCCTTCCTGGCAGGAGCAGGAATTGGCGCAAATGATGTCCGGGTACTGTTCCTGGTCTATTTTGGCCATGCGGTAAGACACGCCTTCCGCAGGCGTCGCTTCCAAATTATAATTGTTTCCGGTTTCTTCCTGGAACTGCATAAGTTTATCACGCATAAAATCCAGAACCCGCAAGGCAAAATCCCGTCCCTGCGGCGAAGCGAGGTTAACCCCCAAGAGGTTCTGGCAAGCTTCATTCATCCCGATCAGCCCAATCGTGGAGAAATGATTTTTCCAATACTGGGAAAACCGCTCTTTAACCTGGCGCAGATAATACCGGGAATACGGGTAAAGGCCGGAATCCGTAAACTCTTCCAGCACTTTCCTTTTGACCTCCAGGCTCTCTTTCGCTAAAACCATCAGATGTTCAAGCCGCGTATAAAAATCCTGTTCATCCGTGGCGACATGCCCCATTTGAGGCAAATTAATCGTCACCACTCCGATGGACCCGGTGAGAGGCGAAGCGCCGAACAGCCCGCCCCCGCGTCTGCGGAGCTCCCGATTGTCCAGACGCAACCGGCAGCACATACTGCGGGCATCTTCCGGGTTCATATCGGAATTCACGAAATTTGCGAAATACGGGATCCCGTATTTCGCCGTCATTTGCCACAAAAGATTCAAGTTGGGGTTGTCCCAGTCAAAATCCTTGGAAATATTATACGTCGGAATGGGGAAAGTAAAGACGCGCCCTTTCGCATCCCCTTCCAGCATCACGTCCAGAAAGGCCTTGTTAAGGATATCCATTTCTCCCTGGAAATCTTTATAGGTTTCTTTCTGCGGCTTGCCACCAATAATCACCGGGACATCGGCAAAGAGAGACGGAACGTGCAAATCCAGCGTCAGATTGGTAAACGGCGTCTGAAAGCCAACCCGCGTCGGAACATTAAGGTTAAAAACAAACTCCTGAAGGGCCTGCTTGACCTCATCATATGTCAGCTTGTCATACCGGATAAAAGGAGCTAAAAGGGTATCAAAATTTGAAAACGCCTGCGCCCCGGCCGCCTCTCCCTGCAAAGTGTAAAAGAAATTGACGATCTGCCCCAAAGCGCTGCCGAAATGCTTGGCCGGTGCCGATTCCATTTTCCCGGAAGCGCCCCGGAAGCCGCTCTTTAGCAGGTCCTGCAAATCCCACCCGACACAGTAAACACTCAGGAGTCCCAAATCATGAATGTGAAACCGGGCGTCGCGGTGGGCCTCTTTGACCTGCGGAGAATAAATTTTATTTAGCCAGTATATTTTTGTAACTTCCGTCGATATGTAATTATTAAGGCCCTGCAAAGAATAAGCCATATTGCTGTTTTCGTTGACTTTCCAGTCCAACCGTTCCAAATACTGATCCACCAACCCGACCTGACTCTTAGAGGTAATCTCCCGGATTTTAGAGTGCTGATCCCGGTAGATGATGTAGGCTTTCGCAGATTTTTTGTAAGGAGATGTGATAAGGACTTCCTCAACGATATCCTGAATATCTTCCACGCTCGGATAGCGTTCCGCGAATAGCTGATGAGCGATATTGACAGCGCGAATCGTCAGATTGCGGGCAATAGGCTCATCAAATTCACCCGTGGCTTGTCCAGCCTTGAGAATAGCCGTGGTAATTTTCTGCGGAAGGAAATCTTCAACCTTACCGTTGCGTTTCACAATGCTGACAATGGTACCCGTTGCCTGCATCAAACACCCCCTTTTCTCTATAATGTCTTTGGTAATATATTACGGATTGATTTACTAGGTTCTTCTGAAGTAAAGCCATTATCCCACACAACATATTGTGTGTCAATATTTAAATAAACTTATATATTGTATTTTTTAAAAAATCGTGCCGACACCAAATCCACGTCCCTGCCCTAGGCATGAGGGCGGCTGGACACTAACAGAACCTTTTAAAAATGCAGGAGACATTGAACACCCCCCATGCGGCAACAAGGCTTCGGGGCTGGATCATGAAAGGATGGAATATCAAGAACATCATATAAAACCGGGACTCGTGGTTATGGCATCAAAATTCAATTTGTTTTTTACAACATCACAGTTGAACAAAACAACATGATTCAATCTTATAGAAAAAAAACAAAAAGTCAACTCTTAAACGACATTATTTTTTCTCGACGGAAAAATTATCGCCAAGACGGTTTCTCTTCGTTTCAGGCATTCCTTTTTAAGATAAAACTTCTTCCTGCGACGGGCCCAAGCATCATGGAAATGGGAATAATTATAGCGTCTTCAACAACCGAACGCAATTTTATCAACTCACGTCTGTTAAACACCCCCCAGCCCAACGGGGGCCAGGAGAATTACAGTTCCAGCAATAATTCAAGTTTTTCTGCCCCATCCGACAAGATCACCCTGTTCTCAGAAATCTCCATCACGGTGTAACGGCCCAACTGGCTGCCGACCTGAACGATTTTATTATTGATAATCGCCTTAGGTTGGGCCGAATCCCAGGCAATGCCGATCAAGTAAAATTCAACTTCCTGCGCAGCCGCCTCTCCGTCTTCTTTTTCAATTGATTTTAAAGTAAACGGATCCCGCACCAGCGTCATACTCTGGGCCTCGGCCTGCAATTGACGGAAAGGCGACAATTTTACCGGTGACGAAGATGCCGGTGCCGGAGATTTAGGCTTGGCAGCCAACGCCGAGGTTCCGGCCCGGACGACAGGAAGGCACCTCTTCTTCTTCCTGCCCTTTTTGCCCACCCCGGTAGCCAAAATAACGGCCAGGATAACAACCAGCACCCCGGTGACGGCAATTTGAATTTTATCCTTCTTATGCATACGGGCGCCTATCCCAATAAATAAAGTTTTAACTCAACGGCAATACTTAATATCCCCTCGGTGGCGTCAACCCGTTCCAAATCCAGCCGCTCCACCGTGACAAAATATTCCGGGCTGGTCTCCAACTCCTCAAAATAGCCTACAAGATCCTGGAAACGGCCTTTGAACTGACCCGTCACAGAGATAAAGCCGCATTCTGCATCTCTAAATTTTAAAGCCCTGTTTTTATTATCCGTACTTTTACGTTGAATTCCTATGCGGGTGGAGACAATTTCCAAATTGTGATTCCGGGCGGTATCCGCGAGTGCTTTGACACCCTGGTCTTCTTTCTCGGGGAAACGGTGGCGGAAAAGGGCAATCTCGTCCTGCAACTCCTTCAAGCCTTGTTTAATATCACGATTTTTCCCGGCCATCAATTCTATCCTGTCAATTTCCGCTTCTCCCCCCTTAAGCTCTGATCTAACCGTCCGCAACTCCCTGTAAGCGGGGAAATAGACCCCCAAGAACAGCCCCAAGAAGAGGCAAAGCAATATCCCTATTTCAACATATTTCTGTTCGGTGACTGACAACGCCTGCCAATTTTTCATAACTATTTTACCAGGTCACAGGTTATAGAAAAATTATGGATCCCTCCCACCCCTTCTATCGAAACAATCGTCGCGTCCGCGATAAAAGAACTCTTCTCCATATCCTGCATAAACGTAGTCAAAATTTGTTCCGCCAACTCCGCTTTTTCGGCAACAACTCCATCCAGGCTAATTTGATTCGAGCCCTGATTAAAATTCATCCGGCGAAGGATAACCTGCCGGGGGATGGACGCGCTAACAACCTTTAAAACCCCTTCCAGCGGAAGGTGCTCCGCCAAAAGTTTTTCCTGAAAAAGCGTACTCTCATTTAACTGGACGGTTGCGTCTTCAATTTCCTTAATAACTGACAAATGAATCTGTGCGGCGGACAATCTCCGGCTGAAATCCTTGATTTGCAACTTGACCACCATCACCAGAAGCAGCATGATAAAAACAGCCGTGATACCGCCGACCCGGATACATATCCTCTCCAATTGATCAATCTTTCTACGCTTAATCTCCGGCGGCAGAAGGTTGACGCCGTCCCGAGGGGTTAACACCGCCCCCAAAAGAGTCGTAAGCTGGCTGCAAAAAACATCCAGGGTTTCATTCCCCTGGGAGGTCTTATCTATCCCGAGAACCGCCCCCAGACCCGGCAAAGAGCCGCCGTTTAAGTCCGCCGTATGCAAAACCTGGTTGGCTCCGGCAGCATTGATAATCCTGTTTTTCCGTTCTTCGCTTGGCCCGGGGGCACCCGCCAGCGGCCCGGAGGCTGTTTCTTTTTTTTGGCCGGCCGCGAGAAGGTCCGGCCGGGGCCTCCCCAGTTCAGGGACCGCTTCAAAATCAAAAAGTCCGGGAACCGGCAAGGGACACACCTGAATCCCCATCTCCCGGCTTAAATACTGATCCATCCCTTTTAAATTCGCACCACCGCCGGTGATGTAAAGAACCGCTGGTGGCTCCGCGTTAGAATTGGCGGCGTAATAATCAAAAGAAAATTTCAATTCCCGGCTTAAAACCTCCAAAATAGGCCTGAGCATGGACACCACATGCTTTAACTGGACATTGTCCCGGATGAAACGGTTTTCATCATAAGTTCCCGAAGGGAACCCAACAGTATTTTTGATCTCCTCGGCTTCTTCATAAGTCAATTCGATTTTGCCCTTGTCGGAAACCAGTATCTCCGTCAAAGACTGGGTGATTTTTTCCCAGGAAATCGGCATATTCCGGGAAAAGTGGATCTTATTATTGATAAAAAATGTCAACGTCGACTGCTGAAAATCCAAATCCAGGACCGCGCAGTTTTTGGGCTCATAGGACAAGGACTGCAATAAATGGCTGTACGCCAGCACATTCGTGGTGACGCAAACAGGGTGAAGCGCGCACGAAGCCAAGGCCTTTAAATAATGGTCTAAAATATTTTTCTTAACGGCAATAAAAGCGGAATCTTTCTTCTTTTTACCTTCCTCCTCATAGGAATCCCTGACGACCTGCCAGTCAACATAGGCCTCTGCCACGTCAAACAAGACTTCTTCCTTCAATTGAGGACGGACAGCGGCCAAAACATCTTCTTTCCGGGGAAGATCCGGGGCGGGGAGATACGCGACGCCGAGGGCATCCGCGTCGGAAATGCTCAAAATCACGTCTTGGGCTTCAATGCCATTCTCCTGAATAAAATCCTGAACAAACTGAACAAAAGGTTGCACATCGGGATTTTCCGAAAACGGCAACGGCTTGACCCGATACTTATACACTTTCCAGTGGTCCCGGATCTTTTCCAGATAAATGATTTTGGCGACCCCCTGCGCGACGTCGATGGCTAAAAATTCAATCGGCTTCTTCCGCAGTTCTTTCCAAATTATTTCAAGACGATCTATCCACATGGTATTTTAACGTGTCTGGTTTTCCCGTGCCCTGCCGGTTACTGGAAACGCGGGACATAAACCGCAGAAAGCCCCTCACTGCGGCCTTCCCATCGTTCCACATCCCCCGCCCCGTCCTTCACCATCAGGCCCACGGAGATCCAGCGGACATCCTGGACCGTTGCGGTTTCGGCCTCCGCGGCGTTATAATACGTAAACAGCGCGCCGTTCAACCCGCTGACAGTGACTCCGGACGGCAGATAATACGGGACCAGCAACTCCGTCCCGCTGTTAATCGAACGGTACAAATTCCCGTTCCCTGTATCCAGACGGTAGCGGACCGTGTCCCCATCCTGATTGACAAAAGTCAGGTCATTGTCCGCGATAGAACTCATCGCCCGGCTGAAGCGCAAGCCTTTAGCCGTCGCGTCCCCTTCAATCACGACATCCTGAATCCGTTCCAGGATCATGTCCGTAGTCATCTGCCCGGGGAGATAAACGGTGTTCTGCACAAAATGCATCATGATATAGGCCGCCGGGACAGCAAGTATCCCGACGATCACGATCACCATGATCAATTCGATCAATGTAAAACCATTGCCTCGATTATACTCCAATTTGCACATTTTTCACACGATAAGTAATAAAATTTGCTAAAACGTCCGAAGACCCGTGCTTCGTGACTTCAACCTGAACCGATTTTAAACTCTCCGCACTGGAGGCGTTGCCTTGGACATAGCTGACGGTCACCGCAACGTCAAAATCATAGCCCTGATAATTGAATTGGGATACGGTTAAAAGGCTGTCATACGCCATATTATTCTGGCGTTCCATTTCCATGCGGCCAAGCTGGACCGCCAGCAGGTGATCGGCTGACAGGAAAACGCCTTCAACATGCTCATACATCATGAGCGTCAACGGCACCGCGACAATGCCCAAAACCACCATGGTCATGACCAGCTCGATGAGGGTCACGCCGCGGCACGGATTAAGGAGAAATTTCTTCATCAGTTTCCTCCCAAGCGCTTACGGTTCCCGTCCCCACATCATACGTGGCCGCTATGGTCCTATAGACCTCCGAGCCGGTTATTTTCCCGGTGGCACGCACAGTGATTAAAGCGGCATCGGACGCGGGATAAGCCGTCACGGTCTTGGATGATCCGTCGGACATAATGAATTCAATATCGGCGGTTGTGGCATCCGCCATGCTCCCGGAGAACTGAAGATAATCGATGTCATAAACCGTCTGCGAGGCATTTAAAGTGAAATCCGGGGTTAAATTGGCATTGGCCGGGCTGGACACACTCCCGCTCCAGAGGAGCTGCCCGTTTATGACGATTTGTTGTAAACGACGGGTATTATCCCAGGAAACCCGCATACGGTCGATCGTAATGGTGTTGGAATCGGTGACATTCTGAATTGTCAGCCCGGTCAGTTTATTCCCGTCAATACAGGCCTCCTGTTCCTCGATACACTCCGCCCGGCAGTCTGAATAATCATCATAGCACTGGTCCCGGCAATCGGTCCTGGCCTGATCGCAGGCCAAGTAAGCCGAATTCAGGGCCGTTTGACACTGTAACCGGCACAACCATCCTTGCCAACCCGAGGGACATTGCGCGACACAGGCCTGATAAACAGCGTAGGCATCCGACCGGCAGACGGCCCGCTCACTATCGCAGACAGCATAACAGTCCGCCCGGTCGGCCGTACACTCGTCCCGGCATACCCGGCCGATCGCCCGGCATTCCGCGGGAGAATATTCTCCCCCCAAAACAACCTGGGAGGTGTCCACGAGCAGGAAATCCGCCGGATCCCCTCCGATGACAAAAAACCGTTTTGAGTCGACATCCGTTTGCCCGATGGAAAAATAACCGTTCCCGGACACGTCATGATTCCGAAAATCATACAGGGCCCGGTGGATTCCCGCCTGCGCCAGATAAACTGTTTCCAGTTGCGCCGCCCGCGTTGAGGAGGCGGCCAGGCGTTCCACAATAAAAACCGTCACGCCGTAAATGGAAATAGAAGCGACAACGATCAACAGCACCATTGTCAAAAGAATAACGCCGGCTTGTTTTCTTATCGGGTGGATTTCTGGCGACATATTCAATTTTCAACTTCTGTAACGACAGAAAACGGATTGTTTATGTTCTTTGGAACGCGTTCAGCGATAACAAGGAAGAGCAGTTTAACCCTGCGAGGCAAGCGGTCGTCCCTTAATCGAGAGAGAGAACCTCCCGGATCTTTTTAAGAAACTGATTGAATGTGTAGGGCTTATCCAGGAAATGAGTAATCTGAAAAGCAGCCAGCCGCACTCTGGCCTCGTTATCGACCACCCCGGACGATACAACAATCGGAATATCTCGGAGGGCTTCTTCGGCCTTGGCTTGCCGGATCACTTCATACCCATCCAGGTTGCGCATCTGAATATCCAGGATGACAACGCTGACGGAAAACCGCCGCATAAGCTCCAAAGCCTCGTAGCCGTCTCTCGCCACAAGCGGTTCCAGGGGGATTTGGGGGTCTATCAATATGCGCCTTAAAAGCATCTCGATGATAATTTCTTCATCATCCACAATAAGAATATACCCCTTCTTCTCCGTCATCCCGTGTCCCCTGGCGTCATGCCTCTGGCCATTGTGACAATGCCGACTATGCCTTTCAACAAGACATAGCCGGCATTATACGATTTCATAACAAATATTAACAACGCCTTTACGGTGTTTCAAAAGAGCCGTCGGAAGAGTCATATTCGTACGAGCCGCCGTTCGGCCCGACATAGTTTCCGGAAGCGTCCACGCTCCAATTTTCCGTGACCCCGCCCTGGGCCAAGACATTGTCAAAACAGACGTTGGTGGTGGAACAGTCGCCCGCGGCTGCGGAATCCAATGTCGAAGGCCACCCCTTATATCTTGCGAAATACGTCTGGATACCCGCTCTCACCCCGCCGATAATCCCTTTCTCGGCCGCTTCATTCGCGTCATCCTGCAGATTAAAATATTGTGGAATGGCCACAGCCGCCAGAATCCCCAAAATAACAATCACCATAATCAACTCAATCAACGTAAATCCCTTTTTGTTCATCCCGCTCCTCCTTTTGGTAAGCCTTAATTTTAGATTTTAATAAACATGCCTAGTTTAAAACAGCCCCCTGCCTATAACCTCACAACTCCTTTTTTAAAAAACTCTTGAAATCTCCGGATACAGTCCTTTCTTAATATAGCTTGATACCATAAAGAGTCTAGTAAAAATTAAGAAAAATTATCCCCGCCCCTTTATTTAAAAAGTTTCATCAGGCTCCACATAGGCATAAAAATGCCCAAAGCCAAGAACAACACCGTGCTGCCCAAAAAAATAATCAGAATCGGCTCAATCATCGACACAAGATTATTGATCGTGTATTCCACCTGGGAATCATAATAATCCGCCACATGCACCAAAAGTTCATCCAGTTTTCCGGTTTCTTCCCCCACAGAAACCATCTGAGTCACCACCGGGGGAAACAAGCCGCTGGCCTTCATCGGTGCGAGCATGCCCTTGCCGTCATTGACGCTGTTTTTAATATTCTCGATAGCCTCGGCGATAACGGAATTTTCCGAGGTCCCTTTGACCAGGTCAAGGATCGTCAGGATCGGAACCCCGCTCCTTAAAAGGGTAGATGTTATCCGGCAGAACCGGGACAGGCTGATCTTCTGGATCATAGGGCCAAAAACGGGAAGCCTCAACAGGACCTTATCCCGGATAAACCGTCCTTTCCGGGTTTGCACAAATTTTAAAAACGCGAAAAAACAAAGGCCCAGGATGATCAGCACCACCCACCAAAAATGCACGATCGTGTTATAAATCAGCAGCAGCAACTGGGTCGGGAGAGGCAACGCCGTATCAAACTTGGCAAACATATTGGTAAATTTGGGGACGACGAACAGGACAAGGAAAACAAACCCCATGATCAAAGTCGCAACCACAATCAGGGGATAACGCATCGCGGATTTGATATGGAGCCGGACCTTTTCATCATGTTCCCCCAAGGTCGCCAATCGCTCAAGAATGTGTTCCAGCTTTCCGGCCACTTCTCCGGAATGAACCATATTCACATAAATCGAATTAAAGACCGACGGGAACATCGCCAACGCTTCAGACAGGCTGGAGCCGGCCTCGATTTTCCCCGCCACACGGCTGATCACATCCCTGAACATAACGCTTTCCGACTGATCCCGGATAGCATGGAGACTCATCAGCATAGGCAACCCGGCTCTCTGAAGGGTGAAAAGCTGCCGGGTGAACATATTAAGTTCGGCAAATTTAACCCGCGGGGCTCTCTTTAAAATCCCCATGATGGCCCAAACTCCTTTACAGACTGCCGTTTATTCTGTCATCGTGACCCGGAGAACTTCTTCCGGAGTCGTCATCCCGTTCCGGACCAACTGCACGCCGGAATCCCTCAGCGTTTTAAAACCCGCCTTCTTGGCGATTTTACGAATTTCATCCGCCGAGGCGCGGGTTTCAATATTCCGCCGGATCTCCTCACTAATAAGCAACAACTCAAAAATCCCGGTTCTCCCCTTCAATCCGGTACCGTCACATTCCCGGCACCCCTTTCCCCGGTAAATGTGTTTGAGCCCCTCCAGATTAAAATCGGAAGACAGCGCGCCGCTGACTTCGACTTTGTCCTTGCACTTATAACAGATGGTCCGCACCAAACGCTGGGCCAAAATCCCGATCAGCGACGTTGATAACAGGAAAGGTTCAATGCCCATATCAAGCAGCCGGGAAATCGTGGATGGGGCGTCATTAGTATGGAGCGTGGCAAAAACAAGATGGCCGGTCAAGGCCGCCTGAATCGCGATGTCAGCCGTTTCCCTGTCCCGGATTTCCCCCACCATAATAATGTCCGGGTCCTGTCTTAAGATACTGCGCAAGCCGGTGGCAAACGTCAGCCCCGCCTTCGGATTGATCTGGGTCTGCCGGATGAGAGACAACTCATATTCGACCGGGTCTTCGATGGTCACGATTTTCTTCTCGACAGAATTAATTTGCGTTAACGCCGAATAGAGCGTTGACGTTTTCCCGCTGCCTGTCGGGCCGGTGACCAGCACAATTCCGTACGGCCGGTTGATAAGTTTCTGAAAAGCCTGCAGCTCATCATCGAGAAACCCGAGTTCTTTCAGCCCAAGGAGGACAGCGGACTTATCCAGGACCCGCAATACGATATTCTCCCCGTGTATCGTCGGAAAAGTCGAGACCCGCAAATCCAGCTCCTTATTCTCGATTTTGATCCGGATCCGCCCGTCCTGGGGTTTGCGGCTCTCGGCAATATCCATTTTCGCCATAATCTTGACCCGGGATATGATCCCGCTCTGGATTTTCTTAGGCAACATCTTAAGTTCCTGCAGGACACCGTCCACGCGCAGCCGGATCCGCACGCCGTCCTCTTCCGGTTCAATATGGATATCCGACGCGTGATCCTTAACCGCCTGGGCGATCACGATGTTCACCAGCCTCACCAAAGGGGCGCCGGCCCCTACTTCCGTGACCGCCTCCTGCGTTTCTTCATTATCAATCGATTTAACAATATCATCAATGGAACTGCCGATGCCGAAACTCGAATCGAGAAGCCTCCGGACGCCCCGTTCTGAAACCAGGACAGGGTCCACATTTTCAATCTTGCAGATACGGCGGAGCTGGTCTAAAGCCACAATGTCCTGGGGGTCCACCATCCCGACGGTGATGTTGTTCCCGATCTTAAAGAGCGGAACCAGGCTGAACTTTAAACAGACCTCTTTGGGGACCATGGCGATGATCTCCGGGTCAATGATATAGTCGCTTAAGTCCATGTACGGGATGCCCAGGGCATTAGCGCGCACCTTAACAATATCTTCCTCCGTCACCAGCTCAAGTTTAATGAGCGCCCTCTCAATATTCAGGCCGCTCATCTGCGCCTCCTGCCGGGCGTACTCCAGCATCTTTTCCGTGATCAACCCTTCTTTGAGCAGGAGGTTCACCACTTCTCTATAACGGCGCAAATTTTGTTTTGTCTGCATCATGTTTTCCCGTCATCTGCCCTCTGCAAAATTATACTGCGGACGAACCGCTCTGTTTCAGCAGGGCCTTCACTTTATCCATTAAAACCTGTTGATCAAACGGTTTGACAATATACTCGTCGGCGCCAACGTCCATCCCGGTCTTCATCTCCTCGGCGGAAGTCCGAGCCGTCAGCATGACAATCGGAATTTTCCTGTATTTTTCATCGAATTTCAGCATCCGGCAGACGCGATACCCGTCCACCTTCGGCAACATCAAATCCAGGATCATAATATCCGGTCTGCTTTGCCGGGCTATATTCAAAGCCTCCTGGCCATCAAAAGCCACCATAACCTCGAAATTGTTCGCCTCAAACATCATCCGCAGGCCAAACACCATATCCTGCTCATCATCGACAATCAAGACCTTCTTACTCATAATACAACCTCAGCTCTTTCGCCAGCATCTCCCGCTGCTTTTTATCCAATCCCGTAAATTCGATACCAATCCGGTAATAATCCAAAAACTGGGTCATGGAGTGATCTTCAACATGGCTGACCCACGCGACCCGCCCCTGAACCGATATTTCCTTACGAATTTTCAATAACGAAAACACCAACCCGACCTGCTCGTCTGTGGCCAACGGGGCCTGCATGATCAGGCAAATGCCCCCTAAGGACAAATCCTGGGTGTCCGCGAAAAGATCCCCCCCCTTTCCCCTGGCAACGCAAACCCGCACATGATATTTAACGCGCTTATAAAGCCTCATTTCCGAGCCGATATATAATTCTTTGATGTGAAAATTCTGGCTGTCAAACTCTCCCCGCACCGATTCGCTGGTATAAGAAACCAACCCCAGCGCCATGAAGATTTCATTGAGCGAATTCTTGAGAAAATAATTCTTGACCCTCTGCCGGATCAGGTCACAAAAAATCGGTTCCTCCTTAACGGCGTAAGGAAAAACAACGCTGACGGCCCCTTCCTTCAAATTCGTGACATAAATATAATCCCCCGCCGAGAACCGTTTGAAAGCATCCTTGCCCGCCTGGAAAACAATTTTATGGATATCCCGGAACATCTTCTTCGTGTCGATATCAAGCCTTTTCCGGAAATCCTCAAAATTAACAACGAGCAGATTCACCAGGCTGACTGACTTCTGTTTCTCAAGCATAGCGTTAATTTGGATCCGGACTTTCGGGGGCAAAATATTCGTTGTGTAAAAACGGGGCAAGGTAAAGAAAAACCGGCTGCCTTTCCCCTCATCGGACTCAACCCATATTTCACCGCCATGTTTCTCAACGAGAGCCTTCACGATCGTCAATCCCAATCCAATGCCCTTACGTTTCGCGCCGTCACCCGTTGACACCTGCACAAAGCGCTCAAAAATTCTGAACAGGTCTTCTTTCGGAATACCCGGGCCGTTGTCCAGAACCCCAACCCGCACTTTAGACTTTAAAACTTTCACTTCCACCACAATCTTTCCGTGCGGGGGAGTAAATTTAATCGCATTATTGATTAAATTGGTGATAATCTGCTGAACACGCTCCGGGTCTACAAAGACCGCAATATCCTGCTTGGGCATCCGGTATTCGAGGGCAATTTGCTTTTCCGCGGCAAACTCCTTAAAGAAAGGCGCGCTGTCCAGCAAAAAGTCTTTCATCTTAATCAACGAATAGCTGAGGCTGAACTTTTGCCCTTCGATCCTGGAAATGTCCAGAAGTTCTTCAATGATATGCTGAAGGCGGTCAATATTATTATTGGCTTTAACCAGGAGTTCCCGCTGCTGGTTATTGATCGGGCCGGCTGTTTCATCATAAATCAGCATAAAAAGCTGTTTGATAATGGCCAGGGGGGTGCGGATTTCATGCGAAACCGCGGAAATGAAATCGGATTTCACCCGGGTCATCTCCTCAAGCATCAGCAATTTCTTTTCCATCGGCAGCCATTTGTCACGCAGATGTTCAAACTGCATCCGTTTGGACACGTCCCGGGCAATTCCCATGACTCCAATGCACTTCCCCCGATGATCAAAGCGCGGAATCAACGTCGTTGAAATATAAAAATCCTCTCCGGCGGCCGAATGGTCTGGGACCTTGTCAACGCGATCAATAATGGCTTTCCCGGATTTAATAACACGCTGGCTGTCCTTTATAACTTTTTTCGCCAGACGGGGCGGAAAGACGTCCAAGTCGGTTTTTCCAAGGACTTCTTCAGGAGCCAACCCCAACCCCTTGGCTCCGGCCGCGTTTATAAAAATAAATCGGCCCTTCATATCCTTGAAATAAATCGCATCCGGGATATGGTTCACAAAGTCTTCCAGAAGATGCTGTCGAAAAATCTGGGGATGTTTTTGGCGCGCAGTTTTCTTTTTCACGGATTAAGAATCAATACAAGCATTAAACCATGTCATAAAATTTCTTAGTCAAGTATTTGTAACAATATTATTTTCCAAGAGCTTCCATAATATTATACATTGGGTTTACTCCGAGTAAACTCTTTTAAAAATTTTTTCACTGGAAGCCACTAAAAACCCCGGGCGGGCGGATAGCGGAAAGTCAGTCACGAAAAAATACACAGGAAGAGACAACGGAGAAAGACTCAGTCCCACAGAAGTTCTTTCATGAGCTTCAAAAGGAAGGTGTCGTCATGCGGTTTCGTCAGGCACGCATCAGCCCCGACCTGCTTACCAAGCCGGCGGGTCTCTTCCCCGGCCCGGGCTGTCAGTAGGATGACGTTCATGTTTTTGTATTTATTATCAAATTTTAACATCCGGCAGACATTAAAACCGTCCAGCTTGGGCATCATAATATCCAAGACCATCAAATCCGGTCTTTCGCGCTTAGCGGTTTCAAGGGCGGACAGTCCGTCAAAAGCCGTAATAACCTGGTAGCCACTGTTGCTCAACCTCAAAGAAAGGCTGTGAACGAAATCAGGCTCATCATCCACCACGAGAATTTTTTTGGTGCGCTGCTGGAGCCGCTGCCTGATTTTCCTGAGCAGGTGCGCGGACTTAAAAGGCTTCACAATATAGTCATTGATCCCCTCCTGCCGGAAGACATCCTGCTGATTGGACAGAGACGATAAAACAATAATCGGAGTTTCCTTGATATCGAAACGGGCTTTAAACCTGGCCACAAATTCAAACCCATCCATAACCGGCATCATGATGTCAAGAATAATAATATGCGACCGCTTTTCTTCATAAACGGACAACCCTTCCTGCCCATGCACCGCCACAGAGACCTCAAAATTATTGCGAGAAAGGACACGAGACAATAAATGCCTTGTCACAGGATCATCATCGACAACCAGTATTTTTATTTTATCTTCCGTCACATCAAACTCTTCTTCTTACAGAAACTCCCCGGCCTTAATGATCAATACAAAAAAGCAGGCCGCCCTATAATATTTTTATGCGTATTTTGATAAATATTCCACGCTTCGCTGGTACCAGCGTGGCCTTAAGAAACACGTCAGGAAAGGAGATCATTCAACCGGGGCAGGTCCGTCCTCTTCTTTTTTCTGTTTTTCCAGAATCCTTTTTACCAGATTATGTTTCTTAACAATCTTTTCATAATCCCTGGAATCTTTATCGATATATTCTTCCGCTTTCGTAAAGAATTGGTCGACTTTTTCATAGTCTTTCAATTTATAAAAAACATCCGCCAAAGTTACGTACGCCGGCCAGTAATTTTCCTTGACAAGAACACTCTGGGAGGCGTACTCAACGGCTTTGACGAAGGCTTCATTATCGGAAAAACTGAAAGAATTGAAAAAACCTTTTTCATAAAAAGCCCGGGCGGTGTTGTTCAACAGTTCGGCTTCAAAATCCTCGTCTTTGATGCTTTTTTGTTTGACCCGATCGATCGCGGCAAAATATAAAGCCAACGCCTCATCGTATTTCCGCTGGTCCACAAGCTTCAACGCGTCTTCATTCATTTTCGTCACGCCGAGGGTCGTTTCAGGCTTGTATTTTTTACCCGCCCTCCCTTTCTTTACTTCCCTTTCTTCAAAGATAAGGATCTCCCCTTCTTCAGCTGACCAGGTAACCGTAGGCATCGATAACGACAAGAGGACGAAAGCGCAAAACACCTTTCTCCCTGGCAAGAAAAACCCCGGATTCATCAGTTTCCCCTCTCTGTGATTATTTATAACTTTGCAGAACCTTCATATAATTCGCCCGCTCAAACGCTTCCGGATGCGGACAAGACTTCTGGCTCAGGATTCCCCGCATCTCCTGGATGGACGCATACTCGTGTTTATCCATCCATTGCTTTAAATCATCCAATACAATTCTAGCATGATCTATCCCGTTTAACAATAAAGCCGAACACATCATGGTCACGTCCGCTCCGGCCATAATCATCTTCACAACATCCCAGACATTATGGATTCCGGTCATCGCCGCTAAACTGGCGCCCACACGGCTGTAGAGAATCGCTATCCAGCGTAACGTGAGGCGATTCTCCAAAGAAGAACTCAGCACCAGGTTAGGCGCGACCTGAAGGTTCTCAATATCCATGTCCGGCTGGTAAAACCGGTTGAACAGGACCAGAGCGTCCGCCCCGGTCTCGGACAGTTTCCGGGCCACATGGGGAAAAGAGCTAAAATAAGGGCTCAATTTAACCGCCACCGGAATATGAACATTTTCTTTCACCTGTTTAAGGACGCTAAAGTACATCTCTTCAATCTGGATTCCGTTAACAACCGGATCCGTAGGAATAAAATGAATATTCAACTCCAAAGCATCCGCGCCCGCAGACTGCATATCCTTCGCGTACCTGACCCACCCCCCTGACGAAAACCCGTTTAAACTGCCGATAATGGGGATACCCACCGCGGCCTTAGCCTTGGCGATCATCTGCAGGTACTCGTCCGGCCCGAGGACATAATCCGTCAACTTAGGGAAATAGCTGAGCGCTTCCGCGAAACTCTCGGTTCCCTGGTCACTGAAATACTGCGATGCCTTAGCTTCCAAGTTCAATTGTTCTTCAAAAAGAGAATGGAAGACCACGGCGGCAATGCCGGAGTCTTCCATCATTTTTATGTTATCCAGCCTTTCGGACAGAGGCGAGGCCGCTGCGACTAAAGGATTCTTGAGTTTTAATCTCATATATTCTGTCGTCAGGTTCATCGGCCCCTCCCCTGTGTTCAAAATAACAACAATTTAAGAATTGGCTTCGCTCGGTTTCGATTCCATCGCCTGCGCAGCCAGATGCTGATAAACAGCCCAACGCTTATAAACATCCTGCTGGGCCTGCTCGAGGAGTTCCTGAGCCCGTTCCGGCATGCTCTTGGAAAGCATGACAAAACGATTCTCCCGGTAAGCATAATCCTTAAGCGGGATTTTCGGAGCCGTGGAATCCAGGGTCAAAGGATTTTTCCCTTCCTTCAGCAAATCGGGATTATACCGGAACAACGGCCAGTACCCGGACTGCACGGCCAGCTTCTGGTTTTCCAAACCGGTCCGCATATTAATGCCGTGGGCGATGCAGTGACAATACGCGATAATCAAAGACGGCCCATTATATTTCTCCGCTTCAATGAAAGACTTGACGGTGTGCTCATCGCGCGCGCCCAGGGCGACATTGGCCACGTAAACCGAACCATATGTCATGGCAATCCGGGCCAAATCTTTCTTGGCAACCGGCTTACCGGCAGCCGCGAATTTAGCCACGGCTGCACGCGGGGTCGCTTTGGATGCCTGGCCACCGGTATTGGAATACACTTCTGTGTCCAAAACCAAAACATTGACGTTACGGCCCGAGGCCAGAACATGGTCCAGCCCGCCAAACCCGATATCATAGGCCCAGCCGTCGCCGCCCAGAATCCAGACGCTTTTCTTCACTAAATAATCCGCAAGGCTTAAGAGATGTTTCGCTTCCACCGATTTGACAGCGCTAAGCTTCTTTTTCAATGCTTCCACCCGCTTGCGCTGGGCCGCAAGCCCGGCCTCTTCCGACTGATCCGCTTCCAGAATTTCTTTGACAAGCTCCGTCCCCACCTGGGACTCCAGTTTTTTCAGCAATTCACGGGCAAACCCATTATGCTTGTCGATGCTGAGACGGAACCCTAACCCAAACTCCGCGTTATCCTCGAACAAGGAGTTAGACCAGGCCGGGCCCCGACCTTCCTTATTAAAAGTCCACGGCGTGGTCGGCAAATTCCCGCCGTAAATAGAAGAACACCCGGTCGCATTGGCGATAATGGCGCGATCGCCAAACAACTGGGAGAGCAACTTGACATAAGGCGTCTCCCCGCAGCCGCCGCAGGCCCCGGAAAACTCAAACAAAGGACTGAGGCTCTGAACGCCGCGGACAGAATTTTGTTTGACGCGCGTGCGGTCCAAGTCAGGGATATCCAGAAAATAGTCCCAGTTTTTCCGCTCTTCGTCCCTTAAAGGCGGTTGAGAGTGCATGTTGATCGCTTTAAGTTTAGGGTCCTGCTTGTTTTTAGCCGGACACGTTTCCACGCACACGCCGCATCCGGTACAGTCCTCCGGAGAAACCTGGATAGAAAATTTCATGCCGGGAAAATCCTTATCCTTGGCGTCCGCAGATTTGAACGTCGCCGGCGCTTTTCCGGATATCGCGGAGTCGTAAATCTTACTCCGGATGACAGCGTGCGGGCAAACAAGCACGCATTTCCCGCACTGAATACACACCGAAGGGTCCCAGACGGGGATCTCGAGGGCGATGTTCCGTTTTTCCCACTGGGTGGTTCCCGTCGGGAACGTCCCGTCAACCGGCATGGCGCTCACTGGGAGCTGGTCTCCCCGCCCGGCAATAATTTCCGCCGTGACTTTCTTCACGAACGCCGGGGCTGCCCCGGACACGGGGGGCAGAAAATCCACGGTGCTGGTCGCCTGGGAAGGCACCTTCACGCGATGCAAGTGCGCGAGGGTCTGGTCAACCGCGTTAAAATTCATCCGCACGACCTCCTCCCCCTTGGAGCCATAAGCCTTCTTGATGGATTCCTTAATCTTTTCAATCGCTTCCTCTTTGGGAAGCACGCCGGAGATGGCAAAAAAGCATGTCTGCATAATGGTATTAATACGCAACCCCATGCCGGTATCCTTGGCGACCTGATAAGCGTCAATCACATAAAACTGGATATTCTTGGCGATAATCTGTTCCTGAATCACTCTCGGGAGATGCTCCCAGACCTCATCCGGGCCAAAGACCGAATTTAAAAGGAACACACCCCGGGGCGCTATTTTTTCCAGGACATTGTACCTCTCCAAAAAAACAGACTGGTGGCAGCCCACGAATTTCGCCTGAGAAACCAGGTAAGTGGCGCGGATGGGATTAGGGCCAAACCGCAAATGGCTGACGGTCATGGACCCAGACTTTTTGGAGTCATAAACAAAATATCCCTGGGCATAATTCGGCGTGTTGCCCCCGATGATCTTGATCGTGCTTTTGTTGGCCCCCACGGTCCCGTCAGCGCCCAACCCGTAAAATATCGCGCACACCCCGGCCTCGTCTTCTATGGTAAAAGATTCATCGCAGTCCAAACTGGTTCGGGTCACGTCATCCGTGATGCCGACTGTGAAATGATTTTTAGGTTCCGTTTTAAATCCGTTATCCAAAACCGCCTTGACCATGGCCGGCGTGAAGTCTTTGGATGACAACCCGTAGCGGCCGCCCAAAACCTTCGGATAAGACGCAAACCGCGTCAATCCCCGCTCAAAAACCGTATTGACGACATCCTGATATAACGGTTCCCCGATGGATCCGGGTTCTTTGGTCCGGTCCAATGCGGTAATCACCTTAACGGTCTTCGGCAAAACAGCCAGAAAATGGTCCATAGAAAACGGGCGGTATAACCGGACTTTAACCACCCCGACCTTCTGTCCCTTCGCTACCAGCTTTTCCACCGTAACCTGGGCGGCTTCCGCGCCGGACCCCATCAAAACAACAACGTGTTCAGCGTCCGGAGCCCCGTAATAATCAAACAGGTTGTACGTCCGCCCGGTCGTTTTGGAAAAATTTTTCATCGCTTTCTCGACAATAGCCGGACAATGATTATAAAAAAGGTTCACCCCTTCCCTTCCCTGGAAATAAACATCCGGGTTCTGCGCGGTCCCCCGCATTGACGGGCGGTCCGGGGAAAGCGCGCGCTGGCGATGCGCTAAAACCAGTTCATCGCTGATGAGGGCCCTGATTTCTTCATCGGTCAGCCGGTCGATCTTGGCGACTTCATGCGAGGTCCGGAACCCGTCAAAAAAATGCAGGAACGGCACCCTCGACTCCAGCGTGGCGGCCTGGGCGATCAGGGCGAAGTCCATGACTTCCTGAACACCCCCGGAGGCCAGCATGGCAAAGCCGGTTGCCCGGGCCGCCATAACATCGGAATGGTCGCCGAAAATAGAAAGGGCCTGACACGCCAGGGAACGCGCGGCAACATGAAAAACCGTCGAAGTAAGCTCTCCGGCTATCTTATACATATTGGGGATCATCAATAACAACCCTTGGGAGGCGGTAAACGTGGTAGTCAAAGACCCGGCCTGCAAAGCCCCATGAACAGCCCCGGCCGCCCCCCCCTCACTTTGCATCTCCTGGACAAGAGGAACCGTCCCCCAGATATTCGTTTTTCCAGCCGCGGCCCATTCATCCGAACTTTCCCCCATGGGTGAAGATGGAGTAATCGGATAAATCGCTATAACCTCGCTCACTTTAAAAGCCGAATAGGCGGCCGCCTCATTACCATCAATCGTGACTTGAACTCTTTTCATTGGAAACCTTTCCTTGTAATAATATTAATACATCCGTTATAGATATAATCTGTAAAAAAATAAAGAAGATTTGTCCTGTCAATGTTAATATCAACTCGTGGGAAAAACAAGTTTTTTTTTAGCCAAAGCCCGGAGCCAACGGCAGCAGGATCGAAAACGTGGCCCCTTTCCCCTCTTGGCTAACGACCGAAACCTCCCCGCCATGGGCTTCAACAAGTTTCCGGACAATGGCCAGGCCCAAACCAGTGCTTGACTCCCCGTGCTGGGGCCGCACGGACGTCTTTTCAAAAAAGTGAAATAACCGGGACGTTTCCGAGGCCGGAATCCCCGGGCCCTGGTCGGTCACGCTGATTTGGATACGCTTCCCTAATAATTTCACGCGTAAAACAATCGTCCCTCCTGAAGGGGAAAACTTGACCGCGTTGCTTATCAAATTATTGACCGCCTGCGCCAACCGCTCCGGGTCTATCTGAAAATGCGGGAGATGCTTTTCCATATCCAGGCAAAGGTTAATGTTCTTCGCTTGGGCCAGAAACCGGTTAAAATTACACAGATCAGACATAAACACGGCAGGGTCCATATCCTTCAACCGCAATTCCAATTTCCCCGCTTCGATCACGGAAACACTTAAAAAATCATTAATAAGAGTCAGCATGGTCTTGCAGGAAGCATTCATTTGCTGAAAGGCCTGGTCTTGCGCGGCCGTGGTGTCTCCCAAAATACGCTCCCGCAGCAAATCCAGGTTCCCTTTTATAACGGTTAACGGGGTCCTCAGGTCATGCGCCGCTATTCCTAAAAATCTATTTTTGGTTTCATTCAATTCCAGAACCTGCTGATACATGCGGCTTTTTTCCGTAATAAGGGCCAACTGTCCCGCCAACTGTTGAAAAATTTCAATATGCTGGTCGCTGTACGCGCAGGGCTGACAACTCGAAAAAAATATAAAACCAATCGGCTTCCCGACCGCCATCAAGGGGCAGGTCAGGCTGGAACGAACGCCTTCTTTGAGAATAAGTTGGGTCGATTCCGAATCCGGATGTTCCCGGGCATACTGTTCCAGGTCATTCAGGATGCGCGGCCGGCCGGAGAGGATAATCCGCTCCAGACTGCTCCCTTCAAGCGGGGCGGTGTAGCCTTCCTTTAAATACAAAGTTTTTATGGCATCCGCCCGGCCCCAGTAACAGCGGACCTGCTCACCATCCTCTTCGATAAAAGACACCCCGATCCGGTCATAAGGGATCACTTTCTTAAACTCATCATAAATATAACGCAGGGTGTCCTTCAAAAGAAACCCGGAGTTAATACGCTCCGTCATCTTAAGCAAGGTCTGGATCTCTTCTGTCCGGGATTGCAAAGTCTCCCCCAGGCACTTCAACTCCCGGCTTAATTCAGCCAGGGCATCCGCCTCCCCTTCCTGGGCTGTCATCCGGGAAAAATCACCTTCTCTCATCGCCCTGACCGCCTGCAGAAGCTGAACGACTCTCGGATGAGACCCGCCTTTTGAATCTTCTGACCCCTTGCTTTTTCCAGTCATATTTCACCTTTAAGTATAAAACGGGCGTCCCGAAGGGCCCTTCCCCTGATTTAAGCCTGCGATCTAAATTATGCTGCATTATAGAGACAAAAGGACAGGCAGACAAGCAATTATTTCCAGCGGCCGGGCCGGACTGGGACAAAAAAACCGGGAGGGCGAGAAGTTACGCGAACCCATTTATAAATTTTTTAATAATATATTCTCTGAAGACTGTTCGGCCAGAACCCGGAAAGACCGAAGACACTGTTCAATACGGGCCAATTCCTCCGAACGAATGATCGGCATCTCAGAAATGCCTTTGTCATCCAGGAGTTCATTCACTTTCGAAATGCTCAAGGTTTCAATATCAAAAGCCGGCTGATACCCTATCTGGCGGCCGTCCTCAAGCCTGACTTCCACCAGAATGCCCGCCTCCGTCAGGTCAAAGAGGATCTGCCGCAAAAGGCGAATGGGGATTTCTATCTCCTTCACTATATCCGCGGCCGTATACGGTATTTGAGAAAGGCAAAAACGCTTAACGGATAACTGCACGATTCTCAAAGCCAGCAACCGTTTATACGTATGGCTGGCCTTGAGGCAATCGGGTTCCAACTCATAGGTTTCCACATTCTGTTCGGCGAAAGAAATTTCGGCCCCGAATAAGACAATAATCCAGCTCGTTTGCAGCCACACCAGGAATAAAGGCAACGCAGCGAAACTGCCGTAAATCGCCCCATATTTAGCCACCCCGACCTGGAAAGTAATGTAAATCAACTGAACGATCTGATAAATCGTGCCGCCAATCATTCCGCCAAACAGCCCGGACTTGAAAGAAACCGACGTATTAGGCATAAAAATATAGATGTACGTAAACAAGACCCATATTACACAATAAGGCAACAGATTGAGGGTCATAAAGATAACCGGGCTCAACACGCCCAGAAAAGAAATCTTGTCCACCACCAGTTTCACCTGACTGGCCACGAGCACAGTGACACTGCTCGATATAATCAGCAAAAGCGGGCAAATCAGCATGATCGAAAGATAATCGCTGAACTTCCGGCCCCACGGACGGCTCTTACGGATTCCCCAGATATCATTAAACGAGCTCTCGATATTTCCCAGCACCTTTATAACCGTCCAGAACAAAATCGCCACACCGACACCCGCAATCACCCCGCCTTTGGTTGTTTCCAGAAGGGTCTGGGAGAAAGTGATAATGCGTCCCACCACCTCTTCCTGGCCGGCAAGCTTTTCATAAAGCTGTTTCTCCAGTATTTTTTCTATGCCAAACCCTTTGGCAATGCCAAACGCCATGGCCACCAAAGGGACGATGGATAAAAGGGAATAATATGTCAACGCCGACGCCCGCAGCTGGCATTTGTCCTCGTCAAAACCCCGGAAAGCCAACAACATGATCCTGAGCTGTTTCAGCCAGAAAGACTGGGTCCGAGGTAATTTGTGCATCCGGATGCGCCAAATATCAACCTTAAGAAACTGGATAAGATGACGGACATACGACATAATTATATCTCCTTCAATAAACACAACCGTATTGAGCCAAATTAGGAAACAGCCAGAATCCAATCCTTGAGGATTCTCAAGGGATTGTCACTGTAAATTGAAGTTATATTAATACATTTCCCATTATTAGACCAGTAATTTCTGCGTTGTGTTGGTGCCGGCACAAAGCCCTCTCCTGCCCGGGAAGGATCAGCCCGGCCCCGGCCCTTTAAGGCGATGCTTCCTCTGAGGTGATGATTCCCTTGAACTTGCTTGTTTTTGGCAGTAAAATTGGTTTGAATATGCGATATAAATTTTTCAGCGTCATAGTCTTGGTGATTCTGGCTGCCGGAATGGCGGCCCACCTTCCCTCCCGCGCCCAACCGTCGCTGCCGGCTTCTTCTCAGGAGATGCAGTATGCCCGCGGCCTTTTCCCGGGAGCAGAGGACATCACGCCGGTCACCTCCTTCCCCCAATACCTTAAAGTCTACGCCGCCACCCGGGATCCCGGGGAAAAGAAACTAATCGGATACGCTTTTCGCACAACCGCGCTCGCTCCGGACATTCAAGGATACGCCGGACCGATAGATCTGTTAATCGGGATTGACGTTCAGGGAACCATAATCGGGGTACAGCTCCTCTCGCATCAGGAAACCGCCGCCTACATCAAGAACCTCGACGGATTTCTGAAACAATTCATAAACCGGGGCTCCGCAGCCCCTCTGGTGCTTGGCCAAACAATCGACGGGATCAGTCAGGCCACCATCACCAGCTCTGCCATCATCCGTTCCATAGAAAAAAGCCGTGCCCTCATGAATCAGGAAATCTTCCGGCTCAACCAGGCGCCAAGCCAACACCAGCCGGACTTTTTCCCATGGGAACAGCTTCTCGTTCCCGCGTTACTGTTTGTGCTGGCGGGAAGCGGGGTGTTTTTTCGTAAAGCCTCTTTACGCTGGCTGGCCTTGACCGGAGGACTGCTTTACCTGGGCTTAATAAAAAAAACCATGGTAGCGGCGGCTCATGTCGCCAATATCGGCATCCTAAACCTGCCGTCTTTTTCCGCCTCCCCTTTATGGTACGCTCTCATGACCGGGACCTTTCTCTCTTGCGTGGCCGGCGGGATGATATATTGCGGCAGTATATGCCCCTTTGCCGCTGTCCAGGAATTGCTATACGCCGCCGGGCAACGATTCAACCGTCCAGCGCTTCTCCCTTCGCCCAGGGTGGATTCCGCGGCCCGCTTATTTAAATATGCTCTGCTGATTATTATCCTAAGCGCCGGCCTTTATGCCTCCAACCCGGACATCGCCAATGTCGAAGTTTTTGTCACGCTTTTTACCCGGCACGGATCCTGGTCAGCCTGGCTCCTTTTAGGAATCATGCTGACCGCCGGGATATTCCATTATCGGTTCTGGTGCAAATATTTTTGTCCTGTCGGCGCCATAAACGGGCTTTTATCGCAGGCCAGCCTGTTTAAAGTCAGGGTCCGGGGATCCTGCAACGGCTGCCAGCAGTGTCAGGCCGAGTGCCCGACGCAGGCGATTCACATTCTCCCCGGCGGGAAAGTCATAGTAAAAACCCCGGAATGCATTCTATGCATGAAATGCGTCCGGCACTGCGCGCAGGGAGCCCTGTGTTTTTCTTATGAATGGAAAAAAAATAAATAATATCCTGTTTTTAGTCATTTATGTCTTAAGCAGCGCCCTGCTTCTGGGGATTGTTTCTAACAACCTGAAAAACCTCCCCTCGGCCGGAATGCCCCCAAGCGCGGCGCCGGTCCTGGAGAAGACAGAAGACCCCAGCCTGCAAGACATGGAAACATCGGGTCTCAAACTGCACAAGGCCCTGTACTGGAAAACTGTCGAATAACCAAAAGGCGATTATGTCCCATTTTGTGGAATGCGAATTATGCCCCAGGCACTGCCGGTTAAAAGAAGGCCAACGGGGTAACTGCCGGGTCAGAGTCAATGTTCAAGGGAAACTTTATTCCCTTGTCTACGGGAATCCCTGCGCTGTGCATGTCGACCCCATCGAAAAGAAACCGTTATTCCATGTCCTGCCGGCGTCCACCTCGTTCTCCATCGCCACGGCCGGCTGCAACCTGCATTGCAAATACTGTCAAAACTGGGCCATCTCCCAGGTGCCTCCGGAAAAAACAGAAAATTATGACCTTCCTCCTCAAAGCGTTGTCCGCGAGGCGTTGCGTGCCCGCTGCCAAAGCATTTCTTACACATATTCCGATCCCATTATTTTTTATGAATATTGCCTCGACACCTCCCGGATCGCGCACACGCAGCGCCTGCTGAATATCATGGTCACCGCCGGATATATTGAAAAAAAACCGCTCCTGGAATTATGCCCCCATATTGACGCTGCCAACGTGGATTTAAAAGGCATCACCGAGGAATTTTACCGCGACATGTCCGAAGCGACCCTACAGCCGGTTCTGGATGCCATTATGATCATGAAGCAGAACAACGTGTTCGTGGAATTGACGAATCTCATCGTGCCGACCTGGAATGATAAACCCAAAGATATCCGCGACCTGTGCCGGTGGGTGGCCCGGAACCCCGGGAAAGACACTCCCGTCCATTTCTCCCGGTTTGTGCCCATGCACAAACTCACGAACCTCCCCCCCACCCCGGTCGAGACCTTAACAATGGCCTGGGATATCGCCAAGGAAGAAGGACTCCAATACGCTTACGTCGGGAATGTACCGCGGCATCCGGGCAACAACACCCATTGTCCCCACGACAATAAGCCGCTGATCAAACGGATCGGATATACCATTTTAAGCAACCATATTGTGGACGGAAAATGCGAATACTGCCAAACCCCCATCCCGGGAATCTGGCAATAAAAACCGCGCGAAAGGAATACGATGGAGCCCAAAACCATGGACCGAAAAACATTTTTAAAATGGCTGGGAGCCCTACTTATGGGATTATGTTCCGGCCGCGGCCTACGGAACGTGTCCGCCGCGACGAGGACCACCCCGCCTCGCCTGAAAGAAGCCCGGCATTACCGCACAGGCCGGGACCTGGCCGGATGACACTTTGAAAGGAGTCCCGAAGGGATAAAAACCGCCTTAAACCCGCAGGGTCCTGATCAAGAGCCACACCGCGGTATTCATCATGGCGAGGAGAACCGCGATCGGCATAATCCCATACAAGGGAATTAACACAGCGCCCGTGATCCACGCCCCCAGGGCCGCACCCATCACATCCAACGCATAAAGAAAGCCCGCTTCCGAGGCCACATCCGGAGACGTTCCTGAAAGCTCCTGCACGAGGGAAACCGCCAGCGGATACTGTATCCCGCCGTAAAACCCCGCGATAACCGGCAGGAGAGAAAATGTTACCGCAAAAACTCCCCCATGATGAACCGGCACCCAATATTTTTGAAAAACGAAGAAAACGGCCGGCAAAAGCAAAGGATAAAAAGAGATCGCTGCCTGGACACGCTGATAAACCCTGACTTGACTCGGGACCGGACGGGTCACATTTCTCGCCGCGGCCAGGCTCCCGGCTACCAGCCCCAGCATAAAGGCGGTCATGATAAAGCCGATCTGAAAATACGCGTAGCCATAGAGCGACTGAAAAGCCAGGATCACAATGATCTGAAACACGATTTCAGATATCCCCGTGACCCAGATGGACAGCTGCAGCGGAGCCGCGGCCGACGTCCGGGCCGCGAGGCGCCCCCCGCCCCATAAAAATACGGGAATCAGAAGAAATGCCCACGCCGGGATCTTCTGTAGGATATTAAAAACAGACGGAGAAAATCCGGGGAAATGAGACGACCAGAGGACAATGTCAAAGAAGTACGCGATCGGGTGGGCATCTGTATTGATAGCGCCCCGGGTCCGAAGAATATCCTTAATATAACGCATCCGGTCCGGGCTCATTTTATACGGCAAATAATATTCCCGGATATATTCCGTGACAACCTTGCGTTCCTTCAGCCTTGCCAAAAGGACCCGGGGGTCATTCGTCAGGATGCCGCCGTGAGGCGACGCCAGAAAAATATTCGTGTCTCCGGGGATAGACAGGACATCCGGGAACACCGCCCGCAAAGTAGAGTAGATCGAACGCAAAAACGCGCGGGCCTCCGCGTTAAGATAATTTTCAGAAGAGGACACCTTTAACGAAAGAATGCCTCCCGCATTTAGGCGGCTGGCCGCTTCCTGGAAAAACTCTCTCGTATAGTAACGGTTCAGCCTGGCGTTCAGCGGATCAGCGACATTTAATAAAATCACATCATAGGTCTGTCGGCTCCTTTTCATCCCAAGCCGCGCGTCGCCAAAAACCGAATGAACACGGGAGTCCCTTAACGGCGCCAACACCTCTCCCGGCAGATGCTCTTCAGCAATACGCAGGCTCCACGGATCCAAGTCCACATGGGTCACCGTCAGGACAGGATGTTTTAACACTTCCGTTAAACTGCCGTCCAAAGCGCTGCCGATTAGCAGGACATCCCGCGGGGCCGGGTGGGATAACAAAGGCAAATGCACGGTTTCCTCGCTGCTGTAGGCGGCCTTCGTGGAAAACGACAACACGCCGTTTTCAAATAACGTGTGTTCCTGCCCCCTTTGGATAAGGGTTAAATTCCCGTACACAGAATCCGAAACACTTAAAACCCTAAAGCCCTTCCACTGCCGGTTGCGGGACCAGTCATCGAGCTTTTGAACGCCTCCGGTCAGGATTCCCGCCGCAAGCGCCAGCAACAAGAAAAAAGGGAACAAACGAAGTCGGCGGGTTAGCACACACAGAGCCAGAACAGCCTGCAGCAGTGCTAAAAGGGCCGCGATCGTAAGAGCCGGCAAGGTCCGGACCAGCCATAAGCTGAAGACAAGCCCTCCGAGAGCCGATCCGGCCGCTTCGAATAAATAAATCCGGTTGATTGGCTGTGGGGACCCCGGGCCAAAGGAAGATCCCTCCTCCCTGAACCGGCAAATAACAGCATAAATGCCCCCCAACATAAACGCTAACGGCATAACCGCCCCCGCGGTAATCATCATGACCGTGGGGATATTCACAATCTCACCGACAGGGATATGCAACACATGGCGGATGACGCGCAGGACAATAATAACCGACGGGAGGCCGGCCCCGGCTCCCATGAGCAGCACCACCAGGACAGGCCGGAGGCCCTTTTCCGCACGGCGCCAGCGGCTTAAGGATAAACTGCCCAGGCCCACCCCCATCAGCCAGCATCCCAGGATAACGGCATAGATCATCTCATTGCCGTAAAACACCGCCATCGCCTCCCGCAGAAGAAGCAACTGGCTCATCATAGCCGTCACGCCGAGCGCCAAGGCCAAAAACTCAGGACGCCTCCCAAGCCGCCCGCTATGCCTGGCCCAAGGCCGAGACTCATCTGGAATCATGGAGACTCCCTTTCTAGGACAGGGGAACGCGGACCTTCAAATAATGGCCTAGTTTATCAAAATATTCCACCCATCTTTTCGCGTTCTCATCCCCGAGTTCCGCCCGGTTTTTCATGTTACAATACCGGTCTTTCCCGATGGAGAAATAAATATTCTGCGCGCGCCATAAATCCAGGTTTAAATGCAGCGGGCTGCAAATGCGCAAGAACGCTTCCGTCATGAGAAGAGGGTTGATTTCGGAAGAATTCTGATTGAATTCTTCCATCAGGCCGTTCATTTTCTTACGAAGCATAAATTCAAGGGCCACGCGGTCAATTTCAAAAGACCATTCAAGCACTTCTGAAACCAGCTGTTCCAGTTTCTTGAAATCGGGTTCGTCATCACCGATGACATGCAACAGGTCGGTATTCAACATAACCAGCACCGTGTTGGCCAGCACCTTGGGAAGCGGGATATGGAGCTGTTTGATCACCTGAATGATCGGATAATGGTGTTCATTGATCTGACGAAGGGACACCTCGATCTCTTCGAGAGTGGTATGCAGGATCTGGTACAAAATCTCGGTCTGCTCATCCTTAAACAAATGCCAGAGGGAATAATTACCGCCATCAAAATTTTGTTCAATCAAGTTAATCGTTCCCGTAATATCCCCCCGGCGGAAAGACTCCTTAATATCATGCTGCATCTTCACAAAAATCTTTTCATCAGTAAAGACTCGGACCCCGCCGATAATATTATGGTCGCCCAGGTGCAGGACCGCGAAGGTGATCACCTGTTCTTCCCACGTAATATCCGAACGGATCAACGCTTTCCCGACGGCCAGCTTAAACTTTCCGACCTCCAGACGGTCGTACAACTGGTCGATCGCCGTATAACTATGGATAGTCGTTGTTTGAGAATATTCCTCAAATAACGAAGACACCGCATAATGGGCGGCAACGCGGACCAAATCCAGGACCCTCGGCCTGACAAGCTGCTCATAAACATTTGCCCCGTTCTTAAACTTGGCGATATTGCTCGGGGCTTTCTTGAGACGATTAAGAAAGGGTGGTTCCAGGTCCTCGGGACTGATGTCCTTCGCCAACTGGATGGCCCGGGCGGCATACTGCATAATCTGCACCGTTTCGATACCCGACACCTCGTCAAAAAACCATCCGCAGCTGGTATACATCAACATGGCGTGCCGCTGGATTTCCATGAGTTTAAGCAATTTAATTTTTTCCTGCCGGGTCAGATCCTTAAGAGCATGGCGCCCCAAGAAGGCCTCGACGCTTTCCAAAGAGCGGTCCAGGACAACGTGGATATAATCGTTCCGCGCCTGCCACGGGTCTTCTATCAGCCCTTGGGTTTCGGCTTCGTAAAGAAGGGTCAACTGATCGCGTAACCAGTCCAGCGCCTCGCGCAGCGGCTGACGCCAGGCTTGCGTCCACCCGCCGTGCATGCCGGAATGACAACCGCAATTCGTCCGCCACCGTTCAACTCCGTGGATACAGCTCCAGGAAGAATTTTCATGGATCTCAACTTCGTCTTCCGCCGGGTGCTTTTCCAGGAACTCCCCGTAATTCGTGAATTCCGCCAGGTCGTTCGCCCGGATGTAATTAATCCCGTAGGCCAGCGCCATGTCCCCCAGGTTATGATGATGGCCGTACGTTTCCCCGTCCGTAGCGATATGAACCAATTGAACTTCGTCGTGGGGCGAAAACGCCCCCACCAGCCTTTTCGCCAGGGTTTCCCCGCTTTCCAGCAAACGCTCAAACGCGATGCCGTGCGAAACCGGCCCGTCATAAAAAAACAAAACAATGGTTTTTCCTGACGGCAACCGGCATACATAAGGCTTCCTGGGATTAATCTTGCTGTCACTGACATCCGTCCATTTTTTATCCCCCTTGACTTTCACGCACTTGGCCTGGCGGGGCGACAAGATCGTGAACGTGATCCCGTGCTGGACAAGCAAATCGAGGGTTTCAAGATTCACCGCCGTCTCCGGCAGCCACATGCCTTCTGGTTTACGGCCGAACCGGTATTCGAAATCCCGAATCCCCCACAAGACCTGAGTCAATTTGTCCCGGGCGTTGGCCAAAGGCATAATCATATGGTTATAACATTGCGCCAAGGCTGACCCGTGGCCGGAAAAACGGCCGCGGCTTTCAATGTCGGCCTGCACAATCGCAGCGTGAGTTTCCGGCTCCTTGCGCTGCATCCAAGACAAAAGCGTGGGCCCGAAATTAAAACTAATCCGGGCGTAATTATTGACAATATCAATAATCTTTTTATCCTGATCAAGAATACGTGACGCCGTGTTGGTGGCGTAACATTCCGCCGTTATCCTCTGGTTCCAGTCGTGAAACGGATAGGCCGACTCCTGCATCTCAACTTCTTCCAGCCAGGGGTTCTCCCTCGGCGGCTGGTAAAAATGACCGTGAATACACACGTAGCGGTTCACAGATAGAATATCCTTTCTTTATTGAACAGCGCCTCACGTTTAAAACGCGCTCATTCGCGCAGGCGCATGGAGCCCTCGGTATACTCCACAATCTGCCGCATCATGGAAACGCTCTCCACGGGAAACCGTCCCGCGGCGGTTTCGGCCGACAACATCACAAAGTCCGTCCCGTCAAGGATCGCGTTGGCCACGTCGCTGACCTCGGCCCGCGTCGGCCGTTTATTTTCCGTCATGCTCTCGAGCATCTGGGTGGCCGTGATCGAGTAGCGCTTTCTCCTGTTGCAGCGGCGGATAATACTTTTTTGGATAATAGGAATTTTAAATATCGGGAGAGAAACCCCCAGGTCCCCCCGGGCCACCATAATGCCGTCACAGGCCTCCATAATGGAATCCACGTTACGCACGCCTTCCCGGTTCTCTATTTTGGCATAAATTTTACAATGCGGAAGCGTTGTCTGCACGAGACGGCGCACCCTTATGATATCCGCGCGGTTGCGCACAAAAGACTGCGCGACACAGTCAACCTGATGCTGAAGGCCGAACGCCAGGTCCTTTTGATCCTTGGGGGTCAGGATATCCGCTTGCAGCTTTAAGTCTGGGATATTAATCCCTTTGCGAGACTTGAGGTCCCCTCCGTGTTCCACACAAAGCTCAAGACGATTTTTCGCGCACCGGACTACCTTCAGGCAAATCAGCCCGTCATCGATGAAAACGTCCATCCCAGGCTTAAAAATCCGCAGATCGGCGTCTAGGTCAAGCGGAATATCGCCGGGCCGATGTTCCCTCTCATGAGACATAAAGACGCTCTGGCCCCGGGCCAGGGCCAAGGGCTGCGGGAGGATACCCACCCGGATCCGGTATCCCTCCAAATCCTGCAATATTTTGATCTGGAAACCGTCCCGCCGATTGATATCGCGGATCAATTCTATCAGCCGGGCATGCTCTTCATGCTTGCCGTGGGAAAAGTTCAGGCGGGCGATATCCATGCCGTTTTGAGCCATGCGTAAAATCGTCTCCCGGGTCTGGCTGGCAGGACCCAGGGTGCATACTATTCCGGTTTGACGTCTTGTTTTCATTAGAAATTCCCCTCCTTACAATAAGCAGACTTTCGTAATAATGGGTTATTCTATCACAAATCCTTATGGGAGGAAAACGACAGAATTTTCATCCTGATTCCCGGATTCTTCAAACACCCGCATAAACCGTTCCCAAATATCATCCGGCGGCGTTTTGGAGGGGGAGGAATAAACGCCCACAGTCAGGGTGATCGGCCGGTGCGCGGGAATCTGCCAGGAGCCATGATGAATCCTGGAAACGACGGTTTCAACCGTTTCCTTCGTTAAATGCGGAGAAATCACGGCGAATTCATCCTGGGCCAGGGGAAACAGGGAATCGACATCCCTGAGATTTTGCTTCAAATATTCCTTCACCTGCCTCGCCAGAATCCCCGCCTGATGTGTGCCGTAAGCATCCCGATAGGCCGGATAGCGGTTGACACGGATGACAAAAACACAAAACGGGGTATTATAGCGACGGCTTCGCAGGCTTTCGTACAACAGCGCTTCCTTAAAACCGCGATAATGCCCGATGTCAATCCGCAGGGGCGCGCCTTTCAGTTCGCCGATCTCCTGCAAGAGCTCGGCATGACCGAGCAAAGCGCCCAAGTGCTGGGCCAGCCGTGATAATATTTTAAAATCAAATTCATCAAAAGCCCGGCCGCTTTCATGATCCGCCACGTTGATGACCCCGACAATCTCTTCTTTATAATACACCGGGACCGACATGAATGATTTTGTGACATAGGTGGGCCGGTTGGCCCGGGCAATCCGCGCGTCCGTTTCAATGTCCCGCACCAGGATATCCTGCCGATCCTGCGCTACCCAGCCCGCAACCGGATCCCCTTTCATCAGGGAAACCGCCTCAACAATGCGTTGATCTATACCTTTATACCCTTTTATCTTAATTTGTCCAGAGAGCGGATCCACGGACATTAATGAACATTTCTCGGCCTGCAGTATCCGGGCCACCTCCGAAACAATCATGGTGATCAACAGCCGCGGATCGCTGACGGTCCGCAACCTATCCTCGAAATCCAGGATATCCATAAACCGCTGACGCTCCGTGGCCTGCCGCTCCCGCTCCCGCCCATATTCCCGCTTCTCCTCCTGCTCCCGGGTGCCGTCACGGAAATAGACAACAAAGCTCACCAGAGCACCCGGGACGCGCCGGCGGGCGGAAACCAGCCACGACACCTCCAAAGGAATCCGGTTTTTCTTTAATAAAACCCCTTCGCCCTGAAAATGATCTTCCCCGGCATGAATTCTTTGCAGGATATCCCGCACAAGGTCCTTGCCGCCGGCTGGCAGAAGCGTATGTAAAAAACGGCCCGCCAGTTCAGGCGCTGAGAAGCCGGTTAATTTTTCAAATCCTTTATTACATGTTTCTATAAAACTGTTCGGCTTGCAAAAAACCACCGCGACCGCTTCTTCGGCGGCCAGAGAAAACAGGTCTTCCTCAGAAAAACCCGGGTTCCGATACCGCCAGCCCAGCAAGGCCAGTTGCCAGAGAACCACCAAAACCAAAAGATGATTGGCGGCCCCGGACAGCCAAGCCCCGCTATGGTCCTGCAACAGAAACCCCGAAACCATTAACGCGCTGATGATCCCGGTGAGGGGGAAAAGATATGTTTTTGGGAGAAACAGAACGGCGAAAAAGATCACGCTCGCGTAAACGCAACTCACAACCGCCCACGGGGATAACAGGTCCACCAAAAACGAAACGCCGCAGAAAAAGATCAGCCCCAAAACCTTCAGATTATGAAGTTTTGTATGATCCATACCATAGCGTCAGCACCGGGGATGGTTACAAAATGATCCGCGCATCCACCGCGAAGCTGCCGTCCTGATTGCTGACCAGAGGGTTAATATCAACCTCTTTGACAACGGAAGACAATTTCTGCACCGCGCAGATCGTCTGGATGATGGATTCCTTATGGGCTTTCATGCCCCGGAACCCGTCGAGGATCTTGCGGCTTTTTATTTCCTGAATCAGCCGGCCGGCCTCAACCTGTCCGAAAGGGACGACCCGGAAAGAAACATCTTTCAGGGCTTCCACAAAAACGCCGCCCAGCCCGAACATAACGACGGGGCCAAACTGCGCGTCCCGGCTCATACCGACGATGCATTCAATCCCCTGGACCATCTGAACCAGATTAACGCCAAAAAGCTTGGCCTGCGGCTGAAGCCGGGCGATGTTGTCCATCATCCGTTCATATTTCTCCCGCAACTCCTCCGGGCTCTTAATATTGAGGACAACGCCCCCCACATCGGTTTTATGAATGATATCCGGAGACGCGATTTTCATGGCAAGAGGATACATCCCCTCGGCCTCTTTCAACGCCTGCTCGAGGGAATTCACGAAAGCCGACCGCGGTGTGGGAACCCCGCACGCCTGCATGACCTGACGGGCTTCATGCTCCATAAGGGCCGTGCGCCCCTCGGCTTTCACTTTCTCAATAACGCTCAAGGCTTCAGCCGGAAGCGCCGCCGCCACAGGATTGTCTTTCGGACGGCTGGCGATCTCTTTCCAGGAATACAGGGCTTTCAATGCCGACACCGCTTCATCAACTGCTCCAAACGCCGGGATATGCCTTTCGTTCAAATAAAGTAACGCCTCCCGGGCCCGCGCCCCCCCTACCATAGTGACAATAAACGGCTTCTGCCGCCCTGACGCGTCATACTCTCCCGCCAAAGCCTTGGCGATGGCCAAAGGATCGGTCACCGCCGTCTCACAGTAAAGAACAATCGCCGTATGAATACGGTCCTCCGCGAAAGCCACCCGCGCGGCCCGGCTGTACTGATCGCCGTGTCCCTGCCCGGTAATATCAATCGGATTTTTTGTGCTGCCGAAATCGGGCATGGTGCTGCGGAATTTTGCCTCCAGCCAGGCGGGGTCGTCTAAAAGCGCGATTCCTGCGGCCTCGCATTCATCCGTCGCAAAGACACCGATCCCGCCTCCATTGGTAATAATCACCGCGTCCCGTCCTTTAGGCATCGGCAAAGACAGCGTCCGAGACCAATTAAAGGCCTCGGTAAATGTATTGGCGCGCAACAAACCCATCTGCCGGAACGCCGCATCATAGATCCCGTCGCTCCCGGCCAACGACCCGGTATGGGACGCCGCCGCCTTGGCCCCCCGGCTGGAACGCCCGACCTTCAAAACAACGACCGGCTTCTTAATAACGGTTTTAAGGAAACTCTGCCCGTCTTTGAGCCCTTCCATATAAATCACCACGACGTTCACATTATCGTCGTTGTTAAAATATTCAATAAGATTGCGCTCTTCCACGTCCGCTTTATTGCCCAAATTGATCAGCGCCGCCAACCCGATTTTTTCCATTACGGTCCACCCCATCAGGGCGATGGCCAGGGCCCCGCTCTGGGAAATAAAAGCAATCTTCCCCGGGAGAACGCTTTTGGGACCAAAACTGGCGTTAAGCCGGGACGGAGTGTAAACAATGCCCAGCGTATTAGGCCCCAAGACGGCGATCCCGTTTTCATCCGCGATCTGCTTGATCTGCTCTTCTTCCGCTTTATTCCCCACCTCTGAAAAACCGGAGGTGATGATTGAAATGTTTTTAATGCCTTTCCGTGCGCATTCCTGCATCGTAGCAACCACCATCTTGGCCGGGATGGCAATGACAGCCAGATCAATCTCCCCCGGGATGTCCTGAACCGACGGATAGGTTTTCTGTCCCAAGATAACATCTTCTTTAGGGTTCACCGGAAGGATATCCCCGGGGAATCCGGCCTCAATCACATTCTGCAGGATCTGAAACCCAATCTTGGCGGGGTTTGCGGAGGCCCCGATAATGACAACCCTTTGCGGATAAAACACACCCTTCAAGTCCTTTAAATTCTGTTTCCCACCTTGCTCCCCTTTTGAATTCAAAAACAAATTATGCTCAGCAGACATCACGACAGCCTTTCTATTAATATAATTATTAAAAATAAAACTGGATTATTGTAACAAATAATGCCGAATATGACAACGTCATATTCGGCTATTTTCTTATTTAATACCGCAGAGCCGGGAGATAACGTTATTTTCTTAGCTCGAGTGTCCTCTTTTCAATCGAACATTAACTTTCTTTGTGGAACCTGCAGATTGTAAAGTTCCTTTAGCGAAATAGCGTCTTCCCTCGACCACGAGAAAAAAGCCCTCCCGGGAACAACTGTTTCATTGTGTCTTCAATTTCTGAATTTATCTGTTTATCTGGGAGCTAATGAATACGCTATCGAGTATCTCGATGGCAATAGCTCAAAAATTCCACCCGCTTTACAACTCCCCGTCCTGTCTAATGTATAAAATTCAACCACGGTTAGCCCGTCTCCCCCAATCCATTTACGTATAACAAAAAACCGGACGCACGGGCCCGGCCTTAAACACTCCGTCCTTCGCCCTTCAAATATTCCCACCCTTTTTCAGTCAGGAGCCTGGGAGGAATGTTTTCTGGTGCCGACAGCGAGATTAATGTTGGACATCACAAACTTGACAGCCTGATCCACCAGTTCAACCACCGTGCCTTTATAAACCTGATAGGAGAGGATCGGCTTAGCGACTTCTGTCCCATGAAAATGGGCGCACTTGACCCCGGAAGATATCAAAAACCGCTAGGGTTGCTTTGCGAATAAAAGAACCGCCGCATTGGTTGGCTTCTCCCCATCAAGCAAATTCAAATGGGTCAATACTTCCTTGGGGCTGGCATCTTCAGATAACGGTAAACCACGCGCCCTGCGCGCTAACGAGAAAAATTTGACAATCTTTTCATCATCGAGATCTTTTTGATCAGCCTTAAGGCGTGGCGAACCGTCGAAAGGGCCTGTCCTTATCAATTGCTTGTCTTCCAGATACTGAACAAAGCTGGCCTAGACTGCGCCGATGAGCTCTGGCGCCGAGTTGAACCTGCGACGAACAAGCTCATGGCCAACCTTATTGACAAGGGCGAGCATTCGAGCATCACACGCGCTATCGTCAGCTCCTTTAATGAAAACAAACCGCGTCTTCTGTGACGAGGATGCCCGTTGAAATTCCTGTTCTACCGGAAAAATCTTCCCGGGTTTGGCCCTCCCGTATTCATTACCCAAAAGACCTACATAAATATCGGCGCGCTCAACTTCTGCAAGATAGACATCGTCTACCCGCCGGTCTGCAGCGGGAACATCTTCAAAAAGAAAGACATCAAAAAACGACCCAACAAGGCATCTCCAGTAATAAACCCCCACAACGACAAATTCTCCCTGTGAGCTGCTGATAAGAATTGTTTTCTTCATATTTTTGTAAAGAAACCGGGCACACAGGCCCGGCATAAAAATTCCCTCGTCAACGAATCGTTAAGTTTCTCATTACGTTTGTCCTCGACTTTTTCCAAAAATTTGATGTGTAATTATAACACAGGCGGGCAGCTGTATTAATCACAACATTCGTCGGGCGAAGTGTTTACAGCAATTAATCCGGGATAAGGATATCGCACAGGGAAGGGGTTCCACCCGCCGTTCCCGGCAGGCAAAAAATGCTACCGCATAGCAACCCCGGCCTGAAAAAGGCCGGGGTTGCTTACAAATTTATTTTTCGTTATAAAGATGCACATCACTTTGCGGGAAGGGGATCGTCATGCCGGCCTCCTCAAGAGCGAGTTTGCCTTTTTCCACGATATCAAAATAAGCCCCCCAGTAATCTCCAGGCTTCACCCAAGGGCGGCAGACCAGATTCACACTGCTGTCCCCCAATTCACTGACCGCCACAACCGGAGCAGGATTTTTCAGCACGCGCGGGTCGGACGTCACCACCTTCATCAAGGCTTCCTTGGCCTTCTTCATGTCATCACTGTAAGAGATCCCGAATTGCAAATCAACCCGTCGGTTTTCAATCGCGCTGAAATTCGTGATGCTCCCCCCCGTAATATGACTGTTGGGAACAACGATCCTGCGGTTATCCGGGTGAGCCAATACGGTATTAAAAATCTGGATTTCCTGAACTGTCCCCATTTCCCCCGCGGCATTGATAAAATCCCCGACACTGAACGGCTTGAATATCACCAGCATGACTCCGGCGGCGAAATTCGCCAAAGAGCCCTGCAAAGCCAGACCGACGGCCAAACCGGCGGCGCCGATCACGGCCACCATTGAGGTGGTCTCCACGCCGAGTTTGTTTAAAGCCGCGATAATGACAAAAACCATGATACCCATAAAGGAAAGATGCTGGACAAAGCCGGCCAGCGTCACATCCACCTTCGCCTTCAGCATCAATTTCTTAACAAGAGAGGAAATAAAGTTGGCAATAATACGCCCGACGAAAAAAATGACAATGGCGGCCACAATCCTGATAACATAAGTGACGACTAACGTTTGTAGCTGATTAATGTCGGTCTGCATACAAGCCACTCCTTTCGCTAAGGGGTTATTAAAAAAATTATCCCATCAGCCCCCGGATGATTCCGTCCTCCGCCTCACGAAAAAGTCAACAGGGCCCGGGATTACAGATACGTATTGGTTTAACACTATTTTTCTTTAGACGCAAGATAAATATCCGGCAACATCCACCGCTGACCCTTTCCGAAAAAAAGACCGGCGGGCATAAAAAACCCGCCGGTCTCTCTGTTAACCTCACGCATTCATCCATGGGCATGCCCGCAGTCTTCTGCGCAAACGGATTAAAACGATCCTCAGCCCTCGGCTGAAAGCTGCTTATAACCCGGGAAATCCACCTCTGTCTCGGCAATATGGTTAAAATAATTGGTAAATATGTTTAAAGAAACAAGTGCTATCAGTTCCACCAGGGCCGCCTGGCTGTAACCGGCGGCAAAAAACGCGTCAACTTTTTCCCGGGAAGGACGCCCTTGCGTTTCGACGATATCTTTCGCCAAGGCGGCAGCCGCTTTGAGCTTAACGTCCCGGCTGGTTCCGGTGCGCAGTTGCCAGGTGTCTTCTTCACTCAAGCCGGACATCTTGGCGATCGCGGTGTGCGCCGCCAGACAATAATCACACCGGTTCACCTGCGCTATGCTCAAAGCAACCGCCTCTAACTCCTGAGGACCCAACTCCCCTTTCTTAAGGGTTTCTCCGTACTCAAGAAAAGCTTTAAGAGCAACGGGAGAACGCGCTATCATAGCGTAAACATTCGGGATCCTCCGGAGTTTCTTTTTAATCCCATCCAGCAGTTCCCGGACCTCCGGAGCCGCTTCTTCATAACGAACCGCGTTCACATATGACATTTCACCCTCCTTGGTATGCGTTTTCCAAATCCTGACCTTTGGTCGGAGTTCCGGGCATATTCTTACAGTCTTATCGCCCGATTTTTTTGTAAAACCGCCATACTTCTCAAGGAGGCGTTCCGGCCTTATTCTTCATACAGCCAGGTAGACAAATACCGCTCCCCGCAGGAGGGGAAAATCGTCACGATCGTCTTTCCCCCGGCCTCCGGACGCCGGGCGACTTCCAAAGCCGCCCACATCGCCGCCCCGCTGGAAATCCCGGCCAGTATCCCTTCTTCACGGGCAAGCCGCCGGGCCATCACGCCGGCATTCTCATGGGACACCAGAATAATTTCATCAATCATATCCCGGTTGAGCACCTCGGGAACAAAACCCGCCCCTATGCCCTGAATTTTATGCGAACCCGGCAGCCCGCCGGACAACACCGGGGAATCCGCCGGTTCCAGGGCGATGGTTTTGACCGCCGGATTCCTTTCCTTCAGCACTTCGGAAACACCGGAGAAGGTCCCCCCGGTTCCAACCCCGGCGATAAAATAATCAACCCGGCCCCCCGTATCCGCCCAAATTTCCTCGGCCGTCGTTTTGCGGTGAATTTCCGGATTGGCGGGATTCTTAAACTGCTGAGGGATAAAACTGTTCTTCATCTGGCGGGACAGGTCCTCCGCTTTATCAATGGAGCCCTTCATCCCCAGGGCTCCCTCCGTTAAAACAACTTCCGCGCCTAGGCCTTTCAACAATTTCCTTCTCTCCACACTCATCGTGTCCGGCATAGTCAGGATCAAGCGGTAGCCCTTCGCGGCCGCAACAAAGGCCAATGCGATCCCGGTGTTCCCGCTGGTCGGCTCGATAATAACGGAATCCTTATTTAAAAGACCCTGCCTTTCCGCCGCTTCAATCATCGCGACCCCAACACGGTCTTTCACGCTCGATAAAGGGTTAAAAAATTCAAGTTTGGCCAAGACGGCCGCCTGAACACCCCGCGTCAGCTTGTTGATCCGCACTAAAGGCGTGTGCCCGACGGTCTTGGTGATATCCTCATAAATACGCGTCATAAAAACCTCCTTCTCATCAACCTCCGGGCCTTCAGCCCGCCCGTTTTAATGCCTGGTCAAGATCCTTTAAAATATCGTCTCTATGTTCCAGCCCGATGGAAAGCCGGATATAATCCGGAGTGACTCCCGTGGCCCGCTGCTGCTCATCGGATAACTGCTGATGCGTGGTGCTCGCCGGGTGAATCGCCAGGGTTTTAGCGTCGCCGATGTTAGCGAGGTGAGAGATCAGGGTCAAGGCGTTAATGAATCTCCGTCCGGCCTCCCGGCCCCCTTTAATCCCAAACCCGACGAGAGCGCCGGCGCCTTTTGGAAAATATTTGTCCGCCCTGTTTTTTTCCAGGCTTGACGCCAGCCCCGGGTAATTGACCCAGGCCACGGCCGGATGCTTCTCCAGGTGACAGGCCACAGCCAAAGCGTTCTCAGCGTGCCGCGGCATACGCAGGGGCAATGTTTCCAGCCCCAGGATAAAAAGAAACGCGTTGAAAGGAGACATGGCCGCCCCGGTGTCGCGCAACACAGTCACCCGCGCTTTTGTAATGAAAGCGATGTTCCCGTAAGGTTTCAGCGCTTCCACGAAATTAACGCCGTGATAGCTGGGATCAGGCTCGGCGATAAGAGGGAACTTGCCGTTGGTCCAGTCAAACCGCCCGGAATCAACGATCAGGCCGCCTATGGATGTCCCGTTTCCGCCTATAAATTTCGTCGCCGAATACACCACAATGTCCGCGCCATGATCAACAGGCCGGAACAGATAAGGCGTGACCGTGTTGTCCACAATAAGCGGAACCCCGTGTTTATGGGCGATTTTTGATACCGCCTCGACGTCCGTCACGTTTAACTTCGGGTTCCCGATCGTTTCCGCGTATACCGCTTTCGTCTTTTCTGTGATCGCCGCCTCAAGCGCAGGCAAATCGTCCGATTTGACAAACTTGACGGTAATCCCAAGCCGTTTCAGCGTATACTGGAAGAGAGTATACGTTCCCCCATATAAGTTATCCGCGGAAACGATTTCATCACCGGCCTGTGCGATCGTTAAAATCGCGGCCGTGATCGCGGCTGATCCGCTGGCAAAAGCTAACGCCCCCACACCCCCGTCCAGCGCCGCGATACGTTTTTCCAGGACATCGGTCGTGGGGTTCATCATACGGGTATAAATATTCCCGAACTGTTTAAGCGCAAAAAGATCTGCGGCGTGCTCCGCGTCTTTAAAAACATACGACGTGGTCTGGTAAATGGGCACGGCTCTCGCCCCGGTGACCGGATCGGGGTCTTGTCCGCCATGAAGGGCCAGGGTCTCTAATTTAAGGTCTTTATCTATTTTAGCCATAACTCCTCCTTACCGTAAGACATAATTATATATGGTAAATTATAGCGCTCTCGAGTAAATCCCGGCTTTGGCGCTCCAGATCCGCTAGAGAAACAGAGGCAAGAGCCTGAGTTATCTTTTCTCCGAGCTCATTCCAGAAATTTTTCGTGACAGTGACGGAAACGCGATTCGCTTGAGAAATATTTTTATCATACCCCACAAAGTCCGCCGTCCCTTCTAGGACCTCCACAATATCTTTCATCGTGATCATCTTTTTAGGTTTCGCAAGCACATAGCCGCCATGAGGTCCACGAAAAGATTTTACCAGACCAGCGGCTTTAAGCGGGATAATAATCTGGCTGAGATATTTTTCAGAAATTCCTTCCGCTTGAGCCACATCTTTAAGAAGAATCGGCCCTTTCCCGTATTTTAAGGCCAAATTTAACATAAGCAAAGTTCCGTATTGCGCGCGTGTCGATAGCCTCATGAAGGGCTCCTTTCCCTACTTTCTCGATAAATTAAATAGCAATATAAATTTAACACAAAGCCCTGCATTGTCAAGTAAATTAATCTACTTAATAATGAATTACCTTAAAAAAGGCCGCTATTCGTAATGATTATCGAAGGGACATTGGGCTATACGATAAAATCTTTAAGCACGGCTCCCGTGTTCGCATCAGATACGAATTGACAATACCGGGCCAGCCAGCCGCCCTTGACTTTAAGCTGAAATGGCTTTAATTTCTTTCTTCTCGACGCCAGTTCCTTCTGCGGCACCTTAACATTCATCTGTTTACGCTGCACGTCGATTTCAATAATATCTCCGTTGTGGATAAGCGCGATCTCCCCGCCTGAGGCCGCCTCCGGAGAGACGTGTCCGATGCATAACCCCCGCGTTCCTCCGGAAAAACGTCCGTCCGTAATAAGCGCTGCCCGGATCCCCGCCCCTTTAATCGCAGCCGTGGGAGACAGCATCTCCTGCATTCCCGGTCCGCCCCGCGGGCCTTCATAACGGATCACGACCACATCCCCATCCTTGATTTTACCTTTCAAAATCCCGTCCAAAGCCTGTTCCTGGGATTCATACACTCTGGCCGGGCCGGAGAAGCACAGCATATCAGGGTCAACCCCGCTGGTTTTTAAGACCGCTCCGTTGCGGGCGATGTTCCCGAAAAGCACGGCCAACCCGCCTTCAGGAGAAAACGCCTTTTCGACCGGCCGCAAGATATCTCCATCGGGGTCAGGGGATTTTAACACATAATCCCCCAAAGTTCCGTAAACCGTCCGGGCGGTGAGGTCCAATTCCTTATGCCCGGCCTTGTGAAGGGCTTTTAGGATCGCACCCATCCCGCCGATGCGGTCCACGTCTTCCAGATGCACATCCGGCCGGGAGGGGGAAATTTTAATGATATTCGCGGTCTTCTTGGAAATCGCGCTTATCCTTTTTAACGAATACGGAATGCCCGCTTCATGCGCCAACGCGAGGGTGTGCAAAACCGTATTCGTGGAGCCACCCATGGCCATGTCAAGAATAAAGGCATTGTCGATCGCCTGTCTGGTCACGATATCCAGCGGGCGGAGATTCTGCTCCAAAAGCTCGAGGATCTTGCCCGCCGCCTGACGGACCAGGTCGATTCTCTGCGGATTGATCTCCACCGGGCCGGGTTTCCCATTCACCCAGCGCGCCGCCGGGATGCTCCCGTTCCCCGGGAGAGCCAGTCCCAGCACTTCACCCAGGCAGTTCATGGAATTGGCGGTATACATCCCGGAGCAACTTCCGCAACTCGGGCAGGCGGTTTCCGTGAGGGCCTCCAAATCCTTCAGCCCGAGTTTCCCCACACTGTGTTTCCCGACTCCTTCAAAAATCGAGATGAGGTCCGTGTTCCCGCAGCCGGACAGCATGGGCCCGCCGCTGACATAAAGAGCAGGGATATTAATCCGCACCATAGCGTTATACATGGCCGGCACGATCTTGTCACAGTTCCCGATGCCGATCCAGGCATCAGGGGGATGGGCGCCGATAATGGTTTCAATCTGATCGGCGATCAGTTCCCGCGACGGCAGAGAATATTTCATCCCGAAATGCCCCATGGCGATCCCGTCGCAAATCGCCCCGCCGATATTCGCATACCAGACATTCACGCCCTTGCTTTCCAGTTCCGCTTTCAAGACCGCGCCCAGCTGATCCAGATGGGCGTGCCCCGGAATCTGGTTGGTGTATGAGTTGATAATCGTCACAAAAGGCCGGTCCAGGTCTTTTACGCTTTTAATCACGCCCTCGGCGACCATTAAGGAAACGCTCGGCATCATATGAGCGCCGCTCCGGAAAACAGCGCTGCCGTGTTCACGAATATTTTTAATCCCCTGATTCACCACCGGTCTGGCCATATGATCCTCCTCAATATAAATAAAGATTTAAAAAGCTGAACCCCCTCATAACTCTCTCGCGAAAGGGGGCTCTGAATATGTCCTCAAAATCAAAAGATTAAACCGAAAGCATCTGGGCCTTAAGCTGGTCGATGACCAGTTTAAGGTTCCCGAGATCATTTTCCCCGGGCACGAATTGGATATACTGCCCTTCCGCCCCTAGGGCAAAACCGGCGTCCATCACGGACTGCTCAACTTCTTTAAATCCGGCCTTGGACCAGCCATAAGAACCGAATGTAAGCGCCAGGCGGTTCTTCGGCTGGAGCCCTTTCAGGTACATCAAGAAACTGGCCACCGTAGGCAACATGCGGTTGTTCAACATAGGCGTGCCGACAAGCATGAGCCGGGAGAGCAGCACATCCGTCATGACGTCGGAAATATGATAGTCCTGAAGATTCCTGACCGTGACCGTGTAGCCGTCGCCTTCAAACAAGCCTTTTAAACGCAGAGCCATCGCCTCCGTTGACTTCCACATGGTGTCATAGACAATCAGAACCCGGAGGGGATCCGTTTCATGAGAAGCCCATTTATCGTACGAGTTCAAAATATGGGAAATCTGCTGCTTGTCCCGCCAAATCAGGCCATGCGAGGGACAAATCATCTCGATCGTGAAATCCTTTAAAGACTGAAGCGCCTTCTGGACCTGGGATCCGTATAGCAGAACAATATTGGCGTAATATTTAGCCGCTTCCCCCAAAATACGGTCCAGGGGGAGCTCGTCAACAAACCTCTCTTCCGAAGCATAATGCTGGCCAAACGCGTCGTTGGGAAAAAGGATATGATCCGTCACGGAATAGGTCGCCATGGACTCCGGCCAGTGCACCATGGGAATCTGGATAAACATAAATTCACGTTTGCCGATCGAAAGGCGGTCCCCTGTTTTAACGATTTTAAACCGCCAATTTTTTTTGAAATGACGGGTCAGCGACTCCGCCCCTCTGGCCGAGCAAACCACCTCGGCTTCGGGGGCAATCTGCAGAACGGCGTCAATCGCGCCGGAATGGTCCATTTCGGCATGATTGGCGATCACATACCTGATGTTCGCCGGATTCATGATCTCCTTAATCTGCCGCAACATGTCATCCTGGCCATAATGTTTAACCGTGTCAATCAGCGTCGGGTATTCATCATCGATCAGATAGGCGTTGTATGTCGAGCCGTAAGGGGTCTTATACCCGTGAAACACCTTTAAATCCCAGTCAATATAACCGGTCCAGTACATGTCGTTTGATATCTTTAACATTCGTGGCCTCCTTGTGGGTGTCCAGAATTACCATGTTAAATAAATAGCAAAACCCTGTCAACAACTAAATCCGGGCGCCTTCCTGCCCAGGGGAGGGGCACCGCTCCGCCGGGCAAACTACCGGAAGCCCAGGAAAAGGCCCTACCCGATAAAGCCTTTAACCGTGGCTAGCAACTTATCCGCATCAAAAGGTTTTTCCAGATAAGCATCAACGCCCATGTCAATCGCCTTCTGCTTATGCTGCATGTCTCTGGACGCCGTCAGGACAACAACAGGGATGGCTTTCGTTAAGGTTGAAATCTTCAGCTTCTCTAAAACATATAACCCCCCGCCGGCGGGGAGCATCATATCCAAAAGAATCAAATCCGGTTTCTCCCGGTGCGTGAACTCGATGCCCTGATACCCATCATGACACATCACCGCCGTGTACCTGTTTTGCACGAAAAGGTCGTTCAAAAGTCCCGCAATTTCTATATTATCTTCAATAATAAGGATCTTTTTCATCCCCGCTCTCTCCTCTTCCACGAATTTTAATATTTTATTGAACGGACGGACCGCTCTTTTTAGGTATAGTAAAAACAACAGCGGTCCCTTTTTGAAAGGGACTTTCGGCCCAAACCGTGCCCTTGTGCAACTCTATAATTTCCTTACAAATAGCCAGGCCTAACCCCGTTCCTTTGGGATTATCCCCGCCGCGTGTTCCCACCTGATAAAAACGCTGAAAAACCCTGGGAAGGTCCTCCTCGGGAATACCGCAGCCAGTGTCCGTGATGCGGCATTCAACGTAATCCGGCCCGTCTTTTAAAACAATTTTTATCTCTCCTTTTGCGGTGAACTTCAGGGCATTCCCGAGCAAATTGATCAACACCTGAATCAAACGGTTGCGGTCGGCCATCACCCGCATAGATGCGACAGGGTATTCCACGTTCAGATCCAAGCCCTTTTCCACGGCTAGGCTATAAAACGAGGAGTGCACCTCTCGGACCAAATCCACCAGATTCACCTCCGTCAGATCAAGCCGGACCTGTTTCGCTTCAAGTTTGGCAAAATCCAAGAGGTCATCGATCATGAGGTTCAAACGTTCCGCGTTACGCAGGGTCATCAGCAACTTCTTGCGCTGCTCTTCCGTCACCAACCCGTATATGCCCGATATCACCTGGCTGACCGCTCCTTTAATAATTGTCAACGGAGTCCTTAACTCATGCGAAACATTTGCGATAAAAGCGGATTTTAGCTGATCCAGGGTTTTCAATTCTTCGTTCTTCCGCTCCAGTTCCAGCGACAGCATTTTTATGGCCTCCCGGGCTTTGTGCGGCCCCCAATCTTCAGGGCCCCCGCTCCCCAAAGCCGCCGGCAGAGCATATCCCAAGTCCCCGACAGTCCCTGCCGCCGGACTTGGCAGGATACGGGACACGGCTTCCCGCAAAGACCGGCCGTCCGCAGTCTTGACACAATATTCATCCGCCCCGGCGCTCCGGGCCTTTTCCGGCTCAACCGCCGCCACCTGGCCGGTCATCATAATAACTTTAAGTCCTGGGCCTAAACTCGCCTTAAGCTGGCGACAGACCGCGAACCCCTCCATATCCGGCAACACCGTGTCCAACAGGACCAGGTCCGGGAGCGCCTCCCGGGCTTTTTTAAGTCCTTCCCCACCGGAGGACGCCAGAATGATATCATCCAAGCCCTGGTTTTTAAGAAAACGCAAGACAATTTTTTGATCCTGTTCATTATCTTCAATCACCAGAATTCTTGTCTTCATAATGGATCCCTTATCAGGCTTCCGGCAACCGGTTTAAATTTTGCCAGTAATGATTAAATTGTTCCACCATGTTTAAAAATTCCTCATAGTCGACCGGCTTCTGAATGAAGCCGTTAGCCCCAGATTCATAACTTTTAACAACATCCCCCTCGTTACGCGAGGCGCTGAACATCACGACAGGAATCGCGCGGGTCGCGGCATCCCCTTTTAAAACCCGGAGCACTTCAAACCCGTCGCAACGCGGCATATTAATATCCAAAAGGATCACCTGCGGCCGGAGATGCTTTTGAGCCGCCTGATAAGCGCCTTCATGCCGGACAAAGTCCAGGCATTCCTGTCCATCGCTGACCACCGTGATCTCTGTCTTCAAAGAGGACTGCTGAAAAGCGCGCAGCGTTATTTTAACATCCGCTTCACTATCCTCCACTAAAAGTATCCTAAAACTCATGGTCCACTCCTTCGCTGAATAGGGGAGAAAACTTTAGGCTGACTCGCCGGGAGGCGGCGGGGACGCCACCTCCCCCGCTTTGAGATCCGCCGGGATATTAAAAAGAAACGTCGCCCCTTCTCCGGCCCGGGACTCAACCCAAACCCGGCCGCCGTGGTCTTCAATGATTCGCTTGATAATCGACAGCCCGGCGCCTGTCCCGTCATATTCCTTATCCGTGTGCAGGCGCTTAAACATCCCGAAAATCTGCTCATGGTACTTCGGGTCAATGCCGATGCCGTTGTCTTTCACGTAAAAGCAGTGATAAATCCCGTCCTTCCTGTACCCGATATCCACGCGCGGGGGAGCCCCGCTGTTCTTGGACGAAAATTTAATGGCGTTATTGATCAGATTCTGGAACACCTCCGTCATCTTAATCCGGTCGCAACACACCATCGGGAGCACTGTAGCAATCTGAATGATCGCGTTATGTTTCTGAATATCATATTTCAGCCGCTCCAAAACAGAATCAACGAGCTTTTGGATATCCGTCAACTCGTACGGATTCTTGATCCGGGATATCCTCGATAATAACAGCAGGTCTTCGATGAGCATATTCATCTTCGTCGCCCCTTTTCTGATCTCATCAATATATTCCTTGCCCTGCGCATCCATCCGGTCTTTATAATCCTCCTCCAGGAATGCCGCGAACGACGCGATCCCCCGCAAGGGAGCCCGCAGGTCATGACTGGCGGTATAAACAAACCGGTCCAGCTCTTCATTGACCTCCCGGAGCTCTTTTTTTTGCGACGCCAAAACAGCCAAATGCTTAAACAGCGTCTTGTTTTTTTCCTCCAATTCCTCCTTCACCTCGGCGAGTCTCTTCGCCATAAAATTAAAATTAGTGGATAACTGGCCGATTTCATCACTATTCTTAACCGGCAGCTTAACGTTATACTGCCCACGGGACACCTTTTGCGAAGCTTCGTTCAGAGCGAGGATCGGCCGGGTAAAAACCCGGCTGGCCAAAAAAGCCAGCAGCACCGTCAGCAGAAGCATCAAAAGCCCGGTCAACAGCAACCGCTGACGGAACTGCTGGATCGGGGCAAAAGCCTCATTGACATCCACTTCGGCCATAAGACACCAGTTCTGATCCGGCAAATATTTCTGCACGCCCAACACGTCCACGTTGCGATAATTGGTGTATATCAGCGGGGCCTTGCGGCACTGGAAGCAGTCCTGTGTCCCTTCGGTAATGACCCGCATGTTCAATATGGAATCTTTCTTGAATCGGGAGTTCGTGATCATGCGGTACTGCCGATCCACGAGATACGTTTCCCCGGAATGTCCCAAGCCCTCCCGGGCACTGGTCACCTTATCCAAAACATCCGCTTTAATCATCAGGGATATGGCGCCGACAATATTCCCGGACTGCCAGTTCCGGATTTCTTCCAGCAAAATAAGCATATTGTCCCCGGTAAGGGGATCTTTTTCCAAGCCGGCGAAATAGGTCCCGTATTGATAAACATTCTGGATATATTCTATCGGCATTTTCCGCCCGACCAACTCCCGGTTCGTAGAGGCGATAATATTACCGTGAACATCCCACACCCCGATCGTTTGCACCTCTGTCTTCTGATCTATGTCCTGATAACGCCCGGACGGCGTCAAATTCAGGAAAAAGAAAATGGAGCTGATGTCGTCCTGAATGCCCTGAATCAAGGCCGGCTCATTGACTCCCGTTTCCTTAAGCTGACGCGGCAAGAAAGCCCCGGCAAAGGCCTTCGCCTGCTCTTGCCTTAACTTGATGTAATGATTAATATGGGCGGCGCGTGAATCCACAACCGCCTGCAGGGCCGCGATGGTCTTCTGCTCCAGTTCGGCCTTCGTTAAATGATAATAAGTTATTCCAATAATAAGTATAGGGAATAAGGCGATGACAAGTAAAATAAAAACCAGTTTATGGACAAGCTTTAATTTCCCAAACATAATCTTTTATAATTTTCAGAAACACCCCGGGATTAGGACCACATGCAGTTGTTATTAGTTTACGGCAAAACCATAAGCAAAGACATCAAAATCTGAAATCTTTTAAAAAAGAAAGACAATCCTTAACGGATTGTCTTTGATACTTATGAGAGGGATTAACAACCATAACCTACCCGTGTCCTGAAACGGGCCCGAAGTTACGTGTGTTGCAACCGCTGGATCGTAGCGTGGATATTCTTAAATTCCGCAGTTTTCTCCAGAAGCTCATCCGCCCCTGACTTCCGGGCTTTGGCTGCATCCACCGATTCCAGATGCCCGGTAATCACAATAATTTTGCTGTTCAGCCCTTCAATGGCCTTAATGTTCCGGCAAACATCAAACCCGTCCAAACAGACCAGGACACAATCAACAACCACGATATCCGGCAAAAAAGTCCTGGCCAGGGCCACGCCTTCGCTCTCTGACCCGGCAGACATGACATGACGATACCCGGCCTTCTGCAGGGCCACGGTCATGCCTTTCCGGTCCTGCTCATTATCATCAATAATCAGTATTTTAAAATCTTCCATAATCCTGATCCCTATTGATCGACGAGGAGATTCCCGTCTTGGTCATACTTCATAACCCGGGAAAGGGTGCCCTGCCGGTAAAATTCTTCCTGTTTGATAACCCCGTTCTCGTAATAAACTTTTACTTTCCCTTCCAAGTGGCCAGCGATATATTCCCCCTCTTCCTGCAATTTGCCGTTCTCGAAATATTTCTTATAGGGTCCTTCAGGGAGGTTGAATTCAATCCTTCCTTCGAATTCGAGTTGGCCGTTTGGATAATACCGTTTATTCACCCCTTTTTCATCCCCATAATAAAATTCTGATTCGCTCGCGCAGGTCCCATCCGGGCGGTATTGTTTCATGGGCCCGTGCAGTTTTCCCATGGCGAACGACCCCTCTGACTTGAGCGTCCCGTCTTTATAATAGTCCTTATAAAGGCCTTCCTGCGCGTTACGTTTCATATTAATAACCCGCTGTAATTTGCCATTCTCAAAATACACCTTAAACTCGCCGTCACGCATATTATCTTGATAATGCCCTTCGGCCTGTAAATTCCCGTTGGAATAATAATTCCGGGTCACCCCTTCCTGGCTGCCGTTATTATAATATTTTTCGGATTCCAACTGGCCATCGTCATAATACGTCTTAAAAGCGCCGTGCTGCTTCTTGTGCAAATAATTTTCTTCACTGAGAGGGAAGCCCTCCCGGTTATATTTTTTTCTGGTAATCAATTCCCCGTCATTATAAGCCCGCTCTTCTTTAATTTCGCCGTCCTCATAAAACTCACGCGCGAGCCCATGCAAAAGGTTATTATGATAATTTTCCTCCACTTCCAATATCCCGTTCATCCGGTAACGCTTTAATGGTCCTTCTAAATTATTGTCCGAATAATATTCTTCCTCCTGCAGGTTCCCATTTTTATAATATTCCCTCCGGACGCCATTTTTCTTCCCATCCACATATTCCTCTTCAATCCAAATGGACCCGTTCCGGAAATATTTTCTGTAAGGACCGTACAATCGTCCGTCCTTGTAAGATTTTTCAAAAGCAATGTTCCCGTTCGTGTAATAATCACGGCTGATGCCCGTGTCCACGGGGCCGGTATCGGGTTCCGGCTCTTTCTGGTCTCCCCCCTGCAGCTTCCCCCCCGAGAACACCTGAATCGGCTCCTGGGCGTAAGCCGGACACGCCAGAGGTCCCCCCACACTCAAAACAAAAACGCACAAAAAAACAAGGGTCAAAAATCTTTTCACCACGACATCACCTCTTTCTCGAAATAACATTAATTTCCTCCAATTATACCACCTTTTTTAAAAAAAGGATAAACGCGCTCTTGAGGCCGGGGCTCCGGCCAAATTAAATATCCAAAACCACCACCGCTTCCCAGCCTTGCGCGGTCTTCGTCACCCGGAACAAATGCATTGTGACAGCTTTAACATCAACAATAAGACAATGTTTTTTCGGTTCAATCGCCTCCCCTTCAAGCACCGCCTCGAGATGATATCCCCCCGGACACAGCTGAATCATAATAGGACCCGGGATTAATAATAATTTTTCTGCGTCTTTAAAATAAATAATTTCCTGAAGAAAATTAAATAACAATAACTCAACGTCTTCTGCCTTTAACACGACCGTCCTCCGGGAGCGGGATCGTAGGGCGGGGATGTTGTCCACCATCACCCCGAGAGTAGCTTCCGCCGCGCTTCTGAACAAAATTTCCAGGGACGCCCCTTGCGCCATAAACGCAATATCAGCCGTCGCGATATCGTCCAAATACCGGAAAGGCATATTATCCTTTAATATTCCCCACGGGGATAAACCGGGCCACCCGCCTACTGATTCCGGCCGTTTCCGTTGAATCGGTAACCTCATCGATATTTTTATACGCGGCGCCCGCTTCTTCCGCCAACCCCTGGAGAGACGAGGTGTTCACGTAAATGCCTTTCGCCCTCATGTCTTCAAGTAACGCGCGGCCACGGAACAACTCCCGGGCCTTATTGCGGCTCATCGTGCGGCCGCTGCCGTGCGCGGTGGAGCAGAAAGTTTCCTGGCTGCCGTCCACCCCCGTCAAAAGATACGAACCGGTTTCCATGCTCCCGCCGATGATCACCGGTTGCCCGATTCTCCGGTAAACGTCGGGCAACCCGGGCATCCCCGGGCCGAACGCCCGCGTAGAACCTTTGCGGTGTACCAGGAGTTTTTTATCCCGCCCGTCAACCCGGTGTGTTTCCTCCTTGGCGATATTATGCGCCACGTCATAAATCTGCTGCATGCCCAGGGCCTCGGCTTTTTTCTGGAACACGTCCGCAAAAACTTCGCGAATCCGGTGCAGAATCACCTGGCGGTTGGCGAAAGCCATATTCACCGCGCATTTCATGGCGGAAAAATACGCCTGTCCCTCTTGGGAACGGAAAGGCGCGCAGGAAAGCTCCCGGTCCAGAATATCCAAACCGTACTTGCTTTTCATCACTCTCAAAAAAATCTGCAAATAATCCGTGGCCACCTGATGCCCGAAGCCCCGGCTCCCACAATGAAACATCACCACAACCTGATTGGGGATATTAAGGCCAAGGGCGTCTGCATACTCTTTATAAAAAATATTCTCCGGTCTGAGAACCTGAATCTCAAGATAGTGGTTTCCCGACCCCAACGTCCCCACCTGTTGGTAGCCGCGGGAGACCGCTTTTTCGCTGACGTCCCCGGAATCCGCGCCCTGCAAACACCCGCCTTCTTCCGTTTTGTCCAGATCATCCTCCCAGCCCAACCCCCGCGCGACACACCAGGAAGCGCCCTGCTCGATGAGCCGCCGGAACTCTGTCTTGGAAATATCAATATCACCGGACCCGCCGACCCCCGAAGGGACTTCCTGGAACAACCGGTCCACCAGCTCTTTCAGGCGCGGCTGCACCTCCTGATACGTCAAATTCGTCTTCACCAGCCGCATCCCGCAATTGATATCAAACCCGATCCCCCCGGGAGAAATCACGCCGTCATCCGGGTCCATGGCCGCGACCCCGCCGATAGGGAATCCATAGCCCCAGTGTCCATCCGGCATGCAAAAAGCGTATTTCTGGATACCCGGCAACTTGGCGACATTCGCCAACTGATCAAAAACAACGTCCTCCATATTTTTCAAAATGGATTCGGTGGCATAGATACGCGCCGGGACTTTCATACCCCGGCTGTAATCTTGTGGCAACTCCCAGACAGCCGGGGCGACTTTTTTGATATCTTTAGGCAACGGCATCATTTCTCCTCGGCCGGCTACAACGCCAGGACATCCGACGGCTTTTCCTTATCCAAATGCTGAAATTGAGGAGTCATCGGCGCAGCATGGCTTATAAGTCTCTGAACCGGGGATGAGCCCGGCGTCCCTCCCGGATCAATCCGGGCCAGGATGCAGACCGCAGCCCATGTCCCCAGCCGAACATTCATGGGGTGACGGACTTCGACGGTCCTCCCGTTTTCCGGACAAAAATAGTAATAAAAAGACATTCCGGCCGCTCCCAGTCCCGCGCCCCTAGACGCGGCCCCTGTTAACTATTCGCTTCTCGGAATTTTCCATAACATCTTAACATTTAGGCGAACACCCGCGAAGCAGAACCTCTTGCCTTCATCCGCGGGCGTGCCCATGATTTTCTGTAAAGGCATATAGATATTATCAGCAAGAAACTCCTGCGATCCCGTTCCCTGAATTATGATCCCGGCTCTCCCTTATGTTTCTTGAGCTTCCGTTTATCAAACCGTCCCGATTCACAGGCCAGGACAAAACTCTCGCCAACGCCTTTTAAATCTTCCCACTCCTTACGGATAGACTTAGCCTCGTCGCAGGATATCCGCCTGTCTTCACCGTAAGACCGGGAGATAGCATCCAGGGTTTCTGAAAATTCTTTAATTAAAAGATGGATGTTGTTCATGACCCGGGAATCAACATTAACCGGTTGATGCGGATTTTTCACGAAATATCCCTGGCCCAACTGGCAAATCCAATTCAATAAATCCTGATCTTCCGTCAGTTCATAAATCTTTTGAATCCGGTCTAACGGGTTAGACGCGCCGCTGGGCAACCACGCCTCCGGATTACGGCTCTCCTGACACCATTTATACACCAAAGACTGCGAGACATTCAGCTCTGCCGCCACTTTCTTGACGCCGACCTTCGATATCACCTGCTTTAGGACCTCAAATGATTTACGCACGCCACCCTCCTCTTCAGATAAAAAGCACCGCAACGTCAGCTGTTGTCAATCCCCGATGTTTCTCCCGCCTCTAGCCTTGCGCAAGAACTTGTCTAATGATAATATTCAACTCGTCAAAATTAAAGGGCTTTGTCAACATCCCTTTAAACCCGTACTTCTGATATTGCGACATCACGGGGTCATTGGAGTACCCGCTTGTCACGATCGCCTTGACGCGGGGATCAATTTTCTGCAGTTCCTGTAACGTATCCTTTCCCCCCATGCCGCCGCGGATCGTCAAGTCTAAGATAACCAAAGAAAAAGGCCGCCCCTGCTCCTGGGCGTCTCTGAACTTTTCAACAGCTTCCTCCCCGCTTGTTGTTAACACCACTTCAAACCCAAACCGGAATAAAAACTGCCCAAATAACCCCCTGACCAGCGATTCGTCATCCAAAACCAACACCCGTCCCTGCCCTTGGACGATATCCAGGGTCATCGTGATTTCTGACTCAACTTCACGATTGGTGGCCGGCAAATAAATATGAAAGGTCGTGCCGACATTCACCCGGGAGGAGAGCGTCATGTGCCCCCCGTGTTTTTTGATAATCGAAAAACTCCCGGCCAATCCCAACCCGTTTCCCGTCGCCTTAGTCGTAAAAAACGGGGAAAAAATCTTGGGAAGGTCATCTTCCGGGATCCCCACCCCCTCATCCCGCACGGATATTAGGATATACATCCCTGCGGGGATAGGGAGATTATGTTCTTTCTGAACCACAATATTCTTGGCCGATATCTGCAGCCCCCCGCCCTTAGGCATAGCTTGAATGGCGTTAATCGTCAAGTTATGCAAAACCTGGCGGATCTGGCCAGCGTCAATTTCCGCCGGCCAAAGTTCGCCAGAGATATCATAAGAGCAAACGACATTGGACCCGCGGGAAACAAAACCAACGGATTCCTTGATCAACGGGCCGACTTTCATAATCTTCTTGATCGGGGCACCTCCTTTGGAGAACGCCAGAAGCTGCTGGGTCAATTGTTTGGCCTCCATAGATGTTTTTTCGACCTCCGTGAGCAACGCAAACTCCTCGCTCTGCGGCTCCATGTTAAACTTCGCCAGGGAAACATTCCCGACGATGGACGTCAGAATATTATTAAAATCATGCGCGATCCCACCGGCCAGGACCCCGATCGTTTCTAGTTTCTGGACTTTATTGAGTTCCTCCCGGATTCTTTCTTCCGCGGTAATATCCTGCAAAACAACCACTATCCCAATAAGATCGTTATTGTGATCTTTAATCGGCGCCGCGTTAAAAATTACCATCTTCAATTTTCCCGACGGATTTTTCAGACACCGCCTCCGGCCCTTCACGGAGAAACAACTTTCTTTAATCTGCAAAAGGTACGGGTCCTCCCCGGGGCTGAATTGTATGTCTTCAAAAGAAAAAATTTCCGTGAATTTTTTATTTCGCACATCCTCCTGCATCATCCCGCACAGTTTCTCCGCCGTTTCACTCATCAATATTATCCTGTCCTGCAGATCCACCGTAATCACCGCATCCGTGATTGACCGCAACGTCACAGCCAGCCGCTCTTTTTCCGCTTCCAATTCCCCTCGGGAAAACCGGATTTTCCGGACCATATCATTAAGACAAGCCGCCAAATCACCGATTTCATCGTCAGAACTGATGCGCACCGGGCTATTTAAATCACCGTTCGCAATGCGGGCAGAAGCTTCCACCAATTTTTTCACCGGATCGACAATGGCCATGCTCAACAAAGGCGACAACAGGATAATAAGAAATCCCCCAACGATAGCAATCCACAAAGCCTGCTGCTTAATTCTATCCATGACCGCAAAAACCTCCTGACGGTCATGAATGATCCCGATGCGCCATCCCTGGCCGGGATAGCCGCCGAACCCGGTCATGATAGTAAAAGCGCAAACTTTCGGGACCCTGGTGCTGTCCGTAAACTCCCAGAACCCCTCCTGGGCCGCCAGGACTTTTTGCCGAAGACCTTCCGGGTCCAACTGATATAATAATTTTTTGTAATCAGGGTAGTCCAAAAGATATCCCTGGTCATCCACGATAAAAATTTGTCCTCCCCGGCGGACAAGCTGATGGTGGGCTAACTGGCTGATGTCTCCCAGCCTTACCCGGCCCATCATCAGGGCTGACACGCTTCCGTCATCACGGAAAACGGGCGCCACGGTCCAATAAACCAAACGGAAGGGCATCGTGACGGCCTGGACAGGGGAAACTGTCGATTTCCCCCGGAGGCCGGCATAAAACCATGGTTGCCCTTTCCAATCTTCCGGGGATTGATCAGATGTAGAAGCCATAACCCGCCCTTCCTGATCAACCAGCACAAAATCCTCGAAGAGACTATTAATATTCAAGGCATAGCTGATGCGCCGGGTCATCGCATCTTGAGAATTATCCCCGGACGTAAACCCCGGGCTCCTCGCCATTGTTTCTGTATGCATCAAAGTCAGGGCAACCAGGCTCTCAACCTGCTTGCCAATAAGCCGGACATAGGTTATGAGTCCCTCCGCGCTTTCCTGCCGGACACGCTGCGCTATTATTTTATGAATCAGAAAAAGGGTGCACAGGAAGGGGACCAACGACACGAGAAGAAGAGAAATCATGATCTTAAAATCGAGACTTATTCGATTCTTCATATCCGCACTGGCCCAGGACACGTTTATTCCGGGATACAAATTAACCCGGCATATAGGTTATGGACGTCGATAAAATCCGCAAAAATTGTTTATTCTTAAACTATTTTGAAATCAAAGGTATGAACCCCAGAGCAAGCTCTGGACTCAATGAACCGCAGCAAGCTGCGGGATATTCAACCAATATCCTTCACTCGTTCGCCTGGGCTCTCTCGCTTCAGGATCAATTCGCATTTCTAGTTTACACTCCCTTGGGTCGTGCAAACTAAATGCTCATTGAATAAATATTTATATTCATACTAACAGCAGACGAAATGGACCTCAAGATAAAACCTCAAAATTTCGGCCTTTTATATCAAATTTTTATTTATCGTTATCCCCCCTGGCAACAAAGGGAACCTTCCGTTATAATTAAAGGCGTAAACCCCAGAGCAAGCTCTGGACTCAATGAACCACAGCAATCTGCGGGATATCAAATCATGCACATCATCCGGATTAATACCCACGCACGTGAAGAAATCCTTGATATTACAGAAAACTTACAGACTATTGTCAGGAAGAAACGCTGGCAGGCGGGAATCCTCGCCCTGTACTCCCCACACACGACCGCAGCTTTAAGCGTCAATGAAAACGCCGACCTGGACGTCAAACGGGATTTACTCTCCTTCTTAAAAGAAGCGGTACCCCCATCCGCAGATTTCAGGCACAGCGAAGGGAATTCCGACGCCCATATTAAAGGCGCGCTAATCAATTTCTCGCAGACTTTTCTGGTTGAAAACGGCTGTATCCAGTTGGGGACATGGCAGGGAATCTACTTCATGGAATTTGATGGCCCGCGTTCCCGTGAAATATGGATTAAATTTATCGCGGGGTAATCAAGAGGGCCCCTTGTAAGTTCATATCCAAAAAACACAGGCAGACCTGAAAAAGCCTGCCTGTGTTCTAAAAACTCTCCTCCGGCTTATAGAATTTTTATCGCCTCGACCGGGCAATCATCCGCCGCCTGCTGGCATAAATCTTCACAATCTTCCGGAACCGGATCAACAGCAGCAAAAGCCACGCCATCTTTCATTTGAAAAACCTCTCCGCATGTTTGAACACATAACTCACATCCCATGCATAACTCCTTATCGACCTTCGCTCTCATGAAGGGCCTCCCTTTTTTATAAAATTCATCCTTGTTTACTCTACGGCGAGCGGCTGGGAACTTTGCCATAACCCATGGATATTACAATAACTCGCAGCTATGATTGTCCCGGCCTTATCTGTTTTAAAACTCGACTGGGTTTCATATTGAGTATAAACCGTACTCGTATCCGCCCCATTGGCTGATGCCCCATGCGCGGAAAATTCCGTCCGGCTGATTTCAAAAGGGAACTTTTCGCCTTCCGGGTGAAAAAAGACCGTAACCCAGCTAATGTGATGAGCGGTTGTGTTGGGATGAGGGATTTCCTTCCCGATGGTCGCGGTCACTTTAACGACCTCCCCTTTCTGAACTTTGGCCGGGGCCTGAATCACCGGGACGTGTTTTTCCTTTTTCCAGTCAGCGTTTTGAAATAAATCTTTCATTTCTGTCATCGCCCACCTCCTTTTCTAACCCGTTGCTCCCCTCTCCCCAAGGGGAATAATGTGCCAGCCGCTTTTAACCCGAGATACTATACACCATTTGACGGCTCTTGTCTAACATCAATAACAAGCCGGTTATCCCCGAAGTTGCCGTTCCGAATCCACCACATCACGGTCAATAATCCTGACAAGTTTTCCGATCTGCTCCTTGGCCTGATCCGGCAAAGGGGTTTCCTGAAGTTCCCGCAAAACCTGCAGGACCATCCTAAAATACCGGACGACCTCTCCCTCATCCGCATCAGAATATTGCAAAATACGGTCAAAAGACTCCCCCTTAATCCATCCTTCCATGGCTTCGGCCAGATGAAAATAACACATCTTACTTAAAGGTTTAATATCAGCCCGTTTTTCCACTTTATGAATCATCTTAATAGCATCCGAGGTGATCCTCTCGAGGACTTTCGTCTGCCCGCGCAGTTTCGGTTTCTGGGCGCCCTTTCGCGGCTCATAAACAACCGCGATGCAAAGGACTCCCAGTTCCATCAAAGAAAGTTTATCAAAAATCCCCCAGGAAAACAGTTCAGAAAGAATCAGCTCATAACCGTAGACCCGGCTCGCGAACAGTCCCTTCTCCGTCAATTCCCCGTCCTGGATGTATTTCATGTCCTTCAGGACTTTCATTTTCCGCTGCAGGAGACGGACGGCTTTACTCCGGGAAATTTTCTTCTCCTGATAAAAATGCAAAGAGCGGGGATAAATATCCACCATACGGTCCTGATACTGATGAAATAAATTCAGAATCGTAGCGTACGACAGGTTAAACCGGGAAGAAACCTGTTCCGGCGTGTTGTGGATCATATCGTGCAGATTCCGGGCAGAAACCTGAAACGGGTTAACCCGGCAAAACACAAATCCTTCCTGATCAATGGAGCGCCGTCCGGCCCGGCCGGCCATCTGGTAAAAATCTCTCGTCTTCATAACACTAAAGGAACGCCCGTAAAACTTCCTCATCTCGTCGAAAACAACGGTCCGCGCGGGCATATTGATCCCCAAGGCAAACGTTTCGGTCGTGAATATAACTTTTATCAAGCGACTCGTGAACAACCTTTCCACAACTTCCTTGAGCGTGGGGAGCATCCCGGCATGATGATAAGCAATTCCCCGCTCGACGAAAGGGCGTAGTTTGGCGGCGCTGGCTTCCGCCGTCAGGTCAAACCGTTCGCATAACGCATCATACATCGCCCGGACGTCCTGCTCTTCCCGGCCGTCGAGAAAATTAAAATGCTGCAGCTCCTGCGCCAGATATTCCGTCCGTTTGCGGCTGAAGACAAAATAGATACAAGGAAACAGTCCCTTTTCTTTAAGATGTTTCACCAGGGTCGATAACCGGTTGGGTTTGACATCCAACGAATGGCTTGACCTTTCCTGCCCGGAACGCGGAGGGATGACGCCCCGGTAACCGTCTTTAATAAATTTCTGAAAATCATCATAGATTTCATTCTGGCACTGATAAAAGAAATGAAGCGGGACCGGCCGTCTGTGTTCCTTAACAATCTTAACAGGCCTCCCGTGCACCCTTTCTATCCAGCGCCCCAGTTGTTCAATATTGGGCACTGTGGCAGAGAGCCCGAGGATATTCATATGATCCGGCATAAGAATCAGGGCCTCCTCCCAGACCGTTCCCCGTTCATAGTCATCGAGATAATGGATTTCGTCAAAAATGACCCAGGAATAGTCCCGGAGGGTCTCTTTATCCTCCACGATTTTATTCCGGAAAATTTCCGTTGTCATAATAAGCGCGGGCGCGTTCGGATTAATGCTGACATCCCCCGTAAGGATGCCAACGGAGTCCGAGAACTGGGTCTGGAAATCCCGATATTTCTGGTTGGACAGGGCTTTAATGGGAGCGGTATAAACGACCTTGCTTTTTTGCTGCAAGGATGTCAATATCACATGCTCGGCAATGACCGTCTTGCCCGCCCCCGTCGGGGCAGAAACCAAGACGGACTGTCCGGAGTTAATAATATCAATGGCTTTTTGTTGAAACGCATCGTATATCATGGTGCATCTGTTCCATCCGCCGGCCGTGTGGTGCAGACGCCAGGGGAACTCCGTAAGCGCCGTTCCCCTGCCCTTACGGACGTCTTTTCTTACGCACTCGCCCGGCAATAACTTGTTTTATAGAAATCATGGAATATCCGTGAAGGGAAGACGTCTGGATTTTTCAAGTTCAAACCCCCGGGGCATCCTTTGCCTTCAAAGCCGCAGGCGAATTTCAGGGGCTGTTTTCAGCGTTTTTCTTCAAGACCAGTTCATCAATACGGCTGACCAACTCACTCATTTTAAAAGGTTTCGTGAAATAATCATCAATGCCTTCCACCGCCATAGCCGCCTGCTTTGTTTCGAAAGACGTCAGGATGATGATAGGAGTGCGCTTCAAATCCCCGATCTTCTTAAATTCCGCAATAAATTCAAAGCCATCCATAACCGGCATCTGGATATCCAGGACGATCAAATCAGGACGGGAACGCCAGTACTTCTTAATGCCCTCTAAGCCGTGAGCCGCTGTTTCGACCTTATAAGAATTATTAATAAGGATCTTCTCCAGCAACCTGCGCGTTACTTCGTCATCATCGACTATTAAGACCGTTGCTTTAACATCAAACATACCGAGTTCCCATCATAATCAAAAATATAAACCCCAGAGCAAGCCCTAGACTCAATAAACCGCAGCAAGCTGCTGGGTATTAACCCACCATCCTTCTTGAGTCGTGTATTAAAACTAGCATCCAGCGGCTCGTTCGCTTGGGCTCTCTCGCGCAGGATCAATTCGCATTTCTAGTTTACACTTCCTTGGGTCGTGTAAACTAAATGCTCATCGAAGAAACTCCGGCTGAAATAACCGGAAAATTTTTATGTATTATAGCATCTCTTGTTCCAAGGGGAAGCAATTTATGTTATGCGTGTTTCACAGACGCAAAAGGGCCAAGATTTCAACGGCAAAACATGTTTGACGGCCCCATCCCTTTTCCCCAAGAAAGCAATCCGGACCGGACGACCGAAACCGGCATACCTTATCGCATCCCACACAGAAAACAAAAAAGCACCGCCCCGCCACTTCATCACATTACAGGAAAAGGGAATATCACGAAGGACTCTCAAAATGCTCTAAAGGACAGATCTTAAAACAAAATCCGGCACAAACAGGGTGTTTATTGACGCCCCAATAACAGCTTTTCGGCTTCCAACCAATCTGACAAATCCTGGCCGTGCAATCCGCCCCGGCGCTGAAACAATTCGTAAGCTTTCCTTTGAATATCTTCACGCGAAATGCGGCCAATGTTATTCCCGGATCGAACCTGCGGGGCTCCATGGGATACGATGCCTTTTTGTTCGCTTCTTTTCCTTATTTCCGTTGCCATTGGACAACTCCTTTCTAAAAAATACTCCCGCCTTAAAATATAACGGTCTTCTTTCAGTCCAAGGAAATACTCCTTTTGTACAACAATCTCCTTTGCTTCCCAGGATATGACCACACCGAAGCAAGCATTTCAGAGGATTCTTCTATCCCTTACGCAGACTCATAATATTTTAGAGAACTCGCTTTGTCAACAAAATTACTGTCCAGGATGAAGTCCAAACGCCGCCCCAAGGAACAAAAGTAAAGGCTTCGGGAATTCAAGAAAGGAAATGGCGCTTCACGGAGGGGCGGGAGAAATAAAACAACATCGACACCGCGAAAAGGATGTCCAGTCCAACGTAAAATATATACCCAAGCCACGGGTCGATTACAATATGTCCCGGGAAACGTTGTTCTGTCAATTCCGCGAGATTAATAAAAACATATATGGGGTGCTTCCACGGGAATCCGGCCAACAACAGGAGGCCCAAGCAGAATGTTCCCCGGCGCGCCCAGGTTTTCATCTCCAGCAGGCCCACCCCCAAGAACACAACACACCCGCGGGAAAGCAGGGAAAGGCAATACCGGGCCAGGATGGACGGATAAGGAAGCTGATGGAACATAAAGTAATAGTAAGGGAAATTCCGGTAGCTTAAAATCTGGTCTATGGACAAAGCTATCAACAGTATACCGAATAAAGTGACCCCCCGGGGGCGGACAAAATTTTTCCCCCGCCCAAGCCCCCAGGCTAAAAGATACCCCCCGAGAACAATTAAAATAAAGTTAACAGCTCGATCAAGCAAAGAGAATGTGATGGAGTAATCTGAATTCACAAAGGGAGCCCCGCGCCGTTCGGCCCGACCAGCCGGAAAATTTCCCCGGGAGACACATGCAGATTCAGATCATAGACCGCGTTAACATCATCATAATCAACACGAAGAGACTCGGCTCTTATCATATAACACACCCCAGCATCCGTTCCGGACGACGAAAGCGTTCTTCAATGTATTTTTTCCCGCGCCGACAAGCGTGTCTCCAAGTCGTCCAACCGTCCTTCAAGAATCTCCCTGTCTTGCGGATAACAACCCGCGGCCAGACAACGCTTTTTAAAATTCTGGTCCAGGGTCTTTTCCGGAATTAAAGAATCGCCCAGGCAATAAATATCAAAATACAAATTTTTCCCATTCGCGTCACAAATCTCAATGAGCTCAAAATCAGAATTCGGGAAGTCGGGATGATCAGCATAGCCCGGCCCGCCTAAAAACAAAATTTTATCCTCAGCGACCCCCAAGAAAAACCCTGGCCCCTCCTCTTCGATGTCCGGCAGAGCCACCACCCGAGAGCATTGGCAACGCGTAACCTTGACCAGCCCCGTTTCCATGGCCATGCGCAGCTCAAGGATCCGGGTCATGTTGTCCCGCGTATTGCCAAAATAAACCCACAAAAAAATACCGATATACAATCCCACGGCGCCAAAAGCCCAGTATCCCAAGACAGGATTCTTCTGCGCCTGTAAAATAGCCAGCATCACGCCAAGGACAAGCCCGCATAAAACCAGAATCAACGTGAAACGGAAAAACGCCTCTTTCTGCTGCATCAAATAAATCATTTCATCAGAAAGGGTCCTTTTTTCCCGCTCGTCCAGCGGCCTTGTATCGGAATGGATCATAAACGTGTCCCACCCTATTTCAGCCCACCAGGTTTTAAACGCCCGGAAGGCCCCCGGCAACCAGAAACATATTACGTATATTAATCCTATTCTAACTTTTTTAACCGCAAAAACAAGATTATTATATCTTGAAAGGGAAAAGACGCGTGGACAAAAACGGAGCGGCAAACCCGCCTCCGGGACAAAATATAAATATAAAACCCGTGATATAAACTAAAAAGGGCGAGGTTTAAACTCGCCCTTTTTTAATCTCTCTGGCAGGAATACCATCCCCGCACAATATAGTATAAGTTTATTCAAGCCAAAAAACACCCGGCTGCGTCCCACCCCTGGCCGCCCCTAAAGAGGACAGTTGATCTCCAGATGAGGCTCCCCCCTCACCCCCTTTCAGCGCATCCCCTAATAAAAGAGGCAAATTGGTGACCGGGGTAACATTAATAATCAACGGGACAAACCCTTCAACCTGCAACTGCTGCACCGGCTGCTGCGGCAACGGGAAAGGAATTCCGCTCCCGTCTCTCTTGACCTGCAGATCCAGTAAACTAGCGTTCAAATTGATACCACCTATGTTCTGCTGCCCTGTTAACGAAGAAGAAAGCACGCCCTCCCCGACCTTGCTCAAGTTCCAAGCGCCGCTCTCGTTCTGAACAGCCTTGTAGTCCCGCAAATATTGTTGTAACGCGTTTCCATCCGTCACGAATTCTTCCAAAGACTTTTCTCCCAGCACAAGAGTATCTAAGGGGGTCCAGACTTCCTGGATAAAACCGGCAATCTGCTCCGTCGATAAGGCACGGCCATCTTGTAATTCGGGATGCCACTTTGAAATTCGGCGTAAAAGATCCGCTAAGAACATGTTCATTCTTCTCTGTTCAAACCCGGACACGCCGGTACCGTCAACGATGCTCGCCATAAGCAAGCCGTACTCCTTGGCCATCCTTTCGATCGAAACCGTGTCGTGGGCCATCCGGAATGACTTAAGCAATTTTTCTTCCCAACTTTTACTGCTGCCTTCCAAATAAGCAGCATATTCCTCCGCCGCCTCCGATAAATACTGGGCGACCAAAATACGGCCTTTTTCCCGGAACTCTTCTCTGGACTGGCTGATAACATCCCCTTTCATGGGGTCAAACCGGGCGATAAGCTCCCCCAGAGACAACTCGGGGAACGCGTCCACAATCCACCCATTAACGCCATGCATAATCTGGGCCTCAAACCCCGCACGTATGGTCGCGATGACGGGTTTGCCATTAAAACCCGCCCTTTGTTGCGAAGTGCCGGATGCCTCCCGCGTGGGGTCAGGCACGTTAATCCAAACATCCACGGCACTGACGACTTTCCGCATAATGGGGACACCCGTGTCTTCCACATAAACAAGTTTTCCTTTAAAACGGGTATCCGCCTGCATTTTTTTAAACTCGGTGATCCAGCCCCGGCCAACATCATCCTGACCCTGGCCGCCGATCAGGATATTCGCACCCAAGCCTTTGCCCAGGTGTTCTTTTTTATAAAAATAATCGACATTCTGATCGCCGGTTATCCACTCAATAAGCGGGATCAAAAGCCCGGCCTCCTTGTATTCCACCCCCCGGCGCAACAGCCCGAACAGCATACGGTTCTGGTCAGTAAAAACCGGGGAATTCTCCCCGTATTGTTTTCTTAAAAAGTCGTTAATGGACGTTTTCTCGGCCTGGCCCAGTTTAAAAAGATCTTCCCCGGTAACTCCCGCCAAACCGACATCCTCAATGAGCTTGTTCAGGGTTTCCATACGCCAAACTTGAGGATCAGAGCCGTTCTGGATGTACGTCATTGTTTCCCCGGACGCGCCCGGCAACAGCAACTGCTGTGTGACGGTCTTATGCTCTTTAGACACGGTGTTGGTAACTTTAGCATGCCGGGACAAAGCCTCGAGTCCGTTGTAATATTTGGACCCGTCCGGCCGGGTTGACAGCATGTCCTCTCGCATAAGATCCCAACCCACCAGCCATTTCATTTTCCCCAAGTCATCCATAAATGGGACAGCCACCAGTTCCGCAGTGTGGCTTGTGAGTTCAATGTTGGTCTTATCAAACGTACTTTTTTCTCCGTTAAACAATTTCGGGTTCCCGTTAATATGATCAATATCGTTCTGCATCGCGCTACGGACCAAAGCCAAATGGGATTCATTCAAACGGATCACATCCGGGGAAAGGTTGATGGCTTTCATAAACTCAATCGCCGCCCGGGCAAAGAAGCCATACTCGATCCACCGGGCGTCGCCCTGTGGATAAAGATGATCGAGCAGGACGGTGTTTGGCGCTCGTAACCCGATTTGCAAAGTACCATTATTATTCACCCAGTAGGGATACACGACGTAATTAACCCCTTCAGGTTCCGTCGTGATCCCCCGGAAATTAACCTTAAAAGACATCGGGCGCGGTTTCCCATCCCGCCCGATAATCATGATGGGCGCGATATCCTTCTGATCATCCCAATTCAGGGACTGAACAACGCCGTTGCGGACATAACGCTCATAAAGAGGAAACAGGGTCATGCCGAAAAGCTTCATATCAGGCAGTTCTTTTTCAAAGGTTGCGTTCAAAGCCCCGGTGGTCTCTCCGTCAAGGAAACCCAGCCCGCCGGCCCCGATGGCCTTTTGCGCATACTGATCATTCCCCGGCCTGGACAACTGCGGGATGATTGATTCTTCCGTCATATTAACGATCACGGAAACACCGGTCTCTTTGAGTTTGGAAAAAATCTTATTGACGTCTTCGTCCGCGAACTGCACAGGGATATTCCTCGCCGGGCGGGTATGGCGGCGGTCCACGTCCTCAATCGCCGAAGACACCGCCTGCGGCCCCACATCAACAAGGGAAACCTGAAAATTCAACGCGCGCTCCTGATCCGGGAGTTCCGCGCGCTGCTGGCCGGTCAGCCCGGAGCTCACGACAACCCGCTCGACGTCTCTGACCCCCTGAACCCCGCCGGAAAAATATTTCCTCGGGATAACAGTCTTGGCCTGCGGGTCGTAATCTTCCTTGATAAAATTATAGACTCCCTGTTTAAAAGCGTTAAGGTACTGCTGATAAATTCTTTCCTTCACCTGCGGATCATCCAGGTCAATGCCCTTTGTCTTATTCTGATCAGCGTACACCCGGGATAAAAGCGTCTGGCGAAGATTATCCTTATACCATTTAGCCAAAATCATCGCATTATAAATCTGCCGCAAATTAGCAAAATTTTTACCCGCATTGACTTCTTTTTCCAGTTCCGGAAGGATAATCTCCTTTACCACCTGGGAGGAAACATCATTAACCTTCTTGGTTTCCTCTTTACTGATGACCTGTTTATGATAAGGATCCACGAGGCTCTTCTGTAAGGCGAGATAATCCTCTTCCAGCATGACCTTTAGGTCCCGGGACACCACAAAGACGCTGCTGTCATGCTCATAGACCGCGGCTTTCCTGGGCACGATCCAGACCTTATTAAAAGTCTTTATGGGGATATTCGTGGTCCCGAATTTTTCCTGGGCCAAACGATAAACTTGCTGCCAAAATTGCGTCCCCAGTTTGCTTTCCGGATACCCCAAAGAAGCGGTTATCTGTTTGAGCATGTAATCCTGGGCCAGCAAATCCCGCCCCATCTCCGTCTGCCCCAACCCCTGGGAAATCATCCGTTCCTGTTCATAGGGAGACAAGTTGACCCAGATTTGATCTTCCGGCACCGTGAGGGACGCCAGGAAATATCCGACCATCTTAATAGTTTCTCTATATAAAGCGTCTCCCGAAAGCCCGGAGTCTCCGGGGTCAACAATAAAATCAAAAAGCAAAGGATTATCCGCATGGATAGTCAAACCTTTAATTAAAGCCGGCTCAAAAGGTTCGCTGGTGGTGAGCAGGCGGCCTGGGGCAGGAAGATCTAAAATATCCTGCGGTGATGTTTGGGCGTACAAGGCCGGCATCGGAATGGCGAACTGAAAGGTAATGATAGTGACGAAAATAATTCTTAAGACAGATTGGAAGACACGAACGGCTAGACCGGATAAAGTTTGACGTTTCAATCTTGATCCTCCCTTTGAAAAATTAGTAAGTATCCAGAACGTTTAATTCTTTTACTATGAGGGACTTTTTTGAAAGGGTGTCTTTAAAAGGCACAGGGTGAATGCCTTATAATAAATATATACTAACATCAGAATTCTGACAAGTTTTATATCTTAATTTAATAAAAATTAACTATTTGAAAATATTATACTTAAGAAAATATTTATATATCACAAAATATTTCTTAACAATTCTATCACAAGGCGGGCAAGCATAAATGGCTATACGACAAAATTTTATTGTGGGAGATGCCGGTTTTTTGCCCTGGGCCGGGCACAAAGGGAAGGAGATCAAGTCCGTTTTTTAATACAATTTCTTCCCGCTCTTTTGGCATCATATAAGGCTTCGTCAGTCATTTTTAATAATTTATTCACATTGTCAACCTGTCCTTCATTGGAAGAAAGGCCAAAACTGGCCGTGACCTTAATTTTGTTGTCTTTATAGAAAAACTGGGTATTCTCAATAATATGCTTCAATTTCCCGGCTAATATTTCAGCATTATTCAAGCCGGTATGCATACACACGATCAAAAACTCTTCCCCCCCGAAACGCCCAAAATAGTCAGTCCGACGGATATTATTCAAAATCTTCCAGGAAAAATTCTTTAACACATAGTCCCCGGCGTCATGGCCGTATTTATCATTAATTTTCTTAAAATGATCCAGGTCAATCAAAATCAGGGAGAAAGGAAATTTATAGCGCTGCCCGGACAGAAAGGCGTTTTCCAGAAGTTCGATAATATACCGGCGGTTAAAAATCTCGGTCAAGAAGTCTGTACGGCTGGCTTTTTCCAGGAGATCTCGGGTTATCCTTAATTCATCAATAAGATTCAGCAAATAAATGGTAATCACGGGCGTCAAGACAATCGGAGCGACTATGGAAATATACACCGCCGTCCTGAAGTCAACCCGGTCCAGCCTAAAAACGATAAAAATAACCGTCGTGAACAAAACCGAAATCAGCACGCAGATCACGGTAATAAGCATGGATTGAACTAGAGTTAATTGATTCCGTTTTAATATCATGACTGTTCGTTTTCAAATTTTTCTGCGGGATTGCGGACAAATTAACTAAATCATAGTATACCGTTACAAAAAAAAAGTCTATGAAGTTATCATTTTTCTTGCGGGAGAGGGCGTACCCGGGAAAAAACAGAGGCCTCCCTTGCCCGGAAAGGCTCATGCCTTCTAAAAATTTATGCCATGGCGGCATCCAGCTTCTGATAACACAGCAAAGCCAGCCCATAAATCAACGCCGCTAAGAACATGATCGTGCTAAATCCGGAAAACTGGGCGAGGATAATCGCGAGCATGGACGCCAAAACACTAAACCCGCTGTTGATCCCCCAGGCCCAGGGAATCGCTTCTTCCGCCTTACGTCCAATGAGGTGTAACCCCAGAGGGAAATACACCCCCAGAAAAACTCCCAGAGGGAACACCAGGAGCCCCACAACAGCAACCCGGAATGCGAAGTTCATTCCCAGCGCCAGGTCAGCTAAAACAGACCCGGCCGTGATCATAAAAAATAAATATCCTATAAGGAGCACCGTCACCATCCGGCTCAGCTTGATATGGCTTTTAACCCGTTTCTCAAGAAAAGGCAAGGACAAACTGCCGAGTCCGGTTGCGATCAACAGCAAGGCCAGAATAACGCTGATGGAGTAAATCGGGCTGCCCAGCATTAAAACAAATTTCTGCATCAGGGGGATTTCAATAAACATAAACCCGCAGCCCAGGCAGGCAAAGTACATAATAAAAGGCCTGAGAGCGGGCCCCGGCACGCCTTGGACGCTTTTTCTTTTAAAAATCCACAGCGGCAGGAAAATAAAAATCAGGATAAACAGCAGGGCCTGCACCAGGACAAGAATCTGCGTCATAAACATAATCGACCCTAAATGATGGTGGCGGGAAACCTGAAACGGGTTAAATGACAAGAGTCTGTAATATTTATAAAAAAACGGGTCGTCATCCGTAACAACTGAAATATCGTACGGATAATTCCTGGCCCACTCCTCCACGCTACCGTCCTTAAAATCCTCCGTGTACCGGGCAAAATAATTAACCGGATGATGATTGATTTTAGCCCACTCATCGCCGGGGTAAACCGGGATCGTCTGATGTTTCTTAAAATAATCGAGGACAAGAGCCCGTTCTTCCGGGCTGAAAGGCGTTTTCTTAATCAGCATCAGCGACCATGTCACATGATCGCCGATGATAATATGCTCCCATGGGCGCGCCACCCCGCTGTCTTTCAACGCCTCGAGCGCGATCGCATAAAGGCGCAGGGTTTCGCGGGGCTTGTCCGGAAACAGCCACCGGTTAAAATTAATGACCCCGTTGTCCCGGATGACACGCAAATAATCCATCAGCGCGTTCTTGGTATACAGATAACTTTCCGCATAGGCGTACGCCCCGGAAGTGAGGCCGGAAAACGTGTCAACCCCATTGAGGATTATGAGATCAAAAGAACCGGCCTCAAGCCTTTTCACCAGATGACGGCCGTCCTGGTTAAAAACCTTGACGCCATCCATAGCGTAAACACCGCCGGAATAGCCGTACATGATTCCCCCCGGGGACAGGGCCTGGACGATCGCGGGATTAATTTCCGCGCCGATAACTTTTCCGGCCCCATGGCTTTTGGCCATAAAGATATCGCGTCCGCCCCCGGCACCGATAATGATGACATCCGGCTTATCAAAAAGCACATACGGCACTTCCATCCCCCGGCTGAATAAGCGCACCCGGGACTGCCGTTCGGTCAATCCCTCGCTAGACAGCCGGTATATCGGGGCTCCCGCCAAAAAATTTGTGGTGATGTAAGAAAATTCCGGAGCCGGGACCACATTAATTTCAAACGTCCCGATGGAAGTCGAAGACAACAATTGGCGCGCCTTAGGGTCGATGATCTGAAAAATATCGGTGCGGCCCAAAGGATGCCATTGAGAAAACTTCACCTTATACTGCTGCGGTTTATAGGCCCCGGGGATCCATTCCCACCCTTTATTCTTATCAATAGTGTAACTTTTGATCTCCGGGATCCGCATTAAAACAAACGGCAAAAGCGCAATCAAGGTCGCCCAAAGGGCAAGCTTGACTCTTCTCCCGGGGGCCAGGACCGTCAGGCCCAGGCAAAAACATGTGGCGCACAGCAAAAAGAGCGAACGGGTGACTTCCCAGGAATGGATTAGGGGGAAAAACAAAAAAGCGCCCAATCCCGCGCCCACAAGGTCAAAAAAATAAATTCGGGAAGATTGGGAAGGATGAAATGTAAACACATACACAACGAGAAACCCGATCAGGGTGAAAGGGATGGCGAACAGCGTGTAAGCCCAAAGCAAAACGGACAACGAGGACATATTAACAAGGATCTGGGCCACATCATCCACGCAGACCGGAAGATAAATAATGCCCATTGTGCAGATCATCGCGTATAAAGCGATCTTGATCAGGCCGTACGCCAACACCTTTTCCGGAGGGATTTTTTGCAAAACGTGTTTAAAAAGAAAAACAATATTCGCCCCGATGCCATACCCCAGAATAGCGAAAGGGATCACAATATATACGACATGATTCCATGTTTTGAGACCAAGAATCCGGGTGAGAAACAACTCGAGATTTATCGCGAAGAAAGACAAAAAACAGACAATAAGATAAATTCCTGGCATAGTCATTGAGGAGTTAAATACGGCGCTAACTCTTAATAAAGAGGTTCAAAATCCTCCGGAAGGATGTCCCATTTCTTATCATAAATATGAACGCGTTTCGTCGGCCCGGTTGTATCAACAATCAAGTGCCCTTCATGAATCCACATTAAAAGGCCTCCAACCAAGTTGTACGCCTGAAATCCTTCTTTTTCAAGGTGTTTCGCATAAATCCCTCCGCGCTTGCCAATGGTGGAATAAACGATCACCGCATAATCTTTATACTTGGCTTTCTGGCGCTCAAAATCCTGCTTGCCCATCGACAGAGGAAGCATGGACACCTCCCGCTCTCTGTCTTCCCGGACATCGACCAGCACAGTCTTTTTGCCGCGAAGCATCTGCAACGCCCCGGCCACCGTCACTTCCTTCACGTTACGGGAAAAAAGCTTTTTATATCCTTCGTACATATCCAGAATTTCGTCCCGCCGGATTTCCGCCGGGGTCCTGGTTTCTTCCTTCTCGTAAAAAACATACGCCTGGACAACCGCCGGCAACATCATCCCCGACAAGACAACGGCCAGGCACACCCTGACCACGGCCACCGGGCCCCGGAACCCGGCCTTCATCGCGGGAACACCGCGCGTATTATCCTGTGCTCGCTTCGAAAATCCGGGTAAAAAACTTGCTGCTCTCATGGCCTCTTCTCCTTGTTGTTGTAGTTTCCTTCCGGCAGAAAGCCTTCTCAGTCCCCCAGGCATCATTTCCCTTTACGTCTTCCGTTAAAAATTTTCCTGGCACGATTTCCCGGCAGAGGGAAAACCCCTTCGCTCACGGCTTTGACATCTTCCACAGAATAAAAAGCCCGGGGGTTAAACCGGTGAATAGTATCAATAACGGTTCTGTGGTCTTTGCGGCTGATAATGGTGTAAATAATATTTACCTTTCCGGTTGTTCCCTTCGCGTCAACACTGGTCACTCCGTACCCTTTGGCTTTAAGGAAGGCGATCAATTCCGAGGCATCTTTTTTTGTGATGACCTGCACAACCTCTTGCCCCATGGCCAATTTCTCTTCCAGCAGGATCCCCACAAAATTTCCCATCGCAAACCCGCCGGCGAAAGCAAAATAACAGGTGATATTCGTCAAGTGGTTAAAAATCTGCCGTATCGCCAAGAGCCAAATCAGCACCTCAAAGAAAGCGAGAACCGGAGGCAAAAACTTCTTGTCCCGGGATAAGAGCATAATACGAATCGTACCGATGGAAACGTCCAGAATCCGGGCCACAAAAATCAACAAGGGAGTAACGACCCAGGTAAAAACCGAAGAATCAAGAAAAGTCTCGCCTGGCATGTTTATTCCTTGTCCTGCCCGCCTGCAACCAAAAGGTCCAGCAACGCTTGGGCCGCCAGGACCGGCCCCTTCTTTTCCCAGCCTCTCAATCCCAGCCGTGTCCGGATCTGCCCCACAAAAATCCCCTTATCAAAAAAAGCCTGAAACGTTTTTTCCGCAATCGCCTCGTGCAATTGGCGATACTGGGGTGGGCCAAAGATATTGGCAAAATAGGAATGAACGATGCCAGAGGAACTTGTCGTACCCTTGCTCATAACCGTACCCTCTTTAAAAATCGCCAGGGCCTTGTCAACGGCCGGCACCCGTTCGACCAAAGGATGGTCATCATCGATCTCTTCATAATTATTGGCATAAAAAACATAATCAACCTTTTCCCCCCGGACCACGCAATCGTACGTCGTGACAGGAAGGATAATTCTGGCGTTAACCATGTTCGGACTCATAATAATGGCCCGGTCAATCTGCCCCAGGGCATAGCCGGGCTTCAGATCATCCAGCCGCAGGAAAGCCCCCGTTTCCGTGCCATAACCGATGGGCTCCCCTCCGTTATCCATGCGGATCGACCCCATATCATCGGCGATGATGATCATATCCTGAATCGCCTCCTCACCGACCTCGCGCAAGGCTTCCAGCGTTTCGGATTTACCGGCCCCGGTATCCCCTATAAATAAAAGCGTAACGTCCTTCCCCCCTTTAAGAATCAAACGCACCAGGGCGCCATGAAAAGGAAAACGGCCCTGTTTCATCATAATAATATTATGCAGGGTCAAAACCATTTTTTTCACATAACCAAAATACCCAAACTCATCCCGGCCGGGAACCGCGGCCACGAACTGATTGTTTTTAATATCCTCATAAAACACCGTCGGGAAGACCCCATATTGATCCAGGACATCACCCGGGACACCGAAAAGAAACACCGCATCCGGGGAGCGTTGAAGGTCAATGTCGTCCGCCAGCTCAAACAGGTTACATAACGAATGGCCCAATTCCGAAAATTTATTGTGAAAGTAAACCAAAATCACCAGCGAACCGACTTTGGCCGGATAACACAACCAGTCCTCGCTTGAAACGTCAATATATTCCAAAGGGTTCGAGCCGATTTTCTCAAACTTACCGGTCCTCTTGTTCATCGGGGGATTGAGGATCAACGGCGGAACCAACAAAATCTGCCGGATCTGCGCGACTTTATTCAACTTTTTATACAAGGGATCCCGAAAAGGGATTTCCTTCTGCAGGGCAATGGTGGCTATTTCCGCCCCGGCGGCGACTTGTCGGTAAATCCGGGGGTGCTGCCCGCTGATATTCTCCTGAATGTCCCGGTACGTCCCTAAAATAAGGTTCGTCAGCTGTCCAATGGTCGAGTTGAAGGTCCGGTACGGCCTTTGATCTAAATCTTTTCCGGTCGAGTCAGAAATGAGAAAGCGGTCAAAACTGCGCCAATAATTGTAAAGATATTCCGTTAACTCGTGAAACAGCGCCGGATCCTTCAATAAACCCTGGGCTCCCGGAACGACATTGGGAACCAGTTTCGCAGACATCTTGGTCAGGAAACTTAAAGTCTTAACGAAGACCGTCAAATCCTCTTCCTGGATGGCTGGTTTGCCAAACACCTCCATTAAAAACGAATTCCGTTTTTCCAGTTGACGGATTCCCCGGCGCAGAACCTCTTTAAACAAGGCGCTTTCCATCAATTCATCAACGGTTTCACACGTCCGGTCATGCAGTTGAATAATAATTTTCTTCTCCAGTATTTTATAGGAACCTGTGTCCATTCCTTCTCTCCTTCAAACAGCTTGTTTAAATTTAAAAATCACCGGCCCCTATTGTATTATTAGTCAGAGAAAATGTCCATCAAAAACCACATAACGCCCCTTTTCCAACAGGCTAAGGATTAGGGAAAAACAAAACGACACGTAAAAAACATGATCAGGAGATATTTTCTTAGGAAGGCCGGCAGATCACACCGGTCGGGGCATCGTGACGGGCCAATGATAAAGGCCGTTTCAGCAGAGCCGAAATATCCTTCGCCTTATCAAGGTTAACCCATACTTTATTATCATAAAGACGGTACAGCCCTCTATAAGAGCTGGACGAGAAATTAATCATCAAGACATTGGCCCCGCACTGCAAAGCCCGGGCCTGCAGGTCATGGCCGCCCAGCGTCGCCAAAGCGGTGGTCGCGGGGATGTGGGCCGTAGGCACAAGAATTCTGGCCAGCGCCAAGACTTTCAGAACAAGCTCGGGGTTGGGCATCGGAGAATCGGCCAAAGGTGTTTGCTGCTGAGGGATAAAAGGCCCCAGGCCGATCATCTCCGGCTGGAAGTCCTTAAAGTACTCCAGATCATGCGCGAGATCAGCCAGGGTCTGTCCCGGAAGCCCGACGATGTTCCCGGTCCCGACCTGATACCCGATCCGGCGAAGCTCCTCAAGCAACTCAAGGCGCTTTTTCAAATTCTGCCCAGGGTGAGTTTTTCTGTATAATGAAGAATTCGCGGTCTCGAATTTGAGCAAATAACGATCAGCCCCATTATCAAAGAACGCCTGATAATCATCAATGGGGCGCTCCCCCAGGGACAGGGTGACGGCGGCCTCCGGCACCCGTTTCTTGACCGCCCGCAGGACCAGGCTGATATCCTCCCGGGTAAAAGTGAGGTCATCCCCAGACTGAAAAATGACCGTCCGTATCCCCGCGTCCAAAATCCGCTGCGCGGTCTCGATCATTTCCGTTAAACTCATCCGGTAACGGTCCAACTGCAGGTTGTCGCACCGGAGTCCGCAGTAGTGACAACGACGGACACAATAGTTGGAAAACTCGACCAACCCCCGGAGCACGATGGCGGCCCCGCAGTGATTGTTCCGTTCAGCATCGGCGCGAGAAAAAAGCTCCTCCGCCGAATCCTCAGCTAATAAAGCGTTATAAATATCGAGTCTCGTCATGGAACCCCGCTTGTTCTTATTAATAATTCGCTTCGCGGAATGGTCTAACATCTTAACATACGCGCGAACATCCCCGAAATAAAAGACCTTATTAACCTTTCGCATTCATTCACGGGCTTATCCGTGGTCTTCGGCAAAGGCGGATAAAAATTAAGGGTTCGCCGCCCCGATGAAAGAGGTTTTCTCCTGCGAGAATACAACCCCGGCCAGAACGCCCAGAGGGGCAAAATTCTTGCACCCCAAAACGCCTTTCAAACTGGGCCTGCTCTGGGAGAGGGGCTTCGTCAACATGGCAAACCTCATTATTTTCTATATTCCGGCCTCGGAATATATTTTGTATGCAACAAATGATGCGCCTTTTCACTCAAAGGCCCCTGCAGAAACTCAGCGTAAAGCTGTTTAATATAAGGATTCTCATGGCTGTAACGCACGGTGCACTGTTCATCATCCTCATACAATCCTTGGGCTCTGGCCGCCCGCACTTCGTCGTTCACGCCATAAGGCTGACCGCCGCCTCCGACGCATCCGCCCGGGCACGCCATGACCTCAATAAAATGGTACGGAACCGGCTCACCGTTCTTGAGCGCCGTCCGGACTTTATTTAACACATACTCCACATTCACTAACCCGTGCGCCACCGCAATCTTCACCTCGGTGCCGTGAATGGAAACCGAAGTTTCCTTCACCCCTTTCAAGCCGCGGACATTGCGGAAATTGACATCCTTCAGGTTCTCCTTGGTGATAAAATAATACGCCGTCCGTAATGCGGCCTCCATGACACCCCCCGTGGCGCCAAAAATGACCCCGGCCCCGGAATAATCCCCCATGAGATGGTCCGGATCTTCCTCCGGAAGCTCACTAAAATCAATCCCCATCTGTTTAATCATGCGGATCATCTCCCGCGTGGTCAAGACGACGTCCGTGTCCTGGAAGCCGGAGGCCGACATATCATTGCTGCGGGTAATCTCATATTTTTTAGCGGTGCAGGGCATGATCGACACCATAAAAATCTTGGCCGGATCAAGGCCTTCCTTCTTCGGGTAATACGTCTTCGCCAGCGAGCCCATCATGGCCTGAGGAGATTTGGCCGATGAAAAATGCTCAATCATGTCCGCCTGAAATTTCTCCATAAAATCCACCCAGGCCGGACAACACGTCGTGATCAGGGGAAGCGGCCCTTTTTTGTAAAGGAAGCGATCCACAAACTCACTCGCCTCCTCCATAATGGTGACATCCGCGGAGAAATTCGTGTCAAAAACCGCTTTAAATCCCATCCGTCTCAACAAAGCATAAATTTTCCTGGTCAGGTTTGCCCCCGGAGGAAACCCGAAGCCCTCCCCCAGAGCGACCCGCACGGCAGGGGCGATCTGAACAATACAAATTTTATCGGGGTCCTGCAGGGCTTCCCAAACCCGAGCTGTCTGGTCATACTCAAAAATAGCTCCGGTCGGGCAATGGGCAGAACACTGACCGCAGCGGACACAGGGCGATTCGCTCAAACGGATGTCCCCGGCCGGGGCGAAACGGGTGTTCGCCCCCCTTTCCAGAAACGATAACGCCCAGACGTTCTGGGCTTCCTGGCAAACGCTCACACAACGGCCGCATTTGATACATTTGCTCGGTTCCAGAACAAGGGTCCCCGTGCTGACATCTTTGGGGATCTTCTGAACAATTTTCTCAAAAGTCTCTTCCCGGATCCCGAAATCCGCCAGAATAGTCTGCAACTCGCAATTCTTATTCCTGCCGCAGGTCAAACAATCATTGGGATGACTGGATAAAATCATTTCAACGACCGTGCGCCGCACCGCCACGATCTCGGGATCGTGGGTGATAATATCCATCCCGTCTTCAATCGGCGTACAACACGACCGCAGCATTTTTGCGGTTCCTCTCACTCTGACGATACAGATTCCGCAGGCGGCCGTCGGTTTAACGTCAGGATGGTAGCACAACGTCGGGATCTTCACCTGAATAAGTTTAGCCGCTTCCAGGATCGTCATCCCGGGCTCAAATTCAACAGGGATATTGTTAATAACAGCTTTACCCATATTCTCTCCTTCTACCCGGATTTCCCAGGCCTATCGGTCAATCGCTTTAAATTTACAAACTTCATAACACTGCCCGCAATGAATGCATTTCTCCTGATGGATCAGATACGGTTCATCCCGGCTGCCAGTAATCGCCCCTGCAGGGCAATGACGCAGACACAAGCCGCAACGCTTGCAGCGCTCACTGACAATAACGTAGTGATACAGTCCCCGGCATTTCCCGGCCGGGCAGACTTTATCGCGCACGTGGCGGTCATATTCCTCTTTAAAATACTTCAACGTGGACAGAACCGGGTTAGGCGCCGTCTGCCCGAGACCGCAAAGAGACGCCTTCTGCATGGCCTGGGCAAGCCGACGCAGTTTTGCGATGTCCCCGTCTTCGGCCTTCCCTTCAGAAATTTTCTCTAAAATTCTGAGCATCTGGATTCCTCCGATCCGGCACGGGGCGCATTTCCCGCACGACTCATCCACGCAAAAACCCAGATAAAATTTGGCGATATCGATCATACAATCATCTTCGTCCATGACGATCATCCCGCCGGACCCCATAATCGAGCCGAGTTTCTGAAGATTCTCGTAATCAACAGGTGTATCCAAAAATTGCGCCGGGATCACGCCGCCCGACGGGCCTCCGGTCTGCACCGCCTTGATTTTTTTATCATTCAAAATCCCTCCCCCGATATCAAAGACAATCTCCCGGAGGGTCATACCCATAGGGACCTCAATCAACCCGGTATTTTTAACTTTCCCCGTCAGGGCGAACACCTTGGTGCCTTTCGATTTTTCCGTTCCGATCGAAGCGAACCAACTGCCGCCCTTATGGATAATGGCCGGGATATTCGCCAGCGTCTCGACATTATTGATAACCGTCGGCTTGCCCCAGAGCCCTTTAATCGACGGATAGGGTGGGCGGGGAACCGGGCAGCCCCGCTTGCCCTCGATAGAAGCGATCAGCGCCGTCTCTTCCCCGCAGACAAACGCGCCGGCCCCCAAACGGACTTCCAGATCAAAGGAAAAAGATGTCCCGAGAATATTCTGCCCTAAAAACTTCTTCTCCCGCGCCTGCTCAATGGCCCCCGCCACCCGTTTAATCGCCAGCGGATATTCCGCCCGGATATACAAAAATCCTTTCGTCGCCCCGACCGTATACCCGGCAATCATCATTCCTTCCAGCACGGAATGCGGATCCCCTTCCAGAACACTGCGGTCCATGTAAGCGCCAGGATCTCCCTCATCGCCGTTACAGATAACGTATTTCTGGTCCGCCTCGACTTTCTTGGCGAAATTCCATTTCATCCATGTCGGGAACCCCCCGCCGCCCCGTCCTCTCAGGCCGCTGATTTTCAGTTCCTCCACCACATCGTCCGCCGAATAATCCTTCAGTACCTTTCTTACTGCGGCATAACCGTCATGCTCGATATAATCCTCAATGCTTTCGGGATCAATCACCCCACAGTTCCGCAGCACGATCCGCTCCTGTTTGGGGGAAACCGCTATGATGTGCTTTTTAAGCACTTCATGGGACGGATTCGCCTCCACAATATGATGTTGTAAGATTTCAAGGGCCACCGACGGATTCACATTGCCGTACAGCACCGGCGGCCCGCCAGCGGACGCGACCTCCACCAAGGGCTCGGCAAAACACATTCCGACACAGCCGCATTGGGCCAAAGCGACGTCAAGCCCCCGGGCGGCGATCTCTTTTTCCAAAGCGGAAAAAACGTCTTTCGCTCCGGCGGCAATCCCGCAGGAGCTCAGGCCGATCGTGATCTTATTCGTTTTTTTGTTCTTTGCGGTATGCGCGTCCGCAGAACGGACAGAAAATTTCATAAAGTTCACCTTTCTGCTGGAATTTCAGCTTTATTCATACTTTGCCAAAATATCAACAATATCTTTCTTATTGACCTTCCCATATATTTTATCGTCAATCATCATCACGGGAGAAAGACCGCAACAACCCAAACACCGGACAGCCTGAAGGAAAAATTGTCCGTCTTTTGTCGTTTCTCCTTCATTCACGTGCAAGACATCTTTCAGTTCCTGGAGAAGCTCGGCCCCCCCTTTTAAATAACACGCAGTTCCAATGCACACAGAGATTAAATGCTTACCCGGCGGAGTCAGTTTAAAATAATTATAAAAAGTGATCACTTCATAAATGCGGGCCAACGGAACGTCCAGGATACGGCTCAGTTCAAACGCAACCTCCCTCGGGACATAACCATGAGTATTCTGGATTTCATGCAGGATCATGATCAGGTTGCCGTCCATGTCCTTCCATTTTGAAGCGATATCGGCAATCCCCCCGACAAAGTGACGGTGTTCATCACCGGAACGGCGGATAAACATCTGCACGACTTTCAGCAGGCGCTCCGGAGTCACCGGTTTCTCCAGCACCATTTTAACCGGCAGATGCTGCTCATCCGGCTTCAGCTCGACAGGGAAACTCTTGTCCCGCTTCGCCCCCGTAATCATGATCACCGGGATATCCCGGACTGCCGCGTCCGAAGCAAACGCCTTGGCCGTTTCCGCCCCTTCCGTCTCATATGTCATCATCATGTCCAGCAGGACCAGGTCCGGCGAGACATCTTTCACCTTTTGAAACCCCTCCAGGCCATTCATGGCGGAGAGCACCTCGTACCCGCTGGATTCCAGCAAAAGCGCGGTGGCTTCCAAGAAATCCTGGTCATCATCAATAAGCAGAATTTTGTTTTTCATAACTATCCTCTTTATGGTTATTTTTATGCTGATGGAATCGTAAAGCGGAACTGATTCCCTTCCAGCCCGGGTTCAACGGTTAATGTCCCGCCATGCCGCTGAATAATCTCTTTCGTGATAAACAGCCCGATCCCGGTTCCTTTCACTTTTTCCATACCCCGGTAAACCACGCGGGAAAATTTTTTAAACAGCTTCTGCAAGTCGACTTCCGCGATAGGCATCCCGTCGTTATAAACAGTGACTTCCACACCGTCATCAATGGCGTGCGCCCGGACCCGGATGTCCCCGTTTTCCTTCCCGTATTTCACCGCGTTACTCAACAGGTTGTTAATGACAATCTGCATCAGGCCAGGGTCCGCGTGAATCATCAGATTCTGGGGGACATCACAGGATATCTTCATCTTTTTTTCTTCCGCCTGCTGTGTAAAAGTGTCGACCGCGCTTTCCAGGACATGCTCTTTAAGCAGGATATCCTGTTTGTCGATCGTCATTTCGTCTTTCTCGATACGGCTGAGATTCAGGAAATTCTTGACCGTGATCGCCAAATAGTCCAGGTTCCTGGCCATGGACCTTAAAACTCGGCTTTGCCTTTCGTTGACCGGCCCCAAAATGCTCTTTTGCAGCAGGTAAGTATTCAGGACGATCGAGGATAGAATTCCCTTCAGCTCATGCGACACAAAACCGATCAGATCAAGATATCGTTTATTCAAGACAGCCAATTTATCATTAGTCTCCGCCAGCGTCTGCTCCCGCTCCGAAAGTTTTTCAATCATGTCGTCAAAAGCCAAAGTCAACGTCCTGACCTCTCTGATGTTAGAGTCAGCCTGCACCGGGGTCTTCATGTCTCCTTGGGCGATCTTCTTGCTCTTGGCCGCCAAGGCGGTCAAAGGCCGGATCATAACATTTGTCAGCAGGAACGAAACGCCCAGAGTAGGCAAGGCCGTCAACAGAAGAATCGTCAAAAGGCTCAAAAACATCTGGTTCTGAACCGCGACAAACGGTTTTTCCAGGATCCCGACGTAAAGAATACCGATGATCTTTCCCTCGATATTCTTGAGCGGCTCATACGCCGTCAAATACCAATCGGTGACCACAAAAGCCCGGTCGCTCCAAGTCTCTTTCCGTTCCACAACTTTATGGTACACCTCCGCAGAAACTTGCGTGCCGATGGCCCTGCGCCCGGCATCATCCAGGACATTCGTCGTGACACGGATGTTATCCTGAAAAATCGTCACGGTTCCGACACGTTTTCCATCGTACATCTCCCGGTCAAAAACCGCATCGTTGATCCGATCAATCAAGGTAAAATTTTTATTAATAATCCAGCCGCCGCACAGGACTTTATCCACGTGCCCTTGCGGGCCCAAAAACGGCCGCACATATTCGAGCCCCAGAGCCGTATCCAAAACCTTGCCGTCAGAATCTCCGGCCGCGGGGGCCAGGGGACGGATGGGAATCGAAAAATCCTGGGGCTGCCTTTTCAATTCCTCCGCAGATAACACCCGGGTCCCACCCAAGGACCGGCCCTCCCGGAACGCGGTCCGGACAATCTCGCTGGAAAACGCGGGGGCCTGAGCGCGGTCCACCCAGTACAAATAGTCCAAATGCAATGTGTTTCTTAACGCCTGAAGATCATCATCCTTTTCAATCAGGGCAAACGTCAGCACCATTGTTTTCAGATAATCCTGATAAACACTGCGGACTGTTTTTAATTTCAGCTGGACCTCCTTTTGCGCCTCCCCAATGATAGACGTCTTAAGCACAAAAAAACTATACAGCGACATGCAGACGCCCCAAAAAACAATTAACGCCAGCAAAAGCAGGACAATATATGTTCTCAGGCGGATAACAGCCTTCATGCTTTCCCCCCCCGATTGTTGAAAGCGTTAACAAAGTACAACAGGAATTCCAGTTCAACCCTTAAATTCACATCATGGATCACGCAGGACCGGTGGGGCATCAGGTGAACCGGGGCAAAATTCAACACACCCTCAATCCCTCCCCGAACCATGACGTCCAAAACCAGTTGTGCCGCATCAGCCGGAACCGCAAGAATGCCCACCTTAATATCACGGCTGGAAATATACCTCTCGCATTCTGAAAAAGGATATACCGGGATATTCCCCCCGGTACCGCATTTTCCCGGATCTATGTCGAATCCTGCCTTTATATGGATCCCCTCTGTTTCAAACCCTTTATAATTACTCAGGGCTATTCCCAAGTGACCCATGCCGGCTATTATAACATCCTGTCCGGGATGGGACCCGAGAATTCTCTGAATTATATTCAGAAGGTCCGGAACGCTATACCCGCCTCTTTTATTCCCTGTGATACCAAACAACGAAAAATCCTTACGCACCTGCGCCGAAGTAATTCCGATCGCCTCTGCTAACTCATTGGAATAAACCCGCTCGGAGCCGGAGGTCAATACTTTCTTCAGCACATATTTATACTGAACCAGCCGGGGAATGCTGTTTTTATTAATACCTGTAATTTTTTGCAGCACAGTCATTTTACCGGCCCCTTTTTGTGAAAGCTATCACATAAAATCCCAAAAAAAGAAACCGATTTTTGACATATCGGTTTCTATGTCAAATCAAAGGTATAACCCCCCAGCGCAAGTTCTGGATTTAATTAACCGCAAGAAGCTGCGGGGTATTAAACCAATATCCTTCGACTCGTTCGCTTGGGCTCTCTCGCTGAAGGATCAATTCGCATTTCTAGTTTACACTCCCTTGGGTCGTGTAAACTCAATGCTCATTGAAGAAAAAGTTTGGTATTAGGATACCTTATTTTTAAAAAATTGCAACAAGAATATATCAGTTATATTTCGGGTATTAAATATACCCGACCGGGTCACATCTGTTGCAAAAACGATGCCAAATTGGTTTTTTGGCGGGATAAACCCAATTTACGCCGGATATTTTTCCGGTGCATTTCTATCGTGTTAAAAGACAGCTTCAACATGGAGGCCATCTCTTTACCGCTTAATCCGTTTTTAATCATGTGACAAATTTCAATTTCCCGGGTTGTCAGGCCATATCCGGGACGGGACAACTCCCGGCCGAAAGTCGATGTCATCTGTTCCAGGGACTGCTGCAAAAGGGCAAAAGATTTCTGCGATTCCTTTTTAACTCTTATTTTTTTAACAACAGGAAGCAAAACATGCTGAACATTATCCATCACGTCTTCTTTTATCTTCCTCTTTTCCCGTTCAATCTGTTCCAGGATATCCCGCAAATCCACATTCTTCTGCTCCAAAGCCGCTTTCTGCTGCAGCAGGCGCTGTTCTGATTCTTTTAACGAGGTTTCGGTCTTTTTAATATCCGTGATATCCCGGATGATCTCGATCGCCCCCACGACATGCCCGTTCATGTCGCGCAACAAACTGGCCCGCCCCCAGATAAAAACATTTTTTTCCTTCAGCCGGGCCGACGTTTCCGCTTCCAGGGCCTCCCCCGTTTTCTTCACCACATGATAGGGGGGATCAATGTTATCCTGGGCCTCCAGGACAAGATCAATAAGGATCGGGCGGCGTTCCCCATAAAAAGGAAGCGCATATTCATAACGCCCTTTACCCAGCATCGCTTCCCGGCCGACCCCCGTTAACTGTTCCATCTCCCGGTTCCAGGCAATCACGATTTTGTCCCGGTCAATGACAAAACACGGGTCAGGGAGATAATCCACCGAAGCTGAAAGCGATCGGAAAGCATCCTGATAACCGCCCAGGGCCATTTTTTCCCCCGACTTTTTAGGCAATGACTTAAGCATAGGCATATATCCTTACCTAGGGTGAGGCGATGGGGTGAGAATCCTGAACATTATATAGCGCATTAAAAAGAAGGACATCAACATATGTTTGCAGCAGCGCTTGGGCGGTTTCATCCTTCACCAAGGCTCCCGCCTTTTCACGGTAATAATGACGTATCTCCTGAAATGAAGCGCCCCGACCGGGGGGGAACACATCCTGAATTTGACCTATATCCTCTTTCAAGCGGCTCAGCGCTTCCCGGGGGATACCCATCAAATCACAATAAATTTCCACCCACCGTAAATATTCCCCCAAAGGCTGCTGCACGGCTTCCGCTTTTCCTTCTTCCTGAATCGCGCTGAGGACCCTTTCGCTTAAAACAAAAGCGTGCCCCTGATAGCCCGTCTTGAGCATATCTTCGCAAATGCGTCGTTCCTCCGGGGTCATATCCCCCCTTTTACGCAATAACTGCAGCCCCTGGTAAAACTCCCCTTTCTGCATCAAAGCCGCCGATTCCTTAAAGGCCTTGGCATACGGGCTTTCGGGACGGGAGGATTCTTTCAGCCGGCCCAGCTGCGTGAGTCCGCTCACTTGAGTCATGGTCAGCCAATGAAAAACTCCAACCACAATCGCCAGGGACACAACCAAGGTAAATCCGAGCCGTTGTTTTGTCATGGCAATCAACGAAAGGCCTTGAATATTCATCCGCTCCAATATTTTCTTGTTAAGAGCGCGCATTTTGAAAAACACCAAAATATTAAGGCCAGGGAAAGCCATCAGCCCCGTCCACACAGCCGGCGCTAGGGACGTATTCCCGTGTTTGTAAAAGCCGCTTGCTAAGGAATAAGAATAGATAAGCAAATTAACAACAATAAAAGTAAAAGAAACGGCCAAGACCGGAAGTTCCGAAGCGTTGAACCCCCGGATAACAGCAAAGACTAGGAGTCCGGCGGCAAAGGTGCTATATAATAAAAATGATTTCAAAAAATTAATCCAAACTTCAAGAGAACTATCCTTGTCCCGTGATGACTGGTTCATCATTCCCCCTCCTCCATAGCGCCCCTGAACATCATCCAAATAACCGGGAAGGCCTGCGCCCGGCCTTTCGGCGAGTAATACTTCATGCGGCCGAAAGCCGCCACTTCGCTAAACCCCTCGCTTTTCAGTGCCTTTAACAAAGACGGCTGATAAGGATCCACGATCAAATTTTGAGGCCGGCCCCAGTTATCCAAAACAATCATCACGGGGCCGCGATGCCCCCTCAACAACGCCTCACGGGACTCCTCCTGAAAGGGCCAGTAAACAATTTGCCCCCCGAACTTTTTAAATTCAATGCCGGTATAATACCGGACCAAATCCGGGGACGCGGCGACAATGAGCGTGTCCCCGGTCACCGTCTTTTTTATCTCCTGCGCCGCCGCCTGAAACCCGACATAAAAACGGTTTTCTTCTTCCAACATGGACTCCAGACGGGGAAAAGCCAGGACACCATAACCATAAACATATAAAACAATCGTCACCAGGGCCCATTGCTTCCCCCGGGCAGAAGGAAAAATGCTTTGCGCGCCCTGATACAGCCCAAAAGACAACAGCACCAACAGCGCGGGGAGATAAACCAGGCTGTAGCGGGTAATTTTCTCTGCGGCCAAGGAAAACGCGACGGCAAAAACGAGAACCCAGAGGGCCAAAAGCAGGCAAGCCCGCCGGTCTTTTTTCCAGGAGAAAAAAATGCCGATGGCGCAAAACAGCAGGGCAAAAGGGAACTCCAGTAACGAAGGGAGCTCCCTCCCATAAAACCACGGCGAAGAATGGCTGGACGTGTTGATGACAAGCGCCGACACGTTCCCCGATATCCTCCCCAACTGGACATAATTATTCACCAGGAGCCCTGACACAACAGCCAGGATGATCCCCAACGGGAGAAGAGTTTTTCGCAGCCGTTGTTTTATTCCCTGCGTGTCAAAGCCAAAAAGATAGAACAGAAAAACAAACGGGATCACCAGAAGCGCTGACCATTTGAGGAGGATCGCCGCGCATCCCGCGAGTCCGACTTTCAGCCCGGAAAAGGATGTCTCCGCTCGCCTCGCCTGGATAAGCTCGGAAGCCAGCCATATCACCGCCACCATCAGCAGCCCATCAATAAGAATTTTAGGAGAAAATTTAACATAAGCGCTATTGGAGGCCAGCAAAACCGCGCTTAAGAATCCCACCACGACGTTAAACAGGCGTTTTCCCAAAACGTAGACCGCCGCGATCCCCGACAAGCTAACCAGAACGGTGATAAAACGGCATCCGGCGAGGGAAGGCCCGAAAATATTTCCCAAAGCCAGGATAGCAGAAAACAGCGGCGGATGCGTGTTGATAATCTCCCGGGAGAAAATAACGGAAGGGTCCTCTGCGATACGGTGCGCATACCAGGCATACTCGGCCTCATCGACCCATAAGCGTTCCGAAAATCCGTACCGCAGGTTTAAATGAAGCGACATCAGCAACACCCCGCCCAGCAAAAACAGCAGGACCGGCTCTTTCAAAATAAGGGTTAATAATTTCGTCGCCCCATCGTTCCCGATCTGCCCTCCGGCTGAACGGCTCATTCTTCCGTGTAACCAAGACATTCGCACTGCGGACCGGAAAGGATATTCCATTGAAAAGAATATCCCGGGTACCCTTCTTCCTTGCATTTCCCCTGACATTGATTGGCCCGCGCCTCGGACTCCGTGTTTTTCTTATAAGCAAAATGCAGCAAATACAGGATCATCGGCACTAAAACGACAAACAAAATAATCGTCCGGATAGATGCCGTTTCAAATTGTTTCTGCATATGCGCCTCCCTTTCCTGATTTAAAAACCGTTAAATGGACAGGCCCCCTTAGGATAACCACCGCAACCCCTTTATTGTATCAAGCCGTTCCTGATATACAATATCATATCAAAAAACAAAACACCTTATGCTCGGGGCCTATTTTACTATAATTCCAGCGGTTTTGCTATGGAAGCGAGGGGCAAAGTGGGAAAGTCGGCTCAAAATTAAAAAGCAGACGTCGGCTAACGCCTGCTTGAAAGAAGATAGGTTTTTCGGAAGCCCGAAATTATTGGACGGCCGGATCCAGAAGCCAGTCCCAAACGGGCATCAGCCGCGGGCTAATCGTTCTTTTTCTGCTCTATCTGAATATCTTCGGGAAAAGGATGCCCCTGCCCTTGTTCACAAAATTCCTTAAGACTCAGCATAAAAAGCGCCCACTTCGTATTACACTGCGCGAAAAAGGCAGACTGCTCTTCCCATCCTGATTGAGCGAAAAACAAATCGGTCCCCCCGTCCTGCTCTTCCATCTCAAATGTTACGATGGTGTTTTTCCAGTCATCGATCCCATCAACACACTTCCATTTAATAAATTCATCCGGGATTAACTCCAAAACTTCCATCACCGGCCCCTGGTCCGGGAACCGGAATGTTAATTGTTTCCCCTCCTCACTCACCCCGTCAACATGAATAGTCCACCATCCTTTTAAGCCGTCACGCGTGGAAACGGCCTGAAATACTTTTGCAGCCGGAGCCTTAATGCTGATCCTATGAACAATGTCTGTCATGCCACTACCTTTCTTTGAACGATTTTCAAACCTTGCGCTCTTATCCTGACGCGCGATTCCCTGTTCTATTCTAACGTGACCACTCAAACATACCGGGGCCAGGATCCGAACGTCATGGCCCCCTTCAACGACTCAATTTAACGAAGCAAGTTTAGCATAGAGTGGCCCTGTTTCAAATCAGTATTTTCCTTAAAGCGGAACTCCGGGCCCCAGATTCTCTTCTCCCAAGTAATAAGCATAACATATCACAACCTTAAACCCCAAGAGGGGAGCGCCCTTTTTTTAGTAAACCGTCATTCAACCACAGACGCTTGCATATAGCCCCGGAGGGTCAATTGTTCCGCCAAGACCTGCGCGCAAATTTGATGCCCTGTCTTGTTCCAATGGGCACCGTCAATCCGGCAATTCTGCCCCTGTTGTTCTATTTCTCTGATGACCTGCGGCACGGTTTCAATGAAATCGATCTGATTCTTTTCAAAAATCAACCTAAAATAGGGAATCCCCGCTTCACTCTGATCAGCTGTAAAAACCACAAAAGGAACAGGGCCAATTTTTTGTTTCATCCACCCTATCAATGTGCTTGTTGTTTTAACCGCGTTCAGGAAATCCTGCCGGACAAATTGTTCAGACAAATGTTCTTCAAACTCAGACCAATTCTTTCTTGTCATATTCGCTGCGATATTCGTGATTCTATCATACACCCAGTAATACAGCCTGAAATGCGACAGGAAATAATGGACCCCCGAGGGGCAAGCCGGGAAAAGCTTTTGAATCTTTCCATCCCGGAGATAAGGCCTTAATTTCCGGGTGTTAAAAAATAAACTCTGGCTCTCCATTTCCCAGGAATTATCAATAAAGTCATTCGTACAGACCTGCAATAGCAATAAATCCGGCTTGATTTTCTCAAAAAACTTTAACAAGACAAGATATTCCTGCAAAGACCCGTAACCGATACCCGCATAAACAAAAATTTCAGCGTTTAATTTTTCCCCTAATATCCGGCAATACAAATCCTCATCCGGGATAGATACGCCATGAGTAAAAGAATCACCTAAAATAAGAATCTTTTTCTTTGATGTGGCCACATCTCCGGTAATTTCTTTCCAGAGCCAACCGAGTTCCCGGTCATAAGATGTGCTTTTATCCCGTATAAAAGGCTGTTGCGCTGTCAATTTCTGGTAAACCCGCAGGCCAAGTTCGCATAATAAAAGACTCCCCATCACGGAAATAATAATCAAAACAAAATTCGTAACGCAATTTTTTATTTTTCTCGATAAAACAGGGCTCAACTTAATCATTTTCGGAAAAATGTTGTATTTTTACTGTTACTCAAGGACCCCAAAAATGGTTCATAATTAAATGCTAATTTATCATAATTTAAAAAGAATCTAAACCAAAAATTACAAAAACAGAGCGTGGATGACAACAAGGATTAGAAAGTTTAACCTGAAAATTATTGCCGACAAACCCATCCCCATTTATAATTAGAAATTATATAAATCTTATTATAATCCGGAATTAAGGCTGTATTATGGCAGGAATGAAAAAATTAGATGTGACTGCGCTATCCTCTGTGAAGACATCAAAAACAACAATAATATTTCCGTTTGTTCTCTCTTCTTTAATGCTGTTTCACGGGCAGGCTCTTATAAGCAAAGGCCCGTATCATGTCGACTGCCTCGGGTTAGCCATAGCCGCTGAAAAATCGCTGGCAAGCCATCAGCTCCATTTTATGCATGGACACGGGTACCCGCTCATATCAATCCTCGGCATAATTTTCTTCGGTATAGCCAAATTGCTATCCGTAACAGATCCGGTTATTACCGTTAATTTTATAAATGTATTTTTCAGCTCTATCAGTATTATCCCGTTCTTTTTCTTCCTGAAAAACCTGTTTGACGATAAAACCGCGATCCTGTCCTCCCTCTTGCTGTGCGTTAACCCGCTTTTTCTCTCCACCTCTATTTATGGCAACAGCCATTCCCCGTTTTTGTTTTTTCTGTTCTCCGCCCTTTGGCTACTCACGGTCTATTTCAAATCCTGCTCGGCAAAACACCTGTTTCTGGCCGCTTTCTTTTTCGGTCTGGCCGGCGCCGCCCGGGTTCAGGATATGGCCGTCATGATCCCTTCCCTAGGCTTTCTCTACTTTATCCTGGCCCACCGTCCGCCCCCGGCAATGGCCCATGAACAGCGATTCCGTTTTTTAAAACCCTTTATGACCGCTACCCTCATTGGCCTGGCCACCGTCACAGTTTTTTATCTCCTGGTTTTCACCCGCAAAGACATTAACTCTTTTGACAAAAGCTTCTTTCAGTACCGGCTGCTCGACCCTTTTTCCGGATTAATATCCGAATATTTAAAAATAAGTTTCGGCTATCTTATCGCTGATTTTTCCTCCTGGGGCCTTCTGCCCATCATCGGGGGGCTGGCCGTTCTGGCTTTTGAGCACCGGGGAAAATTCTGGTTTCTTCTGCTTTGGTTTCTTGTCCCCTTTCTGGCGTTCGGCAACTCTTTCTTCATCACCCCCCGGTTCCTGCTGACAAGCTTTGTGGCCCTCGTCATAAGCCAGGGATATCTGTTTTCAAAACTCATCTGGAACAGGCCCAAAGCCCTGGATATCGCAGGGAAAATCATGTTCCTTTTACTCGTTGTATTGTCTTATCACCGGATTTACCCCACGCTGTCTTTCCGTCACCGCTATGACCTGATCCCGGAATACGGCCGGTGGATCGCCCAGGTCACAGAACCAAACGCGAAAATCATCGTGGGGGACGAAGGGGCGTTCATCCGCTACTACGGGCACAGAGAAACGATCCATCAAATTGTCACCGACACGACCTATTATCAGAAACATGAAAGCTTAAAGGAAGAACTCAGGGAATACAAGAAGAACCTGGACGCCCTCCTGGACCAAGGGACGCCGGTGTACATCACGGAAATCGGTCTGTTAAGCAATAATGTCGGCCTTTTTTATTCCTTTCTAACAAAATACTACACCCTGACCTATAAGGGCACAGCCCCTTTTGAAGTCTGGCACCGCCGGTGTTTAAATCATCTGGTCATCAAAATAAAATTATATCAAATCACCAAGAAACCGTCCTGCCCAGACCTAGGGCATATTCCCGTTGCGGCCGGCCCCTGCGCCGTGATATACTCGCTTATCTCCCGCGTGCAGCCGGGAGCCTTAACAGGTTCAGCCAAACTGTGAGCCGCCATGTCAAAATTATTCTTGCAAAAAACCTTTATCGCTGTTTTCCTGACCCTCCTCACCCTGTCGGCCTGGAATATCCGGATGAACAATTTTCAACGCACCTATCCTGACATCACGATTGACGAAGACCTCTTCATGCATCTGGGATTCTATATGACGGAAAATGTTTCGCATTACAACACGATTCCCTACGCCGCTAAGATGAGAAACGAAGGGCGGGCCGTTCCCGACTATGTCCTGAAACCGCTCTTTAAACATCCCCCCCTTTATCCTTTTTTAATTTCGGTGGCATATAAAATATTCGCAGGCCACCCGCCCGCGGCCATTCATGTCTCCCTTTTGTTCGGGGCGCTCGCCATTCCTCTCGGCTATCTCCTGGGATCTCTGGTCTTCAACCGGAGCGTAGGGCTGTGTTCGGCGGTCTTCATGTATCTTGATCCTATCCACATCATCTGTTCTCAAAAAATATGGATGGAGACCACCTTGTCTTTTTTCACGGTTTTGTCCATCTATCTTTTTATCTATGGGTTAAAAAACGGAAAGACTTTCTTTTTTATCTTCTCCGGCATGGCCGCCGGGCTGGCGGCCTTAACGAAATACCCAGGGATCCTGCCGGCTCTCAGCATCCTGATCTACGCGTGTTTTTTTAATAAAGCATTATTCCGGGACAAAAACTTCCTGATCGGCCTCTTGGCTCCCGCGGCCATGCTTCTCCCGTGGGGGCTATGGAACCTTTGCGTATACGGGCCCGACTTCTTTTTCAGCCTCATCAAAGACCACGGCCTCTCCACCAGGATCCCCCGGCTCTCCTTTCTATTCGTCAGCGTCGCCGCCCTGTTGACGCTGTCGGCCCGGAAAGATGTTGCGGGTTTTCTCAGCAGCGTAAAACAACGGTTGAATTCAAAGGAAGCCCAGGGCGTTTCCTACAAATATACTGTCTTGGAGTCCTTGTGCTTCATCGGCGGGATAATCTTTTTCTTTTTCCTGGCAGGCGCCGTCTTTAAAAACCTGGACCTCGCCAGCTACCCCAAAACCAGCTGGCACGCCGGGCTTTTCAAAGGAGCGGGCATGTTATTTTATTTCAAGAAACTCACAGAGTTTTCGCTGGTGTACGCGTTCGCCTTCATATCTTTTTTTATCCCCGGGGACAAGAACAAATATCTTCCGCTATTAAAAATTTCCGGCCTCATCATTCTCCTCTTCTATTCTTTATGGAGGAATTACCAATCCCGGTATATCTTGGCCGGCACGCCTTTCCTTATTATTTTAGGGGCCTACACCTGGACAACCTTGTTCCATTACTTTTCAAACCAAAGATTCCCCCTCAGGGTACTGGGCCGCCTTATTCTTCTCTCCCTGACCGGGTTTATTTTGCTGAAAACCTATCTCATCAACACCACGGTCAGCTACGGGAACAATATGTGTTACTTTTAACGCTGCGGGCTGTGCCCTTCAGTGGGCCAGATTAAACAACCGCAGAATGCCGCGGACCCGGCCATCCCCCGCGTATTGCATGTAAACGGCATACCCGTTTTCCAACTGAGGAGGCATGCCTTCCAGGGCGACAAAATATTCATTTAAAAACAGCGGGAAAGTCAGGAGGAAAGCCGCGAGGGCCAGAACACAGGGGCCCCTCCGTTTTGCATGGACAATGGTTTGCACGGCGGTCGCGCAAAAAATCATAATCAACGCCAAGGCCGGCAGGCTCCCCCTCATCACCAGATCATTCCAATTGCCTCCGTGGAAAACCGAAATAACGAGGATCGAGACGAAACAAAAACCGATTACTGGCGGGAAAGTGCGGCGGAGCCTATAATAAGCCACCGAAAGCATAAACGCCGGGTAAAACTCGATGAAATGAAAAAGGAAGAAATCGTAGAGATTCGCTCGCGTCAATAGCATGTCAAATCCTTCCGCCTCAACCTTTGTGCTGTAAAACAAAAAGATAGTTATGGTCATAAGAATTCCAGACAAAAGGCTCACCAGGTTCTCCGAGAAAAATGCCTTTAACTGTCTGATGGATAACGACCGCCGGACCCCGATAAGCCGGGCCCCACAAAAATAAGCCAAAAGCGGGATGCTGCCGAGCCAGGCCAAGCTGGCCCCGGACAGGAGGAAAACACTCCACAAACAGAACGGGAACAGCGAAAAATTTTTCCTGAACAGGACCAGAAAAATGACGCCCAGAAAAGCAACGACAAGCTGATGAGGAACCCAAGACCAGGCGCTGATGAAGGAACTGATCTGCGCGTTATACGGCGTCGCCCCCCACTCCGCGTGCCCGACAAGCCAGGTCTTTTTGGCAATCCATATAAACCAGTAATCCATACCGGCGAAAAACACAAGGACGGGATAAAAAATGCCCCAGGGCCCGTTGTCCTCGGGCCGGAAAAGATCCCGGCACACGACCGGCAGCAAAAAGAATATGATCGCGACCCCCAGCAGGTTCCATATGATAAAAGAAGCGGACAGCGCCCCCCAGAGAGCCGGCACCGGCAGGGAAGAAACGATCCCGCCCAAAAGTTTACATACGTAGACGCCGGGCAGATACAGCGCGTAATAATAAACCAAATGTGTACCCGGGGGAACCTGTCCGGAGCAATCAAATCCCGTACACAGCAGCGGGTCCCAGGGGACATCATACAAGCTCATCAGGACACTACGGTGCTTATTCCAATCCCCAACGACACTGAGGTCAAAAAACACCGCCCCGTGATTCAAGGCCAATAGCGCGAGGCTCATGAGAAACAGATCCAGCCTTAATATATATTCGTGGTCCGAACGTATCAGGGTTTCGCTCTTTTTCACTCTTTTAACCGCGTTAAGAAAACAATACGTCACCAGCGCGCAGAGCGCGACACGTTGCAAAAGGGGCAAAGGCAAGGAAAAACAAAACAACACCGAAGGGAGAGCAAAATAAGCCAGGCCGGCGCAAAGAACCGTCTTAATCCGATGTGTCCGGACAGCACACGTGTGCTTCAGGCAGCACAACAAAGATAAAAGCACCCCGAGAAAAATGCCCTGGAACATCTGAAAACTGATGAAAAATCGAATCATAAAAATATTGTCGCTTATTCAGTTAAATCCGGCAACTTTTATTTCTTAGCCGGAATATAAACCCCCCGGAGAAATCGCACCTTCTGTTCCTGGAAAGAAAACTGAACCACCGCCAAGTCCGCGCGCCGCGTCCAAAGCATTTCCATAACGCTGACAATCGGACTCTCCGCATCAAGATAAACCAAAGTCGGAACATCGGCTATTCCCATCCTGAGGACAATATCCTGTCGCCATAAAAATTCAAATTTAGGATAAAAATACCTGAAACAATCATGCAGACCGGAATATTCAACATTCTCCGGGACGACGATAAACCGTAACGGACCGTTGGGGTCAATCCCATACGTATGCACCACATCCAAGGTGTCATAAACGACCTTATCCCGGATCCCGCTCCTGCACAGGTTCAGTCCTTCACGTAAATTCTTCGCCGGGATCAATAGCCCGAAAACCAAAGCCAACAACAGGATCTTAGGGGATATCTTCCCCTGCCCAGCCAGCCACGGCTCAATGGTTAAAGCCAACGATATCAAAAGCGGCGGGATAATCACCAACGCCCTGTGTAAACTGTACGGAGGGGCCGGGCTTGCGAGTCCGCCGAGTTGGGTCGCCAAGAAAATCGTCACCACCGCCCAAAGGGATATCCAGAAATCCCGGGGGCGAAACATTTTCAGCAAGGACAACAGGACATAAATTACGACAGGCAAAGGCAAAAATGCATAAAACAAAGGGATAAAAATCTCTCTTAGGGCGGCCACCAGATATGGCCACCGCACGGAAGCGGGGACCCAGACTCCGCTTTGCCGGGCAAGCATATCTATCCGGGTAAAGAATGACGCGCCGCCGATAGCGGCGACAAACACCGCTCCGCTCAACCACAGGGCCATGCGATCGAACTGTTTCAACCGCAAGTCCTGTTTCACGCGCAAGCCCATCAAAACGATCAGTAAAAGCCACGGGGCGAGCCCCGGAGTGTATGATGTCGCCAGCAACCCTCCGACATAAGCTAAACTGATCAGCCGCCCGGGCGTGGCGGCTTTAAGGCATAACAAAAACCACCCCGCCGCCTGAAGCGTGAATGATATAGGCAAAACGGTCTGTTCACAGGCCGCCATGATGTTGACAACGACGGGGAAACACAGGAGCGACAGCGTTATAACCGGAGCGATCAGGGTTCTCCCGGTTTTGCTTTCAGAAAAGCACCGGTTCAGGCCGCAATAAAACAACATAATCCCAAGCAGGAAAACCCCGGCGTACCCTAACCGGAGTGCCAGAAGACTTCTTCCCAAAAGCAAAGACGGCAGGGCGACGACAAGATACTGCCGCGCGGGATACCCAAAAAACCCTGTCTGCGTGTAATTAAAATCAGGCAGCTTGAAAAAGGCGCATCCATCAGCCACCTGTTGCGTGCTTTCATGGTTAATGACGATCCCCCGGGACCCCGCGATATTCAAAATCATCCAGCCAAACAGGAAGAAAATTACCAGCCCGCGGAAATTTTTTTCCCGGACATCCTGCCGCAGGGTTTTATAAATAAACGCGATACTGCTGAAGAAATAAAACGCGCCATGCGCCAGCCAGCACCGGGAGGCCAGCCAAGACAGGATCCCCGGATACGGATAGGCCACTATCTCAAGCGCGGATAAAATCAAAGACAAGGTCAACACCGGCGGAATCTTTCTTTTCATTATTTTTCTGTCTGAAAACGAATTATGGTTTGTATGGGTTGCATGATCAGCTCGCCGTCAATAAGGCACTCCTCTACGGCATACGTTTCCCGGTTAATTGTGACCGTGATCTTCCCGTGATTCCGCAGAGCTTCCTCCGCCAAATCCACGTCATGATAAAATTCGGGGAGGTCCCGGGAGGTCCCTTCCGGCATCTTTCTTTTCAAACGGTCCTTATTACCGACACCGTGTAAAATAATTTTATCACCGGATTCCGTTTGTTTAAAATCATACATATCCAGCAAATCCTCAACGAGTTCCTTCTGCGTCGCGGCAAAAGGCTGGCCGCCCAGCAAGGCCAAGGCCGGAGAATATTTTCCGAATTCCTGGAAAGGGACTTCACTGGAAAAGCTCTGGCCGTCATTGGTAACTTCTACCTTAACCCGATCCCCTTCACGGATAATTTTCTCTTCGTCAATCTTGGGGACAGGGAATTCCCAAGCTTCAATATTAGAAATATTCCCTTCCCGGGTAACGATGGCCTCACCGGAAACCCTGCCTTGGATGTCCATCTGTTCGAATCCCTGTTCCCCCTGGGTCAACAGGATATCCTGCGCAAAGACCGGACGTTCAGCGGCGCTTTCCGGACCGGCCATGATTTTTAACGCAATCCCGATTTTTGCTTTCCGCCCTTCGGGAATTAATGCGGCCCTCACTCTTTGTAAGGTTTCCGCGGCGTCTTCCCCTTCCAGGGACGGCGCCTTGAACCGCGGCCTCCGGATCCCTTTCAGGAAAGTCATCCACGTCGATTCATTGTCTTCCGGGGAGGAAGACTTCCCCGAAACCACGGAAAACGTCACGACATTGGTCGCCATCATTGTGGCGATATGGCAGCTATACAAAGTCCGGCCATTGTAATCATCCATCGAAATCAAGGCCGGATACCCGCCGATGGATGTCCTTTGCCATTTTGAACCCGCCGATGCTTTTGAGCTTCCTTTGTTTTGCTCAATATTGAACCTGCCAGTATCCTCGAAATATGCGACAGTCATGGAATAAAAAAAATCAAATAACGGCTTGTCAGCATAAAACAAAGAACTGGGGTCTTGCATGTCTTTCGAGATTCTTTTTATATCATTAGGATCCCCCCACAAAGACCAGGAGTCCCCCGATGCGGAAACATAGCTATCCGGAACAATAAACTCAAGATTGATGGGGACGAGCTGCCCTGTCGTCGCCTCGCTAAAAGAAACCCGCCGCCAGCCGGCCGGATCTTGCCACGGAAAAGCACGGCCTTCCGGCAAGATAATCGTTTGAGGTTTGGCCGTTCGAGAGCCCGCTGGGCTTTGGGTCACGCGCAATTTGCCGGAATCGGTCTCTAGCTGCTGAAGGATGGACGGATCGACCGCAGCGCGCAGTTCCTCCAACCGACTGATGTCCGCCTTGCATTCCTCAAACCGGCTCGCCTTGATATTGATCTCCAGCCGCAGCCTGTAGGCCTCGACAAAGTCCGGCTTCAGCTCTATAGCCTTTGAAAGGTCGGCCAAAGGCTGCGCCAGGTCCTGCATGGCATAAAAAACCAAAGCGCGCTGATAATAGGCTTCGGCGAGCCCGGAGTCAGCGGCGATGGCTTTATCCAAAAAAGAGAGCGCCTGGGAATATTGCTGGCTGGCATAAGCGAGTTTGCCCAACCCTAAAGCGTGCAACGGCGACCTGGCCTCCAGTTGGGCCACTTTTTCATAATCCTCCCGGGCCGCGCTGTTCTGGCGCAAAGACAAATAAATATCACCGCGTTTGTAATAAAATAACGGGGTTTCACACACAATATTATCCCTGGCCCGGATGTCCTTAGCCGTTAACGGCAAAACAGGCCTGGCCCAAGAACCCTGCGGCAAGACCTCGCTGACCGTCATCTCGCCCTTATAATCCTCCCCTCTGTAAATTTTCAACACATCCCCGGGCTTAAGCCCCCAATCCTGGCCGATATTCACTTTCACGGTTTCATTCTTCTTGTCCACCGACAAGACTCGCGGGAATTCAGGCACTCCTGTTTTCTCGAACTTTTGTTCCAGGCCCAGCCAAGGAAAAAGCTCTTGGGAAAAGACAGCTATTTCGTCCTTTTTCCATAAAAAAATCGCCGTGATGGCCAAGCCGGCCGCCAAGAAAAGCATGCCTGCGATCGTAAAAATCCTTTTAATATTCGGCTTTGTCCCGGTGGCATCCTCCTTCGGGAGAGAAGCGGTACCGGCGGACGGGCTGTCCGGTTGCAGCCGCTTAAAAAACAGGTCGCGGACAGGAGTGCCCAAGAAAAGGCCCAGGAATCCACCCACGAAAGCCATGAACAGCAACGACGGGAAATAGTATTGCCAGAAAGAGAAAGAAAAACATTTCATATCGTCGGAGTATATAGAGAATAACAACCCCACAAGGTATACAACGACAACGACATACGCCCAACGTTTACGCCGGGAGAGCCCTCTCGCCAGAAGCCAGAACAGAACAGAGATGCCCCCCAACATTCCCCCCACGAGAAGAATCTGCCAGGAAAGCACAGGGGCTCCAAGAATCTTATAAAAAATTAACATCCCCATCATGAAAAGGCCGACGACTCCCAGCAGCGCAACCATCCAATAACAGAATAACACCATATAGCTAACGACGAACTGGGGCCACGACCTGTCAGGGAAAAACTTAAGCCGGAAAGCGGGGTGCCAGGGCAGAACAATAAAGCCTCCGGCAATCAGGAATAAAACGGGGAACCATTGCACATACGCGTCGGGCCGGGAACCCAGGTCTTCCGTGTCCCCCAGGATGGAAGTCAAAAGCACCCAAAAAAAGCTATAAAAATAAAACCCCCACCTTTCCCCTCTCCAGAAACCGGTATGCACCGTGGAGTTTATAATCATAAAAACTATTCCCACGGCCAGCAGCCCGGCCCGGTTATCGGGCTGGACGAAATAATTACCATCGGAGGACATGGAATTGACAAAGTAAAAAACAAGACAGGCAAAAAAGAACCCGGTCACGGCCAACATCCTCATGGGTTTATTGACGCTGACAGCCTCCATAAAAACCTCCTGGGTTGAATTATGACAAACCGCTGTTTATCCCTACAATCCATCCGCCTTCAACAACCGCCAGTTTTTCTCTTTTATAAACTCGATGGTCCAGGGATAATCGAAGGTCTCTAAATTTGCGATCTTCATAAGAACGGCAATGCCGGAGAACAAGAACTCCACAAAATAAAATATCATAGGGAAAATCCACCCTACGGCGAACAGGTTAGGGTCCCGGGAATAATAACAGATCAAAAAAGCTACGCCGAAAAATACAAGGAGATACAGGATAAGTGTCATCTGGAAATTAAACGTTTGCTTTACCTGTTCCCGGACAAAAGGGGCTTTTTTCTTGATCGCCCATATAAATAAGGGGAAGAAAGCAAACGGGATTGGCAGAAAAAACGAAGCGGGAACGCTTAAATGGCTCGCGATCACCCATCCCTCTCCCGGGAGACCTTTTTTAGATACTTCCATGACACGCTCCTTTTAAATCAAATGGATAAACCCCAAAGCAAGCTCTGGACTGAATGAACCGTAGCACCAAGCTACAGGGTATTCGACCAATATCCCCTTCTTATTCTGCTTTCCCCGGCCAACGGGTATCCCCTGAAAAATCTTCGTCCAAAAAGGAAACACCTTATTAATTTAGCATAAAAACAAAAGCCGCAAATTATCATTTTAAAATAACTTGCGGCTCTCTTTATCCCGCGCCCCGTATCCTTTCAGGCCTACAGCGTCTTTGTAAATTCCTCGATAACGTCCGGAGGGACTCCCCGGCTTTTTAACACGTTCACGATTTCCTGCATGGCTTCATCATATAACTTCTTTATTGTTATTTCCATATCAAGGGACTGCTCGGGAGTCGCGGGAATATTTTTTGATATCACAGCATAGACTTCCGATACTTTGCTGTGATAGGCTTTCAGCTCTTCAGGCGGGGCGATCTTTTGCAGCGCATTATAATAATCCGCATAACCGGCCGTGACCTTTCTCATGAGTTCCTCCCGGGATAACCCGGCCGGGTCAATCTGTGTCACCGGGAAAATCGTGACGAGGGCCTCTGCCGTTAACTTATCGGCATACGGCTTAAAAACGCCCACCATCCATTTCCCCCATTCCGTGGTTGTGTCAATTTTATTATAAAACGCCTCCGCGGCCAGGTTGACATCGGGCGCCCCGGCCCCCCCCTGCGCGAAAGCCGCGCCGCCGGCCAGGATCCCGGCCACTAAAACTAAAATAATTAATCTGAACATTCCTCTCCTTCTCCTTTCTAAAAATAATATTAAACTTCTTTAGCAATTTTATAACGCATATTATTTAATAGTCCGCGACGGCACAGCATGTTAAGAAACAACTCATCAATAATACATCTGCTCCAACTGCGCCTTCATCTGGGCGGTGGCCGCACGCGCGCCCTGGATTTCCTCCGGAGAACTGCCCAGAAGTTCAATAAACAGCGAATACTCCTCCATGGACGCGATCATGGCCTCCACGGCCTTCTTGTTATAGCTATGATAAATATTGCTGTCCCCCAGGGACCAGGCGTCAATCGACTTGAGCGTCAGCACGAACGTGTTAATCACTTTTTCATGAAAGGGGCGCAGTTCCTCCAAGGGCGCCAATTCTTCCATCCGGCCCTTGAGATGAAGCACTTGCTGATATGTTTCCTGGGCGATCTTTTCCCCGATCCGGACATTCTTTCTGTTCAGGGATTGGTTGATTCTCACGGCTGACTGCAGCATGATCAGAACAAACTGGACCTGCATCTCTCTCACCTGGCTAAAATAATCTTTATAAACCGTCACCCGCTTCCCCCACTCGTCCTTCCCCAGTTCCATCGCCAGCTTCTCCAAAACCTCTTCCGCGGAAATCACCTCCTTAACGGACACGCCCTCTCCTTTAAGCAGCGCTTCAGATTCTTCGCTCATCTGGCTGTAACGGACTTTGAAAAAGGTATCGTCGCTCTGGAGCGTCACAAAGTCCGCGCCGCGCGCGACAATATCTCCCTCGATAACGCGCCCGCTTTTTAATGTCACTCTGTCCGCATAGGCCACGGCCGCTAAAATCAAAGACGCTATCATCCACCCCGGTCCGGCAAGTCCAATGGAGTATTTTTTTATCGTCATCACCGCCCCCTATTTTTGGCCTTTAAAATAATCGCGTTGCGGATTTCCCTGCCATAAACACGCCAGACTTTCAGCATTTCCGGATAACGCTCCCGGGAGACACGGGCCCGTTTCGTCCGGAAGAGATAATTCACATCGATGCGTGAACCACTGACGGCCGTTTTACGGCTTAACCTAAAAACCTCATTCTCCAGGTTGAAATCCTTGGGGACATAGTCCACAGCATACCCCTCGGGGATGGAATACACAACCAGGATACGGTGGATTTCTTCACCGGGGATAAACACCGGGTAAATCCGGTCCCGGGAGGAAAAGGGGTTCGGGAAATACTGCGCGACCGGCTCGCTCAAGATGATCATCTCATTTGTCTTCTGATACGCGTGCGGGGCGCGGACGTTAAACTTCAAGAGCACCGGACCATAGCGGGCATCAACGCCGTCTAATTTGGGATTGGTCAATTGCCCGCCCCTGGCGAATTGGGCTTCAATATCCTCAAAAAATCTGCCTTTGCTTTCTTGGGGGATATTGCGCCACAGGAGCCGGATATAATTCGACACCTCCGTGTTCAGCCGCGCAATCACATCATAAGAAGCCGCCCCGGCGACGTTCAGGCGGCACAGGATCTTATAAAGGTTCTTTGTCTCTTTCACCGAGGCCACCGGGATGTTGGCAAAACGATACCCCTCGTCCTGAATGACCAAGAGATAGGCGTTATTATACTCCTGCGGGTACTGGCCCCAATCGAAATTCTTAAGCTGCGGGTCCACAAAAAACTTCTTGCCGTCCAGCTCCACCTCCAGGATCACATGGTCAAACAAAGAAACCGACGGCAAGCCCCACTGGGGGTCTCCGGCGAGTTCATCATTGAACAAACAGAGGTCGGCCTTAATCCCGGCGATATTCAACATCTGCTTGGCTAAAAGAGACCAGTCCTTACAATCCCCATACATGTTGTTAAAAATTTCGTCCGTGGGGTGCGGCTCAACCGTATGCTCCCCAAAAGACATGGACACATAACGCATGTTGTCCTGCAAGAACTCCAGGACCGCTCTGGCCTTCCGGGCCTGGGAGGCTTTCCCGGCACACAATTCATTAACTTTCCGACGTATATTTTCGTCGTCCCGGATATTCTTCTGAATGAGGTCCCGGTACCAATCCGCCACGGATTGCCAATCCTTAAGCGAGGAAATGGAGAAAAAACCAAAAACCTCATTGTACGGCGGCAGGAACGGCTCTGTCCCCTGAATAGGAAACGTCCGTTTATATTCAAATGTATAGCTTATTTTTCCGTCCTTTTCCGAATTTACCGGGCTTAACGTAGTCCGATAAGGTTTGACGAGGATATTTTTATCCTTAGACCAGGTGTACGTCGCTTTATATACCTGATGCGGGATCTCCGGATATGTTTCAATACGGGAAAACTGGTCCGGGATCGCGTCCCGGCTCATGCGGGACGTCACCGTCACGTCAATAACACTGCCGATATTCACCTGCGGGAGTGTGATCACCTTGACCTTCAGGTCTGAATACATGGGCGTTTCCTGAACAACATCCAGATCCTGGATGCTGGTAAACGGGTATTTCTTCCCATCCGGGGTTTCCACAAACGCCTGGATATCCGTGATCTCCTCCCGGCTGTTATTATAATAAAGCCTTTGTTCGCCCTGCTCCTTGGCCAACTCTTTTTGGATTTTCAGACGGTAGTGCAGCCGCTCCTCGATCGACCAATCGTCGTTCAGCTCTGCCTCCCGGGTCTCTTCCAGGAAATAATACGGGAGGTCTTCGACAATCTCGGCCCAGACAAGGATCGGCATTTTCTCCGGGTGAGTATAGTCCCGGAAGGGGGAATCATTCTCCGCGGAAGAGAGTGTACAGAACACAAGACCGACCAAGAAAGCGGCAGAACACAGGCGGGAGAATTTTTTCATAATAGTCAATTATACAGGTGTTTTGGGCAAGAAACAAGAATCTATCAGTCCTTTTGAGTGGTGGCGGGAATAAAGTGGCAGGAATAAAATCGATTATCGTTTGATTTTACGAATATAATCTTGAATAATCTCAATCAATCCCACCCCATAGCCGCGTTTGAATCATCCTCGCCGGGATGGCTATCAGGGGTTGTTTCCAATTCGACAGAAAAGGCCTTTTCCCCGGCTTTGTTCTTTTCTATGCCCCACCATTCCAGAATTTCCCGAGCGCGGTCTTCCTGGCTTGTTTCTTTAAAAAACGCGTTCCTGCCGAGAACATTGAGGGGAAAACTGTCCCCCGAACCGACAGGATAAGGCCTCGCGCGATACGCCTCTATCATGAGGACAGCTTCTTTCCCCACCGTGGATTTAGGGGCGAAGGGAGTTAAGCCTGACACAAAGGCGGCGGCCGGCTGATTCGATTCCGCATATTTAACCAATTCATCCATATCGTCCCTTCCGATCCACCCCTTATATATTCCTGGTTTTGAAGAACGGCTGGACCCGGCGAGGGGCTGCACGATCACCTTTTGTTTTGCGGCAAGAAAACGCAATAATTTTAAAGGGCCCGGATGTTTATCCTCCGTAAACCAGAGATAATAAATCGGGACAGGCTTGCCATTTATTTGTTCATGCACTGTTTTGGCAATCATGGCTTCGTATTCCGTATCCGCGAGGGGTTCAAGGTAAGGGGCGTTGGCCGATGTAGCTTTTAAGCGGCCGGCGGCTGCTATCAGGAACCCCGCCCAGGAAACACATATTATCACAGTCAATAATATAAATTTTTTGCTCATATCGATAACCCCATCCCATTATCTGGTAATTTCTTTATGTCACAGGCTGTGCCCAGAGCGGTGTTGGCGGGCCTATTTTTGTTTCTTATAATTCCTTAATCCCCGGATGGCCGCGGTGTTGTCAGACACAAGATCCTGCCATCCTGACCGGACCTTTTCTCTTGAATCAAACCGTTGTATATACGGCTTTATATCAATCAAGGGTGTCCCATCCAGTATATCTATGTCTTTTATATGAAGGATATTCCCTTCCACTTCTGTCAACCGGACTAAACTCATCCCCAGCTTATTGGGCCGATGCGGGGCGCGTGTCGCGAAAACACCATGCTCTTGGTCTGAAAGATACGGCTTTACATGCAGACATGTTTCCTGACACTGGTGGAAATAATAAAACAGGTAGATATGGGAAAACTCACACAGGTCCATTAAGCCTTCGGCAAATTCAGGATCAACCACGACCGAGCCTTTAATGTCGTCAGAAAAAACTGGCTGTATTGGAATATCCGAAAGTTTCTGGTGTGGAGAACGGATTATGCCAATCGGATGAAAAATAATATTTTCTGTGTTCATCTATACACCTTTGAAATTATTCCTCTAACTGCTGAAATCACTGGGGCCTGATGTAGCACCGTTAGGTGCGGATGACCTGTCCCCTTTTGGGGACCGGCCCCTTCACGCTTTCTCCTTTTTATTCTATCACGGCCCGCTACAGCCGAAGGTTACGCTTTCTCGATGAAAAATACCAAAGCCTGCTCTGACAGCACCCGGCCCTTGTGCTTATGCGCCGGGCCATCTGGAATAAATATGCCATCGCCCTGATTATATATTATCGTCCGGTCAGGATATTCGATTTCCATTTTTCCGCTGATCAAATAACCGCAATGCCCCTTTTCGCACCAATGCGGGGGCAAGTCCCGTGAGTACTCCACAAGCCGGATGCGCTGACCGCCGTGATCAATATATTTATGCCTTAATCCGGCCATTGGCGAATCCCAATCAATTTGATCGAAGTTTATTTTGTAAGGGAACGTCATTCCGAACCTCCTTGTAGTATAACGCTTGGGTTCAGCGGCGCGGCTTATCCGCGTCCGCTGGAGGGCGTGGGCCGGCGCGTCGCATCCTCTCCTCCGGCGCATCCACGTCTTGTTTGGATGCGACCGGGTTTGGTTCCCTGACATAGCGTGTGAGCCGTGGATTACTCCGCTCCAGCACCTGACCATCGCCTCTCTTTCCTGCGACGTGCTTCTCCAAGAAAGCAATCGCGTACCGCCGGATAACCTCGAACTGTTCCTCCGTGCCGCTCAACAGCTTTGTCCTGCGGTTGTCCGCGAAGCGATTGTTGAACGAAAAATGGCTGGCGCCCTTAACCTCAAGGAAGTACTTCGGCGACGATACGTTTCGGTATATCTTGGCCGAAAGCCCCGACATCGTTTCGAAGCCGCGACGTTGGTCTTCTTCCCGCTCTCCCATGAACAGCATCGATGGAATCCGCACGGCGGCAAGCTCGTCCTCCGTGAACAGATAACCACCGGCCCCCGTCGAAAATAACAATACGGCCTTAATGCGGGGATCATGGCGTTCCTTGATGGTCCCGCAAAGACCCAAGGCAGTGAATCCTCCAAAAGAGTGCCCACCGACAGCGATGCGATCTCTGTCAATGAGTTTCCCAAAAGGATCGGAAGTCAACATGCCGTCCAACACGAGTCTCAACTCATCGAGTCGGTACAGGTAGTTGCTCCGGTTCCCGGGGCCGGAAGCGGCTATCTCTTTGGCGTGCCGCAGCAAACCAAGGCGGTCGAAGCCCTGCTCTTGGCCGGTCCGTATGCGGACGGCCGAATGTTTGTCTTGATGGTCCGGGCAGGCCACGATCCAACCCCGAGCGGCGAGGGCTTCGGTGAAGAACAATGCGCCGAGTCCACTACCCCCGTACCCGTGCGAAAAGGCCAAAAAAGGATAAGGACCACCGTCGGCACAGGGCGCGGCGTCGACGGCAACATTGCCGCTTGTGGGCCCCCCGTAGTTATACGATTCTGGCTGCACCGCAGTCGGATACCAGACGGCCACGGTCAAGGCTTGCTCTTGCCCGTCCTTCCGGTACTTGAGATCAAGAACCTGATAGCCGACATTGAATTGGGGCTGGGGTACTTCTGCTCTCGCGTCCTGGCTCACAGGCACGCAACTCAAGATGACGAAAACAAGGAAGACGCCGACCACATGCGCTGTCAGCGGACAGACCGTTTCTGACGTCCAGATTCTTCCCATGCCAATACCTCCAAAACAACGCAAAGACGCCTCATGCACACATATCCGCATCTTCAATTAAGCGACGCCCATTATCTATCGTTGCTTTAATCGAGGCAAGAATCCTTTTTTTCATGCAATTATCGTCTTCCTCTTATTAAGTGCGCCCAACGCTCCAAATCACTTGCCGCCGATTCTAGCACGGTCTCTTTCAAAAATTCAAGAGATGGCTTGCTCATAGAAGCTCGCGTACCCGCGCCGAAGGCGGTCAAGTGCATTTGGTTGTTAGCCGCTTTTTTGCCATTATACAACTGGTATATCGTAGAGTTGAGTTGTAACGACAATTTCTTTTCCAGGCTCTGACGCTTTGACCAAAATGTAACGAGAATCTCCATTTGGTTGATGAAATTCTGTTTTCCTGTATTCTGGCAATGCTTCCATAGTTTCGTGCATTTTTTGTCGGACAGCACTTGAGTCTTTAGTTTTATTGAAAATAAGCAAAGCGCACTTTGAATCTCTCCAAGTAAGATAACCAAGTAATTGGTTAACCGCTTCCGTAAAAACCTTTTGCCCGCGCCAAAATTTACATTCGGCTATGAAAACATTTTTATTGCCTTCTCTGATTAGGATGTCAGTTTTGCCAGATGCGTTGAAAGTTTCGCCTGTCGCTCCGCCTTCATAATGACCATTGAGTTGTAACAAAAAATGGTCTCTTATTGCTTCTTCATCAAGAGATGCAAAAGACGATGGGTTTCGCTCTATTACTAGAGACATGCTTCTTAATATCTCCAAAATATGTTGATATTCCTTCTCATCCAGAACAGGTTCAGGTTCATATTTCCCCGTTGCAACAGTAGGTAGCGTGGCAGGTCTGGTTCTTCTTTTTGTGGGAATAGTAAAAGTTGGTTCTTCGCCAACTCGTTTTACAGGAATACCTAAAGCGGCAATAGCGCCAGTTGTTGACTGAGCAAGCGTCCGTTTTCTCGTCAAAGCCTGCTTGATGGTATTTGGTGCAGAGTTGTTGTGATTGGTGACATCACTTTTTAGGTAGCCCACTGCATCTGAAAGTGATTTTGTGTTGCGGTCAATCTCGGCTAGAAGTTGGCTTGATTGTGCAGAGTCGTCAGGGAAACTTACGCTAAAAACAATTTCATTGTTCCGAACTTCAATTTCAGGATAACCGCTTAAACTAAAAGTAGAAGCCCTGATTCTCCATAGCATTGGGTCGCCCTCAAATGGAATGGCAATGTCAACTTTTGTTCCTTGTACTATTGCTCTCTCATCAGGAAAAAGTCCCCTTCTGAAGTCTCGACTTACATCAATTTTAGTTCCCGATTGATTTTTGATATATCTTTTCTCTGGATAAAGAACTAACGGGTCAATAAGAACCTTGCCCACAAAATGCTCTTCCAATTCAGATTGGGAGGCTTTCAATACATAATTATTTTCAAGAGAATTGATTTCAGAAACTATGGTGTCAACCATATTTCTAAAAGTAGCAAATGTATCTCCTTCTCTGAATGGGTGCATATATTTTCCTTTGCTTTCTATTTGCAGACTAGCGGCTAACGCACCGTACTCAGCGGTGTCGCGAGGCTGCCGAAGGTGCCGAGCGGCATCCGCTGCAGTAGGTTGTTATGTGCTTCCTATGTTTATAATTGCAAAAATCATCAAAAAAATAATTCCACTGACAAAAGATATAGATTGCATATAGAGTAATACATGAAGGGAAATATCCTTGTCCATTACACTATTAATACTTGTTATGGCATCTTCCGCAGTTTCACTAGTAGGGTCATCTTTCGCCTTCTTAATGCACTGGAGCATAACTTTATACTGTGCACGAAAAATATATAAAAATGTTAATATTACCATTCCAAATATAACTACTAATGTAAAGCTAAGCCATGATGTAATTATAAAATATTTACATTTTATCGGATGCTGGTTTAAAAATTGCAGGATCGAAAATGTCAATACAATTGCGGCAGAAGATAGAGAAATCAACAAATTCACTGTTTTATGTATATCCGGATAAACTTCTTCGCGAATATTAGTGCTGAGTTTGTGTCTTAAATTAAAAAGATGCTTAAAAAGGTAAAACCATAAAGGACAAGCTGTCCCCCCTACAATGAATAGGATAACAATAGCTATTTCCATATTTCCCCTTTTTTATTTTTACACATAACAATTATTATACGACTTATCCATTTGCTGGTTGGCGTTGTTTTTTACCTCTTGAATAATTCAATTTTTACCCCGATTTTTCATTATTATAGCCCTGTTTTTTATAAAATGGTATCCATTTGCCATGTAATATCACTTATCCGGAACGTCGTATATCAAGGATTTTTTGTTCAGTTCCTGCATTAAGTCATAAAAAATGGACACTGATCGGGCCCCGCCACACCTGAAAACAGCAAAGGACTCGCCACGTATTGAAGCTCAATAAGTAACGAGTCCTTAAAATTTTGGTGGAGGTGCGGGGAATCGAACCCCGGTCCTTCAGTTGCTTCCCATAAGCCTCTACATGCGTAGTTTGTCTTTAAGTGTCACCTGCAACCACCCGGCAAACAGGGCTGTGTCAGGCCATCCTCCTTAAGTTTCGCCGCCGCCCCGAAGGCGCTGGCCGCGGCTAGCCTGCTGAATGTCCTCTTATAAGCCCACAGGCCTGGCTCATAAGAGGGCCTTGTTTTTTAATTAAACAAGGGCTGGTTGGGCTTCGGCTAAAATAGCCTCGGCCTCGGCAACAACACTGTAAGTGCCATTTGTTTTGTGCCCGGATGATTAACGAGGCCAACCTGGCGTCCTCGGCATGCCACCTATGGTCTCTCAACTTAAGTCGAGACCAATCACCCCCATATAAAATCTTTCCGGCAAAAAGCTATTCAAATTATATACCCAAACGCGCCCAACTGCAACTGCCCGCCGCCCCTAACCGCTATCTGCGTTTCCCCACCCGCAACGACTGCCTTAAAGACCGCTCGATATCGCGCTTCTTCATCGACTCCCTTTTATCATACAGCTTCTTCCCGGTTCCCAGCGCGAGTTCAATTTTAACTAAACCGCGATTGTTCAAATAAATCTTTGTCGGCACCAGCACCTTGCCCCGCTCCGCCACTTCAGAAACGATCTTGCGGATCTCCTTCTTGTGCATGAGCAGTTTTCTCGCCCGGTCCGGGTCCTCATTCATGTAACTGGCTTCCTTATAAGGGTTGATGTGCAGGTTGTATAAAAACACCTCTCCGTCTTCGATCTTCGCGAAGCTGTCCTTGAAATTCACTAGCCCCGCGCGCACAGACTTCACTTCCCCGCCTTTAAGCTCAATCCCGCACTCCCAGTTCTGGCTTAAAAAATAATTGTGATACGCTTTTTTATTCGTGGCGACCGGTTTGGACATGATCAATAAGAATTCGTGATAAAATTATAAATGGTTAACACGACGGGGATCGTCAAAACGCTGATCAAGGAATCCCAGAAAATCCCCTGGTTGATGAGTTCCGAATCGACTTTATAATAACGGATCATCATCGACAGGGACACCGCGCTGGGCACCGCGGCCTGCATGACCACCATAAGCCCGGGGACATACGGGAGCGACAACGCCTTCACCGCCGCCAAAGCCAGCGCCGGCAACAGGATCAGCTTCCCGAAAATCAAATACCGCATATCCGTCTTATCGACCGCCTGAAGGTTGGTCTTGGCCAGGTTGCCGCCGGTCACGATCATGGACAACGGCAGGGCGCAGTCGGAAAACATCTTCACGGGCTTGATCACCGCCGGCGGCACCCAGCGATGCCATCCCAGCATGATCAACAGCAGGCTGGCCACGGTGGTGACAAACGGCGGATTCAGCACCCGCCCCCAGTAAATGGTTTTGTCTTTATGGCTGGTCAAAAGCCACACCCCCAGGGACCAGACCGCGAAGTCAAAGCCCATGATCATCAAAAAAATCGTGACGGTCAGGGACTCCGCCCGCTCTCCATCGAACAAAGACGCCACCAGCATGAGCGGGATATACCCGTAATTCGCGAACGCCAGCAAAGCGGTGAAATGGCTCCGGTTCCGGCACCCCCGGTGAAACATGAGGAGCACCCGGCTCACACCGGCCCCTGCCAGCACGATCCCGACGCTCAAAAGCGGGTACCCCCACCAGTACGTGTAATCGCTGAAATGAAAATGCTGCGTCAGGTGATAAAAAATCATCTGCGGCAGGAACACCTTCACCAGCAGATTGGACAGCATATCCAGCCCGGGATCATCCAGGAGGGATGTTTTGACCAGGGCAAACCCCACCCCGGCCATCAAAAGGATTTGAACCGTCGCGATCAACGTCGCCTGAAATGTTTCTATTAACATGGTAAAGGATTATAACAAGTTCGGCCTTAATGAGCAAAAGATTATTGCGGCGGATTCCCCGGGCCTCAAACGCCCAAAGGGAGAAAGCCGGGCGTCAGCCCGGATGCCTGCGGGGCGGCTTGTAAATATGCGTGCCCGGCCCGAAAAAAGTCTCCGCCGCTTCCATGACGGTTTCAGACAGGGTGGGATGAGGATGAATGCTATCTTTCAGGTCTGCGGCGGCCGCGCCCATTTCAATCGCTAAAACCCCTTCCGCGATCATTTCCCCCGCGCCCACGCCCGCGATAGCCATCCCCAGCAAGCGGCCGGTTTTATCATCAGCGATCAGTTTCGTCAAACCGTCTGTCCGGTTAAGCGTGACCGCCCGCCCGGAAGCGGCCCAGGGGAACTTCAGGACCCTGATCGGCACCCCCTGCTCAACGGCCTGGCTTTCGGTGATGCCGCACCAGGCGATCTCCGGGTCGGTGAAAACAACGGCGGGAATGGCCTTGGGCGGCAAAGCCGTGGGCTGCCCGGCAACCGTCGCGGCCGCGGCCCGGCCTTCATGCGAGGCCTTATGGGCCAGCATAGGGTTGCCGGCCATGTCCCCGATCGCGTAAATGGCCGGGTCATGCGTCTGCCCGGCGGCCTGAACAGCGATAAAACCTCTGTCGGTGAGCTGAACCTGCGTGCGTTCCAGCCCCAGGCCGGAAGCGTCCGGCTTGCGGCCGATGGCAATCAAGACCTTGTCATAAACTTCAGAGGACGCCCGGCCCTCCCTGTCTTCAAAAGACACCTCAACCGCCCCGCCCGTGTCTTTAATCCCGGTGACTCTGGTGTTCAGTTTGATGGCTTCGAATTGGGACGTAAGTTTTTTCTTAAGCAGAGCGCTTAAATCCTCGTCCGCGCCCGGAAGAAGCCCGGCCGTCATTTCCACCACGGACACGGCGCTTCCCAGCTGGGCGTAAACCGTGCCCAGTTCAAGCCCGATATACCCTCCGCCGATCACTAAAAATTTTTTCGGGATGTCCGGCAAAGCCAGCGCGGAGGTGGAATCCAGGATGCGCGGGGATGCCGGGGCAAAAGGAAGGGTGATGGGCACGGACCCGGTCGCGATGATCGCGCGTTCAAATTCTATGGTCACGGCAGAGCTATCAGCGGCCGCCACCGTCACGGACTGCGAGTTTAAAAAAGAAGCGTGTCCCTGGATAAAACGGATCTTCCTTTGCCTGGTCAATTGCCCCAGGCCGCCGGTCAGCTTGGAAACGACTTTGTCTTTCCACTGCCGGACACCCGCGACATCTATACGGGGTTCTCCGAATTCAACGCCGAATTCCCTGGCTTCTTTTGTTTCGGAAATAATACGGGCCACATGCAGGAGAGTTTTAGACGGGATACAGCCCCGGTAGAGGCAGACGCCTCCAGGATTTTTTTCAAGGTCAACACAGGTGACTTCAAGCCCCAAGTCGGCGGCGTGAAAGGCGGCCGCGTAGCCTCCCGGCCCGGCGCCGATAACGAGGAGTTGGGTTTTTAATGATTCCATGCCTGGCCCCCTTCCTGTTTTCAGCAAAAAGGGGCTTTGGCAAGCCCCTGAATACTATATTAGTGCCGAAGGTGGGACTCGAACCCACATGGCCGAAGGCCACACGCCCCTGAAACGTGCGCGTCTACCAATTTCGCCACTTCGGCAAAAATTTTCTATATTGATCTGAAAATTTTATGCGCAGAATCCGATGAATCGTAGCTCAAAGTATAGCGGTTCACGGCGATTCTGTCAATATTTTCCCTTCTGAAAACCCAAAAACTTTGGGAGTTCCGGGGACGAGTCGAATCTGCACCTTCAACCTCAAAAGAGCCCTGCTGGGCTGGCGGCGTGAATTAGTACCCGATTCCTCAATTATGATCCGGGAAACGGGTTCGCTTGAACGCCGGCAGGCCAGCAGGGCTCGAAAATACAAAGGGGAAACACACGGGAGGTGCCCTGTCCCCGGGGCATAACTTTTCGGGGACTGTCCCTTTCATCTTCCGCTTTTGTCAAGCAGGAAAAATACTTCCCTTCTAAAATTTCACTTCCCTGCCCCTTCCTGCCTTAATCAAAGACATGAAAGCTCTGGACGCAATTAACCGCAGCAAGTGCCGGGGTATTAAACCATATCCTTCGACGCGTTCGCTTGGCTCACTCGCTCAGGATCAATTCGCATTTCTAATTTACACTCCCTTGGGTCGTGTAAATTAAATGCTCATTGAATAAAGGGCCGAGGTCCCGCGCGAGCTCTTCTGAAAAACGCGTGGCGCCTTTATAATTCAAATGCTGGGAATTCAAGAACATGTCTTCCTGCCGGCTTATGTCGGCAGAGGAATAATCCAGCAGGTCCAACCCGTATTGCCCGGCGTATTGATGATACAAAGCTTTACCCTCTTCATAATTAACGACAAAGTCATTAAACTCATAATACCCCGGCGCGTAAACCAGGATCAACCGGATGTGTTTCTCCCGGCAGAGCCGGACCAACTCCACAAAAGCAGCCTTCCCCTCCTGGGTGATCTGGTCAATGATCCCGTTGGGATAAAGTTTTTTTACGGTGGCGAGGTCGCTCTTTCTATCCCACACCATATCAACCGGACAATAGCCGCTATTGCATTGCGGCGGGTCTTCCTGCCCGGTCAACCCCTGCCAGGCGTCCACCGTGAAAGACGGGCTCTGCAACGCAAAGCTGTACAGCGGGATATACCGGGCAAAAATAAAATGCCGGGAAATCCCGGTCAGGGGCCGGAAAAGCTCCTCTTCGTTCAGATAAGGGACAAACTGCCCCGGATTATACGCCCGGGGCTTTCGCAGAGCGTTGCGGCCAACCACCTGGATAATGACCTCCGGAGCCTTATTGTGTTTCAAATACACTTTAAGCCGGGCTAATTGCAGGGTCAAAGAATTGCCTTTCATCGCCAGGTTAAAACATTTCTTTTTAAAATAGTATTCGAGAGTAAGGACATCCACTCCGCATTGCGCCCGGGACGCTCCGGTCACCAGGATATCCGCGTTGATCCGGCCGTTGACAATCCTGTTCCAGTCGCCGAAGTCCCCGGTTGTCCGCGCCTTTAACCCCTCCATAAGATAGGAATGCACGGCCACGGATAGAGCCAGAAAAATCAACACAAATGCGGTCATCTCTTTAAGGGCGTATCTCATGGCTTAAAATTGGAAATAAATAAATTCGACCCCTTCAAATTTACCCAAGAATATAATCACTAAAAAAACAAAATAATAAAAACTCCAGCGCAGAGCCTTGGGCCATCCCGCAATCAAATCCCGCAGCCGCCATCGGGTTTGCAGCCCATGAACGAGCAACAAGAGCCCGATGCACCCCAATGACACGATAAAATCAAAATTTTTATAAGGAAACCGCGTGCCGATATCGAACGTCAGCATGTTCCTGACCAGAACACCCGCCTCGCCCAGGGTCCGGGCCCGGAAGCACACCCAGGCCAATAAAACAAGATGATAGGTCACCGCGGCCTGCAGAAAGCGGAGGACGCCGGGATGGAGGTCCAGCCGGAGCATCCTCTTCACCCGGCCCCGCATATCTTCCGTCCAGATAGCCCCCAGCATATACAGCCCGTGCAAAGCCCCCCAGACGACAAACGTCCAGTTCGCGCCGTGCCACAGCCCGCTGACCACGAACACCACCATGAGGTTGAAATGCCACCGCCGGACAGAAACCCGGTTCCCCCCCAGCGGAATGTATAAATAGTCCCGGAACCAGGTCGAGAGGGAAATATGCCAACGCCGCCAAAAATCGGCGATAGACGACGCGAAGTAAGGCCTCCGGAAATTTTCCATAATATCAAAGCCCATCACTTTGGCCGCGCCGATGGCGATATCCGAGTAACCGGCGAAATCGCAATATATCTGAAACGCAAAAAAATTGGTAGCCAGGTAAACCGGCAAGCCCCTCCAGCCCTGCGGGTCCCCGTAAACAAGATTCACAAAATACGCCAGCCGGTCGGCAATCACGATCTTTTGAAAAAAGCCCCACAGCATCAGCTTGAAGCCGTCACACGCCCGTTCGTAGTCAAACTCATGTTTTTTAAAAAACTGCGGCAGAAGATGCGTGGCCCTCTCAATAGGCCCAGCGACCAGTTGTGGGAAAAATGCCACGTACAGGGCGAACACACCCAGATGTTTCTGCGGCGCCATCTTCCCCCGGTAGACATCAAGGGTGTAACTCAAAGTCTGAAACGTGTAAAAGGAGATGCCCAACGGGAGCAAAACATCCAGATGCGGGATGACATAATTCACGCCTGCGGTTTCCAACAAGCGGTTCAGGCTTGCGGAGAAAAAATTAAAATATTTAAAAACCCCCAGAATCCCAAAATTAGCGACCAGGCTTAACAATAAAAACATTTTACGCCTGAACGCTCCTCTCCCCTTGGACGGGGCCACATTAAGGCCGGCCCAATAATCAACAGCCGTCGACGCCAGCAATAACAGCACATACGGGACATTCCAGACCATATAAAACGCGTAACTGCACAAAAGCAGCCACGCCCAGCGGAAACGAAACGGCAGGAGGAAATAAACCGCGACCACAACGGGAAAAAAAACCACGAATTCTAAAGAATTAAAAAGCATAAAAGTCAGGTCAGGCGCGTTGTTTCATTGTAGGGTTAAATATTAAAAGTTGAAGCCGGCGCTCTTTCTTAATCAAAAATTATACAAGCCCCGCCATCAATGGGGAAGGACATTCTTAATTTATACAAAGAAAACCCCCTTGGGGTTTCAGCATCATCTTCGATACCTAACCGCCCAAAGGGGTTTTTATACTCTAATTCATGAAAAAGCCATGAACTTAATTGTAATTCAACAAGCTCAACTGATCTTTATCATCAAAGAAAAACTGGACGCCTGTTTTTTCCGATGGTTGAGACGGTCCCTGCTTATGGCCTTCTTTCTCCGCAGCCGGAACACCCTGCGCCGGGGCGTCCCCCAGGTTTCTGCCCAGCAGCATCGGCAGATTCGGGATAGGCGTAATATTGATGATGACCGGCACAAATCCGTCAATATTCATATCCCCGACAGGCTGCTGCGGCAAAGGCAGCGGCACGCCGTTATTGTCCCGTTTGATCTGCAAGTTTAACAAAGCCGGGTTCAGGTTGATACCGCCGAGGGGCGATGATTGCGCTTCTAATTGGCCATTCAACCGCTGCGCGAAATTGAGCACCCCTCCCGAGGAAACGCCCCGAGCCTGTCTTTCCGTCCGAAGCAGCCGGTTGAGCTCCCGGCCAGCGGTGTTTCTCTCAATCGAGCCGTTGACAAATCCGTCTAATAACTCCCTGGTGGCGCGGTTCTGCAGCCGGAATTTATCCATTGTTTTTTCCACCACCTGGACCGGAGAAGAGACCTCTTCCTCCGAGGCCAGATCCGCCGCCGGAGAAGGCCCCAGCTTGGCTTCAATCTCCGCCATCGTAGTTATGACCTGCTGCAACCGCACCGCTTCCTCGGCCGGAGTGGATTTTCTCAATTCCTCCTCAAGCGCGAACGTTGAAAAGATCGCGCCGGCTTCTTCTAAAATACCCGTCACGTCCTTACGGATTTGCTCCAGGACGACACGGTCTTCAACCGTTTCAATCTCCACCCGCTGCAGAACCGTTTCGGCCTCGTTGAGAAGGACATTCAGCCTCTCTTTATTCTCCGCCGTCAGCTGCAACGGAGCCGTGCGGGAAATGGCGACGAAGTCCACGAGGGGCATTCTTTCCGCCCGTCCGGCCCCCAGCATGGTCATCTGCAGATCAAGGTCATTGTCAATGGATAACGCGACGGAATTATTAAAGACCGCCGCCGCCATTTTCAATATCTGATCCGCCTTCTGATTATCAACCCCTTCGATTTCGGCCAGTTTATTCTCCGCATCGCCGAATTGACCGGCCCGTTCCAGATCAATGGCTTCTTTTAATGTCCGGTACGCATTGACATCCCGCAGATTATAACCGACCGCCAAACTGGCCGGAAGCAGCCTGAACATGGCGTCTTCTATCGGATAAGCTCCATCCTGCCATTTGATGCCTAAAATTCTGGCCGACTGCCTTAACGGCGGCATGGCCTCCGGATACTGAAGCTGATTGGCCAGCAAAACCCGGATCGCCGCATAAGCCCAGGCGTCCTGATCCCCGTAAACTTCCCGGTCAATATCCAGGATATTCCCGATGACGTCCATATCTTCCGCGGTAAGGGTAATTTTATTTTGAATCGGAGACGACACGGACAATTGATCTTTTAAAGCCGTGATCGCGTCAGAGCTGTAAGGCTTTTCAATCACATCCATAAAAAGCCCGCTCTTCAATCCCGATGTCTCATCAACGACGGATAACCGCGTCATCTCCTGGCTGTTGGCTGTCATCAGAACGACCGGCACATCACGCTCAGAACGGATCGTTTTGGCCATCTCTTCCCCGTTCATCACCGGCATTTGCAGGTCGGTCACAACCAGGCCTATATCCGGGTTCTCCCGGAACATCTTCAACCCTTCTTCCCCGTTGGCAGCGGTAATGATTTCAGCCTCGGTAAAGATATCGCCCAATTCATCCTGCAACAGCATTCTAATACCGGCAACATCATCCACGACCAAAATCTTATTAACAATAGGGGAAGAAGACAACCTGGCTTTTAAATCAATAATCGCCTTAAGCTGATACGGTTTCTGAATCACTTCGGTGAAAAGACCGCTTTTCAATCCCGAGGCCTCATCCACTTTGGACAGCCGCTGCACTTCTGTGTTATTCCCGGAAACCAGGACCACCGGCACACCACCACGCTCGGAATGGATCGTTCGGGCCATCTGCTCCCCGTTCATCACCGGCATTTCAAGATCGGTAACCACGAGATCTATATCCGGATTCTCCCGGAACGTCCTCAACCCTTCTTCGCCGTTCACGGCCGTGATAACTTCCGCCCCGGAGAAGATGGTACTAAAAATATCCCTGTTCAAATCCCTCACTTCTTCCGTGTCATCCACGACAAGGATCTTTTTAACGACCGGAGAGGACATAGTGGCCCTGATGAGAGCCGGGGTCACCCCCAACTCGACGGCCATCGCCTCCGGCTCAAGCGACAGGCCCCGCTGGCTACGGGTCTGATAATACTCCCTCACCACCGCAGGAGGCACCACCCGCCCGCCCACCAGTAAATCCCTCATCCTTTGCTGGTCTTGCCGCCGGATGGGGAGAGGGTTATCCATGGCCTGCTCCGCCAGGGTTTGTGCCTGCGCGAAAATCAGTCCCCGTACTTGTTTCAGCCAGGCATCGACAACTTCCAACCGCGCCATTTCCTGCTCGCCGGCCGGCGTCCTTAAGGCAGCCTCTACCTTTATAATCTCGCCCATGACATATTTGTCAAAAGCGTCCAAACCCAACCCATTTAACGCGCTCACAGCCATCCGGATCTGATCCAAAGCGGCTCTCCGCGCTTCCTCGCTAAGGTCACCGGCCAGGACTCGGGACGCGATTTGCCTCAAATTCGCCGCCCGCCCTTCCTGTTGGGAACTGTTCCCATCCATTTCATACCCCCACATCTTAAACGCGTTCGCCACCTGCAGCGATACCCATGGCACCTTCCAGAACTGCCCGCGCTTGCGCACATCGGTGGATGACGCGTCTATCGGCTGGAAAATGGTTGACAAGCCCAGCCTTGGCAATCCCCGCGCGTTTAACTCCACCGCCAGCTTCTCCTCATACGCTTTAAGGAGTTTCTCATCAATTCCTTCCCCCGGACGCTGACTGAAAACAATGTTCATCTTCTGGATATCTTTTCGGGTCTGGAACCCTCTTAAGCCCTGTTCTCCGGCCGTCATTTTGTTATAAATCTTCCGCGGGACATCCGGGGCGAACAGCGCCTGATACACGATCCTCCGGGCGTCTTCCGTTTCCAAACCTGTATCTTGCAGATCGCTCAACAACAGTTCTTCCGGCCTGCCTTCCTCATAATAGGCGGTAAACTTCCCGCTCACCGGTTTGCCTTTCTCATCCAGGTATCCCCGTTCTTTCAACCGTTCGACCAGGAAATCAAACGCCTGTGTTATCGGCCGCCCTTGTTCATCAATATAGCCCGCGTTGGCAAACATCTGCTGAATCCGCTGGCGCTCCGCCGCGTTTTCGATCCCCGCGATCGTGCTCGTAAAATCGCCTGACGTAATTACCGACTTCTTCAGGGCATACAAATTCGCGTGGTCCGACCCCGCGCCGTAAAACAGGTTCATGGGCTGGTTCGCGTTAAGTTCCGCGAAATAAAAAATCACCGTTTCGCCATCCGCGGAAAACAATTCCAGCATCTCTTTAGGGAGCGTGGTGTACTGGACGAACGGCTTTAAATACTTGTCAAAAATCACCCGGGAAAACGCCTCCCGGATCGTCAACGAACTTAAATCCGGTTTCCGGGTCGGATCGCTGTTGTCGATCATGATCACAACCTTATCGATCTTGTTCTTGATGATCGCTTCCAAGATCATCCAGATGTGCCCGGACTGCCACGGGTCGCCTTTCATGGGCCAGAACAAGACATTCGGGACCGTCCTCTCTCCCGCCAGTTGTATCGGCGCCTGCTCCGGCTCTTCCATAGAAACCCGCACAGTCACCTGTTCCGGGAAAATCTCCCGGGCTTTGACCATCTCCGAGATCTGGGACAACTGATTGGCAAAAACCTTGTACGTGTCATCATTGAGCTCCCGCAGGATCCTCTCTTCCGACACCCCCGTGGTCTCTGCCAAAAAAGGCACCAAAGAAATCATCGTGTCATATGATTGCCCGAAATTGCGTGCTAGGTCCCCCACAACTTCATCAGTCGACAGCTGCGCAAACTGCTGCGAAACCGGCGACGAAGGGCTGACGAGCACCTGGCCCCGCTCCCGCACGATTCTTTCCAAAGCGTTGAAAACATCCAGTTGCGGCCAGCGTGAAGGAAAAGTTATCGGTTCCGCTTTTATCGTCGCCCTGTCATAGCGGTCCGTTTCGGAAGCCGACAAAGACGCGATCAGGACATCGGCCATGACTCTGGCGTTGGATTTTCTGTTCAATTCATATTGGGTCCGGGAATGTTCAACAAAGGCCCGGGTTTCGTCGCTCAATTCTGGGAAATAGTGCTCGCCGATTTCTTTTAAAGTGCGACCTGCCTGAACCATGCGTGATATATCCGCATTGAGCCTTGACAGGAATGCCGCAGCCTGCGCCTCAGTCACCCCGCCTCTTCCCTGCGACCCCACCACATACCCGAGGTAATGACGAACCCGCAACTCCGCGTACTGCTGGCCGAAGGGACTAAGATCCTGAAACCGGCTTGTGCCTGCCGCGATCGGAGATGATAAAGCCGCCTGGTACAAAACAGTAAGTTCCGTTTCGTTCAAATTTTGCAAAAGTGCATTTTCGGCCTCGGTCAACGCCTGGGATAACCGCTCACTATACCCCTCGGAGACTATTTCATTCGCCACATTCACCAGATCCGTCAAATGGGTCCCGGTCTTTTCCGCGATCTCAAACGGCAAAGCGTTCCGGCTAGCCAAAAGAAGCAGTCCTTGAATTCTTCTCTCCCGGGCCAGTTCACTCTTGGCAACCGCCCGGTTCTCATCCGCGATAAAAGATCTGTCGCCGTAATCAAAAGCGACACGCTGCAACTCCTCAATATCACCCTGGTACAATTTCAAAATTTCCGGGGAAACCACGACCGGTGAAGCCACCACAACCGGGGTTGTAATGTCCTCTGCCGTAACAACCCCCTTTGCCGCCAAGGTTTCTGAAGGGTTTTCCGCCAGAATCGCCGATACCTGAACCACAGGGCTGGAAATGTTCAAGCCCTGATCCACCCTCGCCCGCAAAGGAGACGACAGCGGGATATCCTGAAGATCCACGGCCCGGACCGCGCTGGACATGGCAGACGCGTCAAAACCGCCGGAAAAATATTTCCGGGGGATGACCTGTTTCGACGCCAGGTCATAATCTTCCCGGATATAGTTATAAACACCTTTCCGGAAGGCTTCCAGATACTGCTCATAAATCTTTTGTTTTATCTCCCGGTCATCAACATCCACCCCTTTGATTTTCCCTTTATTCACATACACCTGGCCCAGGAGAGTCGCCCGCAGGTTCTGTTTATACCAGGTGGCCAAAATCATGGAATTATAGATCTGCCGGAGCTTGGCGAAATTTTTCCCCTCGTTCACTTCTTTTTCAATCTCCGGGAGAAGGATTTCCCGGACCACATCCGAAGAGACCTTGCTTAACGTTTTCACGTAATCCTCGGTGATCTTGGTCGTGCCGAGTTTCTGATTGGCCAGATTCTTTTCCAAAGCGAGATAGTCTTCTTCCAGCATCACCTTCAAATGGCTGTCCACGACAAAAGCGCTGCCGTTATGCTCGACGACCAAAGCGTCCTCCGGAATGATCCACACTTTATTGAACGTGTTGATCGGGATATTGGTTGTGCCGTACTCCTTGGCCGCGCGGTCATACACTCTTTGCCAGAATTCCTGCCCCAAATCCTGTTCCGGATAAATCAAAGACGCCACAAGCTGTTTGAGCATGTAATCCTGGGACAGAAGGTCCCGGCCCATCTCCGTAAGGCCAAAGCCTTCAGGGATGATCCGGTCGCTTTCATATGGGGAAAGGTTCACCCACAGGTCTTCTTCGGGAATCGTCAGGGTCGCCAAAAAATATTTAATCAGCTTGCTAGCCTCTTCTTCCAGGGCCTGCCCTGTCAACTCGTCTTTGCCGGAATCAATAATAAAATCAAATTTCAAAGGATTCTGCGGGTCAATCTTAATGCCTTTCAGGCATGCCGGGGTGTAAACGTCGCTTTTCAGCACCATTGACCCGGGCATCGGCAGGCCGAGAATCCCTTTTTGAGGTTCAGCGGCCAAAAGCGTCACAGGAGGCAGGATCAGTCCCGCCACAAAAGAATAACTGACAAATGACACAAGAAGTTTGTAAGACCACTGGTTACGGCAATTCCGGAAATAACTCATCATCTGGGTTTTCCTCCCGCTTTTAAAAAATTATAGAATGAGATAAGACAAGATTTGTCAAAAATCTTGGGACAGGGTGATTTGAAAGGGTAAATTAAATATATCATACCTTATGAATAAGAGCAAGATTTGGATTAGAATTAACTTTATTACTTTCAAAGATTTAAGGAAAGGAACACACGCGGGTAAAAAATAATTCGTGAAATTCAATCCCGGCTTTCTATTGGGCCGTTTTATCTGCCGGAGGTTGAGGGGCCAGATGAAACTCGGCTGTCAGGCCGGCCTTTAAACATTTTTCCGCCGCCTGTCCCGCGTTTAATTCCAAAACGTACAAAGCCGGCTGCGGCGGGGTATAAACCGGACAATCTTGAGCTGTTGTTTCACAGGGAGGGACATGCTCTTCAATGTGGACAATACGGCGGTTGTGGTCCATCCAAATCATATCCAGGGGGATAAGGGTTTCTTTCATCCAGAACCCGTATGCGGAACTCTTCGGAAAAACAAAGAGCATGCCGTGGTCCGTAGGCATCTGGACCCGGCGCTGCAGCCCCCGCTGGCGGGTTTCCGGCGTTAACGCCAACTCCACATCATAGCAGGCGCCGGGGAAGCACACCTGGTCCCTGGGCTCCGCCATCCGGCAGGAAAAAAGCAGCGGAAGCGTCAGCACACAAACAAACGCCCACCGTCTTGGAATCAGGTCTCCCCTCATAATCGAACTTCACTCCCCGTTAAATTCAAATAATCCTTAAACCGCAGTTCTCCGGTGATCGCCTGATGCACGACCCCCATTCTTTCAGCAAGATAAGGGTGAGTCCGGAAATAGCTGACCGGGCGGGCGGGCGCCCGCTCTTCCTCTTTTTTCAGGATCTCCAGGACTTTGATCATTTCTTCAGGATCATACCCGGCCTTCTTCATATATTTCACAGCCAAACGGTCGGCTTCAAACTCATCCTGCCGGGAATACGCCAGAAAAACACTGGTATAAATCGCGTTGACTCCCACAACCGCGTCCGCATCCTGGGAGGCGATGGCCAGCCCCTGCAGCAGCGCGTATCCGTATAGAGTCTGCATCCGCTTGATTCCATGCCGGGCTGTGATGTGCCCCAGTTCATGCGCCACGACACCGGCGAGCTGGTCATCTGTTTGCGCCTTATCAATCAAGCCCCTGAAAACATAAACATATCCACCGGGGAGGCTCACGGCGTTGACCGTGTCCTCATCAATCACCCGGATCGTGTAAACCAGGTCTTTCCGGTCAACCACCGGAACCAGGCGGTCCAGGATCGTTTCCATCCGCTGGTTCAGGTCCACATCCCGGCTGATCGGATAATTCTGTTCGACCTGACGGGCGACAGCGTCCCCGATGCTGACTTCTTTCTCCGTCCCGTACAAGAGACGCTCTTCCCGGCCTGTAGCGAGATTATATTCCGAAGCGCAGCCTCCAACCGCTCCAACACAGGCCCATAGGGAAATCATCCAGGCTATTTTCCGGTTCATAGTAAAAACACCCCGCATTGTTTGAGCATGATCCGAAGTTTGGCCATGGGCAACCCCATGACATTTGTGTAACACCCTTCGATACGGTCAATAAACAAACCGCCCCATTCTTCAATGTTATAACCGCCGGCTTTATCCAGAGGCGAAACCTTTTGATGATACCGGCCAATTTCTTCCGCCGATAAAGGCTGCATGAAAACTTTTGTCTTTTCGTAGTCCACGATCCGCCGCCCCCCGGAAATATCCGCCACCGCGACTCCGGTGTAAACCCAGTGCGGTAAACGGCAGAGCCGCTCAAGAACCGCGGCCGCTTCCCTGGCGTGACGCGGCTTGCCCACCACGTTTTTTTCTCCATCAAACACAAGGGTATCGGCGGCGATCACGATTCCCTCTTTCAACCGTACGGCGACATCGTTCGCCTTTAAAAGGGCGTTGTGCTTGACCAGGGCCGGGCAGGATGATGTCAGGTGATGTTGTTCCTCCGCCCGGCTGGGAACAACGTCAAACGTCAATCCGGCTTCCCGCAGAAGTTTTTCCCGCCGCTGTGATGCGGAGGCTAAAATGATTTTAGGATGCGCTTTCATGTGATCAATATCGGCGGATTACCTGTCCCGCAAGAAATCAGCGGCTGTAAAAAGAGAAATCAGCTGACAGCCCCGGGCCGCCAGCGCCTCTTTCGCCCCTTCCTGCCGGTCGACAAGGCAAATCGCCGCGCGGGATTTAAATCCGGCCTGGCCGAGGACATCCAGCGACTGCAAGAAAGCTTTTCCGGTCGTTGCCACGTCATCCACCAACAGGCAGTCCGCCCCTGGCGGGAGCAACGGCCCTTCTATCTGCTGCTGCTTCCCGTGCGCCTTGGGGGCTTTGCGGATAATAAAAGTTTTTAAGGAACGGTTGTCCTGGTGAGCCAAAACGTTCAGTGCCCCCAACAGCGGATCGGCTCCTAACGTGGGGCCGCCGATGGCGTCAAAACGCTGCTGCCGGGCGAAATCCCATATGACCCGCGCGGCATGGTAAACCCCTTCCGAAAGGAGCGTGACCCTTCTGGCGTCGATATAATAATCGCTTTCTTTGCCGGATGATAAAATAATCTTCTCCCGGAAAAAAGCCTGCTGTTTGAGAATAGAAAAAAGCTTCTCCTTGTCCTGATTGTCTGCGGAATACCCCACGGTAAGAAATCCTTTCGTTCCAATGGCCTAAGAATAACAGGGCGAACCGGTCTGGGGAACTTCAAGCCGGCGCCGCTTGATTTCGTTAAATAATCTGACTCGGAAATAGATGAGCTCTTTAAACTTTATATATTCATTCTTATTGAACCCCGCCGTCCGGCTGAAGGTCGTGCTGGCCTCCAGATCAACGAGGACATCCACGTAAATTTCCAGTAGCTTCTCATCCGACAGAGACTGAACCGCCTCCTGGTCAAGAATCGGGACAGAATATAAAAACCCCTGCGCCAAGGCCGCGCTTGAATTTCCCAGGATCAGCATCGTGGCCAAAAACCCGGCCCCTGCCCACATCTTTAACCCCGATACAATCTTTTTCATGGATATTCCCCTCCCGCACAAAAACAGCCCCGTCGTTTTTTCCTATTTTCTCACCGGTTGCCTGATAAAACAACTTTTTTAAAGATATCTTAAACGGAAGAAGCTACGCCGAAGGATGAAACATAGCGGCAGAAGAAGGTTATCCGCGAGCGCCCTTCTTTATTTTTTCATACCGCATTTCCTAAAAATCACCATCATCGGGCACCAGTTCGTAAACGCCGACTGAAAAAGATTAAGTCCCACAAAAACGGTGAACCACAGCCAGCGTTCGTCAACATAATGCGCGAGAAGCACGCTTAACATAACAGCAAAACCGGCGATCCCCCTCAATGCTCTTTCCATAATATCATCTCCTCTCCTCACAGAAAACACCGCCCGAACTCAACAATCCGACGGCATCCGATTTCCACGCCTTCACAGGAGCGGAACTTGCTGTCTCAAGCCCTGCAGGGCTAATCGTTGTCCCAGAATTCCATTTCCGGATCCGGCTCTCATCCCCGCCTTAAATAAAGGCGGGAAATTCCCGCGGAGATTAAAAACTATAGCGCACCCGCACAAACGCGTTCTTATTTTTTTCCATCATGCCGAAATCCGTGATCCTATCCTCCCCCCACGGGATATTGACCCCGGCCACCAGCTTCCATTGATCGGATATGTCATAAGCGCATGACACCCGGACATACCCGTCTCTGTCCGACGGCGACCAAAAATTAAAAAGCCCCAGCATCACGGTCTGGTTCTTATAAAATTTGATCACCCGCTGGGTCAGGAGATGCCGGCGTTCATCCCAAAAATAGTCGTAGGGAAGAAGCGCGGCCTTATACGCGGAGTAATCGAGCTTTTGCTCATATAGATATTGCCCCCCGATTTTAAGATCATTCCCCAGATCTTTTTCATATCCGGCCATTCCCTTGAACATGGAATTCTCGATAAGGCGGTTCGTCCCGTCCGGGTCCTGGCGCGAACGGTAATACCCCACCTCCATGCTGCCTATCCCCCCGGCCCAGGGCGTCCGGACGCTCGCACCGTACGCGTCCAGCCGCTCATAAAAAAGCTGCCGGTTGGCCTCGTCCAGGTAACTGCGCGGCGAAGGGTCAAAGCCGCGGTAATAATACAACGCGCCTTCCAGGCTGCCGAAGGTCCGGTAAACACGCAGCGCGTATTGCGTATTCTCCGCCTGAAAAGCCGGTTTGACGGCGTTACGGTCGCTTGCCCGGCCCGCGATTCCTCCCTGAAAACTGTCGAAAAAAGAAAGCCGGTCTCCCTCCGGCATGGTGTTGGGCGTAAAATGGGGGATGACCACAAAATCAATATTGGCCAGGGCCGGATACGCGGATATGCGCAGGGCGTCGGAAGGTTTCTTTAAATATTCGTCATCCCTGCCGATATAAAAGGAAACGTAATCTTTGGGGAACAAATCGTTGATAAAAAGGTAATCCCCCGTGCCCCACGTCAAGACCTGCCGGCCCGCCTTGACGTCGATCAGGCTGGCCGGGCGGAACGCGAAATGGCATTCGCGCACCTCATAAGAACCGCTGCCCCCGAAATACTCATCCACGAGGAAATCGCCTTTGTACGTCACCACGCTGTTCCAGCGGGACAGCGCGTTGTCCCCGGTAATATAGTAACGGGTTTTCAACTGCAGACGCTGCTCAAGCATGTTATACCCCCCGTGCTTGGTCAGCGAATCATCGCTCAGCCTGCCCCCGTATGCCTGCTCGACGAACCCGTGCCATTCGGGGAGATCCGCCGCCTGCGCGCAGGCGGCGGAAATTAAAAAAAATAAGCCGATAAAAACCGCGCGCCGCATCCCGCTACTCCTTCAGCCACTGCGGCGGCGGGTTGCGCAGGAACCGTTCGGTGAAGATATCGTCCGTTAACCCCACGTCGTACGTCACCTCGCTGAATTCCGTAACCGTGTGGGAATTCGCATTCAAGTCCGTGGCTTTCATCTTTGTGATCGTCGGGTAATCCTGAATGTCTTTGACCTCCAGGGCCTCGATCGTGCGGTAGAGCTTGCCGGATTTGTCGTAATACTCGGCCATCATGGGGACAAAGGTGTTTTTGTCCACTTTCAGCATATAATATGAAAACTCAACAGCCGCGGCGTCCTTGGGCACATTCTTGATGACATAATTCTCGGTGTCGCCGGCGGCCAGTTCATGGGTGTCCAGATCAATGGCCCGACCGGAAATGTCCTCATACAAAAACGTCGTTCCGGCAAAACTCGAACGCTTGTCGGAAGCGGCGATCCGGCGCACCAGGTCCATGGCCGGCAGATAGAGCCAGCGGTCGTCATCCTGACCGGCATGTTTCCAGACGATATAGCTCATGCCTTTAACGTCATTGGGCTTGTGGAAATAAACAAAATACTTCTGGTCGCCGCCCTCCTGGATATTCAGCTTCAAAATCGTCAACTGACGCTGGCGGGTGCGGCCCTGGGCATCCGTGACCACCATCATGGCCTTGGACTTGCCGTCCTTTCCCTGATAATACGAACGGTTATTCGCCCGGGTGATGATCTCATCAACGGTCAGTTCCTGGCCCCACACGGTACCCGCAACCAAACACAGAACCAACAGGACAAAAAACTTTTTCATATCTCCTCCTTTCCCGTTTTCAACGACACACATCTTTCGTGAAATTTTTATCAGACTCCTCGCCTAGAATCTTTCCGGCCCATGGGCCGGGGATCATTTTGGGCACATCTTCTGCCGCGACACAAAGGAACACACGCCGGACAAAACCACGACGACAGTCACGCAAATAATCGTCGTGACATTGAGCCGGGCCAGATCGTAGCCCAACAGGACGTATGCTATTGTAGCCGCGATAATGCCCGACATCAAAACACAATTCCGGCACGAACAGATGGCCTTTGTCTTCTTTTCTTCAAACACAAGCCATGGGAAACCGGTTATAAGCGCCGGCAAGGTCATCAGCGTAACGATGCTGGCAACCAGCATGATCATAAACATAAAAAACCCTACCGTATTATAAGGAACCAGCGGCGAAGCAAAAAGAGGCAAAAAGCCGATCGAGATCACCAGCGCGTTTTTAATCAACGCCCTAGCCGGGGCGCCAAACATGCCTTCAACCGTTTTGGGCCAGTTTTTATTCTCCGCGTAAAAGGCGCGGGCGCGCTCAATAAAATGAATGGCAAAATCAACGGCCAACCCCAACGTCAACGCCGACAGCACGGCCACCGGCATGTCATACTCCTTTCCCGTGAAGCCGAGCAAACTGTAAATGAAAAGAATGGTGATCGTCAGAGGGAGCATCGACACCAGCCCCGTGACCGGAGACTTGAAAAGCACAATCATCATAAAAAGGACGATTAAAAAACTTCCCAGGAAATTCACCAGCATCCCCACCACCATTTTGTCCTGCCAGACCATATTGATATACGTCAGCCCGGCCCAGTGGTACGTCACCTCAAACGGGACCGGATGCGCCTGGACGTATTCGCCCACCTGCTTCACCACGGCCGCCATTTGTTTATTGTCGCCGGACGTCAGCTGAAGCCACACGTTGGCCTTGGAATAGTCGGGGACGACAAAATGCCAGAGGTCATCGGGTTTATGCGAATTCTCGAATGAAATAAGCGTCTGCGCCACGGCCGGGGCTGTCGGAGGGATTATATTGTTCTTTTTATCGCCCCCCAGAAGTTCATAATAGACTTTTTTCGTGACATCCGCCAGCGAAGTTGATTTCCCGACCGTCCCTTTCTCCTGCAGGGACTGCTGCAGCCCTTCGATATAACGCAACATCGCCGGCTCCTGGAAAACCTGGGCCTCTTTATCTTTGGCTTCCATGACCAGGTACACGCTGTAAACACCGCCGAAATGGTCGTTAAGCACTTTATCCGCGACCCGGATAGGATGCTTCTTATTAAACCATTTGGTCGGATTATCGTTGATTTCAATATGCATTATCCCGTAAAGGGACAGGGCCACAACGGCCACCGATCCGGATAAAACCTCTTTCCAGTGTTTGACTGTAAATCTCCCCCAGGCGGCGAGGGCGCGGCTCAATGCGCCTTGCTTAAGATCATCCTCATGCACGCCAAAATCCCCGAGTTTGCTCTCATCAAGAAGAGCGATATAAGCCGGTATCAACAAAACAGTCAAAACCCAGGCCAGAGCGACTCCAAAAGCCACCGCAATCCCGAAGACCTGGACCGGCGGGATAGGGGCAAAAGACAGGGAAAAAAAACCGGCTACCGTCGTTAACGAGGTGAAGAGATTCGGGCGGTAGAGCTCATGCAGCACATAGGAAATCGTTTTTTTCTTGTCTTTAAAGGTGCGGTACTTCTCAAAGAATTCATTCAAAATGTGAATGGAATCCAGCACGGAAATCGGCAAAAGGAAAATAGGGATCATCGAACTCATAATATGGATCGGGAAACCCAGACCGACCAAAAGCCCCATGGTGATCAGGACCACGACAACGGCCATCACAAGCGGCATCAGGACCAGAATGACATGTTTGAAAAACCACCACATCAGCAGGAAAATAACCAAAACCGCCAGCGGCGCGGAGATCCCCATCTGCCAGAACATTTCAACGCCGAACGCGTCCTCCGCCAGCGGTAGTCCCGTCAGGTGATATTGCTCCACTCCGGGATACCCTTGAATAATTTTCTGGATGGCCTTGGCGACGCGGTAACTCATGTTCTTCTCTTGAATAGGGACATAAATACACAGGGCCTTGCCGTCGCGCGAAATGAGCGTGTCGTAAAACATCGGATTTTCCAAGGCGCGCGTTTTAATGCGTTGAGACTCCGCCGCCGTGTAGGGAGGCGGCCCCATCAGCCAGCGGAAACTGAGGGTCCCCGGGCCGGCCTGTTCGATATCATCCTTATTAGCCAGGCTCATCAGCTCATAGGCGATAACCCCGTCAATAGTCTTGATCTCCTCCGTAATCCGGTAGATCTTCTCTAAAGTAGCCGGGTTAAAAACCCCGTCCGGATCCTTCTCATTGACGACCCCCAGGACGACATAATCATAGATCGTGAATTCTTTTTTTACCTCGTGGTTAAAAACACGGACAAACTCATTCTCCGGGAGCATATTCTCCGGGTCTGTGTCCACCTTAACCCGGAAGAACGCCGCCAAAGACGCCACGACCGCCAAAACGGTTACGGCAAAAATGATCTTGGGCTTTCTAAGGGCAAAGGCAATAAGTGTATCAATCATCCCCATCTCCTCCTTTGCAGAAAATTAAAAGATTCATTTTCTCCCCGCAGGTGTGCGTTTTTCTTTCATTCCCGAAACCGCGTAGGCCCCTCCGCCTATACGAAGCGGCTTTCCGCAGAGGATCGCTTCTGCCACTTTTCTGCGGGCGGACTTGATAATATTGCCAAACGTCTGCCGGGACACGTTCATTTTCTTGGCCGCCTCAACCTGATAAAGGCCCTGCCGGTCGGCAAAACACAACGCCTGGCATTCATCAACCGTGATTAAAATAGCTTCCCCCATGGCACCGGACGGAACACCGCAAGGCCTGAAGGACCGCACCTTAGGCTCGTTTTGAACGCACCGGCATTTTTTAGGCCGGCCGCGGACTGTTTTATTTATTAGCATATGCCAATAATATGCCACGCATGCGTTTTTGTCAAGTGTTTATTAAAGGATATCCGTCACCGGCAAAGCGCCCTTCGGAGAGAAGCCTCCGACGGCCCAAAGCCCGGTGTCCTTCAAATTGAAAGCCCAACGTCGTTCTATCGATACGGTTGTCCTAAGAGGAATGCTCGGGGAGGCCTGATGGCCGGATCTTCACTCACCGGATTTCGGGCTTTTTTAAAATTTTACGGTCAGTTTAGTATATATGGCCCTGCCTGACTGCTGTGGAAGTGTCGTTATCATGGTCTTCTTGTTAAACTCGACAAAATCATATTCCTGATCCAACAAATTCTGAACGTACACATTCCATTCGAGGTCCATCTTCACCGGCAATTTATAGGTCATATTGAAATCAACAAGGTCTACCGTATGGGCGCTCGGATTATGGACCGCCGCGCTTGTGGCCCTCGGCTCAGAAAAGATGGAATTAAATAAACCGACATTCAAACCGAAATTTGTCATATAAGACAACCCGAATTTAACCATCAAATCCGGGGAGTACATAAGATTGTCTTTTTCATCCTTATACATACATGAGCCTAAAGCATATAAATTATCGGCTATATTGACCTTCCCTTCCAATTCGACGCCTTCTATCTCATATCCTCCCCCATTGGAATAGCTGGCAGGAGTCGCGGTGGTCCGGGTTATGATATCCGTGTATCGGCTTCTAAAGAAAGTGATGCTGGCGTCCATTTTCTGGGTGGTATAAAACAATTGCCAATCAACAGTGGCAATTTGTTCCGGTTTCAAACTGGGATTCCCGACCAAAGAAGAAATGGCCATATATTGTTCAGCCGGGTACGGGGCGCGATAAGCTTCGCCATATAAAAGTTTAGTACCAAATTTTTTATTAAAATTGTATATCCCGCCAAGACGGACGATAAATTTACCATCAATGCGGTAAGGTTTTACAAATTGCGTGCCGGTAATTAATTTCAATTTTTCAAAAGGCTTATAATCCACCTGGGTGTACCCGGTATAATTCCGCTGAAAATACGTGTCCGAAAAACTTGACCCGCTCTCCACTTTTGGTAACGTCCGGTCTTCGACTAACCCCCCGGCGATCAAATTAACTTTTTCAAATAACGTTCCCTGGGCGTACGTTTCATAAATCCAGTCCAGGAAATTTTCGTTATTCTCAATATTGGTATACGTGCTCCAGGGGTTCGCGTTCATCGTCAAGTTTGTGTGTACGGCCCAGTCGTCGGAAATCTTGTGGGCTAATTCTAGATCATTAAAATATTTTCTGCCGATGGTTTTCCCTGCGTGCGTCCAATTCGGCACAATTCCGAAATGTGAAACACTATAATCGCTATAAAAGCTGTTAAGGATAATATCGGTTTTCCCTTCATTAAAACCATAGGAATAATTACCGAAAATCCCGAAGTTTTCTTCGCTATAATTTTTTGAATTGCTCGCCCCTGTCTGATCTTTGGCTTCAAACTTCCAGCCTTTTTCATCGAAATACATGAGCGCGGTATTCAAAGACATGTTATGTTGGGCATACAGCATATTGACTGTTTCTCTGGCCGCGCTAAATGACCCGACTCCGGTGCTGGCGGAAAACTCGGTACCGTCTTTGACCTTTTTGGTCACAATATTAATAACGCCGTCGAAGGCGTTGGTCCCGTAAAGCACCGAGCCCGGACCGCGGATCACCTCAATGCGTTCGATAATATCAATCGGAAAATTCGTGTAAACAGCGAAATTGATCCCCCCCATCATCCCGTCCCGTACCGGCCTCCCGTTAATCAATAACAGCACACGGGTATCTAAATGCTGATCAAGGTCTCCTCTCATGGACGTAAGATTTTGAATCCAGAAATTTGAACTTAGCATTTGAATACTCGGCGCCCGCTGCAGGATATCAAACAAGGTGTTCGCGCCAAAGTCTTTAATCTCTTTTGCAGTGATGACCGTCACGACGGCCGGGGAATCTTTAACGGCTTCCTCGCGTTTTGAGGTGCCGACAACGACATTTAAGAGTTCTTCCAAAGATAAATCCAACAAATCTTCCTGAGAATGTGCCATGGGCGGCATCGTAAACAAAGCCAGCATAAAAACGCATAAAATGCTGTCAACAATCTTTACTCTCATTTGAACTCCCTCTTTTGACATGTTCTAAAAATAAATCTTATGTTAAATATTTCTTGCGCAGCCGGCCCAAGGAAACCCATCGTAATGAGTTCATTTTATACTCCTCAAAGATAAAACACACAGACAATTTTTATTATTTTTATCTAAGACTACGCAAAAAAACACAGCCCAAAACTCAGCCGGGCTCCCCGGGAACACGCCCCATTGACATTGCATTCTGCCCCATGCTAGAATCCTTCATGATCAGGGACCTTTACCCGGCCCTGCTTGACCTCCTTTTCCCCCCTGTTTGCATTCTCTGCCGAAAACCTCTTTCCCTGTCAGGCAGACCATTTCAATTATGCGGCATCTGCCAAAGCCGTGTTATTCTGAACCGGCCTCCTTTTTGTCAGCGATGCTCCTGCCCGGTGGCAGCGGACACCGGCCCGTTCTGTCCCCGATGCCAGAGAACGCCCTACCATTTTGACTGGGTCTGGGCCTGCTGCCCCTATCAGGACGTTATGAAAGATCTTCTGCACTTATTTAAATACCGGGAAAAAACCGCGTTACGCCTTTTCTTCGCGGACCGGATGTCCGCCTTTCTGAAAATGTACGGAATCTCCCTGTCAGCGTTCGACTTCCTTGTCCCTGTCCCGCTTCACCCCGCCAGGCTACGGGAGCGGGGGTACAATCAATCCGCGCTCCTCGCCCAGGAACTCGGCAGGACGGCCCGGCGCCCCGTCCTGGGCCGCTCGCTCTTTCGCATCCGTAACACCAAGAGTCAAACCACGTTAAGACAAAAAGAACGCTGGACAAATATTCAGAGCGCCTTTACAATAAAATATCCATTTGTCTTTAAACATAAAAACATACTAATCGTCGACGACCTGTTTACGACCGGAGCCACGACCTCAGAAGCCGCGCGCGTCATCAAACAGGCCGGGGCACAACAGGTGGTTGTCTTGACGCTGGCCATCGCTGTTCAACCCAGCACGAGTTCCTCCGCATGAAAATTTTAAGAAATTACGCCCTGCAAGAATGCGTCGTCCCCTTTTTCCTGGCACTGGGGGTATTGACCTGCGTCTTCCTCCTGGGGAACCTGATTCAACTGGCGCACATGGTCATCAACAAAGGGGTGAGCCTTGTGACGGTCAGCCAGGTCTTTCTGCTGTATATCCCCGTCCTTCTGGGATACACATTGCCGATCGCCTGCCTGGTCGCGGTGATCCTAGGGTTCAGCCGTTTATCCTCGGACAATGAAATCCTGGCCATGCGGGCCAGCGGGATCCTTTTGCGGCGGCTGTTCGCCCCCTTATTCATGGTCGGGGTCATCCTTTCCCTGCTGATGTTCATCTTAAGCGACCGAGTTATTCCTTACGCCCATCACGAACAGCGCAAACTCCTGAAAGACCTAGGCACCAAGAATCCGACCGCGTTGCTGGAGCCCGGGGTTTTTATTCATGCCTTTGACGGGCAGATCCTCTTTATCCACCGGGTTGAAGACAACCGTATGTACAATATCACCATCTACCAGCCCCAACCCGACGGCAAACCGACCCGGACGATCATCGCCAGCCGGGGGGAATTTTCCCGCGTTCCCGAGAAGAAACAGATTATCCTGAAATTAATCAACGGCACGTCTGATGAGCCAGACATGAAAAACCCGAACAACTTTTACAAACTGAACTTCAACACGCTGTTTATCACCCTGGACACCGCCCAGGCCGAGCAGAAGATCGACAAAAAGCCCAAAAGCATGACATTGAAAGAACTCAAAGCGGAAGGCCGGCGCCTGCAGCAGCTTCTCGTCGACACCTCCCGGCTGGAAACCGAGTATTACCGAAAAATCACCTGGTCGTTTTCCCCGCTGGTCTTCGTCACCCTGGGGTTCCCTCTGGCGGTTATCACCAATAAACGGGAAAAATCCGCCAATGTCATTATCGCCATCATCGCCGCCGCGGTTTATTATCTGATCACCCTGGGCTGTGAGGCGCTGAGCATCGAACAAATCGTCCCCGCCGCGCTGATCATGTGGGTCCCCAATATCATCGGCGGGGCGGCGACGCTGTTTTTAAACTACCGGCTGACCCGATTTTAACGTCCGTCCGGAGCCCCGGGACGGGGAAACGGAATATAAAAAATATTCATTATGCAAATTCTTGACCGTTATATCATCAAATCTGTTATTTTCATCTTCATCGTGACGTTCTTCACGTTCGGGCTGCTGTTCGTGCTTGTTGATTCCGCCAGCAACCTCGATGAATTTATCGGGCAGAAGGTGTCCATCCAAATTTTATTCCAGTATTACCTGGCTTACCTGCCGGTCGTGCTGGTGCAAACGACCCCCATGGCCCTGCTGATTTCGGTCCTCCTGACGTATTCAACCCTGAACGCCCATAATGAGGTGGTCGTGTTGCGGGCCAGCGGTATGAATTTCTGGCAGATCACCCGCCCGGCCCTGGGTTTTGTCGTTGTGATGGCGGCCCTGACGTTCTTCATCAACGAACGGTACATCCCCCAAGCGGAGGAGAAGACCAAAAAAATTAAAAACGAGAACCTCATCCTGGAAGTGGACCGCAAGAAAAAAAAGCTGGCGGCGATCAAAAACCTCACCTTTTACGGGCTCAAAAACCGGCTTTATTTTATCGACACGTTTGACCCCAATCCTGACTCCTATAACCTGGAGGGGCTGACGGTCATCGAATATGACCAGCAACAGAATATTAAGGAAAAACTGGTGGCTTTAAAAGGGGCCTGGACCGGGATCGCGTGGAAATGCTTTCAGTGCCACGTGACGCTTTTCCCGGAGGACCCCCAGAGCACGATCAAGGTGAAGGTGTATGAAGAAAAACTGCTTGATATCAGGGAAACCCCGGAAGACTTCCTCAACCAGCGGCTCACCGTGAGCGCCATGAATATCCAGCAGTTGACAGATTATATCGCACGTTTTGCCAACAGCGGCGCGAAACGGGCTCTGAGCAATCTGAAGGTGGACCTTTATCAAAAATATTCTTTCCCGCTGACCAACATCATCATTGTTCTGGTCGGCCTCCCCCTCACGCTCAGCACCGGACGGCGCCGCGCCCAAACCTTTTCGTCTCTCGGGATCGCCATCGCGATCGGGTTCCTTTATTACGTGACCAATGCGGTGGGCCTGGCTTTGGGCAAAGGGGGCATCTTCCCGCCCCTGCTTGCGGCCTGGTTGGCCCCGGTACTCTTTACCGGCGCCGCCCTGTACCTCATCAAATACAAATTCCGGTAAAATATCCTTTATAACTTCGGATCCGGCAGGATGCCTCTCCCTTTAATGCTTATACACCCTCGGGAGCCGGCTGCCTAAGCTGCAGAGAATTTCGTAATTGATCGTTCCCGCGTGCCCGGCCAGTTCATCCGCGGTAATCTCCGCCTGTTTCTGTTTGCCGAGGATCACCGCCGGCTGACCGATCTTCACTCCGGGGACTTGGGACACATCCACGACAATCTGATCCATGGTGACCCTCCCCAGGATGGGGCAGCGTAGGCCGTCCACCAGCACCGAAGATTTATTGGATAAACTGCGGAAATACCCGTCGCTGTATCCGATCGGCAGGACCGCGGCCACCAGGTCGCGCGGAGCGACAAACGTGTGCCCGTAACTGATACCCTGGCCTTTCAAAATCGTTTTCACGAAAATGATCCTGGATTTCACGCTCATCGCCGGCTGCAGTTTGACTTTTCGCGCCAGGCGGGCGTCGGAATAAAGCCCGTAAAGCATGATCCCGGGACGGACAAGGTTAAAAATCACCGCCTGGTAATCAATCAGACCAGCGCTGTTGGCCGCGTGAACATACGGAACCACAAGCCCCTGTTGATCAAGAGTTTTGACCAGTTCATGCATCTGCTGCACTTGCGCGACTGTGTAATCCGGATTGCTGTCCGCCAGGGGAAAATGAGTGTAAAGCCCTTTGACGGCAAGGTTCTTAGACCGCATCACATCCTTAATAAAACCCTCCGCGCCCCGGTGCCAGACCCCGAGGCGGCCCATTCCGGTGTCGATCTTAATATGCACATCCACCGTCCGGCCGATTTTCTTGGCGTAAGTATTGATAGCCGCCGCCAGAGACAGCGTACAAACCGTTGGCGTCAAATTATAATCCACGATATCCTTGACCTGCGAAGGGAGAGACGTTTCCAGAAGCAAGATCTTTTTCTTGATACCGTTTTTCCTTAAAAGGACGCCTTCCGGGATATCCGACACCGCGAAAAAATTCACCTTCATCCTGCCCAGCGTCTGGGCCACCTGAATCATCCCGTGGCCGTAGGCGTCCGCCTTAATGACCGTCAGGACGTCCGGGAAACGGGTGGATTTCCTTCCTTTCACGGGATACGGGAGCAGCTCAACCTGCCGTTCCTGCACCATCGTCCTGATCTGCTTAAAATTATTCCGGATGGCTTTCAAGTCCACTTCCACCCATGACAAATAATTGTGCATTTTACGGGAGCTCATGCCTCACCTCCTCACTTGACAATGTTCCGGATATAAATACAACGGGACAAGCGTGTCCGGGTCATCCGGTTCTCCCCGGAGCAGCCGGTCCGATACCAGCGGCAGCATCTTATGGGCCCGGGGGAACCACATCCGCTCCGGAGCCCAATGGCACATCAACGCCGGCGAGCCGCCGCGTCCCTTACCGGCATAAGCTTCAATACGGTCCTGATAAAGTGGCAGGGCGTCGCCCACAAAAACGGTTTCTCCTTTGAGCTGGGGCAAAAAATCATCCAGCCCTGTTAACAGATACGGGCAAACCCGTTTAAGCCCGCCCGGAAGCACCTGATACAAGCACGCGTAAACCAGATCCCGGCGGGCATCAACCAGAGTCGCGATGAAAGGGGCCGCCGTGTCCGAAACGTTTTGCGCCAGAATGTCCAGGCTGGGGACCCCGACCACCGGCTTGCCGGACGCCAAACAAAAGGCTTTGACCGTGGCTAACCCGACCCGCAGGCTGGTGAACGACCCCGGCCCTGTCCCGACCCCGAACCCGCCGATATCCGCCATGCGGAGCCCGGCCTGTTTCAGAAGCCGGTCTATGCAGGGGATGATCGAGGATGACAAGACCTTGTCCAACTTGACATTCCTGAAACGCACCACAGCGCCGGCCCGGCTGACGGCCAGGCTGAAATTCCTGGTCGAGGTATCCATCAAAAGGTAAGATTCATGGTTCATAGACACAGCGCCCTTAAATCCTCAATCAGCCGGGCATACCCTTCCTCTTTCGCAGAAAGCGTAATGCGCCGCCGGATTTCATCGATAAAAACAAACTCGACGCGCAAAAAATTTTTTGGGATCAGCGGGCCGAAGCGTTCCGACCATTCGATGAACGAAACGCCTTTCCCATAAAGAAAATCGTCATAGCCGATCGCGGCGATTTCATCCGGGCTCTCCAGACGGTAAAAATCATAATGATACAGCGCCAGCCGCCCGCGATAAACATTGAGCAAAACAAATGTGGGACTGTGAATCTCATCCGGATTAACCCCCAGGCCCTTGGCCACACCCCGGACAAAGGTGGTCTTGCCGCTGCCCAGGTCTCCGAACATACAGACAATGTTCCCCGGGACAAGCCGCCGGCCGAGCTTTTGTCCGAAAGCCATGGTTTCCTCTGCCGTTCGCGTTGTCAAAGTCAAGGACGCCATATGTCAGAAATGAACAAATCCTTTCCGGTCGATTTCGCGGACCCGGCCTTGACGGTCCTGCAAATACACGGCCGGTCTCCCGGCCTGGATATTTCCCACCGGGAAATATATCCGGCCGGAGGGGTCGATTTTTAGTAACCCGGCCGCTTTCCGTTGCGGTAAAGTAAACAACAATTCATAATCTTCCCCGTCATAAAGCGCCTCTTTCAAGGACGCTCCCCGCGCGAGCGGCATACGGGACTCGTCCAGACAGGCAGAGCAGCGGCTCTGGGCCAGGATGTGCCCCAGGTCCGCGGCCAGGCCGTCGGATATGTCGATCATGGCCGACGGTTTCAGGCCGTTTGAAATCAGGGCCCTCGCCTCCCTGACACGGGGTCGGAACCGGAAATCCTTGCCGCTCTTCCACGCCCGCCCTAAAGGGCCGGTCACAAAAATCACGTCCCCGGCAGCGGCGCCGCTGCGCAGAACCACGTCCCGCGGGCGGGCCTCTCCGGTGAGCGCCACATGAACGACCAGCCCGCAGCTTTTGACGGTATCGCCCCCGACGATATTCACCCCGAATTCCCTGGCGCATCGGGTCAGCCCCTTATAAAGCTGTTCCGCCGCTTCTACGTCTGTCCGGGGAGACATGGCAACGGAAACAAGCGCGTGGCGCGGCTCTCCCCCCATCGCGGCGATATCACTGATATTGCAGGCCAACGCCTTCCAGCCGATCAACTCCGGAGACGTCCCGGGCTTAAAATGCACGCCTTCCACCAGCATATCCGCGGTCATTAAAAGCTGCTGTCCCCGGGGAGGGGGTTTTACGACAGCCGTGTCATCCCCGGCCGGAGTCAGGACGCTCGTGTCCGCCGGCAGTCGATGTTTAATCCGTTCAATAAAGCCAAATTCACCAATATCTGATAAGGTCTTCATAAGGAAGGAACTCCCCGTTCATAACCGGTCCAGGTTACGCCTGTCAGCCTTTCGGCTTTTTTCCAAGAACCCGGGAGATGTTGCGCGTGAAAGGCGGCCGGATAATGCCGTACTCGGTAATAATGGCGGTAATTAAGCGGTGCCCGGTAACATCAAAGGCTGGGTTGAAAACCTTCACGTGCCTGGGAGCCGAAAGCTGGCCGTTAAAGCCGCGGACTTCGGAGGCATCCCGTTCTTCGATCGGGATCTGCCGGCCGTCGGGCAAAGACAAATCAAAAGTCGACTGCGGCGCCACCACATAAAACGGAATTTTATGATGATGCGCCAGGACCGCTAGGCCGTAGGTCCCGATCTTGTTTGCCGTGTCCCCATTGGCCGCAATCCGGTCCGCGCCGGTAAAAACCGCCGCGATATGCTTGTCCCTCATCACCGTCGCCGCCATGCTATCGCAAATAAGCGTGGTGTCGATTTTGGCCTTTGTGAGTTCCCATGCGGTCAACCGGGCACCCTGCAAAAGCGGCCGGGTTTCGCACGCGTACACGGAAAAGTTTTTACCTTGTTCCTGGCCCGAATAAAAAACGCCCAGCGCAGTCCCGTAATCCACGGTGGCCAGAGCCCCGGCGTTGCAAATGGTCATGACATTCCGCCCGTCCGGGATCAAAGAAGCGCCCCAGCGCCCCATGGACCGGCAGACCTGCCGGTCTTCCTCGTAGACCCGGAACGCTTCCTGCTGCAGCCGCCGCTTCCATTCCGGGACACCCGCATCCGGGTTATGCTCTACAACCGCTTTCATACGGTCAAGGACATTGAACAAATTAACGGCCGTCGGCCGTGACGTGGCGATATAATCACACACTTTCTTCAAATGGCGGACAAATTCATCTTTATGCGTCCCCTGAAAACCCTTGAGGCCCAGCATCACGCCGAACCCGGCGGCCACACCCAGCGCCGGAGCGCCCCGCACGCTCAAGCGCCGGATCGCGTCCCATAACGTTTTAAGGTCATAACAGTCAATATAAACGACCTCCTGCGGAAGCCGCGTCTGGTCGATCAGCTTGATGTGGTCTTTCATCCATTTGATTGTCGTGACGGCCATAATGATTCCTGTTAATTTTATATGACATCAACCAGACGGGTCAGGGCGAATCCCGTTCAAGCAAATCCGATTTTCCATAAAATAATTAAAGAATCGGATTCTAATTCACGTTATTCGCCCTGACCCGCCCGGCCATTAGGATTTTATCTCTATCCTCGGGAATAAAGCATCATGCGCCTTCAACTCGGTCCCCGACTTCAGCCCCCCCCAGTCCGGAGCACTTCCTTGCGCGCCCAGGATATCCAAAACCTGTCCGGATTTACCCGGCATCACCGGCTGGAGCAACACCGCGCAGATCCGCAACGCTTCCGTCGCAGTGAAAAGTACGGTCCCGGCCTTTTCCAAATCGGTCTTGGCCAGTTTCCACGGGGCAGAGGATTCCAGATATTTATTAACCTGCCGGACCAGTTGCAGGACCTCTTCGATCGCGTCATGAATCCTCAACTGTTCCACATAAGCCGCGATTCGTCCAGGCAGGGCACCGCCTGTCTGCTGCACGGCGGTGTCCTCGGCAGAAAAAGCCCCCGGAGCCGGCACGCAATGGTTAAAATATTTCCCCAAAAGGCCGCTCACCCGGTTAAGGAGATTGCCGAAATCATTCGCCAAATCGCTATTATAACGCTTGATAAAGGACTCCACGGTAAAATTCGAGTCCTGGCCCAAGACCATTTCCCGCATTAAATAATACCGCACCGCGTCAACCCCGTACGTTTCCACCAGCTCCAACGGGTTCACGATGTTCCCCAGGGACTTGCTCATTTTGACCTCGCCGGTGAGCCACCACCCGTGCGCCAGGATCGTCCGGGGCAACTCCAAGCCGAGGGCAAACAGCATGGTCGTCCAGTACACCGCGTGCGTGGTAATAATATCTTTGCCGAGCAGATGCAGGTCCGCCGGCCACCAGGACCGGAACCGGCCGGATGCGTCCTCCCCGTAGCCGGGGGCGGTGATATAATTCAAAAGCGCGTCAAACCAGACATACGTCACGTAATCTTTGTCAAAGGGCAGTTCGATGCCCCAGCTTAACCGGGTTTTCGGCCGGGAAATGCACAGGTCCCCCAGAGGCTGCCGGAGGAACCCCAGGATCTCGTTCCGGCGGGATTCCGGCCGGATAAAATCCGGGTGGGCCATAATGTGATCCACCAGTCTCGACTGGTACTTACTCATCCGGAAAAACCAATTGCGTTCCTTCAGCGTTCTGATGTCCCGGAAAGCGCCGGAATCTTTTTCCGTCTCGGTGATAAACCTCTCTTCGGAAACGGAATACCATCCTTCGTATTCATCCATATAAATATCGCCGGCGTCGTAAACCTTTTGCAGCACACCCTGGACAACACGGATATGCCTGGCCTCCGTCGTGCGGATAAAGTCGTCATAACATATTTCCAGTTTGTCCCATAACTGAATAAACCGCGGCGCCAGATCATCGCAATGCTCCTGCGGCGCCAGGCCGCGGGCTTCCGCCGCCTGCTGGACTTTCTGACCATGCTCATCTAGTCCCGTCAAAAAAAATACGTCCTGGCCCTCTGCCCGGTGAAAACGCGCCAACACATCCGCCAGGATGGTTGTGTAGGCATGCCCGATGTGCGGCTTATCATTCACATAATAAATAGGCGTTGTCAGATAGTATTTACTCATGGTCATTCGAATAGACGAGTTTAGTCACTTTCCCTTCCCCCAGGTCCACAAAAACCGTGCGTTTCAGGATATTGATGTCCTTCACCTTTCCTTTACCTTCAGGGGTATTCACCTTCTCGCCGATATGGGGAAGGCTTTTCACCAGGTCCCGGTAGACAACAAACTCGTACGCCATGCAGCATTTAATGCGGCCGCACACCCCGGAAATCCGGGAGGGGTTTAAAGGCAGGGCCTGCTCCTTGGCCATCTTGATCGACAGCGGATGGAACCAGCGCATATAGGACGAACAGCACAACTGCCGGCCACACACCCCGTAGCCGGCCACCATTTTAGCCCGATCCCGCACTCCGATCTGTTTCAGCTCAATGCGGACCCGGAAAATTTTCGCCAGGTCCTTCACCAACCCGCGGAAATCTACCCGGCCTTCCGCCGTGAAAAAGAAAATAATCTTGCTGCAGTCAAATGTATACTCGGCGTTGACCAATTGCATATCAAGATGCTGCTCGTTAATCTTGCGCAGGCACGCGTTCATCGCGTCCTTAACTTTAATCCGGTTATTCTTGATCTGGTTAAGGTCCCCTTCCGTGACTTTCCGGACAATTTTCCCGGAAATTGTTTCGCTCTTATGGCCCTTCTTATCCGGCGGCTCCGGGTCCATCAGGCCGACTACTTTGCCAAATTCCGTCCCTCGCTCCACTTCCACGATAATCAGATCGCCCCTCTGGCATTCAACATTATTCTGGTCAAAATAAAACACGGGACGAAAATCCCCTAATAACACCTCTATGATCTGATCCATATCTTATCCCTCAATATATTAAAGGCGATTTTTACATTCAGGTTCTCATACAGCATCCGCTTGGTTTGAACAATTTCATCAATAATAGCAAATAACTGCTCCGTTGTATACTGTTGTTTAGCCCGGACGAGCTCCGGAATCCTGTCCCGATGGGCCACCCGTTCCGCGCCGACCCCCTGTTTCATGAGCACAATATCCCGGAACCAGCTGAGAAGGATATTCAACGCTTCCTGCGTCGTTTCCTGGTCCGACAACAATGTTTTAAGGTACGGCTCATTATCCCTTTGAAACACGATATGATCAACGACCTGATTCTTGCGGGACAGGAAGCCGGCTTCACGCAGAAACTGGGCTTTTCCTGCGCATCCTTCGCTGTAAAACGAATAAAAATGCGCCGACGCATCGTCCCCGCAGACGGAATCTTTCAATTCCCGCGTCAGGGCATCCTGTCCTAACGGAAAAAAACAAACACTATGACATCGGGATTTGATGGTGCTTAAAACGCGTTCCGGAACGGCCGTCGTGAGAATAAACACGCTGTCCTTCACCGGCTCTTCCAAAGTCTTCAAAACAGCATTACTGCCTTCCAGGCTGAGACGCTCGGCTTCTTTAATAATATACACTTTCTTTTTTCCCTCAAACGGTCGTAACTGACAGCAGGTAATCACACCGCGGATCTGGTCGATTGAGATCACACGGGAATTTTCAGTTTGAATCAGGGTCACATCCGGATGGTTCCCGGAGTCGGTTTTACGGCAGGACGGGCATACGCCGCAAAAGCCGGCATCACCCTGAAGCGGATGGTCGCAATTCAGGAGTTTGGCCACGCCCAAAGCGGTCTGGGTCTTTCCCGCGTACTGCGGCCCGACAAAAAGATACGCATGGGCCAGGCGGTCGCGGCCCACAAGCTGTGCGAACCGCTGGAGCACGTCCTGATTTATAAACGCCGACTGAAGAGTCATAATATAATTAACTAAGGGAAGCTGGGATCACCATCCCAGGAGGGCATCAACGGCTTTCTTCACCAAAGCGTGAATGTCTTCTTTTGATTTATTAACCCTGATAATTTTAATCCGGTCTGGTTCTTCCTGTGCCAATCTCAAATACCCTTTACGGACCCGGTTATGGTAATTTAAAGACCGTAATTCGATACGGTCTTTATTCTGGCCGGTCCGCTCCAGCCCTTTCTCTGTTTCAATATCAAATAAAAACGTAATATCCGGGACCAGCCCCTGCGTGACCGCCCGTCCGATCTCTTTTATAAAATCAAGTTCCACGCCGTTTCCATACCCCTGATAAGCGACAGTGGAATCCAGAAAACGGTCGCAGAGAACCACCTGGCCCTGCTTCAGCGCAGGCAGGACTTTCTCCTCAACGAGCTGGGCGCGGGCGGCCATGTAAAGCAATGTTTCACACTCCTTCGTCATCCCGCTGTTGCGGACGTCCAGCAAAATCCTGCGGATGGTCTCACTGATCTTCACCCCGCCGGGCTCCCGGAGGTGAAGGACCGGACGGCCTTTGTCTTTAAGATACTTGCATATCAGGGCGGCCTGGGTGCTCTTGCCGGATCCTTCGGACCCCTCAAAAGTGATAAAAACGCCTTTCATTCTTTTCTCCACTGCTGCCCCTGGGGCGTGTCCTCCACAATGATCCCCTTCTCTTTTAATAAAGCGCGGATTTCATCAGACCGCTTAAAATCCTTGTTCCGCCGCGCGGCCTCGCGTTCCTGAATGAGCTCATCGATGGTTTTCCGGACAACCGGACCGTTGATGTTGTACACGAACTTAATATCCTTGGAAACAGGCCGGAAACAGACGTTCACCCCGAAAATATCCTCACATAACCGCTGAATCATATCAGCCGCCTGGCAAACCAGATAATCCGCACCCGGCTGCCCCTTATATTTATGCGCATCCGTCACCAGCTCGAACAAAACTCCGAGGGCTTTCGGCGTGTTGAAATCATCGTCCATGGCCTCGATAAACGCGGCCTGCGCGCGGTCAATAACGGCCCGGGCGCCGTCGTGCGGCTCAATCCGGTCCGTCGCCCCTTCCTCCAGACGGGCCGCCTCCTGAACCAAAACCGCGAACCGCTGCCGCGCTTTATGCGCTTCCGGAATCTTTTCCTCGGAAAAATCGATCGGGCTGGAATAATGCGAGGTGAGAAAAAACAGCTTCAGGTCGTCGGGCCCGAAACGCTTCACCGCATCCTCAACCGTGATAAAATTTCCTAGCGACTTCGACATTTTCTGGCCGTTGATCGTGATCAGCCCGTGATGGATCCAGTACTTCGCGAACATCTTGCGGGTCAGGGCTTCGGCCTGCGCAATCTCGTTTTCATGATGAGGAAAAATCAGGTCCCTTCCCCCGGCGTGAATATCGAGCGTTTCGCAGTGTAGATGTTTCAGACTCATGCAGGAACATTCAATATGCCAGCCCGGCCGGCCGGGCCCCCAGGGGCTGGGCCACGACGGCTCGCCTTCTTTGGACTGCTTCCATAACGCGAAATCCAGCGGGTCCTGTTTCTTCTCGCCGCTCTCGATCCGGACGCCCTCCAGCATTTTCTCGATGCTTTGCCCGGACAGTTTCCCGTAATCAGGAAATTTACGCACGGAAAAATACACATCGCCTTCGGCTTCATAAGCGACGCCGGCCTTGATAAGTCCCTGGATGTGCTGGATCATGTCCGGGATATTCTCCGTCGCCCTGGGCTCGATGTCGGCTTTGCCCACGCCCAAAGAATCCATGTCCCGGTAATATAAACGGCTGTTTTCCTCCGAAACCTCCCGGCTTTCAACACCAAGTTCTCTGGCTTTATTTATGATCTTGTCGTCAATGTCCGTGATATTGCGGACAAACGTGACAGCATACCCTCGGTACTTCAGATACCGGCGGATCACGTCAAAAATATAAAGGCTGCGCGCGTGCCCGATGTGGCACTTATCATAAACCGTCACCCCGCAGGAATACATCGTCACCGTCTTCCCCTCGAGAGGGACAAACGGCTCCTTCTTTTTAGTTAAAGAATTGTAAATAAATAAGCTCATCGCTGTCCTCAGGCTCAAACGTCCCGGCCTGACCGGGGCCCAGGATATTACTCTTCCGTTAATTTTTTAGATTTTGGTGCCGGGCGGTCTTTTTCCAGCGCGTCCAACCTTTTCTCCAGCTCGTTGATCTGCTGCATAACAGGGTCCAGGATATGGATATGATCAAGGGACCGATCAATTCTTTTGCCGTCCTGTTTGGTGATCCGGCCCGGGACACCGACAATCGTGGTGTTGGGGGGCACATCTTTGACCACGACGGCATTGGCGCCGATATAGGCGTTGGAACCGATCTCAATGTTCCCCAGTACTTTGGCCCCCGCCCCGATCACGATATCGTCACCCAGGGTCGGATGGCGCTTGCCGGTTTCCTTGCCTGTCCCCCCCAGGGTCACGCCCTGATACAGGGTCACATTGTTTCCTATGATCGCTGTTTCTCCGATCACCACTCCTGTCCCATGATCGATAAAAAGCCCTTTGCCGATTTTGGCACCGGGATGGATCTCGATCCCCGTCAGGCTCCGCGCCACCTGCGACAACAGCCTGGGCAGCAGCGGGATGCCTTTGGTCCATAACCAGCGCGACACACGGTAAAGGATAATTGCGTGCAGCCCCGGATACAGCAGCAGGATCTCCAGCGTGCCTTTAGCCGCAGGGTCCCGTTCTTTACTGGCTTTGATCTCGTCGGAAAAAAATATGGAGATCAAAAGAAAGATCACGCAAAAAAACAGCAAAACAGCTAATAACGTCATGGCCTTGCCCTCATTTTAAGAATGGATTAAAAGCGCGGTGGCATAAGCCGCCACCCCTTCTTTACGGCCGAGAAAACCCATCCCCTCTTGCGTTGTCGCTTTAATGTTAACATCCTCCGGCGTCATGTCCAGAACCGCGGCAATCCTGGCCCGCATGGCCTCCTTGTAGGATTTCAAATGTGGTTCCTCGGCAATGATCACGGCATCGATATTATTGACCCGGAAGCCCTCTTCCCGGACCAGGGCGTAAACGGTTTTCAGGAGCTGGACGCTGGAAATATCCTTATACCGGCTGTCGGTGTTAGGGAAATGTTCCCCGATGTCCCCCTTCCCCAGCGCGCCCAACAGGGCGTCACAAACCGCGTGCAGCAGGGCGTCCGCGTCAGAATGACCTTCAAGGCCTCTGGAATACGGGATTTCCACCCCCCCCAAGAACAGCTTTCTCCCTTCCGCAAAACGGTGAACATCATACCCCAAGCCGATCTTCTGTTTCATCGCTTTTTCCCTGCTGGTGCCGCACCGGAATCCCCTTGGCCCTGGAGCAACAATTCCGCCAACACCAGATCTTCCGGAGACGTGATTTTAATATTAAAATAATCCCCCCGGAGCACTTTGACTTTATGCCCGCAACGTTCCACCAGGAACGCATCGTCCGTCGCGCATAAATCATCGGCCCTGGCGTGAGCCGCCAGGATAATATCCTTGCGGAAAACCTGCGGGGTCTGGGCTTCCCATAACTGACTGCGGTCCAGGGTCGCCTCCACGGTATTATCTTTCACCCGGACTTTCTTGATCGTCGGTTTCACCGGCACCCCCAGAATCACCGAATGTTCATCATAGCAAACCCTCAAAGATTCTTCAACTAACCTTTGCGTGATCAAAGGACGGGCGGCATCGTGGATCAGCACATATTTCGTATCCGTATCCAGAGCGGCCAACCCCTGACGGACAGATTCACAACGGGTTTTCCCTCCGGGCAAAACATCCGACACCTTCTGAATGCCGCTTTTCTCGACCATGTCCCGGCATCGGTCCACCCAATCGGCCCGGGTCAGGATAATAACACTGTCGATCAGGGATGAACGGGCAAAAACCTCCAGGGAATAAAGCAACATCGGTTTATCCTGAATCCGGACAAAAGGTTTAAGGACATCGCTTTTTAAACGTACGCCGTCTCCGGCGGCCGCGAGAATCACCTGGGTTTTCATGCGCGCTTCTGCTGCCCTTCCGTTCCGTTGACAAGCTTCGCAAAAACCATCCGGCCGCTCTGCGTCTGCAGGACAGACGCCACCTGCACCGGAACTGTTTTCCCGATCAGATTCCTGGCGTCACTGACGACAATCATCACGCCCTCTTCCGTGTAAGCCACCGCCTGATCCGGCTCTTTGCCTTCCCGGACCAAGCGAACCGATAATTCATCCCCGGCAAAAAACATCGGCTTCAACGCGTTCACCAGCTCATTTAAATTCAGGATCTGAACGCCCTGGATAGCCGCGGTGCGGCTCAGGTTAAAGTCAGTCGTACAAATCCGGGCATCGATTCTCTTGGCTAAACTCACGAGCTTGGCGTCCACATCTCCTTCCTGCGGGAACTCTTCCTCGTGGATATGCAAATCGAAGGTGGCATCTTTCTGAAGGGTGCGTAAGAATTCCAAGCCCCGGCGGCCTCTCTGCCGCTTCAACGGATCACGGGAGTCCGCAACCCGCTGAAGTTCCTGCAGGACAAACCGCGGGACCACAATCCGGCCGATAAAAAAATTGGTCTTACAAATATCCAGGATCCTACCGTCGATAATCGCGCTGGTATCCAGAAGCACGAGCCGTTCCTCCACATCCTGTCTTTTAAACCGGACGTAAGGAATAATAAGGTTAAACTCATCCTTGCCCCGAAGGGCCATCACCGCCCCCAAGTAGGAAAAAACGAGCGTAAAAACCACCCGCGAAACCGACTGGACAAAATCACCCAGCGGAAGCAAGGAAAGGATGTCGGAAACGAGTTTCGCCATAAATACGCCCAGAAGCAGACCGAACACCATGCTGGACAAGCCCCGCACCGAAACCCGGCGGAGGCTAATTTCCAACAAAATCAGCGCCAGCCCCGTGCCGAACCCGAAACAGACACCAAAAACAGGATACAAGGATATGGACCCCACATAAAAACCTACCAGCGTGCTGATAATCAGAAAAAATGTCCGAATGAATAACAGTGTCATGAACCCCTCCTCCGGGCAAATACCAGTTCCGCAGCTAAATTAATATATCCAACGCTTCCCGGACATGAATAACAGGAACCGGTTTAATACGCGCACCCGCTATCTGCGGGGCGGCCGTCATGTTGGGCCCGGGAAGCACGCAATTTTTAAAACCGAGTTTTTCGGCTTCTTTCAGCCGTAAAGCCACCTGGGACACACTCCGGATTTCCGCGGACAAGCCCACTTCTCCCAAAACCACGGTGTCCGGAGGGACGCGTTTATCGGTCAAGGCCGAAGCAACCGCCAAAGTGACGCCAAGGTCTGCGGCCGGGTCCAAAACTTTAAACCCCCCGACGATATTCAAAAAAATATCTTTATCCTGCAAACTCATCCCCAGCCTTTTATCCAGGACCGCCGTCAACAGAGCCAGCCGGTTGGCATCAAATCCATGCGTTTTATGGCGGACCATGCCGAAATTTGAGCGGCTGACCAATCCCTGGACTTCCACCAAAAAAGGGCGGGTCCCTTCCAGAACCGGGACAACCACGGAGCCGGAAGCGTGGGACGGACGCTCTGCCAGGAAAATTTCAGAGGGGTTCAGAACTTCCTTGAGTCCCTCCGCCGTCATTTCGAACACGCCGATTTCATTGGTTGAACCGAAACGGTTCTTAACCGTCCGCAAAACCCGGTACGTCGTATAGCGCTCCCCTTCAAAATAAAGGACGGTATCAACAATGTGCTCCAAAACCCTGGGGCCGGCGATCATCCCCTCCTTGGTGACATGTCCGATAATAAACAGAGCCATGCCCAGGGCCTTGGCCATATGCGTTAAAATCGAGGCGCATTCCCGCACCTGCGCCACGGTCCCCGGGCTGGAGCCGAGCTCCGGGGAATAAATAACCTGGATCGAATCGATCACGATCACCTGGGGTTTCAGCTGTTTAATATGCTCCTTGATATGGTCCAGATCAATCTGATTAACAATATACACCCGGTCGGAAAGCGGCCCCCGGAGGCGGTCCGCCCGCATCTTAGTCTGCTTAACGGATTCCTCCCCGGAAACGTACAAAACATTATACCCGCTCTGCCCCAGGTGACACACGACCTGCAGCGTTAACGTGGACTTGCCGATCCCCGGGTCCCCGCCGATCAAAGTGACGGATCCGGGAACAAGCCCCCCTCCTAAGACCCGGTCAAATTCCGGGATCCCGGTCAGCCAGCGGGGTTCTTCCCCGGCCTTCACTTCTTTCAGGAGCACCGGCGCCTCGGTCAGCGTTCCGCGGTCGCGGCCGTTTGGAGCGGACGACGAGGCATTCTCTTCCACATATGAGTTCCAGCTTTGGCAGGCCGGACATTTCCCGATCCAACGAGGAGACTGGGCCCCGCAATCCTGGCAAACAAAAAGAGTTTTTGTCTTCATAACCACCTCGCTTCCGCCGCCACACCCGGGCCATTTCCTGGGGCTGCCATCCACCCCGCACCGGCTAAAATTTCAATTTCTGTTCGACGCCAATCAAATCCACATCCTCATCCGACATGGTGTTAATGTTCTCTTTTCGGCGGTAAAGATATTTTAATTCCGTTGTCCCGGATTTGTCAGCCGCCTCAAGCCGCTTCAATGTCCATTCGGTTTCCGCCGCCGTAGATTTTACCACTGGCTGTCTCTGAAGAGCCCGTAACTGTTGAGCGAAATTATCGAACCTGGCCAAATTTAACATGCCGGACACTTTAAAGCTTAATCCATCTTCCTTAGAAATAAAGGAATCTGTTATTCTGAACTTCGGAAAAAGTCCCTCTCCTTTCAGCCGTAGCTGCCGGTATTCCAGATCGCCGATACAGCCGTTTGTCAGGAACACTTCCGCCTGCAACATAACGTCCAAGCCGTTCCCGCTTAAACGGATTTTTCCGGCCGCCGCCCCATCCACTTCGCCCCGCGGCACGTCCAGGAACAAAGTAACAATATCATATAACGGGACATCCGAAAACTCAACCGTCGCCCGTAAAGAATAGGGAGGTTCCCCTGTCCAACTCCCGCTGGCAACACAATTCCCCAGAGAAACCCGCTCCAGCAAAACCGCACGATCTTTTAATATAAACCGCGCGGAGATATCCTCTACCGGCTTATTATTAAGCAACACGTAGCGGCTGCGCAGCTGCCCGGCATACTCCGGCGTATTCCCCCCGTCTGAAACGATATCCAAAGACGCCTCAAGAACGGCTGAAATAAAAAAAAACCTGCTCGGCCAGTTATCCAGTTCCGCAAAAATCTGAAAAGACCTTTCGGAAGCTGGACTGATCTCAAACACGGCTTTATGTTCTGTTTCGGAAATAAATCGAACCCTTAATGCCTTCTGGATGAAATCTATTTCACCCTGCATCACAACCTGTTCCCCGGCGACAACACCCGTATAAAGGACAAAAACACAGAAACTCACAAGCCAAGAGGGAATATTAAAATAATCCCGGGGCGCAGACGGCCACCATCTCCTGCCTGCTAAACGCGCACGGTTATGAGGCAGAAGACTCAAAGCGCAGATAATCGTTGTTACGAACAACTTGAATTTTACTGCCTTCTTTAAATTGCCCGGCGATAATTTCTTCCGCAAGGGGGTCTTCCAAATACCGCTGGATCGTCCGTTTCAACGGCCGGGCCCCGAAGACCGGATCAAAACCTTTCTCAATGAGGAAATCTTTCGCCTCCCGGTTTAACTCAAGAGAAATATTCTGTTCACGCAATCGTTTGGCAACCTCCCGGATTTCTATATCAACAATTTCCTCTAGGTTCTCTTTCGTCAATTGTCTAAAAACAACGATGTCGTCAATACGGTTCAAAAATTCCGGTTTAAAAACCCTTTTGACTTCTTCCAGAAGCCGGGCCTTCATGTCCTCATAAGAGGCATCCGCAGTCTGGGCGCCGAAACCTAAGGCGCCTTTGGTCCTCAGGATGTCCGCCCCGACATTAGACGTCATAATAATAATCGTATTGCGAAAATCCACTTTCCGGCCCAGGCTGTCCGTCAACCGGCCCTCCTCAAACACCTGAAGAAGGAGGTTAAAAACATCCGGATGCGCTTTTTCAATCTCATCCAGAAGGACAACAGAATACGGCTTGCGCCGGACCTTCTCCGTCAACTGCCCCCCTTCTTCATACCCCACGTAGCCCGGCGGAGCTCCGATCAGGCGGGACACGTTGAACTTGTCCATGTATTCCGACATGTCGATCTGAATCAGGGCGTCGGCGTCCCCGAACATATATTCCGTTAAAACCCGGGCCAGGTGCGTCTTCCCCACCCCGGTCGGTCCTAAAAACACAAACGACCCGATCGGCCGACGGGGATTCTTGATTCCCGCCCGCGAACGTCGAACCGCCCGGGAAATCACGCTAATAGCCTCCTCCTGCCCCACGACGGTCTTCTTGAGCTGCTTGTCCATGCTAAGCAGTTTTTCCGTTTCCTTCTGCTCAAGCCGAACCAGCGGGATCTTGGTCCACTGGGAAATAACCTTTGCGATTTCTTCCTCTCCCAAGGTAATCGTTACGTTATCCCGTTTCTGTGACCATTCCGCGCGGACCCGATCCAGATTTTCGCGCACGCTCCGTTCCTGATCCCTCATATGAGCGGCTTTTTCAAAATCCTGACTCTTGATAAACGCTTCCTTTTCCTTGCGCAGCTGCTCAATCTGCGCCTCCAGATCCTTGATTTCCGGAGGAACTTCCATGGCGTGCAGCCGCGCCCGCGCCCCCGCCTCGTCCAAAATATCCACCGCCTTGTCCGGCAACGCCCGGCCGGAAATATAACGGTCAGACAACCGCACCGCGGCGCCCAAGGCCTCATCGGAAAATTTGACCCGGTGATGGGCTTCATACTTGTCCCGTAGGCCTTTTAAAATCTGAATCGCTTCATCCACAGAAGGAGGGTTGACGAGGATCGTCTGAAAACGGCGTTCCAGAGCCGCGTCTTTCTCGATATGTTTACGGTATTCATCCAGCGTGGTAGCCCCGATACACTGGATTTCTCCCCGTGCTAAGGCCGGTTTTAAAATATTGGCGGCGTCAATAGCGCCCTCCGCCGCTCCAGCGCCAACCAGCGTATGCAACTCATCGACAAAAAGGATAATTTTCCCAGAACGTTTGATTTCATCCATGATCGCCTTGATCCGCTCTTCAAACTGCCCGCGATATTTTGTCCCCGCAATCATAAGCGCCAGGTCCAAGACCACGATATTTTTGTCCCGCAGCACCTCCGGGACATCTCCGGCAACGATCAACTGCGCGAGTCCTTCCACAATAGCGGTCTTGCCGACGCCCGCTTCCCCGAGGAGCACCGGGTTATTCTTAGTCCTCCGGCTCAGGATCTGGACAATCCGCTCAATTTCCTCCGAACGTCCGATCACCGGATCCAGCTTGCCTTCCTTGGCCAGCCGGTTCAAATTCCGGCCGTAGGCGTCAATCGCCGGAGTTTTTCCACCTTTCCCCTGCTGTTCCTGCACGCTGAACCCCGGGATCCCGGAGCCGAGCAACTCCATAATTTCATTGCGCAGTTTACTCAAATCCAGCCCCAGGTTCAAAAGAACCCGGTAAGCCATGCCTTCGCCTTCCTTCACCAGCCCCAGCAGCAGATGTTCCGTGCCGATATAATTATGGCCTAGCGCCCGCGCTTCTTCCGCCGAAAGCTCCAACGCCTTCTTGGAGCGGGGCGTGAACGGGATATCCCCCAAAACCTGGGTCTGCGGCCCGGGCTGGACAAGCTTTTCGACCTCAATACGGATCGTTTCCAAGTCTAGGCCCAGCTTCTGCAGGACCGCCGCCGCGACCCCTTCGCCCTCCCGGATCAATCCCAAAAGCAGGTGCTCCGTGCCGATATAATCATGGTTAAAACGCCTGGCCTCCTCCTTGGCATATACGATCACTTTCCTCGCTCTTTCAGTAAATCTATTAAACATCTACATTCCTCCTAACTTTTCTCTCATTAAACTCGCTCTGCGGATATCCCGGGCCGTGGCCGAGAGTTTCTTGCCCTCGATCTTCTGAAGGTGCGCCGGCTGAATCAGAATCAGCAGTTCATTGATCGTGCAGCGGTCGATATTCTTAACCAGCCCGAGGTCAATCCCCAAGCGGACCATCGACAGCAACTCAATGGTCTCCTGGCTGGAAATAATATGCGCGTTCTTGATAACCCCCAAAGACCGGAAAATTTTGTCTTCCAGCATCGGTTTATTCTGCAGAATTAAAGCCTGCCGCGCCTGCTCCTCCTGCTCGATCACCTGACGGATCAGGCCGTTGATGTTCTGAATAATATCTTCCTCGCTGTGCCCGAGGGAAACCTGGTTGGAAATCTGATAAAAGTTACCCCGGGCCTGCGTCCCCTCCCCGTAGAACCCGCGGGAGGCGAAACTCAGCTTGGCGATGGCCGTCAGGACCTTGTTGATCTGCTTGGTCATCACCAGCGCCGGGAGATGCAGCATGACCGAACCGCGCATCGCGGTCCCGGTATTGGTCGGGCAGGCCGTCAAATACCCCCAGGTATTCAAAAAAGCGTATTGCAAGATGCTGGAAAGTTTATCATCCATCATATCGATAATTTTCCAGGTTTCATGCAAATTAAAGCCCGACTGCATCACCTGAATCCGCAGATGATCCTCCTCGTTAATCATAACCGACAGGATTTCCTCCTGGGAAACGATCAACGCTTTCCCTTCGGGATTGGAGGAATGCTCATGGCTCATCAAATGCCGCTCAATCAAAAACTGGCGGTCAATGCTGTCCAGTTCGCTCATCTGAAACAGGGTGGCATCCTTGAAATAATCGATTTTATCCTTGGCCTCCTGAACAGTCGCCAGAACATGCAGCAAATCTTTTTTAGAAGCCTTGTTCGGAAACGGCACAGAAAAAAGATTCCGCGCCAGCCGGATGCGGGAGGACATCACGATGTTGGAATACGGTCCGGTCCCTTTGAGCCACTGACCGGTATGATAAATCAAATCATCAAGTTTCATGCCTTTTCTTCCTTCTTTTTATTCTCCAGCTCGCGAATACGGTCCCGAAGTTCGGCGGCCTGTTCAAACCGTTCCTGCTCAACAGCCTGCTGCAGCTGCTGTTTCAGGTCAACCAAAGAATCGGTCTTCGGCAACGCCTGAGCCGAAACAATCCCCGGCGTTTTGCCGTGATGCCGATTGGAACCATGAATCCTTTTGAGCAGCCCGCCTAATTGATCCTGGAAGGCGGTGTAACATTCGCTGCACCCCAGCCGCCCCATCTTCTTGAAATCTTCGTACGTCAGCTGGCAGGAAGGGCAGACGGATTTAACCTTTTCATAATCCTTGACCTGCTTGCCAAAATCAGCCAGGCCCGCCAGCAGGTCAGAAAGACCGAATTGCTGTTCCATCTGCACGCTTTTTTCCCGGGCGCATTCCTCACACAGATGCATCTCAAGCAGCTGATCATCGACGATTTCTGTTAAATGAACCGTTGCTTTCTTTTTTCCACATAAGTCACAAATCATAAACTATCCTCAACTGGTAATCCCGCCCCAAGGAGGACTCTCTTTTACGGACGAGCCGATTATCCGTTTTAATACTTGACCCCGTCCCGGGTGGTAACCTCTTTGAACTGCTGAATAAATTTTTGCGTAAAACAACCCGGTTTGCCGTCCGCGATCAACCGCCCGTCAACTTTAACGACCGGGATAATCTCCGCCGCTGTTCCGGTCAGGAAACATTCATCCGCGTTATAAATCTCATGCCGCGTCAGGAACCCTTCGGAGGTTTTAACGCCGTTCTTTTCGGCCAATTCCAGGACAACGTCCCGGGTAATCCCTCTCAACCGGCCCGTGAGAGGCGTTACTAACACCCCATTTTTCATAATAAAAATATTATCGCCTGTGCATTCCGCCACATACCCCTGCGTATCCATCATAATCGCCTCGTTAAACCCGGCATTGCTGGCCTCGATCTTGGCGAGGATATTATTTAAATAATTCAGGGATTTCAGTTGTGGATTCAAAGCCTCCGGATGATTCCGGACCGTCGAAACGGTCATAATCGCCATCCCGTTGCGATAAAGTTCATCCGGATATAAAGTGATCTTATCCGTAATAATAATCACTCCCGGCGTCCCATAACATTTTTTGGGATCCAGCCCTAAATCGCCCACGCCTCGGGTTACAATCACCCGGATGTAAGCATCATCCAGGTTGTTTTGGTTCAGGGTGTCAACAATAGCCTGAATCATTTGTTCTTTCGTCAACGGGATATCAATCATGAGCGTATGCATCGTTTCATAAAGGCGATCCACGTGGGCCTTCAGGCGGAAGACCAGCCGTCGATAAGACCGGATCCCTTCAAAGGCGCCGTCCCCATACAGGAAACCGTGGTCAAACACGGAGATATTCGCATCCTCTTTGCTGACATACTTGCCGTTAATATAAACTTTCATACGCAGCTCACCTCATTTTTAAATTCGTCATTGTTATTATTATGATAGTCACCCCGGCTGTGTCCGTCCATGAACCTTCCGTCCTTCATCATGACGACTTTCTGCGCCCGCCGGGCAATTCCGGCATCGTGAGTTACGATAATCAACGTTAGGTTCCTGTTCCGGTTAAGTTCCGCTAATAAATCGATAATTTCCGCACCGCTTCCCGAATCAAGATTACCCGTCGGCTCATCACAGAGAAGAATTTTAGGGGCGTTCATAAGCGACCGGGCGATCGCCACCCGCTGCTGTTCCCCCCCGGAAAGTTCGCTGGGCCGGTGTTCCAGACGGCGCGAGAGGCCCATCTTACCAAGGAGCTCCCCGGCGCGGGTTTTCAAAGAAGCCATATCCGTTTCCTGCCCGCACACCATGGCCGGTAGGAAAACATTCTCCAGGGCGGAGAATTCCGGCAAAAGATGATAAAACTGAAAAATAAAACCGATCTTCTGGCTGCGGACTTTCGCGCGCGCTTTATCCCCTAAACGGTACAGGTCTTCCCCGTCCACAAAGACATTTCCGGAACTCGGTTTATCCAGCCCGCCTATGATATGAAGCAACGTCGATTTCCCGGCCCCGGAAGGGCCGACCACGGCGACGAATTCCCCTTCCTGGACCTGAAACGTCACCCCTTTAAGGACATCCAAGCGGCTGGCGGACTGGATATAAGTCTTTGTCAGCTGACGCGCGTCAATCACCATGTCATTATACCGGCCTTTCCTTTTCCCTGCTACGTGAATTCTTCAAAATTCCTACTCATACCTCAACGCTTCCACCGGCTGCAGTCGTGCGGCCCTGGCCGCGGGATAAATAGAAGCGCAATAAGTGATCACTAGGGCGGCCACAACGATGGCAAAAATATCAAACAACTGAATCTCGACCGGCACATGATCAATCGAATAAATATCCGCGGGGACTTTAATATAAGTCTTTAAAATATAGCTCACCGCAAATCCGCCCAGCAACCCCAACAAGGTTCCCGTGCTGCCGATATACATCCCCATTTTTGTAAAAATATTCCGGATAGACTGTTTCGGCACGCCTATCGACTGCAGAATGCCGATATCGTGAATTTTGCTCATAACTGTAACAATAAGCGTGCTGATAATGTTAAAAGACGCGACCAGCACCATCATCGTGAGCACGATAAACAGCCCCCACTTTTCCAGGAAAAGCGCGTCAAAAAGATTCCGGTTAACATCAATCCAGGTTCTCACCAGGAAACTGTACCCCAAAATATCATAAATCTTTTTCTGGACGTCCTTCGCCTGCTGAGGATCGTCGAGCTTAACGCCAAGACCGCTGACTTTCTGCTCCGGGAGATTAAAAATGATCCGGGCTTTCTGGATATGAAGGAGGGCCAGGTTCATATCAAAATCCACCATGCCCGTGTCAAAGATGCCGCGGATAGTCAAAGTATATTTCCACCCTTTCCCGGCGATCCCCGACCCCGGAGCGATGATCGTCACCTGATCCCCCAGAGAGTAACCGGCATAACGGGCCAACTCCCGGCCGATCAGGATCCCTTCTTCATCCAGTTGGGCAAGATCGCCTTCCTTAAGAAACTCTTTCACTTTCGTCACCCGGCCCTCGGTTTCAGGATCAACGCCCCGGATCACCAATCCCAGCGCATTGCCTTCCAGGTCCAGAAACACATTGCCCTGAACATACGGCGAAACGCCCATCACGCCCTCTAGCCGGGTCAGCTGGCCCGCCACCTCCGCATAATCCTGAATCCCGGTTTCTTTTTCCACCGCGATATGCGGGGAAGAACCGATAATTTTTTCCCGTAAATTGTTGGCAAATCCCGTCATCACCCCGGTCACGACGATTAAGGCTAGGACCCCCAGGGCGACCCCGGCTATAGAAATAAAAGTCAGGAAAGAAAGAAACCCGCCTTTCCGGCGCGATAAATACCGGTAACTGATCCAACTTTCATAATTCATAGGAATCTCCCTCTCATCCGTCCTCCGGCACGGGCGGCATGTCCGGCCCTCCCGGGGCCGAAGCGTCCCCGGCCTCCGCAGGGCTGGGCTTCAGAAGCGGGAACAGAATAACATCTCGGATTGAAGGTGCATCGGTTAAAAGCATCACCAGCCGGTCTACGCCAATGCCAAGCCCGCCGGCCGGCGGCATACCGTATTCCAAAGCCTGGACAAAATCCTCATCAATCGTCCGCAACCCCGTCTCTACATCATCCTCCAAGTCCGCCAAGAACCGCTTCTTCTGTTCCTGGGGGTCATTCAACTCGGAATAGGCGTTGCCGATTTCCATCCCGGCGACAAAACATTCGAACCGCTGCGAAATGCCGGGGCGCTCCGGTGCCGTCTTCGCAAGCGGGCATAAAAACGTAAAATAATCCGTGAAAAACACCGGATTCATCGTCGCATCCTCCTCCAGGATGTCCTCAACGATCTTCATCACCGCCGAGCGGGTCAAAACCTGGATCCTCAACTTATCGCCCTTAACCGCCTTAACTTTGACGAGCATCGTGGCCGCATCGTCCTGAGGGTCAATATCAAATTTTTCCTTCACAATACCGGCAAAAGAACGCCGTTCCCACGGAGGGGTAAAATCAATCTCCCGGCCCTGATAACTCACCTTGAATGTACCAAAAAGCTCTTTGGCCAAGCCGGACACCATGTCTTCCATCAGGTGCATCATATCGGAATAATCGGCGTACGCCTGGTACACTTCCAGCATCGTGAATTCCGGGTTATGCCGCGTCGAAATCCCTTCATTGCGGAAATTCCGGTTGATTTCGTAAACCCTTTCCAGCCCTCCGACCAGAAGCCGCTTCAAATAAAGTTCCGGAGCGATCCGCAGATAAACGTCCATGTCATACGTGTTGTGTTTGCTTTTAAAAGGACGGCCCCGCGCCCCGCCCGCCAAAGGCTGCAGCATCGGTGTTTCCACCTCCAGAAATCCCCGTTGATCCAGATAAGACCGGATAAACTTCACGATAAAACTGCGCTGGATAAAAACGTTCCGGGCCGCCTGGTTCACGATAAGATCCACGTACCTCTGCCGATAGCGAATTTCCGTGTCTTTCAGACCATGCCATTTTTCCGGCAAAGACATAATGGATTTCGTCAAAACCGTCAGCGTCTTCAGCCTTACGCTTTTTTCCCCGGTCTTGGTCAAAAACAGTTCACCCGAAACGCCGACCATATCCCCGATATCGAGCAGTTTCACCACTTCAAAGAGATCCTGGCCGACATGATCCGCTTTAACAAAAAGCTGAATCTGGCCGGTTTTGTCCATAAGGTCAATGAACATCACTTTCCCGTGTTTACGGTTGGCCATCACCCGTCCGGCCAGAGTAACCGCTCTCTGTTCCACAAAAGGGTCCAGGGCAGACTGAATCGTCTGCGTTCCGGGAAAGCGCCCGCCGTACGGCAAAACATTTAACCCTTCCATCTTATGAAGCTTTTCAATTCTAACTTTCTTAATTTCATCAACTTCCATATATTTCGCCGCCCTTTCTTACAAATGACAAAAAGATTATATAGAAAATCATACGGGGTGTCAATCAAAAGGCTCGCAGAGAATGGCTTTCAGGGCGTTCCTGGGACGGATGGATCCTCTCTATCATCATTCCATAAAATTCTATCAATATGATGAAACCGCGCCCGCGTCAACAATGAGGGATATCAGGAAGTGGACACAATACAGATAGCCGCTTTGTTCGCCAAAGCAATTGTTTTCAGGGGGTCAATGAGGATCGTCTTCCCGGCCTCAATGGCCAGGCACCCGGCCCGGACACGAGCCATATGCCGGACCGTCTGCGGCCCGACCACCGGGACATCAAAACGGAAATCCTGTTCGGGTTTGCTCATTTTAACGACAACTGCGCCCTGTTGTGCGATTCCACCACCCCGGACGATGCAACGGTCCGTTCCCTCCATCGCTTCAATAGCCACAATAGCCTTATTTTTAATCACAACCGTCTGACCAATATCAAGCCCGCCCATGGTTTTCGCAATCTGTTTTCCGAAGGCGATATCATCCAGTTCCAGGAGGGTCGGCCCCCGGCGGGTCAAAGTCCCCCGCGGAGCTAAATATTTTTTAAGCAAAAACGTGGAATCCAACAGTTCCAGCCCATGTTGATGAAGTTTGTCGGCAACGGCAGAGAAAATCGTATCGGCCTTCCTGTCCTGAAGCGCGCGGAACAGGTCCTCAAATTCCCCATCCAAATTGACAGTGTTATCAAATAAATTTCTGGGATGCACCTGGCCGGCCATGATGACACGCCGGACGCCTTGAGAAAGGAAATACTGAAACAACGCCGCCAACTGGCCGACCTGAAACCACCGCAGCTCAGAGACAAAAAATTTTAAATGCCAAGCCGTGTCTCCCTTGATGCCCGCGGCGACCACTTGGATATTCTGTTCTTTAGCCGCGCGTGCGAACAAAATGGGAAACCGGCCGTTTCCGGCAATCAGCCCTATGGTTTCCATAAATTCAGTCATGAAAAATCAAAGGTCTAAACCCAAGCTCTGGATTCCATTCTAGTTTACACTCCCGTTGGCGGGTTATTCAATCAACATCCTTCGGCTCGTTCGCTTGGGCTCTCTCGCACTCAGGATCAATTCGCATTTTTAGTTTACACTCCCGTTGGTCGTGTAAACTAAATGCTCATTGAACAGCCCCCTATCTAACTGCAAAGCCCGCGTTTGGTTGTTTTGACAAACGAGATAAGCTGTTCGAGTTCCGGGGAGGCCGGCAGCTCTTTCTCAATGTATGCGAGCGCATGGGTCTTTGTCAACCCGGAGTGAAACAGATATTTAAAAGCCTTCTTTAAGACCGGCACCACGGACGGGGAAATGTTCGCCCGCCGCAACCCCACGAGGTTCAGGCTAAACACCCGAGCCGGATGGCCGTCACACATAGAAAAAGGCGGAATATCCTGAACGACCTTGGAGCACCCGCCGATGATCGCAAGACGCCCCAAGCGGACAAACTGGTGAACCGCGCTTAGCCCGCCCACCATAACGTTATCTTCCAGAGTCACATGCCCGGCCAGGGTTCCGGAATTGGCCATCACGCAATTATTGCCTATTATGCAGTCATGCGCCACGTGGGAGTAAGCCATAAAAAGGTTGTTATTCCCGATGACCGTCTTCCCTCCCCCTTCAATCGTACCGGGATTAATGGTCACATACTCTCGGATGACATTTCCCTGGCCCAGGACGAGATACACCTCATCGGTCTCCTTGAATTTTTTATCCTGAGGCGGGTTCCCCACCACCGCGCCGGAATAAATCCGGCAACCCGGCCCGATGGTTGTCCGGCCGGCCAGGATACAATGCGATTCTATCACCGAACCCTCACCCACAGACACCTGCGGGCCGATAACCGCGTACGGCCCGACAGAAACATCATCCCCAATTCGGGCATCAGGATGAATAATCGCCGTTTTATGTATTTTTGTATGATCCATAATTACACACACCTGTCTATAAGTTTAAAGAACCGCCTGATGTAGAAATTGAGCATCCAAAAAAGAAAAAGCCATTTCCGCTTCCGCCGCCACTTCCCCATCGACTTTTGCGACGCCCTTCAAGACAGCCGTGCGGGAACGGTCCCGGAGCACGTCCACTTCCATCCGCAGCTGGTCCCCGGGATTCACGAGCCTGCGAAACTTAACCTTATCCGTGGCCATAAACAGGGCCACTTTCCCGCGGTGGCTCTCGTTGGTCATCATCAAAATCCCGCCAACCTGGGCCATGGCTTCAATCATCAATACCCCGGGCATCACCGGTCTGGTTGGGAAATGCCCGGAGAAAAAATTATCATTAATGGTCACATTTTTCAGCCCAACCGCCCGTTTCCCTATTTCCAGTTCCACGATACGGTCAACCAGCAAAAAAGGATACCGGTGAGGCAGGATATTCATAATTGCCTGTATATCCAAATGGGCCGGGGCGTCGGCCTTATAACCCGACAAGTCCCTCGGGGGCGTCGTGACGCTGGCATGCTGCCGGTGGATCTTCTTCAGCAGTTCGACATTCAGCGCATGACCGCTGCGCATGGCAAAGACATGGCCTTTAATCGGCTTCCCCAGCAGATACAAATCACCAATAAGATCGAGCACTTTATGGCGGGCAAATTCATCCGGGAACCGCACCGTGTTTTGAATCACGCCCTGCTCTCCCACGACAAGAGTGTTATTGTAATTCGCGCCTTTCCCCAGGCCGTTCGCCTGTAATTCAGAGGCCTCCTGTTCCAGGCAAAACGTCCGGGACGGAGCGATATCCTTTTCGAAGGTCTCCGGATTGACGACACTGCTGAAAAACTGGGCCTTTAAAAGCGGATGATCATAATTAAGCGCATAAGACACTTTCAATTCATCGGCCGGGACAATCAGGATGGACGACCCGTTATTATAAACGCTCACCGGCTCCTGGACCTCGATATATTCCCGGCAGGCGTCCTGCTCCACCATGCCGACCGCCCGGAGCTCTTCCAAAAAATTTTTCCCGCTCCCATCAAGCCCGGGGAGCTCATTGTTATCGATTTCGATAACAAGATTATCAATCCCGTACCCGAACAACGCGGCCATAAAATGTTCGACCGTGTGGATCACGACATCATTTTTACACAAAGACGTGCACCTCGGCACAGTGTTATCAACCAAAACATTTTCCAAAGCCGGGGATAAACACGGCTGCCCGGGGAGGTCCACGCGTCTGAATGTGATCCCGGCGTCTTTTTCCGCCGGTTTCAGGCAGACAGCGACCGGGTTCCCGGTGTGCAGCCCCCGCCCTTGAAGAACAATCTCCTTCTTGATAGTCTTTTGTTTATGCATCATCCTCAGGATCTTTCGTTGTTTTTGAGTTCTTGCGACAACTGAGTCAACTGTGTTTGCAATGCCTCGACCTGTTTCTGAAGTTCACTGATTTTTTTTATATAAAGCGGCAAACGCTGAATACAGGCATTAATCCGTTTAGCTGTTTGATGAGGCTTAGCCGGATACCCAGAAACCATTGTCCCGGGAGGGATGGAACTGACCACGCCGGCCTGAGCAGCGACAACAGCCCCTTCCCCAATCGTTAAATGACCGGCCAGGCCAGCCTGTCCGGCCAAAATAACACGATCTTCAATAATATCACTCCCGGATATCCCCACCTGAGCGACAATAAGACAATGTTCGCCGATCCGGACATTGTGGGCCACCTGAACCAAATTGTCAATTTTAGTCCCGGCCCCGATCACTGTCTTGTCAAACCGGGCCCGGTCAATCGTGACATTAGCCCCGATCTCAACATCATCGCACACTTCCACAGTGCCGACCTGGGGAATCTTTTCATGCCGGCCTTCAATGTTAATAAACCCAAAGCCATCGGACCCGATCACCGTTCCGCAATGAACAATCACACGGTTCCCAAGGCTGACCCGTTCCCGGACAGACACATTCGGGTAAATCAAGCTGTCCTGCCCGACAGACGCACGATAGCCGATAAAACACTGGCTCCCGATAACCGTCCGGTCCCCGATACGCGCCTCTCTTTCAATAACGGCATAAGGGCCGATGCTGACATCTTTTCCCAAAACCACATCCTGGCCAATCATGGCCGTGGGATGCACGCCCCGCGCAGGCACGGGCGGCTCTTCCATAAAAAGCGACACGACTTTGGCAAAACCCAGTGAAGGGTTTTCCGTCTGAATAAGGGTTTTGCCTTCCGCGGTAAAATGTTCCGGACAGATAATGGCGGAAGCCTTTGTTTTTTCTACAAGCGGAAAATATTTCGCATTCGCGACAAAAGTAATATCCCCGGGCTGAGCCTCCTTAATCCCCGAAAGACTTTTAATCTCGACCGTCCCGTCCCCCTGGACTTTACCGCGTATATGTTCTGCTATGTCATTGACTGTTCTGCTCACGCACTCTCCTCACGCCGCTTTGACAAGCCGTCCCCGCGAGAAGACAACAAGTTTGGCCGCCCAATTTAAAAAATACCGACTCTTGTCTCTCCTTAAAAGATTTATTCCTTGGTTTTATAAGCTTCATTTAAAATGGTCAGGACCTGATCCGTGATATTCAGCGTTTCATTTCCATAAATCAGGACACGGTCATTTAAAATAAGGTCATATTTTTCCTTTTTGGCAAAATCGCTGACTGTTTTCTCAATCTCCAAAAGAATTTCCCGGATTTTTTCATCCCTCTGTTTGGCCAAATCCGTACGCTGGGCCTGATCAAACTCCATCAGTGACTTCTTCATCGTATCTATCTCCGACTGAAGATTTTCCTTCTCCTCCGCTTTCATCAAGGCCAATTTCCCGGTCGCTTCCTGAATCTGGGTCAACTTTTCTTCCCGCGTCGTTTCGTAAGCCTTATGGGCTTTCTCAAGCACGGCATCATATTCCTTCGTCTTTTCGTAACTGTCAAACAACTTGCTTAAATCAATAAAGGCAACTTTCCTTTCAATAACCTGCGCTTGGACCGGCATGGCAAGCAACAGAGCACAAGCAACGGCACAAATGACAAACGACAATTTTCTCATCTTTTCCTCCTTTGAATTCCCGGGCCGTGTCAGTTTATGCCCACGGCGACCAGATGCGAATAATGAATCCGCGTTAAAGTTTAAAAACCCCTGCTGACGCTAAAATAAAATTTCCCCGAACGTTCTTCCTCCCCCGCTTCTGAATTAAGAGGATAGCCATAATCCAGGTTAATCGGCCCGACCGGTGTTTTGACCCTTAGCCCCATGCCGGCTCCGGCCTTAAATCCTCCGGAGGCGAAATCCTTCACCTTGGGCCAGACATTTCCGATATCATAAAAAACGGCCAATTTCAGGAAATCGACAAGCGGGAACAAATATTCAACGTTGCCGACCAGCATGCTCTGCCCTCCGATAGGATCATCCGTGACGGCATCAATAGGCCCGACTTTACGTTCATCATATCCGCGGATGGTCCGCGCGCCACCCGCATAAAACCTTTCAAAAATCGGCACCCCCCCGGAATCGCCATACGCCTCCACCATCCCGGCCCTGAGCCGCCATTCAAGCACTGAATTAAATTTCAGCGGGACATAATAACTCACCCGGCTTGTAAAACGATAAAAATCTTTGGTCCCCCCCAGTATCCCTCCGGCGACATCCGCAGCCTGGCTAAGGTAAAGCCCCCGGGACGGGCTGAATACATTGTCTCTTTTATCCTGGGCGACCATGACGCCGATGCTGCTGATGGTGTTGTCCCCCTCTTCGGCAAGAAGATCGCTGGAAACGCCGTCAGCGAAATTGTCAATGGTGATCTTTTCCCTTTTGTAACTGATATTGCCGGACACGTATTCCGTAAACTGTTTGCCGAACCGGACATCCCCCCCAATCCGCTTTTCGTCGTAAGCATACCCCACATCGCTTTCCCGGTCGCGTTCCGACCGATAGGCGTCAAATCCCGCCGAAATCGGGTGATCAAAAAGCCAGGGTTCCGTAAAACTAAGCTGCGTATTATTCCTCGTAGACCCCGTCTCCGCCCGCAAAGAGAGATTTTGGCCTCCGCCGGTGAATGTCGGCCAATTTGTAAAATCAAAATTTTTCTGTTCCAGTTCGACAAATCCTATAAACTGATCCACCGTGCTATAACCGCCCCCGAAACTCAACGAACCAGTTTTGGCTTCCTTCACCTGAACGACAAGGTCTTTCTGATCCGGCACCGACGTGTCCGCGATGTCATAGTTCACTTCCTCAAAATATCCCAAATTCGTCAGCCGCTGCTTGCTGCGGCGCAGCTTGGCTCCATCAAATTTTTCACCAGGCAAAAGGCGCAGTTCCCTGCGGATCACGATATCCCTCGTCCGGTCATTTCCTTCAATCCTGATTTCATTGACGTAAGCCAGCGAGCCCTCCGTCACGTCCAGCCGGAGTTCCACTTTGCCCGAAACCGGGTTCATGGATGAAGACTCTTTCACGTTGGCGAAAATGTACCCCTCATCAAAATATTTAACCCGGATATTGGACAAATCGTTCGATAAGCGTTCCCGGCTGAAAACACCGCCGTCGTGGATTTCCGTCATGGCCGCCAACAGTTCTTCGGACGTAAACAGTTTATTTCCGGTAAAAATAATGTTCTCGATAAAATACCTCTTCCCCTCTGCAACATCAATCTTCACCGCCACCCGGGAATCGTCAATCTTGACAAGGTCAAAACGGGCCGCCGCGTCAATGTAACCCTCTTTCTCATAAAAAGCCTTGATCCGTTCCAAATCCTCGGTCAGGACCTCCTCTTTCAAATACCCGGAATTAAAAAGCCATGCCCGGCGGGACTTGATAATCTTTAAAATTCTTTTATCTGGAACGTAATAATTACCTTGCACCAGTATGTTTTTTATCTTGACCCGCGTCCCTTCCTTGATAATGATATGCAAAGAAACTTTATTCGTCATATCATCCAGTTTGGTTTCCGTGGTCACCGAAACCTGTGTCAGGCCTTTCTTCGTGTAAAGCTCTTCAATCGTCCGGATATCGTCATTCAGGGTTTTACGGTCTAAAAATTCCCCTTTCCGGGTACGCATTTTCTTTAACAGGGCTTTAGGCCGGATATATTTCAACCGGGAAAAAGAGATCTTATCAATAATCGGCTTTTCCTGAACGGAAAAAATGACCTTAAAGCCGTCCTGAAATTCTTCGCGGTCCACGCTGACATCGGAAAAATAACCGGTGTTATACAGCCGCTTCAAATCATCGCTGATAACATGCTGACTATACTCCTGATCCACCCGGGACTTAATCTTGAACAAAATCGCCGAGGTCGTAATTGTCTTGTTCCCCTTAACTTCAATTCCCTTAATAAGTTTTTTATCACTCGGGGAAAGAGATGCCGGGGCAGGGCTGGACTCTGGGGTTTTATTCAAAACCTCAGCCGTTTCGTCGGCGAAGGCTTGTATTCCGGGGATGTAACTATAAAATAAAAAAGAAATGAATAAGAATACTATTAAATATATTTTATACATGCCCTTGATTATAGAAGTTAAGCTGGGGCGTGTCAATCAACATGTGCAAGATTTTCGAATCTCATGTATTCTTTGATAAAAGAAAGCTTAATAGTCCCAACCGGCCCATTCCGTTGTTTAGCAATAATGACCTCGGCAACTCCTTTATTCTCCTCTGTTGGATTATAATATTCCTCCCGCATCAAAAGACACACGAGATCCGCATCCTGCTCAATGGCCCCGGACTCCCGCAAATCAGACAGTTGGGGACGATGGTCCTGGCGGCTCTCCACAGCCCGCGACAACTGACTCAGGGCTATAATAGGCACTCCCAATTCCCGGGCCAAAGCTTTAATCGAACGGGAAATTTCCGAAATTTCCTGCTGACGGCTCTCCGTCTTAACAACCCCCCGCATGAGTTGCAGATAATCAACAACAATCAGCTGAATATCATGATGAGATTTCAGCCTCCGCGCTTTGGCCCGCAGTTCCAGAGCGGAAATAGCGGGTGTGTCATCGATAAAAATCTTCGAGCCGGAAAGTTTGCCTGCGGCCGACGTTAATTTCGGCCAGTCGGACGGGGACAGAAAGCCGGAACGGACCTTATGCGCATCCACCCTGGCCAAAGAACAAAGCATCCTCTGCACCAGTTGTTCCTTGGACATTTCCAAGCTAAAAAACGCCATCCCTCTCTTCTGTTCGACCCCGACATGCTCCATGATCGTCGCGGCAAAGGCGCTTTTCCCCATGGATGGGCGGCCGGCCACCACGATCAAGTCCGCCGGCTGCAGACCGGATGTCATGCGGTCGAATTCCTCAAACCCGGTCGCTAACCCTGTAACATGCTCCTTACGCTGATACAGGCTGTCTATCTTCTCGATACTCGCTTTCACGAGTTCTTTGATATGAACAGACTGCTGCCGGTGTTTAAGATCCGAAATTTCAAAAACCAGCCGCTCGGCCGTGTCCACAATCTCGGCAACGTCTCCCTTGGCTTCGTAACTTATGTTCACGATCTGTGTCGCGTTCTTAATCAGCTTGCGCAGGATCCCTTTTTCTTTGACAATCTGCGCATAATGTTCGATATGGGCGGCCGTGGGGACAAGGTCAATCAGCATCGAAAGGTATGGAATACCCCCGACCAGATCGATAATGCCGTCGCTTTTCAGCTTATCGGAGAGAGTAACAAGATCAACATTCTTACGGTTATTATAAAGATCCAGGATGGCAGAATAAATCTGGCTGTGGGAGTTCTCGTAAAACCAGGCCACATCAAGGATTTCCAAAGCTGTCCCGATGGCCTCATCGTCGATCATCATCGCCCCCAAGACCGAGCGCTCCGCCTCAATATTCTGAGGGGGGATCATTATTTCTTGGCTACCCATACGCGTATCTTCGCGATCACCTGCGGGTGCAGTTTCACACCCACCTCAAAAATACCAAGATCTTCGATAGGGCTGTCGATAATGACGGTTTTTTTGTCAATAGTAAAGCCTTCCACTTCCAGTGCACGGACGATATCAACTTCCGTGACTGAGCCGTACAGTTTATCCAGATCGTTGACCTCCACCGTCACAGTGCAAGACACCTTACCCAGCTTTTCCGCCAAGTCCTGGGCTTCCTTCAAAGCGCGCTCATTTTCAGCGGCTTCTTTCGCCCGCTGTTTTTCTATTCTTTTTAAATTCCCGGGAGTGGCCAGATAGGCCTTTTTTTGCGGAATTAAAAAATTACGGGCATAACCGTCCTTGACTTTAACGACATCCCCCACTTTCCCGAGCTTATGCACATTTTGACATAAAATAACTTCCATAGATCATCCCTCTCTTCGTTTAAAATGACTCCTTCTGCCCCTCACAATCCCGGAGAATTGTCTGCTTATCGTTTTTTGGAACTGCCGACCGAAAGCACCCCCAGATACCGGGCCCGCTTGATCGCAGTGGTCAGATCACGCTGTTCTTTCCCGGTAATCCCGGTAATACGTCTCGACAGCAACTTGCCTCTGTCAGTCAAAAATCTTTGCAGCAACGGGATATTCTTGTAATCAATCTTGATATCCTTCGGCAAAACATATTTCGACGTCCTCTTCTTAGCGATCCGCTTAGGACCCATCCTCATCATTCTTCGCTTCAATTTTAACCTCCCTTAATAACCTGCTGTTTTCTTTCTTCATCTTCATCACACGCGCCGGGCTGTAATCCCCGCCGGGCTGATTCACCTCGCACAAAAATGCCTATTCATCCCAAGCGACATCTTCAGGGCTGATGGCCTCATCAAAGGATGTGGTGGCGGAAGCGGCGAGCCCTTGAACGCCACGATCCGACACCCCGCCTTCGCCTTCGATCTTATTCTCGGGGGAAAATTTTCCCAAAAACTGCACCCGCTCAGCCCTGACGTCGATCGTGCTGCGCTTCTGTCCATCGGTCGTTTCCCAGGACCGCGACTGCAGAACACCTTCCACAAAGATCGGGCTTCCCTTCTGCAGGTACTGACAGCAGGCTTCCGCCTGCTTGTCCCAAACAGTGACGGTTAAGAAACAAACATCTTCTTTCAGCTCCCCTGACTTATCACGGAAACGCCGGTTCACGGCGACTCCCAGGTTGGCCACGGCGACGCCTGCAGGGGTATACCTTAATTCCGGATCTCGAGTTAAGTTTCCGATTAAGAAGACCTTGTTCAAATTCGCCATTTCTCCCTCCTCAACAATAAAGTTTTAACATTGAGCTTCTGTAATAATTAATTGGCCCCGGTCCTGTGCCCCTGGCGTTAAATCTTAACGATCAGAAAGCGCAAAAGATTCTCGTTGATTCTTAAAATCTGCCGCAAATTAGCGATTGCGGATTTCGGACTTTCGAAATTAATCAGATAATACGTCCCCTCCGTGCGCTTTTTCATCCGGAAAAAAAATTTTTGTTTATCCAGCCACACTTGACTGTTAATGACTTGCCCGCCACATTTCACAATCGTATCGCAAACCTCTTTGTTGATTTTCTCTTTCTCTTCCTGCAGGAGAGTCGCATCAACAATTCCCACCAATTCGTATTTATCCATTTTCCTTCCTTTTGTTAATTTGAGTCATAACCTTTCCTATATCTTCCTTCAACCACAATTGACAACACTCGACCCCCCAATCGATAAAATCGTCTAGTTGCTCCTGTTCTTGTTTCTCAAAGCCCGCCAGGACATATTCCGCAGGATCCCGACCCGGCGGCGGAGCCCCTACGCCCATTCTTAACCGGGCAAAAGTATCGGTGTTCAGGGCACTGATAACCGACGCCAAGCCATTATGCCCCCCGTCACTCCCCTGCGGGCGCACCCGGCATTGCCCGAAAGGCAGAGTAAAATCATCACACACCACAAAGATGCCGTCCAGCGGAACTTTTTGATAGGACGCTAAATCGCGGACAGCGATTCCCGACTGATTCATATATGTCAAAGGCAACAGCAAAAAACACGCACGATCCAGAATGGACCCTTCCGCCACCAGCCCCCGGCACACACGGCTGGCTTTCAGGCGCACCATGTATTTCCGGGACAAGGATTCAATCACCATAAACCCGAGATTATGCCTGGTCCGAGCATACTGCAATCCTGGATTCCCCAACCCCACAATGAGACACTTCTCCGTCAATCCTCACACCCGCGGTCAAGCCGGCGCTTTCCTTCAGGCTCGGCCTTTTTTAGCAAAAAATCCATGACCACCAACGGGCAATAAGCCCGCTATGATCATTTTTTATCAGAATCCTTATCTTTGGCTTCAGGAGCCTCCGCTTTCTTTTCCTTAATCACTTCCGGCTCGGTCGGCCCCTCCGCGGCCGCCCCCGGCTCCTCTTCGCGCATCGGAGGGATCACCGTGCACACAACCGCTTCCAGGTCCTCTTTAGTCTTGACCCCCTCCGGCAACACAATATCTTTGACGTAAATACTATCCCCAATCTCCAAAGAGGAGATATCCACGTCTATATGCTGCGGGATATTCATCGGCAGACAAATCACTTCCAAATCCCACATGTGATGTTCGAGAGAGCCCCGAGACTTCTTGACCCCGGGGGCGTCGCCCTTCATGACCAACCCCACCTTAACTTCAATTTCCTGGGTCAGGGAAATAACATTAAAATCCACATGCATAATTTCATCCGTCACCGGATTATGCTGCTCTTCTTTAACAATCGCCGAACAATCGCTTAAACGGGTTTCACCTTCAAAAATATTCAGGTGATAGACAACGCTCTCTCCCATATGAGCCCGTCTTATTCTCTCAAAGGCTTTTTTCTCCAACTTCACCGCCACCGGCTCCGCCTCTTTCCCGTAGATGATCGCCGGGACAAAACCATTGCGCCGGACCTGTTTTATACGTTGTCCTCCGATTTCCTTGCGTGATTGCACATCCAATTTAATTTCTTCCATGTTTATCGACCTGCCTTTTCTTTTTGATTAATGCCCCTGGTCAATGCCGGGTATGTTCAAACAAACAACTCACCGAGTTCTCATTATGAATCCGGTGAATCGCCTCCGCCAATAACGGGGCGATCGAAATGACTTTAATTTTTGAATTTGCCGCCCGCTTTTGAAACGGGATACTATCCGTAATCATCACCTCTTTCAGCACATCGCATTTTCTGATCTTCTCCAAAGCGTCGCCGGACAAAACGCCATGACTGACCGCCGCGCACACGGACGTAACGCCTTTTTTCTGCAACCCTTCCGCCGCCTGAACCAGGGACCCTCCCGTCGCGACTATGTCATCGACAATAATCGCAACCTTCCCCTTGACCGAACCAAGAATATGCATCACTTCCGTCGTTTCCGGACTCGTCCGCCGCTTGTCAATCACCGCCAGCCCAGCATTGAGTTTTTTGGCATAGGCGCGGGCCATTTTCAGGCTCCCGACATCCGGGGACACGACCACCAGCTTAGAGGAAGGAATCTTTTTGTCAACATAATCGCACAGCGTATTAATCGCGTATAAGTGATCCACAGGGATATCAAAGAAGCCTTGGATCTGGCTGGCGTGCAAGTCCATCGTCAGGATACGGCTCGCACCGGCGGCTGTAATCAGATTCGCGACCAGTTTCGCCGTAATCGGAACGCGCGGCTGATCCTTGCGGTCCTGCCGGGCATATCCGTAATACGGCATAACCGCGGTGATCCGTCTGGCTGAAGCCCGGCGGGCAGCATCCATCATGACCAGCAGTTCCATCAAATTGTCATTCACGGGAGGGCATGTCGGCTGAATGATAAAAACATCTTTTCCCCGGACATTGTCTTTCAGCCGGACATGAATTTCACCTTCGCTGAATCGTCCGACCAGCACATCCGCAAGCGGCACTTGCAGACATTTGCATATCCCCTGAGCCAAATCGGGGTTGGCATTACCGCTAAAGACCGCCATGCTGCCGTTCATACCCTTCTCCTCTCCTCTTGAAAAGCTGATGTTTATTCCTTCTTCTTCCGGATCCGGCCAGGGACGCCGACAATAACGTTCCCCGGAGGAACTTTGGTTCCCCGCGTGACGACACACCCGGCTCCGGTCATAGCGTCCGGGCCGATTTCAACCGGCGCCACCAAAATAGAGTCCGAACCCACAAAAGCCCGGGCGCCGACCCGGGTCTGATTTTTTTTCTTTCCGTCGTAATTCGCTGTCACCACTCCGGCGCCGATATTAACATCCGCGCCGAGCCTGGCATCACCCAAAAAACTGAAATGTTTCATAAAACAATGCTCTCCCATCACACTACGCGACACCTCGGCAAAATTACCGATCTGAACCCGGTTCCCGATTCTGCTGCCGGGCCGGATCCTCGCAAACGGGCCGATGACACACTGTTCGCCGATCGTCACGTTTGTCTCAATCACCGTGCAGGGATGGATAATCGTATCCTGCCCGATCCGGACCTTCCCGTCAATATACGTGGTAGCAGGGTCAACAATTGTCACCCCCGAGAGCATCAGTTTCCTCAAAACCCGAAATCTCAAAACCCGTTCAGCGACAGCCAGGTCTTCCCGGGAATTAATCCCCACCCCCTCCATGGCGTCCGGCGTTTCCACGGTTTCAATTTTAGCGCCTCTTTGGGCCAAAATCGACACCATATCAGTCAAATAATATTCCTTCTTTTTCGCGTTTAAGGGAACATCCCGGAGGGCGGAGAACAGGGCTTCTTTCTGCACACAGTACACGCCCACATTAATTTCCCGGATTTTCTTTTCCTCCAAAGTGGCATCTTTCTCTTCCCGGATAGCGACCGCTTTCCCGGAACCATGACGAATCACCCGTCCATAGCCATGACTATTTTCCAAGAATGCGGTTAAAAACGTGCAGGCCGCCCCCGTATGCTTATGCCGCCGGATAACAGACCGGATTGTTTCTTTTCGCAACAGCGGCGTGTCCCCGCAAAGGATCAGAATATCTCCCGCATAATCCCGGAAGAAACGCTCTCCCTGGCGGACAGCATCCGCTGTCCCTAACAGGTCCTTCTGCTCATAGGTTGTGACGTCTGGCCCCAAGGCTTCTCTCACCTGGCCGCTTTGGTGGCCCAGAACAACATAGGTTTTCAAAGAACCAACCGCATGAACCGCTTCCAAGACATGCTGAATGATCGGCTTACCGCATAGTGCGTGTAAAACTTTAGGAACCCGGGATTTCATCCGCGTCCCTTTACCTGCTGCAAGAATTATCGTCGTAACATGGTCCATGAAAAACGAATATCATTTCTGTCTTATGACTCCGGCAGACTCCTTTGAACAGCCGTATAACCGCCCCCGGGGAAATGGCTGCCCAGCCTGGACTCGAACCAGGAAAACGAGATCCAAATTCTCGTGTGTTGCCAATTACACCACCGGGCAATAAAAATCCTCAATGATGATCTAAAAAAGCAGCTCCAGCTTAAACATCCGCATCATCCATCGTGGAAGAGGAAGGGTTTTCCACTTCCTGTTTATACGCTTCTAAAATCCGGCTCTGCAGGTATTCACGAAACTTCTGTGTGACAGGGTGGGCAATATCACGATGCTCTGTCTTCGCATCACGTGCAGCATCGTCTTTCGCCTGGGGAGAAACCTGTGCCCCGCAATGATTGCAATATCGGCTTCCGACCTCATTTTTAAAAGAACATTTAGAACACGGACTCTTCACTTTCCGGGAAGGCATGGCAATAAACAAGCCATTAGCCCCTTCAATCACTTTTATGTTCCGGACAACGAAAACATCATCGAAAGTAACGGTTGTATAAGCCTTCAACTTTTTGTCCTGTCCCTCTTTCAAAAATACGCGAATTTCTGTGATTTCCATGATGCTAACCTCCTGTCAAAGAGTTCTTACGGCATACACCTGGCTGTATCTTTTCGACAACAATGCTTGGAGTTTTTCTGCCTGCTGCTGGCTTTGGGTTATTCCAAATACGGCCGGGCCACTTCCAGAAAACGACGCCCCGGTCACCTCTTTATATAATAATAGTCGTTCCCTAATGCCACGCAGAGAGGAACGGAGCTCTAAAATACTGCTTTCCAGATCGTTACATAACAAGCTGCCTACTCTAATAATATTCTTATCCTTTAAATAGCGAATTAGAATATTAACATCATCCCCCGGCTTTGTCAACTGCAAATTAAGGTTCGCAAACACTTCTGAGCTATACATTTTAAGACGGGGGACCACCAAAATGTGCCATAATTTTGTCTTTAAATCCAGCCGGCGGATCTCGTCTCCGCGGCTTAATCCCATGGCCCAACTACAGTCATGCAGGAAAAACGGGACATCGCTGCCCACTTTTTTGGCCAAATCCACCATTTCCGCCAAGGACAGCCTGAGCTCCCAAAGCCTATTTAAACCTTTTAAAGCCGTCGCCGCATTGCTGGATCCCCCGGCCAATCCGGCCGCAACCGGAATCCGCTTGTCCAAAAACACCTCTACCCCGGACTTGACCCCGAATTTTTCCTTCAGCAAAACGGCTGTGCGAAAGATCAAATTCTTGGGTCCACAGGGTACATGGGGATGGGAGCAACGGATACGAATCATTCCGTCTGAGGTCACCTTAAACGTGATCGCATCGCACAGGCTGATTCTTTCAAAAAGGGTCTCTAAGTCGTGATAACCATCCGCCCGTTTACGAAGGACTTTTAAAGACAGGTTCAATTTGGCGGGAGAACGCAAAGTAACAGATTTCATACCATACCACCTAACAAACGCTGACTACCGAACGTCCATGATGTCAAGAAACTCAATTTAGCTTCTCGATCTTCTGGATAACACGCTGCTGATCAGGAAGCATATCTAATGAAAAACTCCAATACTTCTTCGCCTCTTCATACTGTTTCAACATGTAATACGCATCCCCCATATGCTCATAGATCACCGGGTCTTTTAAATAACTGTCAGCGGCTTCGAACGTGGACAGGGCTTTTTGATATTCTCCTTGCTTGTAATAAATCCACCCTAAGCTGTCCCAGTAGGCACCATTTTCAGGATCCAGTTTAATGGCCCGGCTCACCATGTCCTCGGCCTCTTTCAGTTGCACCCCATCTTCAGCGTACAGATACCCCAAAGAATTTAAACTTCCGTCATGTTCCGGGTCCACTTTGAGGGCGCGCAGGAAATAATCCATGGCCATAGGACGATCCCCCAATTCGAGATGCAGTGTACCGAGGAGAAACAGGACATCCGCGTTCTTGGGGGATAACTGCAAAACAAGCTCGTACTGTAAAATCGCTTTACGGTATTCTTTTTGCGAATAATACAACTGTCCGAGAGAAATATAAACTTCGATATTGTTGGGATCCGTTTCGGAGAAAGACGTCAGGATCAATTCGTACTCTTTGGCAGCCAGGTCAAAATCTTTCTGGCTAGAATAAATCAGCGCTAACAAATAACGCGCCTGAATATTCTTTTCGTCATAGTTCAGAACTTTCTGCAGGGCGCTGATAGATTCGGGCAGCTTTCCGAGCCTAGCATAATCAGCCCCTAACCGCAAATACACGTCCGCATGCCCGCAATATTCCGCGGACGTCTTATAAGAATCGATGGCCTTGTCCGTCATCCCCTGCAAATCATAGACCAAGGCCATGATATAATGGGCAATCCCTTTAGCCTTCGCATCCTGGTCGCTTTCTTCCCCCGCAACGGCCACTGGATTCAGGCAAAGTAAACTTCCGAAGACAATGATCCACAGAGGAAGCAACTTGTTTCTTAATACCCGCATGGCTTAAAATTACGCCCAGTCACGTTTTTTAAGATGCCGCAAAGACTTTCTTTGTTTTTTTCTTTTATGAGTCGTTATTTTTCTGCGTTTCCGTTTTTTTCCGCAAGGCATAAGTCCAACCTTTGATAATTTTAAAGAATGATTTTGTTTAAAGAATACTCGATGATCCCCTGTGCGCCAGCCATCTTAAGCTCGGGGATAATCGTCCGCACCTTTCCTTCATGAATCACGGTTTCCACCGCCAGCCACTCTTCATCACGCAGATGCGAAATCGTAGGCTGTTTTAGAGAAGATAGCCGGGCTAAAACTTTATCCAAATCTTTTCTATGCACATTTAATTTTAACCCCACCATGCCGTTGGCGTCAATGGCTCCTTTTAAAAGCATCACAATCTGTTCCATCTTCTGTTTCTTCCAAGGATCCCGCAAACTCTCGCGATTGGCGATAAACTGGGTCGTGGACTCACAAATCGTCGTCACAATCCGCAGCTTGTTCGCCCTCAGGCTGGTTCCCGTCTCGGTCAATTCCACAACCGCATCCACCAACCCCGCCGCCACTTTGGCCTCGGTCGCGCCCCAGCTAAACTCCACCTCGGCTTTAACCTTATGCGCTTTTAAATACGTTTTGGTCACGTTCACCAGTTCCGTCGCGATCCGCATCCCTTGCAGATCCTCAACCGATTTAATCTTCGAGTGCTCGGGGACAGCCAAAACCCAGCGTACCTTCACCGACGATTGCTTGGCGTAAACCAAATCAGCCAACGCCTTAACTTTAGACTCGTTCTCCAAAACCCAGTCCGCCCCGGTGATACCGCAGTCCAAAACACCTTCTTCAACATAGCGGGACATCTCCTGAGCCCGCAGCAAAACGGGCTCAATGGCATCGTCGTCAATAATCGGGAAATAAGAACGGTCCGACATGTAAATCCGAAACCCGGCCCGCTCGAACACCTTGATTGTGGCTTCCTGCAAACTCCCTTTCGGAAGACCTAATTTTAACTTTTCCATATCATTCCTTATCTCCCCTCCCGCCCCCAGACGCCGGAAAACAGAAAAGAGTTGGCTGAAACAGGGGGTATTATAACCTTAGGTATTTTAAAAGTAAAGCAATTTTCTGTACTCTTATAAGGAATTCCCTTGTCAAAAAGTTGGGAAATAGATATAATGCGTTTTCTGACGTTTTTAAAACAGTTTTCTCACCAAATTCAATATCCCTAAAAAATAAGGAGACCCTATGTTAAAGGTCATTCGTCACAAAGGTTTCATGAAAAAGACATTATGGGCGCTGGCCGTTATCATCATTATATCTTTCGGCTTTTTCGGGCAGTCTTTCCTGTTCCGGGACTCCTCCAAAGCCACTTACGCCGGGAAAATTTTCGGCAAAAAAATTTCAATACAGGAATACGATTTCAACCGGACCCAAACCGATCTCCAACTTCGGTTGCAATACGGGTCGGAATATAAAAAAATCGCCGATTTTATAAATATCTTCGCCCAAACCTGGGACCGTCTGATTCTGCTGTATGAAGCCGACCGGCAGCATATCAAAGTGACAGACGAAATGATCGTCTCAACGATCCAAAGCTATCCCTTCTTCCTGAAGAACGGGGTTTTTAACCAGTCGCTCTACACTCAAATCCTCAAAAACGCCTTCCATATCCAGCCGCGGGACTTTGAAGAAGGCATGCGTGATTCCCTTAAAATCGCCAAACTGTTCGAAAAGCAAACCGAGAATATCACCGTCCCGGAGGAAGAGGTATTAAAAATCTACACCCAACACAACGAAAAAGTCCAGGTCACTTACGGGCTGGTTGCCACCGATCAGTATTTATCCGAAATCCCTTTTGACGAAGTCCAGGCCAAGAATTATTATCTGAGCCACAAAGAAGAATTCATGCTCCCTCCGATGATCAATGTAGCGTTCATCCAGGTTGATTTCCCGCTTAACCCGCCGGCCAGCGAATCCGAAGGAGAAGTCAAAGAAACACCTCCCGAAAACAACGGGGAAGTCCCGGAGAATCCTGAGGCGGCCGGGACGCCAGCACCGGAGTCCCCCTTGACCGAGCCGAACAACGCCGTGAGCGATGCCGACAAAGAAACGGCCTGGCAGGCCGCCCAGGACCTGGCCGATGCGATTCTGATTGACAACAAAAGTTTCGAAACCGTGGCCCTTGAAAACCAAAAAAATATCGGAGAAAGCGGACTCTTCAGCCTGGAGAAACCCAACTTATCCCTGGGCTGGTCCTTCCCCCTGATCCAGCAGCTCTTCGAACTGCCGAAAGGCCAGATTTTAGGCCCGGTCGAGACGCCCAGCGGCTATCAAGTTCTTCAAATCAAAGATCGCCGAGAGTCCACGATTCCCGAGTATCCGGCGGTTCAAAATGACGTTAAAATTGCCTGGACCCGGGCGGAAGCAAAAAAAATCGCCAAGGCCAGAGCCGACAAATTTGTCGGACAAACCCGGGAAACCCTCAGCCAAGCCGGAAATCCGGGATTCAAAACCATTGCCGAAAATTTCGGCCTGCCCGTGTTCCAGACTCCGGTTTTTCAAAGAGGCGAGTATTTACCCAATGTCGGCCTGTCCCGCAATTTTCAGGAAGCCGCTTTTGCGCTTAAAAACAATTCCGAAGTCAGCGATCCGGTCGAAGTGGAAAAAGGATTCTGTTTCCTGATGCTGGATTCCTATATTCCTGTGGATATGGAAAAATATAAAAAAGAAAAGACCCCTTATTTACAGGAAATCCTGCAAGAAAAGAAGGCGAAAGCTTTTGAAGAATTCCTGGCCCGGATGAGAGTAAAGGCCAATCTGGAAGATCACACATCCGAAATCTACCGGACGGACACGGCGAATTAAACCGAAACACACCTTTGCCCCCAACGCCTCGGTCTGGATCTAAAAACTGTCCACCGAGGTTGAAGCTCCGGAGGAAAAAAGAATCTGCTCATAATCGTCGGGGATTTCATTTTCAACCGCGCGGATAATCCCTTCGGCGTTCACGAAAATAAATGTTGGGATACCAATGACCCCATAGACCTCCGACACGGACCCGTCTTCATCCAAAAAAACATCCATGGCCATATGATTATTGGACATATAAGACTGGACAAGGGGAGCGCTCTCCCCCAGGTCGACCAGGGCGACCTGAACTCCTTTGGCCGCCAAAGCCTCCTGGCTGGTGTGAAGCGCATCCAACTGCACCCGGCAATGCGGGCACCAAGTCGCCCAGAAGAAAATAATCACCGGTTTACCGTCGCGGAACGTGGTCAAATTCAAATTCTTTTGATAAATAGAATTGAGGGTAAAATCCGGGGCCTTCTGGCCAATCAAAGGGTTCTCAAAAAAGAAAAACTGCCCCATAGCATAAGACCCGTTAATGGCCAAAAAGATGACCAGCAGAACGATAACAAAACGTCCGATGATTCTCATAAATAATCTCCTCCCTTATCCCACACTTATGCTCGCACGGTTTCATCAATCCAGGCCAAATAATCTTTCTGGCCCGCTATGACCGGCAACGCGATTATTTCCGGGACACTATAACTATGTTGTGCTTTGACCACCTCTGTTAAAGCCTGAAAAACAGAATAACGGGTTTTCAAGATCAACAGGCACTCACCGGCGCGATCAATTTTTCCTTCCCACCAGAAAAAAGAATCCACGCTGGGAACAACATTAACACAGGCAACCAGCTTTTTTTCCAGTAATACGCGACCCAGGGCCTGCGCTTCTTCCTGGCTAGGCACCGTGACAAAGACAACGATATATTGAATGCCTTGCATTCCCTCCCCCCGATCAAGAAGTCCCACGCCCGTGGGCGTGGGACTCACGAACAATTCACTTTACAAAACGGACTGACTTCTCAAGACGCCTACAGACATCTCCCGAGAAAGAAGCCCCGGTTAACGTCTTGCATTCCTCTGTGAGCATGTCATACCCTCCCGCGAAGGTGGATAAAGATTTTATTATAGCCCTCTTGACTCAAAATTCAACGAATATCCTAATCCTCTATAACCATCAGCGCGAGGTTCCGCCCGCACTCTTCCCCTTCCCTGCGGTAAGAAAAAAAACGGGCGTCACAGCAGGTGCATACCCGGCAGTCATGCAGGCGGGACTCCCTTACCCCACTCTGAAGAAGCTGCCTGATATTCGCCCCAGCAAGATCAAAGGCAATCCGCTGCCCCCAACGCAGAATACCTTCCGGGAAAAAACCACAAAACTCCGGCCCCACCGTATAACAGCAAGGCCGTATACAAGGTCCAAAAACCGCAGTCAACTCCGCGGGGTTCGAACCAAACACCTCGCGCATACGGGCTACGGCTTCCTGCACAATGGCACTCTTCGTCCCGCGCCAGCCCGCATGCACGATTCCAACACACCGATTCTGAGGATCGCATAAAAATACAGGCAGGCAATCGGCGGTTCTGACGCCGATCCAGCTTCGGGTTGACTTCGTCAAACAGGCGTCCGCCTCAAGCAGGGGAGGGCAAACAGAGACACCGCGGTCATAGACGCACACCCGATTCCCGTGCACCTGGCGCAAAGAAATAAAAACCGAGTCAGGAAAAGAAAGATATGCTGCAGCCGCCTTCTCTTGGGCAGGTGTCAGGGATAGCTGTCCCGGCGCAAGAGAGAAACGGCTGTGCCGGTCCGAAAAGATTGCATGTATCCCGGGAGGGAAAAAATCACTCAAGACTAACATGGACCTCTTCTGAAGATACGAGTTGCGGTTCGTCGCCACTGCCGGGCATCTCCTGAACCCGCTGCAGTTTACGCTCAATCGTACGGGATTTTTGAGCGGCCGTTTCAATCGTATTGCTGGCCTCCTGCAATTTTTTATGAGTCTTTTCCAGTATGCCGCCGAACTTACTGAATTCATTTTTAACCAAACCCAACAAATTCCACACCTCACTCGCCCGTTTTTCGACGGCTAACGTCCGAAACCCCATCTGCAGGCTGTTCAAAAGCGCCGCAATCGTGGTAGGGCCGGCCACCATCACGCGGGCTTCCCGGCGGAGCAAATCCAGAAATCCCGGACGCCGCAAAACCTCCGCATAAAGGCTCTCGGTCGGTAAAAACATGATCCCAAAATCGGTCGTGTGCGGAGGATCCAGATATTTCTCCCTGATATTTTTGGCCTCCAGCTTAATCCGGTTTTCCAGCGCCTTAGAAGCCTCGGCCATGCCGGAACCATCCCCCTTATCCTGCGCCTCCTGAAGACGTTCATAATCTTCCAAGGGGAACTTGGCGTCTATAGGGAGATAAACCGGCCGTCCGTCTTGCCCCCCGGGAAGCTTAATGGCGAATTCGACGGGGTCACGGCTCCCGGTTTTGGTCACCACATTCTTTTCATACTGATCCAAGGACATCATCTGCTCCAGGAGATTCCCGAGCTGCACTTCTCCCCATGTCCCGCGGGTCTTAACATTGGCCAGAACTTTTTTCAGGTCACCGACTCCGGCGGCAAGGGACTGCATTTCGCCGAGCCCCTGATGAACTTTCTCCAACCGGTCACTGACAATCTGGAAAGAATCGCCCAGCCGTTTTTCCAGCGTGGCGTGCAATTTTTCATCCACGGTTTCCCGCATTTTCTCCAGTTTCTGATTATTCTCATCCTGCAGATACCGCAGACGCTCTTCTACAACCGCTCGGAGCTTCTCGAATTTCTGCTCATTCATCTGCGTGAGCACCGACAACTGTTGAGAAAAAATATCCAGCTGATTTTTCTGCAAGACAGACACGTCTGTCATCCGGGACAACACAGACTGGGAAAACGCATCAATAGTATCCCTCAATTCCTTCCGTATTCTCTGATCTTGCTGCAGCGCCTCCTCCCGGTTAAGAGCGATCTCCTCCCGGACTCCCGTCCGGATCTTATCCGTAGACTGCTCGAGCCCCTGGAGATCCTCCTTGAATTGCTTTCGGGCTTCTTTAAAGTCTTTCCAAAGGATGAAAAATCCAGCGGCGAAGAAAACACTCAGTCCCAGCAGCCATCCAATGATATCCATGCGGACCTCTTCCAAAAATATTATTGATATGGTTCTACTTTGATTTCGCTTAAGTCCTCGACTTCCGTCAGTCGGCCATATTCGCCGTTGATATACCCAATCACGTTCACGGGGCTGGCCGGACGGATTTCACCATCCTCGCTGATAGGAGTCGGGCCAAAGAATATGCAGAAAGAATTTCCTTCCGGCCAAAACGCCAAATCCCCTTTTTCAACAGTATCCTGGACGCATTTTTTCTCCAGATCGTGTTGAATCGGAATCGGAAAATAAATTTCTTTTCCCCAGCGGGTGACATTGGCCGAAAGCGGAAGGCTATCCCATACTTTTTGCGCCGTACGGGAATCATTAAGTTGAGCAGTTATGCGGATATGACCAATTGTAATACAAATGTGTTTTGCCATAAACGACAGTATCCAGCATTGGTTTGAATTTTAACACAGGGGTCCCAGGAGAGCAAAAAACATTCTTCGCCCCGCCGGGGAAAAGCAGCCCGGACGGGTCTCTTCCCGGGCACTCCCGGCCCGTTATTTTTTTTCTTCCAGCAATCGAATAATTTTTTCAAGCCGGTTGGTAATCGCGATCGGGACAAAAACAATCCAAACAACCAAAAAAATCTTTATCCCGAAATACCAAATTAAATCCTGAACATTTCCGCTTTCAAACGGGCCCATGTATCTCCTCCTCTTCTCTATTGAGATGAAATGCCGCAAACAATGTTTATTATAAACATTTCTTCAGAACTTGTAAAGCACACAAAGGATACTCATCCTAAAACAATGGTCCCCAAAGTGCGTCCTTCACCAGGGGGCGGCCCCCCAAGAAACAAGGTTCGTCTGTTTTGGCGCATACGTCTCTACAAGGAATCATACGTCGAGAAGCCGGGGAATTTTTTCATATTTTTTCTTGAGCCCGCAAGGTTTTTTGATATAATTGCACCAGAACAAAGGAGACATTTTATGGAAAGTAATTATTCATTTCTTAACGACACTTTGGCGATTCATGAAATCCACAAACATAAATGGCTAGAAAGCGAAAAACAAGGCCGGGAAATCGGATTCGCTACGGCCGCGCTGGATTGGATAAGAAAATACGGCCAGCAATGGTACCTGTCCCGGTCCGAGCACAGGCGGGATTCAGACCCATTTTCTGAAAAGCGGCAATTCCGCCGCTTCCAGATGAGGATCCCCCTGCGCATTAAAATCAACAACGAACACATCGAATGCCAAACAGACAATATCAACCTTCTTGGACTGGCCTGCACCATTCCCGCCTCCATTACTCCTGATGAACCCGCGGATGTCACCATCCTTTTTCCAGAACCCAACCCCCGGCGGAACCCGGAAAGCCGCCTGCGGTTTCAGACCCGTATCGCCCGGGTTTCAAACCCGGACGCCCTCCCAGGGCGCCAGTCCTATGTTTTCCTCCCGTTTCCGGAAGAAATAAAAGACTTTATCCGGGGACACTCGGAAATTCTGAGTAATTAAAAAACTTTTTGCGACGGACGATTGTTTTTAAAAAGCCTCCAGGAGACAGACCGTTTTAGTACGGCTCTTTTTAGAAAGCCGAGGAAGCCTTACGGCTGGGACACAAAGACAGGCGAAGGGGTTCTAACGCCGAGGCGTCTTAGACCGCAAGATGTCTTCAAAAGTCCAATCCCGGTCTTTTTTGGGTGCCTGGGGCTTCTCAGCAGAAACCTTACGTGCGTCCAGTTTATTTTGGCGTGGTTTTTTTGATGATCGTCCCATCAAGAATACTCCGACGGTTAAATTATCGCATCCATCTCCCAACAAGAGGAAATATCCCGGACTCAGGAGGACGGATCGGGAAGCCCCGACGTTTCGACCTCCCATCGGATCAGCATCCCTTGTTCATCGAAATAAAGATACACTTTTTCCTTTCCCGCATAATCAGTCTGGCGGCGATACATCCACAGCGTCCGAGCCTCCCCGGTGATGATCTTGTCATAAATCGGTACCCCGTAACCCCGGCGGATATCCTCCTGACGCATGGTCCGGGTAAGCCGTCCGGAGTTAAGGTCTTGAACAAGCGCCTCGAAACACTGATCCGCGTTTTCAATAAACCGCGCTTTCTCCTCATTATTATCAGAATAAGCCTGCAGCGTCAATAACTCCCTCAAATGGGACAGCTTAGCGCACCCGGGCAAAACCAGACCCACGACAAAAAAAAGGAAAACCCCTCGGATCGCTCTTGCTCCCATGATCATCCCCTCCCGCCGGCACCAAGGCCTCTGCTCAGTGCCAGGTTCTCATTTACTGATGTTGTCCTTCTCGTCCGTCAGCCTTTTTATCTCCGATTCCAGTTCCCTTAATATTTTGGGGATCTGTTTCAACCGTTGTCCGCACTCTTTTATAAGCTCCGGGTCTTTCCCGTAAGCATTGGCCAGCAGCCGTGACTTCACATAGCTTTCTTTTTCCAAATCCTTCATTTGCTGGTGCAGCTCTTTGATCTGGCTTTTAATCTCATTCATCCGCTTCAGGGCCTGCTGATGAAGGCGCCTGGCTTCTTTCAATTTAGTATATTCTTCCCCCTTCGCCTTTTTTTTCTCCTCTTGAACCGCCTGATTTTCCTGGTAGGCCTTCGCCTCACTCTTTTGTATTAAAGTTTCGCCCGCTTTCTTCTTGTCCAGATAATAACCCAACCCCCCGGGATAAGTTTTTATCTGCCCCTGGCTGACCTCCACGATCGAGTCAGCGATCTGTTCCACAAAAAAAAGGTCGTGGCTGATGAAACATAAAGTCCCTTCATACTGTTGAAACGCCTTGATCAGCGCTTCCACCCCGTCAATATCCAGATGCGTGGTCGGTTCGTCAAGAAGGATAAAATTAGGCGGACGGATCAGCAGTTTGGCCAGGATCAGCCGGCTTTTCTCCCCTCCGGAAAGCACCTGGACCGGCTTAAAAACATCTTCTCCGTGAAAGTTAAAAAGCCCGAGCAGAGTCCGCATTTGCGTGGCCGGGTAAGTCCCTTCCGCGGCGGAGGCCAATTCATCGAGCACAGATCGCCCGGAATTCAGGACATCCAGCCGGGTCTGGGAAAAATAACCGCGCTGAACCTGATGCCCCAGCATAATCTTCCCCCGGTCCGGGGGGAAAACCCCGGCCAACATTTTTAACAAGGTGGATTTGCCGGCTCCGTTGGGCCCGACGAGGCATACTTTCTGTTTCCGTAGTATTTCAAAATTCAAGTCCCGGTACACTGTTTTCTCACCGTAATCCTTGCCCACATGCTCACAACGGATCACCGAGTAGCCGCTCGACTGAACCGTGGGGAAAGCGAAATCCTTAATGCTTTTTTTCTCCGGAGGCAGTTCTATATTCTCCAACCGTTCAATCATTTTTCTCTTGTTTTTCACGGCAGCCGCCCGGTTTGGCTGGGCATGAAACCGCTGCGCAAAGTGCTCCAGTTGCTGTTTCCTTTTTTCAATCACCTTCTGCCGTTTCTCCAGACTCCGGAGGTTAACCCCTTTCTGCATTTCATAGGCCTCATAATTCCCCTTGACCTTGGTCAACGTACCGCCGTCCAGGACGATCGTATAATTTGTCACTTCATTAAGAAAAACCTTGTCGTGGGAAATCAGGATAAACGTCCCTGGATAAGCCTTCAGGAAATCTTTGAGCCACAGGGTGGCCGGCAGGTCAAGGTAATTTGTCGGCTCGTCCAGCAACAAGACGTCATATTGATAAACCAACAGTTTCGCCAAAAGCGTGCGCATCTGCCAGCCGCCACTGAGCTGGACGACCGGTTTATGAAAATCCTGAACGGTAAAGCCCAGGCCGGATAAAACCGCCTCGGCTTTATGCTCTATCTCATAAATACCCAGCTGCTCCAGTTCTTCCAAAATATCCCCATAACGCGCCTGATCCGCTTTATTCGTCTCTTCATAATAACGTTTTTCCTGAAGCAATTGGCGGATATACATATCCCCGGAAGTCACTTCTTCCAGCACCGTCCGGTCAGAATGAAACCGGGCTTCCTGGGGGAGGTGCCCGATTTTAAGGTTCTTCTGCATCTGGACGGCCCCCCCGGATGATTCCGTCTCGCCAAGAATAATCGAAAACAAGGTCGTTTTCCCGGCCCCATTCGGTCCGGTGAGCCCGATGCGTTCCTGTGGAAAAATGCTCAAACTAACACTTTTAAACAGCGTCCTCTGAGTGAGGTTCTTTGTCAGGTTTGTGATCGCGATCATAATATTTCAAAGCAGTCTCTAAATCGACCCCCAGGTCCTTTTCTTTCTTCGGGGGACGGTGGTTCCATAAAATAATAATTCCTATCAGCACAATATTGATCATGGGACCCGGATAAAAATCCTTAAAAACATTCAGAACTAACATCGCGCTGTACAGCATCGTGACAACCGCCATCTGAATCCAGCGGTATTTCTCATGCCAGAAAAGATCCGCGAAATAAATCAGGATCACCAGCAGGGAGACATAAAAAGCCCACGGCAAAACCGGTTTCAGGATCTGCTTCAAGGCCATATAAGCCTGCAGCCATTTCGGCGGATCCGGATTAATAAGTTTTTTATATTCTTCGGCGACCAGGAGAATCAGGGCCTCTTCACAACCCTGCTTCCCCATGCCGACTTTCAGAAACTTCGGGACATCTTCGCAGGCGCCATTAATCCTCTTGACCAATTCCTCAACTCTCTTGGCGATACACCCCTGAAATATCTCGATCTTAAATGTCCGCTCTTTTGTAATGGATTCTTTAACGCACGCCTCTATATCGCTCGCCACGTAAGTATCAAGAACATCCTGATGGTCTTCTTTAACGACCGTCGCGAACTCCCGGATAATGCAGTTCTCTTTCTCATTCAGCATCGCCTGCGGGATATAAATATCATTCTTCACTTGGCGCTTAAAATCTTCACACCGGCTCACAGCTTCCGTCATATACTCTTTGGAACGCTGCGCATCTCCCCGTGTAGCCAACATTCCGTTCACAGCCGCTAACACAATCCAGGATATGATAATTTTCTTCATCACTCCACCTAACCCGTTTTCAAGGCCCTGACTTCCTGATCGGTTAACAACCGGAACGCCCCCGTCGGCAGCCCCCCCAATTTCACCGGCCCCTGACGCACCCTTTTCAGGGCCAGGACCTTGTAGCCCAGATGGGCCATCATATTTCTAATCTGCCGTTTCCGGCCTTCATGGATCGTGAGCGACAACTGTGTTTCCAATCCTTGACTGTGAACATGTTCCACCCTGGCCGGGGCTGTTTTGTAGCGCTCGATAAACAGTCCGCGCTCAATCCGTTTACGGTCCTCGGGTTTTAAAACACCTTGAATTCTAAGAATATAAGTCTTATTAATATTATACCTTGGATGTGTTAATTTTTGAATAGTTTTACCATCATTTGTTAACAACAAAAGGCCTTCCGTATCTTTATCGAGACGTCCCACCGGCTTAAGCTGAAAAAACGCTGGCGGCAGAAGATCATAAATTGTCTTCTTGGCATGAGGATCCATGCGCGTCGTAACGTATCCGGCCGGTTTATGCATCATAATATATTGAAACGCCGGCGTCACAACCCTGTTGCCGTCCACACGCACATCATCCCTGCCGCTCACCCGGACAGACGGCTCCGTCACCGGCTGCCCATTGACAGAAACATGCCCGTCCTGAATCAGAACCATTGCCTGCCGGCGCGATGCGACGCCGGCCTGAGAAATATAAACCTGCAGCCGGAGCCCGTCGCCCCCGCATTGTTCCGTGGACCGTTTTCTCATACTCTCTCCCTCCGGGCCGGCGGCTCATCGGCCTGATGCCTTCTTTGCCGGCAGGCCTCGTAAATTATAACCGCGCAGGAAACAGAAACATTAAGGGAATCCCCCTGCCCCTTCATGGGAATGCGCACGCTTTCCTGGGCGCGCTCAAGCCAGAACGGCCCAAGCCCTTCATGTTCACTCCCCACGATAACAGCGAGATTTGACGTTAAGTCCGCATCATAATACGCTTTTTCCGCGGCTGGAGTCGTGGCGACAATCTTGACTTCCCGGGATTTTAAAAACCGCTGGACCTGTTCCGGAGCCGCTTTGACAACCGGCAACGAGAATACGCAGCCCAGGCTGGCCCGGATGCAATTCGGATTATAAATGTCGGTCCGGGTATCGCAGGTGATCACCCCGTCTACCCCCGCCGCGTCGCACGTCCGGATAATAGCTCCCAGGTTCCCCGGCTTTTCCACTTCCTCCACAACCACGTACAAAGCGCGGGCACGGCAAGGAAGAGCTTCCAGGGTCCAGGGCCGGGGAGCGCAAACCGCCACGAGGCCTTCGTCCCGGGCGCCGAAGGCAATCCGTTCCATGACGCGGTCCGACACCTCGTAGACAGGAACACGCCTGGCCGCTAACAGGCCCAGGAGATGTTGAGAGGCCGCGTTAAGACCGAAAAAGACCTCCTGGAACGGGACGCCAGCCTCCAGCGCCCGGGTAATCTCCTGAACGCCATCCACAACCGTGAGCCCCTGTTCCCCCCGGGCCCGGGGCTTTCTTAATGTTAATAAATTCTTAATCCGGGGATTGGTCAAGCTTAAAATTTTCATAAGCGGCGCACAGCCTTTTTAATGATCGTGACCAACTTCTGATTGGGTTTAAATTCCCGCGTCTGCCAGGAGCGGATCATGGCCTCCCTGTGCCGCGGCCAGGTTGCGACATAATTATCCCAGCCCAAAAGCGGCCCTTCCCTCTTCACCCAGGCCGGGTTCCCGTAATAACTGAACATCCCGTCAGGAAAAACAGAGTTCTTAACCGCCTTATAAGTCCAGTACGTCCAGTGAAAGTCAAATTCATAAAAAATATCCAGGATGTCCTCCAGCCACAGGGCTTCGCCGTAGAGGCCATCGCGGTAATTGACCCCGAACTCACCGACAAAAAGCGGGCGCTGCCGCGATCTCGCGAAATCGCGGTGCCGGGACAAAAAGCGGCGCAAAGACGCTTTTGTAAAGAGCCCCGTCCTCCCCTTCACGGGATAACGCAAGCACGGGACGAAATTAAAGGTAAAATCCAGCGGCTCGTAAGCGTGCACGCTGTAAACCAACTGGGGGTCGTCCACCGCGTCCAAACAGGAGAGATCCGTAGCCCAGGAATTCCCTTCGGCAAAAATAATATGACGGGAATCCGCTTGCCGTATATCCCGGATAATATCCCGGTAAAGCCCGCTGAGACGGCCAGAATCCGCCACAACCGCTTCGTTTAAAATATCATACCCGGCGATCGCAGGTTCCTCCCGGTAACGGTCCGCCAAAAATGCCCACAGGGCCCTTGTCCGCCGCAGGCAGGATGGCTGGCTCCATAACCCGGCCTTGCCCCGGCTGTCTGAATGCCAGTCATGATTCTGTGATCCGCAGGCCGCGTGCAGGTCCAAAATAACCCATAACCGGAACTGTTTCGCCCAGGCGATCACCCGGTCCAACCATGCCAACCCCTGGGCGTCATAACGGTAAGGCTCATTTTCAATAAGCGCGTAATGGAACGGCACGCGCACGCAATTCCACCCCCATCCTGATATCTGCCGGAAATCATCCTCGGTGATAAAATTCGCCTGAAACGCGGCTTCCAGTTCACGGGCCTGCCGGGGGCCCAAGGATTTCTTCAGTCTATTCTTTAAAATACAGACCGGACGGTTTAGAGAATGCAAAATATATCCTTCCATCATCAACCAGCCGCCCAGGTTCACACCCCGCAACCGGACCTTTTTATTTTTCCGGACAATATCCGGCCCTCTGACAGTCAAAAAATCACTCATAGCACAACGCTTTCCGTTCATTGATCCGCTTTTACAGAAAACCACGGGCATGCCCGCGGATCAATACGGGAGGTTAACAAAATTTTCTGCTTCCAGGATGTTCGCACGTATATGAAGACGGCAAAATATTCCGCGAAGCGGATTATTCATAAGCGCCACGCTTATCAGCGTGGGGTTCCGCATCAAATTTTTAAAAACCCGTATTGCCGCAGAAACGCGGTCATCCCGCCGACATAGGTCCGAGCCGAAACAACATGCCCGTCATTGTGCCCACCCGTTATTTTCAGAAACGCTTTGGGGTCCGGGGCTACTTCGAAAAGTTTCTGCCCCAAAGCAAACGGGACGGTTCTGTCATCTACGCTGTGAATAAATAACTTCGGCATACGGCAGGATTGAATCTTGCTCACGGAATCCAGCTTGACGTTCAGGAGAAAAGACGGGATGACCGGGAACATAATCTTTCCCATATCCACGGCAGAAGTGAACGTCGAGTCCAGGATCAGGGCGTCCACCTCACGGCGGGTGGCCAAATCAACCGCCGCAACGCCTCCCAGGGACGCGCCGTAAACAATGACTTTATCCCGGCGGATATCCTGGCGGGCCAAAACAATGTCATACGCCGCCTGGACATCCTCGTACATCCCTTCTTCCGTGGGGGCCCCTTCACTATTGCCGTACCCCCGATAGTCAAAAATAAAAAGGCTGCATCCCAAGTTATGGAACATCAAAATCTTTTCCAGACGGTCTCCGATATTCCCGGCGTTCCCGTGTAAAAAAATGACAAGCGGGGCATCCTGAGGACGTGCCGCCGGGACAAACCAGCCGTGCAAGCGGCTGTTGTCCGTCGAGGGGAAATACACATCCTCATACTCAATCCCCACCTCTTGGGGTGTGGAAAGGACGATCTTATTGGGCTGAAAAACTGTCGACCGTTCCAAGAACCGGACGTAAACAACAGCCCCCAGGACAAATAATAATGGATAAAGGACAACGCGAAACATAGGTCCGTCAATTCCTTAAAATCACGGTTCCCATTCCGATGGCTGTTTTCGCTGTGGCAGGAGATTCAGCATAAGCGTAATGGCCTTAAGCACATCCTCCATCTGACAGGGCTTCATAATATAATGATCCGCTTCCAGAGAGAACCCTTTCTTCATATCTTCAAGTTCCCCTCGCGCAGACACAATGATGACCGGCTGCCATTTTTTTACCGCAGGCCGGGCGCGGAGCTTCTCCAAAACCGCAAAACCGTCCATCCCCGGCATGATGAGATCCAGAAGAATGACATCCGGGTGTTCACAACAGATTTTCGCCCAGGCATCCAGGCCGTCTTTAGCCTTGACCACCTGATAGCCTGCCGCTCTGATTCTTTTTTCCATAACGCGCAAAACGTCCGGCTCGTCGTCGGCAATAAGTATTTTAGGGGTGTCCATAATCTCCTTCCCCGGTAGAAAGTTCTCTTTCCCTTAAACTCAAGCACTTCAATCTTATCGCGAACCATCAGCCTTTGCAACGGCAATATCGCTTATGCTGCCCCAGTGATGCTGGCCGTCCTGCCCGCCCCTATAAAGGCCTGGCTGAAGAATAATTCTTAAGGTCGTACTCAATTTCTCTGGACGGCATGGGGATTTTATCAATGGTCACCTTCGCCTTCGCAAAAAACTCCGTGGCCAGAGTATCATGATAATCGGAAAAAACCACCACGCGTTTGATTCCGGCGGCTATCAGCGCCTTGGCGCAGGTTGTGCAGGGCATATTCGTCACGTAAGCCGTGGCCCCATCCACGGGATGCCCCCATTTAGCCGCCTGCGTGATCGCGTTCATTTCGGCGTGATTGGTCCTCACGCAATGATGATCAACGATCAGGCATCCCACATCTTCGCAATGATCATCACCGGGAATCGATCCGTTATACCCCGTGGCAATAACGTTTTTATTTTTCACCAGCACGCAGCCGCAATGCATACGCGGGCAGGTGGCGCGTTCCGAAGCCAGCATGGCCAGTTTCAGAAAATAACTATCCCAATCCGGTCTTGCTCCCACGTCTCTTCTCCTTTTAACGGGTTCCTTATATTGACAAACGCCTCCAGGCTTAAGACCAAAAATTTTTCATTCCCGAACCAAATCCACCCGCACGCTGATAAGCCCTTGTTTTAAAGACGCAATTCTATCAAAAGCCGCTTTTGTCAGGTCAATCACCCGGCCCTGCCGGACAAAACGGCGGGCCGGCCCGCGGTCGTTCACGCGGACGATAACGGACTTCCCGTTCTTCAAATTTGTCACCTTCACTTTCTGATTAAACCGGACGCTCCACAGGGCGCAGGTCATGGCCTGATCGTCAAATTTCTCATTATTCGCTGTTCTCTCGTTAATCCCCGGCGATTCTCTGGAATACCAAGACGCCCGGCCATAAAGCGGGAACGAAAACCGGATGGGCAAATGCTGGCAGGAGTAAATCAGCCAGACTATGCCGGCGGCCACAATGACGAATCCGCGGGAACGGAAAAACTTTTTTATTCCTATCATCACTTTCACGGCGAAGCATCCCCGCTCATACACGGCCCCCGGGCGCAACCGAGGCTAAGATCCTATCCACCCCCGCGCGAAAACATTCCGGGACCGTCAAGAAACTAAGGACCAGAACCGGCTCTTCCGTGAAATCAAAAAAGTATCCAGGATGCGTAAAAACATTCTCCCGTTCCAGCAAGGCCATGCCCCACTCATCTTCCCTGCTCCCCGGAGGAAGCCTGAGCACCCCGTACCATCCCCCTTCTGTGTGATAAACGTCCCAGCCGGCCGTTTGAGCCGCCGTTTCCAAATAGACCCGGTTGGCATTGAGCCTCTCCATAATCTGCTTTTGAATATCCGGCTTCAACTCCAACCAGGCCCCCAGCGCATTCTGAACCGGAGTATTCACCGACAAATACGTGTCGGCAATCACCTCCAGACGCTGACGGGCCTCCCGAACCTGGCCGTCCGGGCCATCAAGAATAATCCAGGAAAGTTTCATCTGCGGCAGGCCCAGGTCTTTGGACAATCCCCCGAGGGTAAATGTAAGCGTATCCCGGTGACCAAGCAGGCTGATACTCCCGGATCGCTCAAAACCGTAATCGTAAAACACCTCATCAGAAATAAGCGCCATATCATTCTGGCGGCACAGGTCATCCAGCGCCGCCAGCTCATCCTTCTTGACATAATTGCCGGTAGGATTATTGGGATTCACGCAAACCACCGCCCGGGTCCGCGAAGACACCTTCCGGACCAACGTGTTTAAATCCATGCGCCAACGTCGCCCGTCATAAAGCAGCGGATACGGCTCCAGGCGCACATCCAGAATATCCGCCAAGAACTGGAACAGCGGATAACTGGGCTGAGGGAACAAAAGAGTTTCCCCCGGATTAGCCAGCAGGCGAAAGACAAAGGAATAAGCTTCCGACGTGGAAGCCGTGAGAAAAATGTTCTCCGGCCGCACGGCCACGCCTCTTTTAAGCAAGGACAGGCCCAGGGCCTCTCTGGCCGCTAGCAGCCCCTGAGGAGCGGGCTGATATAATAAATTCGCGGGGACACAAAGCGCCTGCAGGATTTTCTCCTCCGGGGAAAAAAAGCCGCAACGTGTCGGATTGGATTCCGTCAAATCAAGGATAGCGGCGCCGGCTCGCCTCTTCCGGTCAAGCGCGACGGTCAACTCATTCAGATCCATGCCCCAAGATGTACGGTCAGCGAACATAGCTTTTTTCCCAAGGGCCCTTCAGCCCAACTCATCCGTTGGCCGGCGGTTTATATTTCTTTAACTCGTGTTCCAGCACCGCATAATCTTTTTTAAGCTTGCTATACTCACTTTTGGCCACCCAGGTTTCCTCATTATGCTTCTGGGAAAGCTGCTGATTTTCAGACCGCAACCCCGAAATCTCGCTGCGATAAGCATCAAGCTGGGCTTTATACTTAATGCCCTGGGTCTCCAGCCCCTTGATCTGGGCCTGGGCGGCAGCAAGGGTCCCGGACAACTCCTTTTGTTCCCGCTGAAGCCTTAATCTCTCCGCGTGTTCCTGGGCCAACTGTTGTTCGGCGTTATGCAAATCCTCCCGCAACCGAATCACCTCCTGATTTTTCTTATCCATATCTGTCTGTTCCTTGGTCTGCCATCCCCGTTCTTGCGCGATCTTGCTCTGCAGTTTCGCGTATTTCTCCTTCTGAACAACCACATCCCGCTCCAATATTTTCTGCTCTTTCTGCATCTGGGCCATCTGATGTTTCAAAGATCGGATCACCCGCTCCAGTTTCAGGCTCACCGCCTGCCAATCCTTCACTTCCTCTTCCCGGACTTTATAAGTAAATTTCTTACGCGGGCTTCCGCGCGGGGTCGTGGGTATTAACACAAGAAACCCCAAAAGGAGAAAAACCATCACCAGTCCCAAAAGAACAACCTGTTCCATTGTTAACGGCAGCATATACGCCTCTTCATGTTTCTAACCGTGGCAGCCGGACCCCCCGGCCCCACCGGTTAAAAGCCCTGATTACGGATTAACATATTCAAATTATCACGAGCGGGATAAAACCCGGGGTCGGCGGATAACACACCCTCGAGTAACTCCCTGGCCTGCGTTTCTTTCCCTAAAAAAATATAACATAACGCTAAATTGGTCTTGGCCATTAAATCAGCAGGATCCGCTCTTACCGCGGCCGCCAACCACTGTTCCGCTTCCTCGATCCGATGGATCTGCAGGAATACGGCTCCTAAATTATTTAAAATCATACTATCATTCGGGGTAATTTGCAAGGCGGCTTGATAATATTGAACCGCCTGGGCCCACGCCCCCTTCTTCTCAAAACACTGGGCCATGTTAAACAGGGCCTCCTTCTTAAAAGAAAGATAAACCTCCCGGGGGCCCGCATCCCTGACCCGCTCCAAATACCCATCCAGGATATGAAGCGCCCGGGTAAATTCCCGGAGGGCGTCATCGATCCGGCCATTAAAAAAATACGCTTTCCCTAACAAAAGGCGGCCCCTGGCCAAGTTCTGTTCATGCCTGACCACCTGCTCGAACAAAGGGACCTCATCCCGCCAAACCCGGGTCTGCCTCAGAGTGATAAAGGTTAAAATGAAAATCACGCTTAAAATAAAAACCGCCCGGACGGTTTTATAGCGTTCCGGAGGCACCCGGGTTTCCAGGAGGTATGTCACGACAATCAGGGCCGCCAGAGAAAGCCCTGGCAGAGGCCAATACAAAAAATGTTCAAACAACGCGATGTATGAATATTCGTGAATCAACGGGATAATATTCAGCATCGGCACTAAGGTCACCGCAAACCAAAGCAGGCCAAACTGGTAATACGGCCTTAACGCGGCCGGTAAAATCCGCCCCCCCGCCAGCACAACAGCCCCGGCCAAAACAAGAATAAGACTCGCCCCGGCGTCAGGGGCCAAAATATCCAAACTCCGGTAATAATGCAGCCCAGCCGGGACAAACAGAATCCGCAAATAAACCAGCAGGGTACGGGGAACAGCTTTCAACCGTAACAACAATTCATGATGATAAGCCCAAAAAGGCGTAACCGGCTGTCCTAATAAGATTTTCCGGAACAGGAAATACCCCGCCACCAGGGCCATAAGAAACAAGACGGCCAAAACGGACAGCCGCAGGGATTTCTGCCGTGTCCGTCCAACGGTCAGCAAGTAAGCTAAAAATAAAAAAGGCAAGATGACCGCCTGTTCTTTCACGCTCAGGGCCGCGGCAAAAAGCCCGCCCAAAAGCAATAGGTCTGCCGCCCAAACCTTCCGGCGGCATATCCCTCCTTCGCTTAACCGTAAAAACAGAATAAAACACAGAAGACATAAAAACACAAGCAGAAGGTTAGAAACTCCAGCCACACACGCGACCGATTCCGTCTGCACAGGATGAATCACGAAAATAACGGCGGCGCTCCAGGCCACCCACAGAGACGGAGAGACAACCATCAAAGGCCCTGCCTCCTCCGGTTCTTTTCTCCGGCGGCACACCCGGCCCAAGGCTTCCCCGCATCCGGACAAAATCCGCAGGAACACATAAAATACAAGCAGACCGTTTAAAATATGCAAGGCAACGTTAAACCCGTGATACGCCCCAGCATTAAATTTAAAAAACATATATTGAAGGCGGTATAACACATCCAGCCCGGGCCGATAATACGCGTTCACAATGCCTCGAGGCGAACGAACGGCAAAAATGTCCCGCCAGTTGTCCCATCGGGAGATATCCGGATTATTACGGATAAAAACCAAATCATCGTGAACAAATGGATACGAAAACGTCTGGGAAAAATTGAGGCCGCCCAGCAGGATCAGGACACCCGCTAAAAAGGCAGAAATAAATTTCTGAAAATGATGAACAGTAGAGTTCAAAACAGGAGGTTCCAATGTGTTCGACCACGCTTCCGAGGTTCTTTATGGCAGCAGTTCATCTTCGGCCAAGGGGTTATTCTCCTCTGCGGGAAAAAGCAAGCGGGAAATGCCTCCCGGGACCGGGAGCTCCTGCTGTTCTCTGAGTTTAAACCCTTGCCCTTCATCAACCAAAGAATACTCCAGGCTGAAGCGGTATTCCTCGGCATTTTGCAATCTCATTTTCCCCTGGTCAACTTTAAGGCTGCCGTCAGAAGCCCGCATCGAACTCAATTGGGTCTTTGCCGCCGCATTTCCACCCCAAGCTAATATGTTCTCAACAAGGCCGGGGAGAATCACTCCGCCTCTGTTAAACTGCAAGTTAACCGCCAGCAGGTTCACCTGCTGTGCCACCCAGATAAGACGCATCGCGCCGCTGATCTCTCCCCGGATCTGGGTGAATAAGGGCTGCCGGGTTTCTTTTAAAAGTTCCGGTTTAAAATTGCTGAGCTCCAACCAGAAAATATAATTCAACTGCGGATTATACTCCAGGACAACCTGGCCTTTAACCATGCCTCCGTAAGCATCCGCCACCAAATCCGTCAACTGAATCTTGTTGCGCGCCCCCCGCAATTGCCCCTCGAAATTCTCCACATGATACGGGGATATGGCGGCGCGCTGTCCGGCAAAAATGCCGTTCACTTGGGAAAGATGACGGCCCTGGAAAAAAAGCAGGCCTTTGACATTAATATTCTCTATCCCTAGCCGGTCATATTTAAGACTTAACCCTTTCACGACAAGCTTAATATTCTCTTTTTTCTTTAAATAGGTGAAAAACTCATAGAGGGTTATTTCTTTCACCGTTATCTCACAGGGTTTGTCTTCTTTGGTAAGCACAATTCGCACATCCTGCAGGACAAATGTTTCTGGGAAACTGAATTTCTGGCTTGTGACATGAAACGTTTCTAAGGTATAGTCTTTCAACTGCCGTTTAATATAAGCGGGGCCGAAATAATTAAAAAACCATGTAAAATGGACAAGAGAGAAAAAAATTCCTCCTAACACAGCCAGCATGATTATTATGGGAAGGATATGACGTTTCATAAAAATCGGGATCATCCCGTTAAGGCCCCCCGCGGGGCCTCGGGTTCAAAACGTTTGTTTCTGTTACTGCGCTTTCAATTCCTCGATGCAGGCCTGCAAATCCGCGAATTGAGTATCAAGAAGTTTTAATAACTTTTCCATACCGTCGAAGACGTTATCACTCGCCATCTTTTCGAGGTCTTTGCACGTGGCAAACATCTGGACCGCCGATATATTTCCGGCCGCCCCTTTCAGGGAATGGGCCAGGTCACGGAGCTGTGCGGCGTCTTGGGCGGCCAGATATTGGTCAAACAATTTCCTTTTCACCCTATAGTCATTCTGGAAAATATCCAGCAACTCCATGAGCAGATCCCTGTCATCCTGGACACGCTCCATCACATCATCCATATCAATAACGTTTTTTTTCATTGACCCTTCCTTTGATTGGTTGGAATATTAAACAAACCTAAAATGGTCTCGAACAACTTTTCCCGGTCAATCGGTTTCGTCACATAACCGTCCATCCCCGCCAGCATACACCGTTTGCGATCCCCGCTCATGGCCCGCGCTGTCAAAGCAATGATCGGGATATGCGCCTCCGTTCCGGCCTCCCTTTCGCGAATCCTCTTCGTCGCCTCATAGCCGTCCATTAGAGGCATTTGAGCATCCATCAGTATAACATCAAATTTTTCCGCGTCCAACCGCTCTAATACTTGTTTGCCGTTGTCAGCGGTTTTAACTGTCCAGCCCCGTTTCTCAAGCATCCTGACCGTAATTTTTTGATTCACGATATTGTCTTCCGCCAGCAGAATGCGCAAATGCCCCGGGTCCAGATCGGCAACCGGCGGCGGGGACATAGCGTCCGCCAACGGCGCGGCTTCGGCTTCCGGCACCGGCTGCGGTGCCGCGACCATGAATTTGGCGGTAAACCAAAACGTGCTGCCTTTATATTCTTCGCTTTCCACCCATATCCGCCCTCCCATCAAATCGACCAACCGGCTACAGATCGCCAGCCCCAGCCCCGTACCGCCAAATTTCCTGGTCGTGGAAGGATCCGCCTGAGAAAAGACATCAAAAATGGACTGAAGTTTATCCTGGGCGATCCCGATCCCCTGGTCGGACACCGAAAACTGCAATTCACACATCTTGTCGTCCAAAGTCAGGACCGTGACTTTCGTTTTAATTTCGCCCCGGAAAGCGAATTTGATCGCGTTGTTGATCAGGTTCACCAAAATCTGGCGCAGACGGATCGGGTCACCGATCAGAATTCCCGGGACGCCGGGATCCACCTCCCCAACCAAAGCAAGATTTTTTTTCCGGGCCAAAACGGAGAGCCCCGTGCATACGCTCCGGATAATATTTTCGATATTCAGTTCAATACGCTCCAACTGCAGCTTGCCCGCCTCCACCCGGGACAGGTCCAAGATATCATTCAGCAAACTCAGCAGGATATCCGCAGCGCTCTTAATCGTCGTAAGATTCTCCCTCTGTTCGTCGGTCAGCGGGGTGTCTAGGGTAAGATCCAGCATCCCCATGATCGTATTCATGGGGGTCCTGACTTCATGAGACATGTTGGCTAAAAACATGCTTTTCGCGCTGTTCGCTTCCTCCGCCATAATCTTGGCGCGCAGAAGCTCTTGATGAATTTTTTTCTGCCGCGTGATGTCCTGCATAATCCCAACCGATCCGGTGATATCCCCGTTACTATCCTTGATAATAGTCACTGACAAATCCACGTCGATCACGCTTGCATCGCGGCCAAGCACTTTTGTCTCCAGATGGTGCATGGACCCTTTTTCGCGAATGCGGGCACCCCGGATTTTCTCCCACTCCTCCGGCGGGTACAGAGAACTGACCGGGTTCAAATAAAGTTCCTCGCGTGTTTTCCCCAGCATCTCTTCCGTAAACTTATTCCAGGATACAATCCGTTCCTGCGCGTCTGTCATGGTAATGGCCGCCGCCGAATTATCCAAAATAATCCGGATTTTATTCTCCGATTCCCGGATCCGCCTTTCCGCGGTCTTCTGGCGGCTCACATCCAGGATCAGGGCAACGGATCCCATCCTTCCTCCGGAGGCGTCATTAAAATAGGAAATAAACATATTAATATCAATGTCCGCGCCATCCTTATTGTGGATCTGCGCTTCGATTTCCGAGGCCGCTTCTTTATCCCAGATCGGCAAAGCGGACAATTTTTGCCATTGTTTGGCCGGGAATAATTCCGGGAACGGCTTGTTAAATAAATCCCGCTTGTCCATACCCAGCATCTTTTCCGCAAACGGATTCCAGGCCAGGATTCTCGCTTCCCTATCCATCACGATGATCGCCGCCGCTGAATTGTTAAAAACACTTTCGAAAAGCTCTTTGGACTCCTGCTGCAGTTGTTCGGCGTGTTTCAAGGTGCTGATATTTTTCACAATCCCATCAATATATTTCAAGCGCTTCCGGGCGTCCACAACAGCCACAAGCAGCAGAGACACAACAAGAGCCGCGCCTGTTTTCCTCCGGAGGCCGATCTCTTCGATCATAAAGGTGCCGGATTCGACAACCTTGCGGTAAGCCGTGCGAATTTTCCTCCGCTCAATAAAAATACCGGACAGGTCCTCCTGCAAAAGCTCCCCCGGCGCATACGCGAGCATGCCCGCAAAGGCGGCGTTCACAAATAAAAATTTTTCCCGCAGGCCAGGTTTTAGACGAAAGGCCCCCAGGTCCAGATGTTCCACCAGTTCGTAAAATGCCAATTGATCTTCGCTCATAAGGTTCAAAAACGGATCGGAGCAGGGACAAAAAGACAGTTTTGTTTCATTCCCTTTTAAATTTAAAATTCCGTCCCACAGCGTATAAATTCACGATCGCCACTATCCCCGTCAATAACAACATACAAAGACGAATCACCGCCCACCAGTCCTGTCCGTAATCCTGGGGCAGAAGTCCACTCACGATGTACCCCAGGACAATAAGCGAAAACAGGATCGTAGCTCCGGCGATAAGGAACATCAGGGAACAGTATAAAAAAGAAAGCAGGATCACGACAAGGTTATATATGACCAAATTCCCTTTCGCCACCTTGCTGGCGGCCAATCCAATGCGTTCCATATTTCTCCTTAGGCCGCGGGGAACGGCTTTTCTGTTTAAATATTATTCTACCCGCAGACATACCCCTCAACCAAGAGTTATTATATTTTTTTCCCGAACACCCGGGGCTTCAACATTTCCCGGCCTAGCCGGCGCTTGCCGCTTATAATATCCCCGACGTTCTCTAACGCTCAAATTTCACGACAGCCTGCCACCACCGGCTGCTGTCCCATCGCCGGACCTGTCCCCAGAGCTTCCGGGCGCTTTTTGTTCTCAAAAATTTCGGAGCCGATTTAAAAAATAATCTGGCGGCACAATATCCATTGTCATAATATTCCTTCGCCTGGATCAGGCATTCCAGGATATCGGCGTCTCTGGCCACCAGACTCTCCGGCGACATCTGTTTGTCATACTCCGCCCGCATGCGTTCCAGCGCCCCCTTAACCCGGGCGTCCAATCCCGCAACCTGATCTTTAAAAACTTTCTGCTCCGCGAGCTTAAAATCAATATAATAATGCCCCATCTTATGCAAATCATTGATCCGGGCTTCATGAATATCATTAAACAAAGACATGGTGACCACTTTAAAAGGATCAACGTCTTCCCAATACGCCAGGTAATACCCAATCACCGCGGTGCGGAAGGAATGCTCGGCGACCGATTCCGGATCATCAATGCCGGCAACCCACCAGCCCGTGCGCTTAATCCGTTTCAGCAAACCGGCTTCCGCAAAAAAATCCAAGGCCTGCTCCGCTGCCGTCTTCCCGGGTTCACCCCGTTTTTCCCCTTTCATGCCCGCCGCCCTTTCTGCCTGATGATCTCATAAGCCATAACCGTGACCGCATGCGCAACGTTCATAGACAGCCGCGGCTGGGCCATGGGGATCGTTACTTCCTGATCCACCAGTTTTAACAACACCGGACGGACGCCTTTTTGTTCTGACCCGACCACAAGACCGCATAATTCCGGAAAAACGACCTCGGACAAGCCCGTCCCGCCCTGCACCACCGTGCCGCCGATCCAATAGCCCTCGTCTCGGGAGTGCCGGATCGCCTGCCCCAAGTTGCTGACCTTAGACACCTTCACATAATTATCTCCGCCGCAAGCGACCCGCAACACCGCTTCCGTCACCGCCACGGACTTATGCGTAGGGATCACGATCACAAAGTCGCCTAGGCAAGCCATGGTCCTCATCATGCCCCCCAGATTCTGGGGGTCCGTCAGCTCATCCAAAAAAATCAGCGCCGCTTTCTTCTTTTGAGCCCAAACTAAAGCTTCATCAAACGGCGTGTAAGAAAAATCATCGACTTCAAAAATGACGCCCTGGGAATTCACGTTCCTGGTCAACTTCAACATTTTACTTTTAGGAACGGCCACAACCGGAATCCCCCACTGCCGCGCCTTCTTATAAAAATAACCCGCGTCCGGATGCCCCTCCAGCAGGGTAATCTTACGGATACTTTGAGGATTGCTTTTGAGCCGCTCTAACACCGGATTTTTTCCATAAAGGCGCATGGGATATTTCCCCGTCCCGGAATTAATAAGAATACGGCGCGCCAACGGTTGTCCGATGATACCGGGCATCCAACTGCTGTCTGCGCTCTTTATATTCCGCGTAAGTCATCTTTTTGTTCAAATAGTCCCGGTCCAGATCATCGGCCTCACGCTGATACCTCAGATAGCCCGGGTCAAGGATATTCCGAGGCGCGGTTTCTGACGAAGCGCAACCGGCCAGAGATGCGGCCATGGCCGCCGCTGCCACCCAAAACCGGGCCCTGTTCTTCCAGACACTATTTTGCATTTTCATCGCCATAAATCGATTCCATGTCTCCGCTGACGCCCGTAACCATCTTAACGGCCTTCGGGAGAAACCCAATGACAAGCGTGACGACAAGAAGACAGATTGAAAACCAGATACACATCACATCCAAAACAGGCTGCCAACCTTTTTCCCCGACACACAGATCCCGGTAAGCGCTCTTTTGCCCGGCGTGGATCTTCTTCCCCGCAAGCCATTTCAAGTTGGATTCCGTTTCCGTAATCCGGCCGGAAACGATGTCGTTGACCACCGCCGTGTATTCACGGTTATACTCGCACTCATCCGGGTTGTGTTCTTTCTGACCGGCGTACCGGACAAACTTGCATTGGCACTTTTCACAGTAAGCGTTGTGAGTGAGCCGGAATAAAATCGTGTCCAGGATATTATACACCACCCAGGGAAGCAGGAAGAAAGAATACACGGACAGGGGTTGAATCAGCGCGCGTTTATAGGTACGGCCCATTTTATATTCGTTGCGGCTGAACGTGTACATAAAACTGAATGTCCTAATTTTAAAATAATTCCCGATCAGGAATTGCGTCCGGGCATGATCCTCCGACGCCAGGCCGATAAAAATCTTGCGGACGATGCCCTGGGCAATATTGAATCCTGTCATCAAAGAGGCCGGAGGCTTCTTGCCCTCTTCCTGGCGGTTCGTCATCACCAGGAGGGTGTCACAATAAAGACAACGGGCCCGCTCGTCCATGTGATACACGAGCTGGCAACGGGGGCATTTTTTCATGACCCGCTCCTTCCCCTACTTTCTGATTCCCAGCCACAAATAAAACAACGGCCGGAGGATGCTCCACCAACCGGTAATAGGTTTCATTTTGGTATATCCGAGTTTCTTGGCTGGATAAATTTTGCTAACCCCCACTTCCGCAACCCGGTACCCGAGGGTCACCGCCTTGTATAAAATATAGGGTTCCAGCTCGTAATGGTCCAGCCAGGACTGATCGAGAAGAATCCGCTGGTCCCGGAAAAGATTCACCCGCATGGCCCGGAAGCCATTGGTCGTATCGGTCATCTTTTTGCCGGTCATCAGGGAAAAAAGCAATGGGTGCAAACGGGTGGCCCATTTCCGGTATAGCGGCATGTCCCCCCCGATGCGTTTCCCCGCCAGATACCTTGAGCCCTGCACCAGATCCACCCCACCGTTCAAAATCGGCTCAAGCAGCTGAGGGATCTCCTCCGGGTTGTCTTTATCGTTCCCGGCCATAATAACGAGGATATCGTATCCTTCGGCCTCGACATACCGGATCGCCGTCCTGATCGCGGCCCCCACGCCTCGCCGGGAAGGATGCCGTATCGTTTTCACCCCCCGGTCCGCAAAAGAGGAGATCATCGCCGTTGTCCCGTCCGTGGAAGCATCATCAACGATCAAATAATCATACGCATCCCGACCCGGGCTGCGCAAAAACCGTTCGATAGCGTTCCTTAATTTAATGTCCTCATTGAAGGCGACGGGACAGATTAAAATACGGCTCATCACGTTGTGAAATCAATATCTCTTGTTTGAAAAAACGGGTTGAAAAAATCAGCGGTCTAAAGGCGCCAGTCCTTTGTCTGACAACTCGTACTGCCTCTGGCAATGGCCGCACCGGTATCCCTCATTCAATTTCCGTCCGCAGCGGCACATGTATCCGTGAGGCTGCGCCGGGTTGCCGAAAAACAGGCCGTGAGCCGGGATGTCCCGGGTGACAACGCTCCCCGCTCCGATAAAAGCGTACTCTCCGATTGTAATCCCGCACAGGATCGTGGAATTACTGCCGATTGTGGCGCCCCGTTGAACCGTCGTGCGTTCCAGCATCCACGGATCATCACGGTGGCTGCGCGGATTCCGGTCATTGATAAAAGCGGTATGCGCGCCGCAAAAAACATCATCGCCGATCGTAATCCCGTCAAAAACATTGACCCCGTTCTTCAAAGTCACATGATTCCCGATCACCGCTCCTTTTTCGATATAACACCCGTCGCAGATATTACAAGACTCTCCTATGACGGCGCCGTCCTGGATATTGGCGAAAGCCCAGATGCGGGTGCCTTCCCCTATCCTTGCCCGAGGGCTGACCAGTGCAGAAGGATGATGAAAAACCGGTTGTCCCATACCTAGTGGGCCTCGATCATGACAGGGGTGCCATTCTGATTCATCGACTGCTGCACGGCACAAAGCGTTTTAACGACATCATACCCTTTGGCGGCGTCAGCGATATCCGGGTTTTCCCCTTGTCGCACCCGGTCAATGAAATATTGCCCCTGGACTTTTAAAGGTTCCTGAACCCCTATGTGGGGGATCGTGATGCTCCCTTCCCGGGAGAGCAATTGAAATTCGCCGTACGTTTCATAAAACGTGGCCGTTCTCTCGACATGCTTATCATACAGCTTAATTGGTCCTGTCTGATCCAGGTCGTCCCAGATCACCATCTTTTTATCTCCGACAATCGTGATCTGCCTGACCTTGCGGGGGTCAAGCCAGCTGACATGGATGTTAACCAGGATATTACGGGGATATTCTAAGGCGGCGAACGCCAAATCTTCTAAAGTTGGGCCGAGGCATTTATGCCCACGGGCCGACACATTGACAGGAGAGCTGTCAAAAAGATAGTTAAAAATAGACACATCGTGGGGCGCCAGGTCCCATAGCGCATTAACGTCATACCGGAAAGGGCCGAGGTTCGTGCGTTCCGAATGGGCATATTGAATCGTGCCCAATTCCCCGGAAGCGATGAGTTCTTTGAGATACGTGATTCCCTTGTTAAAAACAAAGACATGCCCGACCATTAAAATCTTGTGCTTTTCCAACGCCAACTCTTTTAATTCCAGGCTTTCCTCAGGACGCAGGGTCAATGGCTTTTCACAAAAAACGTGCTTCCCCGCCTCAAGCGCCTCCCTGGTCAGAGAATAATGCGTATTCGTGGGAGAAGACACACAGACCGCGTCTATACCCGCGTCGCTTAAAATATCCCGGTAATCCCCGGAAGCGATAATATCCGGGTAAGCCCCCTGCACCGCTCTGCGCCGTTCCTCACTTAAATCCGCGCAACGCTTGACCTGGGAATCCGGCAAACTGTTGAAAATACGGATATGATTCGGACCCCAATGTCCGCACCCAATAACTCCGAGAGTAACCAAGACATCCTCCTCTTTAACAGCCCTCTGGCAGCCCAGGCCGGGCCCGCCCCGGCCTGAAATTTTTTTTATTATACAAGGTCTCTTCTGGCAGGGGAAGCGCTATTTTACTTTTCACCGTTTAAAAACAAGGCGATGTTTTTTAAAGTCAAGGGTTGAAAATGCTCTTCTTTATATTAAAATAATCATGAATGGAACCACACGCCCACGGGCATCTGGTTTCTATTGATAATTCGCTTCGCGGAATAATCCGACTTCTGAACATACATCCGGAAACTCTTTCAACCGACAGGGGACCCCAAACCCATCATGGCCATAAGAACAATATTCCGGTGCACAAAAAAACGATATGCTTCCGCGCTGATTTTAACGGCCGCCGTGGGAATGCTTGCCGTCAATATCACCCACTATTATCAAGAGTATACTCAAACGCGCCGGAAACGGCAGGAGTCTCCCTACATATTTCTGGGGCTCCAGTTTTCAGGCCTGCAGGACATTCTCGAAAACGCGGAAACCATCGGTTATCTAACGGATAAAGACCTCCAGGCCCAGCAAAACGCCATGCAATTCGCCCAAGCTCAATTCATGCTGGCGCCGGTCATTCTGGACACAAACTTTTCCGGGCATAAATACATCCTTCTGGACTGCTCGCGCCCGGAAATCGCCTGGGCTATGATCAAGAAATTTCGTTTTCAGCCCCTGCGCAGGAACCAATTCGGCATCATCCTAGTCCGGAATCCCCAGAGCATGGAAACGGCTTTTTAAACTATGAACCTGCTTACGCTGATGCCCTTTATCATTTCCGCCATTTGCGGCTTCTGTCTCCTCAACCTGATTCTGCCCTCCCGCAGATCGGAAGATATCCCCTGGCAGGCCGCCATGTCCGTTGGGTTGGGACTGGGGGTCAGCGCTGGGCTGGCTTGGACCAGCTTCCTGTTCCTCCAACAATTTCATAAAACTTATCTTATAGGCTGTCACGTGGCCCTGCTGTTATCCCTGCTGTATTTCTATAATAGAAACCCCCGACCGCTTCCCAGGTTTGACAAAAAGACTACTTCTGACATGATGTTAGCGATCCTGTTCCTGGTTTTTTTCCTGACCGTCGCCTGGCATTTCGGACAATTTTATCCATTGGGCGGATGGGACGCCTGGCAAGTCTGGAACATCAAAGCGAAATTCCTATTCCTCGGCGGGGACCACTGGAGAAATATGCTGCAGCCGTCCCTCTGGCAGACCAGCCCTCATTATCCGCTGCTCCTGCCGCTTATAAATGTCTGGGGCTGGACGTTCCAGGAAACCGCTTCTCCGGGGACGCCGTTTCTAACTGCTATTATTTTTACCGGATTAACCGCGTTTCTGCTCTGGGGCCTCTTGTATTCTTTGGGGAAAAAACGGCTGCCTTCTCTTTTACCCGCCCTACTTCTGCTGACTCACCCATTTTTTATTACGCTGGCAACCAGTCAATACGCGGATATCCTTTTATCTTTTTATCTGACGGCCGCCCTGTCCTGCCAGCGCAAAGGCCTGGCGCACAGCAACGACCAGGGATATAACGTATTGTTCGGCCTGTTTTTGGGCATACTCGCCTTTTCTAAACCGGAAGGGACATTGCTCGCCCTGCAAGCTTTCCTTTTAACGGTCATCATAAAAAAAACGCTTCCGGACGCCGGCTGTCCCGGCGCTGCCTCCCCACGGCGGGCCCAGGGAATTTGGATCGCAAGTTTCTGTTTAGCCATGACGCCCACGGTCATTTTTAACGTATTTTATTCTCCCGGGAACCAAACGTTCATAAACGGTCTCTCCTCCGCTGATCATCCAGCCTCTCTGGACCGGCTTAAAATGATCGGCGCCTTTCTGCTCATGGAATTAAAAAGCTTAAAATGGCAAGGGATATGGATTTTTATTCTGGCCGGATTATTCCTGCAGCCCAAAGCATGTTTCGAAAAAGAGAACCGCGTCTTCCCCGGAGTTCTTCTAATATATCTGTCCAGCGTCCTGTCGTATTATTTTGTAAATACGTATTTTGAAATCGGCTGGTGGCTGCAAGTTTCCCTTCACCGGATTTTATTCACGCTTCTGCCCGCGTTTTTGCTCTGGATTTTCTGGCCTTTATCTTTAAAAAGGCCGGACACAAGACCGAACGAGCCCGCCTGAGCGATCAAGGCGATTGCCTGAAAGCCACTCCCCGCTGCCAGAATCCGGTCTCTTAAAATTTTTCCGGAAATCAAAGGTATAAACCCCAGAGCAAGCTCTGGACTCAATGAACCGCAGCAAGCTGCGGGGTATTAAACCAGCATCCTTCGGCTCGTTCGCGTTCGCTCACTCGTGCTGAAGGATCAATTCGCGTTTTTAGTTTACGCTCCCTTGGGTCGCGTAAACTAAATGCTCATTGAATAAAAAAGGCAGGAAGAAATCTTCCTGCCCATGTTTTCCCTGAAAATCAGCGCCACTTAAAGCGACACAGGTCCCAAAAACAACGTTGCCTTTAAAACGCTTAAGGACGTTCAATTTTTAAAATTTTATATTTAAGCGTCCCGGCCGGGACCTGAATCACCAGTTCTTCTCCCAGCCCTTTTCCGAGCAACCCCTTCCCAATCGGGGAGAAAATGGAAAGTTTGTTTTCCTCATAATTGGCTTCTTCCGGAGACACCATCATATACTGCAATTCCTCCTGCGTCTCCATATCCCGGAGGGTCACAATGGCGCCGATATACACTTTATCAGCGGGGATGTTCTGAGACTCGATAATCCTGACGTTCGCCAGTTTGGATTCCAGCTCCGCGATACGGGCTTCACAGTGCGCCTGGGCATCCTTGGCCGCGTCGTATTCAGCGTTCTCTGATAAATCTCCCTGCAAGCGGGCTTCTCCGATCGCCTGAGAAATCCTCCGCCTCTCCACATTCTTCAAATGATCCAGTTCCTGGATCATTTTTTCATACCCCGCTTTGGTCAAATACACTTCCTGAGACATAACCACACCCCCCTCTGACTTCCGCCCTTCGGTTCAAGGGCCATTCCGCAATCCGAAACCCGGCCGACGTTAAGCCTGCACGGCCGCAAAAAAAATCTACATGTTTTCCACGGCCTTCATCATGACCGGGATAATTTCCTGGGCCTCTTCTTTCGTCAAACGGCCTAACTTCTGGAAACGCCACTCGTCATTCTGCGCCCGCGATTCCCTGGACAATTGCAGTTTTTTAGTCCCGCCATTATAAGAAAACACGCCGATGCTGATGCGCGTATCCCCAAATTCTTTCATCTCCTTAAACGTCTCAACGTCCAGAGATTTTTCGTAAGGCATTGTCTCCTCCTTTGGTTTCCTTCCTCATTCAAGTTTCAAAAAGTTGTCCGTTTTAATTCTAAAAATCCGGCGGAGGCCCTCCCACCGTCACATCCCGGGCATCAGTGATGCCATCTTCTGCGCGGCAAGATTCTGCGCTTTTTTCACTGCGGCGTTCACCGAACGCGTCAGATCAGACTCAATCCTGGCTTTATTCCCGCTTGTCAGCAGATTTTCATCGATTTCAATCGAGCGAAAAGTCTGGGAGCCCGTGACCGTAATTCGGATCCCCTTAACTTCCTCCACATCCACGCACATCACGTCCAGTTCCCGCTTGATTTTATCCACCTGTTTCTTCGCTTCCATGAGCTGTTTCATCTTATCAAACATCAAAAACTCCTTTTTACACAACCCGGCTTATAAATATTAATACTCGCCCTTTATACTCTAAAAAGGGGACTTTTGCAAGCGCTAAAGAAAAAACTACATTTTCATCCTCACCGCGATGTCCACCAGCGTTTGAACGACAAAAGACTGCAGGAATATCGCCAGTAAAAGCGCAATCATCGGTGAAATATCGATCATCAGGGAACCCGGCAGAAGCCGCCGGATAGGCATCAGGATGGGTTCCGTCGTCTGAACGAGGAACCGTACGATAGGGTTAAACGGGTCGGGATTCACCCAACTGATCAAAGCCCGCACAAAAATAAGGAACATCAAAAACGACAAAGCCATGTTAAGAATCTGCGCTACGGCATAAATAAAATTCCCAAGGACAAACATCCCTTTTTACCCCTTTCTTATCATAATTTCATCGATCGCGTGATTCGTTATCACGCGGGAGAACGGCCCCCGCTTAGAAAATCTTAAACAAATTCCCGTCAATGATGCGCTGCTCAATCCGGTTCAGCAACCGACGGACGGTTACGGAAAAATCACGGACATCCTGCGTGATCGTGTCGATTTTCTGGGAAGTTTCAAGCAGGGATCCCGCCGCCGCGCTGAAAGTTTCGGCCAGATCCTGGACATCCAGAGGATCAATTCCAATAATCGGTTTCGTCAGATTTTCCCGGAAATAATGCGGATGGGTCGTGATCTCCATGACCTTCTCTCCCAAAACACCTTCGGTAATAACGGCAAACCGGACGCCTTTGTGCAACTGCTTCTCGTAACGTTTATACAAGCTCAGGCGCACCCGGACCCCCCGGCCTTCAATTTCCTCATCCAGGAAATCAATTTGAGACACAGTCCCCACGGTGACGCCCGAAACCCGCACCGGGGCCCCCTCGACTAGCCCCCCAATCCTCCGGAAAAGCACCGTCATTTCGAACCGGGGTTCCGTGAGTCCTTTATCAAGCCCGATCATAAAAACGACACCCACGATCAACCCAACGCCCACCAGGAAAAAAACGGCCGCCGCAAGTTTCCTGAATATATAATTATTCTCCATCATCCCCTCCCGAAGGTTAAATTAACATCTTGGAGCAGGTCTGGCAATATCAAGTCAAAAATTCTTGGATGAACGCATCCTGGGACGCTTTCATGTCATCCGGGGTCCCCCGGGCGACGATGCACCCCTTCCGCAATAAAATCAGCCGGTCGGCAATCCGCAAAGAATTTTCCATGTCATGCGAAGCCACAATCGTTGTGCATTTCAAGTCCCGGCAAATGCCATAAATTAAATCAGAAATTTCCCGGCTCTTAATAGGGTCCAGCCCCGAGGTTGGTTCATCACACAACAGTATCTTCGAATCCAAAACAACCGCCCGCGCCAGGGCCGCCCGCTTCCTCATCCCACCGCTCAACTCCGATGGATATTTCGCCAAGGCGCCGGACAACCCGACCTGAGCCAGAATTTTCGTCACCTTTTCCGCCATCTCCCGGCGCTTCAACGATGTATGTTCCTTTAAGGGGAACGCGACATTTTCATAAACCGTCATAAAATCATACAACGCCCCGTCCTGAAATAAGTAACCAATATGTTTCCGGATCCCCAGCAGTTTTCTTTCCGATAGCGGCACAATGTCTTTGCCATCGATCTGGACCGTCCCCCGGTCCGGCTTGAGGATGCCGATCAGGTGCTTGAGCAGCACGCTTTTACCGGAGCCGCTTTCCCCCAAAATGACAAGGATCTCCCCAGCCGCGATCTCAAACGACACGTCCTGCAGCACGGGCTGTCCTTTAAAACTCTTAAAAAGATGTTCAACCTTGATCATCCGAGATCCGTTTTCTGAATATCCTGAATTTATTCTTCCCGAATTTTGTGTAAAGCGCCCGGTAAGGCCGGACGTCGACTTTATCGACAAAAATCTGCACCCCTTGACATTCCCCCAGGAGGATCACTTCTGAATCCAGCAAAACATCAATGGCATCCTCGGGATACCACAAATCATCCTCAAATTCCATCGGCTCGCCGGCCAGGATCCACTCCGCCTCCTGCGCCGGCACGCCATAAATCGGCAACTGTCCGGTGTTCCCTTGGACGCTCGGAGAACACCCCGCACCGCCCACAAGCAGGATAAAAACACAGCCTAACATACAATACATTTTTCTCACCGGACATCCCTCCTTTGTCAGCCCCAAAAGGCCAAAATAATCTTTGTTAAAACCGTATTGGAAAGGACGACGAACATATAAGAGTAGGCCACGGCCCGTGTCGTATAACGCCCCACGCCCAAAGACCCCCCCGTTGTTCGGTAGCCCTGGTAACAGCACACCCAGGACACGATCACGGCAAAAAACGCCGTCTTGATAAACCCGCTGAAAAAATCCACGAAATGGACGGCCCGTAGAGTCTGATGAATATAGGTTGAACTCGGGATATTAGCGTCACAGACCCCGATCGTATAACCGCCAGCGATCCCGATCACTTCCGAAAACACAACCAGAAGCGGAAGAACGAGCATGCTGGCCAGCATGCGGGGGAGGACAAGATACGCCACCGGATCAACGCCCATCGTCCTGGTCGCAAGGATCTGGTCATTGACGTTCATCGTCCCTAGTTCCGCCGCCATCCGCGCCCCGGCTTTCCCTGAAAAAATAAATGACGTGAAGACCGGGCTGAGTTCCCGCACCAGCGAAAGCACCACCAGATGGGCCACATATTCCTTGGTCCCGAACCGGTTCAACATGACGTACCCCTGCAAGGCCAGGACAGCCCCGCAGGCGAAAGACGTCATCCCGACAATCACAATCGACTGAATGCCCTGTTCATAAATCTGCTTCAGGAGTTCGCCCCAGCGGATACGGCCGGTCAAAATAGAGAACAACACCTCTCCCAGAAAAAACAAGGCGTTTCCGATCTCAATCAGGAACTCCAACAATTTATGGATGCTTTTAAGAATCATGGTTCCGTTGACGCGGCTTCAGCCATATCCGGCTGAGCTCATCCGTAATCCTCATTTCCTGAACCCGGGAAATGCTCTTGCCCGGATTCCGGGGGGCCTGCTGGCGTGGCGGCTGAGGGTTAAGCCGGGCGTGCCAGAAATCGCGGACGCCCAACACCTCCGCGCCTAACGAACGGACGTAATACCGAATAGCCCGGTCATCGGTTACCACGACCATTGACTTCCTGTTCCCGGAATGCCCAACCATATGTTTAATCTTTTCGTCCGCCGATTGCCCGCAGGAAAAGACAACCTTCACCGGCCCGGGATACTGAAACGGCCCCACGCCGGGCTGCCCGTCAAAAACAACCGTGACTCTGTTGCGCGCGCTCCCCTGCGGCCTCCGGGTTTCCAGGATGGCGATCAATTTCTGGCGTCCAGTGTCCAACGGCAACTCGGCCAGATTCTCGTTGTTTTTAATAATATTGTATCCGTCCAGGATAAAATGTAACGCCATTAGGAAGCCCCGCGCCCACGAGCCTCATCTCTGTTAGCCCTTCGCTTCGCGGGATGAGCTGCCGTCTTAACATACGTGCGAACATCCCTGAAGCAGGAGCTTGTTAATCTCTCGCCTTCATCCACGGCCATACCCGCGGTTTTCTGCGAAGGCGGATAAAAAATATTTCCCGGCCTTTTGACGGCCTCCCTTGAAACAATTCCAGCCCACGCCGCTTGGAATGCCGCGCGTCGTCAAACGCTGCTGCTTATATGAGGAGTCACGGCAGGAGCATCAGCAACAGGATCTTTCATTAAAACATAGAGCGCTCCCCCCAACACCCCCCCGAGGACCATCAGCAAATAGTTCAATAAGCTGATGCTCATCGAAATACCCGGCTCCACCCCCACCTTCGCGAACAGGTACACCGCCGCGGCTTCCCTGGCTCCCAACCCCCCTACGGAAGGAAATGTCGAAGCGAAGCAGGTAAAAGGGACAAAAACAAGAAAATAAATCAAGGGGATATCCTGGTGAAGACTTTTAGCCAGAAGGAACCATACAAAAGACAGGGATGACTGGGCGATGGAGGAAAGGAAAACAGCCTTTAAATTCGTTCTGTTGCGGTTCTTAAGAAGAACGATATCGTAATGCATGTTCATCAACCCCCGCTGCAACCTGGGGAAAACCTGAAACGCGCGGCAGCAATACGAATAAATCCGCTCGTTGGAAAGGATAAAAGCCGCCGACCCGGAAACACCGGCCGTGACCAGAATGATCGTTAAAAGGGACGCTTCTTTAAGAAGGCGGTACCCCGCGATATACGCGAGCGTAGAAACTATGACCATCGACGCAAAGCCGCTCAAGCGGTCCAGCACAACCGAAGCCACCACTTTCGCCTTCCCCCCTCTCTTATGGCAAAGCCCCATGGTTTTGATCACGTCCCCTCCGATAGCGCTGGGCAGGAACAAATTCCCGAATAATCCCAGGGAGAAGAAACGGGTCAGGCGCATCCAAGAAACCTCAATCTGAAACGCCCGCACATAAACAATCCAGCGTACCAGGATCATCCCGTTAATCAGGATAAATATAAAAAACGACAGCAGCATATACCCGACGTCAGCGGACTTGATGATCGTGGAGGTCTTTTCCACGTCAATCTGGTTATAAAGATAAATCAGCAGCAGCCCGCTGATCACATAACGGCTGACGAAAACCAGCAAATTCTTTGTCTTTTCTTGCAACACCATAAACATAAACCTTTCTGTATCAGGCCGGGGCGGCTGCCGCCCGCCGGGCACAATGATCGTGAAAAGATTCTTCCGCTAAAAACGAACTCCGGACCAGAGGTGCGCTCTGAACGGTTTTGATCCCGCTGTCCTGGGCCTCCTCTTTAAGGCACAAAAATTCTTCCGGCTCCGCAAAACGCGCAACCGGGACATGAAAACCGTCCCGACAAGGTGACAGGTATTGGCCGATAGTGAGGATATCACACCCGGCCAGGGCCAAATCCTTAAATACCGCGGATAATTCCGCCCGGCTTTCCCCCATTCCAACCATAATTCCGGACTTAATAGCCAGGGCCGGGGATAATTGCCTGGCATAACGTAAAATATTCAATGACCGGGCATAATCGGCACGCGGCCTGACAAGAGTATAAAGCCGTGCGACCGTTTCAATATTATGACCAAGCACATCCGGCGCACTCTGCACAACCGTTTCCAAATCCGCCCGCCTGCCGCCGAAATCAGGAATCAAAAGTTCAATAAGCACCCCCGGACAAGCGGTCCTGATGGATGAAACCGTCCGGCTAAAATGTCCGGCCCCGCCATCAGGAAGATCATCACGGGTAACCGACGTAATAACCACGTAACGCAACCCCAAATGCTTTACGGCTTCCGCCAGCCGGAACGGCTCCTCCGGGGAAACGGCCTCCGGCGGCCCCTTGTGAACCGCACAAAACCGGCAGTCCCGTGTGCAACGCTCCCCTAAAATCATAAACGTCGCGGCGCCTTGCCCCCAGCACACCCCCATATTAGGACAATGCGCACTTTCACAAACCGTATGAAGACGATGTCGCTGTAAAATTTCTTTAAGATAAGATATTTTCCCGGGCTCCGGGACAGACTGCCGGAACCACGACGGTAAACGGGCTGACTGGACAGAAACCGGGGACGAGTTCATTCTTCCTTTTCCGGTAATTTTCCCAGTTTCTTTTTCAAACGACCCCTTTCGCGCCAGGACGCGTAATCAACAATCAACTTCCCATGCAAATGGTCGTTTTCGTGCATAAAAACCCTGGCCATAAGATCCGCCAAATCCTGCTCCACCGTCTGATTATTTTCATCCCTATAACGAACCCGAATTTCCTTCGGCCTCTTGACTTTCACCGTGATCCCCGGGACAGAAAGGCACCCTTCTTCCTGCCACTCCGCGCCGGCACGCTTAAGGATCTGCGGATTGATCACGACCAGGGGGCCAAGGCCGATATCCACGACAAAAATCTGCTGATTAATACCGACCTGCGGGGCCGCCAGGCCAACACCCTTTTCCTGGTGCAGTTTTTCAATCATTGCCTCGATAAGCAGTCTCTCGGAAGGACCGACCTCGCCTACCGGCTCTGATTTCCGGCGCAGGCACATATTGCCGCCATAACGCATCTTCAGCAACGGCTTCACATCAAACACGTTCATCCTCCCGTTTATAAATTGCCCCATTAATTACGGATATGATTCTTCTCATCCAGATAGATGACTTTGGTCCTGTAATTCTTAGCGTCCTTGGCTTCCATCAACGCGTAGCTTAAAATAATCACTTTGTCTCCAACATACCCTTTTCTCGCGGCCGGACCGTTGAGACAAATCTGCCCGGAACCGGCCTGCCCGGCAATCGCGTAGGTTTCCAGCCGTTCCCCATTATTCAGGTTCAAGACTTCCACTTTTTCTCCGGGGAGGATATCTACCGCTTTTAATAAATCCTCATCCACGGTAATACTCCCCTCATAATACAGCTCGGATTCAGTAATCCTGGCGTGCGCTATTTTTGATTTACAAAACGTAATAAGCATTCCGGACTCTCCTTCATGTCTCCCGCCATCCCAATCTAACGGAACTCAAACGTTAAAGATCCGCCTCAATTTTATTCACAATCTGGGCCTTGCCCATCGCCCCGACCAACTGTTTAACAACTTTCCCGTTTTTAAAAAGCAGCAATGTGGGGATGGACATAATTCCAAACTGACCGGCCAAATCCTGGGATTCATCCACGTTGACTTTGAGCACCTTCAGTTTCCCGGCCAGTTCTTCAGCCACGTCCTCCAGGACCGGGGCAATCATCTTGCAGGGGCCGCACCACTCGGCCCAAAAATCCACGAGGACAGGGGTCGCCGATTTCAAAACCTCCGATTCAAAATTACCAGCGGTTACTTTTCCCACGGACATGGTCAGCCTCCCTTGTATCGTTTATTATTTGTTAAAAAATGAATTATAAGTTTAGAAAAGTATTATATGTATAGATATTATAAGGTTCAAGGACTATTTCACCCCTCTGAAAAATACGCCTCAAAAAAACAACAGCCTTTTCCAATCCCCAGAAAAAATCCGCCCGGGTTGAAAAAAGCCGTCATGATGAATCCTGCCTAAAAATGAGAAATTCTTTTTTCCTGATTATAAGTGGTAAGCTGACCCCGCTGAACCGGCCGCATCATCCATCGTGAGTGTCGGGCTATTTTGCTGTATAGCCGCGCCCCGGCAAGATCGTTCAGCTAAACTTTCTCCCCCACCGAAACCATAGCCGACGCCTCCTCTTCCTGGGGACCCTCGTTTGGCTCATGTTCGGCAGACAGGGCGCTTTTACGGCAACAGACAGCAGCGGGACGGGCTGTTTTAAAGAAACGGGTCAACAGGTATCCCCATTTGAAAACATGCCAGGCCACAATGGCGAGCACGGTCATAATCATTATTATGACCGTCGCGAGATACAGCACACATTGTTTGGCGAAACGTTTCATGGACTCAAGACCCGTTAATTAATGGTAAAATCGCTCTTATAAAAAAGTTCGTGCCGCAGATACCGGACCAGCGCCAGATCCGGGGCAAAACGGTACATTTTATTCTGCAATTTTTGCGCGTAATAATAACTCACCGGCCTGGCCAGGGCCTGCGCCACCGCCCGGAGCCTCCGGTTACTTAAACTCCCCATCACGTTCAGCAAGGCGTTCGACAAAATGCTCATATAAGAAATATTCCCCAGGTAAATACGCTCCCGTTTCGTCATCCAGGGGCTCCGCCGGCCCTCCCAATCATAATCATCAAATATCCAATCTGCCCAGGCTTCCAGAGAATCCGGGGGATGCAAACCGTGTTCCAACGCCAGACGATAATCCGGCGTCCCCGGCAAAGGCGTGTAAATCGCGATAGTCTCCATCTGGGCGGCCGGGTTTTCGGCTTTCAGGCGAAACCCCAGGTCAATGGTCTGATGAATATCTTCAAATGTTTCCGTGGGATAGCCCATCATCAAGCTAAAAGCCGGGATAATCCCGTGCTTCTTGCAGCGCTGGTTGGACTGGAGTATCTGCTCAGTCGTGATCCCCTTATGCATAAGATCCAGAATACGCTGCGAGCCCGACTCGGCGCCGAATTTTAACGTGTAAGCGCCGGCACGCTTTAAGATTTCGATATCATAATCCGACGCCTTCATAAAAACATCGGCGCGGGTTCCCGATGTGTAGAAAGAGATATTCAGGTTACGGGCGATCATCCCCTCGCAAATCGTCGTCGCCCGTTTCCGGTCTATATAAAACTCGTCATCCCTCAGCCATATGCCGTTAAGACGAAACCGGCGGACATTCTCGGTGATCATATCCAAGCTTTTTTCCACAGACATGGCCCGCCATTTGCGCTGCCGGATCTCCGAGCTGCTGCAAAACCCGCAATTAAACGGGCACCCCCGGCTTGTCTGCCCGATATCCAGAACCCGCAGGCTGTTCTGCAAATACATATCCTTATGAATATATTTTTCCACATCCACAAGCTCCCAAGGGGTCGGGAGAAGGGTTTCCACGTCTAAAAGAGGCCGCGGAGGCGTCTTAATCGCAGCCCGCCCGTCTGAATAAAGCAGGCCGCGGACCTGCTTTAAACTCTGTTTATGCTCCAGCGCCTGGACTGTTTCCAGGAATGTTTGGTCGCCTTCCCCCACGATCACGATATCAACATTCTCGTTTGCCAGAGTCTGCTCCGGCATGACCGAAGGGTGGCATCCGCCCCAGATAATCGGAACCTTGCCGTCCGTCAACTCCCTCACCATTCGGGCGAGATGCAGCGCATGGCGCACCTGGGTCCCGGTCATCGTCGAAATCCCGACACAAATCAAATCGGAGGAGATATAACACCTAAGATCATCGATAGTCAACGGCCTGGTGCGCTGATCCAGGAGGGTCACGGCATACCCGGCCTTTACAATCGGGGCCGCCACCGTCAAAAGGGCGTGCGGGGGCGCTATGGTAGACCCGAAATCCATTCCTGTTTTCGGATATAGCAGCAATACCTGCGGTTTTAGAGCGTTATTGATCATTCAAACCTTATGGTAACCCAATCAAAGATACAAACCCCAGAGCAAGCTCTGGACTCAATGAACCGCAGCAAACTGCGGGGTATTACACCAACATCCTTCGGCTCGTTCGCTTTAGCTCTCTCGCTCTGGATCAATTCGCATTTTTAATTTACACTCCCTAGGGTCGTGGGGATTAAATCAAAATCCTTCGGCTCGTTCGCTTAACTCACTCGCCCTCAGGATCAATTCGCATTTTTAATTTACACTCCCTAGGGTCGTGTAAATTAAATGCTCATTGAATAAAAAAACTCTGACGGAACATCAGAGCAGGTTGTCTTTATCTCAAAATATAAATATCGGCGGCTCAAAAAACATGCTGTAATTTGTTATTTTCAAATCAAGGCGTATTTTAAAATATTACCTAAAGGCAACGTTATTATATTAACCAATGCCCCGAAGCGCAATAAAAATAATCATATCTTTGCAAACTCCTGCCGGGAATTCAGGCCGCCAGCGGCCACGGCGCTTGGCGGTTCCTGCTCTTTCTTTATGTGGTCCTGAACCCACTCAAAGAAAAAAAGCCCTGAAAAAAGGACAAAACAAACGCTGTATATGACAAAAATCACGCTGGAACGAACCGTGTGGTCTTTACTCAAACGAGAAGATTTATAAAAAACATAAATCAATAACGGCAGATACGACAAGACCGCCGCGGAAAAAATCAGCAGCAGGGCGCCAGCGATCATGTCCTGCCCCTGGACCAAAATCGCCCGGACCTTAAGCCAGCGGTAGGCGAAAAAAATCGAAAACAATAATATCGCGGCCCCGTAAGAAACAAACATCCCGGTCAGACACACGCCTTCTTCTTTATACCGCCAAGGCTGCTTCAGCATGAGATAAATGCCGACCGGGCAATACGTGAGAACCGAAAACCAGAACAGGATCACCGAAAGCGTGGAAAGAATATCAAAGGGGTTCACCCCCGTCTGTTGAAATTGCAGCCAGTTAAACGTGTAAGCGACCGCCAGGATCAGCAGGCAAATCCCGTAAATGGCCAGAACCACTTGAACCCGGGATTTTTTGCGCTTTTCCGACAGGGATTCTTCGTGGATATTAAAAATGCCCTTTTGCCGGGCTTTTTCAACTTTGACGATAGGAGGATTCTTAACCAGCAGATAAAAGGTCGCGGGAACATAGGCCAAGACTCCCGCCCAAAAGCTGACGACAAAAAGCCCGACACAAATTTGAAAGAATACGACCACCGTCCATGCCTGTTATCGTTTTAACCGCTTTTCAGCAGCTGAAGGGCGCGCTTGAACATCGCGTACCCCTCATCATTAATAATAAACCCCAGTTCTTTCTGGCCAGATGCGTTCACCCGCTCGCCGGTGCGTCCGATCACCTTATAAATAATGATCGGGACGTCTTTTAACCGGGGTGTCTGTTTGAGGCTTTCCGCCAGGTCTTCCGCGTTGATCTCCCCGAAGGAATGCTTCAAAATCAGGACATCCGGCGTATAGTGCTCCAGTTCCTCCCGGCAATCACTGACTGTCACGACCACATCCGCTTCAAAACCGCATTTGGAAAAAAGCGACTGAAGTTCCCGAAAAACAAGCGGGTCATTCTCCAGGATCAGGATATTTTTCCGCCCTTCGGTTCTTTTTTCTTTTTTTTCTTTCGCCGCTTCGGCTTTCTTGATTATCGCCCCCGGGGAAGATTCTATTTCTATATCGGCGGCCCGCACGTTCACCAGCTGCTCATCCACAATGGCCTCGGACGTGGCATCCAGGACCGACCGCCGCGATCGCTCTGTCGGAGCCTCTTCTCCTGTGCCGCTTCCCGCCCTCCGGGACAGTGTGATTTCAATCCTTTCAAGCAGGTCGTGCATGGTGAACGGCTTTTCCATAAACGAATCCACCTGCAGGATCTCAAAATAATCCCGCATATTGGCCCGGGCGGTCAGGATGACAAAAGGGATATCCTTTCCGAAATCCGTTTTCTTAAGCTCCTTATAAAACTGATTCCCGTCTTTTTTCGGCATAATCACATCGGAAAGGATCAGGTCAGGATGCACCTCCCGCGCTTTCGTGAATCCTTCCTCCCCGTCAACAGCCTGAAAAACGTCATACCCCGCCATCTTCAACTGTTCGGCGATCAGCTTCCGGAGGTCGTCTTCATCCTCGACAATAAGAATTTTCTTAGACGGCATAATTTTCCTTCTAGGCTGAACGCATCGCTTGCGCGACCGTGTCCACCAAGGTCTTAAAATCAAACGGTTTGGTTAAAAACCCCTGCACTCCGAAAGCCCGGGCGATTTCTGCTATATTATATTCGGAAACAACGACTTTTTCATTATAATCCTGAGGCAAATCCGGATCAATATCCGAAGTCCATTTCGTCTGTTCGCCATGTTGAAACAATGTTAATTCCCCTAACCCACTCATCAAAATAATCGGAATATTTTGCGTCGCGGGGTTACTGCGGATAGCCTTGATCAGCTGGTCTCCTTTAATCTGCGGCATCACCAGATCGGAAAGGACCAAGTCCGGACACAGGGAAAAAACCAGATCCCGCCCCTTAATCCCATCGTACGCCAGATGGACCTCATATCCCTGCGACTGTTGCAAGATATCCCGGATAAGCGCCGCCAAATCTTTTTCATCGTCAATAACGACAATCACTTTTTTATCCATCACGCCCCCCTTCTTCCTCTTGCCCGGTCTTTAACGGGAGCCTCACCGTTACCGTTGTCCCTTTCCCCTCCTCACTGTCCACCTCAATACTGCCTTCATGCCGTTCGATAATTTTATACACCAGGCTTAACCCCAGCCCGGTCCCCTCCCCCTGATCCTTGGTCGTATAAAAGGGTTCAAAAATTCTTTTTACGACCTGCGGAGGCATGCCGCAGCCGGTATCAATCACTTTCATTTCCAGAGTCCGGTGCCCGGTCTTCCCGTCCGTCAGCACGTCGGTTTCCAAGGTGATCCCCCCTTCATCCGCAATCGCGTCAATGGCATTGCTTAAAACATTCAGGACAACCTGGGTGATCAGGACAGGGTCGCCCTCCATCATGACCGGGCCGTCCTCCTGCAGGAACCGGGTGACATACTGAATATTTTTCATGATGGATTTCTTTTTGGCAAAATCCAGCGCTTTGAGAAGCATGTCCTTAAAATCAAACCGTACAATTCTCATCTCAGACTGGCGGGAAAAAGACAGGAGATCCCCCACGACCTTATTCGCCCGGGTCACGGCGTCTTTCACCATTTTAAGCCGTTCTTTCAATTCCGGCCTGAGGTCCGGCTGGATCATCTCAAACGATTCAATACTCAGCGCTATAATCGCCAGGGGGTTCTTGATTTCATGCGCGACCCCTGCGGACAACTGCCCGACAGCCGACATTTTTTCTGACTGCAAAAGCTGTTCCTGCGTTTCGCGGAGCTCCTGGTTCACTTTGGCCAAATCATGGAACAAGTGCTTTTTGAGCTCATCCTCCTTTTTCCGGTCGGAGATATCCGTCGAAATCCCCAGCACGCCGATGACCTCGTCTTTATTGTTGATCAACGGGACCTTGCTGGACAGCAGATAAACCGGCTGTCCGCCATGAATATGCTTGGTTTCTTCAAAATCAATAATCGCTTTCTTCTGCAGGACGACTTTCTGGTCTGTTTCGCGGGAATACTGAACCTCCTCCGGTTCCCACGGGAGATCTGCGTCCGTCTTGCCGATGATATTTTCCGGGGCGCTTAACCCAGCTTTCTGCGCGTAAGAGATATTGCAGCCGAAGTATTTGCCGTTAATGTCTTTCCAGTAAACATCGCAGGGAATCCGCGCAAGCAGGTTCGCGAACAGGTCTTTCTGGCTCTTCAACTGGCCTTCCATCTGCCGCCGGGATGTAACATCTATGGCGTATTCAATCACATGGGAAACATCCCCTTGGGCGTCAAGCATCGGGGTGCCCACCACCTCAAAAATTTTCATGGTTCCATCTGAAGTGCAATGCACCTGTTCGGCCGTAAAATCTTTTTTCGACGCCCGGACAATCTCCAACAGGCAAGAAGCCCCCGCTTCCGGGGAAACGGAACCTTCTTGCGTTAACAACGAAGAAAATTCGTCTTCCTTGTACGCTTCAGCCGCCTTATTGGACAATACGACCCTACGGGTCTTCACATCAAACACATACAGCGGATAATGAAACGAATTGATGATGGTGGTCAAAAACGCATTTTGGGTCTTAATTTCCTCCTCGGCCTTAATCCAATTGGTCACATCATCGTAAATAGATACAATTTCGGTTTCGGACAACTTGTACACCACGTTATGCACCCACAGGCGCAACCGCTGGTCTTCATAAAGTGACAACAGAATTTCCGGGACGCCGGTTCGATAGACCCGTTGGAAAGCCGCCCAAAGGCCCATGGCTTCAACCCCGGGGAAAGCGTCCCTGACGCTTTTATGATAAAATTCCGCCAGGGTTCCGCCGGTAATGATTTCTGCCGCGTGGTTATATTCCTGAAAGAGGAAATCCTCCCCTCCCCGCACCACTTTATAAACGGCCATGGCGGACGGCATGTTGGTAAACAGCTTTTGATATTTTTTTTTGTTTTGGTTGACCTGCCAGTTGAGAATAAACAACTTTCCCATGGCCAGGATAACCACAACAATAAGGACTCCAAGCGTAATTAGCCAGAGGCCATACTGGTCAAACAAATTACGTAACGTCACCTTCCCGTACCCCGCGTAGGCCCCGACCCCGAATTTGCGCATCAGGGCATGCACCGGCTCATAGCATAAGGGGGTGACCCAGCCGCTGTACTCACCCCGGACCACAGCATAATCGTCTGGTTCCATGTCCAACAACGCTATTACAACTTCTTTCGCGATTTTTTCATCCGTGTTCCGCACCTTGGCCAACGGCCAAGCCGGGTACAAATGGGTGAAGGGACGCATTTGGTGTCCGGTATCATGCGTTTTCCGATATTCTTTATGAATCTCCGCGTGCGGGACAAACTGTTCGCCCTGCAGGACGGAAATAAGATCCAAATCAATCTTCCCCTCCTTCGCCATGTCTTCGAGCAATTCCGTCTTGACTATCCCGACGTCAACCTTACCCGCCAGGACCGCCATCACCACCTCATCCTCAATGCCAGCGAAATCAACTTTAGAAAAAGACCGGAACGGATCAACGCCTCTGCGCATCAACTCTTCATATCCGGCCAGCCACCCCCCTAAGGATAAGGGATGGACCGCCATCAGAGATTTGCCTTTTAAATCGGAAAATGTCTTGATGTCCTTCCGGTCGGCCCGGATGAACAAGCCCCCTCCATAGGCGATATGAAATTCGGAAGAAGGCGATCCGGAAAGGGTCGCAATACAGCGGACCCCGTAGAGGATTTCCGTATCCACGTATAATAACGGATTGGTCAAAAGGAAATCGACCTGTTGCGTCCGCACGGCCGGAACAACTTCCCGGAAATCCAGGGGGACAATTTCAAACAACGCGTGGGGAATTTTCTGATTCAAATAATCCGCGGTCGCGCTGAACTGCCGGTAACATTGCGCTTTGCCCCGGGTGGCCAAAACCCCAATCTTATACCGCCGGAGGCCCTCCTGCGCCACGGCGCGCCCGCAAGAACATATCCCCCCAAGCACTAAAACCCCGGTCAAGACGCCCAATATTTTTTTATGACCGCGCCTCATTGTTTTATCCAATCCATGCCAGTTAATTGTTCTTCCGGCAGGGACATCCCGCTGGCCTGTAACACCGGCAGATTTAACATTTTATATATCTTGGACATTCTTTGAACCGGCAGGGTTTCCAGGGGAACGCCGTTGATGAGCTTTAACGCCATCACACCGGCTTCCCGGCCGTGGTCATACCCGGATTCCCCGACGGCACCGAGCATCCCGTCTTCAACCGCGAAATTAAAAAACCCCACCACCGGGATATCCACATGATTCAACGTCCACTGAATAATATCGTGAGGCGGCAGGCTTTCTTTCGTCCCCGGCATTTTCACCGTGTGATAAAGATAAATAAAAAGCGCGTCGGCGTAAACGTTATAATACTTGACCCTTTTCTGCCAGGTCGGGAAATCATGAATAATATGATACCCCAAAACGGTAACCCCGTCCGGGTGCTCACGCGTCAGAAAGGCATAGGCCCCCATGGAATCCGGACTGTCGTCGCTTAAAACCGCGACTTTCTTAATTTTAGAATCCATCGTCTTTAAGAATGCAAGCGCCTCTTCAAAATGCGGGCGCTCCAAAACCCCGGTTACATTAACGGCCGGCAGCCCATAATCTTCCAGGTCGCCGTTGACGCCGCAAAAAACAAAAAACGGGTTATGCGGGCCGGTGAATTGCTGGGTCACGTAAATCTGGGCGTTGTCCCCTACGGCAATCACCGCGTCGGGTCTAAATTCGAGGATTTTTTCCCGGATCCGGCGGCCGACTTGTATTTTCCATTCGACCGAAGGATTGCGAAACGCATCCATGAAGACAGTTTCCAGAGAAAGCGGGCGGTCTTTTAAAACGTCGAGAGCACCGCGTGTGACATCTTGCACCCAGCGGGAGTCCTCCCTTCCGCTGTGTACCACTAATATCCGTTTAACATCCGCCGCCCGGCCGCGCGAGGCAGGAAAAAACAAAAGAAGAGCGAAAATCAAAAAACTCCACGGAAGGGGAAAAACGGAATTTTTTGGAAAAGGCTGAGAACTTTTCATAAAAAACATCCGTATTCTTACCGCTATCTTCTGCCGAACAGATGGCCGCCTTGAAGAATCGGCGAACCCGTCCGCCCGCGCTAAAACTTAAAAAAAACAATCCACCCAAAAGTTATTACTCTTTACCCGCTAATAATTTAAATTATTTTTAGTATAACTTCGAAAAAAATGAAGCACAATAAGAATAGTGTTTTTTTAGGCAATCTCTCTGGCGACAGCCCTGCCCCTTTATGCCGCGGCCAACTTTGTCTTTTGCTGTTTCAGCAAGCGGTGATCAGGTGTTGAATCAATATCCTGAGACCCATAAAAACAAGGACGGCTCCGCCTAATAATTCCAGCTTGTTCTGAAACAGGCGGCCTATTTTATGGCCAAGCAAGAACCCCCCGTACGACAGAACAAACGTGACGCAGCCGATCACAATAACAGGAAAGACAATCGCCAACCGGAGCAACGCAAAACTAAAGCCGACCACCAAGGCGTCGATACTAGTCACCAAGGACAGGCAGATCAGCGTTTTAAAATTGATAACCGGGCATCGTTCCTCCCACTCCTCGATCTTCAGCGCCTCATAAATCATTTTTCCCCCGATAAGAGACAAAAGCGCAAAAGCCAGCCAGTGGTCGACAGGCGCGACATACGGCTGCCAGCGCACCCCGGCCGCCCATCCGGCAACCGGCATCAGCATCTGAAACAGACCGAAACTGGCCCCAAACTTAAAGGCGTTCAAATGCCGTCCTTTCCGGTTCACGACGCCGCAGGCCATAGACACCGCCAGCGCATCCATGGAAAGCCCGCAGGCAATAATAAATATTTCACTGAATGTCATGATTGATTTTTAAAAACAAACCTTTCCAAGATGTTACCTCCCCGTGTTTATTAACCTGTCAAACGCCGCTCAATAAAGATACCGGGAAATGATTAAGAATATCCCGAAGGAGCAGCCGCCCGGAATTTTCCTTATCCTGTCCCGTGAAAACATCCCGAAAACAGCGGGGGCCGCCCGCCGGGATAATCACATGGGTGTCCTGCCAAGCCTGTTCTCCCAAAGGCATCGCGTCCTCCCCGCAGACACGGGTTAAAAACCGCGGCGCCACGGTCACGCTCCAATCTCCGTCCAAAATTCTGGCAAAAGCGATAACGCTCTCCGCGTGCCGGCCGGCCGCCGAAAGCGGAACATACTCCCCCTGTTCAAACACGGCCTTGCGCCGGCACCGTTCCTGCAACACTTTCCGAATCATCCATAATTTAATTTTCCCCGTGTCCTTTTCCGCAAAAAGCTTCTGAAGCCCGGCCTCGGTCTCGCCTGCCCCGGGCGCCGGCTCCCACTCCCGAAGAAAGGATTCCCGGAGGTCAAAATCGACGTCCCGGCGGTTATCCGGATCAACCAGCCTAAGGTCCCACAATTCCGATCCCTGATAAAAGTCCGGAACCCCGGGACAGGTCATCTTCAGCAAACATTGGGACAAGGAATTAAAAATGCCGTAGTGCGCGAGACGCCGCTGGAACGCCAGGAAATCCGGCCAGAACGCGTTCTCCTCCTTGTCATCAAGAAGCCGATCCACAAAATCCAAACACGCGGACTCATAATCACTGTCCGGCTTGATCCAGGCGGTATGGACTTTCGCCTCCCTCACCGCTTTGATGATATAATTCTCAATCCGTTCTTTAAAAGAATCCCTGTCCCACGGGTCAAAGGGCAAGGCACCCAACAGGGTCTGATAAATAAAATATTCATCATTCGCATCCGGAATAGGCTGTCCGTTTTGCTTGTGTTTTTTAGACCGGTTCCATTTCCGCCACCGGTTCAGCGTTTCTTCCCAGGCCTCAGGAATTTCCGACAGGACGTTGATCCTGGCCCTGACATCCTCGCCCCTTTTGGTGTCGTGCGTGGCCGTCGCGTTCATCGCGAGAGGAAACATCCGCTGCCGTTTCCGGTTAAAAGCATGAAATTCGTCTAACGATATCCCGAACAGCCCCGGGTTTCCCCCGACCTCATTTAAAGAAATCAATTTATTGTAAGTATAAAACGTCGTGTCCTCGAATCCTTTGGCCATAATCGGAGCCGTCAGCTGCTGGAACTTCATGATAAATTGCCAGAAATCATCCTGTTCTTCCGGATTGAGTTGCGGGATCAGGTCCAACATAAGAAAACGTTCGATAAAATAAATTTCATACCACAGGCCCGGCGCGCTCTTCCCCGCCTTTTCAATGGCTTGGCCAATCACGGTTTTATCCTGTTTAGAAAAAACATCATGACGGATATACGTTCTGTAAACCGGGAAGAAACTCATGACTTCCACGAGGGCCCGCCGCAGCCCGTAGAGAGTGATATCCCGGCCGTAGCGGTCCCGGCTCGCCACTTTTTTCATCAAATACGCGAGATTGTCAATGTCTCCGGCCATATGTTTACCGATGATAAGCCGCTTTTTGGACACAACCAGTTGCTCGTAAGTCATATCCGGCTTGGCAAACCGAAAGTATATTCTGTTAAACTCTTTTTCATGGGCACGGCAGCAAAACACCCCGTTGACGGCATTCAGAAAATCATAGCCGGTTGTTCCAGCGACCGGCCAGTCGGCGGGCAAGGTTTCCCCCCGCGAGAGAATTTTCTCCACCGAAAGGTAAACCGTGTCTCCGGCCTTCTGCCGGATTCTGCGCAAATACTCCAGCGGATCATAAAGGCCGTCGATATGATCAACACGCAGACCATGCACGCGGCCCTCCTCAATCAATTTCAGGATAAACGCGTGCGTGGCTTCGAAAACATCCGGCTTTTCGACCCGGACGGAAATCAGGTCATTCACCGTGAAAAAGCGGCGGTAATTCAGCTCCTCCGAGGCGACTTTCCAAAAAGAAAAACGGAAACACTGCTCCAGGAGAAGCTCATCCAAGGCCTGGAAGCTGGCCACATCACCCCGGCGGCCGTTCATCATCCGTATATTCTCATCCATAAAATCTCTGATCACCGGAACCCCCGTGTAGAGGTCCCAGAGGGAATTCTTCGCGAAAGCCAGTCGGTCATATCCGTCGATTTCTTCCGAAGGCCTTAAAAAGAGGTCTGCTACTCCGCAATATTTGGTCATGGCCTCCGACCCCTTTCCTAAAGCCTCCTCCAGACGGCTCACCCCGTGCATTAACACTTTTTTATAAGAGGAATAATATAAAGGGAAACTGTGGCCGTAATACCGCAGCTTGAATCCATCCTGCGCATAAGAGAGTTGCATCTCCCCCGCTTCCAAGGCTTCAGAATAAAACCGCCCTAAAAACGGCGCCAGGATCCGTCCGTGAAGATTCTCATAAATATGCGCCCAATTCACGTCAAAAAAATGATAGTAAGACGAATATTCCCGCTTTTCAAAAACATCCATCAATAAATGGTTTTCCTTATCATAGGCCATATGATTGGGAACGATATCCTGAATCCAGAACAATCCATGCTTTTTCACCTGTTCGGAAAGCGCGGCGAAATCCGCTTCCGTTCCCAGTTCCGGATTCAGGCTGTTGGGATCAACGATATCATAGCCGTGGTGGCTCCCTTGTCTGGCTTTAAAAATCGGAGAAGCGTAGAGGTCGGAAATGCCCAGCCCGGACAGATACGCCAGATGGGCCCGCGCGGCAGAAAACCCAAAGGAAGCATGAAACTGAATTCTGTACGTCGCCACAGGAATATGCCGGGAGCCGGCAACATCAGGCTTCATGAAGACACCTCCTGTATTTTTTCACCCTTTTTTCGTCTTTCATAAATGACGAATTGCCAGGGCCGCAAGACCATGGGCTCATTCCCGGCCGCGGGGGTATCGGCGGCGAAAGACCCCGGCCCCTGCCAAACAGCCTCAGAAGAATCCAGCCGCTTATAAAAAAGCCCGCCGCCAAATTCTCTGGGAGAAATGCGTTCTTCCCGGGCGGAAAAATTCATAAAACATACCACCTGACTTTCCCGGAAACTTCGCACAAGCTGAAAGACGTGCCCAGCGAGGCAAAAAACAGACACCGCGTTTTTGTCGCACACACGCAAAGCCGGCACGGTTTTGCGCAGCCGAATCAGCCTCTGATAAAACCGGAACATGACGGCATGACCGCCTGTCGCAACCGTGTCCCATCGCAGCCGGGACCGCACAAACGTGTCTTCGCTTTGCGGATCAGGGACCTCCCCCTGCCATTGAAAGGCGGCGAACTCCTTTTGCCGCCCTTCCCGTACAGCCCGGATAAGGCCTTCATCGGAATGGCTGACAAAATATTGAAACGGTGCTTCTTCCGCGTATTCCTCCCCCATAAAAAAAAGCGGGATATACGGGGCGGCGCACACCGCTCCCGCGGCGAGTTTGGCCGCTTCAAAAGAAGCCACGTGGCATAACCGCTCTCCCTTCATCCGGTTGCCCACCTGGTCATGATTCTGCATAAAAACGACAAATTTGTCCCCGGGGATATCCCGGGACGAACTCCCGAAATATTTCTTACGGAAAGCGGAATATTTCCAGGAATACACAAAGCCCTCCTGATACGCCTTCATCAGGTCTTCCGGATGTCCGAAGTCGCCGTAATAACCGGCTGCTTCCCCGGTCACCAGCGCATGCAGGGCATGATGAAAATCGTCGCACCACTGGGCGTGCATACCGCAGCCGTGCGATCCCATGTCCGTGACAAGGCGGACGTCGTTCAAATCGCTCTCCGCGATCAGATAAAACGTCCGGCCGATCCGGGCGGAAAAGGCGTCAACATGTTCGCGGATTTCCCGGAGAATCGGTTTGGCACTGCGGTCATAAATCCCATGAACCGCGTCCAGACGCAGGGCGTCCACGTGAAACTCCCGAAACCAGTAAAGGGCGTTATGGACAAAATAATTCCGCACTCCGTCGCTGTATTCCCCGTCAAAATTGACGGCCTCCCCCCAGGGCGTCTGATAGCGCCCGGTAAAATAAGGGCCGAACTGCCCCAGGTAATTCCCTTCGGGGCCGAGGTGATTATAGACCACATCGAGGATAACAGCCAAGCCCCGGGCGTGGCACGCGTCCACAAAACGCTTCAAACCATCAGGCCCACCGTAACTGGACTGCACGGCAAACGGATAAACCCCGTCATACCCCCAATTCCGTTCTCCCGGGAACGGCGCGACCGGCATGATCTCGACGGCATTAATCCCCAAATCCAGCAGATGCGGCAGGTGGTGAAGAGCGCCGTCAAACGTGCCTCCCCCGGAAAACGTCCCGATATGCAATTCATAAATAAGCATCTCCTTCAAGGGAACCGGCCTCCAGCCTGCGTCATGCCAAGGGAACCCCGCGTGGTCCCATACCGCGGATGGGCCGTGGACGCCCTGGGGCTGATAAAAAGAAGCCGGGTCCGGCCAAGCCTGATCCTGATTCAGAAGATATTTGTAACACGCGCCCGGGGACACCCCGTCCACGGTCGCGGCCCAGTAACCATGGCCTTCCCGACGCATGGGAATGGTTTTCTCATCCGGAGTGGTCAGCATCACGCTGACACAATCATGCTGCGGAGCCCAGACCCGGAACAGGCACCGGTCCGCCCCTTGATACAAAGCGCCGATATCCACGTTTCAAACACTCCTTTTAAAGAAAAGCACGGCTAAGGGCGGGATCATAAGAGACAAGGAAAAATATTTCCCCTGCAGAGGAACCGGAGCCGCTTCCTGGCCGCCGAGGTTCCCGTGGCCGGTGCCCCCATATTCTTGCGCATCACTGTTTAAAACTTCCCTCCAGAATCCGCCCATCGGGATACCCACCTTATAATTATCCCGGGGAACGGGCGTGAAATTGCACACCACAAGGACCGGCTCCGTCCCCTCGTCCCCTTTCCGTAAGAAACTGATCACCCCGCGTTCCCAATCAAGGCAGTTCACCCATTCAAACCCGTCCGGGGAGAAATCATCGTGAAACAGCGCCGGTTCGGTTTTGTAAAAATAATTCAGTTCCTTGACCCATCGCTGGAGCTGTTGATGCGGCGCCACTTCACACAAGGCCCAGTCCAGCGCTTCCTCGTGGTTCCATTCCTTGCGCTGCCCGAACTCCCCGCCCATAAACAGCAATTTCTTACCGGGATGGCCGGCCATGTATCCGTACAACAACCGCAAATTGGCAAACTTCTGCCAGTCGTCCCCCGGCATTTTCTCCAGCATGGACCTTTTTCCGTGAACGACTTCATCATGCGAAAAAGCTAGAATAAAATTCTCGCTGAAGGCGTACATCATGCTGAATGTCAACTGATGATGGTGGTATTTCCTGAACAACGGGTCCTTGCTGAAATACAGCAAGGTGTCGTGCATCCACCCCATGTTCCATTTAAAACCGAAGCCCAGTCCTCCGACCCAGACCGGGCGGGACACCATCGGCCAGGCCGTGGACTCCTCCGCGATGACCTGCGTGTCCGGATAATGCTTATAGACCTCCACGTTAAGCCGCTTAATAAAATCAATAGCTTCGATGTTCTCCTTCCCGCCGTACTGATTGGGGATCCACTCCCCTTCCGGGCGGGAATAATCCAGATACAACATGGAAGCCACGGCGTCAACCCGCAGCATATCGGCGTGATATCTGTCCAGCCAAAACAGGGCGCTGCTGATCAGGAAACTCCTGGTTTCATTCCGGCCGTAATTAAATATAAAACTCTTCCAGTCCGGGTGAAACCCTTGCCGCGGGTCGGCATGTTCGAAAAGATTCGTGCCGTCGAAAAAAGCCAAGCCATGGCCGTCGGACGGAAAATGGGACGGAACCCAGTCCAGGATCACGCCCAGGCCGTTCTGATGCAAACAGTCTATCAAAAACATCAGATCCTGGGGAGACCCATACCGGCTTGTCGGCGCGAAATACCCGATGGTTTGATACCCCCATGACCCGTAAAAAGGATGTTCCATCAGCGGCAAAAACTCGACGTGCGTGAAATTCATGTCCTGCAAATAACGGACCAACGGCTCGGCTATCTCCCGGTAGCTGAGAAACCGGTTGTTCTCCTGCGGCAGGCGCCGCCAGGATCCCAAATGCATTTCGTAAACCGCAATCGACGCTTTAAGGGCATTGGCCCGTTCCCGTGTTTTCATCCAGCCGCCGTCCTGCCATTGATAATCAAGGCCCCAGACGATAGACGCCGTTTGAGGGGGCATCTCGGAATAAAAGGCAAATGGGTCGCGCTTTTCCGTCCGGTAAGCGTTAAATTTAGAAACGATACAATATTTATATAACGCGCCCTGCGCGACGCCAGGGACAAACCCTTCCCAAATCCCGGAGCTGTCCCAGCGCGGGGCCAAAGGATGTCTGAATTCGTTCCAGCCATTAAAATCTCCGATCACCGACACCCGTTGGGCGTTCGGCGCCCATACGGCGAAAAGGGTTCCGGCAACTCCGTTATCACGGTAAAAATGCGCGCCCAGCTTTTCGTAAAGGCGAAAGTGGCTGCCCTCCCGAAACAGATAAATATCATCTTCCGTCAACCGGCTCAGCCCATGCCGGACGGCGCCGGCCGGCTGCGGCCCATTCGCGAAAAAATGTTCCATGACAAAGTCCCCCTGGACACGGCACCCTCTGCCGGGCCCCCAAGATACAATTAACGCGTGCCTCGCCGATTATTCACCCTGTTGTTGCTCCTGGCCAGGATATGACGAATCCCCCGTAAAGGAATCAGCACCCAGTCCGGGCGGTTATTGAGTTCATAGGCAAGCTCATAGATGGCCTTATCAAGCAGAAAAACATCCAGCAAAACATCCCGTTCCGTTTTATTCCGGGGCAGGATCTGCGTTCCTTCCATCGCCTCGAAATAAGATTTAAGAAATATCTGGCTGACATGGGCATACCAGAAATCGGCGCACCACTCGAGGAACACGGGATCTTCCTCCCGGACGTCCTTCCTCAAAAAAAGCGCCCCGTAAGCGGCATAATGAAAAGACCGCAACATGCCGGCCACGTCCCGCAAGGCCGAGCGTTTCAGCCGGCGTTCGCTGATCGGCCGCAGCGGCTCTCCCTCAAAATCAATGATAACAAAATCCTTGCCCGTGAAAAGCACCTGCCCCAAATGGTAATCGCCATGAATACGGATTTTCTTGGCGGAAAACTTTGTCTTGAGAATCCGTCTCAAGCGGGAGTAGATCAGCTCTTCCTGCTCAATGACCGGGGCCGCCTCCCCCTGGGCTTCGACGGGAAGACGCGCCAAAGTCCTCCTTAACAATTTCATGACGCTACGGGCCTGGCTGCCCATAGACTGGTATACGGACCTCTGATAAAGCATCGAAAACGATTCCGGCGTAAACTCCGGGTTATCCTCCTCGCGGGACAGGGTTTCATGCATCTCCCCGGTGCGCTTGCCCAGCCGTCGCACCATCTGAAGATACAACGCATCAATGAACAACGTTCCATCCACTTCGCCCGGAGAGGAAGGATCGGCTTTCAGTCTTTCCTGCACACGCTCAATATCGGCTCTTTGCGTTAAAACTTTTTCATAAAAACGCATGACATGATCCAGAGTATAATGCCAGGCATCCCCCTGATGGGGCGTATACGACTGCAGGAGGCCTAAAGTCATGGCTTTCCCCGACGCTGGGATCCGTTCTATAATTCCGGCAAACGCCGGGATGCATGAAAACCTGCGGGCGGAAAGATACTGGATCATTTCCGCCTCCGGATTCATCCCCCCCTCGACTCTTCGAAAAAGCTTTAAATAAAAACTATTGCCGTAAATCACCGAAGTATTGCTCTGCTCCGCTTTCAACAACTGCGGAGCCGGGGGATGAGACGGGTCTCCCAGCATTGCAAAGAACGCTCTCCCGGGCAGAAAACGGATTTCATTCTTATTGAAACGCACCTTTTTCTTCTGCACGATCAGCTGCAGGAGCCCGGCCTGAAACCGCTTGTCATAGGTGGCGTCGCATAAAACGCCGTCCGCCCCCTGAACCGTCAAAGGGATGATGACCCCAGCCGGAAAATCCTTTGACAGCGTCTCCCCGGGAGAGGCACTTAAAAACGTGACCGGAAGGAAATAAACCGTTTCCTCTCCTGTCACATACTGGATGTGTAAAAAAAGCAACTGGGCGTTCAGCGAAGAATTCACCAGCGGGATACGCTCAATCACTTTTAAAGACCGGATCTGAAGCGCTTTCCCTCCAAACCACCGGCAGGTGTTCAGATAGGACGGCAGGATTTCGTTTTCAAACCTGCGGAAATTTTCAGGATCAAAAACTTCTTCCCAGGAAGAGGAAAGCGTCATTTTTTTCTGCCTTTTATGCTTACGGAGCTGAAGGATATCCTCGGGTTTCTTCAACAGCAGCCAGTAATGGTTATGCGGCCCTAACGTCAAAATGTACGGCGTTTCTTTAATAGGCGGGAAGACATTCTGGCTGAAGACCTCTTCCGGTACGCAGCCGCGGAACTCTTTTAAATCGATTTCCAGCGACTGGGAAAAACGGGACAGATTAATGACCACGAGAATCCGTTCCGAGCGGTAATGCCGGATAAACACAAGAACTTTATGGTTATCAGGATATAAAAGTTTAATCCCCCCCTGGCTAAAGGCCCGGTATTTACGGCGCATGGCAATAACCCGCTTCATCCACCACAACAGGGACGAAAGGTTCTTTTCCTGCGTTTCCACATTGACGGTTTCATAATGATATTCCGAATCGATGATGACCGGCAGGTAAAGCTGTTGGGGATTCGCCTTCGAAAAACCGGCATTGCGATCCGGGGTCCACTGCATCGGCGTCCTCACTCCGTCACGGTCGCCGAGATAATGGTTGTCGCCCATCCCGATTTCGTCTCCGTAATAAATAATCGGCGTCCCGGGCAGCGAAAAAAGCAGAATATTCATCAGTTCCACCTTTTTGCGGTCGTTCATCAGAAGCGGCACCAGACGGCGGCGGATCCCCAGGTTCAGACGCGACCGGTCATCCCGGGCAAAGGCCCGGTACATATAATCCCGCTCCTCGTCCGTGACCATTTCCAGAGTAAGCTCGTCGTGATTGCGCAGAAATATCGCCCACTGGCAGTCCCGGGGAATCCTGGGGGTCTGCTCTAAAATATCAATGATAGGAAACCGGTCTTCCATCTGCACCGCCATATACATCCGGGGCATCAGCGGGAAATGAAAGGCCATATGGCACTCGTCACCCTTTCCGAAATAAGCAACCGCATCTTCCGGCCACTGGTTCGCTTCCGCAAGGAGCATTCGGTTCTTGTGCCGGCTTTCCACATGCTTGCGCAGCTTCTTCAAAAATGCGTAGGTTTCCGGAAGGTTCTCGCAGGTCGTGCCCTCCCTCTCAAACAGATAAGGGACGGCGTCCAGACGGACACCATCGACACCGAGCGAAAACCAGAAATCCGCGACCCGCAGGATTTCTTTCTGCACGTTTGGGTTTTCAAAATTCAAGTCCGGTTGGTGCGAATAAAACCGGTGCCAGTAATAACTCTGCGCTTCTTCATCCCATGCCCAATTGGAAGACTCAAAGTCATTAAAAATCACCCGGGCATCTTTATATTTATCCGGGGAGTCGCTCCAGACGTAATAATTACGGTCATGGGAGCCCGATGGAGACTTCCGCGCCCGTTTAAACCAGGGGTGCTCCATGGAGGTATGGTTCACGACCAGTTCCGTGATAACCCGCAGGCCGCGCCGGTGCGCCTGCCGCAGGAACTCTTTAAAATCCTTCAGCGTGCCGTATTGAGGATGAATATTGTAATAATCCGCAATATCATACCCGTCGTCTTTTAAAGGAGAAGGGTAAAACGGCAGCAACCAAATGGCTGTCACCCCGAGATTTTTTAAATAATCCAGTTTTGCCGTGAGGCCTTTAAAATCGCCCCGGCCGTTACCATCGCTGTCACAAAACGTCTTGACGTGCAGTTGATAAATAACCGCGTCCTTGTACCATTGCGGGTCATTGTCAAGGTACATTCTGGATAAAGGCATACACCGTCCTTCCGTGGCAGATTTAAGGAAGATCACATAAAATAATCAAAGTCCTGCTCCCGGTGCAGGTGCGGACGCACACGGATAACGTGCGCGGGGCTGACATGCGGATTCAATTCGATATAATTCGACTCTCCCTGCCAGATATAACGGTCGTTGCTTAACAGGTCATGCGCCAGGTACGGATGGTCCGGCCCGATATTCCAGACCGGTAAAGGAACAGTCACCATCCCGCATTGCGTATGATAGGGGTCGAGGTTAACGACGACAAGAATAATATTACGGCCGTCCCTGGACATTTTATAATACGCCAAAAGCGCGTCGTTTTTGGTTTCACAGAACCGGATATTACGCGTTTCCTGCAGAGCCGGATTTTCCCGCCGGATCTGGTTCATCCGGGCAATCACGTCTTTCAGATGCCCATCCTGGTTCCAGTTCCATGCGCGAAGTTCATATTTTTCCGATTGCGCGTATTCTTCTTTCTGGGGGACCGCTTTGTCGACGCATAATTCAAAGACCGGCCCATAAATACCATAGTTGGATGACAAAGTCGCGGCGAGGATCAAACGCATGATGAAAGCCGGCCGGCCGCCGGATTGAAGGTGTACCGGCAGGATATCCGGCGTGTTAGGCCAAAAATTGGGCCTGAAATACTCTGCCACATCTGTCCGGGTTAACTCGGTCAGATAATCAATAAACTCCTGTTTGGTATTGCGCCAGGTAAAATACGTGTAGGATTGCGTAAAGCCCCCCTTGGCCAACCGGTACATGACATGCGGCCGGGTGAAAGCCTCAGCCAAAAATATGGTCTGCGGATATTTCTTTCTGATATCCGCGATCATCCAGTCCCAGAAAGCGAACGGTTTTGTGTGCGGGTTATCCACGCGGAAAATACGGATCCCCTGCTCGGCCCAGAACTCAACAATGCCCTTGAGTTCATCCCACAGGTTCTTCCAGTCGGCGCTTTCAAAATTAATCGGCAGAACGTCTTCATACTTTTTCGGAGGATTCTCCGCGAATTGAATCGAGCCGTCCGGGCGCCATTTAAACCAGTCCGGATGCGCTTTGACGTACGGATGGTCCGGCGAGCACTGATAAGCCAAGTCCAGCGCCACCTCTACGCCGTGACGCTGGGCTTCCTCGATAAAATGCTTTAAATCATCCCGCGTGCCGAGGGACGGATGGATGCTCTTGTGCCCCCCTTCCGAAGAACCGATGGCCCAAGGGCACCCCGGGTCGCCGGCCTCGCAGAGAACAGAATTATTTTTCCCCTTCCGGTTCGTCACCCCGATAGGATGAATCGGAGGAAAATAAACCACATCAAACCCCATGCGGGCGATCTCCGGCAGCAAACGTTCGCAGTCGCGAAAAGTCCCATGCTTCCCGTCCTGGCCCCAGGAACGGGGAAAAAATTCATACCAGGCGCTAAAAAGGGCTTTCTTCCGGTCAACGGCAACGGGAAGTTCCTTCGAGTAACGGATCCCCTTCTCCCATTCCAGAAGATCCCGCATGAATCGTTGGACATCCCCAGATAAGGCCAAAGCCACAACTTCCGAAACCGCACCTTTGTCCCGAAACCGCCCGGCCCAGGAACGGATTTTTTCAGAAGAATCGCCGGCGACCTTTTCCAAGGCCTGCTCCAGCAAATCAGCCCCAACGAGCAGATCCACGCTGACATTAACGCCTGCCTCCCATTTCTTTTTCAGGTCCCGCTGCCAAGAGCCAAAAATATCAACGCACCCCTGCACCGTATAAACATAATCCACCATACGCTCGACTTCAAAAAACCCTTCCCAACGGTCATTCCCTAAAGGCATCATGTCTGAATACTGCCATCCGGGGTCGTTGACCGGACGATATGCCAGCCTTACGGCAATCTCGTCATGGCCATCCGCAAAGACACTGGCCTGGACAACAACCTTTTCTCCTTGAACGCGTTTAATCGGGAACTGCCCCCCGTCAATTTCAGGAGAAACTTTCTCCACGATGACTCGAGGCAGCACCTTGACTTTTACGGACATCTTTTTGCTTTTGACTTCAGGCACGGATTTTCTCCTTGGTAAAGGTGACATTTTTTATTATATTACAGAACGTTTTAACTTTTAAGGACAATTTTGAATAATCCACGCCCTCACACTGTTTTGCAGATAAAATCTCGCGTATACAAGGCGGGCAGGGAGAACCCCCCTCTTTCAAAACCAGCAGACAATTTATGATCTGAAATAAAAAACGGGAGAAGAAAGGCGCCTTGGACTATACACTCGCCGGGCTATCGGCTGGCTCCTGGGGAGAAATCCCCCCTTTGGTCAGTCACTTCTTAAAATCTTTGCTGGGCAAGGACGACGCAGACAGACATTTGGAGAGCATTCCCCGCCGGAATTCAACGATTTCATATTTTTGAGCGCTAATTTCGTTCTTAATGAATTCAAAGGCCTTGCGGTTATCAATGGTTTCCCCGCAGGTAAACACATCCACAGCCGCATACCCATACTCCGGCCAGGTATGGATACTCAAGTGGGATTCAGCGACGACCACCACACCCGTTATTCCGAAAGGGGAAAATTCATGAAAAAGGGAGTCGATCACCGTGGCTCCGGCGACCTCAGCAGCCGTGATAAGGGCGGACCTCAAAAGAGGGATATCATTCAGGCTTTCCTGATTACATCCGTAGTATTCAATAATAGCGTGTTTGCCCAACATTGTGTTAAGATGACTCATACAAGAATTTAATTTTTGCATGGTATCCCTCTGGTTAAAAAATAATATTAAAAAATATAAAAAGCGGAGGGCATCCCTCTTGTCTCCGCTAAATAATTAGACATATAAAATATCAGAAAACATAAATTTCTTCAATATTTTATTCAAATGGATAAAAAATTTCCTTTTCCCCACAAGGCCGCCTCCCATTCAGGCGGACCGCACTATTTAATAGAAACGACCTTCACTTTAAAAACCAAATCCTGTCCGGCCAAAGGATGATTAAAATTCACGATAACGGAATTTTCTTTCACCTCCTCAACAAGGCCCATTAACGGCTGTCCGTTCTCAAGCTCAATCTGCACCGGCAAGCCCTTTTGGGGAACCAAATCAGCGGGAAACTGGTCTTTGGGGATCTCAATAATCGCCCGCGGATCAACCGGCCCATAAGCCTCTCCAGCCGGCACAGTAATAGTTTTTTCATCATTGACTTTCAATCCCTCCAGTTGCTTCTCCAACCCCGGGATAATCATCCGGGATCCATGGATATACTCCAACGGCTCCTTCCCCTCCGACGTGTCTGTCACCTGCCCCTCCACCGTCAACGTGTAATGAAACTGCACCGTCTTGCCCTCCGCTATCACGTCAGGGCCTTCTTCGGCACAAAGGGGCGTTCCCCCCATGACCAGCAAAAAAAATAAAATCAGAATCTTCATCATCCGTCTCTCTCTCTTCCTGGTTAAAAACCATTTCTCCGGTTTCCGCATTACGGTCCCTCAGGACCATTTAACCTCCTCTTCCCTGCGTCATAAAAGGCAGGCCATACAAACAAAAAACCGCGAGGCAGACAACGTTTCCCTCGCGACCCAATACTGTTTCATCCTTTAAAATATTTCGCAATGCTATTATTATGGACGCCGGCCTCCTTGTCAACGAAATAATGGACGTTTATGTAGATACCCGCGGGCAAACCCGTGGAATTCTGCCCTTCGGGCGTATTAAAGAAACAACATACGACCCACGCCCCCTGGGCCCTATTAACAATTCACTTCGCGGGATGGGCTGACTTCTCAACAGGTTTGCGAACATCCCCCCGAAGCGGAAGACCTTCTTAACTTCTCGCCTTCATCCACAGGCATACCCGTGGTTTTCTGCGAAAACGGTTCCATGTCCGGTATCATTCAGGCAGCCACCCCTGCCGGCGGAAATAATCAAGAACAATTTCAGCGACCAATTGCTGGCCGCAGGCAGAAAGATGCCCCTGGGAAGCATATAACGTGTCTATCTCCCCAGGAGGAATCTTGGCCACAAAATGGCTCATCAGGTCAATATAGGCAAATTGATTATCCCGCAAAAAAATATGCAACGGCTGATAAATATGCACATGCTCTTCCTCAAAAACACGCAGATCATGCCGGCTGGGGATAATGACAACCACAGGAATAGCTCCCTGTGCCAAGACTTCACGCTGAAACGTTCTTAAAATTTCCTGCGTGATGACGGAAAATTCCGAATCCGCTCCCCAGAACGAGGCCAACGAAGCGTCCATGGATTTTAACTTCGCGTTAAGAATAAGCCGCAAGGTCAGGTCAGCGAGCCGAACGCAAAAAAAAGACAGGCGGGAGTCACGGCAATGCGCGTGCCTATAGTAATAATCCTGCTCTCCCAACGCGGCCAAAACACTTTGCGGTGTTCTTAGAAGGCACTCATAATCTTCCGGTGTTCTTAGTAAATTCGGGATTAAGACAAGGGTCCCATTTCTAAACGCAAAACGCGGCTTTGATAAAGGAATTTGACTGCTAGGTGTCCAGAACGGCCGAAACGTATTGACATGGCGCGGCATGTCATCCAACGTAAACCCGATAACAACAAAATCCGGCTGAAAGCCAGCGCCTTCCTCCTGGTAGCGCAACAAAGCCTGATCCAACCCGTACCCCGGAACACCAAAATTCAAAACTTCCAGCGTCGAAGGCCCCCGGGTAATAATCTCCTGCCAGGTTTCATGGTTATAAACTTCATCTCCGTGGATAAAGGAATCCCCGAACGTACAGACCCTGACCCGGCCCGGGGCAAGGCTGAAAGGCACGTCCTGCGACGAACGGATTCCCTGTCTATTCGCCTGATACATCTCCGTCTTCCCGTTCGGCTGCACGCTCCACCCCAACGTCGGGCTTATCTTGAAATACTGAAGTTCGCCCCTCAGCATGGCCTTGATGACTTTTCGCTGGCGGACGCCCAAAATATTGCGGCAATCTAATCCCAGGTAAACCCGCCTGACGTCACGCAAGTATACCAGGCCGGCCCAGGAGCAAGCTTCCACAACGGCAAAAAGGCAAAGCAGCCTTATAAAAAAACGCACATATTTATTCATAGGGAACCCCACACCCGTGAGCGTGCCCCCCCCTATTCATCATTCGCTTCGCGGAATGCGTTGACTTTTTAACATGCATGAAAACAAAAAACTTTGTTAACCTCCCGCATGCATCCGGAGACCTGTCTATGGTCTTCTGCGAAAGGGGATAAAATATTGTCCGCTATTTCGCCTTTACCTTCAATAACGATTCCTCTTTTATTCTCCGGCCTGCCCCCGGGGCGAGGCCAGGATAAAAAAACCTCTCCGTTAAATATCTTAACAGAGAGGCTGGAACGATCCATCACAACACTCATTTTCAAAAATTACCGCCGGCTCCGATGATTATGCACTGTTTTTTTCCAGCGGCCCCCATAGCGCTGGGCGCTAAACACAGTTTTAGGCTTATCAAATTGTTCAAACGTGCCTTCAAAGTGCCTGGAAATCGGTAACGTCTTCTTGATGATCCGCTCGATATTCCGAACGTCCGCCCCCTGGTCCGGGGTCGCCAAAGAAATCGCATGCCCGTGGCTCCCCGCACGGCCGGTCCTTCCGATACGGTGGACGTAATTTTCTGCGTCCTCCGGGATATCATAATTGATGACAAGTTCAATTCCAGCGACATCAATCCCCCGTGCCGCGATATCCGTAGCGGCAAGAACCCGGTATTTCCCTGCCTTAAAACCATCCAACGCTTCCCGACGCTGGGACAAAGTACGGTCAGAATGGATCTCCGCGGCGCTGTGCCCCATCCCGCGGATCATCCTGGCAATCTTCTGTGTCCCTATCTTGGTCCGGCAAAACAGCAAGACCGCCCCCCGGTATTGCTTCAACAATCTGGCCAGGATGTCCTTCTTCATCTCTTTTTGAACAATAAACACTTCGTGAGAAACCCCCTCTGCCGTCGTCCCGGAAGGCGCGATTTCAACCTGAACCGGAAATTGCATGTGCGAAGAGGCAATATCCACGATAGCCGGCGGAATCGTAGCGGAAAAAAGTAATGTCTGCCGCTCCCGGGGAACGGATTCCAAGATTTTCTCAATCTGGGGAGCAAACCCCATGTCCAGCATCCGATCCGCTTCGTCCAGGACTAAAATGCTCACCCGGGTAAGCCGCACCTTACGCTGCTGCATAAGGTCAATCAAACGCCCAGGGGTGGCGATCAGAACACGCGGATTTTGCGCCAAAGCCCGGATCTGCCTGTTGATCGGGACCCCGCCAATTAAAACCGCGGACTTAATAGCGAACGGCCGGGCAATCTTACGGACACTTTCTTCAACCTGCAAGGCCAACTCACGGGTGGGAACCAAAATTAAAGCCACGGATTTATTCTGGGCTAAATGCTGCAACGCCGGAATGACAAAAGCCATGGTCTTCCCTGTTCCAGTCTGTGCAATCCCGATTAAATCTTTCCCTTCTAGGGCGACCGGAATGGCTTTATGCTGAATCGGGGTCGCTGTTCTAAACTGTAATTTTTTTAATGTCTCAATAATTTTCGGGGCAATGCCCAACCCATAAAAAGACAGGTCGTTTTGTTCCACTATAAATCTCCTTTAATTAAATATTTTTAGTATGACCCGTATCAATCAAAAGTCAACATATATTTACAAACCCGGGTCAGAGGGCCTACCGGCCCAGGACAAAAAATTGAAATAACCCAAATGAATCTATTGAACAATATGTGGCGAGAATAAAGACCGGCCAATACCAAAAGAGGGAACAGAAAAGGGATTACAAATCAACTCACGTTACCTATGGTATTGAATTTCATCAAGATATATGACTCCTCCTGCAGGGTTATTCGCATTTTCAAAAATCACCAGGAAGCCGCCTATGATATGCGACAAATCTTTATCCCGCAGATTGATTGAGTACTGCTGCCATTCATCTGTTAACGTAAATTTTTCCTGTGCCATATCCGAGTCCGAATAATCTTTCCCCCGCAATCCGCCCACTCGAAAAATAACAGTTTCGCCACCTTGGGCCCCCCGGGCGTACAATGTGAGTTTCTTGGCTCCTTTTAAATTCGTGCGGCCCGGCTCTGTCCCCCAGTTATTAACCGGATATTGCCAATATATCCCCGCCCATCCTAATGTATTGGGTGACTTAGGTTTATATTCAATTTTAACACACGTTCTTCCCTCAAAAGGATTTTCAATAGAGGCGGAATTCATGGACAGGTCATTGGTATTTCCCATCCAGCCACTGGCGTGGAACCACCGAAAATAATTTTCCTGATACAAAAACAAAGGCTCTTTGGCCCAGACAAAAGAATTCAAAAGAAGGATACCACTCAACAAAATGAAAATCCGGCACACGAATTTTTTCATGACTGCACATCCCCCTCTGTTTTCTTGCAGAACTGTTATTATTTTAGCGCAGATATCATTATAGAACAAGAAGATAGTTTGCGGGATCGTATTTCTGTCCCAGAGCTAAAAGCTAATCGGGATCAAGAACGGCCTTCCTTTCCCTATAAACATAACCGGAGAATGTTGTACCTGAGGGGATTGCAACAAAAAAGTCTCATCAAGGCCTTATACAGAAAACACAGCTCACCATTTTTTAAACACAAAAAATACAGCCCCTATCATGAACAGGAACCCGACAACGACATTCCATTTAAGGCTTTCTTTTAAATAAAAAGTCGAAAACACGCAAAAAACAGCCAAGGTAATCACTTCCTGTATGATTTTCAATTGCGAGGCCGAAAAATGCCTGTAACCGATCCGGTTCGCTGGGACTTGAAAGCAGTATTCCAAGAAAGCGATGAGCCAGCTGATAACAATAACATAAAACAGCGGGGCGTTCTTGTATCGCAAGTGACCATACCAGGCGAACGTCATAAAAACATTTGAAATAATAAGCAGAATAATTGTCAGCATCGTTAACGAAACCTAACCAGTTGATTTTTTTATGGAGCGCCCCACGCCCTTGGGCATTCTCCTTCTTAACAATTCGTTACGCGGAATGATCTGGCGTCTTAACACACGAACGAACATCCCCGAAGCAAAAAACCCCTTGTTGACCTCCCGCATTCATCCCCAGGCAGGCCCCACGGTCTTCCGCGAAAGCAGATAAAAAACTGTCAATGAATTCGCGACGTTAAGCACGGATACTATCTTATGCCAGCTGTCGTTGCCTAAAGATCTGCCGTGCCTACGGGATTAGCTACTGGGTTCGGGCGGCAGATACCTGTTCCACGCTGTTGTGGAATTCACCCACTGGAAGGGGTCTCCCGTTTTCCTGAAGCAGGAAATTCGGCGGTACAACTCATATCTTCGGAAGGCTCTCTGCGGGTTTATGAACCGCAGCAGCCAGGGTTGGCCGGTTTAGCCTGGGGCTGGGCCGGCCCTTTTTGCGGCTGGGCCGGCTGCGGCTTTGCTGGTGGTTTTTGTTGAGCCGGTTTTTTAGGAAAATTTTTGTTGGCCATTTTTTTCACCTCCTTTCAAGGTAGAAGACTTGGTTAACTCTCCATAATACCCTATAATCTGGGCGGCTTTGGCAAAAGCCAGATTAATATTCATGCCCTGATTCGCCAAATCAGGCGAAACGGCATATATTTTCATAAAATAATCATAATAAACCGGAGCCCGCGAACCTTTTACGAAAAGCTTTCGGGCCTTCTCCGGGTCACCCTTGGTCAAGGTTTCTTTCATCCTCCAACAAAGCATCCATTCTCTTTGCCGGGTTTTATTCTCCCGACTGCAAAATCCAAAAAGCCGGCAAATCAACGGTCTGAAAGAGTAAGCCTGGCAGTGCCAACTGTTATCCAACGCATCCTGGGAATAGAAAATACACGTCGCCTGTTCATCCTTCATGTCAATTCGGGTCAACCAGGATTCCAGTTCCCTTTCTTTCCACAAAAACACCGCCAAGGGCAGCATTTCCAAAACAGAGCAGGCCACACACGCTTTGCGGCAACATTCCCCGCACCCCGTCAGGCACTGGAGGCCGGTCAGGCGTTTAAACTGATCAAGTTTTTGATCTATTTCTTTATATATCTTCAACAACGCTTCAATCTCTTTCCGCTTCTGAGGCGGCAGAACCTGAAGAGACATAAAAACATCGGCCCTAAAAACCATAGACATTCCCGGGAAAAGGAGCACCCGATAAGGACATAAAAAAAACGCCCCCAAGTCATCCTTACCAATCTTCATACAGATTGACAACAATAACCTAAGGGCGTTCTTAATCTTTCTTTCCGTTTCAGGCCGGCAAGACCATCCTGCGGCCTCTCCCCTTAAAAAAGGGTATCGGGAATTTCAACCTCATTTTTAACACTTATAATAGTGCAAAATACACCAAAACCCCTGCTTGCGCAATAACTATTTTATCCAGCGGTCAAATATGCTTTTCCCCTCGGACCGCACCCGCTTCCCATTTCGAAATCCCGGACATGACATCTTTAAAACACAACTTCGCCAACTCATCAAAATTACTTTCCAGGATTCTCTGAATACGGCCGGGCTTGGAATAAAATTCTCTCATGCCCCAAGCCCCCAGCCGGCCCAAATCCTTGACCGATAAATATTCCGTCGGTATGACCGGATGCAGGAAGTCCCACTGCAACATATCCAACTGATCCGGCTTAATCCATCCCCGGCGGATCCCGTCCTGCCATATAGGAGAACCCGGCGGAGGTGTCAGATATCCCACCCACATCACGTCCGGGTCAACCTGATCGGCAAATTCAAAACGTCTTTTGATAATTTCTTCGTTATCATAATCAAACCCGATCATGATATCCCCCACGATGGCAATATCATTACGCCGCAGGATGTCTATCGTCTTGTAAATCTGCTCCACCGAGATACCTTTGTCGAGCTTCCGCAGTTCATCGTCACTTGCCACCTCGATACCAAAGACCGCCATAAACATCCCGGCCTTTTTCATCAGCGGGATGTCCGCCTCCAACCTTACCCAATCACTGGCACAACCCAGGCTGACCCATTTCATATTAAGATTTCGCTTGATTTTCTCCTGGCAGAACTCCCGGACCCGCTTGGGATTCAGGTTAAAATTGTCTTCCTGAATCACCATCACCCGCACACCGTGTTTCTTTTCCAACGCCTCCACCTCTTCAATAACCCGGCCCGCGGATTTAGCGCGCCAACGCTTAAAATAATTAAGCGCCCGGGGATCGTGCTCGCTCCATTCGTAGCAAAACGTGCAGCCGTGCGTGCACCCCCGAGAAGTAACGATCTCCACGAATGGCTTCCAGTATGTATGGCCGACATACTTCTCCATAGGGAACAGGTCGTACGCCGGCAACGGCAAACTGTCCAAATTCTGAATCAGCTCGCGGACCGGGCCCATAACGACCTCCCCAGAGACCCGGAACGCCAGCCCCGCGATGTTTCGGAAATCCGTCTGCCCCGCTCCCAAAGCGGCCATCAATTCATTAAAAGTAACTTCCCCTTCCCCCATGATGACAAAATCAATAGCGGGATTCTTCCGGAGCGTGTCTTCACTTAAATAAGAATACCACAACCCTCCCACGACAATCGTGACAGCCGGCATGATTTTTTTAATCGCAGCCGCTGCGTCATTAAAATACTTTTGTACGGCAAATCCGCCGTATGAATGCAACACATCCCCCAGGACAACGACATCCGGATTTTTTTCCTTAACCTTCTCCAGCATCGTGTCCCATTCTATATTCAGAGCTTTACAATCAAGAACGTCCGGTTTGATGGTCCCTTGCTGCCGCGCGTAAGCCGCCCAATGGGCATGCATCTGGTTAGGAGCGACATGCGTCCCGTGCGTGGCCCAAGACCCGAGTTTCGGTGTTACAAACAAAACATTCATCATAGCGTTCTCCTTTACGGTTTCGGCGGCATTTTGATCCCGTTGGACCAAATATCCAGCACGTTTTCTAAAACTTTTTGGAAAGACACATCTTCGTTTTGCAAAACTTCCGGATTCGTGCATTTTTCAACGGCCCCCAGAAAAACCCGGACAGCCATCGCAGGATCAACAGGGCGGAATTCTGTTCTCTTGATCCCTTCCTTGACCAAACCTTCTATTTCCAGAATCTTTTCCGCCCGGAAAGCGGTAAAATCATCCCACAGCGCCGGAAGTTCCTGCTTAATATCACTTAAAAAGTGCTCAAACCATGGCGAGAGCTCTTTCTGCAGGAACGAAACATTCTGATAAATGATCTCCAGCGGGTCAGATGTCCTGGCTTGCACTTCCTGCTGATTCTTATTAATCCGGATTTTCAGTCTTTCAAACAACAGGATGGCGATATCCATCTTACTCTGAAAATGTTTGTAAATCGTGTTCTTGCTCATCGCCAAATCCCGGGCAATTTCATCCACGAGGACTTTACGGTAACCGAAGGTCATCATGCGTTTTTCAGCTGCAGAAAGAATTTTTTCACGGACGTCGAGCGGCATATTTCTTCTCTGCTTCGGAGAACAACAATACTAAGATCGTATTTCAAGTATCGTACCACATCGCCCCGGGCTGTCAAGGACATCATCAAAAAAATCCGAGGCTGGGGCCGCTCGCCCAGAGGCGCGGGCCTATGAACAATTCGCCTCACGGAATAATCTGACTTTTTAACATATTTATGAACATCCCCGAAACAGAAAACCTTGTTGACTTCTCGCCTTCATCCACGGGCATACCTATGATCTTCTACGAAGGCGGGCGCGGATAAAGAAGCCGCCGGTTCCTAAAAAACCGGCGGCTTCCCGTTATCCCCTGTATGTATAACTCCTCTTATAATCAAAACCCTTTCCCGCTATTCTGAATCCTCCACGGGGGAAGACCTTCGCATACGAGCCCTGTCCCTAAATATTTTCCGCATCTGCCCCATCTTCTGGTTAAACAGGGTAAACTGCTCCGCAGTCAGTACCTCCCTGATTTGCAGTATCCCGGAAAACATCAAATCTTCCCTTTTAAAAATCAGTTCTTTCAGCTGCCCATGAAGCTGTTTGACCTTATCCAGGTCGACCCGGGATTGCTGCAACTGCTCCCCAATGGCTTTCCTCAGTTGAAAAATTTGTTCCATCAGTGTTTTGATTTCCTGCATATGCTCTTGGCGGTGGGACTCAATCTGCTTCCTCTGATCATCCGTGAGTTTCAACTCCTTCACCATCTCTTCAAAATGCTGTTTCCGGCGCTGGGCGAACCTCCCTTGGTCACCGGGATCTTCTGTCTGGGGTCCCTCTGCAAAAAAACCTTCCTCCGGCCCGTCCGCCGGCTGGGCCCATACAGCCGGGGGCATGCCAACTCCCCCCCACAGTACAAAAATCGTCACCACAAATAATTTTCTGTTCATATGCGCACCCCTTTTTTATTTTTTATAAAAACACAGCTTCTATATCCGTTCCGTACCCGCTACTGGTCCCGTTTTGCGACCCTGTTTCAGAATACCCCATAAGATAAGCAAAATACTCAACTTGCTCATTATCCTGCGCCTGCAGGAGCTTTTGGTGAGAAACGTGTTGGGCGATAACAAACGTCACAATCACAACGGAACAAAGCCCCGCCCACGCAACCGCAGACCTCGCCCCAAACAAGTTTTTCCAGACATCCCCGAAAACCGTCCCCCAGGACGGGACCCATCGGCGGTCCTGCGCCATGACCCGTTCCCGGACATTCTGCCAGACCTCATCCGGGGCCTGGGCCATCGATAACCCCCGAAAAGGCTCTACGGTCGCCTGACGGGCCACGCGTTCAAACTCCCGGCAAGCCGTGCACTTTGCAAGATGGGCTTTCACTGCATTCAAGACTGTCCCGGACAAACGATCATCCAAATAATCGGTAAGAATAAGATCCCGAACATGATTACAATTCATGGCCAGGCACCTCCTTTCCAAGTGATATCAATTTTTCTCTGGCTCTCTTCAACCGCGAGCGGACAGTGTTCATATTGACACCCAGCTCCCGAGCTATTTCTTCATACGTCAGGCCCTCGATGTTCCTCAATATAACGCACACCCGTTGTTCCGGAGTCAGGGCACGCAGCAATTTATTAACTAAAAATTCATGATGTTCCTGGTCGGCCCGGCCATAAATCTCCGGCCGCACCCACGACACACCCACGGCATCATCATATTCCACGACGTCCCGATGTTTTGCTTCTTTCTTTAAATAATTAATAGTCATATTAACGGCTATCCGGTAAATCCAGGTTTTGAAACCCGATTCAAATCTAAAACGGCCCAGATTATGATGAACTGCGACAAAAACCTCCTGTGTAATTTCCTGAGCGTCTTCCTGATTATGCGTGGCTCTTAACGCGATATTAAAAATATAGTCTGCATATTTCCTGAAAACCGCCTCAAACGCGCCAACATCACCCGCTGAGGCCTTACGGATGACATCTAAAGATATATCTTCCATAGGTACGACCTGTCCCCTGCATTGATTTAGACAAAGAAAATCTCTAAAAAGTTGCGGGAAAGTCAATCTTACTCATACCGCAACGCCTCCACCGGTTTTAAGCCAGCAGCTTTTTGAGCCGGCCATAAGCCAAAAATAATTCCAACAACAATCGAAAAGGACGTCGCCAGCACAACCGGGAACACGGAAAGCCGGGTCGCCCATCCCGCCCAAGACGACAGAAGCAAGGCCACACCCGCGCCCACGGCAATCCCGATCAGACCCCCCGTAAACGTCATAACCATGGACTCGATTAAAAACTGTATCATGATATCCAGCCTGCGCGCACCAATGGCCTTGCGCAACCCTATTTCACGGGTCCGTTCCGTGACCGACACCAGCATAATGTTCATGATCCCGATCCCCCCGACAACCAGGGAAATAGCCGCGATGCATCCCAGAAGCACACTCATTGTCTTCGTCGTACTACTAAGCATATCCTTAATTTCACTCATGTCCCGGATATGAAAAGAATCTTCCTCCTGATACAGCTTATGCCGCTTCCTGATAAAAGCTTCTATCCCCTTTTTGGCCTCCTCCATCAGCCCGGCGTCCGCCACTTCCACATAAATTTCATCCAGATAATTTTTTCCAAGGACCCGGAACATTGCTGTTGTCACGGGGATGTAAACAACATCATCCTGATCGTTCGGTCCGGCAAACCCCTTGGATGGCGCAACCCCGATAATCCGAAAACCCAGGCGATTCATTTTAATAATCTTTCCCAAGGGGCTCACGTCTTGAAACAGTTTCTGCGCCACGGTCATGCCGATAATCGCGACTTTCTCTCTGGCCTGAAATTCCTGTTCTGTAAACCAGCGCCCGTTTTCAGGAACCGTGGCGCGCATAGAGCCATAGTCATATCCAACTCCCTGCACCCGGGTGCTGCAGTTCTCATCCCGGTAAACGGCCTGGGCGTTCCCGCGGACAACCCCGCAGGCTTTCCTGATATACGACTTCAAGGTAAGCATCGCTTTAACATCATCCAAGGAAAACCGGGCCACTATTCCGGATTCGCTGGCCGCGCCATGGATCCGACTGGATCCCCCATGGATCGAGAGCAGGTTTGATCCCATGGACTTGAGCTGTTCCTCCATGGACGCCTGCGCCCCCGACCCCAACGCCAGCATCGCGATAACAGCCGCGACACCCACTAAAATCCCCAGCATAGAAAGCAAGGAACGGATTTTATTGGAAAAGATCGCGTTCGCGGCTTGGCGAAAGTGTCCGATCCATTCTTCTTTTTTCCATAAAGAGCGTGCCGGATGGCCCCCCGGGTCAGCCGTCCCCCCAACCGGGACACCCGAAAGGCTGGCCTCCTTGCTCTGGTCAGAAATGATCCGGCCATCCCGCATCATGATCACCCTTCCCGCGTACCCGGCAATCTCAGGTTCATGGGTGACCATAATAATAGTTTTCCCCTGCTCATTTAAAGACTTCAAAATCCGCATAATCTCCCGTTCGCTGGCGGAATCCAAATTCCCGGTCGGCTCGTCGGCAAAAATGATCATCGGATTGCGCACCAAAGCGCGGGCGATCGCGACACGCTGCTGCTGGCCTCCGGAAAGCTCGCTGGGCCAATGCCGGGCCCGGTCCTGCAAGCCCACAGCCTCCAGGCACCGGAGGGCCTGCCCGGCCATATCCCCCTGATCCCCGCTATAAATACAGGGTAGGCTCACATTATCCCGCGCACTCATCCTCCGCAACAAATGAAACTGCTGAAACACAAACCCGGCAAACTGGTTTCTTATATTGGCTAGGTCATCATCCGACAAATCTTTAACCCCCCGCCCATTTAAAAAATACTCCCCCTCATCCGGCTGATCCAGGAACCCTAGGATATGCAGCAATGTGGACTTCCCGGATCCGGATGGGCCCATAATCGCGACAAACTCGCCGGCTTTAATTTCCAAAGAAACGCCGCGCAAGGCATGGACCGCGACATTCCCGACCTTGTAAGTCTTGGAAACATTCCGTAACGTGATCATTTCATTTTTCCTCGTCCCGGCGGAAAAGGCATAAATGGATTTTTCCCGGAGGTGCGGGCGGCAGGAAGGCTAAAAGTTTGATCCGGTAAAATAACCGTGTCCTGCGGGGAAAGGCCAGACACAATTTCAACATAATTGTCGTCCCTGATCCCGGTCTGGACAAACACCGGGACCGGACTTCCGGACACCTGGTCCTTGACAAGAACAACCGTACGGCCCTCTTGATCCTGAAGCGCCTCCAAAGGCAACAGTAACACGCCCGTCTTTTCCTGAACGATAATCTCGACATTGGCGCTCATGCCGGAACGGAAAACCTCGGGCACGCTCTCCGGCACGATATCAACCGCGTAAATCGTAACGTTATTCACCAGGGTGGACTCGTAAGATATGTGGTTAACCTGCGCGTTCACTTTAATGTCGGGATAAGCATCTAACCCGATCACCGCCTTTTGCCCCACATGCACGCGCCCGATATCGGTTTCATCGACATCCGCGCTGACAATCAAACGGTCAGAAAGCACCAAAATCGCATCGCTCGTGGTGACCGTTTGCCCCGGCTCCACCGCGCGCACAATCACGTCCCCGTTAATCGGGGCGATCAAAGACGTCGCTTTATACACCTCCTGCCAATATTTCAACTCTTCCGCCCCTTTGATCATGGCCATATCCAGCAAAGCGGCCCGGTCCGTCGAACTCATCAAAGCCAAAATATCTCCGCCCTGAACCCGTTGCCCTTCCTGGACACGGATTTCTTCGACACGGCCGGCAATGGGCGGCTTAATCTCCAGGCGGTTTTGGGGCTCCACCGTTCCCGTCGTTGAAACAGTCACCCGGATATCTCCCGTGAAAGGATGCGTCTCCTGCATTTTATCAGCGGAACTTTTTCCCCTCGTGGCGTTCAAAATCAACCCCACCGCAATCGCAACCGCTAAAACAAATGAAACCATTTTTTTATTCATTGTCCAGGATGTCTCCTTTGGCCTGGGCCCAGGCGGCCTGGGCCACGAATACATTGGCTTGCGTGTTTAAATATGTTTTCTGGGAATTGACCAGATTATCCTCGATAATAATCCAATCATCAAACGCGATAAGGCCAGCCGCATACTGGGCGTTGGCGATTTTGGCCCGCTCTTCATCCGCTTCCAAAAACTTTTTCCGGACAGCCACCGCTCCGACGGCATCCTGCCACCCCACCCAGGATTCTTCCAAAGTCAAAATAACGGTATCACGGCCGCTGCGCTCCTCGGCTTCCGCCTGTTTCAATAAGGATTCCGACTTGGCGACAGTCGCCCGGCGGCTCCCTCCTTCAAATAAAGGGAACGACACGCTCACGCCCCCCGACCAGTTGTTTTCTTCCGGAGGCCAGTCGTCCGCAGACCGCCCCAGGGAAGCGTTTAAATATACTTTCGGAAAAAATTCAGCTTGAGAGGACTTCAACTGGTGCCTGGCGGCATCCTTCCGGGCCGCTAATTCAAGAAGAAAAGGAGTGGTATCGGCCAAGGCCTTAAGATCGGGAAGTTCACGATCCGGCACCGCTGAAAGAAAATCCCCTGAGACCTTCAAAGGAATTCTGTGATCCCATCCAAGCATTTGAGCCAATTTCATTTGAGCAGAAGACAAATTCCGGACGGCCTGCCCAAGCTCATACTCCGCGTTCGCCAGGTCAGCCTCCGCTGTCATTAAAGACCCTTTATGTTCACGGCCGGCATCATACCGCAACCGCACCAGATGAAGATTCTGCTGCCTCCGGGTCACGATCGCTTCTGCGAGGGGGACCATGTCCTGGGCCCGCAGCAGTTCCGCAAAGGCGGTCATCAAATTTAAACGCAAGTTCGACGAAACCACCATATAATTATACTGGGCGGCCCGGTATTTGCTGTCGGCCTCCCCGACAGCGTGAGAGGTCTTAAAACCATCAAACAGCAACTGTTGACCACTGACCGAATACGAGTACTTTTCTGCCCTGTCCTGGCTCCCGGATTTGGACGTCTGCGCCCCCACTTCAGAGGTTATCTGCGGAAGCAAGGAACTTCGGCTTATCTGCTTATCCGCCTCAAATTGATGAACGGATTCAGCCGCGCTGATTAAATCCTGGTTATTGTTCAGGACTTCCCGCACGCAATCCCGCCATGTCAAAGCCGTAACTTCCGGCGTTTGAGCCGCCGATGGACTGACAAGAAAACCAAACAAAACACTTCCCAGGATCAGACTTTTCTTCATAGACCGCTTCTCCGTCCATTTCAATAGCTTAAAAATTTCGCTTTCAGGCCAGGACGTCCACTCTTTGCACAGTTAGACAACGAAAACGGCTGAAAAGTTACGCAGGCTTAAGAATTTTAATGGAACCCCGCGTCCAGGGGGATATCCCCATAAACAACTCGCTTCGCGGGATGATCTGACGTCTTAACATACGCGCGAATATCCCCGAAACCGAAGACCACGGGGACACCCGTGGTCTTCGGCGAAGGCGGACAAATCCAAAATTTTACTTCGCAGCAACGTTAAGTTCCCCCCGTGCTTCCTGAATCCGCTTATGATAATCCTGCAGAGATAACGGAACCGGTTTGCCATGCTTCATCGCTTCAATCCCATCAACGGTCGCTTGAGCGGCGGCAATGGATGTTACATAAGGGACTTTCCTCTGAATCGCCATCATACGGATGTAACTATCATCCTGCTTGCTGGCTTTACCGATAGGGGTATTGATAATCAAATGCAACTCCCCATTTTTAATCGCATCCGCAATGTTGGGCCGACCCTCATCCAGTTTTTTGATCTCCTGATTGGCGATCCCATGTTTTCTCAGGAAACGGCTGGTTCCCTGGGTGGCGTAAATTATAAAATTAAGCCCGGCGATTTTTTGCGCTATCGGCAACAACTGATCACGGTCCTTCTCCGCCACTGTGAGGAGGATATTGCCTTCGAGGGGTAATTTATACCCGGCGGCCTCCTGGGCTTTATAAAAAGCGAGGCCGAAATTATCGGCTAACCCCATGACCTCCCCTGTCGCCTTCATCTCCGGCCCCAACACGGGGTCCACTTCCGGGAACATATTAAAAGGAAAAACCGCTTCCTTGACCCCCACGTAAGGGATTTTCTTATCCTTCAGTTCAGGGAAATCCTTAATTTTCTTCCCCAGCATAATCTGTGTCGCAATCCTGGCCAAAGAAACACCGGTGATTTTGGAAACCAATGGTACGGTTCTCGATGCCCGTGGGTTGGCTTCCAGGATATAGACTTTATCCCCACAGATGGCGTATTGAATATTCATTAAACCGATAACCTTCAGGGCTTTCGAGATCACGGCCGTATATTCCTGGATCGTCCGCAAATGGGCCGGGCTGATCGTCCGGCTGGGGATAGAACACGCAGAATCCCCGGAATGAACCCCCGCCAATTCAATATGCTCCATCACCGAAACGACATAGGTATCTTCGCCGTCGCAAAGCGCATCCACCTCGGTCTCAATCGCTTTTTCCAGGAAACGATCAATCAGCATAGGGTGCTCCGGACTCACATTAATGGCCTCCTGCGCGTAACGCAACAGCGACTCCTCTTCATAAATAATTTCCATCCCCCGTCCGCCGAGCACATAGGAAGGCCTCACCATCAAAGGATACCCGACTTGGCGGGCTATCCGAAGCACTTCATCCAAGGACCGGGCCGTTCCGCCTTCCGGCTGAAGGATGCCCAACTCTATCATTTTCTCGCGAAAACGTTCGCGGTCTTCAGCAAAATGAATATTTTCCGGCGATGTCCCTAAAATCGCAACCCCATTGTCTTGCAATTCCTGCGCCAAGTTAAGCGGCGTCTGGCCCCCGAATTGCACAATAACGCCGTCCGGTTTTTCTTTAGCGTAAATATTCAATACGTCTTCAACGGTGAGGGGCTCAAAATAAAGTTTATCCGAAATATCGTAATCTGTTGACACGGTTTCGGGATTACAGTTCACCATAATCGATTCATATCCCTCGTCCCGCAGGGCGAACGCGGCATGCACGCAGGTATAATCAAACTCAATGCCTTGGCCAATGCGGTTTGGGCCTCCGCCCAGGATCATAATTTTTTTCTTTCGGGAAGGAGCCAGGACCTGCTCCTGGGCCTCCCGGTACGTCGAATAATAATACGCCGCGTTGTCCACGCCGCTCACCGGGACAGCGTGATAAACAGCCCTTTTGCCAATGGCCAGGCGCCGCTCTCGCACTGCTTTTTCCTTGACGCCGAGAAGGGACGCCAGATACCGGTCAGCGAACCCCCACTCTTTCGCCTTTTTAAGTTGCTCATCAGGGAGGTCCTTCCAGGCATAACGTAACAGGCCTTCTTCAAACTCGACCAGCTCCTTCATCTGCCCAATAAACCATTTCCCGATACACGTCAAACGATACAGCTCGTCAACGTCCATCCCCTGGCGCAACGCTTCATACATAAGAAAAACCCTTTCGCTAGAAGGCGTCGCGAGCTTTTGTTTCAATTCCACCAGGGACAGGCTTTTGAAATTTTTAACACCACCCAAACCGTAACGTTTAATTTCAAGAGAACGGATCGCTTTCTGGAAAGCTTCTTTAAAATCCTTGGCAATACTCATGACCTCCCCCACTGCCTTCATTTGAGTTCCCAGGATGTCTTTCGCTTGAGGGAATTTTTCAAAAGCCCAGCGGGCAAACTTGATAACGATATAATCTCCGCCGGGCTGATATTTATCCAAAGTCCCTTCCTTCCAATAGGGGATCTCATCAAGTGTTAGCCCGGCCGCCAGTTTTGTGGAAATCCTAGCAATGGGGAACCCCGTGGCTTTGGAGGCCAAGGCGGACGAGCGCGACGTGCGGGGGTTAATCTCAATGACAACCAGCCGGTCGTCTTGAATATTATGGGCAAATTGGATATTGGTTCCCCCGACCACGCCGATGGCATCCACGATCTTATAAGACAACTCTTGCATCCGTTTCTGCAGCGCCGGAGGGACCGTTAACATCGGGGCCGCGCAGAAGCTGTCTCCAGTATGAACCCCCATGGCATCAATATTTTCGATAAAACACACCGTGATTTTCCGGTTCTTTTCATCCCGGACCACCTCCAGCTCAAGCTCCTCCCATCCATAAACAGACTCCTCAATGAGAACCTGGTGGACCAAGCTCGCGGCTAACCCGCGGGCCACGACGGCCCGAAGTTCCTCGATATTATAGACCAGCCCGCCGCCGGTCCCTCCCAGGGTATACGCAGGGCGCACCACGACAGGGTAACCCAATTTTTCAGCGATCCCTTCTGCCTCTCCCACCGAAAAAGCCGGTTCTGACAAAGGCATCGCAATCCCGAGCTGATTCATTGTTTCCTTAAACACGATACGATCTTCCCCCCGTTCAATGGCTTCCGCCTTGACCCCAATAATTTCCACGCCATATTTTTCTAACACCCCTGTTTTATAAAGACAGGAACACAGGTTGAGACCCGTCTGCCCCCCGAGATTTGGTAAAATCCCTTCCGGTCTCTCTTTCTCAATAATCACCGCCACGCTTTCTACCGTCAACGGTTCAATATAAGTTTTATCGGCTATCCCGGGATCCGTCATAATCGTGGCGGGATTAGAATTGACCAGCACGACTTCAAACCCCTCCCCTTTCAAGGCTTTACAGGCCTGAGTTCCTGAATAATCAAACTCGCACGCCTGGCCGATAATAATAGGGCCGGAACCGATAATAAGAATCTTTTTAATATCTTTTCGTTTTGGCATTGTATCCCCCTTTGTCTGATGAACCCCCGTCTTTTACGCTGCGGTCCCCTCGTCCCAAGACTTAGGCTCTTTAGAAAACGTCCAGCCTCAAGCCAACGGCGAGGACGCGCGCCAAAATATTTTTTTCCTCTGTTTGCTTAGGCCGGCTGCATGTTAAAAAAAGACAACATTAAAGTTGTCTTCCTCCCAAAACCTTACTTTGACTTATCACACACAATAGGCACAACCAGGCGATAAGCACATAATTTTAAAAACATGTTTGCGGGACCACACAAGAAATCCGCTGGATTTCAAAAACACACAAAGAAACGACCTGCGTTTACCGTGAATCAGCGGTGTTTCCCCACTGGTTCCAAAACACATGCGAAGAGTCAAACTTATCGCGGGGCTTCTCGTCTCCAGAGGGAACGCCGACCGCAATGACGCATAAAGGGGCCGCGTGTTCCGGAAGCCCTAGGATATGTCGGACATGCGCGACCCTGTCCGGCCGCGGATGGGCTGCCGTCCAACAAGCCCCCAACCCCAACGCCTGGGCCGCCAGCAGGATATTTTCCGCGGCCGCGGAACAATCCTGCAGCCAGTAATCCGTTTCTGCCCCGCCATGAGCCACCGATAAATCGCTCACCACAACGATAGCATGCTTGGCCGTTAAAAGCATTTTCGCGTAAGGGAGCCCGTCAGTCAGTTTCTTAATCGTCTGTTCATTATTAACAATCACAAAATTAAAATGCCGCGTGTCGCGGGAACTGGGCGCGGCCATGCCGGCCTGAACCAAGGCCCAAAGTTGCTGCCGGCTGACCGGTTCCCCGGTATATTTTCGTATACTTCTACGCTCAAGAATAACTTTTAACATATCCATGAAGAACTCCTCTGCAATAGGGCTTATTAACCCGTGTTTAACCTCGGGTCCTCTCTTGCGGGACAAACCAAGGCGGGCAAGATACGAATGAGTTATAATAACACACTTTACGGCGGAAATAAAATAGGGATCGGATAAAGTTGCCTTTCTGGGAAACACCCTTCCGGGAAAAGCCCTTCGCCGGCTGACCGGTGCCGGGCCGTTCCTAAGACGGCCTTATTTCAGCTTAACGACAGCCCCGGTCTCCGTTTTTAAAGACCCGCTTTTTGCCTATTGAACTCTTTCTCCGTCTCAGAAATCACGACAAATCCATTTTTGGCAACAATCTTCTGCCCCTCTTCACTCAGTTCAAAAAGCAGGAAAGATTTAGTCTGTTCCGCCGACAGGCCATGCACATATTGATAAAGCGGCCGGGCAAGCGGATATTGACCGCTTTGAACCGCGGATGCGTCAGAAGGGCTGATAAAGCCGGTCCCGGAGTCAGCGGCCACTTTAATAACACGAACACCCTTCGCATTCTTTAAATAACCAACCCCCACATACCCGATAGCGGAGGCGTCTCTTGCCACCGCATCCAGCATTTCAGCATTCCCGTTGAGTTGTATCACGTTCCTCGGGTAGTCTGTCTTTAATATCTCGTCCCGAAAAAAAGCATGTGTGCCGGAATAGGCCTGCCGGCCGTACAAACCAATAGGGGCATCTTCCCCGCCTACGTCTTTCCAATTTCTGATATCTCCCCGGAAAATCTGGGCGAGTTGAGACACCGTTAAATTCTCCACCGGATTGCTGCTATGGACAATAATGCTTAATCCGTCCAGGGCAATAATGACCTCCACAGGGTCAACTCCATTAGCCCGGGCCTGAGCTTTTTCTTCCTTGGTCATGGCCCGCGAGGAGTTCGCGATATTGCACTTTCTGTTCATCAAAGCCGCCAGGCCTGTGCCGGACCCCCCGCCGGTTACGGATATAAAGACATCCGGGTTGTGCTCCAAATAGGCTTCTGTCATTTCTTGAACAACTCTGACCATCGTGTCAGAACCCTTGATCGTCAGCATTTCCTGCCCATACACAGGAGCACTCAACACGAGACTCCCCAAAAGCACTAAGGCCCATTTCTTCATTGTCTTTGCTCCTGGAAAAGGATGTCCGGGTAAACAGCAAAACAAAATTCTAATTTAGAATGTATTATACCACAACCGGAAACCACAAAAAATTTCCCCGTTCGGATTAAGAAATTTTATGAGGCTACATATTGACTTGCCTTTATAAAGACTTACAATGATATTTAATGAAAATCCTATCCCCTTCCAATACGGGCAAGAATTTCCTGTCACTCTGTTTCGTGGCTTTCCTTATGTGTATTCTCTGCTCATGCGGCACCATGCAGCCCCGCTCTTTGCCCAGCACCGCGCCGTCCGCCCCCAGGCACGACAGAACTCACACGGTTGCTCCCGGGGAGACTCTCTGGCGAATCAGCAAAATTTATAATGTTCCCATGGCGTCCATTGTCAAAGTAAACCGGCTCAGAGAGAACCAGCCCCTGGAAATGGGCCAAATATTAAATATCCCGGCTGCCAGCACCCCGCAACAGGTTATTTCGCTCTTCCCTTCACGCCGGTGGAAATATATCATTGTCCACCACAGCGGCACGCAAGAAGGGAGTTCCCTGCAGTTCCATCGTCATCATCGGGAAAAAGGCTGGGACAGCATCGGCTATCATTTTGTCATCGATAACGGCAAAAGCGGGAAACCAGACGGATTTATTGAAATAACGCCCCGCTGGCTGAAGCAGCAGCACGGGGCTCACTGCAAAGCATCCGATATGAACAGCGTCGCCATCGGGATATGCCTGGTCGGGAACTTCAACCAGGAAAGCGTCTCCCCGGCGCAAATGGGGTCTCTGGTTTATCTGGTCAATGAACTTAAACGATATTATCGTATTCCCAAAAACAATATATTAGGACACCGGCATGTGCCAGAAAGCCGAACAGACTGTCCCGGGCTCAGATTCCCGTGGGACCAGTTTAAACGGCAATTACGGTAAAATTAAAAACCATGTTTCCCATGACCCGTCAAATTAAGGAATAGGAACCCATGAAAAAATTCTGGAAAATCTTAAAAATCTTTTTGGTTGGCCTCCTGGTCTTCTTAGTCGTCGGAACCATCGGGGGATATTTCTTCCTTAAAAATCTTGATATCAAACAATACAAAACACCCCTAATTCACTCCGCCGAAAAGGCACTCGGCCGCGCCGTCGATTTCCAGGACATCCAACTCAGCGTTTCCTTGACAGAAGGGATCCGTTTTTATCTCTCGGACTTCACGATCGCCGACAATCCGGCCTTTGGTTCCGAGCCGTTCTTTTCCACGCACCAAATCAAGGCCGGGGTCGACATCCTAGCCTTCCTTAAGACCCGGGACATCTCTATCCCTTCCATTCTCGTCAGCGCCCCCCGCATCAACCTGATCCGTAATGCTGAAGGCGTATTCAACGTCCAAACCCTCGGCACCCAGGCCGCCCAACCTTCCGCCCCGGCTTCCTCCGGGAAGGGAACCATGGCCTTGCCGGCCTTGCTCATTCAGGCGCTCAGAATCGAGGACGCCGAAATCCGGGTTGTCGACCTGTCCACGCAGCCACACACCGAGCTCGGCGTGACGCAGCTGAATTTTTCCATTAACAATTTTTCCCTGACACAGCCCTTTGAAATACTCCTTGAAGCCGCGGTCTTAAGTCCTCAAAGAAATTTACGCGTCACGTCGAACGCCCGGATCCATTTAGCGGACCAATCCGCGGATGTTTCCAATCTGGAGATGACCACGGACCTTGACACCCTGGCCCTGAATGAATTGCGCCGCTTCCCTTTGCTCAAGGGTGTCCCTTTGCCAACGGTTCTTAAAGGGCGATTCCAGACAACCATAACAAAGCTGACCGTTTCCGCTAAAGGCCTCGGGGATGTCCTCATCAACGCATCCTTGTCCAAAGGCGCCTGTATCCTCCCCGAGGTGTCCCCCGGCGTTTCCTTAGAAGCCGATGCCATCGACCTGAAAATTAGCAATTTCTCCCTGGACGGAAAAACCCCGTTCCAAATTGTGTTCAATGCCGGGATCTTCAACCCGGCCCCCAATATTCATTTTTCCGGGGAGGCCTTACTGGATATCGCCCGCCAGGCCGTCACCATCGCCCAAGGGGTCGCCGGGGTTGACCTGAAATCCCTCCCCCTCAAAAAAGTCCAGGCGGCGGGGCTGATCCCCCCGGGAACGCCTTTCCCGGAAGCACTCACTGGGGATATCCGCGTCGAACTTAAAAATTTTGAAGTCTCGGCCCAGGGGCTCGGCCCCTTCCTGGCAGATGTCCATTTAAAAGATGCCGCGGTTTCGATGCCCGAAGTGTCCCCGGGCATATCCCTGAACGCCCAGGATATCAACCTGGAAGCCAAAGACATTTCGCTCAAAGACCCCTTTGTTCTGGAAGGATCCCTGGCTTACGAGAACGACATCCCCAATATAACATTCAAAAGCACCGTCGCCCTTGACCTCGCTCAACAAAGCATTCATCTGACCGGGGCTAACGTAAGCACGGATTTGTCTCAATGGTCTATGGACCGGCTCAAAACCGCGCTGCTTCCCCTTAAAGACGCCCCTCTTCCGGAAACGCTCCAAGGGATATTGACCCTCTCCCTTTCCGAAGCCAAAGCGGGAAGCCAGGGCCTGATAAGCCTGGATGGGAAAGGCGCACTTAAAAACGGGACCGTCAAGATGAAAGAACTGGCCGCGCCCGTAGAGGACATCACCGCCGATTTCCGGTTCACGTCCTCGGATATTACGGTCGACACGCTCACCGCTTCCCTGGGACAGGGGCGAATCACGGCCCAGTTTGCCATGAAGGATTATCTGGCCTCTCAGACTTTCGAAACCCAGGCAGAAATTCAAACGATCGACCTTTCAAAAACCCTGGATCAACAAAAAGCCCCTGTTAAAGTGGCCGGCCTCGTGTCCGGAAAATTCCAGGCCCGCGGCCGTGTCGCAGACTTGAACGCCATAACGGGAAACGGGACCCTGAACGTCCAAGAAGCCAAACTCATAGATCTGAACGTGCTGAAAACGGTTTTAGACAGTATCGACTTTCTGCCCAATGTCAATGTTTCCGAACGGCTGAAAACCGGCCTGCCTGACCGGTATAAAGCAAAACTGCAAGACAAAAACACAGACATCCGCAAGATATCCTTCACGTGCACCATCGCCGGAGGAAACATCCTCGTTGATCCGGCGGAGATTGAAGCCGATGAATTCCTGTTTTCCGGGAAATCCGAGGCCGGATTTGATCTTAAATACACGATGGACGGTCCCTTTAAAATTCCGGCAGACCTCTCGGCGGCTATAACGCAAAATATCGACGAAATGGAATACCTCTACAACGAAGACAAAATGATCACCCTGCCCATTCACGTCCTGGGCGAGGGAAATAAGCCTCCCATGATTAATGTTCTCAAGATTGCGGAAGATATCTTTAAAAACGCTATCCGGAATAAGGGGAAAGAGGCGCTGGGGGACGTCCTTAAAAAAGTCATCGGGGACGACGCCTTGCCTCAAGAACAGCAGACCGGCGCCGAAACAGGCGGTACGGACGCCGGGCAGACAGGAGAAACCGGGCAGGAAGAAACCCCGTCCCTGGAAGACCAGCTCATCGAAAAAGGCATGGGGATTTTGGATCAAATTTTTAAATAATCAGCTAAAGCCGCAGGAAGGGGTTCCCCCACCCTATTTCTTCCCTGCGGCTGGGATAGACAAAACGAGAATGGCCCATCGGCCAGTATAAAAAAATCAACGTTCCCTTGCCAGGAACGGACAGCTAGGCACAATCTTGCGCCGGCCCGGGCCGCCCCATGTCCCAGCCGCTTCCCGGTGTTCCCAAAACCCGGGGCCAGGGACACACGGCCAGCATATCCTGACAACTGTTATCAGAAAGCCCCCCGTCCCCTTGAATTTTTATTTTCCTGTGATATAGTCGTTATAGAAACAGATACCCACGGGTGAAATCCGGGGCTCTTTTATTAATCTAATTCTTACGGGCGTCACTCGACGCTCTTGGAACGTTTTTACATTCATCCGCGACGCTGAAAGCCGTGGGATCCTGCCCTTCGGGTTTATGAAATAACCGGGGATTATGATCATCAACGTTAACTTAAAACTCCCTTATGTCAATGCCATTCAAGGCGTGTGGGACGTCAAAGAATGCGAGACGCATGCCGCCTGGGAAACGTATGTCGAAATCGTGACCAGAATTTTGCCGGCACATCCCGTCACGCACACCCGCTGCCCCGAGGTGGAACTCGTTTCAATCCGAGACCTGTTTGACAAAATCCGGGACATTTTAAAAAGGTCCGGCCCCTCAATCGGGCAAACCCACCTGAAAGGGGGATTAACCTTTGCGTTTCTGGCTCTAACAATCATGAATGTCGTTTTACGGCCAATCCTCATGGAACACAAAGCTGCCGCCGGGGAAGGAAACCGAGGATCATCGGACAGGACTACGCAAGAGAATCAGCGCCTATGCGAACAGCTTAACAAAACATATGCGGTCTTGATTGATTTTTGCAACATCCTGACTCAAGCGGCCGGAGTCGAACTCTAGGAAAACCCGCATAGCATTCCACGACAATTCAAAGAACAAGTGAGGTGCCTCATGACCCAAGGTAAAATTTTTGTAACCCACTTTGACAAAGAGCGATTACAAGACATCCTTTTAAAAACAATGCATTTTAATACCGAAGACAGAGTGTTTCTGAAACGGCTGGAAGAGGAGCTTTCCCGGGCTGATGTCGTAGACTCGAAAGAAATTCCCCCGGATATCATAACCATGAACTCAACAGTTTGCATCGAAGATATGGACACCGGGGAAGAGGAAACTTATTCCCTCGTCTTCCCGGGCCATGCTAATTATCAAGAGCACAAAATTTCCGTCTTAGCCCCGATTGGCACTGCTTTATTGGGCTATAAGGAAGGCGATGTGATTGAATGGCCTGTCCCGGCGGGTATAAGAAAACTCAAAATCAAACGAATTCTCTACCAGCCGGAAGCCAATGGACATTATCATCTTTAACCTATTCGTCAAAAACGCCTTTTTAAAACCCGGGCTGCATGCGGACAAAAAAAGCCCTGGCCCGTCAAGCATGGCCAGGGCTTTTAGAACACACAAACTTATTAAACAACCCCCTGCGCTAGCATAGCGTCGGCCACTTTCACAAATCCGGCGATATTGGCGCCCTTCACGTAATCGGTGTATTTATTATCTTTTCCATACCGCAGGCAGTTCTCATGGATGGAGATCATAATATCATGGAGCTTCTTGTCCACTTCCTCCCGCGACCATGACAGCCGCATACTGTTCTGGGTCATTTCAAGTCCGGAAGTAGCCACCCCGCCCGCGTTAGAGGCTTTACCGGGCGCGTACAAAACCTTCGCTTTCTGAAATACGGTGATCCCTTCCGGAGTCGTGGGCATGTTGGCTCCCTCGCCAACCGCCACGCAACCATTCTTGACCAAAGTTTTGGCCTCTTCCCCGGAGATCTCATTCTGCGTTGCCGAAGGGAACGCGATATCGCACTGGACCTGCCAGGGCCGCTGTTTCTCAAAATATTTACACTTAAACTCCTTAACGCATTCTTTGATACGTCCCCGGCGGACATTCTTAAGATTCATCACGTATCCCAAGGCCTTCTCATCTATTCCGTCTTCCGCATAAATAAACCCGTCTGAATCGGAAAACGTTACAACTTTAGCTCCCAGCTGCAATAATTTCTCGGCTGTATACTGGGCGACATTCCCGGACCCGGACACCGCGCACACTTTTCCTTTAAGCGACTCTTTTTTGGTCTTCAACATTTCTTCGACGAAATAAACACACCCGTAACCGGTCGCCTCCGGCCGGATAAGGCTCCCGCCCCAGCTTAACCCTTTACCCGTCAGGACGCCGGTGAATTCATTTCTCAACTTCTTATATTGACCGAACAAGTAGCCGATCTCGCGCCCCCCGACTCCAATGTCCCCGGCCGGGACATCAGTATCCGGCCCGATATGCCGAAAAAGTTCGCTCATAAAACTCTGACAAAACCGCATGACTTCATTATCCGACTTTCCCTTGGGGTCAAAATCAGACCCGCCTTTCCCGCCGCCCATGGGAAGTGTTGTGAGGCTGTTTTTCAAGACCTGCTCAAAGGCAAGAAACTTAAGAATACTTAAATTGACGCTGGGGTGAAACCGAAGGCCGCCCTTATAAGGACCTATGGCACTGTTCATTTCAATGCGATACCCTCTGTTAACCTGTATCTCCCCTTTATCATCAAGCCAGGGGACCCGGAACATGATCACCCGTTCCGGCTCAATCATTCTTTCTATGATTTTAGCTTCTTTATATTTGGAATTTTCTTCCAGAAATGAACTCAATGAGTCAACCACTTCCTTAACAGCTTGGTGGAACTCCGGTTCTCCCGGATTCCTTCTGACGACAAGATCCATAATTTCACTATCTTTATTCTTCATCGCGCGCTCCTTTATTGGTTGTACCCCACGTTATCCAAATAGCTAAGAATAGACCTGGCGGCTTTCTTGGCCATCCCCATCGCCTCAATGACAGTCCCCTCCCCGCCCACAATGTCTCCGCCGGCAAAAACACCCTTAATAGAAGTCTCCATGGTCTCAGGGTTAATGATCACGTCGCCGTATTTATCGGTCGCCAACTGCGGCGTGGCGCTGGTCAAAATCTTATTAGCACCCAAGCCTATGGCTATGATCGCTAAATCGCAATCCGCTTCATAAGCGCTCCCCTCAATCACAACCGGCCTGCGCCGTCCCGTGCTGTCCGGTTCGCCCAGTTCGCACCGGGAAGCGCGGATTTTTCTGACAAAGCCTTTCTCATCACCCAGGAATTCTTCCGGCTTGACCAAAAGATCAAACTTGATTCCTTCCTCCTTGGCATGTTCTATCTCAAGCCGGCGCGCCGGCATCTCCACTTCCGTACGCCTATATAGAATAGCCGTATCCGGTTCGACGCCGCGCATATGCTGCAGCCTAATAGCCACACGGGCCGCGTCCATCGCCGTGTTCCCGCCTCCGATCACAACAATATGCTTACCGATATTGATCGGAGTATGATGGGCGGGGAACATGTGGGCGGACATCAAATTGACCCTCGTCAAAAATTCATTCGCAGAATAAATATTACATAAATTTTCTCCCGGAATGCCTAAAAAAGACGGGATTCCCGCCCCCATTCCAAGAAAGATGGCGGAAAACCCTTCGGCGAAAAGGTCCTCCAGCAGCTTCACTTTGCCGATAATGGTGTTCGTCCTGATTTCAACACCCAGTTTCTTTAAAGAATCGATTTCCAAATCTAAAATGTTCCTCGGCAGCCGGAAAGGAGGGATCCCGTAACGCAAAACGCCTCCCGTCTTATGAAGCCCTTCAAAAACCGTGACCCGGACGCCCCGACGCGCCAATTCCCCGGCGCAGCACAACCCTGCCGGCCCCGATCCGACAACCGCGACTCTGGCCCGGGCATACCGATCATCACCAGACGACTGAACCCGTAATCCCTTCCGGGCTCCATAGTCTCCGATAAACCGCTCGAGGAAATGAATCCCGATGGCCTGCCCGGACGCGAACGGCTCCCCCTTCTTAGTAAAAACACAAGCCCGGCGGCACTGATATTCCGCAGGGCACACCCGGCCGCAAATAGAAGGGAAATTGTTTTTTTGGCGGATCGTAAAATACGCATTGTCATAATCTTTCTTCACAATCTGGCCTATAAATGTCTTAATATCGACCCCCACGGGGCATCCCGAAACGCATCGGGGATCTTTGCACTGAATGCACCGGGAGGCCTCCCGCAAGGCTTCTTCCTCGGAAAACCCCTGGACAACTTCCTCAAAATCCTTAACCCGAGAAGCGCTTCCTCTCTCTTTAATCTTAACCGGCTCTTTTTTCATGATTCATTTATCCCGCGTTGTGAAGACGACAGATATGTTTTTCCTGTTCGGTGTACACGCTGTTGCGCGTCAACAACTCCTGCCAATCGATCTGGCTTGCATCAAACTCCGGGCCATCCACGCAACTAAACTTGACTTTCCCGGCCACCGTCACGCGGCAGCCGCCACACATGCCCGTCCCATCCACCATGATCGCGTTCAAAGAAACAAGCGTCAAAACCCCGAACGGTTTCGTCACCAAGGAAACGGCGCGCATCATAGGGATAGGGCCGACAGCGTAAACCAAATCATATTTTGATTTTTCCAGACGCTCCTTGAGCGCTTCGGTCACAAACCCCTTCCGGCCATAGGACCCGTCATCGGTCAAAACAACACATTCGTCGGACGCCTCTTTTAATTCACGCGCAAGGATCAATAAACCTTTCGTGCGGGATCCGATTATGGCCGTCACATGGTTTCCCGCGTCTCTCAACGCGTGTGCGACCGGGTATATTTCAGCTATACCCACGCCCCCGCCGACCAGGATCACCCGCCCGTATTTTTTGATCTCCGTCGCATGCCCCAGCGGCCCCACAACGGAATACAGTGAATCTCCCGCATTCATTTGTGCCAGCAGCTTTGTCGTAAACCCAGCTTCCTGAGCGATCAGCATCACCGTTCCCTTCACGGGGTCGGCCTTAACAACCGTCAAAGGGATCCGCTCCCCTTCTTCTTTAACCATCAGCACCACGAATTGTCCGGCCCTGGCTTTTGCCGCTATATCCGGGACCGAAATCGTCAACTTTACGATCCGGGTCCCCTCTTCTGTCAAAAACTCCTTGTCTAAAATCCGCATGACATCGTCCCCATTATGTTTTTTATCCATGGGCCTTCCTCTATATTAATACCTTCAGGCTTTTTATAAAACTCAACGGCCTCACGGCCATATTTTTTTCGCGCCCATAAAAAAACACCCTTAAAACTTCACAGGGATGTCTTTATCTCACTGCCTTTTTCAAGCCCGTTCCCAAAAAACTTAATCCTCATGCTATATCCGGCTTCCCGGGCTGTCAATATTTATTTCAAAATGCCGGTCTTTGAAACCTGTCCCCGAGGGCGTCAGGAGAAACGACAGGAAAGCCGCGGGACACAGCTCAAGTCCGTTGCCTGTTTTTCACGAACCGCCGCCCAAAAGCTTTTAAATCAAGTCCTCCGGCCGCGCCTTGCGGGGCGGCCAAAACTTTCCCCGTCCATATAATGCCCGCCACTCCTGATAAAATATCAGTCACAAGACGCGCCCAAAAAATTCCTTTTAATCCGAAAAATCGTGCGCCGGCAACCGACAACGGTATTAATAAAACGACCACCCGGATGCTGTTTAAAATAGCCGAGTCGACCGGCTGGTGGATCCCCGTCAGGCAGAATCCGGAATAACGGTGGACTTCCAGAAGACCGTAACCAAAACACGTAATGCTGATATACTGCACCAGCACCTCGACGACTGCCCTGTCCGGGGAAAATAATCCCGCGAGCGGACGGGCGATGGCAAGAAACAGCCCCCCCATCACCAGCCCGAAAATCAGGGCAAAAAGCATCGTCCCTTGACGGGCCGCGCGAATCCGGTCAAAACGGTGGGCCCCGAAATTCTGCGCCACAAACGGCACCAAGGACATCCCGACCGTCATGGGGATCATAAAAGCGAACATCTCAATACGGGTGGCGACGCCGCAGGCGGCAATCGCGGCGTTCCCGAAACGCGAAACGAGCTTGACCACCACCGTGGTGGAGATCGGGGTTAAAATCGAGCTAAACACACTTGGCAGGCCGATAGACAAAATCCTCCTCCAGGAAACAAAAATCCTGCGGCAGGAAAACGGCGCAAACGATATCAACCGGTGTTTCTTGCGCAAAACATGAAATGTGCCGCCCAGAACCGCGGCCTGCGAAAGAACCGTGGCCAACGCCGCCCCGGCGATCCCCATACGGGGGAAGCCCCAAAAACCGAAAATCATAACCGGATCAAGGATAAAATTTACAAGCGTCCCCCCGACCATTAAAAAACTTACCGCCTTGGTATTCCCGGCACCGATAATGATGTCTCCCAGGACGATCTGCACCGCCATCACCGGCATCCCAAGATACCATATCGTCATATATTTCTCGGTTAACCCTAATGTTTCCCCGCCGGCCCCCAACCGGGAAAAAAGCAATGTTATGGTCGTCAGCCCGACGCTCGCCATAATCCCGGACAAGATAAAGACCAATGATATGGCGTGCGTCGTCAACCTGGCCGCCGCACCCTGTTTACGACCGCCCAAGGCCCGGGCCACGACCGTCATGGCGCCGGTTCCCATCCCCCGGATAATAAAACTCAAGAGCATGATAACCGGGAAACCAAACGTCATCGCCGCCAAAGAATCGGTGCCCAGGCGCGACACGAACCAGGTGTCGGTCAGGTTATAGGCGTTAATGGCAAATGTCCCTGCCAACATCGGAACCGCCATCTTTACCAAGGTTTTGAAAACCCCATCTTTAACCAATTGGGACATATCTATGAGGATCTTTGTGTTGAGTCAGGAACTGGCATTCCTAAGAAAACAAAAACCAGAGAGGTTTCTCTGGTTGACTCTCTCTTGAGGTTGACAAGGAGTGCTGTCGGCTTGAAGAGGAACGCCTCTTGTCCCTGGCTAAGATATAAAAATTATACCCCGCCCCCAATCTGGAATGCCTCCGGATTAAGCTTCACATCAGGTCAGGAGGAAAAACAAACCACTTTTTGCGACACGACATCCGACATAATCTTTAATGACTTCTGGCTTACGTCGTAAACACCCAGGACATCCGCATACTTGCCCGATTCCGGCAAAAGCGCGGAAAACAAATTTTGAAAATCTTTAAACCATCTCCGGTTAAAAACGACTTCTTTCTTTTCCGGGAACAGCGCGACATAAAAAATATTGGTTTCCACCAAATCCTGGAAAAAATGCGTTCCAAAGGACAATTCCGGCATCAATTTCCCTTCTGCGAAAGCGATCTCGGCCAAGACAGCGATGTTATTGATCTCGGCAAATTTGACGGGAACACCCAAAGACGGAGTTGTGGTTCCCCATCGCCCCGGTCCCATTAATAAAGTGGGCTGATCTTCTTTATTGGGAAGCATCCTGTTCAACGCGCCGACCAGCCGGGCAATCTCATATTTATCCGATAAAGCAAGCTTGCTGTATTTCTCCGGATCGACCGAGATGACCCGGTCGATCTTCTGGGAAATGTTTCCGCCCAAAAAATACCCCTCGGAATCAAACAGGACATCCTTCTTGTTAATATGCCCGGGGATGTCCACCTTGTGCCCCAGACCCTTTGTCTGCAAGGGCCGGCACTGAAGCAAATTAATTTTAAAGACATTATCCTTAATAAAATTTAAGGTAAACTCTATTTCCACGGGATAACGGTAAGTGGCGGCCAACGCTTTCAAAATTTTCTTATAATATTCTGCCAGGGCATAATCCGTGAAAAGCTTATCCATCGTCAGGACCCAGTATTCTTTAGGCTGTCCCCCTCCGGAACTCATCCTTTCCATGGCGTCAAGATCCTTGACCGCAAAACGGGAAAGGTTTGAAACAGCCTTGTCTTCAATCAGTTTCTCAAAAGAAACCGTATCTAAAACATTGGCTTTGGTGTTTATCAGGTCAACCTCGTGTTGAGAATATTTCCTTAAATCGTCTTTCTCGGCATAGGGCCGGCGCAAAGGGTCGTCCAAAGCCACCATCCGGGGGTAGTCGCCTTCCACCCGGTTTACGGAACGCGTGCCCAACCCCAAAACCAGCCGCAACATCCCGGCCTGCGGGTCAATATTTTTATTCCACACATAGGTATTGTAAGAGACCCCCACCCCGGCTAAATCCGGGAAAAAATAGTCCTTATGATATGCCCCCGATACCCTCTGCACCAAAAGCGCCATCTGTTCATCCATCTTATCCAGACCCCGTTGTTTCCTGTAAACCAACGCGTCTTCATTCATGGTGCTGGCATAAATTTTCCTTACGGCATCGACAAACTGAATGTACCTCTTTTCCGGAGTGCCTTGATTGGCCAGGAAAACGCTCTCATATTTTCCGGCGAACGCATTCCCGAAGTCGTCCTCCAAAAGCGAACTGGAACGAATGATAATCGGCGAAGCGCCGAAATACTCCACAATTTGCTGGAAGCGCTCCATAATCTCCTCGGGAAAGACCCCAAAGAGCATTTTTTCTTTCAGGACTTTCGCAACGTTAAAATAGCCTTCTTCGCTTTTCTGCTGCATATGGAGTTTCCACCAACGATTATGGACCATATAGGAATAAAAGATATCCGAACCGATATAAAACGAATCGTGCGGTTCGGATATCTTCTGCCAGTCCAGCGTCTTATCCTGGGAAAGGATTTTCCTGGCCAAAAGCATCCCGACGGACTTGCCGCCGATAAAGCCGGTCCCGATTAACCGGGATTTAATTTCGATCAATTCCGCGAGCGAAAAATGTTTTACCGCCAACGAAAGAATTTTTTTATTCTTGGCGATCATGATCCCGCAGAGTTTTTTCACGGTAATTTTGATTTTTTCTTCTGAAGCCTTATCCTGCAGCAGTTCTTCCGCTTCAATAAAAAGCCGGTCCCAGTAATCAAGGTTCCTTTTCGCGCTGTCCGCCGTTTTCTCCCGGATATAAGAAAGAATTTTAACGGCGTTCAGACTGTCGGTGATCGGTATAAAACGCGCCCCTTTTTGTTGATGGGGCAGAAACATGGTTGGAGAATACCGGTTCCACACCTTCAGCGGATGCACGTAAAAACTCCCCTGACAATGATAAACGTCCATCAACAGCTGGGTTGTCTCGCGGATGCGGGCGATGGATTTAAAAGAATGATGATTACGCAATATGGAAAAATACGTGACGGTCTTCAATTCATAAAGATAGGGGCACGTAATCATAAAAAAGTCGCCGATCATCAAGTCCGTTGCCCAAGCGAACAGGAGTTCGGATAAGCAATCGAAAACATAATAAGCCCCTTCGCCCTCCTGCGTGATGATATGGTTCACCCGGGTCGTAAAAGGCTCGAAACCGGCATAGGCATCAAGTTCATACCGTTTGATTTTCGGAGATGGTTTAAGCAGCTCTTTATGCGCCGCGAACCTCACATAGACCACCTTTTTCTTTTCCGACAGCGCCTGCTGTACAAAAGCCTTGACCAAATCCGCATAATCATCCATATCGTCTATTTGCCAGACGACATTATCCCCCAGCCTTAAGCCGGTAATGACATCATCCAACCCTTTGATGCCTGTGCTGATCATCTGTATGCTCCTTCATTAAATAACCGGTAAATGACTTTCCCCCACAAGATATTTGTCGATACAGTGTGCCGCACGCCGGCCCTCGGAAATCGCCCACACGACCAGCGACTGGCCGCGCCGCATGTCGCCAGCGGCAAATACTTTATTCACGGATGTCAGGAAAGCGGCGTCTGTCTTAATCTTCCCCCGCTCGTCCAATTGAACCTGGAGGTCATGGAGCAACCCTTCATGTTCGGGATGCAAAAACCCCAAAGCCAGGATCACCAAATCGGCCTCCACTTCAAACCCGCCTCCGCCTTCGGCTTTTTCACAGTATAATTTTTTAATCCTGCCGTTCTCCCCGAGGAAACGCTTGGTCATCACCGCCCATTGACGCTCCCCACCCTCTTTATGAGAGGATGTTGTCTTTAAAAGCATCGGGTATTTCGGCCACGGACAATCGGCCGGCCTGGACTCGGAAGGTTTGGGCAGGATCTCGATCTGTAATATGCTTCTGGCCCCTTGCCTGTGCGCCGTGCCAATGCAATCGGACCCGGTATCTCCCCCCCCAATCACAACGACTTTCTTATCTTTGGCGTCTATGAGTTTATCGGGCGGGATATTGGCGCCGGCGACCCGCTTGTTCGACTGCGTCAAATATTCCATGGCAAAATAAATCCCCTGCAAATCCCTGCCTTCAATATTAAGATCCCTCGGGACACGGCACCCCCCGGTCAAACAAACGGCGTCAAAGTCACCCAACAGCTTATCCGCCGGATAGTCCTTCCCGACGTCAACACCTGTCTTAAAAACAACCCCCTCTTCCCTCCAAATCTCCAGACGCCGGTCTAGGACATATTTCTCCAGCTTAAAATCAGGGATGCCATAACGCAAAATCCCTCCCAGGGCATCATCCCGCTCAAAAACCACCACCTGATGGCCCGCCCGGTTTAACTGCGCGGCGCACGATAATCCGGCCGGGCCGGAACCGACCACCGCGACGGTCTTGCCGGTGCGTACGGAAACGGGTTTCGCCTTAATCAAACCGTTTTTAAACCCAAACTCAACAGCCGCCAGTTCGTTTTCACGAATCGTGATCGCATCATCATTAATGCCCAAAACACAGGAAAACTCGCACAACGCCGGGCAAACCCGTCCGGTCACCTCCGGCAAGGTATTGGTAGCTTCCAATAACCCGAGCGCTTCCCGCCAGTTATTTTGAAACATCGCATCGTTCCATTCGGGGATATAGTTCCCTACCGGGCAGGCCCAGTGGCAAAAAGGGGTGCCGCAACTCATGCAGCGCGAAGACTGGGCCTGGCTTTGCTCTTCCGGGCGCAGGCAAGAGACCTCCTTAAAATCTTTCACCCGCTCGCCCGCCGGGCGATAAAGGCTGTCCTGCCTGGCTAATTTCAAAAAACCCCGTACATCCCCCATGTCGCACCTCCGTCATGCCGCCACGGCCTTTTTATTTCTGGCGTTCCAAAATACATTTATACTCTGTCGGGATGATCCGAATAAACCTTTCCAGCTCTTGAGACAAATTATCCAGAATCCTTTTCGCTTTCCCGCTTCCAGTGTATTTATAATGATTGTGGAGCAAATAATATATGGTGTCTTTATCCTCTTCCCGGACCTCATCTAATTCCACCATGTCGGGATTGCAGCGCTCTTTAAATTTCTTGTCTTCATCGTACACATAAGCGATCCCGCCTGACATGCCGGCGGCAAAATTTCTCCCTGTCTTCCCCAGGATCACCACCCGTCCGCCCGTCATATACTCGCATCCGTGATCCCCCACGCCCTCGACTACAGCGTGGAGTCCTGAATTCCTGATGCAAAACCGCTCCCCGGCCAGGCCGTTAATATAGGCTTCGCCGGCTATCGCACCGTAAAAAGTGGTGTTGCCTATAATGACATTGTCTTCCGCGGCATACGACACTCGTCTGTCGGGATAAACAATAATCTTCCCTCCGGATATACTTTTCCCGACATAATCGTTGCACAGGCCCTCCAGTTCAAATGTCACGCCTTTCGCTAGAAACGCCCCAAAACTCTGCCCCGCAATCCCCTTAAACTGACAGGTAATGGTGTCTTCCAAAAGCACGCTATCCCCGCACTGCCGACAAACTTCCCCACTTAGCATGGCGCCCACAGCCCTGTTGGTATTATTGATCTGCACAGAAACCTTGACCGGCCGGTTTTTCTTCAGGCTCTCCCCGCACATTTCAATCAGCTTTTTGTCAAGAGCGGCGTCCAGCCAGTCCTTCTGCTGAGTCCGGCAGAAACAGCCGACATCATCCGGGACATCCGGTCTATAAAGAATGCGGGAATAATCAACTCCTCGCGCCTTAGGCGGGACACTCGCGGTGTTTAATTCTAAGAGGTCGGATCTTCCGATCATTTCGTTCATGGTCCTGAAACCGAGACTGGCCATGATTTCCCGCAGCTCCTGCGTCACGAAACGGAAATAATTCACAATGTATTCAGGCCGTCCCCGGAACCTTTTTCCCAAAACAGCATCTTGCGTGGCCACGCCCACCGAACAGTTATTCAAATGACAGTGCCGGAGCATGACGCACCCGATGACAACCAGGACGGCCGAACAAAAACCATATTCTTCCGCCCCCAATAAAGCCGCAATCGCCACGTCGCGCCCGGTTCGCATCTGGCCGTCCGTTTGCAGGCGCACCCGCGAGCGCAAATTATTCAGCATCAGCGTCTGGTGCGTTTCGGCAAGCCCCAGCTCCCAGGGAAGCCCGGCGTAACGAATGGAACTGCGGGGCGAAGCGCCCGTTCCCCCATCCCCGCCGGATATAAGGATCATGTCTGCGTGGCCCTTGGCCACACCCGCTGCCACCGTGCCCACGCCTATTTCCGAAACCAGCTTAACGCTGATGCGCGCGCGGGGATTGGCGTTCTTTAAATCAAAAATCAACTGGGCCAAATCCTCAATGGAATAAATATCGTGATGCGGCGGAGGGGAAATCAATGTGACCCCGGGAGTGGTGTACCGGGTACGGGCGATCGCGTCGCTTACTTTATGGCCCGGCAGCTGTCCCCCTTCGCCCGGCTTGGCTCCCTGCGCGATTTTAATCTGAATCTCATCGGCGTTCACTAAATAATTGATGGTCACGCCGAACCTGCCGGATGCCACTTGTTTAATGGCGCTTCGCCGGGAATCACCATTCGGCAAAGGGATAAACCGGGTCGGATCCTCTCCGCCTTCACCGGTATTGGACTTGCCGCCGATCCGGTTCATGGCGATAGCGATCGTTTCATGGGTGGCCGCGCTGATCGAACCAAAACTCATGGCTCCGGTGACAAAACGCCTCATGATCTCTTCTGCGGGCTCAACCTCATTGATAGCAACGGGATTCCCTTTTTTAAACTTCAACAAACTCCTTAAAGTCGTCGGGTTGGCGCTCTGATCATTAATCAAAAGGGAAAATTTATTATAAAGGTCCTGATTATTTTCCCTCGTGGCGGTCTGCAGGGCCGCGATACTCTCCGGGTTCCAAAGGTGAAATTCCCCGTCCTTTTTCCACTGATACACGCCGCCGCTGTTCAAAGACACGTCCCGGACGCCCCGTTGGGCATAAGCATCGTTATGCCGTTGAATCGTCTCGTCAATAATTCCGTCCAGGCCGGTTCCCCCGATGCGCGAAGTGGTGCCGGTAAAATATTTATCGATCAAGCCGCTCTCCAGCCCCAGAGCCTCGAATATCTGCGCTCCGCGGTAACTCCTTAAGGTAGAAATGCCCATCTTGGACAATATTTTTAAAATGCCATCGGTCAAAGCTTTAAGATAATTCTTCTGGGCACTCCTGAAATCCAAAGGGATTTCTTTCTCCGTGATCAGGTGTTCTATCGCGGCGTAAGCCAGGTAAGGGTTCACGCAATCAGCGCCGTAGCCAAAAAGCAGGGCTACATGATGCACTTCCCGGGGCTCGGCGCTTTCAACAATAAGGGCAACCTGGGAGCGTATGGTTTTCTTGACCAAATATTGATGGATCGCGCTAACAGCCAGAAGCGCGGGGAGCGCAATATTATCCTTGTCCGCACCCCGGTCGCTCAAAATAATAAAAGAATATCCTTTATCAATGGCATATTCCACCTCAAAACAAATCCTCTCCAAAGCGCGCGAAAAGGCTTCCCTCCCGCCGGCTGCGTCAAAAAACGTATAGATCATCTTGGTGCGGAAATCATGGATACTGATATCCCGAATTTTCTCCAATTCCTCATCGGTTAATATCGGGTTTTCCACTCGCAGTTTGTGACTGTGTTGCGGGCTTTCCTCCAAAATATTTCGGCCCGGTCCGGGGAAAGACTCCAAGCTCATCACCAATTTTTCCCGGATCGAATCGATCGCCGGGTTTGTGACCTGGGCGAACAACTGCTTAAAATAACTGTAAAGCATCTGCGGGGCCCGGGACAAGAAGGCGTGCGGCGTATCGCTCCCCATGGACCCAACGGGTTCTTTACCCTCTAAAGCCATGGGTTTAATGATCATTTTTAAATCTTCCCGCGAATATCCGAATGCCTTAAGTTTGGAGATAATATTTTCATATTTTTTCCCCGCGGGAATACCGCCGGTGAGTTTATTTAAATCCACCATGTGATCCCTGTTCCACTGGCCGTAAGGAAAACGGCGGGAAATCCGTTCCTTGATCTGGACATCTTTGACGATACAGCCCGATTCTGTATCGATAAAAAATATTTTTCCCGGCTCAAGCCTGCCAGACACTTTGATTTCAGCGGGATCAATATTCAAAACCCCGACCTCGGAGGCCATGACGACAAAATCATTTTGCGTAATGAGATACCTCGCCGGCCTAAGCCCGCTTCTGTCCAGGACCGCGCCGATATTCTTTCCGTCGGTAAAAGCGATGGCGGCCGGCCCGTCCCAGGGCTCCATCAGGCATGCGTGATGGGCATAAAAATCCCGAAGCTGCGGGTCCATCAAGTGATCGTGTTCCCAGGCGGCCGGAATCAGCATCATCATCGCGTGCTCAAGAGACCTCCCAGAGAGGACCAGGAGTTCAAATAAATTGTCAATGGCGGCGGAGTCGCTTCCTCCCGGGACGATCACGGGTTTTAATTTCTCTATATCGGTCCCGAAAAATTCGCTGGCCAACAACCGTTCCCGGGCGCTGACCCCATTGATGTTCCCGCGCAACGTGTTGATCTCGCCGTTATGTGCCAGAAACCTGAACGGCTGCGACAAATCCCAGGAAGGAAACGTGTTGGTGCTGTAGCGGGAATGAACCAAGCAAAGGGCGCTCTGGATTCCCTCGTCCTTAAGGTCAAGGAAAAACGGGACCAGTTGTTCCGGCATGAGGAGGCCCTTATAAATAAACGTGCGGCAGGAAAGGTTCGTGATATAAAATGATTTCTTCTGGCCAAACGCGGAAGCCCGGATGATGCTTTCAACCCGTTTTCTGATGACGTAAAGTTTTCTTTCAAAAGACAACTCATCCCGCAGGTCTTTATCCCGCCCGATGAAAACCTGTTTAAACACCGGCTGGGCCGCCTGGGCTGTTTTCCCGATATCGGTATTATCCGTCGGCACTGCGCGCCAGCCTAAAAGGCGCAGCCCCTCCTCCTGAATCACCTTCTCAAAAACGTCCTGACAGCTCTGGCGCTCCCGGTCATCCTGCGGTAAAAAGACGAGGCCCGTGCCGTAAAAACCCGGGCCGGGCAGGTCGATCTTAGAATCGGCGGCGACTCTTTTGAAAAAATCATGAGGAATCTGAATCAAAATTCCGGCCCCATCCCCCGTTTTGGGGTCCGAGCCGACCGCCCCGCGGTGTGACAACCGGTGTAAGACCTCAATTCCTTGCCTGACAATGGCATTAGATTTCTCGCCTTTTATATGACAGACAAACCCCACCCCGCAAGCGTCATGCTCAAACTGCGGGTCATAAAGCCCCTGGCTAGATAAATGGGAATATTGCATCACTTGTTCCTCATGGGATTTCACTTGACCAAATCTCAAGCATCTTCGGACACAGCGTCTTTTTTGTCAAGTATTATTTTTAACCTTAATAGAAATAATTTTTTATTATATGGACTTCCGGGCCGTTTTAAAATGGCTGTTCTCCCCCAAAATTATTTTATTCAATGAGCATTTAGTTTACACGCCCCAAGGGAGTGTAAACTAAAAATGCGAATTGATCCTTCAGCGAGAGAGCCCAAGCGAACGAGTCGCAGGATGCTGGTTTAATCCCCCGCAGCTTGCTGCGGTTAATGGAATCCAAAGCTGGCTCTGGGGTTTATACCTTTCATTCTATTACTTGGATGTTAATAAAGAGACAGCCTGAGCTGCCCCCGGTTTAACGGACTGGTTAATTAAAGAACAACGGCTGCCTC
>CAZAXH010000001.1:150540-470913 GCA_964489065.1 uncultured Planctomycetales bacterium | reverse complement strand
CTCCTATCGGTATTGTACCCGATTTTTGGTGTCCGTTAAAGTGGGGTTAGCTCACCCTGTCCCCGGAATTTTAAACAGTATCAAAAGGAGAGAGACGATGAAAAACGTGACGATTATGATCATGGTTTGCATTATGGCTCTGGTGTTGGAAGCCGGCGTGGTTAAGGCCCAGGAAGCGGTTTATGTGTTTGAGTCATTGCCGTATGCCTTTGATGCCCTGGAGCCGCACATAGATGCGCAAACCATGGAAATTCATTACAGCCGCCACCATCAAGCCTACTTCAGTAACATGGTGAAAGCGCTTCAAGGAACCGAGTGGTATGGCCAGCCGTTGGAGAGCTTGTTTGCCGGAATGACGAAACTACCCGTAGAGTTGCGCAATAATGCCGGGGGGCACTGGAATCACGCCATGTTCTGGGAAGTGATGTCGCCCCATGGCGGCGGTAACCCGACGGGAGATCTTGCCAAATCCATTGACGCCAGTTTTGGTTCTTTTGAGGCTTTCAAACAGCAGTTCAGCCAGGCGGCGGCCGCACGGTTTGGAAGCGGATGGGTCTGGTTATGTGTGGGTGCGGACGGCATGCTGTTCGTCAGTTCGACCGCTAATCAGGATAACCCGCTCATGGACGTGGTCTCGCCGCGCGGAACACCCATTCTGGGCCTCGATGTCTGGGAACACGCGTATTACCTCAAGTACCAGAACAAGCGGAGCAGTTATGTTGACGCCTTTTGGAACGTGGTTAACTGGCCGGAGGTGGCGAAACGTTATTCGGCTGCCAAAACTTTGCAGGATTGAGCCTGGTGTTTTAGTCCCGGGCGGATTGCCCCGGGGGGTGGTTTTCATGCTGTCCCCCTCGGGCTTTTTCCGGCACCTGCGGCAGCCTCCGGGATTCGCGGCGTGAGACGAAATAATAGCGTGCTTGTGATATAATGCCTTTATGAAAATGGATAGACGGATAGTGTCGTTGAAGACAATAACTCAACAGGACGACTGTTTTGTCGACACATCTCCCCAAGAAAGGATATTATTTGTCTGGGAGCTAACGGCAGAATTGTGGTCTTTGAAAGGCAATGAACATGTTGAACGAAGACTACAAAGAAATGTTGCAAATCTTATTAAAAAATAATGTCAAATTTCTTGTTGTGGGCGCATATGCGATGGCTGCTTATGGATACCCAAGAGCCACGGGTGCCGGGGTAGAATAAAACTAGTTTGATAAAGAATAAAAAGGCCACAGGCAGAGAAAAGGATAAATTAGATATAAAATATCTGGAGAACAGATAAATCGTCTGGCAAGGTACATAAGCGGCACAAGCTCGCACCTTTTGGCGCTCGCTTACGCCGCTTATTTTTTGCGTTCGGCTCAGTTTAGGGAGCTAAGATAAAAGGGCATAAGTCGATTTATAAATTTGTTGAAGACTTCAGGTGAAAATTTTTCTGGGGAAAAATGAAAATTATTAAACTGGGTCAGCAAGGGTTAAAGGTCCCTGCCGTTGGTCTTGGCTGCATGGGGATGTCGGAATTTTATGGCCAATCCGATGATAGTAAAAGCCTGAAATTACTCGACGAGGCATTAGAAATCGGCTGTAATTTTTGGGATACTTCCGACATATACGGGCCGTTTACCAACGAGGAATTGCTTGGCAAAGCCCTGGCGAACCGCCGTAAAAAAGTTGTTCTGGCGACCAAGTTCGGCGTAAAACGCGGACAGGATGGGGCCTGGCTTGGTGTCAGCGGCTCCCCAGAATACGTTAAAGCCTGCTGTGACGCTTCGCTGAGACGGCTTAACACCGATTATATCGACCTTTACTACCAGCATCGCCCCGACCCGGACGTCCCTATTGAGGAAACAATCGGTGCTATGGCCAAACTGGTCCAAGCCGGCAAGATCCGCTACATCGGCCTGTCAGAAGCCGGTGCCGAAGACCTGGAAAAAGCACACCAGGTTCACCCGATTTCCGCGCTGCAAACTGAGCTTTCACTCTGGTCGCGGGATGTGGAAGAAAGTATTTTGCCAAAAGCGCGGGAACTTGGGATTGGCTTTGTCGCCTACAGCCCGCTTGGCCGCGGATTTCTAACCGGCGCTATTAAACAGAGAGATGATCTTGAGCCGGGCGACTGGCGGTTAAGCAACCCGCGTTTTAGTGAAGAAACTATTGCAAATAACCTAAACCTTGTCGAAAAAGTCGAGGAAATCGCGGCGGAAAGAGGCGTTACACCTTCACAAGTGGCGTTGGCATGGGTGCTTGCAAAAGGTGATGATATCGCGGCGATACCGGGAACACGCCACTCGAAATATTTGAACCTGAATTGGGCGACCCAGGGATTTATTTTGAGTAAAAAGGAGAAAGCAGTGTTAGACGCTTTCTCGCAAAATTTTAAGGTTGCGGGTGATCGATATTGAACAATAAAGAACTTCCCCAAATTGTCGGCGAAGTTCTTGGGTTTCTCAGGACAGAAAAGGTTATAGAAAAGTCAAAAGTAATAAAGAACGGGATTTAACAAAGCAGTGCAGGGGGCACGGCTGCGGCAACTCCGTCGACTGCGGAGAACCGCTGATTTTCCTGGTGTTGGGCCAAGAAATGAAAACAAAAAATATCATTAATAAATTCTTTGGGCCAAAATGCGGAAGATGCAAAAAAGCCGCCCTTAAACCATTTAAATCTCCCTTTACGGGGAAAACGTTATTGCAGGCGCATAAATGCCCCACGTGCGGGGTCTTGTATTGTGATGATTGTTGTCCTTCGCTTCCGTGGACTTCCTATCCCGCGGGGTATTCGAAGTGTCCCCATTGCGATATGCCGCTTGAAAGGTGTTTAGAATAAATCAAAAGTATAAACCCCAGAGTAAGCTCTGGATTCAATTAACCGCAGCACGCTGCGGGGTAGTAAACCAACATCCTTCGACTCGTTCGCTTTTTAGTTTACACTCCCTTTGGTCGTGTAAACTAAATGCTTATTGAATAAAAGCGGGATGAAAAAGATTGCGACTTAATCCGCTTCACCGGGCCTGACCTATAGTTGCGCCGGCGAGTCCGGATGTTAGAAAAAAAACAAGGAGAGACAATGGAAAAACAAACGTGCTGCCCCAAGTTCGATCCGGCTCCATGGGACGGGAAAACATTTGAATGGAAAGACAAGAAATTTATTCAAGACAAGGTTTTTACTCTGTTCCACATGCCGGTTAATTTTGGGACGGTGGTAAAAAGAATGATGGCAAAGATTGAAAAAGCCGGCGCAAAAACGCCTGATTGGATGGGATTGTCAGATCACACCTCCTCATGGAATATGGATTTGTATATCGCGGTCGATAAAGAAATCCCGGGAACTAAAAACACGACTCTTTCCGGCCAGTTTTTCAGCAAAGTCTATGAGGGACCCTTTAAAGACACCGGAAAATGGTGCAAGGATTTCGCAGCCCTTGTTAAAAATAAAAATTTAAATATAAATAAATGGTATATGTGGTACACGACGTGCCCCAAATGCGCCCAGAAGTACGGGAAAAACTACGTGGTCATCATAGGAAAAACAAATTAAGCTTCTTAAAAATTTTTCCACCCCCTTCTATCCGCGGCTGCGCCGTTTATCCGGAGGGGGAAGCCGGATGAACGCTGGACATCATATCCTCTGCGGGGCGCGCAGAGGGAAGGGATTGAAGATGTGCCTGTGGGAGACTTTCACCATGCTTCTTAAATCGACCGGTCAGTATCCCTGCCAGTGGGACGACCTTATTGATAAAAATAGTCGGATTGTTGTTACGATATACACGCTTCGGGAAAAACTCATCGACGGCCCGGCTGTCCCGGGAGTGAAGCTTTGCGAGGACGGAATTTTCGACATCGTTGTCGACGTCCCAGAGCTTACTGAAAAAGTGGTGGTGGAAGCATTGGCGGAGTTGTCTTCGCGGGCAGGGAAAAGATATAGGTTGAAATCGGCGTGAGCCGGATTTTACGGGGCTTGGGGGAGGGTGAGACGCCGTTCGGCCTTGGGCCCGATCGGAAAAAACGTGTTTAGAACCAGCGTCATGGGTTCCGGTGACCTTGATGAAGGCACATTGAAAAGGAATTTAAGAAAATAAAAAATTTATAACAATTTGCTCCGGCAAGGGCTCGGCCGCCTTCGGCAGGCCTCGCGCCCCGCGGAGTCCCTAGTGTGAGGAGGTATCGAAAAATGCGGAAAATAATTATCCTATTTGTTTGTCTGGTGCAGATGTCTTGCGCTCCGGTTAAGACGACGGAGGCGCCGACAACCGGCCTGCTTCCCCGGGGAGATTTCCCGCAGGCTTCCGATGTGAGAAAGAAATCGGATATTAAGCCCGACTATGTCTTGGCGCTTGATACGAATGACCCCGATATCGTCACTCAGCATGATTTAAATATAAAAACCTTTCAGGAAACCGTTTTGAAAATAATAATAAAAAGCAAAGAAAAAATTGTTTTTGAAACTCCTTCGCAACTCGATTTCCCGTGTCTCCGTTCGGCTTATTTGTATTCCAATTTGGCGATTCTTGACGGACAAGAAGGCTACGAGGAAACGATGTATTTCATGTTTTTTCCAAGAAGCGCGCAGGATTTTGTGATGGCCTTTAAGAATAATTTTTTAAAAGAAGATTTTAAGTTGAATGTTTATGTGACCCAGGGAGAAACGACTTTTGAAGAACTGGTGGAGAAGGCCGGGTTTGAAAGGGAAATAAAATCCGGGACGCCCGCGGATGAATTAAAAGAAAAATTCGGAGCTCCCGCTCAGGAAACAGCAACATTCCAAGACGGATGGAAAGTGTATTATTATAATTTCCATGAATATGGGCTGGCTTACCAGGTCCTCTCGAAAGATGGAAAAGTTTTTGATTACAAGAGAATTCAATAAATCCTGTTGGCCCGGGGACCATGACGGCGGCCCCTATTCGGCGTCTGCAGTGGGGTTGAGTCTCCGTTGTCTTGATCGCGTTATGAGAAAAATAAAAAATAAAAATTCAGGGACGATGCCCAAGAACGCGATAAAGGAATTTCAGGGAATTCCCGGGGTTGGGCCGAGTATTGCTCAGGATATCGCGGATCTGGGTTTTTCCCGCTTGCGGGAATTAAACAATGAAAATCCTGAAGACATGTATGACAACCTGTGCAAACTAAGGAAGCAGCATATCGACCGTTGCGTTTTATACGTTTTCCGGGCCGCGGTTTACTATGCGTCGCGTAAAAAGCATGATCCCGAGCTCCTGAAATGGTGGAACTGGAAAGATAAATAAATGTTTTATATCCGGCCGCGCCCGCGGCCCTTATTCGGCGACTTGAGGGCGGCCGGGTAAAACACGGCGCTTGCGCCGTCCCGTGGCAAAAGGTGCGGCATGAGACTGTGGTCAATCCATCCGGGTTATTTAGATTCAAAAGGATTGGTCGCGTTATGGAGAGAGGGGCTCCTGGCGCAGAACGTCTTGCTTGGTCAAACAAAGGGGTACAGGAACCATCCGCAATTATTAAGGTTCAGAAGAACCGGTCATGGCGAAATAGCGATCGCTTATTATCTTTGGCATGTCGCGGCAGAAGCGGATAAAAGAAATTATAATTTTGACAAGAAAAAGCTGCCGGATAAACGTGAATGCGGATGCATAAGCGTCACGGCGGGCCAGTTGGAATACGAATTCAGGCATTTGTTGGGTAAATTGAAAATCCGGGACCCGGACAGGTATCGGCGATTGCGATCCCTGCAGGAAATAGAACCGCATCCTTTGTTTATAAAAACAGAAGGAGGGATAGAGGAGTGGGAAGTTGTCCGTCAGCCAACGTCCGCCCGGTAAAGAAACGGATTGAGGGGCGGCCTCCGGATGAACGGGACTGCTTCAGTCTTGTGGATTTGGCGTTTATTGGATGTGGAATTGGGTGACACAGTGGTTACCGTTTATAGTGCTTTTCCCTTGGCTACGGGTTCCAACATCCTCTCCCAGGTTGCTTCCGGGCTAATGAGCAGGTTGTAACCGTGGGGCTGGATAAATTGCTGGGCACCGGGCTTGAGGAGGACTGAGGGACAAGGGCGTCAAGATGGTGGTTATTGTCGGCAGTGCCGCTCACGGTGTGTTCCATATTGCGGGCACCGCCTTTGGGGTACTTGAGGTGGTGGTTCCCGTTGATGGAATTTCAGCCGATACAACCTATTCTGAGCCAGAGACCGCATGGCTCTGACCAAGGTATCCATACTCGGCAGCCATGTAAAGCTGATGAGTTGCGATCGGGGTCGTTTTTGGTGATCAATATTTTTAATCGTTACCCGTTATAAACTGCGTGTTAGTAGTCAAGATGATTTTAATATTTAAGATAATAACAAATAGTTTGGTTGTGGATGATTTGCAGTGTTAGAAGTTTAAGAAAGGATAAGCCGAATGGGACTGGATTATAATTACGTATCGTTGTTGCTTAAAGCAAAGAACAATAATGTGTGTTTTGACAAAATATTGATGATAGGACATCTGACATTATATTTGTCGCCAAAACAGATAAAACGGTTAGCTCAATACTGCGGCTTGAATATAGATTTATCTGTTTTTGCTCATAAGCAATATGCCGATAATTTTTTTGAGCAATTCTTAAATACAAAAAGCGTGATGTCGTTGGATTACTCCAACTATTAGCATTGTGACATCGTTCATGACATGAACTATCCTGTTGATCCGAGTTATCATGATAAATTTGACGTCGTTATCGATGGCGGATCTCTTGAGCATGTCTTTAATTTTCCGGTTGCCGTTGCTAATTGTATGAGAATGGTCAAGAAAGGGGGGAGTATTTTCATGCTTACAATGGCCAACAATCATGCCGGACACGGGTTTTATCAGTTTAGCCCGGAATTATTTTTTAGAATATTCCAGACGGAAAACGGCTTTGCCATTCGTGACGTTATTCTGGAGCAGCACCCTTTTCCCGGAGGAGAGTTAAGTCACAGGACAAAATGTTTTTCTGTTGCCGACCCGGCTGTTGTGAAAAGCAGGGTCGGCCTAGTTTCTAATTCGCCGGTCATGGTTCACGCTATAAGAACTGAAATAAAACCGGTGTTTGCCAACTACCCAATCCAATCTGATTACGCAGCTATATACAGGGGTGATGTCGAGGGGCAATCTGTCCGATGTAAGAATGCTTTTCTTGGCACTTTTGTGAAAAACGCATTGAAAAAGCATTGTAATATTTTGCCACGACGATGTAGGAACCTGATAGCTGGCAAATATCAATTATTGTGTTATTCGTTTCTTAATCGGCGTTTTTACAAACGATGGTATCCATTTTAATTTTAATCCCATCGGGAGTTCCCCGCCTTGGGGGATAAGAACGAGTCTAGAAATGAAATCTTTGCACAACGATTAGCCTCCGCAGGGTTTGAGACAGTAAGCTTACACTTGGGAAGGAGCGGAATTCCAGAGATTGTCTTTGGGGAAGTTTTACCTCGGAGCGGATCAAAAGTTCGCCGTTGTTAGGTTTGCGTCTGTGGTAAAATTAACAGACTGTTAGGTTGTTCTCGTAATCCTTTTTTCTTGGTCGGCTCTGGTGAATACGGCGAAGAGGCGATCAAGACCTTGGAGTCCGGATTTCTGCGGCACGGAGCGTTGCCCGAAGCGGGGCCAAAACGCGGAAGAGATGTTACTTAAGAAGCCCTATCAACACACGCCATGAACTACGTTGAGATATGCCATTGAGAAGTTCCCCGAGGATGTCCGGCAGCAGTATTTGAAAGGTAAAATCCGCATCGCACGCTTACGGTGGTAGGCTCAATAACGGAGATCACAAAAGGAGTTTTATTGTTGCGAAAAAAAAACACTGGCGCGAGCCATTGGATGAAGCGTTTTCTAAAGTTTGCCATGGCAGGTAAATTTTCGGATAGGAGAAGCCGACAAAGACAAATCCGATTGGGTTCATTATTGTCATCATCTTTTGGTCTTCGCCGCTTGGGCCCGGCGGCAGACGAAAAACAGGCAGGGGGGAACTTATGATGACCGCGACAATAGTAAAATATGGCCTTTACGAAACAACCGCCGCGGGGAAAAAATACAAGGCTGGACTCCCGTATTCATCCTATGAAGAAAAGGCCCTGGTGCGCCACGTGGAGACGGCGGATACCATTAATGCGAAGATTGGGATGGAATTCGGGATATCCTATGTCCTTGATGCCGTAAAACAGCCGTGTTTTATAAAAGAGAATCCATCTTTTAAAATAAAGACAGTCGTCATTTACCCGGAGCCGGGAATCAGAGATGCTGAAAACAACAAGATTTATCACAAATCCGTAACGTCTCGAGATGTGCCTGCAGGCGCTGAAGTGTATGAGGGCTATTTTATCGGTGGCGACACAGATATTGTTGAAGGGAAATGGATTTTTCAGGTTTGGCATAACAATCATAAATTAGCGGAGAAAGTGTTTAATATGAAAGCAGAAGCAGGGTAACGGTCTGGGTTGTCCCGATGAACCGATTTGTATTATAAAACGTGCTGCAGCATCCGGGTTGCCATTGTCTTTCATATTACTGCGGGACTCTTTTAAGGGATTTTCCGGACGCGTCCGGACAGTAAGGTCATCCAGACGGCTCTTCTGCTTGTGGCGTCTGTTGTTGTGGCCCTGAAGAATCTCGGCTTTTTTCTGCGAAAGGAATATCAGGGGAATTGATGGGTTGGGGATCGCCGGGATGCCATTGGGCTTAACGTGTTATTTTTTATTGGCGGCCCCTGGACGTCGAGCACTTTGAAGGAGAGGAGATTCATTATGGCGATTGTTCACAGCCTGTACCGCGAAGCGGGGAACGTGGTGGTTGATGAGAAGATATGCACGCAGTGCGGGTTGTGTGCCGAAATATGCCCGGCGGCTGTTTTAAAAATGAATCAAGGGAAGTTGCGGGTTTCGGGGGAGAGACTGCTGGGCTGTGTCGCCTGCGGTCATTGCATGATGGTATGTCCTGTAGGAGCGATTGCCGTGACAGGGAGGGGTGTTTCCCCGGATGATCTCTTGCCGTTGCCCGGGGCGGATGAATGCGCCCGTCCGGACGCGCTGGCAGCGCTCATGCAGGGGCGCCGCAGCATCCGGCGCTTTCTGGCCCGGCCGGTTGAACCCGGGCTTGTGGCGCGCGTGATTGAAATGGCAGCGACGGCGCCCATGGGAATCCCCCCGTGGGATATTGGTTGTACCTGTGTGATCGGACGGCAGGAAGTGCGCCGGGTTGCCGATGAGGTCATTAAGAGCTATGAGGGGATCCTTAAGATTTTCAAGCCGTGGGTGCTGGCGGCACTGCGCCCATTCGTGGGGCAGGCCAGATATGATTTCTTTGCCGGATTCTTGCGTCCGCTGGCGCAGACCTACGTCGGGGAACACCGGGAAGGCCGCGATAAACTTTTTTATGACGCGCCCGTCCTGCTGATTTTTCACCATTCGATTTACGCCGATGCGCTTGACGCGGGCATCGCCTGCACGTACGCGATGCTGGCGGCGGAATCGTTCGGGCTCGGCAGCACGATTATCGGCGGGGCGCCGCCTGTTCTTCAGTGGAACAAGGCGCTATGCCGGCGGCTGGGGATCCCGAAGGGCAATAAACCGTCGGTGACGTTGATTCTCGGGTACCCGGCCGTCAGCTTCCGCAGGACGATCCGCCGGCGGTTCGCCCACGTCAACACGGTTGACGCCGGGCAAGCGGAAGCCTGATTTCTGACTGCGCCGGTAGGTGACGGCCGATGCCACTCGCGCTGGGCCGGGACCCGTTTGTGAAAAGGAGGGGGAAAAATGAAATGTTATCATCATCATGACAAAGACGCGGTGGCTGTTTGCAGGGCTTGCGGCAGGGCCTTATGCCTGGCATGCGTCGCTGACCTGGGCCGGGGGATGGCCTGTAAGGATAGGTGTGAAAAGGACGTTAATGCCCTGATCACGTCTTTTGATAATAACAGGATGAGTTGTGAAATGATGAATCCTCGGCTTTTAGTCCGGCCGGCCCTTTTAGCCGTTGTGGGCGCGATTTTTGCTCATTATGGTTATTCAACCTATGGCGCCTCGAATCTTTTGTTTATTTTGGGTGTGGCGATTATTGTCATAGAGGTTGTTGATTTGGGGCTGGCCTTTCTTTATATAAAAAGGATGAAGAAACTGCGCTGCTGACAGGCAGGCGGAGGCCTTTTCTTCAGCCTCGTCGGCGGCCCCGGGGTGAGACAACGGACGGAAATGTTTAGGAGGAGGATATGCATCCTAAGTGGCAATTTGATGAGTTGAACTTTTCGGGAGTGGACTTTTGTCAGCCGGAAGAAGTGTTGGCGTATGACTCCATGCATAAAAAATTCCGGGATTATGCCAAAGCCAGCGAACGCATTATGCGCCGGTTATCTCTAGATTCCACCAGTGCCGTGATTGACCTGGGGTCCGGGACGGGCGCTTTTGCGCTTTACGCCGCTTTGAAGTGCCGGGTTATCTATGCGGTGGATATATCTGCGGCCATGCTGGACTACACGAGGAAGCAGGCGGAGGAAGAGGGGATTACCAATATTGTGTTTTGTCACGGTGGATTGCTGACGTACGAACACGGCGCTGAATTGGCCGATGCCGCTGTCTGCGTGGCTGTGCTGCACCATCTTCCTGATTTCTGGAAACAAATCGCGCTTACCCGGTGCTGCGCCATGCTGAAACCCGGGGGCAGATTTTTTTTGTTTGATATCGTGTTCCCTTCCGTCGCCGGGGATATTCAACATCAAATCGACGGATGGCTGGCTTCTGTGGAAGCGATAGCCGATCAAAGATTGGCTCAGGAAGCGGTCCTGCACATCAAAAAGGAATTCAGTACGTACGACTGGATTATGGAAGGGATTATTCAAAAAAGCGGATTTTATATTGATGAGATAACATATGATAAGGGTTTTCAGGCCACATATATTTGCACAAAAAAATAAATGAAGCATGCTTGACCTATCAGAGGAGGGGCGACATGAAGTTGATCCTGTGTGTGGTTTTTTGGTTTGTGTGGGCCGCGCCTGTGGCGGCGGACCTGACCCGGGACCAGTTGCCTCCGGAAATATCCAGCCAGATATCCGACGCGCAGCTGGAATTAACCAATTGGATGATGTTTTATTACAAGAATCCGCGGCCGGATGAGTTTCCGGGTTGGCTGCGGAAAGTAAGCGCGGAAGGGATGCTGAAAGGGGACGATCGTCAATACCCGTTTTTTGGATTCGCGGCGACACTTTTTGCCGCGCAGGAGGAAAATGTCCCCGCGTGGATGGAAACGATCGATTCCTTGCCCGAGGATGAACGGAAGATCGTTTTTTTTCGCCCTGTGGCTGTCAGGGACAAAGACCTCAAAATTCGTTCTCGCGTCAGAGCCGAGGCGACAATTGATCCGCGGGAAAAATTATTTCAATTTTGATGCGAACAGAAAGCCGCCGGGTTTAAATGACCTCGATGATGCTGCGGGTTTTCTTGACATTCAGTGGGGCCGTTTTTGCGCTTCCGGCGAAGAAGAACCTGTCCGGAATGTCATTGCTGCGTTGGATTTTAACCGGTTCACATCTGGCCGAGGCAAAGGCCGTCAATCCAGAAAGGAGCGGGAGAAAGGAATAAGGGAGAGAAAGAATCTTTCCCGGGTCGCGTTATGGTCATTGCGCAGTAACTGCAAAATATACCCGGAGATTCTTGAAATAGGCGAAAAGATATATAATGAAAAAAATTGAGCCAAACGGGTTATTATGCGGTTCAGTCGATTCTTGGCGAATTCAAGCCGTAGAAATACAAGGTAAAAGAAGAATCGGTGAAGGAACATTAATCCGCGGCGGGGAAGGGAGGGCTGGCCGGCGCGACGGATGTTCCGAGGGAAGGTTCAAGGATCAGAATTTTTGAGGGGGGAGAAGGGCGGCATAAAGGTATGGGAAACGGGATACCCGTTTCCTATGTAACATTTAATACGCAAAGGATATAAGATGAACACAACAAATTTAGCCCCGGGCACAGAAGTTCCGAAAACCGGTCTTTATCACTGCACGATGTGTGAGCAGGGAGATGCGGCTGTCCGCAAAACCTTGGATGATTTCGCCAGTCAGGCAGGGGTTGATCTCAAAATGTTCGACGGCATATGTGTCGGTATGGGCCTGGACCCGAATCAGGCTGTCACGCGAAAAAGGTTTAAGGCGGGGGAACGTTTTGACGCGTGCCCGCGCCATAACGATGCGACCGGATGGACCCTGGAAAAAGAAGAGGTCTCGCCCAGCCCCTTATCGGATGAAAACAAGGGGAACCGGGAGGAGATTATGATGGAACTCCCCCCATTCCCGGGGCAGGTGTTCTGCTCCGATAACGAGTGCCCGTGCCCGAATACGAAGATGCCTCCGGCAACGGGGTATCTGTGGATCAAGCCGGAGGTCGCGGAAACGAGGAGGAGATGTCCGTCCTTGTCCGCTTTGCAGGGCTTCATGATGACGTCGGGCGTCAACAATATTGATGCGGTAAGGAAGAATTGCGTCCCCATTGTCGTCTGTGAGCATGCCGCGAGGCGCCGCGGGCTGGATCTGGCGGTGGCGGCTTCGGATTACGACGCCTGGGTGAAGGACGGAAAAGTCCCTTGCCGGCCAACCCCTCTGGGCCAGAGCACCCCGGCTGCTTTTGCGGCAGGGCCGCAACCGGCTGTGGCCACGAGGCAGACACCGCCGGCTTCTTTTGTCCATGGACCTGGAACATCGTCGCCGCAACCGCAACCGGCGGCCGCCATGACGCCGGAAGTGAAGAAACGGCCTCTATCAGTATCAATTATCAGTTGGTATCTTATTGTCGCGGGAGCGCTGGGCCTGATTTCGACCACCATCGCGATCATCCAGTATAAGATTCATGACGTTATGAGCGCTTCCCTGTATTTTCAATTTGTCAGGATATATATCAGCCTGTTGATCACGTCTTTCGCCGGCTGGGCCATGCTGAAAGGATATGGATGGGGCCGGCTTCTTTATGTGATATGGACCTCCACGATGCTTTTGTTGAGTTTTGCTACTGTTCCGATGAAAGCGGCTCTTATTCCCGGCTTGGTCGTGTTTTCGGTCATCACGGTTTTTCTGTTTCTCCCGGGTGCGGGCAATTTCTTTTCGCGCCGGCGGGCTGTCCCCATGGTCGACGTCGGCCCCCTTGTGTTTCAGGAAAAGTCGCTGGCGGCGATAGGGGCTCGCTTCAAAACACAGCTCCCGCCTCAGGCGGAGGTGATTTTTTCGGATAAGAAACCCGTGAGCATTCAAGTGCGGGACGGGCTCTGGCATGGCGCGTCTTTGATCTTCGATGACACCGGGGAACCGGTGAAGCTTGCCCGGATTGTTTTTTTTATTCCCAGTGTCTTCGCTAAAATTATCATTTTTGCTATATCGATCGTGGTGTTCTCGCTTGTCGTGACGGTCATTTGCACCGCCCTTGTCGGTGAATTTGTCCCGGTGTTTTTCGGTGTCGGCGGGGCGGCGGGGGTTGGGGGCTATACGATTATTAAGGCCATTATCCTCGCTATGATAAGGGGGTCGTGGGAGGAGGAGTTGCATCAGGCCCTCGCACAAGCGAAGGGATAACAAGGGGCCCACAACAAGGAGGGTGCCGCAATGCCGGGAGAAAAAAATAACAGGGATGAGCCGGATAAAAAAATGGCTGCCGTGTGCGGCCTTTACTGTGAAGCGTGCTCGTGGTTTATCGCCGCCACGGAAGAACCGGAAAGGCTTAAAAAGCTCGCGGCTCGAGTTTCTTGGTCGGAAGAAGAGAGCAGGTGTTATGGATGCCGGTCGGGAAAAAGGCTGCCTTACTGCGGAAAATGCAAGATGTTCGCCTGCGCGGCGCAGCGAGGCATCGACTTCTGCAGCGAATGCGACGAGTATCCCTGCGATGACCTGATGCAGTTTCAGGCCGCCATGCCGCACCGGATCGAGCTCTGGGATAATCTTCAACGGATTAAGAGCGCCGGTTATCAACAATGGCTTCAGGAAGTCAGGGAAAAATATGCCTGCCCGGAATGTGACACCCTCAATTCCGCCTATGACATCAAATGCCGGCGGTGCGGAGAGGAGCCGAGTTGCCGTTACGTGGCGCAGCACCGGCAGGATATCGAGGAATATTTAAAGAAATGGTGATATAGAATATAGTTGTTTCAGGCGATGGTCCCAAGTCCGCTGTCTTTCTGCCGTCCATCGCAAAAAGGGAAAAGGAGAGAAGAGATGAGTTTCCAATGTCTGTTTGGTCATGACTGGGCCTCAGATTGTGAACAATGCTCACGATGCGGAGTCACCCGGGAAAATGCTCACCCGTGGGCCGGTTGCCGGTGTTCGCGATGCGGTAAAACAAGAGATGAAGGCCATGTTTGGAGGGGATGCGTGTGCGCGGTTTGCGGTAAAACGCGCGCGCATCAATGGAAGGGATCCCGCTGTACTGCTTGCGGCGCGGTGGAAAAGTTCCTGGAAGCGGTGGAGGCGGGGAACCTGGAAGAGGTTAAAGCTCTTCTGGAAAAGGGTGCGGATAAGAACATAAAAGACATGTATGGGCGTACGCCCCTTCACCACGCCATATGGAAAGGGCATGCCCCGGTGGTTGAATATTTAGTGGAGAAGGGGGCTGATGTGGAAGCGGAGGACTTTGAAAAAGAGCGTCCCTTGCATTGGGCGGCGGTTTTTGGCCGTATATCCTCGATACGGTGCCTGTTGGCTCACGGGGCTAACCTTGAGGCGGAAGATAAAAATGGATTCCGCCCCTTACATAAAGCTGTCCGAGAAACGCGTGAGGCCGCGGCTGTTATCGAAATTTTTTTGCAGAACGGCGCTGACAGGCGGGCCAAAACCAAGTCAGGAGAAACTCCTTATGACTTGGCCAGGAAAGCGTGTTGGGCGCCGGCCGCAGACCTGCTCGTTGAAGACCCCAAGGAAAAATTGAACGCGTCACTCCATAAAGCGGTCAGGAAAGCCGATGCGGCGGCTGTCCGGGAATGTATCGCCAGCGGCGCGAATGTGAATTCTCTGGATGTCGAGGGAAATTACCCTCTGCAGCGGGCCGCCCTGGCCCTTACCGAGGATTCCCGGGTCAGTGATGCCGCTTTCCTGGAAATTCTGGACGCCTTGATAGCGGCGGGCGCTGATGTCAATGCCCAGGGGCGCGAAGAACTGTGGAGCGATGATTATACCTCGCCGCTTTTAATGGCCGCGTCTCGCGTAAACGCCGAGGCGGTCATTCGTTTGTTACGGGCCGGCGCCGATCCTCATGTCAAGGACAGTGAGGGCCGGAGCGCTTTTCAGCTGGCGCGGAAGAACGGAACGGACTATCGGTATAAGGAAACATTGAATAATTTCTGGAGAATCGTAGAGGTTTTGGAAGAAGGGCGCGCCTGGTCTCTGACGAAAGAGGGAAAGGAATTACGGGCGGTTTACGAAACTGTCTGCGCCGATGCCTTTAAAGACGCGGATTGGAGAAATGTTCAGGAGCTCGAGCCTATCGTCCAGAAGGCCGACATCGCGGCCCTGGTGCGTTGCGTGCCGCAATTTAACGCATTTCACAACGCGGCGCATCGCGGCCACGCCCACCTTATTCAGATGATGCTCGACAAGGGCGTTGATGTGAATTGCCGGGCGACGACCGGAGAGACAGCATTGGTGATGGCTTTGGAGTATGGTTACGGCGAACACGTTTTAAACGCGGACGTCGTGCGCATCCTGCTGGAAAATGGCGCCTCCCGGGACCTCATCGGCGATTCCGGTCATACCCCCGTCGCGCTCGCCACATACCTGAGCAAATGCGCGAGGGATCCCAAAACGAAAAACGAGGCGGCCCTGGCCTTGAAGTATTTGGCGGAACAGGCTTCTGCCCCGGGACAGGAAGAAAAGATAGAGGGCACTTTGTATCAGGATTTCGCGCGGCATGCGAGAGAGGCGCTGCACCTTGATCAGCTTTTTGTCGTGGGGGAACGGCTGGAAGGAAGCAAGGTGGCTGTCCTGGCGAAAGTGGGGATGTGCCTGTCGGAAACCTTCGAGGCCATGCTCCCCGGGGAGAGGGAGATCTGGAATGCGGCGTGCGTGAAAGAACTGTCCGCTTTAAAGCGGTCCTGGCAGAAAATAAACTTGCAGTTTCCCTCTAGCGCCGGGTTGATCGATACGCAAAAGGTCCGGGAGCTGGCCTGCCTGTATGTTTCGCGCGTCAGCAAGGACGCGAGTGCCCGTGCGAATTTAGCGGCGGGGACATACACGCTGTTTTGGCTCACGATTGATTTCGGGAATGCTCTCGGGTGCGGAGGGGCGTTAAAAACAGCCCTGGAATGGTATGGATGATTTCTTATCCGTCTTTGAAGAAAAGAGAATATCCCGGAATTCCTATGGAGCCGGGATCATCAAACGGGGATAGTTTTATCAGGAGGGACGGGGACATGACAACGAGCGGGACACAAAACGCTTCTATTTTTCCTGCGGAAAATGCGATACCGGAGAAGTGGCGCCTTAGTTCGCTTACGGAACAACGGGAATACCTTTGCCGTGGTATGATCAAAAAATGGGCCGGCCCGCAGCGGGAGGTGTTGTCGCCGCTCTGTGAGCCGGGTCAGGACGGGCTCCGCCAGAAACGTATCGGGAGCTATCCTTTGCTCGACGAGCAGGAAGTCCTGAAAGCTCTCGAGGCCGCTCGCGGCGCCTACGATCACGGCCGCGGCGCGTGGCCCACTATGTCTGTCGAAGACCGGATTAGACACGTGGAGGCTTTTCTCTCCCGGATGGGCGAGAGGCGGGACGATGTCATTAGACTTTTGATGTGGGAGATAGGAAAGGCGCTCCCGGACGCCGAGAAAGAGTTTGACCGGACGGTCGGCTACATAAAGGACACTATAGATGCGTTGAAAGATATCGACCGTTTGTCGTCCCGTTTTGTGATCGAGCAGGGTGTCATCGCTCAGATTCGCCGCGCTCCGCTGGGTGTGGCGCTTTGCATGGGGCCGTTCAATTATCCGCTCAATGAAACGTTCACCACCCTGATCCCGGCCTTGATCATGGGCAATACGGTGATTTTTAAGCCGCCCAAACTCGGTGTCCTGCTCCACGAACCGCTGCTTGAGGCGTTTCGGGATTCCTTTCCCCCGGGTGTCGTCAATACGGTCTATGGGGAAGGGCAGAAAATCATTGGCCCGCTTATGCAATCAGGGGGCATTGACGTATTGGCGTTTATCGGCAGCAGCCGGGTCGCTGATATTTTAAAGAAGCAACACCCCAAGCCGCACCGGTTGCGTTGCGTTCTGGGGCTGGAAGCCAAGAACGTGGGGATCGTTCTAAAAGATGCGGACCTCGATCTCGCCGTGAAGGAGTGTGTCTTGGGCGCGCTTTCGTACAATGGCCAGCGGTGTACGGCTCTTAAAATGTTGTTTGTGCACAGGGATATCCTGGATGCTTTCCTCGAGAGGTTCGGCAACAGTGTCGAAAGGCTTAAACTCGGGATGCCGTGGGAACCCGGGGTTTCCATTACACCGCTGCCGGAGCCCGGCAAGACCGGGTTCCTCACGGAGTTGATTGACGACGCCTGCGCCAAGGGGGCGAGGGTTGTGAATCGGAACGGCGGCAGCGTTACAGGCACGATCATGTCCCCGGCCGTTGTTTATCCCGTCGAGCCCGGCATGAGGTTGTATTCTGAAGAGCAGTTCGGCCCTGTTGTTCCCGTCGTTTCTTTTGCCCGCACGGAAGAGCCGATGAATTACGTGATAGAGTCGAACTACGGACAGCAGGTGAGCCTTTTCGCAAGCGATCCACGGATGATCGCCAAGATGATTGATCCCCTGGTGAACCAGGTTTGCCGGGTGAATATCAACAGCCAGTGTCAGCGCGGCCCGGATATATTCCCGTTTACCGGCAGGAAGGATTCGGCCGAGGGCACTTTATCGGTGTCTGATGCCCTGAAAATTTTCACCATACGGACGCTGGTTGCGGCTAAAGACAGTGACGTAAATAAAAGGATCATAAAGTCTATTGTGACGGATAGAAATTCTGCTTTCCTTTCCACTGATTTTATATTATAAAAGCGGCTATCCGGCAAGAGGGCCGGGGAAGGACATGCGGCCGCGTGTGGCCCGCAGAACGAGGAAAAAGCAGCCTATCCAGAAAGGAGTTTTAATGAGATGCCCGGCATGTAATCGAGAACTGCAAAAGATGGCCGTGAAGGACCTCACGGTCGACGTGTGCAAGGGAGGGTGTGGGGGAATCTGGTTTGATAACTTCGAATTGCGCAAGGTGGATGAAGAGCATGAGTCGGCAGGCGAAGCGCTTTTGGATATCCCCCGGGATAAAAATATTAAGATGGATGCTTCCCGGATAAAAGCATGCCCGAAATGCGAAGGCATAAAAATGATGAAACATTTTTTCAGCGTCAAAAGGAACGTGGAGATTGATGAGTGCGGCGCCTGCGGTGGCGTCTGGCTCGATTATGGGGAATTGGGGAGCATCCGCCAGGAGTATGCCACAGAGGAAGACAGGAAAAAAGCGGCTCAGGCGTACTTCGCGGATGTCTTCGGGGGGAAGTTGGCAACCATGCGCGCTGAAAACCAGGCCAAGCTGGAAGAAGCCCGGAAAATCGCCGGGGTGTTCCGTTTTATTTGTCCGCCTCATTTTTTCCCTAAGAAACGGGAATGGGGCACATCCTAAAATCATGACATGCCTTAGAAAGAATTGTTGACCTGTGAGATGCCTTGGGCGAGACGATGGAAACGGGGGGTGTGTTTTATGAAAAGTTATCGAGAAGAACTGTGGTTTAACGTCAACTCCCGCCGGGCTTATCTGAACATTACTGATAAAGTCCAATTAGCGGTCGATAAGAGTGGGGTCCAAGAAGGGTTGTGCCTCGTGAATGCCATGCATATCACCGCCAGTGTTTATATTAATGATGATGAACCCGGCTTGCTGCAGGATTATGATGATTGGCTGGAACGGCTGGCCCCGCATGAACCGGTTTCTCATTATCGGCACAACCGGACCGGGGAAGATAACGGAGACGCCCATCTTAAACGGCAGGTTATGGGCCGGGAGGTCGTTGTGGCGGTCACGCAAGGAAAGCTGGATTTCGGTCCGTGGGAGCAGATTTTTTATGGAGAATTTGACGGCCACCGGCGCAAACGAGTTTTGATTAAGGTGATCGGGGAATAAAAATGTGACATTCCGTGCTTTTCCCCAAAAAAGAAACAGGGTAAAATAGGTATAGTTTTTGACCTGACCGGACAGCGGGCGGAACGTTTTATGGTTTTTTAGCCCCTTGTCAGGATTCTATCCGAGGAAGAAAAGTTTAAGACGGAGACGCTGCTCAAAGGAGGCGCCTATGTTTCACCGCCGTATCCTGATCGTTGAAGATGATATTAATATCGGAGTCTTGGTGAGCGAATTGTTCAAAGACCGCAATTTTGATGTGGATCTGGCCCGGACCGGGGAAGAGGCGATTGAAATGATCAAGATGCATCCGGATATTATTCTGCTCGACCGTAACCTGCCTGATATGGAAGGGCTGGATATCTGCCGGATGGTCAGGGGGGATAAGCGGTTCCGGGGCATCCCGATTATTATCGTCAGCGGCCGTGACTCGAGCCAGGATAAACTTCAGGGGCTGTACGTCGGCGCCGACGATTATATCACCAAGCCGTTTCTGCCGGCCGAACTGGTGGCCCGGGTTGACGTTATTCTCCGGCGCGTGCGTTTCGCGGAGCAGCTTGAAGAAGATCGGGAATCCTTGATTGGGGAGTTGGATAAGATCATGCGCGAGGACCTGATCACGATTTTTTTTCAGCCTATTTTTCTTTTCCGGTCCCATCAGCCGATCGGGTTTGAGGTCCTGAGCCGTCCCCCGCAGGACAGCCGGCTGAATAATCCGGAATTCCTTTTTAAACTGGCACTGTCCTGCGGAAAATATTTTGAGTTGGAAATGCATTGCTGGAAAAAGGCCTTTGCCCAGTGGAAACAATCCGGCCGCGCCGAGAACCTTTTCTTGAACTGCAGCCCTTATTTGATCGAGTGCGGGGACTTTAAGCGGGATATTCTGGATCGGGCGGGAATCCATCCCCGGACCATTGTCATGGAGCTGACAGAGAGGATCGCGATTAATGATTACGGCTATTTTTATAATAAGTTGAGCGAGTTTAAGGAGATGGATATTCAGATTGCGGTGGATGACGTCGGGTGCGGTTATGCCAGTTTGAATATGGTCGCTGAAATTAAACCCGATTTTTTGAAGATCGACGCCTCGCTCGTGCGTTCCATTGAAAAAGATCTCTTGAAGCAGGATATCGTTGAAGCCGTCATCCAGTTTTCCTCCAAGAATGGCATGATGACTATCGCGGAAGGGATTGAGACGGCGGTAGAAATGAACCAGGTCCAGTTCCTGGGCGTGGATGCCGGGCAGGGATATTTTCTGGCCCGGCCTAACCCTTCTTTGGATATCCCCGGCATGGCGGTGGGGGCGTGACGGTCATTTTCCCCGCAGCAGCCTACTGTTGCAAAATTATTTCCGCCTGTTATAATACTCCCGTTCCAAATCCTGAGCAGCGGCAGGTCTTTAAATTCAAGATGAAACATTCTACGGCATAAGGAGTTGGTTTATGAGTCTTCTGGTTTTAGGCACGGTGGCGCTGGATAATATTAAAACTCCGGCGGGGGTGAAAAAAGATTTGTTAGGCGGGTCTGCGGCTCATTTTGCCATGAGCGCGCGGCTTTTTACGGATGTGCATCTGGTCGCGATTATTGGCCGGGATTTTCCTAAACGGCATATCCAGTTTCTGCGCAACAAGGGCATAGATCTCACGTCCCTCCAGACCGGGGATGGAAAAAGTTTCCGCTGGGAGGGGGAGTATAAAAAGGAAGACCTGAATTCCGCCCTGACTCTAGCGACCGAATTAGGAGTCCTGACGGGGTTTCAGCCGGCCGTGGCCGCGCATCAGCGCTCGATCCAGAACGTGTTTTTAGCCAACATCGATCCGGATATTCAAGGGAGCCTTTTAAAAGCCATGAGCAAGCCCGGCCTGGTGGGGTTGGACAGCATGAACCTCTGGATCACCCACAAGCTGGCGTCTTTAAAAGCCCTGATGAAAAAAGTCAACCTTTTTGTCGCCAACGACGGGGAGGCCCGGGCGATCAGTGGCCAGACGAATCTGATCCAGGCCGCCCGCTCTTTGCGGAAGCTGGGGCCGGAACTGATTGTCGTGAAGAAAGGGGAACATGGGGTGCTGTTTTACTGCGATAATTTTATGTTTTCCTTCCCGGCATATCCGGTTGACCGCGTGGTGGACCCGACGGGCGCCGGGGATACGTTCGCCGGCGGTCTGATGGGGTATTTATGCAAAGCCCGGAAGATCAATGAGAACACCCTCAAGAAAGCGGTTATTTACGCGACCACCATTGCTTCTTTTAACGTGGAAGGCTTCGGGATGGCCAAAACCGCGCCGTTAACCATGTCCACTGTTCATCAGCGCATGCAGACGTTTGTGAAGTTCGCGGATCCCGGGGTGTAGGGGGCCATCAGGCTGGTAGGAAGGGAGAGTTTTATGGAATTGGGTTTTGTTGAAAAAGTGGGATTGGTGGCGGCAGTGGCGTTGCCGTTATGGAATATCCCGTTGATATTAAAAATTATCCGCCGCCGATCGTCCGGGGACATCAGTCTGGCCTGGGCGCTGGGGGTTTGGGTGTGCATCGTTGTCATGGCTCCCTCCGGATTCCGCTCCGCGGATATTGTCTGGAGGACATTTAACATTATCAATTTGGTGTTGTTTACTTGCGTTGTTATTGTGACGCTCAAATACAGACATGGGACGTAAAGCAAAAAAAGAAGAGCTGCCCGCGGGATCACAGGGGCCTTTGCCTCCGCTGTCCCGTTGCGGGACCGTGTCGATCGTAGGCCGGCCGAACGTGGGGAAGTCCACCTTGCTGAATCACATCGTGGGGGAGAAGGTGGCTATCGTTTCCAACGTTCCGCAGACGACGCGGAATCAGGTCCGCGGTATTTATACCGAAGCCCGGGGCCAGATTGTTTTTATTGATACGCCCGGGATTCATAAAAACCGGGACAAACTGGACCATTTTATGAACAAGGCCGCTTTGGGGACGCCACTGGAAACGGATTGCGTCATTCATCTGGTGGATTGCGGGGATCCTGTCGGCCCGGAAGAGGAGACCGTTATCCAGAAACTGGCTTTGCTGAAGGTCCCGGTGGTGCTGGGATTAAACAAGGTTGATGTGACGGATAAATTTATCCCGGAATATATCTCCTTGTGGGAGAAGGTTAAGGGGATTCCGGTCACGCAAATGGACCGCTTCGTGATTATGCCGCTTTCCGGCAAGACCGGAATGAATATTCCGAAACTGCTGGATACGCTTTTTGACTTCCTACCTCCCGGGCCTGCGCTTTATCCCGAGGATGTGGTATGCGATGTCCCGCAGCGCATGGCTATCGCGGACATTATCCGGGAAAAATTTTTTCAGATCATGCGGCAGGAAGTCCCTCATTCCCTGGCCGTTTTGATCGAAGATATGGAGCCCAAGCGGCACAAGGTGATGCATATCCGGGCGCAGATTTTGGTGGAGAGGGATTCCCAAAAAAATATCGTCATAGGGAAAAACGGAAAGATTCTCAAAGAAGTGGGAACTCTGGCTCGCCAGGAATTGGAGGATTTGATGGACGGCAAGGTTTTCCTGGAACTCTTTGTGAAAAGCAAGCGTAACTGGCGTGAAGATAGCTCCCTGCTGGTGGAGATGGGATATTGCGAAAGTTTTTGAGAAATTTCGAATTTTAGACGGAAATTTATGAATTTTTCTTTCCAACAGCCGGTCTTGGGCTTATACTGAACCTATATATTTTTTGAATGTCCCACTCGTTCAGGTTATATCCTTTTAAATTTATAAGTGCGTGATGTATGCAGGTGAAAGAGCAGTATTCCCGTTTTTAAAAGAGAATTTTAGGGGAGTGCCGTGATGAAGTCTGGGGAGATCGGGGCGTTCACTGTCCGGCAGGTTCAGGCGCTGGACCGCAGGGCGATTGAACGCTATGGCGTTCCGTCTTTAGCCTTAATGGAAAATGCGGGTAAGGCGGTTGCCACCGAGGCGCTGCGGCTGCTTAAATCCATCTCCTGTCCGCGGGTTGCGGTTGTTTGTGGCACAGGGAATAATGGGGGTGACGGTTTTGTGGCCGCCCGTCATTTAAGCAACGCCGGGGTCAAAGTCAGCCTGTTTGTCGTCGGGGAAGTCGGACGATTGAAAAACGACGCGGCCGTGTATTACCGGGTTTTAAAAAATTGTGGGTATGGAGGGAAGGAAATACGGGGCGTCACGGCGGGTTTTAGAAGAAACATCCAAAACGCGGATCTTATTATTGATGCCATTTTTGGGGTCGGGTTGAACCGGCCTGTCGGCGGAGTTTACGCCCAGGTTATTGCCGCGCTGAATGAGGTGCGCTCTAGGGTGCTTTCGGTCGACATCCCTTCTGGGCTGGACGGGACAACGGGGGCTGTTTACGGCGAGTGTGTTCAGGCCTGGGAAACAGTGACTTTCTGTGTTTTGAAAAAAGCTTTTTTAAACAAAGCAACGGCCCGGTGGACCGGGCGGGTGATTGTGGCGGATATCGGCATTCCCAGGAAATTGTGGGCGAAATCTTAACGTATGCCTGTAACGAACCGTAATATCCATCAGGTGATCGCCTTGATCCGGCGGGCCATGAGAGATTTACCTGAACCTTCGGTCACCTTGGTCGGGAAAAGATGGCAGGATCCGTATTTAGTCCTGATTTCTTGTTTGTTGAGCCTGCGTACAAAAGACGAAACCACGTTGCCTGCGTCCGAGCGTTTGTTTAACCTGGCCAGAACGCCTGCGGACATGGCGCGTTTGGAAATTAAGGCCATTGAGAAGGCTATTTATCCGGTGGGTTTTTACCGAACAAAAGCCCGGACTGTCCAACGGGTCAGCCGGGAGATCCTGGAGCGGTTTAACGGAGAGGTTCCCCGAACGCTGGAGGACTTGATGTCTTTTAAAGGCGTTGGGCGTAAAACGGCCAATTTGGTTCTGATAGAAGGCTTTCATATCCCGGCGATGTGTGTGGACACCCATGTCCACCGGATTTCCAACCGGCTGGGCTATGTGAAAACGCAGGATCCGCATCAGACCGAATGGGCCTTGAGAGAAAAATTGCCCAGGCTTTATTGGGCAGAGTATAATGCCTTGCTTGTTACCTGGGGGCAGAATGTCTGCAAGCCGGTGTCCCCTTTTTGCTCGCAGTGCCCGGTGAATCATCTGTGTGCCCAGGAGGGCGTGACGAAAAGCCGTTGAGGATGTTCGACATGGAAACACGTGTGTCTCTTATAGCGCCGCAGATTCAGGAAATCCTGAGGATGCCGGATAAAGAACAGAAGCTGCGGGATTTTTTTTCGGACATGCATCCGTATGATATTTTCGTGCTTTGCGAAGACATGGATAATTACGGAGTTACGGAATGCATCAAGGCGTTAGGGGTCCCCCGGGGGATTGATGTCTTTGAATATTTTGAAGATGAACGCCGGGAGGAAATTTTTAATTGCTTTTCCCGGGAATGGATGGCGGATATTCTGGAGGAAATGGACCCGGACGACCGGGCGGATTTTGTGAAATTTCTCCCCGAGGCTAAACGGGAAGAAATCCTGCCGCTGGTCGCCAGGGCGGAACGCCTGGATATTAAAAATTTGATGGAATACCAGGAAGGGACCGCCGGATCGATTCTCACCACGGATTACGCGTTTTTGCCGCCGGACATCACGGTCCGGGAGGCCATTGAGAAGATCAAGCAGCAGGCGTTTGACCGGGAAACGATTTATTATATTTACGTGATTGACAGCGAACGCAAGCTGCTTGGTTTTGTGACCTTGAAGGACATGATCGTCGCCCCCTCGCACAAGACGGTGGCCGATATCATGCTCCGGAACCTTATCAGCGCCAATGTTAATGAAGACAAGGAGGCGGTAGCCAAGAAGCTGAATGATTATGATTTCTTGGCTATTCCGATCGTCAATGATTTGAACCAGCTGGTGGGGATCGTGACTGTTGACGACGTCGTGGACGTTGTCATTGAGGAAACCACGGAAGATATTTATAAATACGGCGCGGCCGGGGAATATATCGATTATCTGAAAGCCAATTCTTTTCACGTCGCCAAACAACGGGTGATATGGCTGTTGCTCCTGGTTTTTGTGGGGTTTGTGTCCGCGTGGATATTGCAACAGAACGCGGAGCTGATTGAGCGCGTGGTGGCCTTGAGCTTTTTTACCACGCTGCTGCTGGGCGCCGGGGGGAACGCGGGGACGCAGTCGTCCACGGTTGTGATCCGTGGGATGGCGACGGGGAATATTAATTTAAACGATCTGTTGGAGGTCATCCGCAAGGAGTTGGGCGTTGGAGTCTTGATGGGGGCTGTCTTGGCCGTCCTGGTTTCTTTGCGGGCGTTATTTATCACGCATGGCGACCCGAAATTAGGGGTTACCGTAGGGGTCGCCATGATCGCCAATGTGTGCTTGGCGACCACGTTGGGCGCGGTGCTGCCGATGCTTTTTAAGAAAATAAAACTGGATCCCGCGCTCATGTCCGGACCGTTTATTTCCAGTATCGTTGACGTCTTTTCCTTGTTGATCTATTTTAAGATCGCCACCTGGGTGTTTTAACGTTTTTGTCAAGCCAGGCGGTTTTTCTCGTCTAAAAAAGGGTGTTTCTCGCGGGACCTTGGCCGGTTTTTGAAGGAAGGCGGCGGGGCGCTTTTTAAAAAATATGGTGAGAACCCTTGACATGCCCGTGCAGGTATGATAACACCTAATTAGATTTATATGAAAAAGGATTGAATTATGTTAGTTCGGCAACAAGAACAGCATGGCCAGAATGATATTGTTGGGGCTTTTCATTAGGGTTTGTCCAGGGAGGGGAATCCCATTGACTATAAAGACTTAAAAAAGACAGGAATCCGAATCCGCGACGGTTCCTGTTTTTTTGTTTACGCAAGAAAGGAAAACACGCGTTATGAAGGTGGGGTTTACATATGATTTGAAATCAGACTGGGTCCGGGCGGACGGAGATCCGCGGGACGCCAGCGCGGAGTTTGACTCGCCTCAAACGGTCGAGGATGTCGCCGGAGCGCTGGCTGCCGGCGGGCATGACGTTGTGCGTATCGGCAACCTCAGTCAGCTGATAACCCGCTTGGATGTGTTGGATGTCGATATTGTGTTTAATATTTGTGAAGGGTTGCGGGGGCGGAACCGGGAAGCCCAGGTTCCGGTCCTGCTCGAGGCTCAGAATATCCCGTATGTCGGCTCTGACGGGCTGACGATGGCGTTGACCTTGGACAAGGTGATGGCCAAAAAATGTTTTCTGGCCGATGGTATCCCGACGCCCCGTTTTTTTGTGGTTCAGGGGGGCGGGGATATCCCGGAGCCGTGCCCCTTGAGCTTTCCTCTTATTGTCAAGGCTTCTGCGGAAGGGTCATCTAAGAGTCTGACGGCGGCGTCCCGGGTGGAAAACAGGGAAGACCTTATTAGACAGGTTGATTTCGTTTTTTCGACATATCGTCAGCCTGTTTTGGTCGAGGAGTTTATCCGTGGGCAGGAATTCACCGTCGCCGTCCTGGGAAACAATCCGCCAGAGTCGGCCCCGGTTGTTCAGGTCAGTATTGGCGAGGAAGATGAATTGGGTGACCGGTTTTTTACCTATGACATGGTTGTGGATGAGAGTATCGTGACGTATCTTTGTCCGGCCCGAATACCGGCGGGTTTGGCAAAGACGATCCAGGCTTTAGCGGTCCGCACTTTTTTGTCCGTCGGATGCCGTGACTTCGGCCGGATTGATTTCCGGGTTGATCCTTCCGGAAAGCCGTATGTGCTGGAAGTCAATCCGCTCCCTTCTTTAGGGAAGAACGATGTTTTTGATGTTTTTCCCCAAGTCATGGGGATGACCTATGATGCTGTGGTTCAGTCTATTTTGCGTTGCGCTTTGGAACGGTATGGGATCAGGGCTCCGGTTGGAAACGAAAGGACTGTGGCTATATAATGACGAGGGAAAGATAGCTCATGAAGGAATACCAGATTCCCCTAACGGATTCTCTCTGGGAGGAGCAGGGTTTAACCGACCAGGAGGCGCGTGTGCGTGCCTCCTGGTCGGGCGTGTCTGATGAGGAATGGAATGACTGGCGTTGGCAGTTAAAAAATTGCTTTAAAACGCGGGAAGCCCTGGAAGCTATCATGACCTTGACCCCGGAGGAACGGGAGGGGATAGATCATTGTGGCCAGAAATTGACCATGGCGATTCCTCCGTATTTTGCCACGCTGATCAATCCTGATGATCCAGAGTGCCCTATCCGGCGCCAGTGTGTTCCCACGCGGGATGAATTGATCATCAGCCCGGGGGAAATGGTGGATCCCTGCGGAGAAGACAAGGACTCGCCGGTCCAGGGGCTGGTGCACCGGTATCCTGACCGGGTGCTCTTTCTGGTGAGTGACCAGTGCGCGATGTATTGCCGCCACTGCACGCGCTCCCGTCTTCTGAAAGAGGGGCGGTGCCGTTTTAACTCCTCCACCTACGACGAGGCCCTTCATTATATCCGGGACCATAAGGAGGTGCGGGATGTTCTGGTGTCCGGGGGCGACCCCCTCCTCCTTAATGACAGCCTGCTGGAATATGTGCTTCAGGGAATTAAGGCTATCCCTCATGTCGAATTTGTCCGCATCGGCACCCGGGTGCCGGTGAGCCTTCCCCAGCGGATCACCCCGTCGTTGTTGAGGATATTTAAGAAATATTCCCCGTTATGGATCAGCATCCACTGTAACCATCCCCAGGAGCTTACCCCTGCGGTCCGGGAGGCCTGCGGCGCTCTGGCGGATATCGGAATACCTCTCGGCAGCCAGACCGTGCTTTTAAAAGGGATCAATGACGACCCGGCAACGATGAAAGCGCTCATGCACGCCTTGCTGAAAATCCGGGTGCGGCCGTATTATATATATCAGTGCGACCCGGTGGTGGGAACCCGCCATTTCCGCTCGACAATCCAGGGCGGACTTAAAATTATGGAACAATTGCAGGGTTTTACCAGCGGCTATGCCGTGCCCAAATTTGTCTTGGACGTCCCCGGAGGAGGCGGAAAAATTCCCCTGAATCCCAATTATATTGTCCGCAGTGAAAACGGGCGTTATGTCCTCAGGAACTACGCCGGAGAATTGTTTGAATATTCTTCTTAAGAAGGCCTTCCCTTTAAAAGCGCTCGCCCTCTGTCCTCCGGAGAGGGTGTTGTCCCGGTGGGGCCAAAGACAAAATTGACAAATCCCAAAGATATGTTAAGATAGCGCCGGTTGACAAAAGAGTCTGCTGCGGGGTTAATAAAAATCGTTTTATCACACGTGTTGGGGATTGCGGAATGCCTGGATTTGAGAGGGGCCTATTCAGCGGAGATAGGCTTCCGCCTATATGCCTTTTCCGGGCCGCGGCCCCCGTGTTTTTCGAAAGAGGTGATTTATGAAAAAAGTGGAAGCGGTTATCCGCAAAGAGAAATTTCAGGAAGTTTGTGACGCTCTGGAGAAGTCCGGGTTTGGGGGGGTGACGGTTTTAGAAGCCCGGGGGTTTGGCCGTCATCGCAACGGGCTGCAGGAGAAAATCAAATTGGAAGTTTATGTGGATGAATTTCAGATTGAGAAGCTCGTTGATCTTATTTTCAAGCATGCCCGTATGGGGGCGACCGGAGACGGGAAAATTGCCGTTGTTGACCTGCATAACTTGTACCGGATCCGGACCGGGGAGCAGGGCGCGAGCGCTATTTGAGGGGAGGGGCCAGAAGTTCCGCTTTACAAATTTGGAATGTGTAATATAATACTCCTGCTTGTCAGGTGAGGTTAAAACCTTTAAAGAGAGCCGGAAGGTGGTGAATATTTTTTATGGTTGAAGTTAAAATTAATGATAAGAACAGCTTCGAGAAAGCGATACGATTGTTTAAGAAGCAATGCCAGAAAGAAGGGTTTTTGGTGGAGTTGAAAGAGAGGCGTTATTATTCTAAACCCTCTGAAAAGAGGCGCCGCAAAAAGCCTTGATTGTTTTCAACCCGGCAGGACATGCCGGGTTGAATTTTTTGTGCGTCCGTCTTCCCTGAATTAAGAAGCGGAGCTGGCGGCAGGCATGATGCCGGGTCCGGGAAGAAGATAAAGAGGTCAAGGGTATCTGCAGCATCCTGCCGTTGTTAACACCAGTTCAAAGGATTTTGAAGGATGATAAAAGTTAAAAGAGCACTGCTAAGCGTGTCGGATAAGTCCGGACTTGTTGAATTTGCCAGAGGACTGCATGGGCTGGGGGTTGAAATTATTTCCACCGGAGGCACGGCCCGGACGTTGACGAACGCGCAGGTCCCGGTGGTGGAAGTGTCGGATTACACCGGTTATCCTGAAATTCTCGACGGCCGGGTTAAGACATTGAATCCGGCTGTTCACGGCGGTCTTCTGGCGGTGCGCGATAACCCGCAGCACATGGATCAACTGCGGCAGCAGAACATCGGCCTGATTGATCTGGTGGTGGTCAATTTGTATCCTTTTGAAAAAGTTATTCAGAAAAAAAATGTTTCTTTGGATGAAGCGCTGGAGAATATAGATGTGGGCGGCCCGACCATGCTGAGAGCCGCGGCTAAAAATTTTAAAAGTGTGGCCGTTGTCTGCAATCCGGCCCGGTACAGGGAAATTTTAGATGAGCTTCAGAGGAACAACGGCCTGCTTTCCGAGGCTGTCTTGAAGACCCTGGCGGTGGAGGTCTTCCGGCACACCGCCCAGTATGATGAGGTGATTTATGATTTCTTGAATCAAAGGATGCGCAGCGGGGAGTTGAGCGGCCTGCCCCGCAATTTGACGCTGCGGTTTAGTAAGGTCGGGGACCTGCGCTACGGGGAGAATCCTCATCAGGAAGCGGCGTTTTATCAGAGTGCGCAGGAACCGGCCGGCCTGGCCTTGTTGCAGCAGCTCCACGGCAAGGAATTGTCTTTTAACAATTACCTGGACCTGCACGCGGCCGTTCAGGTGGTCAGGGATTTTTCTTCGCCTGCGGCGGTTGTGATCAAACATAACAATCCCACCGGCGTGGCGGAAGACGCCAGCCTCTCTTCAGCGTATAGAAAAGCCTGGAAATGCGACCCTCTGTCCGCCTTCGGGGGGATCATCGGATTGAACAAAAAAGTGGACGTGCAGACGGCCGGGCTGATTGAAAAGAGCGGGTTTATGGAATGTGTTGTTGCTCCGGATTTTTCCCGGGACGCCTTGAATATTTTAACCCGGAAAAAGAACCTCCGTCTCATAAAACTAAAAGCGGGCGACCTGGAAAAGACCCCTTGGGATTTCCGTCAGGTGGACGGCGGGTTGCTGGTTCAGACGAAAGATGAAAAGAAATTGACCGCGGCGCAGATGAAAGTGGTTTCTCACCGGGACCCGACAAAACTTCAGCTGGCCTCCCTGCTTTTCGGCTGGAAAGTGATCCGGCACGTCAAATCCAACGCCATCATCCTTGTGAAAGGGCAGCGCACCGTTGGGATCGGTTGCGGACAGACATCCCGCGTGGAGAGCGTCCATCTGGCCATCCGTAAGGCCGGGGCAGACGCGAAAGGGGCTTGCCTGGTTTCCGACGCGTTTATTCCCAAGACGGACAACATCGAAGCCGCTGCCAAGGCGGGCATCAAGGCGATTATTCAGACCGGCGGCTCTGTCGCGGATCAGGAAGTGATCGAAGCCGTGGACAGGTATAATATAGCCATGGTGATGACCGGCGTCCGTCATTTTAAACATTGATTTCTCGCCCCATGACCCCCCAGGACGTCAGAACCTATCTTGATTCTTTTTTTAACCTGGAAAAATTAGCGCTCACTGCTTTTCCTTCGGAAGTATTTAAGCTGAAACGAGTCGAGCATGTCCTTGGTCTTTTGGGGGACCCGCATAAGGATATGGTTTTTGTCCATGTCGCCGGCACCAAAGGGAAGGGGTCAACGTGCGCTTATGCGGCGTATATTTTAAGAGAAGCCGGGTATACGGCCGGTTTATATACGTCTCCGCATTGGTGGGATGTGAAAGAACGGATCCGGGTTTTGAGCCCGGGAAGCGGGACCGGGCAGCCGGAGTTGTTTGAAGGGTGCATCCGCGAAGGGGAGTTTTGCGGAATTTTTGAGAGGATGAGGCCGGTTCTGGAGCCGGTGCGGAAAGAGGGCTCCCTGGGGCGTTTGACGTATTTTGAAGTCCTGACCATGGCGGCTTTGTTGTATTTTAAAGTCAAACGGGTGGATTGTGTTGTCCTGGAAACAGGGATGGGCGGGAGGCTGGACGCGACCAATGTCGTGGATTCTGCCGTGTGCGGTCTGACCCCGGTGAGCATGGATCATACCCAGATCCTGGGAGCTTCGCTGGCGTCCATTGCCCGTGAGAAGGCGGGGATTATAAAGACAGCGGGGCAGAACGTGGTCGTGGCAAACCAGCCCCCTGCGGCCGAGGCGGTTATACGGCAGCGGATCCAGGATATCGGCTGTAAGGCATTTTTTTTCGGCAAGGATTTTGGAGTTTTGGGGGCGGAAAAGAGAGGGGACCGGCAGGCCTTCGGGGTGCGGGGGAGAAAGGCGGATTATACGGTCACGACCGGGCTGATGGGAACCCACCAGAGAGAGAACGCCGCTTTGGCTGTCGGGATGATAGAATGTCTGACAGAGACGTCGCGATTAAAGATTCCCGCGCAAGCCGTGCGGAAAGGCATCGCCGCAACGCTTTGGCCGGGGAGGTTTCAGATTGTGAGGTCTGATCCCACGGTTGTTTTGGATGTGGCCCATAATTCGGATTCGGCCCGGGCCCTGGCGGAAACGGTGCGCGATTGTTTCCCGGGAAAGCAGGTTATTTTGGTTTTAGGGATATCCCGCGATAAAGATTTGCACGGGATATGCCGGCATTTGGCGTGTGTCGCGCGTGAGGTTATTATAACAAAGGCCGGGCATCCCCGGGCCGCCGATCTGGATGACCTGAAAATCCGGGATATTTTCCGGGGGCAGCCGTTTACTGTTTCGCGCCATGTCCCGGAGGGGGTGGCGATGGCTTTGACCCGGGCCGGGAAGGACGACGTTATTGTGGTCGCGGGGTCGGTTTTTGTCGCGGCGGAAGCGGGGAAAGAATTTTTTCCGTCATCCGCCGGAAAGTCCGCGGACAAGGTTTCCTGAAGACGGGGAAGATATGGATCCTTTATATAAATTTGATGACACGATTGCAGCGATCGCGACGCCTCCCGGTCAGGGCGGAATCGGCATTGTCCGCTTAAGCGGGCCGCGGGCTTTGGCTGTTGCGGATAAAATTTTTCGCATTCCCAGCGGCAAGCTTCCGTCTGCATGCGCGAGTCATACTGTTCATTTCGGGCATGTGGTTCAGCGCGGGACGGGGCCGGGAGAGGGAGATGAATTTGAGGTTATTGATGAAGCGCTTGTTGTGGTGATGCGCGGACCGCGGTCTTATACCGGTGAAGACGTGGTGGAGTTGAACTGTCATGGCGGCGCGGTTATCTTACAGACGGTTTTACGGTTGGCCGTTGAGCATGGGGCACGTCTGGCAGAGCCGGGCGAATTCACGAAGAGGGCGTTTTTAAAGGGCCGGATTGATTTGACACAGGCGGAGGCGGTTCTGGATATTATCCGTTCTAAAACCGAAGCGTTCGTGAAAGTCAGTGCACAGCAATTGAAAGGGGACCTGACTGTTGCGTTGGGAACAATCCGGGAACAGCTGATGGATGTTTATGCCCGGTTGGAGGCCGCAGTGAATTTCCCGGAAGATGATATCCCGCAGCTGGACCGCGCCCATCGTCCGGACGGCCATGCCCGGGGCGGCGGGAGTGGCCTGTCGGCCGGTCCGCTGGCCTCGGTAGAACAGGCTTGCGGAAAAATCCAGGAGTTGGTCGCCACATCAAACCAGGGGCGCGTTTTAAAAGACGGGGTGAAAGCGGTCATTTGCGGAAAGCCGAATGTCGGGAAATCATCGCTTTTGAACCGGCTTCTGCGGCAGCCGAGAGCGATTGTCAGCCCTGTTGAAGGGACCACGCGGGACACCATCGAAGAAACTGTTTCTATCAACGGAATTCCTTTTCAACTTGTTGATACGGCGGGAATCCTTCGCCCGCGAAGTTCCATTGAAGAGGAAGCTGTCCGGCGCAGCCGCCTCTGCGTGGAAAGCGCGGATTTGATTTTGTTTGTCGTCGACGGTTCTGCGGAGCTGACTGCGGAAGACAAGGATTTGATCCCTGCTGTTCAGGATAAAAATGTTCTGGTTGTCTTGAATAAATGCGATCTGCCGAGCCAGAATGACCCCGGCGTGAGACAGTTTTTCCCGGATCGGGCTGTTGTTTGTGTTTCTGCCCTTACCGGAGAAGGGGTTTCGTTGCTTGGGGAAAGGATGTTGCAGGCCGCTGTCCCGGATGAGGCGCATTACTGTCGGAACGTCGTGGTCAGCAACACGCGGCATGTGGAATCGCTTCGTCAGGCCGAAGATTTTTTGCTGGAAGCATGTGTTCATCTGAAGTCGGGGTTGTCCTGGGAATTTGTTTCGGAAAATATTAAGGCCGCCGTCCGGGCCCTGGATCAGATTACAGGACGGGACGCCAGTGAGGAGTTGTTGGATAAAATTTTTTCGGAATTTTGTATCGGGAAATAAGCCCGCCCGTTCCGGGAATGGTATCAGGATTGCTGCGGATATTAAGGGGCTGGCTTCTCGTCAGGGGGTTCCCGCGTCAAAGATTCGCTCAACCGCGTCAGTTTCTCTAATAGCTTGTCATCCTTTATAAGAGATTTGATTTTCGGGTGTGAAAGCAGTTTTATGTAATCCTGTTTGTTTATCAGCTCCTGTATTTCCTGATCCTCCGTGATGTCTTTTACTTTGGGGTCGGATAAAAGGGCTTTATACTCCGGGTTCGTTGATAAGGTCTGCAGCTTTTTGGGGTTTTCGAGGACGCGGAAGGCCTGCTTGATTTTTTTTGTCTGGGGGATACGGCTTAAAACAAACCGGTTCAGAAGAGAGAAAGAAACGGATCCGTTGATGTCGTTTTTAATCGTCCCCAGATTGAGCGCGTTAAAAGGGATGAGGGTTATCAGAAAAAGAATCCCGAACAGAATGCTCCATTTCCAGGCGAGGTTCACAAGCCCGCCCAAAATACGGCTTAAGAGAAGGGTCGTGTCGTCCCCGGTTTTTCCGATGGTGGATTTTCCGATCATCAGGACCAGCCGGAAGGCAAGGGACAGCAGGATTGTTCCGATAGAGGTGATCATCAATGCGTGGAGGATGTTCCCTGTGATATCGTAATAGATGACGGCTCCGACGCAACAAAGGAGGAAGGCCACCGGGCCGCTGAGGGTGCGGCATAATCCCTTCCTGAACCCGCTGAAGAAAAGAAGGAGCCCTGTCGCCGCGACTCCGTAATCTGTGTATGTCATCGTCTCTCCCTTTTATGAGAATACCCGCGTCCATCAAGGTTTTTTACCGTCGGGACGTTTTATCTTTCGCTGTGCGGTCTTTTTTGTCGGCGATGCTCGTTTCGTCTTTTTTGCTGTCGGCCGTTTTTTCTTCCGGGTTCGTAAGAACGACGTAAATAATCCAGGGGATAAAAAAAATGCCATAACCGAAGAGGATAAGAAACGGGGTTCCCAGGATAAATTTAATATGCAAAGGGATTACGATTTTTTTCCGGTTTCTTTTCTTGTCCCTCTGCGCAATATAATCTTTGTAGGAAATAGATTGCGCTCCGCGCTTTTTATATTCTTCCTCAAGGTGCTGGCGTTCTTCCGGGAGCCGTTCGCTCTCCTGGTTCGGGACTTTTTTGCCTTGTTCTTCCATAATGTTTAAGCCTCGGCTCGACTATAACATGGAACCATGGCGGGTTCAATATTTTATAAATAAATTTGTCGGAATAACACCCGGCGCGAAGGTCTTACAAGCGGCGGGCTCTTGGGGACTTTTTAAAAATTTTCCGGGATGGGGAATCCCTCACGTGTTTCCTGAAATTATCAAATAATTCTATTGATTATTAAGAAGGTAAAGCATAAAATTAATTTGGATATTAATCTTAATCACCGCGGTCACAAGGAAAGCCTTATGAGAAAAAAAACTGAACAAAGAAGGATGTCGAGACAGCTGTGTGCCGTTCCTGTTGACGGGAAAGAGGGCGGTGCTTTTGAGGGGATCCGCACTGTGGATATTTGTCAGGGTGGCGTGGGGTTGATTTCTAATAAGGCGATACCTGTCAATGAGAAGATCGTTGTGCAAATAGACCTGGGCCCGGAGGAACAGCCGGTGCTGGTGTTGGGGGAAGTCAAGTGGATTGAGAAAGCCCAGCATGCGGATTATTACCGATTGGGGATGTCTTTCTGCGAGGAAGTCGGTTCCGGATCGCGGTCCCGGTTAAAGAATTATTTCAAAATGGAACCTTCCCGGTATTCCAAATAATCGAGCCTTATGAAGAAGAATCTTATGTCCCCCTTGGAAAACGATAACCGGTTGTTCGAACGTTTTCCGGCGCGGTTCCCTGTCAAGTACCAACATTCTCCTCAGGATTATGGAACCAACATTTTCCTCCGCGACGCTTCTGCCCAGGGAGCGAAATTTTCCACTTCGGAGCGTGTGTACGTGAAGGACAGTGTGTCCCTGCTGGTTAAGCTGCCTGACGGGGGGAGTCCTCTGTCTTTGAACGGCCGTGTTATGTGGATTGAAGAAAAGTCCCCCCATCTTTGGGATGTCGGGCTGAAATTTCATAAAGATAATTTTATGCAAATTCAGAGAATGTACCGGCTTGTACGCAAACCTTCCTTTATATTTTAATTTCACTTTTACAACAGAAAAGGCAAATAAAATTATTATTTATAGAATATTAATATTAATATTAATATTCTATATACTAAATTTTGTTGCGAAACCCATTGACCAATAAACCATAATTTGCTATATTACATGCGTTTATAATCCAAAAAAAAGGAGTAATTTTATGATAGATCGTTATACTTTATCCAAGATGGGGAATATCTGGACGGATGAGCACAAATTTTCTATCATGCTTCAAATAGAAGTCTTGGCCTGTGAAGCATTGACGAAGCTGGGGATTATTCCGAAGAAAGCCATGGAAAAAATAAAGAAAAATGCCAAATTTGATATCGATGAGGTTCAGCGCCTGGAAGAAAGGACAAAGCACGATATTGTCGCTTTTATCAATAATGTCGGGCAGTATCTCGGCCCGGAAGCCCGGTATTTGCACATGGGCTTGACCTCATCGGATCTTTTGGATACCTCGCTTTCTGTACAGTGCGTTGAAGCCAGCGATATTCTGATCGGTGATTTGAAAAAACTTTTGGCCGCGTTAAAAGTCAAGGCGAAGAAATATAAGGACACCTTTTGTATCGCCCGGACTCATGGCGTGCATGCCGAACCCATTACGTTTGGTTTGAAACTGGCTGTCTGGTATGATGAAACGAAGCGGAATATTGAGCGCATGGAACAGGCCAGGGAAGCGATGCGCATCGGCAAGTTGTCGGGCGCGGTCGGTACGTTTGCCAATATTGACCCTTCTGTCGAGGAATATGTATGCGAGAAGCTGGCGCTGAAGCCGGCTAATATCGCCACGCAGATTATTCAGCGCGACGTTCATTGCCAATTTGTGACGACGCTGGCGCTGGTTGGATCGTCCCTGAATAAATTTGCGACCGAAATCCGGCTGCTTCAGAAAACAGAAGTGCTTGAAGTTGAGGAGCCGTTTTTTAAGGGACAAATCGGTTCGTCCGCCATGCCACATAAACGGAACCCCGTGACCTGCGAAAGGATTTCCGGGCTTTCCCGGATCCTCCGCGCGAATGCGCAGGCCGCTTTTGAAAATATTTGCCTTTGGCATGAAAGAGATATCAGCCATTCCTCCGTGGAGCGGGTCATTCTGCCGGATAGCACGATCGCTTTGCACTACATGCTGCATAAATTAATTCCCATCATAGACGGTCTTCTGGTCTATCCAAAAAATATGGTCATCAGCCTCAGTAAGACCAAGGGGCTGATTTATTCCCAGCGGGTTCTTCTGGAACTTATGAAGAAGGGGCTCACCCGGGAAGACGCTTATGAGATTATTCAGTATTGTGCTATGCAGGTTTGGAAAGAGACCTCCGAATTCAAAGACGTGCTTTACCGGGACCGTAGAGTGCGTAAACATCTCAGCACCGCGGAGATAGACGCGTGTTTTGACATTAAGTACTATGCCCGTTACCGGGATATGATCTATAAACGCGTTGGGTTAAAATAAGGGACACTTGTTTTTCAATAATTTTTATTGAGGGCTTATTCCAATGGAAAAAGGAAAAAAGATTTACGAAGGGAAGGCTAAAATTCTTTATGAGACCGATTCTTCGGATTACATCATCCAATATTTTAAAGATGATGCAACGGCGTTTAACGCGGCCAAGAAGGGGACGATCCGCGATAAAGGGGTGGTCAACAACAAAATTTCCGCTAAGGTTTTTGAGCTTCTGAAGTCGGAAGGCATTCCCACGCATTTTGAGAAACTTCTCAGCGACCGGGAGATGCTTGTTAAACGGGTGGAGATCGTTCCGTTGGAAGTGATTGTCCGCAATGTCGCCGCCGGCAGCCTTTGCCGCCTTCTGGGACTGGAGGAAGGGATGGCTTTGCGGTGTCCGACCCTGGAGTTTAGCTACAAGGAAGACCGTTTAAACGACCCCATGATCAATGAATATCATATCCGGGCTTTGGGCTTAGCCACGGATGACGAAATGACGGTTATTAAGGATTTGACGTTCCGGATTAACGATGTCATGACGAGGTTTTTTAAATCCTTGAACATCACGCTGGTTGATTTTAAACTGGAGTTCGGCCGTTATAAAGGACAAATCATACTCGCGGATGAAATTTCACCGGACACCTGCCGGCTGTGGGAGGTGGGGTCGGGGCGTAAGCTGGATAAAGACCGTTTCCGGAAAGACCTGGGTGAGATTGAAGAGGCTTACCAGGAAGTTTTGTGCCGGGTCAGCCGTTAGGGCGTGTTTTTCTGAAAACCTTCCCGTGCTTCTGAACAATTAACCAAGTTCCTCCGCTTCATGGCTTTGCCCTTTGGAACCCCTCAGGGGAACAGCACACAGCGAAGACAACTTTTTTCATGATACCATGTTATCCTCGATGATTTGGCGTATTGAGATTAAAGAAAAACCAGGAATGACAGGCCCGGCGGGGCCTGGCCTGTTGCGTGATATTGCCGACTTGGGGATAACCTCGCTAAGTCGCGTAGACGTTTCTCAGTTTTATACGATTAAGGCGTCTTTATCAGAAGAACAAGTCGTCGCCATCGCTTCCCGGCTTTTGGCGGACCCGGTGACCCAGGATTATTCGTGCAGCCTTTTAGAGCGCGCTGTGGATAGCCCGTCATCATCGGCCTGCACGGAAATTGAAGTGGCGCATAATCCAGGGGTGATGGATCCGGCCGAGGCCTCGACGATGAAGGGGATAAAGGACCTTGGCTTGGGGCCGGTGGAATGGGTGAGGACGGCAAAGAAATATTATTTATACGGGAGCTTGTCGAAGCGCCAGGTGACTTTGATTATCGAGAAAGTCCTGTCTAATAAATTGATTCAGCATGCCGTTCAGGTCCCCAGGTCTTCTTACGGGGACGCCCCGGCGGTTCGATTGTCCCCGGAAGAGGTGTACACGGTCCCGATTCTTTCGGCCTCCGGCAAAGAGCTATTGAAGCTCAGCGCCGACGGCCAGTTGTTTTTGAACCGGGAAGAAATGCGGACCATCCAGAAATATTTTCTGGCTCTTGGACGTAACCCGACCGACTGCGAACTGGAAACGATTGCCCAGACCTGGAGTGAGCATTGTCATCACAAAACGTTTCGAGGCAAAATCCGTTATGAGTTTGAGGAACGCGGCCGGAAAAAAGTACGGGTGATTAATAATTTGCTGAAGTCGACGATTGCCAAAGCCACGAGGCACTTGGCCAAACCTTGGTGCGTTTCGGTTTTTCATGACAACGCCGGGGTGATCCGTTTTGATAAAGAAACGAATGTGTGTTTTAAAGTAGAAACGCATAACCATCCTTCCGCTCTGGAACCTTTCGGGGGGGCGAATACCGGTATCGGCGGGGTGATCCGGGACGTTCTGGGCACGGGGCTGGGCGCCAAGCCGGTCTGCAACACGGACATTTTTTGTTTTGCTTCGCCTGATTTCCCCCGGGAGGAACTGCCTGCCGGGACGCTTCATCCCAAGCGGATTATGAAAGGGGTGGTGTCCGGGGTTCGTGATTACGGCAACAAAATGGGGATCCCGACAGTGAATGGGGCGATCCTGTTTGACGACGGGTTTGTCGGGAATCCGTTGGTGTACTGCGGCAATGTCGGGATTATCCCGAAGGGCAAAGAATTTAAAAAGGTGCTGAAAGGGGACCTTATTGTCGTCGCGGGAGGCCGGACCGGGCGGGACGGCATTCACGGGGCCACGTTCTCTTCCGCCGAGCTCACCGATGCCTCGGAGGTGGTTTCTTCCGGGGCGGTGCAGATCGGGGATCCGATACAGGAAAAGAAAGTCTTGGACTGCCTGATGCAGGCGCGGGACCGGAATTTGTATCACGCGATCACGGATTGCGGCGCGGGCGGGCTTTCTTCGGCGGTGGGGGAGATGGGGGAAACCCTGGGCGCGCGCGTTGACCTGGAGAAAGTGCCTTTGAAGTATCAGGGGCTTTCTTACATGGAAATATGGATTTCCGAGTCCCAGGAGCGCATGGTTCTGGCGGTCGGCCCTCAGGAGGCGGAGGCCCTGCTTGATGTTTTTCGCGCGGAGAATGTCGAAGCGACCGTGATCGGCTCTTTCCCCGGTACGGGAAAGCTGGAGCTGTTTTTCCACGGGCGGCAGGTCTGCGATCTTCAAATGTCTTTCATGCACGACGGTATCCCGGACATCACGAAAAAGGCCGTGTGGAAAACGCCCCGGCTTAAAACGCCGCGTGTTCCATGCCCGGCTGATGTAACGACGGTTCTTCTGGATGTGCTTTCGCATTATAATGTGTGTTCCAAGGAATGGGTTATCCGTCAGTATGATCATGAGGTCCAGGGCGGCAGCGTGATTAAACCGCTATGCGGGGCGGGGTTTGACGGCCCTTCTGACGCCAGCGTGATCCGGCCGCGGCTCCATTCCGATCAAGGTTTGGCGGTCGCCAACGGCATTAACGTCCTTTACGGCAAGATCGATCCTTATTGGATGGCGGCGGCCTGCATCGATGAGGCTGTCCGGCAGGTTGTTGCCGTGGGCGGGAATCCGGATCGGATCGCGATTCTGGATAATTTTTGCTGGGGGAATCCGGACAAGCCAGACCGCCTGGGGGGCCTGGTGCGGGCCGCTCAAGGGTGTTATAAGGCGGCTGTCGCCTACGGCGTGCCTTTTATTTCCGGGAAAGACAGCCTTTATAATGAGTACACGCTGAATAAAAAGTCTATCGCTATCCCTGGCACCCTTCTGATTTCCGCCATTGGGATTATTGATGATGTGGGCCGCTGCGTGACCATGGATTTTAAAACCCCCGGGTCGTTGATTTATCTTATTGGGGAGACGTATGACGAAATGGGAGGCTCGATTTATTATGACACGTTGGGATGCCTGGGCGCGGATGTTCCGCGGGTGCGTTTTAAGACGGGGAAGATGATTTTTAACTGCCTCTATCAGGCGATCCGGCAGGGGCGTATCCGCTCCCTCCATGACTGTTCGGAAGGAGGATTGGGCGTGGCTTTGGCGGAAATGGCGTTCGGCGGCGGGTGGGGAGCCACGGTGACCTTGAAAGACGTCTCTTTTAAGGGGACGGGGGCGCGTGATGATATTATTTTGTTCTCGGAATCAACGTCAAGATTCGTCGCGGAAGTTAGCCCGCAGCAGCAAAAGGCGTTTGAAAAAGCGATGGGGCCGGTTCCCTGCCGCTGCATCGGCCGGGTTGAAGAAAGTCCGGAATTTGTAATTTACGGTCGGGATAACAAGGTCTGCGTAAACGTGATGCTCCGTGATTTAAAAGAGGCCTGGCAGCAGCCTTTGCGCTGGTAACGGGGCTTGCGGGGGATGAAAAATTTTAGGACAATGTCCAACAAATGCTAAGAAAGCGGTGAGGTATGGCCAAAGGACGTAAAATTACGGATGAAATCAATAATATGGAAGACCCATGGCGCGTGTTCCGAATTATGGCGGAATTCGTTGACGGATTTGACCAGTTGTCTCAGGTCGGGGACGCGGTGACAATTTTTGGTTCTGCCCGTACAGGGGTGAAGCATAAGATGTATAAAAATGCCCAGAAAACCGCCCAGCTTTTGGTGAAGGAAGGCTATAGCGTGATCACCGGCGGCGGGCCCGGGATTATGGAAGCAGCCAATCGGGGGGCGTTCATCAAGCCGGACCAATCCATTGGGCTGAATATTGAGCTTCCGTTTGAGCAGAAACCGAACAGATATATTTCTCATTTGATCAAATTTCATTATTTTTTCTGCCGGAAGGTTATGTTTGTGAAGTATGCCAAAGCTTTTGTTATTTTTCCTGGCGGGTTTGGGACGCTGGATGAATTTTTTGAAAGCGTCACGTTGATTCAAACGGGACGTATCGACAGGTTTCCCGTTGTGTTATTCGGATCCGCTTATTGGGGAGGCCTTATCGGCTGGCTCAAGGAGTCAATGCTGGCGGAAGGGAATATTCAAGGAAAAGACCTCGATATTTTTACAATCGTTGACAAGCCGGAAGAAGTTGTGGCCGCAATCAGGGCTTTTTACAAAAAGAGATGATATGGCTCAAGGTGTTCGGGTTATTGTGTTGAGGACAGCCGGAACAAACTGTGACGGAGAAACCGCTTATGCTTTTGGGCGCTGCGGCGCCGCGGTTGATCTGGTTCATATTAACCGGCTGATGAACGGGAGCGTGTCTTTGCGGGATTATCATATCCTTGCGGTTCCCGGGGGGTTTACCTATGGGGACGATATTATCTCGGGGCGGATTCTGGCCAACGAACTGCGGTTAAATTTGGGGCAGGACATCGAGGCCTTTATCGTCTCCGGTAAACTTGTGATCGGGATCTGCAACGGGTTTCAGGTTTTGGTCCGGGCCGGCATATTGCCGGGGCCGCTGAATGGCGATCCCGTGTGGCATCCCGGAGTGCCTCAGGCCGTAAGCCTGACCTATAATGATTCCGGGAAATTTGAAGACCGGTGGGTCCGGTTAAAGGTGTGCGGACGGTCAGTGTGGACGGAAGGTCTTCCGGATACTGTTTTATTCCCGGTCGCGCATGCGGAAGGAAAATTCGTGACCCAGGATGAGGGGGTTTTACATTCCCTGCAAAGTAACGGACAGGTGGTCTTCCGCTATTGTTCGGAAGGCGGGCGGCCCGTGTCTTATCCGGAGAATCCTAACGGATCCATGGACCATATCGCCGGGATCGCGGACCGTACCGGGCGCGTGCTGGGGCTGATGCCTCATCCGGAACGGCATTTTGTGTGGACCCAGCATCCGGCCTGGACGCGTTTGGAAAAGAAATCGGAGTACGGGGACGGGGCCGGGATTTTTCAGAACGGTGTCGCGTACGCGAAAAAAAATTTGGTGTAAAGTGAGGGAGGATTATGAGAAGAATCGTGACGTATCAGTCCAGTGGCGTTGACATCGACGGCGCTAATAGTTTTGTCCGTTCTATTCAGAACATGATGGGGTCCTCCTGTTCTCCGGCCGTTATACGCACCCGCGGAGGCTTCGGCGGTTTATTTGATTTTTCCCGGGAAAAGTATCATGAACCAGTCCTGGTTTCTTCGACCGATGGTGTGGGCACGAAACTTCTCATTGCCCAGGCCGTTGGGAAGCATGATACGATTGGGATTGATTGCGTGGCGATGAACGTGAATGACATTTTATGCGTGGGGGCCAGGCCGCTGTTTTTCCTGGATTATATCGCCTGCGGGAAGCTTCATCAGGAGGTGTTAAAAAACGTTGTGGCCGGGATTGTGAAGGGCTGCCGGCAGTCCGGATGCGGCCTGATCGGCGGGGAAACTGCAGAAATGCCGGGCATGTACGGGTCTGAGGAATATGACCTGGCGGGTTTTGCCGTAGGCGTCGTTGAAAAGCAGAAATGTGTTGATGGTTCGGATATAAGGCCCGGGGATCAGATGATCGGGTTGGCCTCCAGCGGGTTGCATTCCAACGGGTTTAGTCTTGTGCGGAAGGTATTCTCTCCCGCGGAACAGAAGCGGCTGGCCGGGGAACTTCTTAAGCCCACACGGATTTATGTCCGGGAGGTCCTGGCGTGTCTGGAAAATTTTTCCCTGAAAGGGATCGCTCATATTACGGGCGGCGCTTATTATGAGAAACTCACAAAAATTCTTCCCCCGGGGATGTGCTTTATCGTGGATCGTAAAAGCTGGCCTGTTCCGGAGATTTTCGGCAGAGTGCAAGACCAGGGGCGGGTTCCCCGAGAAGACATGTATAAAACGTTTAATATGGGCATTGGGATGGTTCTGGTGGTGCGGCCTCAGGACGTCGTGCCGGTTAAAAACTTTTTGGCCCGCCGCCGGTTGAAAACGTATGTTATAGGTGAGGTCGCCAAGGACACCAAACGTAAATTGAGGTTTTTAAATTAATCCAGCAGATATCGACTTAAGGGAGTCAGCATGAATATTTTGGTCGTGGGATCCGGAGGCCGGGAGCATGTGCTGGCCTGGAAATTGCGGCAAAGCCCGAAGGTGAAACAGGTTTTTTGCGCGCCGGGGAACGGCGGTCTTGCCGGCATTGCCGTCTGTTGTCCGGTGGAGGCGGATGATATCAGCGGTTTGGTGAAGCTTGCCAAAGAAAAAAATATCGATTTAACGATTGTCGGACCGGAAACGCCGCTTGTCGCCGGGCTGGTGGATGTTTTTCAACTGAACGGCCTGAAGGTTTTCGGCCCGAGCCGCCAGGCGGCCCAATTGGAGGGGAGCAAGGTCTTTGCCAAACAATTTATGCAGCGTTATAAAATCCCGACCGCAGAGTTCAAGATCTTTCATGATGCGGAAAAGGCGCGAATGTTCCTTCATAAAACGCGGTTTCCGGTTGTTGTCAAAGCTGATGGACTAGCGGCGGGTAAGGGCGTTTTCGTTTGCCAGAACCTTGAGGAGGGGTTAGAGGCCGTTGAGCAGACGATGGTGGCCAAAGCGTTTCAGGCGGCCGGCAACCAGGTGATTATTGAAGAATGTTTGACGGGGGAAGAAGTGTCGATTTTGGCGGTGAGCGACGGTATGAATTATGCGGTTTTGGAGACGTCCCAGGATCATAAAAGGATTTTTGATGATGATTTGGGCCCGAATACCGGGGGGATGGGGGCGTATTCTCCGGCACCCGTGGCGACGAAAAGTTGCGTGTATGACATTGACCGGTATATTCTCGCCCCGACGATCCGGGGTATGGCGCAGGAGGGGTGCCCGTTCCGGGGGGTCCTTTATGCCGGGTTGATGATAACGCCGGACGGCCCGAAAGTTTTGGAGTATAACGTTCGCTTTGGGGACCCGGAAGCGCAGGTCGTCATCCCGCGGCTTAAAACGGATCTTTTAGATATTTTGTTGGCGGCGAGTGAAGGGCAATTGGGCGACAAGGCTTTGCAATGGGATGCCCGCAGTTGTGTTTGTGTCGTGATGAGTTCCGGCGGTTACCCCGGTGCTTATGAGAAAGGGAAAGCGATTAAGGGACTGGACCGTCTGGCGGACAGGGCGGATGTGTGGGTTTTTCACGCCGGGACGAAAGAAGCCCAGGGACAGGTGATTACTTCCGGCGGACGGGTTCTGGGCGTGACCGCTTTGGGTGATAATATAGAAACTGCGGTTCAGAAAGCTTATCAGGCGGTTGAAGAGATTTATTTCGAACGGTGTTTTTTCCGCCGGGATATCGGCGCCCGGGCACTGCGGCGGTGCGCGGCACGGGTGCCCGAATACAACTCTTAACTACATGAGAGGACACGAGGATGGAGTCAATTCAAGTCGCGGTCATGATGGGGAGCCAGTCGGACTGGCCAACGATGGAAGAAACGGTCAAAATGCTCCGGGAATTCGGAGTGGAATGTGAAGTTAAGATTTTATCTGCGCATCGCACGCCCAGAGAGACCGCCGCTTATGCTGAAGAGCTCATGACGCGGGGGGTGCAGGTGGTGATCTGCGGGGCGGGCGGTTCTGCCGCTTTGGCCGGTGTCGTTGCCGCCCACACATCCTTGCCGGTGATCGGGGTCCCGATTGAATCCGTGCTGCAGGGGATGGATTCCCTGTTGTCGACCGTTCAAATGCCGCCGGGAGTTCCGGTCGGGGGAGTCGCCATTGGGAAAGCCGGAGCCAAAAATGCCGCGCTGTTGGCTTTAAGGATTTTGGCCCTGCAACGGCCGGATATCAGGCAGAAATTGCTGGATTTCCAGGAGCGGCAAAAACAAAGAATTCTGCAACAAAAGGTGGATTTTTGAAGACTCGGATTATCTCTATTGATCCGGAATATCCGGAGCTGGAGAAAATCGCATCCTGCGCCAAAATGATCCGGCAGGGTGGCCTGGTCATTTTTCCGACGGATACTGTATACGGCATTGCGGCGGATTACAATCATCCTAAGGCGATGGCCCGCCTCCGGGAGGTGAAACAGCGGGCGGAAGATAAGCCGTTTTCTATTCATATTTGGCAGAAGAGTCTGGTTTACAACTATACGTCCATGACGGACCCGAAATTGTATAAGCTCATTGACACCTGCTGGCCCGGCCCTGTTACCGTGATTGTCCCGGATCGGACCGGGAATAAAACGATCGGCATACGTATGCCCCAGAATAATATCGCTCTCATGCTCGTGCAGGAATCCCAATGCACGGTCGCGGCTCCTTCAGCGAACCTGGCCGGGAAGCCGGCTCCTTCTACCTGTGAGGACGCCTTGCGTGACTTGGACGGGCTGATCGATATCGCGATCGACGGCGGACCGGCTTCGCTGGGCAAGTCTTCCTCGGTCGTGGATTTTACCGGCGAGGCCCCGAAGGTTGTGCGGCAGGGCGCCATTTCCCAGGAGGATGTGGATCGCATTACGGGTAAGAAGACGATTTTGTTTATTTGTACGGGAAACAGCTGCCGTTCGGTGATGGCGGAATATTTATTGCGGCATGCCCTGCAAGACCGCGATGATGTGGAAATTCAATCGGCCGGGACCGGGGTTTTTCTGCGGTCGTCTGCCAGCCAGGAAACCATGCATGTGCTTGCCCGACGGGGGATTGATGCATCGATGCATGTTTCCCAGCCGGTGACCAATATTTTGCTGAATCAGGCGGACTTGATTCTTGTGATGACCCGGACGCACCGCCAGCAGATTCTGGAACGGTTGCCGGCCGTGGAGAACCGGGTGTACCTTTTGGGTGAATTTAATGATGACCCTGCGGCCCGGCAAACAGGCCCGGATATCCCTGATCCTATCGGGAAGCCGGCGGACGCGTATGAGGGATGTCTTTTGTTAATTCAGGAGTCTGTGAAGAAACTGGTTAAGTTAATATAAGGAACGGCGGGGTTGTGGGGAGAGACACGGCTTCGCAGGAAAAGGAAGATTATGAAAATTTTTATTGCTGCGGATCACCGGGGTTTTCACCTGAAGCAGGCAATTAAAAAATTTCTTCAAAGCCAAGAGTTTGAGGTTTGCGATGAGGGCTGTTATGACGAGGGCGTTCCATGCGATTATCCGGAACTTTCTTGTAAGGTGGCTTGCGCTGTCAGCCAAAATCCCGGAACCCGGGGGATTCTGGTTTGCATGACCGGCATTGGCCATGTCATCGCCGCCAATAAAGTTCCCGGGGCTTACGCCGCTTTGTGTTACAATAAGGAAGCCGCTGTTTTATCCCGTGAGCATAATAATGCCAATATTCTGGTCCTGGGTGCCAAGTTTGTGCCGGAATCTGAAATTCTGGATATTGTTTTAACCTGGTTGCAGACCAAGTTTGAAGGCGGGCGTCATCTGCAGCGGGTGGAGAAGATACAGGAGATAGAAAAAAGATTTTTAAAGACATAGCCGCCCCGGAAGAGGGGATTTTCATTTTAAGCCCGGCCCGGGTTTTTATAGCGGGGCATATGAGTAAAGGGGAATACAATGGAGCACATAAAAAAGACAGATCCCGAGATCTATCAGGCCATTATTCAGGAATTAAAACGGCAGCGGAACAATTTGGAGTTGATTGCTTCTGAGAATATCGTGTCCGAGGCGGTCTTGGAAGCCCAGGGATGCGTTATGACTAATAAATATGCGGAAGGGTATCCTGACCGCCGGTGGTATGGCGGATGCCAATATATCGATGTGGCAGAACAGCTGGCGATTGAAAGGGCCAAGACCTTATTCGGGGCCGAGCACGTTAATGTCCAGCCGCATTCGGGTTCCCAGGCTAATCAGGCGGTTTATCAGGTGGCTGTGCAGCCGCAGGACACGGTTTTGGCTTTGGATCTGGCCTGCGGCGGGCATCTGACCCACGGCCATAAACTGAATTTTTCCGGGAAGACGTACCATATGGTCCCTTATACGGTCCATCCCGAGACCGAAATGCTGGACTATGATGAGATTGAACGCCTGGCCCGCCAGCACAAACCGAAAATGATTGTGGCTGGTGCTTCTGCCTATTCTCGTTTTATTGATTTTGAAAAATTTCGCAAAATTTGTGACGCCGTCGGGGCAGTTCTGTTTGTTGACATGGCGCATATCGCCGGCCTCGTGGCGGCCGGCCTGCATCCCAGCCCGGTCCCGTACGCCGAATTCGTTACCACCACGACGCATAAAACCTTGCGCGGCCCCCGCGGAGGGATGATTTTATGCCGTCAGGAATTCGGGAAGAAAATTGACACGGCTGTTTTCCCCGGTTTGCAGGGGGGACCTTTAATGCATGTGATCGCGGCTAAGGCCGTGGCGTTCCAGGAGGCGCTTTCGCAAGAGTTTAAACAGTATCAAAAACAGATTGTTGCCAACGCCAAAAGCCTGGCGGCCAGTTTGGCGGAACGCGGATTTCGTATTGTGGCCGGCGGGACCGACAATCATTTGTTCATGGTCGACCTGCGCTCCAAACAGGTGACGGGCAAAGAGGCGTCTTCCATTCTGGACAGCGTGCATATTACGGTCAATAAAAATTTGATCCCGCATGACCCGCAGAGTCCCATGGTCACCAGCGGGATCAGGGTCGGCACTCCGGCGCTGACAACGCGCGGGATGAAGGAACCGCAGATGAAGCGGGTGGCTGAACTGATCGATGAGGCGCTTACGCATAAAGACGATGAAGTCGTGTTGTCACGGGTCCGGGACGGAGTGAAAGCGTTGACGGATACGTTCCCGGTTTATGAACGGTTGACGGAATAACATGGGAAGGCGGGTGAGCAGTTATGAAATGTCCGGCCTGTGGCCATAAGGAAACCAAAGTCGTCGATTCCCGCATGAGCGGGGATAATTGCGTGATACGCCGCCGCCGGGAATGTCTGAAATGCGAAAAGAGGTTCACGACGTATGAATATATTGAACAGACGCCGTTGATGGTTATTAAAAAAGATGGGCGCCGCCAGCCTTTTGACCGCAAGAAAATTATTGCCGGGCTGGTGAAAGCGTGCGAAAAAAGACCGGTGAGCGTTGACAAGATCGAAGAACTGACCCTGGATGTCGAGCGCGCCATCCAGAAAAAATACGACCGGGAAGTCCTTTACAGCGATATCGGGGAAATTATCATGGAAAAGCTGGCGGCCCTGGATCAGGTCGCTTATGTCCGGTTTGCGTCGGTCTACCGGCCATTCCGGGATGTGAACCATTTTATGACGGAGATTAAATATATTTTGGAAAAAGATAAGGCGCCGGTTCGCCGGAAATGAACGCTTGCCGGCTTGGGGCCGGCATGGCGAGGGAAGAAAGAATAGAGGTATGGTTCAGGTTGATTTAACGAAAATTATTATTGATGAGCGGCGTCAGGACCAGGTGATTGTCCTGAAAGAACGCAAGGGAGAGCGGCAATTCCCGATTGTCATCGGCTTTATGGAAGCGTCGACGATCAAAATGAAGTTGTCGGGGATTGCGGTCCCCCGGCCGATGACTCATGACCTCTTGTTGGCCACGATTCAGGCGTTGGAGGCCAAAATGGAGAGACTGGTGATCGATAAGCTTGTCGAAAACACCTTTCACGCTAAACTTGCGCTTCGGACCCGGGACGGGGAAGAGCGGATCATTGATTCCCGGCCTTCCGATGGCATCGCTTTGGCGGTCCGGGCGCATGCGCCGATTTTTGTGGAAGAAGAAGTTTTGCAGAAAGCCTCGTTTTTTAAGCTGGATTAGCCCGGATTGTCACAGAAACGGGCGTCTGGCGTTCAAGAATGACGTGTTGTCCGGAAAAACAAGGACATGCCCCCGTGCCTTTCCTTAATCAATATCCGTTTTTAAAAATGATCCGGGATTTAGCCAGGAAACGCCGTCTAGAGGTGTTTTTAGTGGGGGGATTTTTGCGTGATTTCGCCCTCGGCCGGCCTTGTGATGATTTTGATTTTGCCGTCAGCCGCAATGCGGTCGCGCTGGCCCGGGTTTTTGCCCGAACCGTGAAAGGCGCATTTGTTCTCCTGGACGAAGAACACGGGTGCGCCCGGGTGGTTAAAAAGGAGCGGGGAGGACGGCTGACTTATGATTTTGCCGATTATCGGGCGGAGACTCTCCGGAAAGATTTGGGTCACCGGGATTTCACGATCAATACTTTGGTCGTGAATCTGGCCGCCTGCCCCGTTGATGCCGAGCTGAAGGACGTTATTCAGGATTACAGGAAAGCCTGGCCGGATATACGCGGACAGAGGATCCGCATGGCGTCCGTCAAAGTGTTCCGTGAGGATCCGTTGCGCATTCTGCGGGCCTTCAGCTTAAAGGCAGCCCTGGGGTTTGATATGGATGCGCGTACCCGGCAGCAGATTTGCCTGGATAAAGAACGCCTGCGGGACGTGTCTCCGGAAAGAGTCAGGGACGAGCTTTTTAAAATATTAGAGACGGGCGCGGCGGCACGCATTCTGAAGGAAATGGACCGGCTCAAAATTTTGGAACAGGTGATTCCGCAGGTCAGGGTGATGTATCGTGTGAAACAGGGCACTTATCATCATCTGGATGTCTGGCCTCATTCCCTGGAAACGGTTGTTCAACTGGATAATATTTTGGCTCAGGTGGCCACGGATCCCGCGCTTGCCGGATATTTAGCGGAATCCCTGGGGGCGGACCGGTCCCGCCGGGCTTTGATGAAGCTGGGATCGCTGCTGCACGATATCGGCAAGCCTGAATCAAAACGAAAACAGGATAACCGAACGCTTTTTCACGGGCATGAACGGATCGGAAGTCAAATCGTTAATCATGTCGCCCGTATGCTGAAACTTTCAACGCGGGAACGCCACGCCCTTATGGATATGGTGGCGTGTCACCTGCGGCCGGGATACCTTTCCAATTTTAAGTGCCCGAGCGCGAAAGCTATTTTTCGTTATTTCCGTGACACGAAAGAGGAGGCGGTCAGCGTCGCGCTGATTTCTCTCGCGGATCAAAAGTCGACACGGGGGCCGTTAACCACAGAGGAAGATCAGAGGCACCACGAGGAGATATGCTGGCGGCTTGTTCACGCTTATTTTGAAAACAGAAAAAAAATCCCGGCCGCGCGGCTGTTAACCGGAGACGATCTTATCGAAACGCTGAAGCTCCCGCCGTCTCCGATGTTTTCGGTTATTCTGCGGGAAATTGAAGAACAGCAGGCCTTGGGCGCGGTGACGTCCAAGCCGGAGGCGCTGGCGCTGGCGGAGCGTATCGCGGCCCGTTTCCCAGGAACTGTTTTGAGTTCCACGGGCATGCCTGCGGGGATCTACAAGGAGAAAAGCACGGATGTTGAAAATAAAAAATCTCGAGGTGGATATTGTCCGGGGGCACGTCGGGGAGGCGCGGGCAGACGCGTTTGTTAACCCTTGTGATGCCCGCGGTTCCCTTGCCGGTGTTTTGGGCGGGATCAAGGTGCGGGAGGGGTTTTTGAAGGGGAGCACAGGGGAAGATTTGCCCGGATTGCCTGGGCCGGGCTCGGTCGCCTGGACGATGGAGGATAGTTTTCCGAACCGTTTGGTGATTCATGCTCTGTTCGTGGAGGACGGACGAACGGATGAAAATATCCTGCGTCAGGCCTGCCGGAACGCTTTGGCGCTTGCCCGTTCCCGGGAAGCGGAAATTTTGGCATTCCCGCCGCTTTTCCCGGCGGGGGTGGACTTCCCTTCCCGCGGGGCGGTTAAGATCCTGGCCCAGGAAATTCTAAGATTTGCCCGCACGGATCCGGGCGGGGTGAAGAGGATCGTCGTTTGCCTTGACAATGCCGGAGATTATGACCTTTATCTTCGGGAAATGAGCGGATATATTAATCATATTCAGGACGAATTGGGTCTCGGTCCGTATGTGACCGTGGATATTATTATTGAACAACCGGATGGCCTTGTCGTTATTGAGCGGTCAAATCCTCCTTTTGGTTTGGCCTTGCCGGGAGGATTTGTGGATCCCGGCGAGTCTCTGGAGGCGGCAGCCCGGAGGGAAGCCAGAGAGGAAACCGGGTTGGCGCTGGACGGGTTGCGGCAGTTCCACACATATTCCGACCCTGACCGGGATCCGAGGTTCCACACAGTCACCACGGTGTTTGTGGCGCGGGGGCGCGGCATCCCCCAATTCGGGGATGATGCCAAGGGCCTGAAAGTGATTCCTAAAGAGGCCATTTTGTCTTACACGTTTGCGTTTGACCACAAGAGCGTCCTTCAGGACTACTTGAACGGAACTTATTAATAGAGGGAAAACGTTATGGGAGAAGAAACCCTTCCGGGATTATCCGATATGGCCGCGGGGTTTGTCACCGTGGGGATTGTGGTGGTGATTTATGTCCTGATTCGGCTTCTGCAGAAACGGCCTCGCTAAAGTTCTGCCCTTCTGTTTTAAAAGATAAAATATGAATTATGTCTAGAATAACCCGTGGCTGAGGATATAATTATTTTGAGCCACTTTCCCGGGAGCTGTTTTTCAAAAGAGGAGGGACGTGCATCCGGGGAGAAAGCGCTTTCTTCATGCCTTTTCCCGTCTATCTCGGATGGGGTCACGGACTTTTACTGTTTCCTGCGGATTTCCCCCGACGGGAGAATGCGTCTGGGGCTGCCGGGGGCACCGGGAGATTGTGGCCATTTATTAAAATATTATTGTATACTTTTTATAACAGCGATGAAAAGAAGCCTGGCAAGCTTATTTGCCTTGCCGTGAGGAGACTCAGAATGAAACAGAAAAAGAAATTTTTTGTCTTGTTGTCGGGGATCATGTTTTTAGGGCTTTCCGTTTCTCCTGTTCGCGCGGGGACGTTGACGTTAACGACCTATTATCCCGCGCCGTTTGGTTCCTACTCCCAGTTTCGCCTTGTTCCTCGCGCCGCTATAAGCGGCGCCTGTGATGTCGGGAGCATGTACGTGGATGAAACCACAGGTCTTTTAATGTATTGCCGGAACGATTCAACGTACGGGCTTTTACCGACCGCGTGGACTCAGGATGGGGACGCGGTTTTCCTGACGGATGTGACGAATTACAGCTCCCTGAAAGTCGGGATCGGGACCATTAATCCTGACAGCCTGCTGCAGGTTGAAGCGCAGGGGGCCGACGCTACTTTTAAAGTCGACCAGATGGGCGGCAGCGCTTATGTTGTGCGAAGTCAGGCCACGAACTCCTCCATCGGAACCTCCAGCAATACGTCTCTTCAAATTAATACGAATAATACAACCCGGATTCATATCACGCCCCAGGGGAACGTGGGGGTGAATATGACCAATCCTACCCATGAATTGGTCGTTAAGGGAAAAGTGGAGATCACGGTCGACGCCGGTCAGGACAGCCAGGTGACGTTTTCCCGGGGGACGACGTTTGTGACGATGGGGCTTGATGCTGCGGATAATTATTTTAAGATTAACTACGGGACCGCCGTTGGTGCCACGACGGAACTTGTTTTGCTGCCCAGCGGGAAGCTGCGCATTAACGGGCCGATTGAAGTTAAGCTCGGCAGTGACCCGGTCGGGGAAATAAAACTGCGGTATATTGATACCGGGGACCCGAGCACGTCGGGATATTATGCGATGTATGCGCCGTAATATTTCAAAAAGGAGATGGGGGATATGGCAAGGAACGACGGGTTTTTCTGCGGAAGAGGGGGATGTTTTTTTGCGGTGACCGCGATGGTGGCCGTGGCGGTGTGCCTGTTGGGGTTGCAACAGGCGTCGGCCCAGACGTGGACAGACGATGATCTGGTGACTTTGCAACGGCCTGTAAAACCGATTCATATCCGGGAGTTGAGGAGAGCTATTTATAACAAACGCATGCTGTGCGGCATGTCCGCTCCTGTTTGGGAAAACCCGAACCTCATTTCCAAGGTTACCCCTATCCGGGCTCAGCATATTGAGGAACTGCGCCAAACGCTGAAGGACATTTACGACCTGCCCCCGGCCCGGCCTCTTCCGGAAGACGTGGTGCTGGAAACGGATATCCCGGCGGATGCCGCGATTCAGGCGTCCCATATTTATGAGTTGCGGACGTCCCTTGAAGTGGTTAGCTGCTGCGGGGATGGAGAATGCAATCCTCCTTATGAAGATTTGGCGAATTGCCCGGTCGACTGCGGGGCCTGCACCTATACGGATTGGGTTATTATGGGCTGCGGCGTGTCGCCCTGTGAACCGAACGAAATTATGAGGACAAAGACAGCCCCGGAAGAAGGCTGCCTGGACCTGGTCGAATGCGTCACCGCTTACGACGCCTGCTGTAATTATGGCCCGTGGGAGGATTATCTTTGCGGCGGAGGCGAGTGCGATCCGACCGCTATGCAGCAGATTCAGCGTTCCGCGACAGGCGTCGAGGATTGTCCGGAGCGTTTCCAGTGCGCGGAGCTTAAATCTTGCTGTGATTATGCGGGTTTGGTCTGGCAGTGCGGTTATGACATCCTTTATCCTGACACCCAGTGGCTGGAAGTCAATATCCCGGCTAATCCGGCGTGCGAGCCGGAGTTTGGCACGATTTATCCGGCGGATGACCCTGTTTCAAAAGCGAACTGCTGTGATTACGGTCCGCAGAGCAGTTCCTGCGGCGGTGAAGTCGAGGGTGTGGTCTATCCGGATTCTACCCTGATCACCTACCGCAGCGCGGGAAATACCAACTGCGCCGCGGATATCACGATTACGCCCAATGCGGATGACTGCTGTGATTACGGAGACATTGAAGTTCCGCCGAGCTGCGGGGCGACTTTAAAAGTCAACGGAGAAATGGTCGTCTTCCCGCCCACTACTTTTCTTCAGTTCAGGACCCCGGCGAACTCGAATTGCGACCACAAGATTGTCCAGCAAGTCGATATTGAGGATGACCCGACCAAATACTGTTGTTACTACAGCGGGTTCATCGGCAGTTGCGGGTATGGGTCTTATCCGGATACGGACTGGATCGAATATAATGTCCCGGGGTTGGTCGATGCGGCGTGCCCGACCGAGTACCGGAATCATGTTGAAAACGCCGACAGCTGCTGCTGTTACACTTCCTCGTCAGCCTGCGGTGATGGCGTGACCTATCCGACTTCCAGTATGGTTGTTTCCTCTACCCCGAGCTGCAACCCGGCGTGTCCGACGGAAATTACGGAAGATCCTTTTAATGAGGCGTGCTGCGGGTACGGCCCGTGGCAGTATGATCAATGCGGGTATCCAGGATATTATGATGATACTTATCTTGTTGATTTCCGGGAACCGACCAATCCTCTCTGCAGCCCGATATTCGGGGATGTGTGCGGTCCGTATGAGGATGTGTGCTGCAATTATCCGGATCCGAGCGTGCAGTGCGGCGGCACATGGGATGGCGTTGTTTATCCCGAAACCACATGTATTTATGGCGCTAAGAAACCGGGTAATTCGAATTGCCCGGACATCTACGGGAGCACGGAAGAAATGTGTGATTATTGCTGCGATTACGAGGTGACCAGTGCCCATTGCGGGGACGGCGTGACCTATCCGGTGACAACGCTGTTTGAGACATTGACGCCGAATAACCCCAGCTGTGACGTTATTGTTGACCGTCCGACGGCTGACGGATGCTGCGGATATGGGGGATTCACGCGACTCTGCGGGTATGACGGCCGCCCCGAGACAACCTCGGTCGAGGTCCAGACTCCGACGCAGAATTTCGCGGAATGCCCGACGGTGGTACAGAACGAAATCGCCAATGATCCATTCTGCTGTAATTACGGCGGGTTTCAGGCGTCCCAATGCGGGTACTCGGGCTGGTACCCGGATCATACCCAATTGCAGGTCAATGAGCCGGGGAACGCGTTACCCGGCTGTGATCCACTGTTTCAGAATGTGGTTCCTTATGAATACACATGTTGTGCTTATGGGGCCGCGACTTCGGCATGCGGCGACGGCGTGACGTACCCGACGAGTTCCTGGATCACGACGCAGACGTCGTCCACCGGGTGTGACCCGATAGTGACCGAACAGACAAACCACCAGAGCTGTTGCGATTATCCGGCGTCCCCTACGACGGAATGCGGGGCTTTGGGGTATCCTGTTACGTATTTGGTGTCTTATCTGGAGTCGCCCACGAACCCCACCTGCGAAGTTCAGATTGTCGGAGTCCCGGCTTATGATGAAACGTGCTGTCAATACGGGGCTCTGCAGCAGGGGTGCGGGGACGGGGTGATGTTCCCGGTCACGGACTACGTGACTTGGCAGGAGCCGGGGATTGTTCATGCGGACTGTCCGATTAAAGTGATCAGCCAGATTCATAATGATAACACTTGTTGCGGCTACCCAGCGACTTATACGGTGGTGTGCGGATACGCACCTTTAGGATATCCGGAAACGACTCGAGTCGAAATTAAAGAACCGGTCCTGACCGAATGTCCGGTCAGGTCCCGGAATCCCTATCCTTACCACGACACGTGCTGTGAGTATACGACGAATTATTATTGCGGGTATGGGTCGCCTTTAAATGTCCCGGCAACTCACTACGTCACTGTGAAAGAGCCCGGCGGTGGGAAAAGCTGCCCGGTCGTCAAGGTGAATCAAGTGAATTATGCGGAAATTTGCTGCGGGTACACAACCGGCACAACCGAGGATTTGGGCTGCGGGGCAACGTATGACGGGTTGACCTGTACTTATGACAAGAGGTTGATTGTGACCACCCCTGTCAACAGCGCTTGCCCGGTGCAGAAAACGTGTTCGTATAACACCTCGTGTACGACGTGTTCTTCGGGAGAAACATTGGAATGCCCTCCGGTCGGAGGCTGCCCGTATCATCGCCTGTGCGTGGGCGGAACCTGGAGTTCCTGTCAGCAGGCCAATCCGGTCTGTACGCCGGGCGAAGTTGTGAATTGCGAGCCTAATGCCGACGGCTTTATTTCCAAGAAAACATGTAATGCCTGCGGGACGGGCTGGGGTCTGTGCTGGTGTGACCCGCAGGAAACCCAAAGCTGCACGACATCGTCTTCTTGTCCGGGGATTGGGACCTGTTCCGGCGGAGGGTGGACGGCGTGTGAACAGAGCAACCCGACCTGCGCGCCCGGCAGCACCCGGGACTGTACTTTGGGCGATGGGAACCCGGGCGTGGAGGAGTGCGTTTCCTGCGGGGATGATTATGAGGATTGCCGATGTTTGCCCGGCGTGGTGTATTGTTATATTGACGGTGTCTTGGGGACACAGACTTGTAATACTTCCAGCGGCCTTTACGAGACCTGTGTTTGTATCAGCGGATCGACAAAAACCTGTACGACCACGTCCGGCTGTACGTCCGGGGTCGTGTACTGTAACGATGTCACCGGAGCGTTCGACGGAAACTGTGAGCTTCCTTATAGTGACTGTACGCCTGGGCAGACTCGCTCCTGTCTGAAATATTTTATTATTCCCGGGACAGAGTCCTGCACAAGCTGCGGGAACTGGAGCGGTATTTGTTTGTAAGTTTTTTATGATTTTGTCCGCGCGCCCCGTATTCTGTGGCCTTATAATTTTTACAGGCGGGGCTCGTGACCTTTCTTCTTTTAATTTAACCCGAAGTTTACGTCCTTTATCCGTTTTCGTTGAAGACCGCGGGTATGCCCGCGGTCTTCGGTTTCGGGGAGGTTCGTACGTATTTTAAGAAGCCAATTCATTCCGCTTCAAAATCTCTTCCTTAAATATTGTTATCCAGGCAGAAATTAGGATTCTTTTTTTCGGCGCTTGACTTTGGTGTATTACTGTATTATGCTTATAATACACAAACATAGCATGAATTTGGGAGAATCATTATGACCGAAAAAGCCAGGTTTTATTTCCATATCGCGGCAACATCCGGGGTGCCGATTTACCGGCAGATTATTGATCAGGTCAAGACTTTATCGGCTTCCCAACGGATCATCCCCGGAGATTTTCTGCCTTCCGTGCGGCAGGTGGCTCAGGAACTTGAGATTAATCCGATGACAGTTTCCAAGGCGTATTCCTGGCTTGAGAAGGAGGGGGTCCTTGAATATGTCCGGGGCCAGGGGATGCGGGTTAAAGAAGGCCGTATTTCCAAAAAAGACATGAAAGAACGAGAAGAGGCCCTGGTCCCGATTTTAAAGCAGGTCATAATACAGGCCTGCCAGTTATCTGTTGACCCGGAAACTGTTACGGCGATGCTTGAACGTTTATGGAAGGAGAGTGCTCATGAATGATCCCGTGATCCAAATCCAGCATGTCACGAAACGGTATAAGAGTAAACCGGTTCTTGACGATTTGTCTTTAGCGGTTCCCAGGGGATCGGTCTTAGGCCTTTTAGGGAAGAACGGGGCCGGGAAAACGACGCTTATAAAATGCGTATTAGGCCTCATGTATCCCCAGGAGGGGCGGATATCGGTGCTGGGGGACAACCCGGGAAATTTTCTGGAAAGCACCAAAGAGCGCATAGGATATGTCCCGCAATCTGACCGGCCGTATCCCTGGCTCACCGTCCGGCAACTTGTCGCGTATACGGCGTCTTTTTATCCCCGGTGGAAGATGCCGCTGGTCGGTAAGCTGCTTCAGGACTGGGAACTGGACGAGGAGGAAAAAGTCGGCCTGCTTTCCGAGGGGCAGGCGCAGAAACTCGCGATTATCCTCGCCTTGGGGCATGAGCCTGAATTGCTGGTTTTTGACGAGCCGGTGGCGAGCCTGGACCCGGCGGCCCGGCGGAAATTTTTGAAAACGATTTTAAACATTGTCGCGGACCGCGAATGCACGATATTTTTTTCCACGCATATTACGACCGATTTGGAACGCGTGGCAGACCGGGTGGCCTTGCTTAAAAACGGGGCTATCGATTTCTGCGGAGAACTGGATGTCCTGAAAGATGAAGTGAAACGGTTGAGGATTGTTTCTTCTGTTCCTTTGTCCCGGGATATCCCGCTGGACGGGGTCCTGCACTGCGAGTTGTCTCAATATGAGGCGGTTTTGTCTGTGCGGGGGTTTAATGCCGGGATGAAATCCCAGATGGAGCGGCGTCTTAACGCCAAAATTGAAGTGGAGGATTTAAACCTGGAAGAGATATTTCTGGAGCTGCACGCATGAAAAACCGTTATTATCAGGTCGTTCTTCTTTACGTCCGGTATTTGCCTTATCGGATTTTGGCGTTGAGTTTATTAGGGACCGCGGTGCTTTCCAGGTTTTCCCTGGAGCATAGACTCGTGGCCATTGCGGATGACTTTTTTACGTTTTTTGTCGTTGTGAGCGTGTGGCTGGCCTTCACCGCCGGCGTTCTTTTAAAAAGGCAGATGGCCCAGCACAGGGCTTCGTTGCTCCCCCATTACCGTGCCGCACATATTATCGTCCCTTTTACGTTCTTCGCATTTTTTGTCATTGTTTTTGGGTATTGGCTGGTTAGTCTGTACCCCATTATTATCGTGAAAGCGGCCGCGGTCTGGTCAGTTTTTGTCTTGTGCGCTTTGGTGATTTCTTTGGTTATTTGGGTGGGGTATTTGTCAATTAATATGCTTGTTTATCTATCCTATTTTTTCCTGCTGGTGCTTTCCTGGCAGGCGTATAATCTTGTTGTTTTCTTGACGGAAAACATTGTTTGGCAACCTGTCTTAGGCTTGGCGAGCGCCGCTTTGATGTTGATTTTGGCCAGCAGGACGATGTCTCTCCAAGAGGAATCCTTTGAGTACGGGTATATGATGTCCTGGCCGCAGAAAGAATTTTTGCATAATCAGATTAAGGCGGGCGAGCTGTATACCCGCGGCGTGCGCACTCTCCGGAAACGTTTGGGGCTTCGGTCTGTGGTTCCGGCTCTTCCCCCATACCCCCGGCGGGCCGCGCTATGGCGCCGGGCGCTTCATTGGCACCGGATCGATTTCGCTGAATTAAAGAGTGTGTGGATGGCGTTATTGGTTTTAACTCCGGCCTATATGGCCGCTATCAGCCGTTTCTCTTGGGGTCATGGCCTTTTTGATGACCCGTATAATAATTTTCTGCTATATACTGTCGCCCCGGTCTTGCTGGTGCTGTGTGCGAATCACCGTAATATGACTACCTGGGGTTACGATATCTTGAAGCCTGTGCGCAAGGAGGATTTCCTTCAGGAGCAGGGGCTGGTTTTGTTGGGGGGATTAGGCCTTTATTGGTCCCTTTTTGTTTTGTACCTGATCTTGATTCCGCATTTGGTTTTTAAACCGGCGGAACTGGTCCTGCCGCGTTTTTGGGGGTACCTTTTACTGACGGGAAGTTTCGCGTTGTTGACGTTATCCTGGGTTGTCTTTATGAGTTGCTATTCTGCGCGGCCGTGGTTTGTCATCATTCACGGAAGCCTTTTGTGCGCCCTCGCCCAGGTGTTATTTATGGTCAGCGGACATTTTTACGGCGTAACCAATTTAGGGGTGAGCCTGGTTTGCTGGCTGGGTGTCTATATGTTTTTGAAGAGCGGTTATCGGAAATGGTGTGAGGCCGAATTCAGCTAGGATCGCCGGGGAGGCCCATGGCCCCGGAAGGCCGGGATCGTGTTAAAGGGAAAAAATATAAAGAAAGGAGGGTCACCTATGACACCGGAAGCCATTCGAAGTTTATGTAAAGCGGCTGCTTTGGTTTCTGTCGCGGCAGGCGCTTACGGTATGATGTTGTGTGTGCCGTTTATCGCCGGCACTCAGGTGGTTTTGACCGCTGCCGCCAGTTTGCCTTTTATTGCCGGGGCGGTTTTGGTAGCCGGAGGGTTGGTCAGCTACACGTTGCTTATCCGCAAAGAGGCATAATGTTTTTCAACAGGCGGCCGCCTGGTTTTTTTAGTGTGCGGATGAGCCCGTACCCACAAAGGCTTCGGGGCAAAGGTGAAATGAAGAGAGTGCGGCATAAGTTCCGGGAATGTCTAAAACTCGCGTTGCATTTAGCCGGGTCCTTGGCATTTGGATGCGTCGCGGCGATCGCTTTGCACGAAGCGGGTCATGTTCTGGTTATCCTGGGGTGCGGAGGAGAGGTGACGAAAATTCAATTGCAGCCGTTTACGAGGTCGGTGGTGATATACAATATTCCGGTTACGGCGCCGCATTTTGCAATTTCCGTTGCGGGTATCTTTCTGGGGATACTGGGGGGCGCAGCCTTTTTGGCGTCCTTGAAAACAAGCCGGAGTCCTTATGCGCTGCCGCTGGCGATGGCGGGGGTTGCCTCCTTGGTTGGAAATGGCTTGTATCTTGTCTTGGGCAGTTCCATTTTAAAAGGGTTCGGTGATCCGGGCCGGATGATTGCGCTGGGCTGCCCGGCGGAAGGACTTTTTGCGGCGGGAATATATTGTCTGGCCGCGGGAGGTTGGGCGTTTATGCGTTCCCTCCCTTTGACGGGACTTTCTCCGGACATGACTCATCTAAGACGAGCCGGAGTCCTGCTCGGCGGAGTGTTCCCGTATCTGGCAGGGATTGTTGTTTATAATAGCATTTATGATTTTTCGCGCCTGATGCGTTACTGTATCTTTATGGCGGGGATTCTGGGGATGGCTCTCGTGGGGGGCTGGTTGTCGGGTGAGCTGAGCCGGTGTTTATTTAGGGGCGCTTACCCTCGGCTGGACGTCCGTTGGCGGCACGCCTGGGCCGCGGTCAGCGTGGGGGCAGGGGTCGTTATCTTGGAGCTTTGGACCTCGGGTCTCTTCTCCTGAAAGGGAGCAGGCGGGAGACAAACGGATGATATGGATATCGGGAGACGAGAACCTTCGGGCTCCCTTTTGGGGCCCCATCTTTTAAAGGCCAGATCGCTATGCATACACTTTTTTCTTTCGTGTCGGCGGTGCTGCCGGCTTTACTGCTGGTGCGGTATTTCTATAAAGCCCACCCTGCGCCGAAAAGGTCTATAATCAAAGTGTTTCTTTTGGGAATTATTTACACACTTCCAGTTTATATTTTGGAAGTGATTTTGGCCCAGTATAATATTTTTCCGCCCTGGTCTTTTATCCTGTATTATTTTTTTGAAGCTTTTATCGTCGCCGGATTGTGCGAGGAATATATTAAATTAAGGATTATTAAAAAATATATTTATAGCGCTGATTTTTTTCGGGGGGAACGGGACGGCATTGTTTTCACTGTCGTGGCGAGCATGGGCTTTGCCTGTATGGAGAACATCCTTTATGTGGTCAATCATTCCTGGAGTATGGCTCTGGCCCGGGGGTTTACGGCGGTGCCTATGCATGCCGTGTGTTCGGGCGTCATGGGATATTATATTGGGCGGGCCAAGCGTGCTAGGACTTTAACCCGCCTTGAGGAAGAAAAAAAATGTATGAATCAAGGATTATGGGAAGCTGTTTTGATCCACGGATGTTATGATTTTCTTCTTTTTTTATCTCCGATATTAGGGTCTGTTTTCGCGCTGTTTACGATCCCGCTTGTTTTGTGGTATTACCTGGAACTCAAAAAAAAGATGAAAATGATCGGGCCGGGGTCCGGAATTTAAAGAGAGGACGGCTGTTTGATACATTTGATTTACAATTTATTCGCTTACCCGTCGGCTTGGCTGACCGCCGTGTTTCATGGCGCCGGGATTACGCCGGATCAGGGTGGGGAAGTATGGATTCTCCTGGAACCCTGCCCGATTCATGTGACGCAGGGTTGTAGCGGGTTTGGGTTTTTTGCGTTGCTGGGTTTTTATACGCTGATGGTTATTGCCCGGGGCGGTCCCCGGCGCCGGGCCTGGAAAGCGGCCTTTTGGGTGATCCCCATGGTTTATCTGACGACCATTTTTGCCAACGCCGCCCGGATGACGTGTGCCTACCATGTTGCGTGTCTGAGCCGGGCGCTTTTCCCGGCTTATTTTCAGCCGGTGATCCACATGGCGGTTGGAATCGCTGTTTTTTTAGGTGTCCTTATTTTGAGTCATTTAGTGACGGAAAGGTTTGGTTTTTATGAACAATGACGCCCGGGAATCTGTTTTACCAGGCCCTTTTAAGAAAATCATGATGCTCTTTTGGGTTTTTATCCTTCCCCAGAGCATATTGTTTGTGCTGAATTGTTTTTCCTTTTGGATCATCCGGGAAGAAGTCCTCCCTCAAAATCTGGCGGCGGCAGCGATGCTGGGGGGCAGTGAAATATTGTTGATCGTGTTATGCGGAGCTCTGCTTTTTTCTTGGAAACGGAGCGGATACCTTGAGGTCCCCTGGGTATGGAATTGGGTTTTTCTTTTGTCTCATATCGCTTATTTGTGGTTTGCGACAGCGGAGATCACATATATTATACCTGGTGCGGTAGAATCTTGGGCCTTGGATCAAGGGCAGGTGATCCTGTGGCAATATACGTTTATGATGCCGGGTTTGTTTTATGCGGCGATGCGGCTGGCGTGTTTCGAAACCCGGCTGAACCGGGGGGCGGATATCGGGCGCAGTCTGCTGGTCGCGGTGGCTGCGCCAGCCTTATGGTACACGGCCATGCTGGGATTGTCGACGTGCGTCCGGTGGACATGGGGCTGGTTCCCGCCGGTTGTGGGGATTATTTTTTTCGTCGGGATCACGCTAGTCACACTCATCGCCCTGATCCGGCTGAGCGTTTTATTTTACGGCTGGTATCAAAAAAAAGACCCGTGGATCCACAACACCGTGATCGCCCTGGTGGCGGTCGTCGGCCCTTTGGCTGGGTTGCTCCTGAATTATCATGTCCCGTTCCCGGCGGATTTCCAGGCTCGGGGAATTTATGTCCTGGCGGTCCTTAATGGGCTTGTGTTGCTTGTCCCGTCTCTTGTGAGGATGCGGCGCCGGGGCTGGCTGGTGTTCTCCCGGGCCGCGACCTATCCTTTTACGGTTTATTTTTTTCTTGTTTTTCTCCCCTTTTTGCCTTTATCCCTCTTGGCGATTTGCGCGATGGGTCTGGGTTTCCTTTTTCTGATTCCGTTAATGCTATTTTTAATTCACACGAAGATCCTTGTGGACGATGTCCGGTTATGGTCGCTTCAGGCAGGGCGGACACAAGCGGCAACCCTGGTGTTGCTTGCCTGCCTGATATTGCCGGGGTATTTGATCCTGGAGGCGGGGAGGGACCGGGGTGCTATCCAGCGGGCATTGGATTATGTGTATTGCGCTGATTATGAACGGCCACAACGTTTTAAAGGATCTGTTCGTACGGTAAAAGAAATTTTAATCAAAATGAAGAAGATGAAAGCCGGTGCCCGGCTGCCGTATATTTCCGCTTTTTATAATCAGGTGGTTTTTAACGGCATGGTTTTGCCGGACGACAAGATTGAATATATGTTCAGGCTTTTTACGGGGGAATCTGTGCCGGAGTTGCCTGCGTCCGCCTCGTTCTCCGGCCGGTGGGGCCGTGTCCGGTCTTCCCGGGGCGGGGGACAACGCCGTCAGATACAGCGCAACCGGGAGGTGATATTGTCTTCATTCAAGAGGACCAGTGAAGAGAAAGAATTTACGACTGTAACCAGATTGCAGTTGTCCATGAGAAACACCAGCGAGGATGATGCGGCCGAATTTTTTCAGGAATGCGAGATCCCCGCCGGGGTCTTGATCACGGGTTTCCGCCTGCAGGTGGACAAGGAAATGGTGCCGGGCCGGTTGTTCGAAAGGGAAACCGCCACCTGGGTCTATCATATGATTCGGGACTGGACGCGCCGCGACCCGGGGCTGCTTGTATATACGTCGCCGACCCGCATAGAGATGAGTATTTTTCCTTTTCGGCACAACGAAGTCCGTCTTGCCGAGCTGGAGTTGACTTATCCCCGGGGGATGGTCCCGGTTATCAAGATCGGCCAGTACCCGATTTTTTTGCAGGACGAACCCGTGCATAATGGCAGGCTGCCGATGGCCTTGACAGGCAGCGGCCCCGGAGGGGATTATGCTATGCTTCTCACCCACCCCGCCTATTCCCCTTTGTTTTTCCAGCGGAAACCTTATTTGCATTTTATCCTCGATTTCTCTGCCGGTTCAACGCTGACCGCGGACACCGCCCTGGAGAGAATCCTTAAGGCGGGGGCTGTTTTCCCCGGAGCGGACTTGATTCAGGTCAGCGCGGCTAATTTGGAAGTTGAACTTTTAAGCCCGGATTATATTATCCCGGGCGATACAGCGTTGATCCGGCAGGTCATTCAACAGGCCCGGCTCCCCCGCCGGGGAAGTCTGGACCTGACCCGGGCCATGAAGCACATTTTATTGATGTACCGGGCTAAGCTGACGGCCGGGATTCCTAACACATGGCAATGGTATCCTGTTTTTGTGGTGATAACAGACCGGGAAGACCATCTTTTAGGGCCGGAGGAAATGGCGTTTTATCAGGGCTTGATTCCGGAGCAGTCCCGGTATTATGTCTTGGGCCCGGATCCGGGGGTAAAAAATTTCTCCCTCGGCTTCCCGGCTAACGAGGCAGCCACAAAGGAAATTATTGTGGTTAAGCATGGCCCGCATATTGCCTGGGTTCCGGTCTTTGCTGATCCGCAATGGCGCTTAGCCACGAATTTGGGACAAACGCCGCATGCCGCTTATGAGGTCTATGCTCCTTTGGAAGATAAATTTATGCCGTTACAATCTCTCAACATTCCTTTCGAATCTGATTACGCAGAGGCCCTGGGGCTTTTTGTCAACAACGCCCTTATGATGAGAAATCCGGCTAGGCTGTCGTCGGCCCTCCCGGCTTTGGTGCGGGACAGCAAGGCCAGGGGGGTCATGATCCCGTCGACGTCCCATATCGTGGTTGAACGCAGTTCTCAATGGAAAACGTTGGGCATGAAGGAGCGGCAGAAAATGGCCAGCGCGGCGGGGCTGGAATTTGAAGACGATTTTGACACCCCGGCGCCTTCAGCCTGGATTGTAGGGGGGGTGTTTGTTCTGTGGCTGAGGTGGCGGCAGCGAAGGCGGAATCGTTTGGAAGTCCCGTCTTCTTGGAAAACCTGCCCGGACACATGATCTATGCTGTTTTTAATGGCAAAGTCGTTGAGTTTCTGTTAATATAAACGCCATGAAGCGATTACTTCTGTATGTGTTCCGGTGTATTTTGCCTTTAGGCGTCTTTGGGGTGGCCCTGTGCGGCTTTTCTCCCGCCACGCTGGAGGACATTGAAACCGCGGTGATTGAGAGAGATTACGCTGAGGCAAAAGTCCTGGCCCAGGAGTTCCTGGACGCTGGACCTGGGCTCGCTCAGAAAAATGAGGCGATGTATTTCTTGGGGTTGAGTGAACTGTTCCTGGGACAACCTGAAAAGGCCCGGGAAATATTCATGCGGATTCTGAATAATAGCCCGGACCCTCATTTGCAAGGCCGGGTTCTGATCGGAGAGGTTGACGCCTATTTTTTTCAGGAAAAGTATGAAGTGGCTTTGCATAAAGCCGAGGCCTTATTGCGGGACAAGCCGCGGGGGGATTTGGAAGCGCTGATCTATTTGAAGATCGCCCGGGCGAACCTGAGACTGGGCCGATGGGAAGATTCCCGCCGGGCTTTGGATAAGATCATTATAATTGCTCCCGGAAGCATGGAGGCCATGACCGCCCGGCAGCTTTTAGAGGAAAAACAGTTTTTTTCTGTTCAGTGCGGATCTTTCCTGCAGAGGGGCCATGCCGAAACCCTGGTCGCGGAACTGAGGGGCCGGGGGGAATACGCGTATATCGTTGAAACAGTTGACAAGGACGGCACCGGTTTTTACCGCGTACGGGTAGGGCGTTTCACAACGCTTCCCGAGGCCAAAAATTTAAAAACAAAATTAGCCGACTGGGGCTATCCTGCCTTAATCTATCCTTAGCATGTCCTGTGAGCACGTTATTTTTATTGTCGGCCCGACGGCGGTCGGGAAAACAGACGTAGCCTGCTTGCTGGCGGAGCAATTAGGGGCGGAAATCGTGTCTTGCGACGCCATGCAGGTTTACCGGGATGTCAATATCGCCACAAACAAGCCTTCGCGGGATATCCTGGCCCGCATTCCGCATCACCTGATTGATATCCGGGATGTCGAAGAGGAGTTTGATGTCGCTGCTTATAACGACCTGGCGGGGCGGGCGATTCGGGATATTCATTCCCGGCACAAAACAGCGATTGTTACCGGCGGCAGCGGAATGTACATGCAGGTTTTATTGGATGGTATTTTCCTGGGGGCGCCGAAACAACAATACCTGAGGGACGAACTGTGGCAGTGTTTGGAATCCGAGGGGGCCGGGGTGCTTTTTAAGGAATTAGAGGAGCGGGATCCGGTTGCCGCCCGGAAAATTCATCCGCATGATGTGCGAAGGATCATCCGCGCCCTGGAAATCTGCCGGTCGATGGCTAAACCTTTTTCACAACTTCAACAAGAAAGGGCGGGTCTCTGGGGGCGTCATGGCATGACATTGGTCGCGCTTAATCGCTCTCGGGAGGCATTGTACGGCCGTATCCATGCCAGAACCGACGAGATGTTCGAAGAGGGTCTGGTTGAGGAAATCCGCCGTTTGCTGCGGCGTTCTTTAAGCCCAACGGCGAGACGGATTATCGGTGTTAGCGAAGTCGCCGGGTATTTGAACCGGGAGTACGGGGAAGACCGGGCCCGGTATTTAATGAAACTCCATACCCGGCATTACGCCAAACGCCAGCTGACGTGGTTTCGCAAGGAAAGGCGGCTTCAGTGGGTTGATATCCGCGAGGGCATGACGGCGGGAGACGTGGCGGAGCATATCAGGACGGCTGTTTGTCCGCCGGACGGATGGAAGGCCGGAAATTGAAAGAATCATAAAACAGAGGTGTGGGTATATGGCTGGCGGAAAAGAAAGAGTTTTTTTGGTCGTGATCGATTATGAACTGACCCGGGGGTGGCAGATCCATGAGGTGGCCCGGGAAATGGAAGAACTGGTGTTGGCCTGTTACGGGGATGTTGTGGAGACCTTGCTTTGCAGGCTGGAAAGACCGACGGCAGCTTATTTTTTGGGGGAGGGGAAAGTTCAGGAATTGGCCGCGCTTTGCGCTCAGCTTGAGGTGGATACGATCGTGTTCAGCCATGATTTGAAAGGGAGTCAGCAGCGCAACCTGGAGGAGATTCTTAAGGTTAAAACCATTGATCGTACCCAATTGATCCTTGATATTTTCGCGCGCCATGCCACGAGCCAGGAAGGCAAAATGCAGGTGGAACTGGCGCAACTGGAGTATCTGCTTCCCCGGCTTGTCGGTAAAGGAATCGCTCTTTCCCGGCTGGGAGGTGGCATCGGAACGCTGGGGCCGGGAGAAACCAAATTGGAAGTGGATCGTCGCCGTATCGGGGAACGGATTGTAAAACTAAAGAAAAATTTAAAGGAAGTCTCTCTTAACCGTGCGACTAAGAGAAAGAAGCGGAGGGATCAGTCTCTGCCTCTCATATCGCTTGTGGGGTATACCAACGCCGGGAAGTCAACGCTGTTAAACCGATTGACCGGCGCCCAGCAGGTCGTCAGGGACGGGCTGTTCACGACGCTGGATTCGCTGTCCCGGCAATGTGTCCTGCCCAACCGGCAGAAGGTGATCCTTTCCGACACCGTTGGGTTTATGCATAATTTGCCGCACAATTTGATTGAATCTTTTAAGGCCACGCTTGAAGAGGTGTTTTTTGCCGACATGCTTCTTTTGGTCCTGGATGTCGGCGATGTTCATTTTCGGAACCGGCATAATGCCGTGTTGGATGTTTTAAAAGAACTGGGGGCGGACCAAAAGCCGATTATAACGGTATTGAACAAGATTGACCTTATTGACGACCGGGCGTGGTTGAGTGAATTGAAGAGCAGTTGTCAGCATCCTGTCGCGATTTCAGCTAGGACAGGAGAACAGGTGGAGGAACTGTTGAGGACGGTGCAGCGACTGCTCGGAGATTTTGTCACGGAAGTTGAGGTCACTTTGCCTATATCCCGCATGGACCTGGTGCATCGGGCTTATGCCGAAGGTCAAGTTTTTGCAGTGAAATATTATAATGAAGTTATTTATCTTCGCGCGTCTATTCCATCCAAAATAGCCTCTGTTTATTATAATAGTCAGATCCCCGGCAAAGAATAGAAATAAGTCTTTACCATATAAGATGTTATAGCTGGTTAGAAAATATAATTATTTTAGTTATATATTCTTGACATGATAATTAGATCATGTTATATTTTTTGCGAGATTAACGGAGGGGTAAAAATGGATAAAAGCTATCCTGATAATTTTGATGTTGAAATTAATCCCACCGAGCCGTTATTTATCATCAGCGTAGTCAGTGAAATGGTTCATATCCCTATATGGACATTAAGAAAACTGGATGAAAGAGGAATCGTTTGCCCGGAGAGGATTGGAAAAAAGACCCGCTGTTATTCCAAGGAGCAGATAAAGAAATTGAATTATATTCGATATTTATTGTTTATTAAAAAAGTTAATATCAGCGGAATACAAATTATTTTAGACCGGGATAAAGAAGAATAATTTTTTTTGTTTTTAAAATAGCACTCTTGGGGCGAGTGTGCTAACAAATCAATAAACAAAGGAGGTTGCCATGTCACTTATAAAATGGAGAAAATTACAATCAGAACTCGGGAATGACGTCTTTGACTGGGGGCACCCGTTTTTCGGCCTGTCATTTTTTCCTTTAATAAAGGAAGGCGACGCAGGGAACGGGAACGTTTCTCCGGCTTTGGATGTCATAAAAAATAACGAAAAAGTCATTGTTAAAGCGGATATCCCTGGACTGAAGAAGGAAGATATTCAGATATTTTTGGACCGCAATGTGTTAACGGTCAGCGGAGAACGAAAGCAGGAAAAGTCTCTCGAAGAGGAAGTCTACCGGAGAATCGAGCGCTTTTGCGGAGCCTTTGAGCGCCGGATTGTTTTAGATTCGGATGTCGACGCCGCTGGCGTTGAGGCGAAATATAAGGAAGGAGTGCTTGAAATTGTGCTCCCGAAATCGAAGGAGTCTAAAGAGCGGCGCGTGGAAATTAAAGAATGATAAGGTGTTAATTTTCATGCAAAGGTGATCCTGGGAATGGCCCGGTCATTCCCAGGCCGCCGGCAGTATTTCAATGAGCATTTAGTTTACACGACCAGAGGGAGTGTAAACTAGAAATGCGAATTGATCCTTCGGTGCGAGAGAGCCCAAGCGAACGAGCCGAAGGATGTTGGTTTTAATACACGACCAGAGGGAGTGTAAACTAGAAATGCGAATTGATCCTTCTGATTTTAAAGAAATGAGGCGGACATGTTGCCCTTAAACAAATTTACGATTAAAAATCAGGAATCTTTGCAAAAGGCGGTTGAGCTGGCTGGAGAATTGCAGCATCAGCAGATTGACGCCGAGCATGTGATTATGGCCTTTCTGCAGGAAAAGGATGGGGTCGTCCCTGCAATCCTTAAACGGTTGAGTGTTCCGCCGGACGCCGTGTCGGAAACCTGTGAGAAGGAATTAAGCAAAAAGCCCCGGGTGGAAGGACAGCCGCCTTTTTTGTCAGCCGAGATGAACAAAATTTTGTCTCAGGCCGTTAAGGCCGCGGGGCAGATGAAAGATGAGTATGCTTCTCAGGAGCATATTCTGCTTGTGCTGTACCGGGAGGGAAATAATTCCCTGGCCCGGGCACTGAGGAAACACGGCGTTTCAGAGGATGACATCCTGCGTGTTTTGCGGGAGATCCGGGGAGGACAGCAGGTCACGGATGCCAATCCCGAGGAGAAATATCAGGCATTGGAGCGCTATGGGCGGGACCTAACGGCTTTAGCGAGGGAAAGGAAATTGGACCCGGTGATCGGGCGTGATGCGGAGATACGGCGGGTGATCCAGGTTTTATCCCGGAGAACGAAGAATAACCCTGTCCTGATTGGTGAGCCGGGCGTGGGTAAGACCGCTATCGCCGAGGGGCTGGCGCAGAGGATTTTTTCCGGGGACGTTCCGGAGGGCTTAAAAAACAAAAAAGTGATTACCCTCGATATGGGGGCGTTGATCGCCGGGGCTAAATACCGGGGAGAATTCGAAGACCGGTTAAAAGCCGTATTGAAAGACGTGGAGAACCGTAATGGCGAGGTGGTCCTCTTTATTGATGAACTTCACACCATTGTCGGAACCGGGAAGGCGGAAGGGGCCATTGACGCCTCCAATTTATTAAAACCCGCGTTGGCCCGGGGGGCTCTGCGTTGCGTGGGGGCAACTACCCTGGATGAATATCGTAAATATATTGAGAAAGACGCGGCCTTGGAGCGACGGTTTCAGCCCGTGATTGTTAATGAGCCGTCTGTGGAAGACACGATCGCGATTTTGCGGGGGCTGAAAGAACGTTACGAGGTCCATCACGGGGTCCGTATTCAGGACGCGGCTTTGATTGCCTCCGCGAATTTATCTCAGCGGTATATCACGGAACGGTTTTTGCCGGACAAAGCCATCGATCTTATCGATGAGGCGGCGTCGCGGCTGCGTATCGAAATCGACAGCATGCCTCAGGAACTTGACGTCAATGAGCGCCGCATCCGGCAGCTGGAAATAGAACGGCAGGCGTTAAAGAAGGAGAAGGATGAGGCCTCGGTCAAACGCCTGCAGGCGCTGGATGAAGACTTGGCCGGCCTGAAAGAGGGGAATAAAAAGTTGCGGTTGCGCTGGGAAGCCGAAAAAGAATCCATCCATAAAATTCAGTCGATTAAAGCGGAAATCGACCGGCAGAAGAGCGAGGAAGTCCGTTTTGAAAAAGAGGGGAATTTGGGGAAAGTCGCGGAAATCCGTTATGGGATTATCGTGGATCTGGAGAAAAGATTACAGGAAGAAAACCGTGCTTTGTCCGCCATGCAGGCGAACGGCGCGCTTTTAAAGGAAGAGGTGGATGATCAGGATATCGCGGAAATTGTGTCCCATTGGACCAATATCCCTCTCTCCAAGCTGATGGAAGGAGAGACGGAAAAATTAATCCATATGGAAGAGAGTCTGCGATCCCGGATTGTGGGGCAGGAACAGGCGGTGGATTTGGTCGCAGCAGCCATCCGTCGCTCCCGCACGGGCCTGAGTGACCCGCACCGTCCGCTTGGCTCGTTTATTTTTGCGGGACCCACGGGCGTCGGAAAAACTGAACTGGCCAAATCGCTGGCGTGGTTTTTGTTCGACGACCCGGAGGCGCTGATCCGGATTGATATGAGCGAATATATGGAAAAGCACAGCGTGTCCAGGCTGATCGGGGCCCCGCCGGGGTATGTCGGTTACGATGAAGGAGGGCAACTCACGGAAGCGGTTCGGCGCCGGCCGTATACGGTTGTGCTTTTTGATGAAATCGAAAAAGCTCACCATGATGTTTTCAACGCTTTGCTGCAGATCCTGGATGACGGGCGGCTGACCGATGGGCAGGGCCGGGTCGTTAATTTCAGGAATACGATCATTATCATGACATCTAACATCGGGGCCGAGCTTTTTGCCGACGCTGATAACAGCTCCGCGATTGAATCCCGTATGAACGACGCGCTTAAAGCGGTGTTCCGTCCGGAATTTTTGAACCGAGTGGATGAGAAGATTATTTTTAACCGCCTTAAAAAAGAGGATATCCGGCAGATTGTGGATATTCAAATTCGCGTTCTCAAGGAAAGATTATCGCGGAAAGGCATTGAACTTGTTCTGACCCCGGATGCTTTGTCCTGGCTGGGCAGGAAAGGATATGACCCGGTTTATGGCGCTAGGCCCTTAAAGCGGGTGGTGCAGAAATACGCGCAGGATCCTATAGCCCTCTTGGTTCTTAAGGGAGGCGTTGCCGAGGGCGATTGTGTAAACATGGATGTCGCTCCGGATGGGAGTGAGCTGGTGATTAAAAGACAGTGACAGGATTCCTTAGATAATATATTGAGAAATTATAATGATTTGATAGAATAGGAATACTTATAAAGTGGTCGTTTTGCGCGTTATTTTTTGCGTTCATAAACTGGATTATTTCAAGGCTTAAGGATGGCCGCCCGGGCTGTTTTTCCCGTGGATCTCCCTTAAAATTAGGCGCGGCGCCCTGTATGGCTTGGGGCGTGGTTTAACGGGCAAAGGATAGGGTATGAACAATTTGATTGTTCTGGGGATCATCGGTCTGGTGATTTTTATTTTCATTAAGAAAGATACTAGTAAATCCAATGATGCCAAGAAATATCTTAAAGCTATGGCGAAATTTTTGGGTCAGGGAAAAGAGTTGCAAGGTGATGACGCCTATCCGCAACGGATTGATTTCACATACGAGGGGAAGCCTTTTGTTTTTGAGCACATTGAGGAAACCGTTTCTGGAGGAAAAAGGCTTCACCGCGCCTGTCTTAAAGCGCAAACTCCCCTTCCGCTGACGCTGAATTTTACAGAACGCAGCCGGCAGTCCATGCGGGCCAGCCTGGATTCTCTCCTGGATGTCGCCAACCCGCAGGCGCTGACGCGTATTCCCTTGCCGAAAGGGTTGGGCGATTTTGAATTGAGTACGAATGACGGGCTTAAGGCGGTTGAAGTGTTAAACGACGATAAAATACAGAAGATATTTGAATCTTTTAAAAACAGGGACTCCGTAGGGCATCCCGTTATGTCGCTGGAAGTTGTTGAAGGTTTTGTTATCCTGCATTTTCATCCTCCGGGTGGGGGGCTTAAACCCAGTCTGCTTAATTTGCAGTTGAATGTGTCTTCTATTGAAGAGTACATAAAAAAGATCCTTCCTTTGATTGTTAAATTGACGGAAATGAAGGCAAGGACATAGTTTCCACTTATGGTTGCCAGATTGAAACGTTTTTTTAAAACTTCAGTTATCGGCGGGTTGACCGTGATTCTCCCGGTCGCGATTTTGTTCACGGTTTTCAGCTGGCTGTTTAATTTCATCACGGGTTTATTGCAGCCGATAACGAATCTGATCGTGGCGCATTCTCGCGTGAAGGAGCTTCTCGCGGACTTCCTGGGCCTGCTTGTTATCGTGCTTTTGTGTTTTGTGGTCGGGGTCGTGGTCCGCACCGGAGTGGGGCGGATCGTTCATTCCTTGATTGAAGAAAAATTCCTTAAAATTGCCCCTGGGTATAATTTGATTAAGGAAACAGTCCTGCAAATACTGGGAGGGAAGAAGCATTTTTTCTCAAAAGTAGCGCTGGTGGACATCGGCGGGTCGGGAGTCTTAATGACGGCTTTTGTGACCGATGAACACCAGGACGGGAGCTACACGGTTTTTGTTCCCACCGCTCCCAATCCCACAACCGGTCTGATTTTTCATCTTCCGGCAGGTACGGTCTTCGTGACTCAGGTTTCGGTTGAAGAAGCCATGCGGTCTATTATTAGCTGTGGAGTCGGTTCCAGCCACCTTATTGACAGCCTTTTGAAAACCCGAAAGAACACGTGATAGACGTCCTCTTGTCCCCGGTTTTCAGAAATTTCTATGTGCCGAAAACCGGGGGTTGGGGAGAGAAAAACATTATTGACAATGATGGTAATTTTGTTATAATATCCGCCTAGCAATCCCACAGGCTGAGTGCTAAAAGTTAAAATTTAATTAATATCAAGTAGTTACAATTTTGAGGAACCGGTATTGCCATGAAAAATGTTGACTACCAGATCAGGAAAGAAAGGGTTTTGGGGATTGTTGTCAATGAATATATCAAAACCGTGTCTCCGGTCAGTTCTTCATTTATCGCTCATGAATATTTGCCGGATTTAAGTTCTGCGACAATCCGGAATATCCTCGCTGAACTGGAAGAGGAAGGCTTCCTGACACACCCTCATGTTTCTGCCGGGAGGATTCCCACCCAGGATGGGTACCGGTTTTATGTGGACAATTTAATGTTTGAAATAAAGCTTCTCGAGGAGGAAAAAGCCCGCATTAAGGAGGAATATGACCAGGGCGTCAAGGATTTGGAAGCATTGCTGGAGAAAACGTCGCAACTGCTTTCAGATATGACGCATTATACCAGTATTGTGTCCGTAGATTGCTGGCAGGGGCGACTGTTTTGCCGTGGCACAAATTATGTCGTGACATATCCGGAATACCAGGATATCCAGAAAATCCGGGGGATTTTGGTTATTTTGGAAGAAAAAGAGCGGTTGCTGTCGATTATCAATCAGGAATTGGAAAAAAAGGTGAAAATTTTAATCGGAAGCGAAATTGCATGTGAAAGTATTTCTGATTCCTGTGCCTTGGCGGTTTCGAGCTTCAGAACTTCACTCGGTGCCTGTGGCCGCATTGCTGTCTTGGGGCCCCAGCGAATGGATTATGCGCGTGTCGTTTCGGCTTTGGATTATTTAAAAAGCGTGATTGAAGAAATAATGTGATTTCTAAAGGGATTGGAAATATGTTTGAAAATAAAAAGAAAAGTCAAGCTTCGGCTGATCACCCTGTAGGTCAGGAAAACCCGTCCCCTGAAAAGGCCCAAGGGGAAACAGCGCAAGATACGAAAATAGAAGCGGCAGCGGCGGATAACAGCGCGTTGTTAAAGGCGCAGCTGCAGGAGACTCGGGACAAATATATCCGCCTTTGCGCGGAATTTGAAAATACGCGTAAACGGTATGAAAGGGAGCGGATCGAGTATGTGAAATATGCCAATGAGCGGCTTCTTGTTGATTTTCTGTCGATCCTCGATGACCTGGACCGGACCGTTGACGCGGCGCGTGCGCAGCATCAGGATTATAAAGCCTTTCTTAAAGGGGTCGAAATGGTTATGGCCAGGGTGCGGGATATGTTAAAGAATTATTCCGTCAAGCCGATGGAAGCGGTTGGCCAGAAATTCGACCCGCATTACCATGAAATCCTTATGCAGGTGGAAAGCGATGAGGTGAAAGGCGTTCAGGTGGTTGAGGAATTTCAAAAAGGGTATTCCTTGGGGGACCGGGTGATCCGGACCGCCAAGGTTAAGGTTGCGGTCGAAAAAACCGCCCGGCCGGATGTTCCGGAAGAGCGGCCGGCGGAAGAGGCCGAAGGGAAGATTTCAGAAAATAACGAAGATTTAACGTAATACGGAGGGACGATATTATGGCAAAAGCAATTGGAATTGATTTGGGTACATCTAATTCGGCGGCAGCCGTTTTGGAAGGTGGGCGTCCGGCGATTATCCCATCTGCGGAGGGGGCCGGGGTGGCCTCGGGCAAAGCGTTCCCGTCTTTTGTCGCATTCACGAAAGAAGGTCAGCGGCTGGTGGGCGAACCTGCCCGGCGGCAGGCTCCGATTAATTCAGAGGGGACGATTTACGCGGCCAAACGCAAAATGGGGACCAATCATAAATTTAAGGTGTGGGATAAAGAGTTTACCGCCCAGCAGATCAGCGCGTTTATCCTGCAGAAAATTAAGGTCGATGCCGAGAAATATCTTGGTGAACCTGTTGAAGAAGCGGTGATCACCGTTCCGGCGTACTTTAATGATAATCAGCGTCAAGCTACGAAGGATGCCGGGGAAATCGCCGGTCTGAAAGTACTGCGGATCATTAATGAGCCTACAGCAGCCTGCCTGGCGTACGGCCTGGATAAAGCCGGTAAAGAGCAGAAGATCATGGTCTTTGATTTCGGCGGAGGAACGCTGGATGTTACGGTGCTGGAGATGGGGTGGGATGAAGAGAGCAAGGCCGCGACGTTCGAGGTTTTGTCCACCAGCGGAGATAACAATCTGGGCGGGACGGACATGGATAACCTGCTTATTGACTATATTACGGGAGAATTTAAGAAGGAATCCGGGATTGATCTGGGCAAAGATAAGATGGCTTTTCAGCGGCTGCGGGAAGCGGCGGAAAAAGCCAAGGTCGAGTTGTCCAGCACGATTTCTACGGATATCAATTTGCCGTTCATCACGGCGGATCAGACAGGCCCGAAACATTTGAACATGACCATTGAGCGGGCGAAGCTCGAGAGCCTGATCAGCAGCATCGTTGAGCGCTGCCGCGGTCCTATTATCCAGGCGCTTAAGGATGCCAGCGGCAAGCTGGGGGAACAGGTGAAAATTGACCGGATTATCCTTGTCGGTGGACCGACCCGTATGCCGATCATTCAGCAGTTCGTTGAGAAAGAAGTGGGCCAGAAGATCGAGCGTGGGATTGATCCGATGGAATGCGTGGCTTTGGGCGCGGCGATCCAGGCAGGTATTGTGAGAGGCGAGGCTAAGGAAGTGTTGTTATTGGACGTGACGCCCCTTTCGCTGGGGATTGAAACCCTGGGGGGCGTTTTTACGAAACTGATTGAACGTAACACCACCATCCCTACGAAAAAGAGCCAGGTTTTTTCTACGGCGGAAGATAATCAGCCGGCGGTCACCATTCGCGTCCTGCAGGGAGAACGGCAGATGGCCAATGATAATACGGAACTGGGCCGTTTTGATCTGGTCGGGATACCTCCGGCTCCCCGAGGGGTGCCTCAGGTGGAAGTGACGTTTGACATTGATACGGACGGGATCGTTCACGTGTCGGCCAAGGATAAAGGCACCGGTAAGGAACAGTCGATCCGGATTACCGCCCCGACGAAATTATCAGAGGACGAGATCGACCGCATGGTCAAAGAAGCCGAGAAGTACGCGGGAGAAGACAAGAAGAAGAAAGAAGAGGTCGAGGTGGTCAATCAGGCGAACAGCCTGATTTATTCGACGGAGAAGTCTTTGAAGGATTACGGCGAGAAAATTCCGGCCGGGGATAAGGAGAATATTGAAAAGGAAATTGGCCGGCTTAAGGAATCCGTGAAGAGTCACGACTTGGAGAAAATCAAGGCGGGGATGGAATCCTTGCAGAAGGTGAGTCATAAGCTGGCGGAAGAAATTTATAAGGCCACGGCGTCCCAGCAGGCGGCTCAAGGGACGGAGGAGCCCCAGCCTGAAGCGAAGCCCCGGGGCCAGGGCGGTTCTTCTCAAAAAGAGGGGTCTGCTGGCGGGAGCAAGGATGATGTCATTGATGCTGATTTTAAAGCGGAAGATGATAGCAAATAAAGCGTGTGCCGGTTTTGATCTTGCCGGGGTTGCTTAGAGAGTTTTTTGAGTTATTTTATTAGGGAAGAAGGCGTTTTGCTTTTGGCGTCTCAGCGGTTCTCCCGTGAATTATTTTGAGGTTATTATGAAAAAAGATTATTATGAAATTCTTGGAATACCCAAAGATGCCAGCCCTCAACAGGTGAAGAAGGCTTACCGGTCATTGGCGTTGCGGAACCATCCGGACCGCGTGCCGCAGGAAAAGAAAAAAGAGGCCGAAGAAAAATTCAAGGAAATTTCCGAGGCCTACGCGGTTTTGTCCGATCCGCAGAAACGGCAGATGTATGATCAGTATGGCCATGCGGGGATTGACCAGCGGTACACCACTGAAGATATTTTCCGCGGCGCGGACTTTAGCAGTATTTTTGGCGAAGGTGGGCTGGGTGATGTTTTCGGCCAGTTTTTCGGGGAGTCCCTTTTTGGAGATATTTTCGGGGGGGCGGGATCTGGGGGCCGCCGGGGGCGGGCCAGGCGGGGCCGGGATATCCAGTACGAAGTGAATATTTCCCTTGAGGAGGCCTTTAGCGGTGTTCATAAAAAAATTCAGGTTCCCCGGGAAGAAATTTGTACGCATTGTAACGGCAGCGGCGCCAAGCCAGGAACGCAGCCTAAATCCTGCCCGACCTGCGGTGGCCAGGGCCAGGTGTTTATGACCAGCGGTTTTTTCCGTATGGCCCAAACATGCGGCACCTGCCGGGGGCAGGGGAAAATCATTGAAACGGTCTGCCCGCAATGCCAGGGGCGCACGACGATCCGCGTCACAAGAAACATTGATGTTAATATCCCTGCGGGTGTGGATAATGACAGCCGTTTGCGGGTGCGTGGAGAAGGAGAGGTGGGCAGTGCCGGGGCGGGAGATCTTTATTTATATATTGCCGTTAAGCCGCACCCGGATTTTGAAAGAGACGGTCGGGATATTTATTGCCAGCTCCCTATCAGCTTCGTGACCGCAGCCCTCGGGGGAGAAGAGGACGTGCCGACCCTGAATGGCCAGGTCGTGATGAAAATTCCAGCGGGGACGCAGAGCGGCAAGATTTTTCGTTTAAAGGGAAAAGGCATGCCTGATGTGCATGGCGGGTCGCCGGGAGACCAGTTTGTCAAGGTGATGATTCAGGTCCCGACTCGTTTGAACGCGGAGCAGCGTCGTTTACTGGAAGAGTACGCGCGCATAAGCGGGCATGATATGCCCAAGGGAAATGATTCATTAAAGGAAAAAATTAAAAGCGTGTTTAAATAACATGAGGTGAAAAATTATGCCAACGTACCAGTATGAATGCGCCCATTGTGGAGAACGGATGGAAATCATGCAGGCGATTACCGATGCTAAGCTGACGCGGTGTCCTCAATGCGGGCAAGACTCCCTCCAGCGCTTGATTGGAGCCGGCAGCGGAATTATTTTCAAGGGAAACGGCTTTTTTGAAACGGATTATAAGCGGCAACCCGCCCAAAAAAAATGTCCGGTTGAGGGCGGAAAAACCTCTTCGTGTTCCTGTCCGTGCGATGGAGCCTGCTAGCCTTTTTGGAATTTGGTGGAGAAAGGACGATATTCTCTTAACTCCAAGAATGATAATATGTTATGATGGGATGGCCCACCGCTGATCCCATGGCTCCCCCATGTTTCCACTTAATCCCCTGGTGTATAAACAGGGCTGGCCTATTGCATCCGGTAACAATTTTTTCCATAAGCAACGACAACGAAATTTCATAGAAATCAATTCCCATAAAGGCGTTATTTTGCTATTATGACATGTTAGTTCTGCTAAAAAAAACAAGCGGTATCTCTATTTAAATGGAAGAAAGGAGATGCTCCTTTTAAGAAGGATGTTTTTTAAATACCTATGAGTGAAATACAACCTTTTAAAGCCCTTTATTACAACAAAATAAAATTGGGGGATTTATCAAAAGTCGTATGCCCGCCTTATGATGTGATTTCCCCGGAACAACAGACAGCGTATTGTAACGAAAGTGAGTACAATTTTGTCCGCATTATCCTGGGGAAGGACCAACCGGAGGACGATCGGAATTCCAATAAATACAGCCGGGCGAAGGACCTTTTTCAGCAATGGCAACAGGACGGCATTTTGATTGAAGATGAGCACCCCAGTATTTATTATTATAAGCAAGAATATAGAGTCATGGGGGAAAAACACAGCCGGCTGGGTTTTATTGCCCTGATGAGAATCCATGATGACCAGGACGCCAAGATATTCCCGCACGAAAATACCCATTCGAAAGCCAAAGAAGACCGTTTGAAGCTGTGGAAGAGCCTCTCAGCAAATCTTAGCCCGATTTTTGTGTGTTTTTCCGATAGAACAAAAAGAGTCAACACAATTTTTCTCGAGAAAGTGGCTTCTACTGAACCGATGATTGACGTTGAAGATGACGATGGCGTTCATCATACGGTATGGCGGTTGAGCGAACCCGGCCTAGTTCAGAAGATCGTTGAGGCCTTGTCGGGCCAGCCGTTGTTTATCGCTGACGGCCATCATCGTTATGAGGTGGCGAAAGAGCTGCGGAAGCAAATGAGGGAAAAGGTGCCGCATTATACCGGGGAAGAGCCTTTTAATTTCGTGATGACGTATTTAACGGATATCGGTTCCCGGGATCTGAAAATTTTTCCGATGCATCGGATTATCAAAAAAATATCCCTGAAAACAGAATGCCTGGAAGAACTGTTTCGCATTGACAAATTCAAGACTAAGGAAGATTTGAGTATCCGACTGGCGAAAGCCGGGAAGAATGAACATGCGTTCGGTTTGTATACCGCCGACAACATCAGGTTGTTACGTTTGAGGAATCCGTCGCTTATCGATAAATATATTCAGGACGGGTCCGAGGAATTCCGCCGTTTGGACGCCACGATCCTAAAGCATTTTATACTTGACCGGGCGGGAGTGGCTTCGGAAGATATTGTGTACACCCATGATCTGGCCCGCGCGACTCATGATGTGGATGCGAGGCTGGCCGAGGCGAGTTTTATTATGAATCCGGTTAAGATTCAGCAACTGAAAGCTATTGCGCTTCAGGGCGAAAAAATGCCTCCTAAAACAACGTATTTCTACCCCAAAGTGCTGTCCGGGCTAACGATCCATAAAATTCATTAATTGATGTGGGAAGCAGAGCAGATATTATGTCCTTGTTCGGCAAAAAGCGATACACTCTCATCAGTGTGAAGAAAAAAAATATTCCGGAAGGGATTTGGTCGAAATGCCCGGAATGCCAGTCTCCTACCTATGTCAAAGCCCTTCAGGATAATTTGAACGTGTGCCCAAAATGTCGCCACCATTTCCCTCTAACAGCTCAGCAACGTATAGATCTTTTAACAGACACCGGAACATTTCAGGAATTTGACTCGCAGCTTCTTTCCATGGACCCCTTAGAATTCAAGGGACCCAAGACCTATTTGGAAAAGCTGGCGAGCGATACTAAGAGCACGGGCCTTAAAGACGCCGTGATTACGGGGACCGGAGATATGAACGGGCAACCTCTGGTTCTTTGCGTGACCGATTCCCGTTTTATCATGGGGTCCATGGGGTCGGTGGTGGGAGAACGGATTACGCGCGCGATTGAGTATGGCACGCGCCAGCGACTGCCAGTGGTTATTGTGTCCGGTTCCGGCGGCGGGGCCAGGATGTATGAAGGACTGTATTCTTTGATGCAGATGGCCAAGACCTGCGCGGCCCTGGCGAAGCATCATGAAGCGGGTTTGTTGTATGTCTCCGTGCTGACGAACCCGACGATGGCAGGAATAATGGCCTCTTTCGCGGGGATCGGCGATGTTATTATAGCGGAACCTAAGGCCCTGATAGGGTTTACCGGCCCCAGAGTTATTGAGCAGACAATTCGGCAAAAACTTCCTGAGGGATTTCAGCGATCGGAATTTCTTTTGGAACACGGGTTGATTGATATGATTACCGACCGCAAAGATATGAAACAGGTTCTGACCCAGTTGATTCAGTACTGCCGGAATGATTCTTAACTCTTCTAAAATAAAAAGTTGCAAGATTTTATTTTTTTTAATAGAATAGGAACCACGTCTTTAACTTAAAAGGATTATGTCATGGCACAGATTAGCATTAAAGATGTTAGCAAAATATATAAAGGCGGGGTCAAAGCCGTTGATAATGTTTCCCTGGGTATCGAAAACAAGGAGTTTCTTGTTCTGGTGGGGCCTTCGGGATGCGGGAAGTCCACGACCCTGCGGATGATCGCGGGACTGGAAGATATCTCTGAAGGGAATATTTGGATTGGAGACCGGCTTGTCAATGATGTCCCGGCGAAAGACCGCAATATTGCTATGGTTTTTCAGAATTATGCCCTTTATCCGCATATGACGGTTTTTGAAAATATGGCTTTTGGCCTCCGGTTAAGAAAATATCCCAAGACTGAAATTACCCGCCGGGTTCACGAAGCGGCGGAAATATTAGGGATCAAAACCTATCTGGAACGCAAGCCGCGCCAGCTTTCCGGCGGGGAGCGGCAGCGCGTGGCCTTGGGCCGGGCGATTGTCCGTAAGCCGGAAGTGTTTTTGTTTGACGAACCTCTTAGCAACTTAGACGCCAAAATGCGGGTTTTGATGCGCACGGAAATACATAAGCTGCGGATGCGGCTGCAGACCACGTTTGTTTATGTCACGCATGATCAGGTTGAAGCCATGACCCTGGGGGACCGGATTGCCGTTATGCGTAAAGGTAAAATTCAGCAGTGCGCGGATCCGATAACGATTTATGACAAACCGGCCAATAAATTTGTGGCCAGTTTCATCGGGTCGCCGCCGATTAATTTGATGGAAGGCCGTATTATCAAAAAGGATCGCCGGTATTATTTTGACGAAGGGAAGTTCCATATTAAAATTGTGGAAGAGATGCATAAGTCTATCGCTCCGTATCAGGGCAAAAATGTTGTTTTCGGGATACGGGCGGAAGATATTTATGATAAACTGTTTGTATCTGAAGCGTCTCCCGAGAACACGATCAAGGCAACCTGTGAAGTGGTTGAACCGATGGGCTCGGAAGTGTATTTGTATCTTAATTCCGGGAAAAATACGTTTCTCGCCCGGGTCGGCGCTCATGACCGCCCAGAGGTCAACCGTGATATGGATCTGGTTTTTGATATGAGCAAGGTGCACTTTTTTGATAAGGACACTGAAGAAACAATTATATAATCAACGGTTTTTTTATCTTACCTCAGTATCCCTGCCTCTTATAGGTTTTTTTGTCTATGCTGCTCTGTATCATCCCGCTTTCTTTTACCTCCTGGTTGCGGGCCTGTTGGCAAGCCTGCTGTATCTCTTCTACATTTACCAAGACATGACGCATCGCCGCGCCAGTGTTGACCTTCAGAAACAGGACATGACGGAGAAGGCTAATCTTCTGGAGGAGGACATGAACCGGGAATGGATCAGTATTGAATCTTATTGCAAGAAGATCCTGAACTATTCCCAGTTGAAGGGGCTTACCGAGAAATTATGTGTCAGCTTTACGTTGCAGGAAACATCCTCGGTCCTCTCTTCGGAAGTTAATAAATTTTTCGGAGACAAGGACGCGACTGTTATTTTGTATCTTTTTCATTCCCGAACCGGTGAATTAGGCCTGTCGTCCTCTCAAAAAGGCGAAATGAGCGTTAACATTGAAGCGAAAAAAGGCGATCTCTATGACCAGTGGGTTGTTAAGACTTTAAAGCCGTTGTTGATCGAGGATACCAGGACAGATTTCAGGTTTGATGCGGATAAACTGGAAGGAGACCGTTCCCGGGCGGTCCGGTCTTTGATGAGCGTCCCGCTGTGCCTGGGGGCCAAAGCGGTCGGTATTTTACGGGTGGACAGCACGCGTGAGAATTATTTTACGACGGAGGATGTCCGGCTACTGAACACGATCGCAGACCTGGGGGCCATGGCGGTTGAAAACGCCCAGTTGTATGAACGGATTGAAGACTTGGCCATCCGGGACAGCCTGACAGGGTTGTTTTTGCGGCGGCATTTTTTGGATAGGATCGGACAGGAGATATCCAGGCAACTGAAGCGCCAGCAACCGCTTTCGTTTCTGATGGTGGACCTCGATGAATTCAAACAATATAATGACCGCTACGGCCACCCGGCCGGGGACATTGTGCTGAAAACGATAGGTCAGATTTTGAGGGAGATTTTTGCCTCGCCGAAGTATTTTATCTGCCGGTATGGCGGGGAGGAGTTCGCGGTGCTGTTGCCTGATTGCCCGAAGGACGAAGCGGTGGCTTTAGCGGAGACATTCCGGGAAAGGGTTCAAAATCATCCGGTCGTGTTGCGCCGGGAAAAAACCCATATGACGGTTTCCATTGGCGTGGCAACATTCCCGGATGACGCTCAACTGAAGGAAGACCTTGTGGGGAAGGCGGATATGGCCATGTATAGGGCCAAGGCCCTGGGACGGAACCGTGTTTGCCCTTCGGCCCTTTAAATTCTGTGGATCGAGGTGATCGTGATGATGCCTTTTACTTACATAGAGTCGTTTTCTGCCGTGGTATATTTTGCCTTTGTTTTGTTCGTCCTGCGGCGTATGCATGAGTCTTTTCAGCATAAATGCACGATCGATGTCCTGGAAGCCCGGCGTTATTTCAATTCTTTGCAGCAGAAAAAGAGGGAGATTGATGAGGAAAAAGTGAATTTTGCCGAGGAAGCCCAGGAGATTTTTACTTTGTATGATATGACGAAGGAGCTGACCAAGAATTTCAGCGAAGAGGATTCCATCCGTATTTTTAAGGGTAAATTGTCGGACAGTGTCCCTTGCGAAGATTGCCGGTTTGTGCTCCCGGAGGCGGAAGATATGAATCATATCCGGGAAACACCAGGCGTGTCCGTTATCCCCCTGATGGCTCAGCAGCAGCTTTTGGGGTATTTGCTTCTTAAAGGATGTTCTACGGAAGGGCTTGAAAAAGCGACAATCCTGGCGCATCAGTTAGCCATGGTGATTCGGCGGGACCGTTTGTACCGGCAGGTGGAGTCCCTGGCCATAACAGACAGTTTAACCGGGGTGCATACGCGCCGGTATATTTTGGAGCGGTTTCGGGAGGAGCTTCTCCGGGCTCGTACGCAGAAGATCCCGATTGCGTTCCTGATGATTGATGTGGATTATTTTAAACACTTTAATGATCAATACGGACATTTGACCGGAGATCAGATATTAAGAAATGTGGCCGGGATTATTCAGGAGAATATCCGTGAGATTGATATTGTCGGACGGTATGGGGGGGAGGAATTTTGTGTGGTGCTTCCGGATGCGGATGGCAGCGGGGCGCAATATGTGGCGGAACGTATGCGGCAGGCGGTTGAAAAAACAGTGGTCAAAGCGTATGATACAAAAGTACGATTAACGGTCAGCATCGGTGTTGCTTGTTATCCGGCCGATGGGAAGAACGTGCCGGAGTTGATCGACAAGGCGGACTGGGCGCTTTACCGGGCCAAGAAAATGGGGCGGAACAAGGTTTGTGTTTTCGGGATTTATGATGAAAAAGAGTGACGCGGAAAAGTCTCGGGTTCCGGTTATTTGGCCGGGGGCCTTGTCTTTCGGTGCCGCCTTTTCCGGTTGTCCCGCCTGGTTTGCCAGGGATAATCGGCACGGAGATATTTATCCTTCCTTGCTTTTCACCTTGAATCCCTTTTAGAAATCGTGTAGAATGAAGGCAATTTTTCTTATTATAAAATATTACTATGAATAAGATTATTATAGGAATTGACGTCGGCGGTACAAACACGAAATGCGGCCTTGTTGATATGCAGGGACAGATCCTTGCAAGAGCCCGCGTGGAGACCCGTAAGTATATATCAAAAAAGAGTTTGCTGTTTTCGGCTATTGTGGATACTGTTTTGAGCCTTATTCAGAAGAGCCCGGGTGGCCGGGCTGATATTCTGGGCGTAGGTATGGGCCTGCCGGGATTGATCGACACCGAAAAAGGGGTGGTGAAAATCTTGCCGAATATCCCCGGATGGCGGAATGTTCCTTTGAAACGCATGATGGAAGATACGTTGGGCCTGCCGGCACGCATCGAGAATGATGTGAACCTGATTACGTTGGGCGAGTGGAAATATGGCGCCGGAATCGGTTGCCGGAATCTGGTGTGCATGACGTTGGGCACGGGTGTCGGCAGCGGTTTGATTTTGGATAACCGCTTATACCGGGGGGAGGGTTTTGCGGCAGGAGAGATCGGGCACATGCCGCTTGGAAGGAAAGGGCCCCCGTGCAATTGCGGAGGATATGCCTGCTTCGAGCGTTATGTAGGGAACACCGTTTTGCTGAAAAACGCCAGGAAGCTCTTTCGGGACAAAACGATGACCCTGGAACAGGTTTCCTGCTTGGCCTCCTGCAAAGACCCGAAGGCCCTCGCGTTTTGGCGCGAAACGGCGGTTATGATCGGGGATGCTTTAACCGGAGTCGTTAATTTGCTTAATCCGAAGATGATCATTATCGGGGGAGGGGTGGCAAACGCTCACCGGTTTTTGTTTAAAACAATCTCTGACACGATTCGGGCCCGGGCGATGACCGTTCAGGGCGAGATGTTTAAGATCAAGAGGGCCCATTTGGGGGATGATGCTGGTCTGCTTGGGGCCCGCGTACTCGTTGATAACCCGGATTTTTAATTGCGGCGGTTGATAATAAGGATGAAGTTTTTGGTCTATTTAAAAGTCCCGCGGATAAAAAAAAGCCCGGTTTTGATATTGGGGTGTGGGGTGATTGTTTGGGCCGTGGGGTTTGCTTTTTCCTTGTCCGCCCTTGCGGCAGAGGATGTTTCCCCCGTTGAAATTAACGGAGACCGGGTGGAATATTTGATTCACGAAAATAAAGTCATCGCCGAAGGGAACGTCTCGGTAAAAAAAGAGGACGTGACGCTGCTCTGTGATTCCATGGAGTTTTCCAACCAATCCAACATGGTGTATGCCGAAGGTAATGTTGTTTTGATCCGCGGCAGCCAGCGGCTGACCGGGGACAGCCTGGAATTTAATTTTTTGACCATGAAAGGCGATTTCGCAGAGACACGGATTGCCGCGGAACCGTTTTACGGGGCCGGGGAGAAAGTCACCAGGATCAACGAGAATCACATGGTCCTTGATCGCGGCTTTATTACAACGTGTGATCTGGATGATCCTCATTTCCGTTTTGTGTCCCGAAGGGTGGACATTTATCCGGGGGACAAAGCCGTGGCCAGAAATGTGCGGCTGCAGATCGGGCAGGTGCCAATCTTTTATCTTCCTAAATATACACAGGATTTGACCGGACGGAAACCGGCTTTCTTAATCACGCCGGGATATGATAAAGATTGGGGGCCTTTTTTGCTTAGCCGATGGCGGTATGAATTGTCTCCCAAGGTTAAAGGGACCGTGCACGTGGATTATCGGCAAAAAAAGGATGTGGCGTGGGGCGTAGACTCGGATTATAAAACCGACCGCTACGGCTACGGCCTTCTCCGCACGTATTATATGAACGAACGGGACGTCAAGGCGGATTATTTTTTTGAAGAACGGACCGAGCCCACGCTTGAACGGGAGCGTTATAAAGTAGAGTGGCGGCATAAATGGAACGTAGACCGGGATACGAGTGCGGTCTTACAGTATTCCCGGCTCAGTGACGCGGCGTTTTTAAAGGATTATTTTGAGAAAGATAATGAAGAGGATTCCAGCCCTTCTACGTATTTTCTTTTGAGCAGAAATTTCCCGGCCGGGACGTTCAGTTTCAGGAGCGATGTCCGGGTGAACCGTTTTACCAGTATTGTGGAGAGGCTTCCAGAAATCAGTTATACTTTGCCGAACCAGGAACTGGGGGACACCGGTTTTTATTTTAAGGAGACCTCTACCTACTCCAACCTTTCGCTGAAGCCGGCCAGCCCGTCAGAAGATGCGCTCAAAACCATGCGCATGGATTCAGAAAACGAATTGTCGTACCCTATGAAAGTCAGTTTTATCGAGTTAAAGCCTTATGTCGGCACCCGGCAGACATATTACAGCCGGACTAAAGACCCGGCTGATTATAATTCCATCCGGGGTCTCTTCTTCACGGGGTCGGATTTGAGCACGAAATTCTATAAGATTTACGAAACAACCATTGACCGCTGGGGGCTGGACATTAAACGGTTGCGGCACGTTGTGACCCCGTCGGTGGCTTATCTTTACCGCCATGACCCCACCTTGGATAACAGCGTCTTTGACCAGTTTGACAGCGTTGACTCCCAGACGCGGGCGCATTCCCTGAATTTTAACCTGGAAAACAAACTGCAGACCAAGCGGCGAGGCAAGAGCGTTGATCTCGCCCGGATGATTGTGGGGACAAATTTTCTTTTAAAAGAGGATCCGGGGAAGGGGGGCTTTAACAGCGTTTCCGGGGATCTGGAACTTAACCCTTACAATTGGTGGTCCCTGTCTTTTGATGCCGGGTACGATACGATTGAGGAGCATTTGGATACCGCCAATGTTGATTTTTATATTAACGATGACGGCGCCCGGTGGTACTGGAAATTTGGGAAGCGTTTTAACCGGGAGGTGGATGACCAGATCACCACGGAGGTGGGCTGGAGGGTGAACCCGAAATGGACTTTTAATGTGTATCAGCGGTTTGACCTCGATACCGGGACTTTGAAAGAGCAGCAATACGGGTTCGAGCGCGACCTTCATGCTTGGACGATGGCGCTGACATTTAACGAAACCCGCGGGGAAGGCACGGAAATTTGGGTTGTCATGACGATGAAGGCTTTCCCTGAAATCGGATTTGACGTGGGTACGAGTTTTAACCGCCGAAAAGCCGGGTCCCAGAATTAGGGGCGGTGTTACATCAAGAAAGGATTTTTATGAATATTTCAATTATCGGATGTGGCTACGTGGGGCTGGTGACGGGAGTGTGTTTGTCCTCCATCGGGCACCGGGTCCTTTGCGTGGATAGTGATCAGGAAAAAATCAAAAAATTAAAAGCGGGCCAGGTTCCTATTTATGAACCCGGCCTGGATGTCTTGCTGCGTGAGGCCATGAAGAAGAAACATTTAAGTTTTTGCGGATCGGTCCGGGAGGCCACCCAGAAAACAGACGTTATTTTTATCGCCGTCGGGACGCCGTCCAAGAAAAACGGCGAGGCGGATTTAACGTATGTCGAAAATGTCGCCCGGCAGATTGCCGTCAGCATGACCTCTTATAAGTTAATTATTGAAAAGTCCACGGTGCCGGCGGAAACAGGAAAACGCATTGAACGCACCATCCGGTTGAACTTGCCTAAACGCAGCAAAGCGGTGTCCTTTGACGTGGCGTCTAACCCGGAATTTTTGCGGGAAGGTTCGGCGATCGAGGATTTTATGAACCCGGACCGGGTGGTGATCGGAGTTGAGTCGGCCCGGGCGGAGAAAATTTTACGTGAGATTTATCAGCCTTTAAACCCGCATATCGTGGTGACGAATATTAATTCCGCGGAAATCATCAAGCATGCGTCTAACTCGTTCTTGGCCACAAAAATTTCTTTCGCCAACGCCCTGGCGCAGATCTGTGACCGTGTGGGCGCGGACATCCTTAAAGTGGCGGAAGGCATGGGCTACGACAAGAGAATAGGGAAAAGTTTTTTGAGGGCCGGGATCGGGTACGGCGGCAGTTGCTTTCCCAAGGATGTGGACGCCTTTATCCGTCTGAGTGAAAAGAGCGGGTATCAGTTCAATCTTCTGAAGGAAGTCCGGCAGGTGAATGAGGACCAGAAGGCCCTTTTCGTTCACTTGATTGAGGATAAGTTGTGGATTCTGAAAGATAAGGTGATCGGTGTCCTGGGGCTGGCTTTTAAACCTGACACGGATGATATGCGCAACGCCCCGGCTTTGGATATTATCGCGGCCTTACAGAAAGAAGGGGCCAAAGTGAAAGCGTATGATCCTCAGGCGATGGGGCAGGCCAAAAAAACACTGAAGAAGGTGATTTTCTGTAAAGATCCTTACGCCTTAGCTAAAGGCTGTGATTGTTTGTTGCTTTTGACCGAATGGGCGGAGTTTAAAAAATTAAATTTCAAAAAACTTAAAACCTTAATGCGGCAAGCGATTGTGTTTGACGGCAGGAATTTGTACCATGCTGACCGGTTGAGCGACTTGGGATACGAATACTACGGCATCGGCCGGGGTATTTCTGTTTAGGAAATTGAAAGAGAGGGATGAGGGATGTCTACTGTGTTGAAGAAGAAAATTGATTCCAAAAAGGCGAAAATTGCTGTCTTGGGCTTGGGGTATGTGGGGCTTCCCTTGGCCGTCAATTTCGCCAAAAAAGGATATAGCGTTCATGGGCTGGACAAAGACCAAGACCGGGTCGAGCATATCCAGAACAGCGTCAGTTATATCTCTGATATCCCGACCAAGGACGTCGCGGATGCTGTTCGCTGTGGCCGGCTGGAGGCCGGGATGGACTTTTCCGTGATTTCGGACATGGATGTCCTGATCATTTGCGTGCCGACGCCGCTCAAGAGCAAGTACACGCCGGATATCTCGTATATTGTTGATGCCGTGCGGACGATCCGGCGTTATTTGCGGAAAGATACGCTGATCGTTTTGGAAAGCACGACCTACCCGGGCACCACCAAAGAGCTAATTCTGCCGGAACTCGAAAAGGCCGGGCTAAAGGCCGGGAAGGACTTTTTCCTGGCTTTTTCTCCGGAAAGAATCGATCCCGGGAATGACCGGTACGATGTGACTAAAATTACCAAGGTCGTGGGCGGGGTTACGCCGGAAAGTGGGCAGTTGACAAAGGCCCTTTATGAAAAAATTATATGTAAAGTCCATTGCGTGGCGACGGCAGAAGCGGCGGAAATGACTAAACTTCTGGAAAATTCTTTTCGCATTATTAATATCGGCTGGATTAACGAACTGGCGATTATGTGCCATAAGCTGGGCATTGACATATGGGAAGTGATTGAGGCCGCGAAGACCAAGCCCTTTGGCTTTATGCCTTTTTATCCCGGCCTGGGCGTGGGCGGCCATTGCATCCCGGATGACCCGTTGTATTTGTACTGGAGGGCCAAACAATACGGGTTCAGCTCGAAATATATTAAGATATCCGCCGACACGAATTCATATATGACGCAATACGCCGTTGAGCGCCTGAGGGATATCCTCGCCGGGAAAGGGAAGGAATTGAAGGGCATCCGGGTTCTTATCCTGGGGGTGACATATAAAAAAGACGTTAAGGATCTCCGCAAGTCGCCGCCGCTGAAATTGATCCAGCTTTTGCAGGAGGCCGGATGCCAGGTCGATTATCATGATCCGATTATCCCTTATCTGGATTTCCCGGGCATCCATCTGACCGCTGTGCCGTTAACGCCCAAAGCGGTCAAAGCCTGTGATTGTGCCGTAATAGCGACGGACCATACGGGCGTTGATTATGCTTTGATCCGGCGTCATGCGAAACTGATTTTTGATATCCGGAATGTTTACAAAAACAGCCCCGGTGCCAAGGTGGTAAAACTGTAAATTTATAGCGAAGGAGCGTCAACCATGGGGTCAAGGAAAAAAGTTGCCGTTGTTACGGGAGGCGCCGGGTTCCTGGGAAGCCATCTCTGTGACCGTTTGCTTGAGGAAGGCTGCCGTGTTTTTTGCGTAGATAACTTTATTACCGGCAGCGAACAAAATATCCGGCATCTGCAAAACAATAAATATTTTCGGCTGATCCGCCACGATATCTCCAAGGACATCCGGCTGCCGGGGCCCGTTGATTATATCCTGCATTTTGCCTCCCCGGCGAGTCCGATTGATTACCTGCTGTTCCCGATCCCTACGCTGAAAGTAGGATCCCTGGGGACATACAATACGCTGGGATTGGCGAAACTGAAAAAATCCCGGTACCTGCTGGCCTCGACATCGGAGGTTTACGGGGACCCTCAGGAACACCCGCAAAAGGAAACATACTGGGGGCATGTCAACCCGATCGGGCCGCGCGGTGTTTATGACGAGGCCAAGCGCTTTGCGGAAGCCATGACCCTGGCGTATCATCGCTACCACAAGCTGGATACGCGGATTGTGCGGATTTTTAATACTTACGGGCCGCGGATGAGAGTTAAGGACGGGCGTGTCGTTCCTAACTTTATTTTTCAGGCGCTTCATAATAAGCCTCTGACGGTTTACGGCACCGGGAGGCAAACCCGATCGTTTTGCTTTTATACTGACCTTTTGGATGGCATTGTCCGTCTTCTCCATTCGGAGTATACCAGTCCGGTTAATATCGGGAATCCTGAAGAGTTTACTATTTTGCAGGCCGCGCAACTGGTGTTAACATTATCACGGTCAAAATCCAGGATCGTTAAAAAATCGCTTCCTAAAGATGATCCTCAACAGCGGCGGCCGGATATTTCTCTGGCCAGACGCCTGCTGAAATGGAGCCCCCGGGTTTCTCTGGAAAAAGGGCTCGCCGAAACGATAGAATGGTTTAAACAACAAAAGATTTGACGGACATCATGAATGAATATCAGTCATACGGTGATTGCATCCAGATCGGCACAGAACAGCTTCTAAATCTTTACCGGGTCATGGCCCGGATCCGGCTGGTTGAATTAAAGATTGAGTCTTTATATCATCTGGATGAAATGAAAACGCCTATTCATCTTTCTCTGGGAGAGGAAGCTGTCGCGGCGGGTGTGTGTGCGCACTTGCATCCGGAGGATTTGATTTTTAGTAGCCACCGCAGTCACGCCCATTATCTGGCCAAAGGCGGGGATCTTAAAGCGATGATCGCCGAGTTGTATTGCAAAGAAACCGGGTGCGCCAAAGGCCGGGGAGGGTCGATGCATTTGATTGATGTTTCCGTCGGCCACTTGGGGTCCTCCGCCATCGTGGGGGGGAGCATCCCTCATGCAGTGGGCGCGGCATTGGCCTTTATGATGCAGGACAAGAAATCCGTCGCGGTCTCTTTCCTGGGGGATGCGGCCAGCGAGGAGGGGGTCTTTTTTGAGAGCATGAGCCTGGCGGCTTTGAAACGCCTGCCGGTTGTTTTTGTCTGTGAAAACAATTTTTATTCCGTATGCTCGCATATTTCCGCCCGGCAGCCGAATCCGGATATCGCCATGCGCGCCCGGGCCTTTGATATCCCCGCCGTAAAAGTTGACGGAATGGATGCGGAACAGGTTTTTATGAAAGCCGGGGATGCCATTCATCATGCCCGGCAGGGAAGCGGGCCTTATGTGTTGGAATGTTGCGTGCAGCGCTGGCGGGCGCATGCGGGAGCCGGGGACCCATTGCGGGAGCAATACCGCAACCCGCAGGATTTAAAACCGGATTGGATGCGGGATCCTTTGGCTGACCTGGAACAGGTCCTGCGTTCCCAGCGGGCGGTGAAGGAAACGGTGATTCAGGAAATAACCGGGATGCTGAACGGGGAAATTGAAGAAGCGTTCCATTATGCTCAAAACGGGCCTCTTCCCCGGAAAGAGGATTTAAAGAAATATTTATTTGCATAAGCCATGCCTTGGACAAAATTACAAATTGAACGGGAAGAGCCTGTTTTCGACGAAAATGCCGGGCAGGATGTCCGCAAGTTGAGTTTCGGGGAAGCCCTGCGTGAAGCGTTGGATCAGGCTCTGGTCCGGGATCCCCGCGTGTATGCCATGGGGCAGGGGATTGATGACCCCGGGGGGATTTTCGGGACGACGCTTGGGTTACGGGAAAAATACGGGCCGCGGCGGATTTTTGACACCCCCTTAGCCGAAGAAGCGACGATCGGCATGGCCATCGGGTCGGCTATGGCAGGATTACGGCCGGTGTCCATTCATAACCGTCCGGATTTCCTGATGATGGCTATGGACCAGATTGTTAACGCCGCCTCGAAATGGTGTTATATGTTCTCGGGGCAGGTGCCGATTCCTCTCGTGATCCGGGCCTGCATCGGCCGGGGTTGGGGCTCGGCCGCCCAGCATTCCCAGTCTTTGCACGGGCTTTTTACTCATGTGCCGGGCTTGAAAATTGTGATGCCCAGCACGGCTTATGACGCCAAGGGCCTTTTTATCGCCAGCGTGGCAGACCCGAATCCGGTGTTGTTTATAGAACACCGCTGGCTTTATCAGCACAAGGGATATGTCCCTCAGGATGTTTACGCGGTTCCGTTCGGCCAGGGCACGATTAAACGCCTGGGACGAGACATCACGGTACTTGCGATATCGCATATGGTGATTGAGTCTCTCCGGGCGGCGGAACAACTGGAGAAGAAAGGGATCAGCCTGGAGGTCATTGATCCCAGAACTTTGTGCCCTTTTGATGAAGAAATTTTTCTTAAGTCGCTGGAGAAGACCGGGAAATTGATGGTCGCGGATGTCGACTGGAAAACCAGCGGATTCGCGGCGGAAGTCGTGGCTCTGGCCGCGGAAAAAGGCTTTAGCTTTTTGAAAAAGCCACCAGTGCGGGTGTGTCTTCCCGATATCCCGACTCCGGCCAGTTATGTCTTGGAGGAAGCCTTTTATCCCGGGGTGGCTGATATTGTTGCCGCGGCGGAACGCCTGATGGCCTGAAGGTGTTTTTGGATTTCCGGCGGGCGGTGAACGGATTAAATATATACAGAGGAGAGAATCATGAAAATATTGGTGACCGGTGGAGCCGGTTATATCGGTTCGGTCCTGGTGCCGCGTTTGTTGTCTGAAGGGCATGAGGTTGTGGTCCTGGATAATTTTATGTATAACCAGACGCCGTTGTTGGACTGCTGTTGCGACCCCCGGCTCACGGTTGTGCGGGGCGACGCCCGGGACAAGGCCCTCGTGGAGCGCCTGATGAAATCCGCGGACGCTGTTTTTCCTTTGGCCTGCCTGACGGGGGCGCCGTTATGCAAAAAAGACCCTTGGGCGGCCCAGACGGTGCTGGTGGACGCGGTGCGTATGGTTTTGGATGTGAGCGGCCGGGATCAGATGATCATTCTTCCGACGACAAACAGCGGATACGGAGTGGGGCAGAAAGATTGTTTCTGCACGGAAGAAACGCCGTTGAACCCGATTTCCTTATATGGCCGGCTTAAAGTTCAGGCGGAAGATGCTGTGCTGTCGTCCGGGAAGGGCATCACGCTGCGGCTAGCAACGGCCTTCGGGATCAGCCCTCGCATGCGCCTGGATCTTTTGGTGAATGATTTTACTTACCGGGCGGTCAATGACCGGTTTATTATTCTGTTTGAGGCGCACTTCAAACGGAATTTTATCCATGTCCGGGATGTGGCCAAGGCGTTTCTTCATGGTTTAAAAAATTATGAGTCCATGAAGGGCGAGCCCTATAACGTCGGGTTAAGCGACGCGAATCTGACCAAGAAAGAATTATGTGATGAAATCCGCAAGCAGGTCCCGGAGTTTTATGTCTTGGAGTCTGCCATTGGGGAAGATCCGGATAAACGGGATTATGTGGTCTCCAACGAAAAGATCGAGAAAACCGGCTATTTCCCCGACATTTCCCTGCAGGCCGGTATCGGGGAGTTGATTAAGGGATACCAGATTATTAAGAGAAACCAGTTTGCCAACATTTGACCGCCGGTGGTTTTTGAAGGCCTTGTGCCTTTTGTGCCGTGGAGAAATCTTGAGGCCGGTGACAGGGCCAGTCTTGACCGTCTCGCGGATTCAACATATAATGACCACGCGGTTTGTCCACATGCGAAGAAGACCATGGGTAGGCCCGTGGATATAGGCGGGAGGTTGACAAGGTCTTCTGTTGCGGGATGTTCGCACGCGTGTTAAGACGTCAGATCATTCTGCGAAGCGAATTGTTAATCGGGACCACGCCCATGGGCGGGGGCTCCATGAAAGAATCGGGGAGCGTATATGACGGATATCGTATTGATCAAAGCGAATAATCAAAAAAAAGCGTATCAGGACCTCAGCCGAGATTTCACGGGTTTGGAACCGCCGTTGTGGATTATTTTGACTGCGGCTTTCCTCCGGGAACAGGGGTTTCAGGTGCAGGTGATCGATGCCGAGGTGGAAAATTTTGACGCCCGGGAAACCGTCCGGCGGGCCCTGGCGTATGAGCCTCTTTTAGTGGCGGTGGTCGTGTCTGGCACCAATCCGTCCGCGTCGACCATCAATATGCCCGGCGCTGGAGAATGTCTCAAAGAGATGAGGCGTGTCCGGCCCGTGTGTCCCACGGCGATTTCAGGACTTCATCCTTCGTCATTACCGGCGCAGACGATGCAGGAAGAGAGCGTGGATTTTTTATGCGAAGGGGAAGGTTTCTCCACGTATGTGGAATTGCTGAATTTGTTAAAGTCAGGGAGGGCCGTTGGGGATGATTTTGCTGTCGACGGGTTGTGGTATAGAAAAGGCGAACAGATTGTTTCCAACCCCCGGGCGGCGAATATCCCGGATTTGGGGCTGCTTCCGATGCCGGCGTGGGATCTTTTGCCGATGCAGAAATACCGTGCGCATAATTGGCACGCGTTTGATGATGTGGGCAAACGCCAGCCGTACGCGGTCATCTATACCAGTCTGGGGTGCCCGTTTCATTGCAGTTTTTGTTGTATTAACAGCATCTTCGGCGGCCCCGGGATCCGGTATCGTCCGCCGGAGAAGGTCGTGGAAGAAGTGGATTTCCTGGTCAGGCATTACGGGGTCAGGCATATTAAAATTCTGGATGAAATGTTCGCCTTGAAAGCCAGCCATGTCGAAGAGTTGTGTGACCGGCTGATCGCCCTGGGGCATGATTTGAACTTCTGGGTCTATGGCCGGATCGACACGGTGAAGGAGCCCATGTTTAAAAAGATGAAGCAGGCAGGCATCAATTGGATCGCTTACGGTATTGAGTCGGGGAGTGTAAAAGTCCGGGAAGGGGTTTCCAAGGGGCGGTTTGGCCAGGAGCAGATTAAGAAGGTCATCGATATGACCCACGCTGAGGGGATCCATATTGTCGGGAATTTTATTTTCGGCCTGCCGGAGGATGACCTCGAGACAATGCGGGAAACGCTGGATCTAGCCAAAGAGCTGAACTGCGAATACGGCAATTTTTATTGCGCCATGGCGTACCCGGGTTCCCATCTTTATGATGAAGCTATCGCCCAGGGGCTCCCGTTGCCGGAGACATGGGCTGGATACGCGCAGTTCAGCGAGGACACTCTGCCCCTTCCGACGAAGTGCCTTTCCAGTGGGGAGGTCCTGCGTTTCCGGGACAAGGCGTTTCAGGAATATCACACTAGCGAGAGGTATTTAAGCATGATTGAACAAAAATTCGGGACGAAAACAAGGCAACATATTCAGGACATGTGCGCCATGAAGTTGAAACGCAAACATTATCATGATACCGAGGGTATTCATTTCCACCGGGAAATAGATTAATTAAATTCAGAACACGAAAGGTCCGTTATGATTATCAGCCGCACGCCGTTTCGCATATCATTTTTTGGAGGAGGGACGGATTATCCGGCCTGGTATGAAAAGCACAAAGGGGCCGTGCTGGCCACGACGATTGACAAGTATTGTTATATTACCACCCGCTATCTGCCGCCATTCTTCAGCCATAAGTCCCGTATCGTTTACACTAAAACCGAACTGGTGAAGAAGATTTCCGAGATCGACCATCCGGCGGTGCGGGAAGTTTTAAGATTTTTAAAGATCCGTCAGGGGATAGAAATTCATCATGACGGCGACCTCCCGGCCCGCACCGGGCTGGGGTCCAGTTCTTCCTTTACGGTGGGGCTTTTAAACAGCCTTTACGCCCTTAAAGGGATTATGCCGACCAAAGAGCGCCTTGCCAAGGAAGCCATTTATGTCGAGCAGGAGATGTGCCAGGACAATGTCGGGTGCCAGGATCAGGTGTTGGCGGCGTACGGAGGATTCAATTTTATCGAGTTCGGGGGTGTCAATGATTTTCAGGTCCGGCGGGTGACATTCCGCAGCGACAAGGTGAAAACGCTGGAGAATTATTTGATGCTTTTTTTTACGGGGTTTTCCCGGACGGCATCTGAGATTGCCGCGCATCAGATCAGGAATATCCCCCAAAAAACGTCCGAACACAAGGCCTTGCATCAGATGGCTTATCAGGCGGTCGATATCCTCAGCGCGAACGACATGCTGGCGTTTGGCAAACTTCTTGACGAGGCCTGGAAGGTAAAACGGAGCCTTTCGGACAAGATTTCAACCCCTTTTGTGGATGATATGTACGCGGCGGCCCGAAAGGCGGGAGCCGTCGGCGGTAAGCTGCTCGGCGCGGGTGGGGGAGGATTCCTTCTTTTGTTCGTCCCTCCGGCGCGCCAGAAAAAGGTCCGGGAAAGACTTAAGAAATCCCTGCTGATTCCGTTCCGGTTCGAAGATTTGGGCTCACAGATTATTTTTTACCAGCCTTACAGCGGGAAAGTTTAACACGTACGGATGGGGGGAGATGTGAATCAGGCGGGTACGATAGACGCGGTGGTTTTAGCCGGAGGCCTGGGGACCCGGCTTCGCTCCGAGATCGGACCTACCCAGAAAACAATGGCGGCCATCGGGGATCGGCCGTTTTTGTTTTTGATGCTGGCCCTGCTTCGCCGTCAGGGGTTCCGCCGGATTATCCTTTGCACAGGATACCAGGCCCAGGCGGTGGAAGAATATTTCATCCGGGAGCCCCTTGGGCTGGATATTGTTTTCTCAAGAGAGGAGACTCCCCTGGGAACAGGCGGCGCCTTTAAAAAGGCGGCGGGCCTGATCCAAAGTGATCCGTTTCTGCTGCTGAACGGGGATTCGTTGTGTGATATGGATTACGGAGCCCTGTTGGATTTTCACGCCCGGAAAGAGGCTCTGGCGACGCTGACGTTGTCCGCAGTTCCGCCGCGTGAGGATACGGGGTCTGTCGTCGTCAATCCCTTGGGAATTATTATGGATTTCCGCGAGAAATTTTCAGGAGATGTCCGGCTCCCCAGGGGGCACCGGGTTTACGTGAATGCTGGCGTTTATTGTTTGAGCAGGAAAATTTTTTCCTTGTTGCCGCCTCAAGAAACATTTTCTTTGGAAAGGGATTTTTTCCCGGCCTTATTAACGGCGCCGCTTTTGGGCTTTATTATTCAAACAGGTTTTATGGATATCGGGACTCCTCAGCGCTATGCGGAGGCCCGGAAGCATTTTAAATCTTTTTAAATCACCTGGGAAAGTTCGGAATTCTCAGCGGGGATGTCAATGGGCGTCCTTTTCAGGGAAAGCGAGGAAAGATCGTGGCCGCGCATAAAGAACAGAGCATGGAAGTTAAGACGCAGTACCGGGTGCCGTTTGGCACTGTTTCCATAACCGAGGAAGCCCGGGGGCTTATTGATAAGGCTTTAGAAACGCGGTTTGTGACCCGAGGGAAATATGTCGCGGAGTTTGAGGAACTGTTTGCCAGGCTTTTTCAACGGAAACATGCCATCGCAGTTTCCAGTGGTACGGATGCTGATGCCTTGTGTCTCGCGGTGCTTTATGATTACGGGGCTAAACGGGGGGACGAAATTATTGTTCCGGCTTTGTCTTTTGTCGCCACCGGGAACGCTGTTTTTCAGGCGGGCTTCAAGCCGGTTTTTGTGGACGTTAAACGGGAAACCTTGAACATTGATGTTGATAAGATCGAGGCGGCTATTACGGAACGCACGCGCGCGATTATGCCGGTGCATTTGATGGGGAAACCGGCGGATATGGACCGGGTGATGGCGCTGGCTGCAAAGCATAAGCTGTATGTTATCGAAGACGCGGCCGAGGCCCACGGCGCGGAATATAAGGGCCGGCTTATCGGCACGATCGGACACATGGCGGCGTTCAGTCTCTATGCGGCCCATATCGTGACCTCGATTGAGGGCGGGATGGTAATTACGGATGATGAGCAGATGGCCGAAGCGGTCCGCTCGCTGAGGAATCACGGCATTGTCAATAAGTTTGAATTCCGGCGTATAGGATTTTCGGCCAAAATGAATGAAATAGAAGCCGCGGTCGGGATCGGGAATATCAGGATTTTTGAGGATATCCTCAGCGCCCGGCGGCGCAATCTCCTGTATTTGATCGAGCGGTTCCGGAAATTCAACGACTATTTTATCAGCATCAAAGAAGACGAGGGAGAGAAGATCGGCCCGCACGCCTTTTCGATCATTCTCAGGGAAGGGCTGAATTTCAGCAAAGACGAGATTGTCGCTTACCTGGACCAGCAGGGGGTTGATTCCCGTAACTTGTTTTATTCCATGCCGACGCAATGTCCGAGTTACGCGTTCTTGGGGCATCATTTGGGGGATTTCCCGGAATCGGAATATTGCGCGGATCACGGGTTTCATATCGGCATCCATCAGCATATCGGGCTGGCACAACTCGATTATGTCGTGGAACGGATGGCGGCTTTTTTAAAATCCAAAGGATTTTCTGCGTGAGATCCTGCGGGGACGCGGTTGTGTCCCCGGTTATCCCTGAATCAGGGAATATCTTTATGCGTATTGCTATTAATGGCCGCTCGTTTTTAAAAAAGAATATGACGGGTATCGGACGGTATGCCTTCAACCTTGTCCATTCCCTGGGGGAGATTGACCGGGAAAATGAATACTGGCTTTACGTCCGGAAAAGAGCCATGGATTTCCGGCGGCGGACGCCCCGGTTTCCTTTTAAAAATTTTAAGGTCAAGGCCGACTATTTCAACCGCGGGGCGGGGGCGGTCCTTCGCGGGGCAGATATTTACCACTCCCCGAGCCTTGATTTTATTGATTTTACGGAAGGGAAAGTCATTGTTACGGTTCATGACCTGATTTATAAAGTTTTCCCCCAGGCGCATACACCCCAGACGCGGGATGTTTCCGAACGGCAGATGCAGGAAGTTGTCCGTAAAGCCGACCATATTATCTGCTGCTCCCGGGTAACGGCCAATGACCTGATGCGGTATTTCCCTGTGGATCAGGGGCGGTTGTCGGTGATTCATCAGGGGGTTGATAAAACCATTTTTTTCCCGCTGCAGGGGCAGTCGCTGGATGCTGCCCGGAGGGCCGTCCAGGCAAAGGGGGTAACAGGGCCTTTCCTGCTTTTCGTGGGGACCCTAGAGCCGCGGAAAAATCTTGTCCATCTCTTGGAGGCGTTTGAACTGATGAAGGGGCGCGGGATTTTTAACGGCCAGTTGGTGGTTGTCGGAATGCCGGGTTGGATGATGGGCCAGGTGGAAACGCGTTTGTCGGGCATGAAGACGCGGGCGGATATTTTTTTCCCGGGATTTGTATCCGACGAAGACTTGCGCTGTTTTTATAATTGCGCGGATATTTTTGTGTTCCCTTCCTTTTACGAGGGGTTTGGCTTCCCGGTCCTGGAAGCCTTTTGTTGCGGGGCGCCGGTGATCACCTCAAGGGGGTCGGCCTGCGAGGAAGTGGCCGCCGGTGCGGCGGAAATGATTGATCCCGAATCCCCAGAGGCGATCGCAGAAGCTGTCCGCCGCATTATGCAAGATCAAGAACACCGGCGACGGCTTAAAGCCGCCGCTTTAAAAAGAGCCGAGGATTTCTCCTTCCGTAAGACAGCGGAAGAAACATGGCGGGTGTACCAGAAGGTTTTTAAAGATCAATGTCATGTTGAGCGGACTTTGGCCTGTGGCCATCATGCAGGCTCCGCGGCTTGAAGTTTTGCTTTTGAATTTTTTTCAGAACACGTGAGGGGCCGTGGGCTGTTTGAATGCTGACCCTGGGCCGGGTTCTTTGCAACGGTAGGGTTACTGTCGCAAGGATTCCTGAAACCATTTCAGGCAGGAGGAAAGTCATGAAAATCAGCGGCTTTACGATTGCCCGCAATGCGGTCAAATTTCAATACCCTTTGGTAGAATCTATCCTGTCCGTCCTGCCGTTGTGCGATGAAATGATCGTTAATGTTGGTGATTCTGAAGACGATACTTTGGGGCTTGTCCGGTCTGTCCGTGACCCCAAAATCAAGATTCTGCAAAACCGCTGGGATATGTCTTTAGGCAAAGAGGTCCTTTCCCAGCAGACCAATCTGGCTTTGGCCGCTTGCCGCGGCGACTGGGCGGTGTATTTGCAGTCGGATGAGGTCTTGCATGAGAAGGATTTGCCGGCTTTGAGGCGGTGCATGAAAGCCTGTTTGAACGAGCCCGGGGTGGATGCCTTAAGGTTCCGCTGGCTGCATTTTTACGGGAGTTATTACCGATACCGGATTGATAGGGGCTGGTATCAAAAACAGGACCGGATTATCCGCAATAACGGGCAGGTTGAGTCGTTCGGCGACGCCTACGGGTTCCGGCGCAAAGACGGCCGTCCCCTCGGGAGGAAAAATACGGGCTGTCTTCTTTATCATTACGGGTGGGTGCATTCCGAAGCCGTTATGGCACAGCGCCGGAGCAACGCTAAGGAAATCGGGTATGCGGCTTTGAGTCCGCAGGATGACCGGGACATGTATTCGTTCGGGGATTTATCCAGGTTCCCCGCTTATTTCGGGACGCATCCCGCGGTGATGAGGGATAAGGTTTTGGCTCATACGCTCAGCCGGGCCGACCTGCAGAGCATTAACCGGACGTTCTGGTGGCACCCGATGAAAATTTTAAAAGTCCGGTACAAAACGTTTAAACGTCTTAAAAAAAGTCTGTCCTGAATACGGCTGAAATTTTATCTTTATGCTGTATTATAAATTTTTTAAAGCGGCTTTTAGCGGTGGGAGAATCCTGGCGTCCTTGTTATTGTGTTTTTTAACCGCTGGATGCGCGTTGGCTCAGGCTCCTTCCGGGATACCGGATGCCGGGGGGCCGCGTTCTTCCGGCCGGCCTGATAACGAGGGGGTTTCGCAACAGGTTTTTTTTACTTACGGCCAGCCGGAACAGGATGGCCCCGACGCTCCTTATTCCCCAGAAGCGCTTCGTGAGGGGGTTTTTTTAAGACGCAGTCATCACTCCGGCCAATTAACTAAAAAAGCGGTTCAACTCATGCGGCAGGGTGATCTTGAGGCCGGCCGGCAGATTCTCTGGGACGCTCTCGCCTACGCGCCGAATAATTCCAGGGCGTATTCCTTATTGGCCCAGATTTATTTTTGGCGGGGAGAAGACGCGGAGGCTCTTGAGATTTTAGAGCGGGGGGGCCGATACCAGGTTAAGGGGGATCTGGTCTACGGTTTCTTAGATCGGGCCCTGCCGTTTTTCCGGCAAAAGAACAGGAACGCGTTCGCGCTTCCTCTGGTGTCTGTCGCGCGGTTTAAAGATAATAAACAGTGCGCGATATCTTTTAATTTTGACGACGGATCTAAAACCGTTTATACCAAGATCTTACCGGTTTTTGATACATACGGCTATAAAGCAACCGTGCTGATTAACCCGGGATGGACCGAGAATCAACCGGACAATCCTTATTACGGCAGTTGGGGGGAATGGAAAGACGCGGCCGGGCGCGGTCATGAGATCGGAAACCATTCCATGAACCATCGTTATTTGATGCAGGTGCCGGACGATGTTTTTGATAGCGAGATCCGGGAGAGTTACCGCTTGATTACGGAAAAGATCGGCTGTCCTCCGTTTTCTTTCGCCTTCCCTTTTGACCAGTCAACCCCGGAAAGGGTTCGCCAGGTCGCGGGGCTTCATCCGGCCGTCCGGGAGCGGCATTATTTATCGCAGCTTGATGATAATATTTTTTTGCCGGTTTACGGGGGGGATAAGTTTTCCGCGGCGATCGGCCGCAGGCTTATTGACTTTATGCTGATCAAGCGGCTGTGGGTGGTCGCCGAATGCCATGCCGTGCAGACCGAGGAGGTTATGACATTCAAGCCGATTACCATGGAATTCTTGGAAGACCATTTGTCATATATTCAAGAACAGGAAGACCGGATATGGGTGGACACCTTTGCCAACACTTATTGTTATATGGCGGAACGCCGGGCCAGCCGGTTGCGCGTCCTGAAATCCCAACCCGGGCGTCTTGTTTTCGTCTTGGATCACAACCTGGACAAGTCGGTCTACCGGATGCCTTTAACTGTTGTTGTGAACGCCTCTCCCTTGAAGCCTTCCTCCGCGGGCGCCTGGATGGAGGGGAGGGGACTGCCGGTGACGATCCGCGGGACATTCATCACGCTGGATGTCCTGCCTGGGCCGACTCCGGTCATTGTTTCCTGGAATTGACGGCCCGGAGAGACCGGGGACGTGCCGTGAATTTGCCGTATGTTTTATTCGGGAGGCGATAAATTTGGTTGAAAAATTCAGGGCATTTCGATAGGCTATTCAATAAGCATCTGTGCCTTAGGGCTAAGGAGGTCTGCCATGTTTTTAAGCGAAGATAAAGTCGAAGAATTGCTCCAGGAAATAATCAAGGAAGCGAACCTGAAACGCTCTCTGAACGACGTGACATACCGGGAGGATTACCAGGATTACCGGGTTATTGTCAATGATGTGTGCCGGTGCGAAATCCGGGAAAAACTCATCCAGGATTATATTGAGTTTCATCATAAGGACACCTTTAATGAAATATGTTATTTGATGGAACACGCGGTTGTTGATGAGGAATTGCAGTATGAAAAGGAGATGTCCAAAGGCGATGGCCCGGATGGGGTGGTAACCGACGATAATAAATATGATTTTTTATAAACCGTTTTATTTGGTCCCCGCAGCGGGGATCATGATGACAGTTATGTCTCAAAAGAAAAAAAAGGTAATCTGGCATAAAAAACAGGCCCGGTTTCTTCCCCCTTCTTCCCTCAAAGCTCAGCATCCCGTCTGCGGAGGCTCTGATCCTGAGGTGCCGGCGGGCCCCGCAGCGCAGCGGCCGGGCAATTTCAAACAGAACCTTATCGAAAAGATTAAACGGGCTGCGCGGGATGGCTGAATCGGGCGGCGAACGCTTATTATCCCGGCGTGGCTTTATGCTGGCCTGCGCGGCGACGTTTGTGTGGCATCTGCTGACGCTTCATCCCGGGCATAATTGGGGAGGGGATTTCGCGCAATATATTATGCATGCCCGCAATATCCTGGCCGGGCGAGGATACGCTGAAGGCATTATGCTTGATAATCCCGTCCTGTTCCCCCCGGGCTTTCCTGTGTTGCTGGCCCCGTTGATACGCGTGTTCGGCGTGAATTTTCAATTCTTGAAAATTTGGAATGTCGTTTTCTGGTACGGGATGCTGGTTTTTCTTTACGATAAATTCCGGAGGAACTTCGGGGAAACTATCGCAAGGTTAAGCGTTTTATTTTTTGTGGTGAATGCGTATTTTTTTTATTTTAAACAGAATGTTTTATCCGACATCCCCTTTGCCTTTTTTGTGTGGGCTTCGCTGACGGCCGCGTCTTTTTATGAAAAACAGCGGGAACAGGGCCGCCAGCGGAAAGCATCCGCCGCATTGACGCTGGCGGTGGTCTTGACGCTTGCCGCGTTTTGCATTCGAGCCGCCGGGGTTGCGTTGGCTGGCGCGATGTTTTATTATTTCGCGGTGATTCGGAGGAATTTTAGGGCAGCCGGGATTTTGGGAACGGCCTTCCTGTCTCTCACCGTTGTTTTGGCCGTCACGATCGGTTCCTCCCCGGGCGATCTCCAGATCCTGCTGGAACATCCAGCGGCCGCGGCGCGGGCTGTTTTAGCCAATGTGCCGTTGATCACCCGGGGTTTGTGGATAGTGAGTTTTCCCATCGACACCAGGATCATGCGGGCTCTCTATCAGGGAATGGCCCCTTTGCTGGATGGAGCGGCCGGGGTGTTTTACATCGGCCTGTGTGTTTTCTTTGCGGTAAAGTCTTTTGCGAAGACCTTGACCTTTGAGGAAACGTTTTTGGCCTTTTATTGCGGCATGCTTTTAGTCCTATCAGCTTTTGATAACGCTCCCCAGGAATTTATACGCTTTCTTTTTCCGGTTTGGGGTGTCTTGCTTTTTGTTGTGATCCGGACGGCGCTTGAGGCGGGGGCGGGCATGAGTTGGCGGCGGCCTGTCGGGGAGGCCTTTTTACGGGTTATGAAAGCCGGGTTTGTTGTTATGATTTTGGTCAACGCCGGTACGCTGGCCATAACGCACCGGCGGCAGGATGACGTTCTTTATAGAAAAGCGAATCAGGAATTGTTTTCTTGGGTGAAAGAGAATATCCCTCCGGACGGGCATTACATTTTTTGGCAGCCGCGGACTTTGGCTCTTATGACGGGGCGCGTCGGGACTGACCGCTGGAACCAGCCGTCTCAGCGGGGGCATTTGACTGAGCGTATAGCCGGGATGAATATCCGGTTTCTTCTTTTGGACAGGGGAATAGATGCGGATTTGCTATCCGCCCTGGAGGCCGGATTCCTTCCATTCGACGAGATATGGCAAAACAGCCAGTACCGGGTTTTTCGCATGAAAAGATGATTATGTTCAGACTGAGGCTATGTTAAAATACAAGAACAGCCGGCGGGCGGATGAATTAATTTTAAGGAGACGTATGGGATGATGATCCCCGGGCGATCACATCGGATTTCAAACCGGATCGGGCATCTGACTGTTGAGAAGGCGGCGGCCCTGGTTTTAGCGCTGCTTATTTTGGCGGTGGTGTGGTACCGGTTTCAGCCGGTTAAGTTTCAAGACGGGCAGGTGGCGCCGGATTGCCCGCGGCAGAAAATCCTGGACGGGGAGACATCGTTTGAACATGGAGGGTATCGTATCACCCCCCTGGCCTCTTTTGAACTGGAAGCCCTTGTTTTGGGGGCCAAGCATTATAGCTGGGGCCGAACCGGCCGCTTGGTCCCCGTTGACCTGGCTTTGGGATGGGGCCCGATGTCGGATGGAAGGATTGTGAAGAAAATCGGTATCCATCAATATAACCGGTTTTATCACTGGTGGACGCGAAACTCTGTCATCCAGCGCCGTGACGTGGAGATTCACAGCGCCAACATGCATCTTATCCCCGCCCGGGAAGAGGTGGCGCGGGAGATTAAAAAGGCCAAACGAGGCCAGGTGGTTTCTCTCGAAGGCTACCTCGTGAATGTCAATGGGGACGACGGCTGGAGATGGACCACGTCCCTGACCAGGGAAGATATCGGCTGGGGGGCTTGTGAATTGATATGGGTGGAAGATTTTTCCGTACGAACCCCTGAGAGGACGCGGTTCTGATGATGCATAAGTGCGTGTCTGGTTTACTTTTGGGGTGAGGGAGACTTGGGAATGGGCAGGGTGGATAATGCAGCGCGGCTTTCTTTCCATCGGGATTGGACATAATTGACAAGCTGTTCCCATAGGTAAGATTGCCACCGTTCTTTGAATTCCAGCTTTTGTATCAGGGTATCCTGATTATAAATTTCTTCTGTTTTGATGAAGCCATTTTTATAATATGTCCTGACTAGGCCATGCAGTTTTCCGTCCTGGAAAGCGCCTTCCTGCAGAATGGCCCCTTCCTCGTAATACATTTTGAATGAGCCGTCCAGTTGCCCGTCTTGAAACGTGAACTGCACTTTAGGAGCTCCCTGGGGGTAATATTCCCACACAACTCCCTCGACTTTGTTCTGCGCGTAGGGTTTGACGTAGTGAGTATAACCATCGGTATAGTATTCTTTTACGGCCCCGTCCAAAAGATCGGTCTTGTACGTACCTTCCCGTTTTATAACGCCGGATCCATAGTATTCTTTAAACGGCCCTTCCAGGTGGCCGTTGGTGTAATTCGCTTCTCTTATCATCTGCCCTTTCTCATCATATTCCAGCATGACGCCGTTTAAAACCCCTTCGGTGTAATTGAGGTAGAGTTTGAGCTTACCGTTGGGGTAGTAAAATTTCCTTTCTCCATGAATTTGATCGTCTTTCAGCAGTGTCTCTTCTTTGAGCGCAAAATTTTTGTGGAAGATCCGATACCCCATTAACTCCCCTTCTGAATAATGCATTTGCATATAAATCTGGCCGGACTCATCCACGACTTTCGCCGCCCCTTCGAGGACGTTTTTATCGTAATTATAAAAATCGATGTCCCCGCTGTGATAATAGCGGTTTTCCGGTCCGCTTTTCTGCCCGTTTTTATAGCGGACTTTCAGCTTCGGGGACCCGTCTTGGAAATATTCCATGTAAACGCCGTTCAACTCTCCCTGATTGTAAAATCCTTCTGTTTTCAAGTTGCCGTTGTCATAGTATTCTTTGTAGCTGCCGAAGATTTGGCCCCCTTTATAATCACCTTCAATTTTTTTGATCCCGTTCTCATAGAATTCTTTATACGGCCCATCCAGAATTCCTTTCTTGTATTCTGCCAATAACGTGATTTGCCCGTCAGGCAGTGCTTTTTTTATGACGCCGTTGAGAACGTCATTTTGATATTCCACCGATTCTTTGATTTGGCCGTTTTCGTAATATTCGTTAAAACGACCGTTTTTCTTCCCTTCGGTGTAATGGGCGACTGTTTTCTGGTTGCCGTTTTCATAGAATTCGACGAACTGCCCGTCCGGGTTCCCCGCCGTGTATTTCCCTCTTTTCCGGACTTCTCCGTTGTCAAAGTAAATCGTGAACCAGCCGTCGGAGGGCGGTTCCTGCCCCGAAACGACACGCAGGGGGAGGAGGAGAAGACACACAAAAAAAATTATGATATTGTCCGGGTGTTTCATGATTTTTTATTCTTCCGGCTGGCCGGAGCTTTGCCGGCCGGCTCTTTCTCCAGGATGTTTATGCCCTGGAATTCTTTGAGCAGATGATAAAATTCTTTGTAATAGCGGTTGATGTGACGGAAGTACTGGTAAATAAGGGATATCTTCAACTCGAGCGGCTCAATTTCAGTTAAAATGTCTTTCATGATGGGGTCCTGTTTAAGATCTAGGGTGCCCTGGAAATGTTCCTGCATCATGGCATGGAATTGCCGGAAAATATTGGCTTCACTAAAAGGCATGTGCCCGAACGTGTCTTTAAAGTAGTGGTCAATATGCTCTTTTTTAGCCAGGGCGCGTTTAAGATCTTCGGGGGCGTAGTGTTTCTGGGCGATAACAGCGGCGCGCCGCATGCGGGCGGGGGTCAGGAAATTGTCCAACTGGGCGAATTGACCTGAAATGATCTGCAGAAAAAATTTATGAGGGAATTGAATAAAGTTGAGTATCCCCTGCTGCGCTTTGCCCCGCTGCAGTTTTAACAGGGCGTTGTCCATCTGGGCGAAGGAGTCGGCAAAAATCTGGTAGCTGGGCTGGATGAATTCGCTGTAAAGCTTGTCCTGCCCGGCGAAGGGGGCCAGCTCGAATGCGATCAAGGCCTTCAGCTCTTCGGGGTTTAACATATAAAGCAGGGGGAGCCCGACACAGAGGGCGCGCTGTTTGAGCAGGCCGCTAAATGTGTTAAGATTGCTTTTCCGAATGATGATTTTTGGCTCGGCATGCAGAACGAGCATTTCCGGTTCGGGAACCTGCAAGGCGGTGCAGACGTCCTTAACGACGTCCTTCAGGGAGGAGTTCATTTCAGGGTCAATGAGGAGGCCGGGTTGAATCGGCGGTTGGAGAATAAATGTCGTATGAATGGTCTGAAAGGTGATGAGAAGGCACACGGTTTGGATTGCGATCAGGAGAATCCACAGAATTTGAGGCATAAAAGTGGCATTCAGCCCCAGGAACAGAAGCCATAAGGCCAGGCACAAAGGAGAAAGAATAAATATGATGAAGCTTAAATAGACCATGGGGAAAGACAGGATCGAAAACATAAAAAGAAAAACAGAAATTTTTTGCGGGTGAGTGGCGATATCCCTTTGCGGAGACGCATCTAGCAGATCACCTGCTGGTTCGCCCCCGGACGTCATGGACACATAAAGGCCGAGAAACGCTCCGATGGCGGTTACGCAGAGACGCATCATGCTTTCTGTGAGTTCAAACAGTTCCTGGGTATTGCGGAAAATATCAAAGTAAAGGATGGCCAGGAATAATAAGCTGATGAATGACGTCCCGGCCAGGACTTTCATCTTTTTCTTGACAAACAACAGACTCAGCCAGATCGCAGCGCAGACAGGAACCGCGTCGACCAAAATAAATTCGAGCCCGGAAATGTCTTCCATCCCGAGCCAGCTTACGAAATTGTCCAGTGTGGTTACAAAAAAAAGATATGTGACGGCAAAGAAGCCGGCGGAAAAAGCCAGCGAAACGAAATCCAAGAAAGTCAGTTGTGTGCCCCCGGGAGACCGTGTCATATGCGTGGATCGTTTGGAAGTATTTATATCCCAAACGCTAAAAGCTTGTTATAATATAAACTCTTCTGTAACGAGAATATACAGAATAAACAAAAACGCCCTGCGTCTGAAGCAGTTAATGGGTCTATTATACAACAAGAAGATGATTTTTGTATCAGGTTTGTTGGCATCTTTTCCCCCTGGCTTGGAGGGCGGGCAATGCCAAGGCTGGCCTTTGTCCGATGAATGTTAGGTGAATATTATGAAACGATCCCGGGCCAAGATGTCCCGTACGGGGCAGATTATCTCTTCGAAAATCGGGCAGGCTATCGGGGACTATAACCTGGTGGAAGAAGGGGATAAGATCCTGGTGGCGGTGTCTGGCGGGAAAGACAGCCTCACGCTTCTCCATTTGCTGGCGGCCCGCAGGGATTGGTCGCCGGTTTGTTTTGAGATCAAGGCCGCGCATGTGGAAACGGATATGGCCTGTAGCACAGCGGTGCCGAAGCCCCAATTGGAGGACATCTTTGCATCCCTCAGTGTCCCGTATTATTTCCGCGCGATGAAGGTTTTGGACGAGAGCGCCAGCACAACCTGCTTCTGGTGTTCGTGGAACAGGCGTAAGATGCTTTTTAGCCTTGCTGCGGAAACCGGGTGCAATAAAGTGGCTCTGGGGCATCATAAAGACGATATTGTGGAAACAATATTGTTGAACCTTTTCTATAAAGGGGAAATCTCCGCGATGCAGCCCCGGCAGGAGATGTTTAAGGGACAGTGTGTGATTATCCGCCCTTTGTGTTATGTGGAGGAGCGGATGACCCGGAGGTTCTCGGAGGAGAACGGATTCCCGATGCAGACCCACCGGTGCCCTTTTGGAGAAGAAACTCAAAGGCGGCGTATGAAGGAGATGATTTATCAGTTGCAGAAAGAGACTCCGGGCACGAATATTAAAAGCAATATTTTTAACAGCGTGGCCAGGATCAACGCGGAATATATCGGCCTTAAAGAAGATCCGTGCTAAAGGTCTTGGTCCCCCCGGGTGTTTGGGAAGGGAAGACGGGGCCGGGGGATATTCTGGGCGGCGTGTTTTTGATATTAAACCATTGATGAAGGGGTTGAGTATGTCATTCCATCGAAATACGTATGCTGTCATTTTAGCCGGCGGGTCGGGAACGCGTTTTTGGCCGTTGAGCCGTCCGCAAAAGCCGAAACAATTTTTGAATATAGTAAGCGAGAAAACATTGTTTCAGAAGACGTTGGAAAGGATCCTCCTCGTGATCCCGGCGGAGCGAATTTATATCGTGACCGGCGTGTCTTATAAAAGAATCGTGCGTCAGCAGAGCCGGCCCTATAAGATCCCATCCCGGAATATTCTGCTGGAGCCGAGCGGGAAAAATACCGCGCCGGCGATTTGCTGGGCGGCGGCCAAGCTGTTTAGAAAGAACCCTGAGGCGGCCCTGGCTGTCTTCCCGGCGGACCACCTGATCCTTAACCCTAGGGCTTTGTGCCGTCATTTAAAAGAGGCGTTTGCGCTGGCCGAGCAGCAATACTTGGTCACGATGGGGATTGTGCCGCGCCGCCCGGAAACCGGGTACGGGTATATGAAATGCCGGAAACAACGGCGGGGAAAAACAACCCTCTGGGCGGTTGAAAAATTTGTGGAGAAGCCGGATATTAAGACCGCCCGGCAATACCTCAAGGAGAAGACTTATTTTTGGAACAGCGGGATTTTTGTCTGGCGGGCAGATAATATCTTGACGGAATATGCTGCTTGCCTGCCCGATGTTTATAACACAGTGTTTAATCAACCGGATTCCTTTGTGCTTGCGAACTGGTCACGGCTGCCGCATATTTCCGTGGACTACGCTATCTTGGAGAAGGCCGAGAATGTTGTTTCCGTTCCGGCGGCGGATATGGGTTGGTCTGACGTGGGGAGCTGGGAAGCCTTGTATGATGTCTTGCCGAGGGACAAGCGGGGAAATCACATATCCGGCGAGGCTGTGGAACGGGACTGCCGGAATGTTTTTATCCGCGCGGAAGGGTGCCCGGTCGCGGCGATTGGTTTGGAGGATATCGTGATTGTCTCAACGCGTGACGCTGTTTTGGTTTGCCGGAGAGAAGAGTCCCAGAAGGTGCGCGCGGTTGCGGAGGTTTTTAAACAACAGGGAGCGGGTGCGCGTTAGCCGTTTGCGGCTCAACGGGCCGCAAATCCTCGTCCTTGGGGGGCAGGGTCCACCTGGTTTTTGATTTTTAGGGAAGAAGTCCTTTGACTATGGCGCCATTCGTAAAAAAAGTATTGGTTGTCAATATTTTCGGCATCGGGGACGTGTTATTTACAACCCCGCTGCTGCGTAATATAAAAGAGACCTATCCGGATTGTTCGATCCTTTATGTGGCCAACCGGCGGGCCTCAGAAGCCCTGGCCCAGAACCCTTGCGTCGACCGGGTCATTATTTATGAGCGCAGTGATTTTGTCGCGGCTTTAAAGAAATCCCGGCGCCGGTATTGGCTGAAGCTTATTTCTTTTATTCAAGCCATCCGGAATGAGCAGTGTGATATCGCATTTGACCTGTCTTTGAATGGCGGCATTAATTTTTTGTTATGGTGCTGCGGCATTAAGAATATTATCGGATACAATTATAAGAAAAGAAGTTGTTTCTTGAATCAGGCCCTTCCTCTGGCGGGTTATGAAGACCGGCATGTCGTTGATTATTACCTGGCGTTGGGAGAGGCGGCCGGCGTGAAAAATGTGTCCCGGCATATGGAGCTACCGTTTGCATTTGAGGACCGGACATGGGCCGAGGACTTTTTTAAAAAGCAGGGGCTGAACGGAAGCGCTCCGGTTGTGGCTTTTTTCCCGGGCGGAGGTGCCTCTTGGGGCAAGGATGCTTATTTTAAACAGTGGCCCGTGGCTTCGTACGCCGGGCTGATTAATAAAGTGATTGAAAAATTTTCAGCGAAAGTTATACTGTTGGGGGACCGGAACGACCGGGCCTTGTCGGACAACCTGATGGCAACGGTTGCCGGGCCGGTTATTAATGCGTGCGGGGATACGACCATTTTGCAGACCGCGGCTTTATTGAAACGCTGTGCCGTCGCGGTGATGAATGACGGGGGGCCGCTGCATATGGCGGTGGCTGTCGGCACCCGCACCGTATCTGTCTTCGGACCGGTTCCTGAAGCCGTGTATGGCCCTTATCCCCGCGAAGGGCATGAGGTTGTTACTTGTAATATTATCTGCCGGCCCTGTTACCGGTATTTCCATCGGGCGGATTGCACGCATGTGAGTTGTCTGAGCCGCGTTTCGCCGGATGACGTGTTTGAAAAAATCGAAAAAAATTTAGCAGCCGCTGCCTCGAGGCTTCCTGGCGATAAGGGGCAGCACCAAGTGTAACGCCGCTGTTCTTCTAGGCGGGCAGTGTCTTGCCGGGGCGTGGCTGGTCAGTTTAATTTAAGAGAAAGGTGGAAATTCATGAATGTGCCATTTATCGATTTTTCCGGGCAGTATGAAGCGATTCAGGACGAGATCGATGTGAATCTTGAGGCCGTATTCCGGAAAGGGAACTTTATTCTGGGGCAGGAAGAAAAACAGTTCGAGGAGGATTTTGCCCGATACTGCGGAGTGCGGTACGCGGTCGGGGTGAATTCCGGCACCGATGCGCTGTTCTTCGCTTTGGCTTCCCTGGATATCGGGGGAGGCGATGAGGTTATCCTTCCCACGCATACGTTTATCGCGACGGCTTTATGCGTTTCTTATGCCGGGGCGACGCCTGTTTTTGTTGATATTGACGAAACGACTTATAACATGAGCAGCGCGTCTTTGCAGAAAGCGATCACAAAAAGAACCAAAGCTGTCATCCCCGTGCATCTTTATGGACAAGCCGCTGACATGGATGAAATCAAAGCCGTGGCCCGGACGCACGGCATTACGGTCGTGGAGGACGCGGCCCAGGCCCACGGCGCTGTTTATAAAGGACAGAAGGTAGGGGCGCTGGCTGATTTGGCTTGTTTTAGTTTTTATCCGACCAAAAGCCTTGGCGCTTTCGGAGACGGAGGCATGGTGGTGACGGACAACGAAACCTGCTATAAGGAGCTTCTTATGTTGCGGGATTACGGCCGGGAAGGCCGGTATGAGCATAAAATTAAGGGGTATAACTCCCGTTTGGATACGGTACAGGCTGTTGTCCTGGCCGCTAAACTTAAATTTTTGGATGAATGGAACCAGAGGCGCCGTACGGTCGCGGATTGGTATCGGGACCGCCTGAGGGATGTCCCCGGGGTGGTGCTGCCGCAGACCCTGCCGGACCGGACGCATATATTCCAAACTTTCGCCGTCAGAGTTAAAAACCGTGACGCAGTTTTGGAAGAGCTGAAGAAAAAGGGTGTTGGGGTTTTGATCCATTATCCGATACCGGTTCATCTGCAGGAAGCGTATGAGGATGCCGGTTATCAAAAAGGTGATTTCCCTGTCGCCGAATGCGTGGCCAATGAGATTTTGTCTCTTCCGATGTTCCCTCACATGTCAGAAGAACAGGTCGAATATGTCTGCCAGTCTTTGAAGAACGTGATGGCGGGATAAAAGATTGTTGCGATTAAATTGAGAGATTGTTGTCTCATTTTATTTTAGGCAATCAGTATTTCTGGCGTATTCTATTTTTTTATTTATTTTTTTGCAGAAGAGCTGTTTAATAAAGGTGTAATGATTGATTCCTGCCTGCCAGGCCGGTTTCTTTTGCTTATTTTTCCCGCATTAAAAAAAACGCTATTTGCATTGATTCTCATCTTGCCGTTTTGTATACTTATACAGTGATTTTGTCAAAATGGCCAAAATTCCGTTAACAGTTGTAATTCTTGCCAAGAATGAGGAAACCGTCATCGGCGCCTGTTGTGAGAGTATTTTTGGCTGGACTGACGAGATTCTTGTGGTGGATGATAACAGTTCTGACCACACGATTGATGTTGTAAAGCGATATACAAGCCGGGTTTATACGCAGACCATGCTTAACGAAGGGCGGCATCGAAATTGGGCCTATGCCTTGGCTCAACATGATTGGGTTTTGAGCCTGGATGCCGATGAGCAGGTTTCTGTAGAGTTGCGGGCCGAACTTTGCTCAGGGCTGTATAGAGCCGGAGCCATAAAAGCCTGGGCTATTCCGATCAAAACTTATATCGGAGATTATTGGGTGCGGTACGCCGGCTGGTATCCGGCCAGTAAAATCCGGCTTTTTAATAAGAAATTTTTTCGTTACGAAGAGGCGGAGGTTCATCCCCGGGCTTATGTCGATGGACCGGTTGGAGAACTGAAAGAGGCGATTATTCATCGGGGATATCCTGATTTTGAGCATTTTTTAGCCAGTTTGAACCGCCAGACTACGTTAGAAGCCCGAAAGTGGGTTCGCACAGAGGTTAATATGCCTTTGGGCCGGGCGGTTCGCCGTACGGTGGATCGTTTTATGCGATCGTATTTCCGGAAAAGAGGGTATAAAGACGGATTTATGGGGTTTATGGTGGCTTATTTTGCGGCGTTATATCAGTTGATGAGTTATGCCAAATACTGGCAAATCAAGAGAAGCGAAACAGAGCCACGATAGTTTTGACTGAAAGGGAAGGATAGCAGTGTCTGAACAAGAACTAAAGATTGTGTTTTTGGATCGCGATGGAGTTATTAATGTCTTCCCGGGGCACGGGAAATATGTGACCAAGGTTAAGGACTTTCATTTTTTGCCCCGGTCTCTGGATGCGATGAAAATGCTCTCGGACGCAGGATACACTATTTTTGTGGTTTCGAATCAGGCCGGGGTTGGCCGGGGGATTTTTTCCCAGGATAAGTTAAACAGGATCACTCGCAAAATGATAAACGGGGTGGAAAATGCGGGCGCCAGGATCAAAAAAGTTTATTATTGCACGCACCGCCCAGATGCGGGATGCAGCTGCCGTAAGCCCGATATCGGGTCGGTCCGCCGCGCCCTGAAATCGGTCGATAAGACGCTGGACTCCGCCCGAAAAACATATTTTGTCGGAGACACCAAACAGGATATTGAAACCGGATATAATGCCGGATGTAAAACGATTTTTGTGCTTTCCGGGCGGGAGAACCGGCGCTATATGAATGGCTGGATCGTTAAGCCGGATTATATTGTCAAAGATCTTTACGACGCGGCTAAAATCATTTGTGCTCAAAACGGTTTTCAGAAACCGGCGCAGACGGCTTCCCAACCTCCCAAAAATCCGGCGACAGCAAAAAGGAAATAATCTCTTTCCCGTGTTATCAATAAGGCGTACCCATAACGTATGAAAATTTTGGTGATCTATGCTACGGCCGGCGCGGGGCATCGAAAAGCCGCAGAAGCCATTTCCCAGGGGCTTTCTTCGTCTCACCAGGTTCACACGGTTGATGCCTTGGATTATACAAGCCGTTTTTATAAGCGTATTTATATTCAGGCATACACCTTTTTGATCAGCCGGGTTCCCTGGCTTTGGGGAATATTGTTTTCCCTATTGGACATCCCGGCTTTTTTGCCTTTGGTCCGCTTTCTCCGGCGTCTTCAAAACACGATTCATGCCCGGCCACTGGCCAGGTTTCTTATCCAGGAACAGTTTGATTGTGTTTTTTCTACGCATTTTTTTCCCTCTGAGGTGGCGAGTTATTTAAAACGGAAGGGGAAGATTTCGTCCAATATTGTTTGCACCGTGACCGATTATGATGTCCACTCGATTTGGATCAGCGAGGGGGTGGATTGTTACACGGTCGCGTCAGACTGGACCAAACGGAAAATGCTGCGGTTGGGTGTCCCGGACGCATTGATCGCGGTGACGGGTATCCCGACGGCAGAAAAATTTTCTCAGCCCAAAGACATTGACGCGCTCAAGGCGCGGCTGGCTTTGCAGCCCGGGGTGATGACGGTTTTGGTCGCTACGGGCTCATTCGGGATAGGACCTATTGAAGAAACCATTGAACAATTGTCCGGATTTCAACTTATTGTTGTCTGCGGCCATAATAAAGCCCTTTATCAGAAATTAAGCCAGCAGAGGAAAACGCTTGTCAAAGTGTGCGGGCTGGTTGACAATATGGATGAGTTGATGGCGGTCTCGGATGTTATGGTGACCAAACCGGGAGGGTTGTCGATTTCAGAGGCCTTGGTCACTGGCCTGCCACTCGTTTTTTTCAACGCAATCCCGGGGCAGGAAATCAATAACATTAAGGTTCTGGATACTTACGGGGTCGGCCGGCTCTGTGTGACTGTTGATCAGATTGCGCAAACCCTCCGTGGATTCAAAAACGCCCCCCAAACATTGGACGCCGCTAAGGCCCGGGTTCAGTTGCTGGCGAGGCCAGGGGCGGTTAAAGACATTATTCATCTTTTGCAAGAATAAAATACAAAAAGGCTTTTTGAATTTTGCTCTATTAGGAATCAGCCCTGTTTCTGATAGCCGCAAGAATAAACGCCTTGTTGTATTATAACGGTATTTATACGGGTATCATGGGTGTTTTTAACTCAGGAAAGTTATGAAGCGAACTGTTGCCGAAATTGTCGTCCCTCTTCCGGTGGAAGGGCCTTTTGATTATGCGGTCAGCCCGGATATGGCGGAGAACATTGCGGAAGGGCAGAGGGTTTTTGTCCCCTTCGGCCGCCGCTCGCTTGTGGGTTTTGTGGTGGGGTTTAAAACGCACGGCGTGTCAAGAGCTTTAAAACCGATCAGCCGGCTTCTTGATGCCATCCCGTCCTTGGACCAGAAAGCCCTGACCCTGGCCAGGGCTTTCTCCCGTTTCTATGGCTGTTCCCTGGGGGAAGCGATAGAATCGATCCTGCCGGCTGCCTTACGGAAAAAGGCCTGTTGGGATGGCGGAGGGGCTTTGCCGGCAGTCCCGGACTCTGTTTTTTTTGAGAAAGAAGAACAGTCTGTTGTGTGTCAGGCCTTTTTGGATGAGCGCGGCTGGGCCTGGCTCTGTGACCGGATCGGGCCGTTCCTGAAGGAAGGACGGGGTGTTCTGGTTCTGGCCCCGGAAGTATTGCAGGCGCAAAGAATTAAACTCCGGCTGGAGAAAGATTTTGGGCCCGATATCATATTGCTGGACCGGCGCCTTTCTGCCAAAAAGGAATTGGAAGCCTGGTCCGGGATCAGAAGCGGAGAAAAAAAAATTGTGGTCGGAACGCGGTCAGCTGTTTTTGCTCCTGTTCAGCATTTGGGGCTTATCGTGGTTATCGAGGATGACAACCGTTCTTTCAAACAGGAGCAGAGCCCTTTTTATCACGTTCGTGATATCGTTATGATGCGGGCCGGAATAGAAGGGGTGCAGATTGTTTTTATTTCTTTTTCGCCTTCCGCGGAATTGATGCATGAGGCGCGCCAGCGGAACTTCGAAACACTGTCTCTTATGCCGGATTTTTCAGCTCAGGTGCAGGCTATTGATTTATCCAATTACCGGCCGCAGCGCAGAACGGTTTTGTCCTACCCGGTGCAGACCCGCATTCAGGAGGTCCTGAAACAGAAAGGGCGTCTGTTGCTTTATTTCAACCGCCGGGGGTTTAACACCGTGACCCGGTGCTCCGCTTGCGGAGAGGCTTTTCGTTGCCAGCGGTGCGACATTGTTGTACCATATCTTTTTGAGCGCAAGAGTATGGTTTGCCCGTTATGCGGCTGGACAGCGCCTCTGCCGGACGTCTGTCCGTATTGCGGGGGAAAATATTTGCGGTCTTGGGGCATCGGCCTGGAGAAGCTCGAGAGTGAATGCGCCAGAATATTCCCGGAAGCCCGGGTCGTGCGGGTGGACAAAGACACCAGCCGGATTCCCCAAAGCGGCGATATTGTTGTCGCCACCCAGGCTGTCTGGCGTTATCTGGACGATCTGATTTTTCACACCGTTGTCGTTCTTGATTTTGACGCGGAGTTGAGCCACCCGGACTTCCGCTGCGGCCAGCAGGCGTTCGGCCTGTTGACACGATTGCGGAAATCCGCGGAAGACCGGCTTATCGTCCAGACGCATCAGCCGGATAATTATATCCTCGCGGCGGTTAAGGCGGGCGATTCACAAGCGTTTTATAATAAGGAATTAAAACTCCGGCAGGAGTCTGGTCTGCCTCCCTTCCGGCATTTGCTGGAGGTGACGTTGCGGGGGGTAAAAGAGGAATCCGTGCGGGAGCATATTCAGCTCCTGTATGAAGAACTGCTGGCCAGGCAGGAACCCGGTCTTGAGGTCCTGGCGCCCCAGCCGGATTTCCGTCCCAAGTTGCGGGATCAATACCGTTTTATGATAATGCTCAAAACTTTATCTTTGGAGAGGACGCACGCTTTGATCAGGGATGTCCAGAGATCCTTAAAAAGGCGCAGCCGTTTGATCATGACAGTGCAGGTCGATCCTTAAGGGGGCGGAGGATTTGAAGTTTTTGGGTTTAAGGAAGGGTTGTCCCTATGTCTTTGAAAGAAGGACGTATGAAAATTATTTTTTTCGGCAGCGATGATTTCGCCGTCACGAATTTGCGGGCCTTGATAAAATCCGGGCACCGGGTGATGGCGTGCGTCGCCCCTCCGGATAAAGAGAAGGGGCGCGGGCTGAAAACTTGTTTCCCGCCGGTAAAAGAGTGCGCCCTGGAGTATCGAATTCCGGTCTTTCAGCCGGAGGCCCTTGAGGACGAACTTTTTCTCCGGGAGCTGCAGGGCTTCCAGAGCGATCTTTTTGTCGTGATCGCTTATGGCAAAGTCCTGCCGAAGCCGCTTTTGTCCGTCCCCCGGCTTTTTTCCGTGAATGTCCATGCCTCACTTTTGCCGAAATACCGGGGAGCGGCTCCGATCAACTGGGCGATTATTAATGGGGAACGGGAGACCGGGGTCACGGTTATTAAGCTGAGTCCCCGCGTGGACGCCGGCGACGTTTTGTCCCAGATCAGTTTGGGCATAGAACACACGGATACCGCCGTGAGTTTGCGGGGGAAGCTGGCTTGCCTGGGTGCGGATTTGCTTAGTGACACGATTCAAGCGGTGCAGTCCGGCCGGGCGCAATGCGTCCCGCAGGACAATAAGAAAGTGTCTTTTGCTCCAAAGTTGACAAAGGGGCTCGGGAAGATAGAATGGCACCACTCCGCGCAACACATCCATAACCTGGTGCGCGGCCTGCAGCCCTGGCCGTCAGCGTATACTTATTATCAAGGGCGGTTGTTAAAAATTTTGGAAACGGAAGTTGTCTCTAGCTGTGAGGGCTGTCCGGGAACTGTTGTTCGGTTCGTCCCTTCCGGCTTTGTTGTTCAGACCGGGGATCAGGGCCTTTGTGTGAAAAAGATCCATTGGGCCTCAGGCAAAGCCATGTGGGCGCAAGATTTTATCCGGGGGCATCGGCTTGAATTGGGAACGCGGTTTTAACGGCCCGGTTTCGTCAGGCCGGCTTGTTTCTTCCAGAAACCACCTCTTTTATTTTTATCCGCCTTTAAGACCACGGGCATGCCCGTGGATAAAAGCGAAAGGTTAACAAGGGGGCTTCTGCTTTGGGGATGTCCGCACGCATATTAAGACGTCAAATCATTCCATGAAGCGAAGTGTTCGTAAGTATCACGCCCATGGGCATGGGTTCCATTTTTGATAACCAATAAATTTTTTTATTATGATTATTTTTTTTATAGGAACAATGTGCATTGTTGTTGGACTGGGAACGATCGCCTGGTTCATGTGGAAAGAGAAAAAGGTCGAACAGTTTATCCGCAAACGCGCAGCGCCGGTTTACAATCAGCCGGTTACGACGTCCGAATTGTTGACCCGGGTGGGAATCCGCACGGAAGAGGCGTCTGTAAAATCAGGGAAAGGCGCCCCTTCTCAGGGGGAGGCGGACGTGTTGTCTGAATATGAGGGCGTGGCCACGGAGGACATTAACCGGGCCCTGGAATTATCGATTCTGCATGATGATTTGGAGCGGAAATTGCGCGAGTGTACCGAGCAGCATCATCATTTGAAGGCGTTGATAACGGACAAGAAAAGGATCATTAAGAATACCAGCGCGGCGTTGCGCGGCGAACGCCGTTATATTCAGGAATTTGACCATATTCGCAACCATTTGAATGAAGGGATCAGCCGGGCCAAAGAAGAGCGGCTGGCTCTTCAGGATAGTCTCCAAAAAAAGGAACAGGAGGCCCGGGAGTGTTCGGAACGGGTGAATCTTTTGGAAGAGAAAATTAAACAGAGGGAAAGAGCTTTTCGTGACGCCGAGACCGGAATCAAAGACTGTCGGTTGGACGTGCAGACGGCACAAAAAAAAGCCGCGGAGGTGGAAGAGAAGATCCGGGAGAGAAAGAAGCTGGCGGCGGACAAAAGCGAGAAGCTCTTGAATCTCATAGCGCGTATTAAGGAGAAAGGTGAGGATGCAATTTTATTTGTCCGGAAACAGCTTGGCGTGGATATCCGGATGTGGGAGGAGGAATTATTAGTGCCCCCGGTTGAGGTCCTTCAGGAACCGGAATTTGCCGCTGAGGTGGCAGGGCCGGCCGCGGCTAGCCTCCAGGAGCCCACAGGTGACGGGCAGCCTGCCGGGCAGGAAACGCTGGCTGAAGGCGAACCGGCCGCCGTCAGCTCGGGTGGGGATGAGGATCTCGCTGAAGTACGGAATATCGGGATTATCGCCCATATTGACGCCGGCAAGACCACGACGACCGAACGGGTGCTTTATTATACCGGCGTTATTCACAAGATGGGGACGGTCGACGAAGGCAACGCGACGATGGATTGGATGGAACAGGAACAGGAGAGAGGGATCACGATTACGGCAGCTAACACGACCTGTTTCTGGAAGGGGAAGAAAATTAATGTTATTGATACTCCGGGACACGTGGATTTTACCGTGGAAGTCGAGCGGTCGCTGAAGGTCCTGGATGGGGCGGTGGTCGTGCTTTGCGCCACGAGCGGGGTTCAGTCTCAGACCGAAACCGTCTGGCGGCAGGCGGACCGGTACCATGTGCCGAGGATTTTCTTTATTAATAAGATTGACCGTATGGGGGCGGATTTTTTCCGTGTTCTGCAGCAGATTGAGGACCGTATCGGAGCCAACGTGGCCGCTGTTCAGCTTCCGGACGGGGCAGAGGATCAGTTTAAAGGCATTGTGGATGTGGTCCGCATGAAATATATCCATTATTTAGATGAGGAAGGCATGAAATTTGAAGAGCAGGACATCCCGTCCGCATTGCAGGAAAAAGCGAAGGAGGTCCGCCGGACTCTTCTGGAAAGACTGTCCACATGCGACGATATTATTATGGAAAAGCTGCTGTCGGAGCAGGATATCCCAGCGGAAGACATCATCCCGGCCATCCGGCGGGGCGTTGTGAAAAACGCCTTTTTCCCGGCCCTGGTGGGGACCGCTTTGCGAAACCGCGGCGTGCAGAAAGTTTTGGACGCGATCGTTGATTACCTCCCCTCTCCCCTTGATGTACCCCCGGTGGCCGGAACGCATCCTAGGACCGGGGACCCCGTTCAGCGGCATCCGTCCGTGCAAGAGCCTTTGAGCGCCCTGATTTTTAAAATCGCCTCGGATCCTTATGTGGGTAAATTGTTTTACACGCGGGTTTATTCCGGCGTCATCGAATCGGGGAAGACGATCTACAATTCTTCCCTTGAGAAAAGGGAACGGGTGGCTAAAATCGTGATGATGCATGCCAACAAACAGGAAATCATATCCCGCGCGGGCGCCGGCGAGATCGTCGCCCTGGTCGGCTTGAAAGAAGCCAAATCCGGGAATACGATTTGTGACGAAGACAATCCGATTCTATTGGAAAGCATCCAGGCTCCGGAGCCGGTTATTTCTATGGCGATTGAACCGCAGACCAAGGCGGACCAGGACAAAATGGGGTTTATTTTAAAGAAGTTCCTGGATGAGGATCCTTCCCTGCGGGTGTCTTATGACCATGAAACCGGCCAGACCCTGTTGTCCGGGATGGGGGAACTGCATTTGGAAATTATCATTGACCGGATGAAACGCGAGCATAATTTGGAAACCAATATCGGGCGGCCCCAGGTGGCCTACCGTGAAACTATTAAGGAAAGAGCGGACCATGTGGAAGGGAAATTTATTTCCCAGACCGGCGGCCGGGGGCAGTACGGACACTGCGTGATTGATATTGCACCCAGTGAGAAGCCCGGGGACGGCATTAAGTTTGTTGACAAAATTAAAGGCGGCGTGATTCCCCGGGAATATATTCCTTCCATTGAGAAAGGCATCCGGGCGGGGGCAGCCAGCGGCATTCTGGCCGGTTACCCGGTGACGGATTTTACGGTCACTTTGGTTGACGGGTCCTTCCATGAGGTAGACTCCAGCGACATCGCCTTTCAGCTGGCCGCCAAAACCGCGTTGAAAGAAGGGCTGCGCCGCGGGAAATCGATTTTTCTCGAGCCGGTTATGAAGCTGGAATGTTCGGTCCCGGAAGAATTTATTGGCGCGGTCATTGGAGATTTAAACAGCCGGCGGGCCAGGATCGTCAATATGGGGGTCCAGGGGAAACAGAAAACCGCCCTTTGCGATGTCCCCTTGTCAGAGATGTTTAATTACGCGAATGCCCTGCGTTCCCTGACGCAGGGGCGCGCGTCGTTTTCGATGGAGCCCAATTTTTATTCGGAAGTCCCCTTCCAGATGGCGGAGAAAATTAAAGCGGAGCGGGAAGAGTTGATGAAAAGAAAGCAGGCTGCTTCATAAAAGGGTCTCCTGACGCGGGGCATAAGCTGAAGACGGGGAAGATATCCTATCTGGGCGGGGAGATCTCCTGATTTTTTGTTTGCATGATATTCCCTTTGTGATATAATTCGTTGACTTTAAGGGCGGAGCCTGTGGAGGGGACAGTGGCCGGAAGGCCGCAGGCAGGGATTTGACATTGTGAATCGCTTAAAGGGGATTATTTGAATTATGCCAGAGTTACGGAAAGATCCGGTTGTCGGGCGGTGGGTCATTATATCAACGGAACGGGCTAGGCGTCCGGGCACGATTATTGACCCGCAGCGCGAGGCCATGGACGATGATAATGCGCCCTGCCCTTTTTGTCATAACCAGGAGCCGGAAATATACGCCATTCCCAACGATGACCCTCGCGTGGCCAGCCCCTGGAAAGTCCGGGTCACCCCCAGCGGAACCCCGCTGTTAAAAATGGCGCCGCAGTTTAAACGCAGGGGCCACGGGCTTTATGATGTTATCAATGATTACGGGGTGCATGAAGTCGTCATTGAAACGCCGGAACATATCGCCAATATGGCCGATTTGAGCGAAGCGCAGATCAGCGCCGTGTTTCAGGCTTATAGAACCCGTATGCAGGAATTAAGTAAGAATAGAAATTTTCTTTATGTGATCGCTTATAAAAATTATGGCTGGGCGGCCGGAAGCCGCAATATCGGACATTCCCGCTCCCAGATCATTGCTTCAGCTGTTAATCCGCTGGCGGTCAAAGAAAAGATGGCCGGGGCCAAAAAATATTTTGATTATCATGACCGGTGTCTGTTCTGCGATTTAATCCGGCAGGAAAGCATGGACAGAACCCGTATGGTGACGGAATCAGAGCATTTTATCGCCATCGCCCCGTATGCTCCGCGTTTTTCATTTGAGATATGTTTGCTGCCCAAGGAACATCAATGTGATTTTGTCAAGGGGGTTTCCGGGAAGGAAGGGGATTTGGCGAAGATTTTAAAAGAGGTTCTGACCCGGCTCAAAGTGGGCCTGGATGACCCGTCGTACAATTATGTGCTTCATACCGCTCCTTTCCGGAGCCAGGATCGGGGGGCCCGTTGGCCGACGATTGAAGAGGATTATCATTGGCATATTGAGGTGATGCCGCGTTTAACGCGTGTGGCGGGGTTTGAGAAGGGGTCGGGGTTTCATATCTGCTCGATTCCCCCTGAAGACACCGCGGAATTTCTGCGGGAGGTGGAACTGCCATGAGTGAAGTTCGGAGAGATCCTATTACCGGCCGTTGGGCGATCGTGGCGGATAAAGAGGAGTCTTGGGGGGCCGACCGTTATGATCAGGAAACCCATGAGCGCAAGCACAAAGCCATCTGTCAATTTTGCCCGGGCCGGGAGAGTCTGACGCCACCGGAAGTCGATGCGAATCGTCATCCCGGGGCGGCTCCGAATCAACCCGGTTGGACGGCTCGCGTTGTTTCAAATAAATTTCCCGCTTTACGCATCGAAGGACAGCTGGATAAACGGGGGTATGGTCTCTATGATGTTTCTAACGGCATCGGCGCGCATGAAGTCCTGATCGAAACGCCGGATCATGACCGTGATTTGGCGGATTTGTCCGTCAACGAAATTGTGGACGTTATACGGCTCGCTCAAAACCGGTCCGTCAGCCTGGCTAAGGACAGGCGGTTCAAGTATATCATGGTCTTTAAAAATTACGGGCAGTCGGCCGGAACGTCCATTGAACATGCGCACAGCCAGATCATCGCCCTGCCGCTTGTGCCCCGCGATGTCCTTGAAGAACTCGAAGGCTCTTTGGATTATTTTAAATTCCGCGGTCGGTGCATTTATTGCGATATTATAGACCAGGAACGGCAGGAGAAGGAGCGGATTGTCGTAGAGAACGACGCGTTTATTTCTTTTTGCCCTTATGTGCCGAGGTATCCTTTTGAAACGTGGATTCTGCCCACGGAGCATACTTCGGATTTCTGCTATTTGTCGGATCATGACCGCACCCAGCTGGCGGCTACTTTGCGGGAGGTCTTAAAGAGGATGAAGAAAACGCTGGATGATCCGTCTTATAATTTTTATCTGCATGTACCGCCGGTGAATTATCAGGAAAATCAGAGTTATCACTGGCATATCGAGATCGTGCCGCAGCTGAGCCGCGTGGCCGGTTTTGAATGGGGGACCGGCTTCTATGTCGTGCGCACCGAACCAGGAGTGGCGGCGGGAGCCTTACGCCACAACCCCCTGGATTGATAGTTGGCGTAAATATTAAGACAAATTAATTTATAAACATAATGAAGGAGGAGGACGATGGCAATTAAGATGGGTATTAACGGTTTTGGAAGAATCGGCCGCCTGGTGTTCCGGGCCGCTATGCAGGATGCGAATGTGCAGGTCGTCGGGATTAACGACCTGTTTGACGCCGAATATCTGGCCTACATGCTGCAGTATGATTCAACCCAGGGGGCGTTTCAGGGGGAGATCAAGGTTGCAGGCAATGATCTGATCGTCAACGGGAAAAAGGTTCGTGTTACGTCTGAAAAAGATCCGGCGAGTTTGAAGTGGAATGAAATCGGCGCCGATTATGTTGTGGAATCGACCGGCCTTTTCACTGTCATGGAAACGGCGGGCGCTCATCTTAAAGCGGGGGCTAAGAAAGTTATCATCTCCGCCCCGTCTAAAGACGCGCCGATGTTTGTTATGGGTGTGAACAACAAGACGTACAAGAAAGATATGAACATCATTTCCAACGCGTCCTGTACGACGAATTGCCTCGCACCGGTCGCCAAGGTCTTGCATGATAACTGGGGTATTGTTGAGGGTCTTATGACAACCTGCCACGCGGTGACAGCCACGCAGAAGACGGTGGATGGCCCCTCCAAGAAAGACTGGCGCGGGGGCCGGGGGGCGTTCCAGAATATCATCCCGTCTTCCACGGGTGCTGCGAAAGCCGTTGGCAAGGTTATCCCGGAACTGGATGGTAAACTGACGGGTATGGCTCTGCGTGTGCCCGTGGCGGATGTTTCTGTCGTGGATCTGACCTGCCGTTTGGCCAAACCGGCTAAATATGATGAGATTAAAGCGGCCATGAAAAAAGCCGCTGCAGGGGACATGAAGGGCATTCTCGGGTATACCGAAGATGCCGTGGTTTCCAGTGATTTTATCGGAGACTCGCGCACGTCCATTTTTGACGCTGACGCGGGCATCGCTTTGAATGACACATTCGTCAAGGTTGTGTCCTGGTACGACAATGAATGGGGATATTCCTGCAAGGTCGTCGATTTGATTAAATATATAGCTTCTGTTTAAACGTCGATGAGGGCAGGAAGTTTTTTGGGGGGAGTGGCGCACAGGGGCCGCTCCCCTTTCATTTTGGGGGAAGACGGCGCAAGAAGAGAAAAATATTTGCCTTGTCAAAGGGTTTTCGGCTTATTAGAATAAAAAGCCCTTGCGTTTATTCGCTTTCGCCGAAGGCCGCGGGCAGGCCCGTGAATGAATGCGAGAGGTTAATAAGTCCTTCTGCTTTAGGGATATTCGCACGTCTGTTAACGCGTTAGATCCTTCCGGCGAAGTAGGACCCACGCCCAAGGGGTGGGCTTTGTTTTTGACCTTCGGGATCGTCAGTTTTTGCCTGGCAGACAATGACGATGCTGGACGTGTTGGAGAAAGAACGGAAAGGTGGCCTTTAAACTTGGAAGACGAAATCCAGCGCCTGAAAACGCTTTTAGATCAACTTCAAAAACAGGTCGCCCGGCAGGAGCATGACTTGCGGGAAGCGGCCTGTTTTAAACAGGATTTCATCGCCAGGGTGTCTCATGATTTGCGGACACCCATTACCGTGATCCACGAGAGCCTTTCACAGTTGGATGACCGTCTGTTTGGAGAAGTCAATAAGGAACAGGCGCACCTTCTGCAGTTGGCTTTGCTGAACGTGGATCGTCTCTCGGCCTGTATTAATCAGTTTATTCAGGACGCAGCAGATGGGTGACCGTTGAGTCGGAACGGGTAAGTGTGGTTTAATAATTAAAATGGAGGACAGGAAGGATGCCGTGTCAGCAACCGGAAAAGACAACGAGTCCCTATGTTATTGTTAAAGCTTCAAAAATTCATAATAAGGGGGTCTACGCCAAGATTTCGATTCCAGCCGGGACAAAAATTATTGAGTATGTGGGGGAAAAGATATCCAAAGCGGAAGCTCAACAACGGGCGGAAATTCCCCTGGGCCGGCATAAAAAGAATAAAAAAAACGGCGCTGTTTATATCTTTGATTTAAACAAAAAACAGGATTTGGACGGGGATGTCCCTTATAATACGGCCCGGTTCATTAATCACGCGTGCGACCCCAACTGTGAGGCCGAGAATATCCGGGGGCATATTTGGATTATTTCTATTAAAAATATTCAGCCAGGGGAAGAGCTTACTTATAATTATGGGTATGATTTTGATGAATATGAGGATCACCGGTGCTATTGCGGATCCGAAGGCTGCGTGGGGTATATCCTGGATAAGAAATATTGGCCCCGGCTGAAGAGACGGCAGAAAAGGGAACAAGGGATGTCCTCGTCTGTTTAAGGATTTTATTCGTGCGGAAGCTCTCCCATCAGGAAATTGTTGAACGCCAAACCATCCGGAGCCGTGACGTGGCGCTCCCCGTGACGGTGGTCTGCGTGAATATCCGGAGTTTGTATAATGTGGGGTCGATATTCCGTTCTGCGGACGGCGCAGGGGTAGAAAAAATATGGTTGTGTGGAATCACCGGTTGCCCTCCTCATCCCGGGATTTGTAAGATTGCGCTTGGCGCGGAATCCCGGATTCCCTGGGAATATCATCCTAACGCCTTGAGCGTGGTCCGCGAGTTAAAACAATCCGGGTACCAGATTGTCCTTTTGGAACAGATGGATAGCAGCGTGGAATATCATCAATTTAAGCCTTCGGGCCCGGTGGCGTTAGTCATCGGCAATGAAATTGAGGGGATTGATGAACAGGTGATCGCCTGGGCGGATGCCGCTGTTGATATTTATATGGCGGGGATAAAAAATTCTCTTAATGTCGGCGTGGCTTTCGGGATTGTCGTTTATCACTTGCGGGCCCGGCTTAAAAGGTTGACAGATTAAATATTGAATGGTAAACTTTATGTGGGTCAAGATTCACTCCCCTGGAACGGGGATAATTTTTTGTTTATAAGATTAACCATTCAAATATTTATGGATACATTGATTGTAATGAAAACTCAAATGTTGAACATGACTTTCCTGCTTTTAATAGGAATTCCTTGTAAGCAAGTGAGATTAAGGGTCGTTCAAGCAATACTTAAAGGAAAGGACTTTCTTAAAGGAGGCTTTTATCCGGGAAAACATGTGTTTTGAAAAGCGTAATTTTATTCAACGATTTATTTTAAAACCGGGAATGAGCCATTTATAATATAAAAAATCATCCAGGAAGGGAGTGTGAGCCATGATGAAACAAGGCTATCGTAAACAGGGCTTTTATGCTTTGATCCTGACTCAGTTTTTAGGCGCGTTTAATGATAATGCTTTCAAACTTGTCATCGCTTTTATTGCCGTGGACCATTTCGCTCAACAGCAAGGCGGGTCTTTATATCTGTCCCTTTCCGGGGCCATTTTTGTTTTGCCCTTTTTGCTGTTCTCGACTTATGCGGGGTATTGGGCGGATCGTTTCAGCAAAAAACAGGTCATCGTGGCGACGAAGGCTTTAGAGCTGTTCATTATGGTGCTTGGCTTTTTTGCGTTGAAAGATGGCGGGTTTGCGTTGATGCTGACCGTCCTGTTTTTCATGGGGTTGCAGAGCGCCTTATTCAGCCCGTCTAAATACGGGATCCTCCCTGAAATTTTGGAAGAAGAAAAGCTTTCCGAAGGTAACGGGCTTATTCAATTATGGACGTACGCCGCCATTATTTTGGGCCAGGCCGGGGGAGGATATCTTGTTTACGTGACGCAACCGGATGTGTACCAGGCCTCCTGGGTTTTCATGGCCTGTTCCGTGATCGGCCTTGCGGCTAGCTTCTTTGTTTGCCCGGTGCCGGCTTCCGGGGCCCGGCGGGCATTTGAATGGAACATGTGGAAGGACGTTTCCGTTAATCTGAAATTGATCAGGACCAACCGCACGATTTATCTTTCCATCCTGGGGCTTTTGTTTTTTGGGTTCCTGGGCTCGTTGTTCCATCTGAATATCCTGCTTTATTCCAGAAAAATTATGCAGATTGATCATCTGGCGACAAGCATCCTTTTGATCATCCTCGCCGCCGGGATTGGAGCCGGCAGTATACTCGCCGGAAAGTTTTCTGATGAAAAAGTGGAACTGGGGCTGGTTCCTTTAGGCGCAATCGGCCTAGTTGTTTTTTCCCTTAAACTCGGGTTTGTTTACCATTCTTATGTCGCCGTCGCGGTGACGCTGCTTTGTTTGGGGCTGTCCAGCGGGTTTTACATGATCCCGTTGAACACCCTGATTCAACAGGAAAGCCCCAAAGACCGGAGGGGACAGTTTTTGGCGGTAAACAATTTCTTGTCTTTCTCCGCCATCCTTGTGGGATCTTTGGCGATTTATGTTTTTCGGGATATCCTTCATTTTAATGCCGCTCATATTTTTGTGGTCGCGGGACTTTTGACGGCCTGCGGCGCGGTTTATATCTGTCGGCTGCTTCCTTATGCCCTGGTCCGTTTTGTGGTTTGGCTTCTTACGCATACGATTTACAGGATACGCGTGGTTAATAAAGAGAATGTGCCTTCGCAAGGCGGGGCGTTGTTGGTGAGCAATCATGTTTCGCTGGTGGATGCTCTGGTCATTCTGGTTTCTATTCAGCGCCCTGTTCGGTTTATGATTGGCCGGGATGTCTATAAGACAAAAATTTTTAACCCGCTTTTCCGCCTGGCTAAGAGCATCCCGATCTCAAACGCCGACGGGCCTAAAGAACAATTGAAGTCTTTGCGTTTGGCCCGGGAAGCAGTGGAAAACGGGGAACTGGTGTGCATTTTCGCGGAAGGCCGTTTGACCCGGATCGGCAATATCCTCAAGTTTAATAAAGGCCTGGAATACATCATGAGCGGCATTGACTGCACGATCGTGCCCGTGCATCTGGACCGCATCTGGGGTAGTATTTTTAGTTTTGAGGGAGGTCGTTATTATTACAAGATTCCCAAAGTTATCCCTTATCCTCTGACGGTGACGTTTGGGAAGCCGTTGCCGGCCAAGACAACAGCCTTTGAAGTGCGTAATCGGGTGAGAGAGTTGGGGGCCGAGGCGTTTCCTTACCGGCTTGAGGAGCGTTGGACATTGCCGGAAGCCTTCTGGCGCGAAGCCCGGTATCATCCGGATCAGTTTTGTATGTCTGATTCCGGAGGACGGGTTTTGTCTTACGGCCAGGCCCTGGTGGCGGCTGTTTCCCTGTCTGACAGATTAAAATCCCGGTTTCAAAAGGAGAAGTTTGTTGGTATTTTGATTCCTCCTTCGGTTGGGGCGGCCCTGGTGAATATCGCCGTGTCCATGCTGAGAAAAGCCCCGGTTAACATGAATTATACAAGCTCTGGAGAGGCGTTGCGGTCTATCGTTCAGCAATGCGGCATGCGGACCGTTATCACCTCACGGAAATTTGTCGAGAAGACCGGTGTTGAGATCCCCGCGGAGCCGCTGTTTATCGAGGACGTGCTGTCTTCCATCAGGTTGAAACATAAAGCGCTGGCGGTCTTTAAGTCCATTATTTATCCCCGTTGGATTTCGTTTCAGATGATTTTCGGCCGTAGAAGAAACCGTTCGATCGATGATTTGGCCACAATCATGTTTACCAGCGGCAGCACGGGTGACCCTAAAGGGGTGATGCTGACTCACGCGAATATCACAAGCAATCTCGAGGGGCTTTATCAGGTTTTTAATGTTGACAGCCGGGACACCGTGCTTGGCATTTTGCCGTTTTTCCATTCTTTTGGCTTTACGGCGGCCCTCTGGTTTCCTCTGGTTTGCGGGATGGGTGTCACCTATCACGCCAATCCTCTGGACGCCAAAGTGGTCGGGGACTTGGCCCGCCGGTATCGGGCCACGATTATGATGTGTACGCCAACGTTTTTGAGCGCGTATACCCGTCGCTGTGAGGCAGACGATTTTAAGAGTTTGAGGTTGGTGGTCGTGGGGGCGGAAAAATTAAGACAGAGTATCGCGCAGGCTTTTCGTGAAAAATTTAACCTCGAACCGATGGAAGGGTACGGGTGCACAGAATTGTCCCCGATTGTTTCCCTGAATCTGCCGGACTATGAGGAAAAAGGCCCGGTTCAAAAAGCTCACAAACCAGGAACCATCGGCATGCCTTTGCCGGGGGTTGCGGTGAAAATCGTGGACCAGGAAACCGGGCAGGGCAAGGGACCGGATGAGGAAGGGCTCCTCTTGGTTAAGGGGGCGAATGTCATGAGAGGATATCTGAATCAGCCGGAAAAGACGGCCGCGGTTATCCGGGATGGTTGGTATATGACCGGTGACGTCGCCAAGCTTGACGAAGACGGGTTTATTACGATCACAGACCGCCTGAGCCGGTTTAGCAAGATAGGGGGGGAGATGGTCCCCCACATTAAAGTGGAAGAGAGGATTCATATGGCTTTAAAAGCGGAGGAACCGGTTTGCGTCGTGACCGCTGTTCCGGATTCTAAGAAGGGCGAGCGCCTGATTGTGCTGTGCCGGGCTGCGTTGGATGCGGATCGTGTCCTGGAGGAGCTCAACGCTTCGGACGTTCCTAAGCTGTGGATCCCTGCCCGGACCGCGTTTTATCGTGTGGAGGATTTTCCTTTGTTAGGTTCCGGGAAATTGGATTTAGGAGCGGTCAAGCGTTTGGCTTTGTCATTGACACAGGAGGAGGGAACCCTATGACACTCCCCCAGCCTTTGCATTGCGTTGTGCGCGCTGCCGACGGACAGGATGTCCATTATGACCATTACCGCTTCGGGCATAAAAAGGCGGTGATCATTGCGCACGGTTTTTTTAACAGCAAGGAAGCGGTTTTGCTTAAAAGCCTGGGCCGGGCTCATCACGACCAGTATGATGTGATCATCATGGATTTCCGCGGACACGGGAAGAGCGGGGGCCTCTTTTACTGGACGACCAAAGAGCCTATGGACTTGGAAGCGGTTCTCCGGCAGGCAGCGCGGGACTATGACCGGCTGGGGGTGATCGGTTTTTCCTTGGGCGGCGCCATTAGTCTGATTGTCGCCTCCAGGACGGAACTCATTCATAGCCTGATTTCGGTTAGCGCGCCGACGGAATTTGAAAAAATAGACTACCGTTTTTGGGAGTTAAACGTGGAAACGGATATTGTTTACAATCTCATCGGCGACGGGCGGATCGGGAAAGGGGTACGCCCGGGGCCGTTCTGGCTTAAGAAAGAAAAGCCGGTGCAGGTCGTCTCCAAGATTGTTATTCCGGTCTTTTATATACACGGGGACGCTGACTGGCTTATTAAACCCTGGCACGCGCAGGTTTTGTTTGATAAAACAAACGCTTCTAAGAAAATGCTGCTGGTCAAGAACGGCCCGCATGCGGAATATCTGATCAAAGAGAATAAAAAGGAAACCGTGGCGGCGATGCGGGCCTGGTGGCAGAAGACGCTGTGAGCGAGCCCTTCTGCGGCGGGAGCTGTTTGTGAATTCGGGGAATCGTTAAAGAGAGGAGTTTGTATGAAGTCCTGGATGATAGTGGGGGGGCAGGTGATTTTTACGATTCTGATGTATGGTATGGGCGCTTTATTTTTCGGCCTGGCTTTGGTTCCGGGACTGACGCTGGTTTTTAGGGTCTGGGAGGCAACGGCAAGGACAACGCCTTTTGTGCGCATGTTTTTTCTGGGATGCAGCCTTGCTTCGGGGTATTTTATTTTTGGCCTCACGCTGATCCTGTTGGTCGGTGCTTTCCGCACTGTGTTCCGGCTGCGTCTTCAAGAAGGCAATTATCCGTTATTCTCCGGGCAGGCGCTGCAGTGGGCTTTTATCAGTTCCCTGTATCTCATGATCAATTTTACATTTATTGATTTTATCCTGTTGACCCCCTTCGCGAACCTGTTGTTCCGGCTGCTGGGTGCTAAACTCGGACGGAATGTGCAGTTTAACTCCAAATTTGTGTTTGATGCCACGCTTCTTGAGATCGGGGATAACACCGTGGTGGGCGGTGGCGCCATCATCATCGGGCATATCGTGGAGAGGGGCCTGTTAAAGCTGAAGAAAGTGAAGATCGGTAGAAACGTGACGATCGGATCCCACGCCACGATTATGCCGGGTTGTGAAATCGGAGACGGGGCTATTATCGGCGCCAGCGCGGTTCTTTTGAAGGATACCCAAGTCGGGCGCAGGCAAATCTGGTTCGGGATACCGGCGGAGCAATTGAAACGTGACAGTCTGAAAGACGCCCAGGCCGAGGCGGGATAAGGTTTTTTAAGATTGTTGCTCCAGGAGTCGTTTAAGTTTCCTGCGGAAATCTTCTGGGAGGGAGGGGAAAGAAGACAGATCGGAATCCCCTGGGCCGGGATAATGCGGGAAAATTTTTTTAAGCGCCACGATTTGTTGGCGGTAATAACCGCAGGTGCGGCACATTTTTAAGTGCGTGTGGACAAGAAACCTTTTCCACGGCGGGAGAAAATGGTCCAGCCCTTCGGAAATGAACCTTGATGTTTCTTTACATGACAGCATTTTTGTCCTCTTAGCTCTTTGGGTTAGTCGTTGTCCCGGCCTTTCCCTTACGTAGGGTATGCGGGGTTCTTTCAAACCAGTTGGATTCCAGGCAGGCGCGGATTTGCGTCCGGCTGCGGTGCATGATCACCCATAAATTATTGGGGGATATTTTTAGGATTTTACAAATAAGGGCTGAAGGCATTTCTTCTATTTCGCGCAATAAGAAAGCGTCCTGATTAATCCGCGGTAATTTCTGCAGACAGGCCCGCAGGACAATCCAGAATTCTTTGTTTTCCAGTATTTCTGCCGGGTTGGGAATCCAGGCGGAAGGGGACTGCTTGGGGTGGCCAGCGATATCGAAAAAGCTGTTGACCATTTCCTCGTTTTCCTGAAGGGCGGAAGCCGGTTTCTCCCGGTAGGCCCGGCGGATGTGATCGATGATTTTGTGCTTCAGGATACCTACGAGCCATGTTCGTTCTGAGGATTTCCCGGCGAAAGAATCTTGGGCTTTAAGCGCGGCTAAGAAAGTTTCTTGTACAAGGTTTTGGGCGTCATCCTCATCTCTGAGGCGGCTCAAAGCATAACGGTAAAGATAATTCCCGTACAGATCGACCCAGCGGGAAGGATCAGATAGGGAGTTCTCGGATAAAACCATGTCTTTGCCCCCACGGTGAGGAATACATTAACAAAAATTGTTTTAGGACGCAATAAAATTTTGGGATTAACTATAACAAATTGCGCTGCCGGGTGTTAATAACGCCATGTATTCATGTAATTAATAAATGCAACTCTTTATTTTTATAACTTTTCATATTATTATAAATGCTAATATATTCAATTTTAGAAAAAAAGGGGGGGGGATGGCGGATAAGATAAAATTGTTAATGGTTGACGACGAAAAGGATTTAACGATGATTATGAAGTCGAACTTGGAGTTTAGCGGGAAATTTGAAGTTGTGGCTTCGAATGATCCGTTGAACGTTGAAGCCTTGGTTGAAGCCGAAAAACCGGAAGTCATTTTGTTGGATGTTGTGATGCCCCAGCGCAAGGGAAGCGATATCGCTCTGGCCTTAAAACAGAATCCGCAAACCAAACATATCCCCATTATTATGGTTTCTGGCCGCGGCGAGATGGTTTACCATAAAAAGCAGGATACTTTTAAATGGGAACCGAACCGGCGTGTTGTCGCCGAAAGAGGCTCTTTGCCGGAAGGGCGCAGCGCTGAAGCTTTGAGTGAAGCGTACGGGGTGGATGACTATATCGCCAAGCCTTTTGCGACGGAATTGCTGATACAGGTGATAGAAGAGGTGCTAGAAAAGAAAAGGAAAAATTCAGAGCAGCGGGAGGAAGGAAATCCTGATTTCTAGCCCTTCCAGGAAAACGGGAAGAGGAATCTCTGTCTTAGATGTTGTGCTTATTCTGAAGGGAAGCAGAAAAAACAAAATTTCAGCACTGCGTTTAGAAGGTGTTGAGAGTATAATGAGGCAGGCGTTGCGGAAACGGTTGGGGTGCAGAGGGTTCTTCAGCCGTTCATAATATTGTTCCCCCTAACGCAAGTACAAAACAAGAACAACCGTGCCGTTATTATCAAAACAATACAGTCTTGGGATTCTCGAGGGCATGCGTGCCAGCCGTTCTATTGCCGGTATCAGAATGGTGGCGTTTTTGCTTTTTACGTCCAACCTGATTGTCCTGGCCCTGCAGTATGTTTTGCCATATTTTATCCATAAACAGTTTTTCCCCTGGCTGATTCCTTTTGTTTCCACCCTGGCCGTGTTTCCGTTTGATTTTTATCAAGCATACCTCGTCGACCACTGGACCGCGCATGTGGGCTGGATTATCTTTGTTATGGTCTGCGCCTGGGGGATTTTTGAGCGCCGGCAGTGGGCGCGGATGTCTTTTATCGTGCTGGGGATTATTCATTGCATCATTTTATCTATGATTGTGGTTATGAAACTCAGCCATTGGTATGTGGTCATGCTGCAGTATTGCTTTCGTCTTTATTTCAACCTGGTTGCGGTCGGATCTTATGTCGGGTTCTTAACGATGTTGGAAGTCCGGAGTCAGTTCGTTTCTGATCTTGTATTTAAAAAAATTGTTTTTGTGATGAAGAAATTCCTGGGACAGCATGCGCCCTTGGCGAACGCCAAGGGGTATTATAATTTAGCCTTGGCGTATCGTCATTTGGGGCGCTATCCGGATGCCCTGCATTTTTTAAAACGGGCCATCGCGGAAGAGCCCCGCAGAGTGGAATTTGTTTTCGAGGCTGGCCGGACGTATTTGATGATGAAAAATTGGCCGGAGGCGGTTAAGCTGTTCCGTCAGACCATTGCGCTGGATCCCATTCACCCGCAGGCATATGTTTTTATGGGGCGTGCGCTTTTAAGCCAGGGCTGCGCGCTGGAAGCGGCTGAGGCGTTCCGGAAGGCTTGCCATATCCGGGGATCTGAAAGCGAAGTTTATTATGATCTGGGCGTCGCTTATCAAAAAGCCGGGAGGATGGCGGATGCGGAACACTCTTTTCAGGACGCTGTCAAACACGGGTATAAGGCGGCGGATCTTTATCGGCGGTTGGGGGATATCCAGATGGAGCATTTGGAGAAATATGAGGAGGCGGAGGCTTCTTTCACGAAAGCAGTGCGTTTGGAACCCCAGAATGTCCAGGCTCTTTTTTCCTTGGGCCTGGTTGCTCTTAAGCTTTCAAAATATAAGGAAGCCATTCGTTCTTTTAAGGATATCCTGGCCGTGGATGCTGACCACACGCAGGCCCATTATCAGCTAGGTTTTTCTTATGTCAAGATAGAAGATTTTGATTCTGCTAGAAGAGAATATCAATTTTTGCTGACGGTTGATAAAGATTTGGCTGAAACCCTGAATTTGCTGTTAAAATAAAGTCGGGGTTCTTTGTCTAGGGGTATTGAAATTGTATAATAGGAGAAGGGATGGAATTTTGCTTTGGGCGCTACCCGGGTTAACAGAAGAAATGAAGCATTTCGAAAGGAAAGAGGGCGGGTATTCGTCCTGGTTCTGGGATATATGCTTTTTTTCGCTTCTGGTTTCTGTTTGTCCCCTCGAGGCGAAACGGTTTTAGCCGAACCGTTATCTCCGGCCGAGTCTTTGTTTTCCCCTTCTGCTGCGTTTCCTTCGCCCCCTGTCAACGATGATGCCGGGCGGAATTTTGATTCGACCGACGTTTTCTTAAGGCTGTTCCCGTTGCACCGGCTTAAGGTTGCGCCCGGGCCTTATGATTGGCTGGCGGTTCATTCGGAGCCGGGGCAGGATTTTAGTGATTATACCGCTTCTAGCCCGGTGCTCCCGGATGCCCTTCACCATGTCATTTATATTGTCCTTATCGGCGATTTTGATGCAGAACGGAAGCGTATCCTCGAGGAGACAGCGGAGTTTATCGGGGCCTATTACACACTGCCGGTAAAGTTCCTGCCCGCCATCGGGAATGACGCTGTGCCGGCGGAGGCCCGGCGGATTCATCCCCAGACCGGGGACCCGCAAATTTTGACCACGTATGTCATCGAGTCTCTTCTGAAACCATTAAAACCTGAGGATGCTTTTTGTCTGATCGGGTTTGCCTCACAAGATTTGTGGCCGGGAGAGGGCTGGAATTTTGTCTTTGGCCAGGCCTCGCTTCCCGACAGGGTTGGAGTATGGTCGATTTATCGTAACGGCGATCCTCAGGAGAGCCGTGAAGCCAGAAAATTATGTTTATTAAGGACGATTAAGACCGGGGTTCATGAAATAGGGCACATGTTTTCAATGCACCATTGTGTTTTTTTTGAGTGCAACATGAACGGGAGTAACCACCGGATGGAATCGGATGCAAGGCCGGTGTGCCTTTGCCCGGTGTGCCTGAGAAAATTAATGTGGGGGCTGAACCAGGATCCTGTCCGGCGGTTTGAGGCCCTTGTGGATGTTTGTGGCAGACTCGGCCTTGAGGAAGAGAAGGCTTTTTATAGCAATTCCATAAGAGCGTTGGCAGAGCCGCATTAAGAAGAAATTGTGCTCACCGCTAAAATGGCGTGCTTTTTTATGTTTCCCGTGGGCCTGGGCGTGCTAATGTCCTGTAGAATATTGAGTTAAAATATGTTTCCTGAAAATATAAATCATTGTTTTGTTTAAAGATGGAAGTGTGCTATAATTATTACAACTATAATTCTTATACGTTTTTATAAGGATCATTCTTTATGGCCTGCCTGAACAGTAAAAAAGCCCAATCCATGATCGAGTATGTTACTGTTGCTACCCTGGTTATGATTGGCATTCTTGTCATGGGGCCTTACGTGACTCGGTCCATTAACGCTTTGTTTAAAAATATTGAAGATGATCTGGATGATTCATTTAAGGAAGAGATGGTCCAGGGGGACCCGAATGTCGAAGTCCCTGAATGTTTTTGTACAAATCTTATTGATATAATATGCGGTGGCGGGCCGTGCGACCCCCGGCAGATGTATATGAAAAGAGACTGTTTCCCCGCGGGATGTGAGATGTTTCTTCCAGGATATCCCGCGGGTGTTGAGGACTGTCAGTACCGGGATTATTGCTGTACTGACTGGGCGGAAACCGGAGTTTGCGGGATCCTGGCTGGCTGTCCGAATGGAGAAATGCAGTATCGGAATGAATGCGGGGGAGACGCGTCCGGCCCGGCCACGGTGAATTTGGTGTGCCAGCATGTCTGTGCGGGCCAGGTAGGCTGTCCTGACCCGCCTCATCCCAGCTGTATTTTTTATTGCATCGATACCGCCGGGAACATTGTCACGCCCCTGATGCTGAACTTTGCGGCGTATTGTCCCAATGATCAAACCGATCTGATAGGCAACACAATAGTGACTTTTGTCCCCAACGGCGGATGCACTGACCCACCGGAGTGCCAAGCCGAATGTTATCCAGGATATGTCCCTTCCGGCACCGGTTGGGGATGTGAATGCCCACCTCATTCGCATCCGGTGGGGAACACCTGTGTGTGCGACCCAGGGTACTTCTTCCGTGACGGGTGCGCGGGATCTAGCACATGTTTGCGTGACGGATGCCCGGCAGGTCAATGTTACGGCGTCCTGATGTAATGAATTCGTCACCCTTTTTCCGTTGCAAGATATTCCCGTGATTCAATAACCGGTCTGTTTTGATTCAATGAATACTTAGTTTACACGACGACCCAAGGAGGGGAGTTTAAAATAAAAATAGTATTTGAATAGGGGCGTGTTTGCCATTCGAACGCTCCAAAGGTATGTTTTTTCACCCCCCCCCCCCCCCCCCGCAGATTGCCGCGGTTCATTGAGTCCAAAGCTTGCTTATACCTTTGATTTAATGTTTTTTGTTTCTTCTGCTCTCCGGCGTCTGTTCGTTTTATCCTTTCAGCCAGCCTCTGGCAATAGGACGTTTTCCTGAACGCCTCCTTAAGTTTTTTATTGTGTTTCAACACACATTGAGATATGATGTAACGGATTTGCTTCAGGATTTCTATCCCTGGACACAAAAAGCATGAGTGATTCCTATGATGCAAACCGTTGAACGGTTTTTAGATCAATATCCCCAGTTCCGCCCCCTTGTTAAGAAAGTCTTGGAAAACAAGAATGTTGTTTTTTTGGTTTTCCTGTGTATGCTGATTCTGTTCCCTTTCTTTTGTTCCAACACGAAGCCGGAGATTTATTATAATGAACGGTTCGGGTATCAGGTTCTTATCCCCCCTTCCTGGAGAAAGTCTGTTTCGGCGGACAAGGCGGTTTTAACATTAAAGAAACGGCAGAGTAGAAATCTTGGCCGGGCGGAGATCAAGCTGCATGTGGATGTCGGCAACCCTTACGGGGCCCAGCCTTTTGATTATGCTTATTACGGTCTCCTTCCCCGAGTGAGAAATATGTATGAAAAGAAGGAGGGCCGGACCTTCCGCATCAGGGATTATCCTTACACAAAAATATTCAGCGGTAAAGAATGGGGGATTTTTTCTTTTGTCCTGGATTATGATGAATTGTACGTGATTTATATAACCCAAAAAGGGGATTTTGTTTATATCTTTACTTTAATTACCTCCGGGAAGAAGCAGCGTGAAACAGAATCGGATTTTTTGGATATCGTGCGCTCTGTCTTTATTGAGCGCCGGGAACGGGTGAACGTGTTCATGGATCCTAATGCGGATGTTATTTTCTCCCACCCGTTATGATTTTACCGCCGGCCCCCGGGTTTTTTGAGATCTTTTATCAGGATAATAAATCTATTAACGCGCGGAGGTTAGTTTTTGTTTTTTTTCCTTGTCGGGGGAAGGACAATGAGATAGAATAACCCGTAAGTTTGTTATAATAATTTATTTCAGGAGGACTGATATGTTGGCTTTCGCAATATTGCTTTTTGGCGTTATGAGCAGAATTTTTATCCACTGGCCCAACTTTACTCCGGTGATCGCGCTGGCTTTATTTGGAGGGCTTTATCTGGGCAAGAAGAGTGGCTGGATGACCCCGCTCATCCTTATGGTTATTTCGGATTTAATTCTTGGCCTGCACGAAATTGTCTTTTTTACCTGGGGCAGCGTTATCCTTATAGCCTGGCTGGGATATCAAATGCGGGGGCGCAGGCATGTTTCAAACCTGCTGGGAGCCGGGGTTTTAGCCGCTGTTTTATATTTTCTTATAACGAATTTCGGGGCTTGGCTGGTGATGTACCCCAAGACAGCCGAAGGATTTATTTCCTGCTACGTGGCTGCGATCCCGTTTTTCCGCAATAGTCTTTTAAGCACGGTCGTGTACACAGTTTTGTTTTGCGGTTTGTATGAAGCGGTGGCGTTTTCGGTTAGGAATACCCGCTTGGCCGCAATTTTGTTGCCTTCCCGATCATAACAGAACGGGATCTTTCTCCGGCCGCTGGTGGAGAAAACGTGTTTTTGGGGAAACACAAACACGTCGCATTCTACGGGAATGCCGTTCTTTGAGTTCTTTTTTATTATGCCGGTCTTCGAGGGAAACCCGAAGATGAAATAGGGAAATCCTGTGTGATTCAGGAGTGGTCCCGCCGCTGTAACCGGAGCGAAGCGTTGCCCGGAAGCCAGAACACCTACCGGTATATTCAAGTGTTTTTATACTGCGTTAGACAGTATAGGAATACGGATATATTGAGACTAAGTAAGACGGGTGCACTCTCAATCGGTTTATCGATTGAGAGTTTTTTTTTGCACGAAAGGAGAAAAAAATGTTTCGGAAAAATTTTTTTGTTGTTCTTATCATATGTCTTTTAGGGGGGGGGGCTTCAGCGGTATTCGGCCGGGACATGGACCTGGGTGAGATCGTTATCACCGCCAGCCGTATGGAGCAACAGGCGGACGCTGTTTCATCAGACATTATGGTGATCACGCCTCAGGATCTCGCGCAATCACCCAGCCGTTCCATGAGCGAGGTCATGGAGGAGAAGGCCGGGATATTTATGTATGAGCCCGGAACCGCTTTAAAGGTGTCGACTATAGATATTCGCGGGTTTGGAGATACCGCCAAGAATAATATTTTATTTTTATTGAACGGCCGCAAAATGAACTCCATTGATAATTCCGGTTTTGACCCTATGCAGATCCCGCTGGAAGCCATTGACCGTGTTGAAATCACCCGAGGGGCCGGCTCGGTTTTATACGGAGATAATGCCGTCGGCGGGGTTGTCAATATTATAACCAAGAAGGAAGGAGAGGGGAAAATCTCCGGGGCTTTGGGGGGCAATCACGGAAGTTATAATACGACCAGCGAAGACTTAACGGTTTCCGGGCGCCGGGGTCCGCTTTCCTATTTTTTGCTCACGAAATATTTTGATACAAAAGGCTACCGTTCCAACAGCGACCTTTTGTATAAAGATTTTGTCAATGCCGTGGGCTACCGTTTTTCCGAGGATATTTCTTTGACGGTGAACACCTCGTGGCATGAGGATGATTACGGCATGCCGGGAGGGTTAAATGAAGAGGAACTGCAGCGGCTGGGCCGGAGGGGCTCTGCTGATGAAGAAAATTACGCCTCAACCAAGGACAGGAACTTTCAGTTATCCTGGGATTGGGCGCCGCCCGTGGACGGCTGGGCGCGCGGGAACGCGATTGTGGATTTTAATTATCGTAACCGGGATACGTATGCCATGCTGACCAGCGAGTTTGGGGATTTCGCTACGAAACGGGGGATCGATAGTTATGGGATCAACGCGCGTTATGTCCTGGGTTCTTTGGAAGAGGACCTCCCTCTGAAAGGCGTCTTCGGGTTGGATTATTATGACGTTGATAATGATATCTTGGGGAGCGCCGGGAATTCAGATGAATTGACCATTTCCAAAAGGGAACTGGGATATTATGTTTCCGCGGAATATGGCCTGACGGACAAAATGTTTCTGTTAGCCGGGACTCGCTACCAAAAAGCGCACTACACATTTGACCAGAAAAGCGGAACCCCTTTTTACGAGAATCAGCGTCCGGATGAAAGTGTTTCCCAGATAGGGGGCCGTTATGAATATGCTCCCGGTTCCAACGTGAATGTTTCCGTCCAGCAGACATTCCGTTTCCCATCCACCGACGAATGGTACAGCTCTTTCAGCGGGCTGAATACGTCCTTGGACCCGCAAACAGGACTGCAGTACGAAGTGGGGATCCGTCATGATTTTGACCGTGTCCTTCAGCTTGACGCCACGGCCTATGTGATGGATATCAAGCACGAGCTTTTTTATGACCCCTCGACCTTTGCCAATGAGAACTACGACTCTACCCGTCGCGTCGGGCTGGAATTGGGGCAGACGGTCAACATGCTGCACTGGGTGGAGGACGATACTGTTGAGCAGTGGGATATTTTTATGAATTATACCTATCAGAACGCGACATTTAAAGATGGGCCCCATGCGCAGAAGCAGATTCCCTGGGTGCCGGTGTATCAATTCAATGCCGGGACCCGTTTTAAGTTTTGGAAATGCTGGGGGGTATCTTTGACGGGTCGGTACGTCGGGTCTCGTTATGCGATTAATGACGTTTCCAACGCGACCACGCCCGGGAAACCGTATATTGTGGTTGACACGAAGGTCAGCTGGAGCAAAGACCCGGTGGAGATTTTTTTGTCTTTGAACAATTTGTTTAATGAGCGGTATAACACGTATATTGTGAAATCTTCTTTTTCTGACACGAAAGATTATTATCCGGCTGCGGAAAGGAATGTCCTGGTCGGCATGAAGTTAAGCTTTTAGGCTTGAGGACGAATCCGGGGGGGGGGACAGCCTCCCAGCGCTGATGCCTCGCGCAGGCCTGGGGGGCTGTTTTTATTCAATGAGCATTCAGTTTACACGACCCAAGGGAGTGTGAACTGAAAATGCGAATTGATCTTTCAAGCGAGAGAGCCCAAGCGAACGAGCCGAAGGATATGGGTTTAATACCCAGCAGCTTGCTGCGGTTCATTGAGCCCAGAGCTGGCTCTGGGGTTTATGTCTCTCATTTTTCCGTCGTCCGGCGCGAAAAAATTTTTACGCAATACTCCGCATTGACAGTCCTTGTTCCCGAGGGTAGGATGGTGTTGTATGGCTTCTTTCATTGCGACCCAGTTTTCTATCCGCTTTTACGGGGATTTGAATGATTTCCTCCCCCGGGACAAGCGGCACCGCACGTTTTCGGTTACCGTCAAGGGGCGGCCGTCTGTCAAGGACGCGGTCGAAGCCCAGGGCGTTCCGCATCCGGAAATAGATATTATCCTGGTGAACAGGCGCTCAAGGACGTTTGGGTATCAAATAACGGCCCGGGACCGGCTGTCCGTTTATCCGGAAGGGTTTAACGTTAATGCGTCTTCCCTCATACATCTGCGGCCCCGGCGCTGTCCGGGCCGGTTTGTGATCGATTCGCATTTGGGAAAGCTGGTCCGGCACATGCGTTTGCTTGGATTTGATTGTGTTTATAAAAAAGATTTCCCTGACGCTGAAATCGTGCGGATCGCCGCAGCGGAGGACCGCATCGTCCTCACCCGGGATGTCGGCCTTTTGAAGAATCGGTCGGTCCGGTCCGGTTTATGGGTTCGGTCCCCCGATCCCCGGCGTCAGTTGAAAGAAGTGCTGCAAAAATATCACCTTTTTCCCCGGATCCGGCCGTTCCGCCGTTGTCTGGAATGCAACGGCCGCATCGTATGCGTGGCCAAAAAAAATATCGTGGGGCAGCTTCCGGACATGGTAAAACAGGTGTGTTCCCGATTTTATTCCTGCCAGTCCTGCCGCAAGGTGTATTGGAAAGGGTCGCATTATGACCAGTTGTCCGGATTGATTAAGCGAGTTCGCGCCTAGGCCCGGCAAGGAAGAGGTCTGCCCAGCGCTGCAACGAATGTGGACAGGAGTTGTGGGCGGGCAGGGGATGCGATATAATACGGCCTATGGATCAGCCTTCCTTGAAAATGTTCTCTTTCCCCGAGGTGCGGGTGGTTGAGGCTTCCGCCGGCTCTGGAAAAACTTACGCGCTCGCCCAGCGGTATGTTCAATTGCTCCTGGCTTGTCCCGGAAGCTTCCAGAGGGTTTCGTTACGGAATATCCTGGCGATTACCTTTACCAATAAGGCGGCTTTTGAAATGAAACGCCGCATTCTCGATTTCCTGAAAAGAATGGCGCTGGATGAGCTCCCCGCCGGAGAAGAGGAGTCTTTGCTTAAACCTTTAAGCTTATCCCGGGGGCAGGCCCGGGATAAGGCGCATGCGATTCTGGAAGCCCTCGTCCACCAGTATAATTATTTTCAGGTGCAGACGATCGACAGTTTTATTAATGCCCTTCTGTCGGGATGCGCGTTTAAGATCGGGTTATCGGCTCATTTTAAAATCAAAACCAACGCTTTCGAATACGTGGAATACAGCCTGGACCAGATGGTTGACCGGGCGATGCAGGACCCTGGCATTCGAGCGGTTTTTGAGCGTTTCCTCTCCCAGTATATTTTCCTTGAGAATAAATCAAGCTGGTTTCCTAAAAAAGACATTCTGGCCCTTTTATCCGGATTGTATCAACAGAGCAACACTTACGGGCAGGAGTTTCAGAATTCCGCGCTGACGGACAAGGAACGGCTGAAGCATAAAAAGGGCATCCTGGGTTTGATGCGGGAGCTTCAAGCGCAGGCCGGGGAGGCGCTTGACGGCCGGTTTCTAAAGAGCCTGGAAAAATTTCTGGCCCAATATCAGAACGGATTTGATTTTGACCGGGTGTCAGATTTTTTTGCCCGGGATGAGCTCCCGGTTAAAAAAAGTGCTGCGCCTCCGGATAAAGCTTACCGTCTTTGGGACGATATCCGCGCGCGTCTTAAGGTCCTGTGCGAGGAAGAAGCTTTAACGGTCTTTGACCCTTATGTCGAAATTTTCCGGCATATCAAAGAGGATTTTGAGCAAAAAGCCCGGAAGGACGATCTGCTGTTTTTGGAGGAATTGAACAAAAAGGCGAGGGTCCTTTTTGACGACGGGGCCGTAACCGTCGAAGAGTTGTATTACCGCCTGGCGACCCGGTTTCATCATTATTTGCTGGATGAATTTCAGGACACCAGCCTCCTGCAGTGGAGCAACCTTAAGATGATGGTTGAGGAGGCGTTGTCAACCGGAGGGTCCTTGTTTTACGTGGGAGACAAGAAACAGGCTATTTACGGCTTCCGGGGAGGGGAAATAAGATTGTTTGACGCGATTCAGCGGGAGTTTGCGCATTTTAACGTGTGCCGGGAACAACTGGCGCATAATTACCGCAGCCAGAAGGCGCTTGTGGACTTTAATAACCGGATTTTTTCTCTGGAAAACCTGCGCCGGTTTATCGCCGCCAAGGAGGAGTTTGAAGAGGAGAAAAAAAAGACCCCGGTTATTTTTACGGACAGGGAATTCCAGATGCTGGAGAATGTGTATGGCTTCAGCCGGCAATCGCATATCCCGGGCCGGGAGGCCGGGGTGGTACGCGTGGAAATTGTCGTAAGTGACCGCAAAGAAGATCGGGACTCGATGATCCGGGAGATGGTGATCGGGAGGATTGAAGACGCGCAGCGCCGCTTCCCTTTCAAGGACATCGCGCTTTTGACGCGGAGCAATGACGAAATTGAATTGTTGACCGGATGGCTGACGGAAGCCGGCATCCCCGTGCAGTCGGAGCGTACGATGAATATCCGGGAAAATAGGATTGTGCAGGACTTAATATTTTTGCTTAAGTTTCTTCATTCTCCCGTTGATAACAGCGCGTTTGCCAGGTTTATTCTGGGGGACCTGTTTTTGGCTGACGGTGCTCGCAATAAAGAGTTTTACCAGAAATACCTCCTGGAGATCCGCGTGAAGATGCTCGCGGAAAAGGATTTTGTCCTCTACCGGGATTTCCGGGAGAGGTTCCCGCAGGCGTGGGATGAATTGTTTGACGAGTTTTTCCGTCAGGTGGGGCTTTACCCGTTATACGAGCTCATGATCAGTATCCTGCATCGTTTTGACGTATTCGCGCGTTTCCCCGGTCAGCAGGGTTTTGTCATGCGGTTTCTGGAATTGATCAAGGAAGAGGAAGAAAATTATACGGATGTCGCTTCGTTTCTGGAAAAGTTCGACGAAATGGAGAATGAGAAGCTTTACGTACACATGACGGACGCGAATGCGGTCAAAATATTAACGATTCATAAAGCCAAGGGACTGGAATTTCCGGTTGTCCTGATTCCTTTTTTGGGGATGAGGATCAAGGTCGGGGCCGGCGGCGGGGTGGGGCAGTTGTCGTATGTGCTGGATTTCAAGGAGCAGCTTTTACGGCTGTTGCGTATTAAAGAGAAATATCTGAAATTTTCCGGTCCGCTTTATGATATCTGGCGGGAGGAATATATCCGGGCGTTCCTTTTCGAGCTGAACAGCATTTATGTCGCCTTGACCCGGGCTTCGGAAGAACTTTATGTTTTTGTCCCCAACAGGACCGGAACCGGGTTTAACCCGGCGCAGTTTTTGTTTCCCGATGACTGTATGCAGGCGGGGTCCCCTTTGCGGCAGGAGCGGAAGGCGGAGCGGACACAGACGCGCCTGCTCCTGTCCCCGCCGGTTTACCAGGACTGGCTCACTTACTTGAAGGATGAATTCCTAGACGGGGACAAGGTTCTTCGCCGCCAGGCCGTCCTCCGGGGGGATATTGTTCACGCGGTTCTGTCGTTTGTCGGGAACCTCAACGGGCTGGATGCCGAAAAGGCGGTGGCGTTGGCCATACGGCAGGCCCGCGTCCTTTATCCTCAAATAGGAGATGGCTTGGATTATCAGGCCTTGGTTTGCCGTTTTATTTTGGCGGAACAGATCCGGCCGTTTTTTTATATTAAGGAAGGGGAGGTGTTCCAGGAATGGGAAACGGTTGACCGCCAGGGGCAAACCCGCCGCATAGACCGGCTTATTTTTGGCCCGCGTGAAATATGGGTGGCGGACTTTAAGAGTTCCCGGGACGCGGGAGAGGATTACCCGCAGCAGGTCCGGGCGTATATGCGGCTTGTTGCGGAGCTTTTTCCGGAGAAAATCGTCCGGGGATTTTTGCTGTACCTTGATGCAGACACGGCCGAAGAAGTGGTGTTTCCTGGGACGGAGGGGGTATGAGGCCATGACCGGCGGCGATATAAACAGGGTTGTGACATTTTCTTTTTGCGAGCCATTTATCGACAGCCTCGCGGAATATCTGGACGCGGAGTATATTCAGCGGGGAAAAGACCTCAGCCGTTTGGCGCTGGTGTTTGGCGGGAAACGGCCGGAATCTTTTTTAAAGCGCGCCCTGGCTCAAAAACTTCAAACGGCTTTTATCCCCCCGAAGTTTTTTACCATCGACGCTTTCGTCGGGTACGTGCTCAGGAAAACGGAACTCATCACGGCGGGCATGGAGATGGACCAGTGTTATGAAATATTCCGCCTGGCCGCTCAACTGGTCCCGGATATTTTGAAAGACCGGGCCGCTTTTGCGCAGTTTCTGCCCTGGGCCAGGGAAATTCTGCATTTTATTGAACAGCTGGACCTCGAGATGGTGGAGAACAGCGCCCTGAACAATGTCAAGGCCCACGCTCAAATCGGCTATGATGTCCCGGACAGCATTAACCGGCTGTTGCAGAGTATCATTACGCTCCGTCAGGCTGTTCATGAGGACATGGTTGAAAAAAAACGGTACTCCCGGGGGTTTCAGTATTTGCAGGCGGCGCATATGATTCCGGAGACGGATTTCCCGGAATTTGACGAGATCTGGTTTTGCAATGTGTTTTATCTCAACCGGGCGGAAGAAACACTTATGAAGGATCTCTGGGCCCGCGGTCAAGCGAGGGTGATAGTGCAGGGTGACGAGAGGAAATGGCCTGTGCTGGAGAGGATTACCCACTCTTTTCAATGCCCGATCCGGGAAGGGGAGACTGTCCCTTCCCCGGCTTTTGACCTGAAACTTTACGGCGGGTTTGACCTGCATTCTCAGGTCGGCCTGGTGCGTGAAATTCTTAAAAATATCAATGAGATCGAGGAGACGGTGATTGTCCTGCCGGAAGCGGATCACGTGATCCCGCTGCTTTCGGAAACAGCTGCGCATTTAAAGAATTTTAATGTGTCCATGGGGTACCCTTTAAAACGAAGTTCCTTGTATTCCCTGTTTGTTCAGGTTTTTCAGGCGCAGCTTTCCCGGAAGGAAGGGCGTTATTATACGAAAGATTACCTTAAGGTTTTGCGGCATCCGCTGGTGAAAAATTTGCGTCTCTCCGGGCCGCCCGTGATCACAAGGGTCCTGGTCCATAAGCTGGAGGAAATATTAACCGGCAAATATGAAACGCCGGTGTCCGGCATGCTTTTTATCTCCCTGGCGGAGGTGGAGGCGGACGGGGATCTTTATGCCCTCGCCGGAGAAACCCTGACGGGGATGGGGATCGGCGTGACGAACGCCGAGTTGCGAAGTGTGGTGGCCGCCCTTCATGAAAAGCTGTTCGCTCTCTGGGAAAATTTGGAAAATTTTTCCGGGTTTTCGTCCTCCCTGGAAACTTTTTTAGACCTGCTGCTCCGGGCCAGCGCCTTGAGCCGGTATCCTTTAAATCTGAAAATCGCCGGGAAAATGTATGATGTCGCCGATGAGTTCCGGCTCTCCGTTTTTTCCGGGGAGAGGTTCCCGGCGGAAGACCTTTTTAAAATATTTGCCGAGAAGATAGAACGGGAAATTGTCGCCTTTTCAGGTTCTCCCCTGAAAGGGCTGCAGATTTTGGGGCTGTTTGAAACCCGGGCGTTGAATTTCAAACACGTTATTGTTATGGATGTGAATGAGGGGGTCCTCCCTCGGGTGAATCTCTACGAGCCGCTGATCCCCCGGGAGGTTATGATCAGCCTGAATTTAGACAGGCTCGAACAGGAGGAGGAAATTCAGCGATATCAGTTTATGCGCCTGATTTCATCGGCCAAGACCGTGCATTTGGTTTACCAGGAAAGCCGGGATAAGGAACGGAGCCGTTTTGTCGAGGAACTGATTTGGGAGGCGGAAAAGAAGGCCGGGCAAAGGGGGGTCCTCCCGGTGTTTACCCCGGGGTTCCGCGTCGACGCATCTTCCAGCCAGGCTTCGGTGGTGAAGACGCCGGAGATGATCAGTCTCCTGCGGGGCATGTCTTATTCCGCGTCGAGTCTTAATGCCTACCTTCGTAACCCGATGGATTTCTATTTGAATTATGTCCTTGGTTTAAAAGAGAAAGAAGATTTGCTGGATGAGCCGGAAAACCGGCAAGTGGGGACGTTTGTCCACGCCCTTCTGGAGGCGGCGTTCAAAAAATTTGTCGGCAAACAGCCGGTCCTGAACGCGTCGTTTCAACGACATTTTAAGGAGTCTTTTCGCGGGTTTTTTGAAAAAACGTTCGCGCGCTCCATGAAATCAGACGCGTTTCTGCTGAAGGCCGTGCTGGAAACCCGTCTGGATCTTTTTTTGCGCAATGAATGCGAGAATCCGGAACGGAAGGTGAAGGAAATCCTTTTTATCGAGAAGCGTTTTGCGGATAGGATACCGCTCTCCTCCGGCTCTTTTGCTTTCGTCTTCCGGGTTGACCGGGTTGACCGCTTGGACGACGGGACGGTCATGATTTTGGATTACAAGACCGGCGCCGTGGACCCCCTGCCGCGAGGACTCGAAGTTATTGAAAGAATGGCGCTGTCCCGACAGACTATTTATGAGAACGTAAGGTCGTTTCAACTGCCGTTGTATTTTTATTATCTGCAGAAATATTTCCCGGGGGACCGGCTAAATGCGGCGTTTTATAATCTCCGGACGCTAGAGCTGTCCCCCTTGATCCGTCATTCTATGGCGGACGATTACGAAAGGATCAATCAGGGGTTTTTGCGGGCGCTGGATTATGTGATGGCAGAAATCCTGAACGCGGATGTCCCTTTTGTGAATGATCCGATGTGTTGATATCCCTCTTGCCCGGGGCTGTGCCCGGTCTTCTGGTTTTCCCGGGGCGCGGGGAAGGCGGTTTAAAGGAAGGAGTCCCATGCCGTTGATACAGGACAAGGCCGTGTTTTTACTGGCGGTTGGCGTGGTGTTTTATCCGCTGCCGGCGGCGATTTATGTTTTCTTTATGTTGAAATGGAGGCGGGCGCGGAAAGAAATGTTTAAGAACAGACGCAGTGACAACGTCGAGGCCTGGTGGGACTTAGTCATGGGGCCGGAGAGGCAGGCCCCGGGCGGCGAGGCGCAGCAACTGTCTTTTTTTGCCCGGGAGAAACAGAGATGGTTTTGGATCATGGTTTTGTCGTGGGTCGCCGGGACGGCCGTTTTATTAAACCTTATTTTAAAATAAAGCGGAAGGCCGGTTGTTTTTTTCCAGCATTTAATTTTTCCATAAAGAAACAATTGATATATAATAAAAAAGTTAAATTCAGCGGGAATTAAATTCCGGGTCTCCTTTATGGGGGTCCCCGGGCCCAACTACGGATATGAGCGCGAATTTAGAATCATTAGAGCATTATTTGGAAAGCCGGTTTAGCGGATCTCCGATTTTTTTCCGGGAAGACCGGATGGATGTTCAATATAGAAACAGCGAGGGATTGGTCTTTACCATTGTCGCTCAGGAAGAGGCGGACGGCTTGTCTCTCAGCGTGACCACGCCGCTTATGCTGCTTAATCCTCAAAGCAGAGAAAAATTTGACCAGCTCCAGACTCGCCTCATGGGCACTCTTTCTAAGGGGTTGTTGGAAAATATCAGGATTGAGGTAGGTCACGAGGCCCATGTCCGCACCTGGATGAAGCTGGGGCCAGAGCCGTTATATTTTCCTAATAATATTGTGGAGACTTTTGTTGAGGGTGCTTTAGGGCTGCCGGTCGCCTTTAAAAAATTTTTATCCTGAACCTGTGATCCTCCCGGGAGATGAGAGCCCCGGCCTGTTGAGCCGGCGATCCCGTTATTGAAGTTCCCCATAATATTTTAACGAAAGGCGTTACCGATGAAATCAGGCTGGATCGTACATAAAAATAAGCGCATTCTTTACGCGGACTACAGTGGGTTTCCTTCGGATTCGGAGGAACAGAAAGCGGAAATAGCCCATGTTAACGAACTCGCCTGCCGTGAGCCCCGGGGGACTGTTTTGCTTCTGGTCAATGTGGAGGGGTCCACCGGGACCAAAGACGCGATCTCCAGCCTGAAAGAATCAGCGGTTAAAGTCAAGAATAGCGTTGTTAAAACAGCGGTGGTCGGGGTAACCGGCTTTAAAGGTGTTCTCATGAATATGATTGCCAGTTATTCCGGGCTTTCTATGGAGAGGTTTAAGGATTTGGAGGCGGCTAAAGAGTGGCTGGTCAAAGACGGCGGCGCATAACGCCTTGTATACGGCCGGGCGTGTAGGGGGGGGGGCGGTGAAGGGCCTTTTAATGATCTTTTTTATCCCGATGATTTTAGGGCCGGTCTTGATGATAGGGCGGGCAGAGGCCGGGGACTGGGATCCGTCTGAACCTGCCGCGGTTTTGGGGGATAACACGTACGGCCAGCAGATTATGGATTTTTGTAACCGGATTCTCCCGGATTACCGCCAGATTAAGGTCCGGCTGATTCAAGAACATCCCGATTGGCCGGCTCAGGAGTTGGCGTTGAACCTGATGGATATTGGCCGCGCGCAGATTTCCGGTGAGGCGGCGCCTTCTTTCCATGATTTAACATTTACCTCGGATTATGTTTTGTCGTTGAATTTTGAAAATCAGGATGTCGCGTTGTTTACCGCTTATTCCGGCGGCTGTATTATGGGATTGGTTGTTAAGAATAAACTGCCGGCCCGCCATTTCCTGGACGCCCTGAAATTGTCGGCGCATATGGCCCAGATCACTTTCGGGGATTGACCCGTATCCTGCCCCGGTTCGCTTGGGAAATAATTTATGCTGGCGGGAGAGGCCCCGTTGAGCTTAGAATATCCCGGTAAAATATTACTGTTCTTTCAGGGACGGAATTAGAGGAGGGTTGTATGCTTAAGAAAAAATATTTTTTTGGAATTGATCATCAAGAGGTCGGGCCGCTTAAGGAAGAGGCGATTAAACAGAAGATCGTGGAAGGGAAGATCACGGAGGAAACCCTTGTGTGGTGCAAGGGAATGGAGGAATGGCAGGTCTTGGATGATGTCGCGGAACTTAAGGAGGTTTTTGGCCCATTGCTTGAGGACTATATGAAACCGCCGCCTCTTCCCAAAACGCCGCCGCTCAAGCCTGCGCCTCCGCCCTTACCCAAACGCTTCGATTCCAGAGAATCCGTTTCCCGGAGCAAGGAAGCCCCGGTTAAGACAGACCCGAAGGCCGGGGATGAACCTGCGGGGTTGTCTCCCTTGAATGCGGCGGCTTACCGTTTTGTGATGTGGGGGTATCGGCCGTGGAAAGGCGGGACTTCTTTCATTCAGAATTATGTGCAAAAAAATCCCAAAACAGCGGTCTGGGTGGCGGGATCCTCTATCCTGCTCCTCCTGCTTGCCTTTGGACTGACGTTGACGGTTATTCCCGCATCTCTAGAGCAGGCGAACCTGTCGGTCCCGTCGCAGCAGGCTTATCAGCAGCCGTCTCCCGCCCAGGACACCGGAGATTGGCGGCAGCGGTACCAAATCTGGCAACAACAGCAACAGGATACGCAGAGGATATTGGACGACGCTTATCGTTACCGGAGAGATTCCCAGGACCGCAGGGATGAAACTTACCGGCGGGCAAACTATGACTGGTATACAGACCGGAACGATTAACAGCGCCTTGTTTCTGGTGCCTTTGATAGGAATCCCTGTGTTGTGTTAACAGGGTGCCGGATAAGAATGTTTGGCCGTCCTACCCTTCACGGGAATTTTGGGCTTTTGAGGGAATGCCTGGCAAAGGATGATGGTTATGCTCAACCTGGTGGAATTTGATATAGCGGCGAGTCCAACGTTTGTGACCTTGCCGTCGTTTGACCTGATCCGGTTTAAAGGGCTGCTCCCCAGCTACATTCAGCTGTATGAAGCGCAGGAGGGCGGGGAAGCGTATACCGTCATCGCTGTGAATGTGATCCGCAGCGATGAGAAATTCGTGTGGGAATCCTGCCTGGATTTGCTGAACCGCAGCGTGGAAGCCGCTTCCGCGGCGGTGCGGGGGGTTTATCATTTTAACCTCCTGAATTTTGATGTGCATAAAGAATTAAAGACATTTAATCCGCAGGAATTGACGCATATGCTTCTCAGTCATTCCCGCCGACTGAAGCCTGGCCAGCAGCGCCTGCTGAAATACAGTTCCCTGTATGCCCTGATGCAGAAATTGGGGGAAGAAGAGTGGGGGAAGATTATATTTAAGGCTGCGGTCGAAGTGTTCCCGTATCCGCCGGAAAAAATGGATCTTTATGTCCGGCGGCTTTATAAAGCCCTGGATAATCAACCTGGTAAAAAGATCGCTGTCATCAATGATATGAGCCAGACCCCCCTTTATGAGGTTTCTAATATGGCACAGCAGGAACGCCTGGCCAAAGAAATCCAACAGGGCGACCTGTTTCGGGTTGTCCCGGAAATTATCCTTCAGGATGTTAACGGGCGCCGGGTCTTATCCGCCTCCGCAGACGACCGCGGGCAGGCCGACGGATGAACGGGAGCCGTTAACAACATTTTCCGCTCTGGGGATGTCCGTGGGCATGTTAAAAAGCCGGATCCTTTCGCACAGCGAATTGTTCATAGGGCCCATGGGCGGCGTGTTCCGTGCAGGGCTTAAAGTTTTTTTTGTAAACGGATGGCTTTCATGAAAGAGCGCCGTCAACTTCCCTCAAGGTATTTCCCCTGGATTTTTTTCTATCTGGCCTTGGCCGGGCCGGCTTTGGGCTGGCTGGGCCGGTGGTTTTGGTTTCTTGATCTGTTCAGCCATTTCCGGGTGCAGCAGGTCGGGTTCCTTATCTTGAGCCTGCCGTTTTTAATTTGGTGGAAGAAAAATATCCTTATTGTTATTTCCGTGTTCGTCATCCTGATCGCCGGATTTCCTTTGTTGGCGTACTGCCCGGGTTTGGCCTCTTCTTCAGAAGAGCCGCCGGCTGCCCATCCGCTCCGGGTGACTTATGCCAATGTGAACGTGGATAACCTTAATTATGACGCCATCGTGTCTGTTTTATTGAAGGATAAGCCTGATGTGCTGGTGATCTCCGAGATCAGCGCGCCGCTTTATGAGGCGTTGACGCCTTACCTTAAGGAATATCTCTTTCAGAAAGTGGTGCCCCGGAGTGACTGTTTTGGCCTGGGTGTTTTTTCCAAGGTCCCGGTCATGTCTATGGATGTCCGGTTTTTGGGCGAACCCCGCCTGCCTTCGATCCGTTGTGTTATTGTACAGGGGGGGAAAGAATGCGTTATCTGGGCCACGCACCCAACGCCTCCGATGGGGAAAAAGGTCTGGGGCTGGCGTAACGAACAGTTAAAAATTTTGCGTCAGGAGATTGAGGCTGATCCCCGGCCGTGTATCGTTGTGGGGGACCTGAACATGGCTCCGTGGTGTTCCTGGTTTGGGATGTTAAAAACAGCCGCGAGGCTTAAGGATTCCTCTCTGGGGAAGGGGATCGTGCCCACCTGGCCGTTTTACCTCCCGGCTCTTCTGCGGATCCCTTTGGATCATATCCTGGTCAGCGAGGACATTTCTGTTGTTCAGAGGGATGTTCTTTCTCTCCCCGGGTCTGATCACCGCCCCCTTTCCGCTGTATTAGAGATATAATTAAAATTAGTATTAATTACTGAAAGCTGATAGGCTCGATTGCTTTATCCATTGACGCATCAGGGCTTTTGTGCTAGTTTATGGCAATGATTAAGCAAAAGCTTGACTCTCTCCGAACCGCCATAGCGCAGATTTGTGGTCGCTGTGGGCGTGATCCGGACGAAATTGTTTTGGTCGGAGTTACGAAATTCGCTGATGCGGACAGGATCGCGGAGGCGGTTCGCTGTGGCTTGACCGATATCGGGGAAAATAAAGTGCAGGTCGCTCAGGGCAAATTCCCGGCTTTGGGGGAATTGCTGCCGGCGGTCCGGAAGCACATGATCGGGCATCTGCAGACGAATAAAGTCAAGGCTGTTTTGGATCTTTTTGATATGATTCAGTCGGTGGATAGTTTGCGTTTGGCGAAGGAAATCGACAAAGAAGCCCGTAAACGGGGGCGGAAGGCAGATGTGTTGATTCAGGTTGATTGCGCGGGTGAGGAACAGAAGTTCGGCGTTCCGGCAGGGGAGGCGCTTGACCTCATGGAACAGATGGTCGGGTTGGATTATGTCTGCATTAACGGGGTCATGACCATCGCACCGTTTGTCGAGGATGAAGCCGTGATCCGGTCTTGTTTCAGCGCCGCCCGGGATATCCGTGACCGGGCCGCGCAGCGGTTCGCGCGGGTTCCGCAGGTTTCAATGAAATATTTGTCTATGGGCATGACGCATGACTATGCCCTCGCGATTCAAGAGGGCGCCAACATGCTGCGGATCGGGACCGCGATATTTGGTTAATCTGTTGAAAGGGTGAGGACATTATGAAACAACGCGTCGGATTTATCGGCGGCGGGAACATGGGGACCGCGATTATAAGCCGGATTTACCGGCATTACACGGTCGCTGTTTGTGAGAAAGACCCTGCCAAGGCGAAGATTTTGAAGCGGAAGTACCGCGTCGATAATAAAGCGTTACCGGCTCTGGTCGAAGAATCGGATATTATCATCCTGGCGGTTAAGCCGCAGGATTGCGCGTCGGTTTTTCCGGATATCGTAGGCGTTTGGGCTAAAGACAAATTGCTGATTTCTATCGCCGCCGGCCTGACAACCCGGTTCCTGGAAGAGGGGTTGCCGTCCGGAGCAAGGGTGGTGAGGACGATGCCGAATATGCCGGCCGTGATCGCAGAGGGTATGACGGCGCTGTGCCGGGGGCGGCACGCGCGTGCCGGGGACATTCGGGCCGCCCGCAAAATATTTGAATATGTCGGCGCCACGGCGGAGGTGGAGGAACAATGGATGGACGCTGTGACCGCGGTTTCCGGCAGCGGACCGGCGTACGTGTTTTTATTCGCGGAATGTTTGATGACGGCCGCGGCGTCTTTAGGCATGGACAAAAAGCTTAGCCGTCAGCTGGTTTGCCAGACGCTTCAGGGCAGTGTTCACCTGCTTTTGGCCTCGCAAGAGGAGGTGGCCGGGTTAAGGGCCCGGGTGACATCCAAAGGCGGGACCACCCAGGCGGCCATGGATGTGTTTGATAAATATAAAATCCAGATGATATTTACGCGTGCGCTTGAGGCGGCGGAGCGCCGGTCCCAGCAGCTCAGGCAGTGACGCGTCCGGCTGGGTATACAATAATGATGAGGATTTGCCGGTTATAAAACGAGGAGGCCCCCATGGCGAAAGTCGGGATTATCGGTGGAAGCGGGTTGTATCAGTTGGACGGGATGGAAACGCTGGATGAACGGTCGATGCTGACCCCATTCGGCCAACCGTCGTGCAATTTTGTGATAGGCCGGTTCCAGGGCGTGGACGTGGTTTTCCTGCCCCGTCACGGGAAAGGGCATCGGATTTCCCCCAGCGAGATCAATTATCGGGCCAATATCTGGGGCATGAAAAAATTGGGTGTCAGCGCGATCATCGCTGTTTCGGCGGTGGGGAGCCTGAAAGAAGAACTCGAGCCCCAGCATTTTGTCGTCCCGGACCAGTTGTTTGACCGGACAAAGGGCAGGCGGGCCGACACTTTTTTTGTGGACGGGATGGTCGGGCATATTCCGTTCGCTGAGCCGTTCTCTCCGGAAGTCCGCACGGCGCTTCTGAAAGCGGGCCGGGAGGCGGGCTGCGTTATTCACGACGGCGGCACTTATGTTAATATTGAGGGGCCGCAATTCTCAACCAAAGCGGAATCCAACTTGTACCGCAGCTGGGGCATGTCCATCATCGGCATGACGAACCTCACGGAGGCCAAGCTGGCGCGTGAAGCGGAAATATCCTACGGGACCTTGGCGGCGGTGACGGATTATGACTGCTGGCATCCATCGCACGATTCTGTAACCGTGGACATGATTATTGAGAATTTAAACAAGAATGTCAGCAATGCCCGTAAAATTCTGGAACGGGCGATCCCCGGGATTGGCGCTTTGAAAGAATTCAGCGCGTCCGGCGTTTTGAAGTATTCCGTGGTGACCGACCGGGCCCTGATCCCCGAGGACAAAAAGAAACAACTGGAGATATTCATCGGGCATCCTTTGGAATAACTGGACATCGGCCCTGCCGCTGTTCATCTCTTTCCCCGGAGGGGAAGCATAAGGACAATTTTTAGAGAATGTGATGACGCCATGAATTATCAGAAGACCCTTAATTTGCCTAAAACCGAATTTTCCATGCGGGCTGAACTGGCCAAAAAAGAGCCGCAGTGGCTCGCCCTGTGGGAAAAGAGTCAATTGCACGCCGCGATCCGTGAGGCGCGGGCCGGTTGCGAACCGTATGTTTTGCATGACGGGCCCCCGTACGCCAACGGTAATATTCATATCGGCCATGCGTTAAATAAAATTTTAAAAGATATTATCGTGAAGATGAAGACCATGCAGGGGTATGACGCGTTATATGTCCCCGGATGGGATTGCCACGGCCTGCCGATTGAGCACCAATTGTTTAAGGAATTGAAGAAAAGCAAGTCGGAGGTGGATACGGTCGATTTTCGACGGAAAGCGCATGACTATGCGATGAAATATGTCGGTATCCAGCGGGAGCAGTTTAAACGGCTTGGCGTCCTGGGGCAATGGGAGAAGCCGTACCTTACCCTGTCCCCGGAATACGAGTACTGGATCCTGGAGTCCTTTTCCCGCCTGGTCAAAGACGGATACATTTACCGCGGGCTCAAACCGGTGAACTGGTGTCCGAATTGCGAAACCGCTTTGGCGGAGGCGGAAGTGGAATATGAAGACCACAATTCTCCGTCCGTCTATGTTAAATTCTTAGTGAACAATCCGCGGGCCCTGGGAAAATGGCCGCAAGAGAAGCCTTTGTCTCTTGTGATTTGGACGACCACACCCTGGACGCTTTTGGCGAATGTCGCGGTGGCGGTACACCGGGCTTTTCAGTATGTCTGTGTTGACATCGGGGAAGAGATGGTGGTGCTGGAAAAGACCCTGTGTGAACGTGTGTTGGGGAAAGCCGGCGTTACGGAATATCAGGTCCTGCAGGAAGTCCCGGGGGAGGCGCTGCAGGGATTGTTGTACACGCATCCTTTTGGATTAAAAGAGAATTGCCGGGTGGTCGCAGTGGATTATGTGACCCGGGAAGACGGTACGGGGCTGGTTCATACCGCTCCCGGTCATGGGCAGGAGGATTATGAGGCCGGGCTGGAGCATCACCTGGATATCCTTATGCCGGTCGATGACCGGGGCCTGTTTACCGCCGAAGCCGGGGCGTTCGCCGGACAGCATGTCTTTAAAGCCAATGAAGGGATTATTCAGGATTTAAAGGCTCGGGGATTGTTGGCGGCTTCGGAAACGATTGGTCATAGCTATCCGCACTGCTGGCGCTGCAAGAAGCCGATTATTTTCCGGGCGACGCACCAGTGGTTTATGAAGATCGACCACAAGGACCTGCGGGGCAAATTGCGCCGGGCGGTTCAGGAAAAAGTCCGCTGGATCCCGGCCCCGGGGCAGGAGCGGATTACCAGCATGATTGATTGCCGCCCGGATTGGTGCCTTTCCCGCCAGCGCCACTGGGGCGTGCCGATTCCCGCTTTGGAATGTGAAGGGTGCGGCGGGGAACATAAACTTTACCCGGAGGTGATTGATCATTTTGCCCGTATGGCGAAAACGGAAGGGACGGATGTGTGGTTTAGTAAGGATGTGAATGACCTTCTCCCGGATGGCTTTACGTGCCCGGACTGCGGAAAGCGTGTTTTTAAACGGACATCTGACATCCTGGATGTCTGGTTTGATTCCGGGGTCAGCCATCAGGCGGTCGTCGGCCCCATGCTGGGTCGAAAAATCCCTGTGGATCTTTATTTGGAGGGGTCGGATCAACACAGGGGATGGTTTCAGTCGTCGTTAATCCCGGCTGTAGCCATGGAAGGGCGGCCGCCGTACAAGGCCGTGTTAACGCATGGTTTTGTTATGGACGGGCAGGGCCGGAAAATGTCGAAGTCCCTAGGGAATGTGATTTCCCCACAGGATGTGATCAAGACCAATGGCGCGGATATTCTCCGTTTGTGGGTAGCCTCCAGCAATTATCATGATGATATCCGTTTGTCCAAAGAGATCATGGACCGGGTGATTGATGCGTACCGGAAAATCCGTAATACCATCCGCTTTCTTTTAGGGAACCTTGATGGGTTTAACCCGCAGGAAGAAATTGTGGATTATGATCATTTAGTCGAAATTGACAGGTGGGCTTTGCATAAACTTCAACACGTTGCGCTTGATATTAGGGACGCTTACGGGCAGTTTGAGTTTGCCAAGGCGTATAAATTTATCTATTCTTACTGTAATGAGACATTGTCAGGTTTTTATCTTGACATCCTTAAAGATAGACTGTATACTTCTCACGCTTTTTCAAGGGAGAGAAAATCAGCCCAGACTGTTCTTTTTTATATTCTTAACCACTTGGTTTGTTGTATCGCTCCGGTTTTGAGTTTTACGGCTGAAGAAGTGTTTCAGCTTATGCCGAAAGTTCCGCAAACGGCCTTGGCGTCCGTACATCTTTTGCGGTGGCCGGATTGCCCGGAAGCCTGGCGCAATGAACAATTAGAGCAAAGGTTTGTTTTCTTGGAAACTATACGGCCGCATGTCCTTAAAGCCTTGGAAGACAGCCGCCGCGAAGAGGTGATCGGCAGTTCTCTGGAAGCGAGGATTGTATTTAAAACGGCCAGCCCTCGGGACGCCGAAACCCTGAAAGCTTTGGAGGCCATTCTCCCGCAGGTTTTTATCGTATCCCAGGTTGAAGTCCAGCCGGTGGATCACGTGAGCCAGGGCGTCCATGAGGAGTTTCCAAAAACAGCCATTCTTATCCAGAAGGCGCAGGGAAACAAATGTGTTCGCTGCTGGAACTATAGCCTGCAGGTGGGGCAGAGCCGGGAACATCCGGAATTATGTGAACGTTGTTTGCCGGTCGTTGAGGCCATGATTCGTGATGGGCAGGTTGACGTTGCGTAATCGGGGTGTGTGCAGGATTTTGATTTCTGCGATGCGTCTTGTATACTTGGCTATAGGTAAAATGTCGAGTTTCGGTTCAAATGGATTCTTCTCCCTGTATGGCGGGAAGTTATAAAAGGAGACATAGGGAATGACGGAAAACAGGTTGAATAAAAAGCAGAAAGAAGCTTACAGGAAGATGCTTCTGGAAATTAAAGAAAAAATTGTGCATGATATCAAAAATATGACGGGCGGCAAAACTCCGGAATCCAAAGAACTTGCTGAGGAACTTTCCGGGGGGCATGGCCTGCATATGGCGGATTTCGCCACGGACATGTATGACCGGGAATTCAACTTGGGATTAGCCTCGAATGACCGGGAACTGTTGCAGAAGGTTGATAAAGCGTTAAAAAAGATAGAAGAAGACACGTACGGATTATGTGTGGAATGCCAGCAACCCATATCGGAAGTCCGCCTGGAAGCCATCCCTTACGTGGAAACTTGCCTTCAGTGTCAGGAAAAGCTTGAGCAGCAGAAAAATCCGGCCCGTTAAAGATCTCCGGTGGATTCCCAAGATATCAACGACCTGATTTTTAAAAGGTCCCCCCTATATCTTGGCCGGCTACAGATATTGAGCTATTATGAAAAATGTCGTAAAGCCTCAATTAGACATATTCCTTTCCCTGTTTACCGTTTCTTTTGTCGTTTTCCTGGATCGCATCACCAAAGTTTTTTTTTCCAATATTCTGGCGGAGGGGGAATCTCTTCCAGTGATCCGCCATGTGCTGCACATGACGCTTGTCCATAATACCGGGATTGCGTTCGGGCTGTTTAAAAATCATGGGGTGGTCTTTATTATCGTCCCGACTATTGCGATCGTTTTGTTGGTGTACAATATCTACTATTATAAATCTAACAACGAAAAATTGAGCCGCCTTTATATTGTCGCGTTTTCCATGATTCTGGCCGGCGCTATCGGGAACCTAATTGACCGTATTTTTTATGGATACGTTATCGACTTTGTTGACTTCCAGGTCTGGCCGGTTTTTAACGTCGCTGATAGCGCCATCACCGTGGGGGCCGTGATTATCGCCCTCAAGTGTATCCCCCGGGCCGATGCCCGCAAAGAGTTGACGCATTCTTGACTATAAAACCCCGCAGGCTTCTTTACGAAAGAGGGATGTGACTATGATGCCGGTTATCTGTGCGTTCGGGCCTTTTCATGTGTATTCCTACGGCCTGATGTTGGCGATTGCCATCGTCGTGTGTTCGTTTTTATTAAAACGGGACGCCGCTGTTTATGGCATCTCGTCTGACACGGTTTATGACTTGGTGTTTTGGGCTGTCCTAGGGGGCATTGCCGGGGCGAGGATATTTTTTGTTATTACGAATTGGGATATCTTTGCCGGCAATTTAAAAGAAATCGTGATGCTGCAGAGAGGAGGGCTGTCCTGGCAGGGGGGGCTGATCCTGGGAACGCTTGTGGGGGCCGGTTTTATCCGTTTTAAAAAGCTTCCTGCCCGGCTCATGCTGGATCTTCTGGCGCCTTATCTGGCCTTGGGGCAGTCCATCGGCCGGATTGGCTGTTTTCTCAACGGGTGCTGTTATGGGAAGGAAGTGTCTTGGGGGGTTTATTTCCCGGTTCATCATGCTCATCTGCATCCGACTCAACTGTATGCCAGCGCGGCCTTGTTTATGATTTATTGCGTTCTGAAGGCCTATCGGAAATCCCCGCACGTGCCGGGGCAGGTTTTGGCGTTTTATTTTATTTTAGCCAGCATCCAGAGATTTGTGATTGAATTTTTCCGGGCCGACCATGAATTGACGGTTATAGGGTTAAGCATTTATCAGATTGTTTGTCTTGGCCTTTTCGCCGCCGGTGTGCTGTTGATGGGATTTTTAAAAGTTTCGCAATCACCAGAAGAGGGGTAAATCCGGGCTGTGTCCCGGGGTGAAATTTTATGCCGCAGAACATCTTCCACGTTGATGACGCCGACGCGCAACAGCGGATTGATGTGTATCTTTTCAAACAGGGGAGCGGGGAAATATCCCGCACCGCGGTGCAGCGGCTTATCGCCGGAGGCAGCGTTACGGTTAATCAGCGTCCGGTGAAAGCCAATTACAGGACCCGCGCCGGGGACGAAGTTGTCGTCTCTACGAAAGAGGACATGTCTCCCCGGGGAACCGTCCGTCCGGAAAATATCCCGTTAGATATCTTTTATGAAGACCGGGCCATCCTTGTTATTTATAAGCCAGTCGGGCTTGTCGTTCATCCGGCCCAAGGCTGCCCCTCCGGGACCCTAGTCAACGCCCTGTTGTATTATTGCCAGAAGACAGGGCAAGCCCTTTCCGACGTGAATACAGGGGAGAGGCCCGGGATCGTCCATCGCTTGGATAAGGAAACGTCCGGCCTTTTGGTTGTTGCCAAAAGCAACGTTTATCATGTCCGATTGGCCAGGCAGTTTGAAAAGCATAAAGTCCGCAAGCAGTATCTTGCCCTGGTGCAGGGGTGGGTGGATTTTGATGAAGGAGTGATTGATGTCCCGGTGGGGCGGCACCCTGTTCACCGGGACAAGAAGGCGGTGACATTCGAGGCGGGGAGCCGTGCGGCCCGGACATATTACCAGGTTTTGAAACGCTTTAAGACTCCGGTGACCTATTTGGCCTTGTCTCCGCAAAGCGGACGGACGCACCAACTGCGGGTTCATATGGCACACCTGGGCCACCCTATCCTGGGGGACACAAAATACGGAGACGCCGGAAGTTTCTCCCGCCTGGCTCTTCATGCTCAGCTTTTGGGTTTTTCCCATCCGGAAACAAAAAGATGGATTGAGTTTTCCTGTCCCCCTCCTCCGGAGTTTAGCTGTGAAGACTTGGTGGGGGGTGTTCAAAGATAAAGATTTTCGAGAGAAACCCTTTACTTCCTTAGGATTTGCCATATAATAAGTTATAATAAAAAGCAGGATGAAAGATTAGACAAGGGATTGTCTATCCCTATTTCCTCTCCGGCGAACCGGGGGTATTGTTATAGAGTGCGGGAAATATTAAATGATAAGGAGAGCAAAAACGATGAATAATTCTGGGAAGACATTAACTGTTTTTTTGGTGATTATTGCTGTTTTGCTGGTGTGTTTCACCGGGATATCGGTGTTTTTCTTTATCAAAGAAATCGATTTGCGGAAATCAGCAGAGTATAATTTGGAACAATTACGGGTGGCCGAGGCTTCCTTACGGGCAGATATGAAAGAGGCGGAGAAGCAGATTAAACTCTTGGAAGAAAAAAATAAAGAAGCAAACGGCCGCATAGAGGATCTTATTGAAGAAAAATCTTTGGAGCAGGAACTTAAGGAAGAAGTAAAGAGGGAGGCTCGGGTCCTGAAGGACGAGTTGGAGAAGGAAAGTAAGGCGAAGGAGGACATCCGTCAAGAGTTGGGGACCCAGTTGGAGGTAGCCCAGGAGCGCGTGGCCGCGATGGAGCAGGAATTAAGCATGACCCAGACGAGAAACAAAGAACTGGAAACAATCCGCCAGGATTTGGAATCGCAGGTCAGCGACTTGAAAAAGCAAATTGATGTCTTAACGCAGCAATTGACTGTTTCCGGAAACGGGAATGTCCCGGACGACGGGGCGGCTGTTCAGCCGGGTGTTGATCTTGAGCCGATTGTTATCAATACCGGGGAGGATAACCGCGGGACTGTTATTAGCGTGGATAAAGAAGCGGATTTTATTATTGTCAGTTTAGGAGAGAAAGACGGTATCAAAAAAGGCATATTGCTGTCTGTGTATCGTAATGACAAATATCTGGGGGACGTGGAAGTGTCCCGGGTTTTGCCGGAGATGTCGGCTGCCGATGTTGTTCCGCCTTTGAGAAGTGAAAAGGTCCGTAAGGATGACTCGGTGGTTATTAAAGAATGAACTTGATTATTCATCCGACGCCCTCTTTGCGGGGGCGTGTTTTTCTTCCTGCCTCTAAATCTTATTCTATCCGGAGTTTCCTCATCGCCGCTTGCGGCGGGCATTCTGTCATTGTTCATCCCTCCGATTGCGATGACGCGCGTGTCGCTTTAAGAGTGGCCAGGTTTTTGGGATCCCGTGTGAAAAAAATTGCCGAGAACATCTGGGATATTCGGGCGGGCTCCGCTGTTACGAAATCCGCTAGTATTGATGTCGGGGAATCGGGGACCGTGTTACGGTTTCTTTTGCCGCTCCTGGCGGCCCAGGGCCGGAAAATCACGGTGACCGGGCAGGGAACTTTGCGGGGCCGGCCTAATAAGCAGTTGGTGTCGGCTTTGCGGGCCCGGGGCGTCATTCTCAAAGGGGAAGGGCCGGAAGAATCCGTTCCGCTCGTGCTGTCCGGAGGGAGTTTCCGGGGAGGCGAGATCAGGATAGACGGCACGGTGAGTTCTCAATTTATTTCGGCGTTATGCATCGCCTGCCCGCAGCTTCCGGAAAATACCCGGCTGGTCGTCGAAGGCCGGCGTATGGTTTCGGTGGATTATATTGAAATGACCCGTCTGGTTTTGGCCAGGGCCGGGATAACGTTTCGTCAACGGAAAGAGCGCATGTTTTTAATTTCCGGCGGGCAGACGTTCCGCGGGTTAAAGCGGTTTGTCATCCCGTCCGATTACGGGTTGGCCGCTTTCTTAATAGCCACCGGTCTGCTTACGGATTCCCCTCTGGTGCTCGAGGGCCATTTTGACCGGGAATTCATTCAGGCGGACGGGAAAATCCTGGAATTTTTGGAACGGATGGGCGTGTCCATCCGTTTAACCTCCCGCAGGTTATCGTGGCTGCGGCCGAAAATATTGAAGGGCGGGGATTTTTCTCTGAAAGATTGCCCGGATCTGGTGCCTATTATGGCGGTCTTGGCGCTTTTCGCGCAAGGGCGAACACGATTAAAAGACGTTAAACATGCGAGGGTTAAGGAGTCCAACAGGATTACGGATTTAAGGCAGGAATTGTTGAAAACCGGGGCGCGGATTTCGGAAACAGCTGATACATTGACCATTGTCCCTCAGCCTGTTTATAAAAGAGATGTTCATTTTGACCCGAGGCACGATCATCGGCTGGCCATGGCCTTTTGTGTCTTAGGGCTGAAAATCGGCGCCACCGTAAAGGATATCGGGTGTGTGTCAAAATCCTATCCCGGTTTTGTGAGGGATATTAAGAATGTGGGCGCCCGCGTGAAAAAGAGCCGGTGAAATGCCCGGATTTCTTTGTCCCGGGCAGGCCGTCTTGTCGGTCTTCTTTAAAGTATACCTGTTAATATTCTTATAATTGATTGACAGTGAAATTCTTTTCATATATGATGTTTCCTGTTAAATAGCAAGTAGTTACTTATCATTTCTCTGCAGGAAATAATACTATTAATATAATAAATAAGGACAGGCTATGTTCCTCAAACTCATCCGATATATGCAAAGAATGATCAACTATGTTCTTGGTCTTTTTTCCAATGACATGGGCATTGATTTAGGGACGGCCACGACATTGGTTTATGTCAAGGGGGAAGGGGTTGTCCTGTGCGAGCCGTCGGTTGTCGCTATCGAGAAAGACACGAATCGGGTTATTGCGGTGGGGGATGAGGCTAAAAAAATGCTTGGCCGCACGCCGGGCAATATCGTGGCCATTCGCCCTATGAAGGATGGGGTTATCTCTGATTTTGAAATTACGGAAGCGATGTTGAAATATTTTATTAAAAAGGTTCATCGGCGGCAGGTCTTGGTGCGCCCGGCCATGGTGATCGCGATTCCTTCTGGCATTACCGAGGTGGAAAAACGGGCTGTTAAAGACTCCGCGGAACGGGCTAGCGCCCGCTCGATTGAACTGATTGAAGAACCGAAAGCGGCAGCCGTCGGGGTTGGGTTGCCGGTGGAAGAGGCGGCCGGAAATATGATTATTGATATCGGCGGGGGGACCACGGAGTTTGCCGTGATTTCGCTCGGCGGATTAGTGTATTCAAAGTCGATACGTATTGCCGGGGATGAGATGGATCAGGCGATCATGGAATATTTGAAAAAAACCTACAACCTGATGGTCGGGGAGCGGACGGCGGAGGAGATTAAGATTCGCATCGGTTCGGCCTTCCCTCTGGAAGAGGAATTGAGTATGGATGTGCGCGGCCGTGACCTGATTGCCGGGTTGCCAAAGACGATATCCATTTCATCGGAAGAAATCCGCGAGGCACTTCAGGAGCCGATCCAGGCGATTGTGGATGCTTCAAAAATTACGTTGGAAAACACTCCTCCGGAACTGGCTGCGGATCTGATCGATCGAGGGATTGTTATGGCCGGGGGCGGTTCTCTTCTGCGCAGTTTGGATAAAAGGATTGCCGAAGAAACCGGATTGCCTGTCCATATTGCCGACGATCCTCTCACGGCTGTTGTTTTGGGAACGGGACAGGTCCTTAACATGCCCGCGAAGCTTCGCAGGCGTGTCGTGGTCGCAACGAAACTGGACTTTTAAAGAGGGGCCGGCCTGCGGGCCCTCTTTTGTTTGGAGAGTTTTCTTGTTCAGCCGCCTCGCAGGCGTTCGTCAGGGGGAATATGGCCCGTTTTTCCTGATCCTTCCCGAGCCCCATTCTAACCAACATTTTGGGCGATTCGCGCGTGTTTAAATACCATAAAAAAACGCTGATTTACGGATTGATCACGCTGAGTGTCGTGTCACTTTTTTTCTTGCCTTCCCAGATGTTATCTCCGCTGAAGTTTAAGTTTATTGCCGGAGCGTCTCTCCCGGTTAGGATTATCTCTTTCCCGTTGCTGGAAATAAAAAAGATATTGTTTTATCATCGTACATATGCAGATTATATCAAATTGCAAAAGGATTATAATACGCTTAAAGCCCGCCTGATCGGCATGGAAGAAGTCATCCGGGAAAACAACCGCCTGGAGAATTTGTTGAAATTCAAACGCAGTCTGGTTTATTCTTCAGTCGGTGCCAGCGTGGTGGGGCGGGATCCTTCGAATTGGAACGAGACCGTGATCATTGATAAAGGGGCGTTGGATGATGTGGCTGTGGGGATGCCGGCCGTGAACGCCCAGGGTGTCGTCGGGAAAGTCGCGGAAGTCAGCGATAGAAAGAGCAAGGTGATCCTTTTGACCGACCCGGGCTTCAGCACGGCGGCTCTGGTGAAAAGGTCCCGTGAAATCGGTCTTGTTTCCGGCACACTTCAGGGGTTGTGCCGGATGCGTTATCTTTCAGCTAACGCCGATGTTAACGTGGGGGATCAGGTTATCACTTCAAAACTCAGCTCTTCCTTCCCGGAAGGGTTATTTATCGGGGAGGTGATCGCTGTGGAGCATAAGAAAAACGGCCTTTCGGTGGACTGCATTATTCAGCCGGCGGTGCCGCTGTCTCAGCTGGAAGAAATTTTAATCATACGGACACGGTAATCATGTATCTTTTATGTGTCATCCTGGGGTTGGTGTTTGCGACATTTGTTTCGGAGTGTGTCTTGGCCCAAGTTCTGCCGTCCTGGCATATTCCGAATTTGCTGCTTATTTTGGTCGTTTTCTTTAATCTTTATCGGGGGACCCGCTACAGCCTGGTCGCCGGCATTGTGTCCGGCTTGTTTAAGGACAGCTTCAGCGCCGGGCCTTTCGGCCTGTATACCTTTGCGTTTATTATCACGGCTTTTTTTACGACTCTGCTGAAAATGTATGTTTACCAGCCCGGGGCCATGGCCTCCCGGGTTCTGCTGGTCTTTCTTGTGACGGTCGGTTATGTCACGACGTATTGGATGATTCAACTTATGTTCACATCGTTAGCTTTTCCATCGGTTTTCTTTCATATTCTTGTTCCGGAAGTCGGCCTGACCACACTCATCGCCCCAGTAGCTTTTAAAAAATACCGGCAATGCGCATTAAGATTATTCGCGTAATTATTATCTTGGGACTTTTGTGTCTCGCCACTGGCCTGGTTTATACCCAGGGCATCCGGGGGAGCTTTTATTATCACCAAAGCGTTAATAACCGGATACGGGTCATTCCGGTGGAGGGGATTCGCGGCCGTATCCTTGACCGCAACGGCGTTGTCCTGGCCGAGAACCGGTTGTCTTTTAACGTAACGATGATCCCCCAGGACATTAAGGAAAATGACCAGGTCTTTCATTATTTGAGCCAGGTGTTGAACGTTAAAAAGTCCAAATTGGTTCAGCAGTACTCCCAGAAGAAGCATGCGCCTTTTGCTCCGGTTGTCGTCGCCGAAGATGTGGATAAAAAAGTGGCGATGATTGTGGAGGAAAACAAATTCCGGTTCCCCGGCCTTTATGTGCAGGAACATTACCGGCGCTATTACCCCATGGGCAGCGTCGGGGCGCATCTCCTCGGCCAGGTGGGGAAGATCAACCGGACCCAAATGGAGAAATTGAAAGACTACGGGTACACCCCTTTAAGCATTGTCGGTTATTCCGGGATTGAAGAATATTATGACCGTTATCTTAAAGGGAAAGAGGGCGGGATGCAGATTGAGGTGAACAGCCGCGGCCAGCAGGTGAGGCTGCTGAGCATCCGGGAGGCCGAAAACGGAGAGGATGTGCATCTGACCATTGACGCCCGCATCCAGCAGATCGCCCAGGAAGCCCTGGGGCCCCGCAAGGGCGCGATCGTCGTGATGGATTTTGACAGCGGGGAAATTTTAGGGATGGTCAGCTCCCCGACATATGATCCTAATATCTTTGTGGATCATCGCCTGAGGGGGCAGATCAGTTCCGCGTATTCCAACCCGGAGGCGCCGCTGTTGAACCGGGCCATTCAGGGGCAGTATCCCCCCGGCTCAATTTTTAAAATCGTTGTGAGTATCGCGGCGTTGGCGAACAAGAAAATTTCCAAACACACGACGTTCCACTGTCCCGGTTATTATACTTTGGGCAAGCGGCAATTCCGGTGCGCGCATGTGCATAACAACCAGAATCTTATTGAAGCGATTGCCCATTCCTGCAATGTGTATTTTTTTAATACGGGATTATTGATCGGGCCTGACCAGTTGTATAAATACGCCCGGCTGCTCGGCCTGGGGGATGTGACGCATGTGGATTTGCCGGCGGAAGAAAAAGGATTTATCCCCAGCCGCCGTTTCCGGAGGATCAAGAATCCGACCGGCTGGTACAAGGGAGATACGTTGAATTATTCCATCGGTCAGGGGGAAGTGTTGGCGACCCCGCTGCAGATTGCCCGGCTTAACACGACGATTGGCCGCGGCGGGAAAGAGGTGCAGCCGTTTTTGATTAAGAGAATCGGCGAGCAGGATATTGTTCAGTTTTCGACGGTCCGGCTGGTGACCCTTGACCAGGAGATTTTTAAGATTATTCAGGAAGGGCTCCTGGGGGCCGTCAAAGACCCTTACGGGACGGCCCGGATTTTGGATATGCCCGGGTTTAAAATGTTTGGAAAAACAGGGACCGCTCAATCCGTCCCCGGAAGGGACGAACACGCCTGGTTTGCGGGATACAGTCTGGAAGGGAAAAGACGGGTTTCTTTTTGTGTGTTTCTGGAATATGGCGGGTCGAGTTATAATGCGGTTGTCCTGACGAGGGAGCTGTTCCAGCGCCTGAGAGCCGAGGATATTTTGTGATAGGGATTTGCTGCTTTAAGGAGGGAATCGTTTTATGCGCCGAGATATAGGGGTGGTGATTTTTATTTTTACCTTCGCGGTGATAGCGTTTGGCCTGATAGCTTTGTATAGCGCGTCTTATCAGAACGTGCGGGTTTCCCACAAAGTCTTCTATGACCAGGTTGTTTTTTCGGTGCTCGGCCTTTTTATGCTGCTTTATCTGAGTCATGTGGATTACAGAAAATTTTATGATATGGCTTATTTTATTTACGGGGGAAGCGTGATCTTGCTGATCCTGGTCCTGGTCGCCGGCCGGCACGCTTTGGGGGCCCAGCGATGGTTTTCGATTGCCGGGATCAGCTTCCAGCCTTCGGAACTGGCGAAAGTGAGTTTGATCTTCGGGTTGGGCCGGTATTTCAGCGACCGGCGTTCCTCTTTTTCTGCCCGGGCCCGCAGTCCCGTGGGGGTGCTGTGGCGCGACCTGGTTGTGCCTCTTTTGATAACTCTCGTCCCGATGCTGCTTGTTTTCAAGCAACCCGACCTGGGAACGTCTTTGTTGTTTTTCGGGATCTTTATTTTTATGCTGTTTGCCAGCGGGCTGCGTTACCGGTATATCCTGGGCTTCCTCATGATTTGTCTTGTTCTGATGCCGTTCGGCTGGCATGTTATCAAGCCGTACCAGAAAGACCGGCTGCTGGTTTTCCTGAATCCCAATATTGATCCGTTAGGGGCCGGTTATACGATTATTCAATCTAAAATTGCGGTGGGGTCGGGCCGGCTGTGGGGGAAAGGATGGCTGTCAGGAACGCAGAATCAGCTGAACTTTTTGCCGGAACGGCACACGGATTTTATTTTTTCCGTTATTGGAGAAGAGTGGGGGTTGTTGGGGACGCTGATTTTTTTGCTGTGTTATGGCGTCGTGATTTACGCGGGGCTGAAAGTGGCAGAACAAGTGAAAGACCGCTTCGGTATGCAGATTGCGGTGGGGATGATCGTTATTTTCTCTTTACAGGTCTTGATTAACATCGGCATGGTGCTGGGGATGTGTCCGGTGGTGGGGATTACGCTGCCTTTGGTGAGTTATGGACGAACGTCTTTTATGGTTTCATTATTTATGATCGGCGTTTTGCTGAATTTAAGCAAGAGGCACACGATTTTCTAATCCCGGGTCCTTGTAAAGGCCCGGCAACCCTTGGGTTCTGTCTTCGGTCCCGGGACGTGCTTTTAAAAACAATTCTTTATAAATTATATATAAGAATGATAATATGTTGTATAATAGGCAAAATTCTTTTTGCCCGGGAATGGAATCAAAGATATAAACCCCAGAGCAAGCTCTGGACTCAATTAACCGCAGCAAGCTGCGGGATAGTAAATCAAGATCCTTCGACTCGTTCTCCTGGCTCACTCGCGCTGGAGGATCAATTTGCATTTCTAGTTTACGCTCTCTTGGGTTGTGTAAACTAAATGTTCATTGAGTCAAGGGCAATTTTTGTTTAAGATAAGATCATAAAGAGGGTGTATACCCTGACATATGAAAGATTACAAACGCACATCCAATAAACATTTGGGGGAACTGCTCGTTGAGAAAGGCGTTATTGACCGGGAGCAAGTCGCCATGGCCATGGCCTATCAAAACGAAAAAGGCGGGCTTATCGGCGAAATTCTGGTCGAGCTGAAGTTCGCCACGGAGGAAGATATCGCCCAGGCCCTCACCTGTCAGTATGGATTCCCTTTCCTTCCTTTGTCGAATTATGAGATTGATCAGGAGGTCCTCAACGCGGTTCCGGAAGGCGTCTGCAAAAAATACTGTTTGATCCCCATTGATAAGATCGGAAAAAGTTTAACGGTCGCCATGGCGAATCCCCTGAATCGTATCGCCGTGGAAGATATTGAAATGCTGACCGGCTGCAGTGTTCAGACGTTTGTTTCAACGGCTAGCGACATTAAAGAAGCGATTAAGAGATATCGCAGCACCACCACCTCCTAAGGAACGTCATGTTTTCCTTAAAAGAACGGTTACAGCAAATCCTGTTGAGAGATAATATTATCAAACAGGAAGATTTGGACAGGGCTCTCTTGGAACAGAAGAACTCTGGCGGTGACCTCAGCCAGGTGCTGGTCCGGATGAACCTGATCAGTGAAGATGATTTGACCCATATCCTCAGCGAAGGATTGGGCCTCCCCCCGATAGATATTTCCCGGCTTAAAATCGATCCCAGTGTCGTGAAACTGATCCCGCGGGACGTGGCGCAGAAATATCAAATCATGCCGGTGTCCAAAATGGGCGGGAACCTGACCCTCGCCATGGCTGATCCTTTGAACATTTTTGTTATCGATGATGTGAAGGCATTGACGGGGTTAAGCATCACGCCGATCATCGCCCGCTCGACTCAACTGGCGGATGCTATTGAGCGCTGTTACACACAGGGTTCTCCGGTGGAGTCGGGAGAAACTTTGGAAAGCATCATTAAGGACATGCGGGACGCCGAAGAACTGGAGCTGGTCAAAGAGCAGGACCTGGATTCGGAAAAAGTTTCGGTCGAGGATATTTCCCAGGACGCCCCTTTGATCAAATTAACGGACACCATCATCCAACAGGCCGTTATGGCGAAAGCCAGCGACGTTTTCATTGAGCCTCTGGAAAAAACATTGCGCATCCGTTACCGGGTGGACGGGGTCATCCGCGAAATTGACCAGATGTCCAAGGCCCTGCACCTGGCGATTATTTCCCGGCTGAAAGTCGTGTCTAATTTGGATATCTCGGAGCGGCGCATTCCGCAGGACGGGCGGTTCCGGACGATCCTGTCCGGGAACAAGGAGGTTGATTTTCGCGTCAATGTCCTCCCGACGATTTTTGGGGAAAAGATCGTGCTCCGCGTTCTGGATAAATCCGCGGGGGCCGTGGACATCAATAACCTTGGGTTTCAGCCGGAGGCTTTGCGCCGGCTGAAGGAATGCGCGGATAAGCCGCACGGGATGATCCTGTCCTGCGGCCCGACGGGCAGCGGGAAGACAACGACCCTGTATTCGATTTTGAAGTATATTGACTCACCGGGAAAAAATATTGTGACCGTGGAGGATCCCGTGGAGTACCAGATGGCGGGACTGAACCAGGTGAACGTGAAACCCAGCGTGGGCCTGACGTTTGCCTCAACCCTGCGGTCTATTTTGAGGCAGGACCCCGATGTCATTATGATTGGAGAAATCCGGGAAAGTGAAACCCTGGATATTGCGGTTAAAGCCGCGTTGACCGGGCATCTCGTGGTGAGTTCCCTGCATACGACCACGGCGGCGGGGTCGATTGTGCGTATGGTCAATATGGGGGTGGAACCGTTTCTGATTTGTTCCTCCGTCATCGCGGTCGTGGGGCAGCGCCTTCTCCGGCGGATCTGCCCGAAATGCAAGGAAGAATTTGTCCTGTCTCCGGAGATGGCGGAGAAAGTGGGGTTGAAGGCGCAGGGCAAGAAAGGGGACATCAGGCTGTCCCGCGGACAAGGATGCAAGAACTGTCTGAAGACCGGCTACAGCGGGCGGGTGGGTATTTCGGAAATCCTGGTCCTTACGCCGCCGGTCCGTAAGGGCATTTTACAGCGGGCCGGGGAACTGCAGATTAAAATGATGGGGCGACGGGAAGGTATGACCACGATGCGGGAGGATGCCATGGCCAAAGCCCTGGCCGGCCTGACGACGCTGGAAGAGGTCCTGCGCGTCACTGCGGCTGACGAGCCCCTGGAGAAGACTCCGGCTGAAACCCCGGACTGAGGGGAGATTAAAAACCGTTTCATCATGTCACAACCACTCAAGACAAAAATTATTCAAACGCTTGTTGAGAGCCTCAAAATCAAAAAAGAGGATCTGGATGAAGCGATAGAATTGCAGAAGAGCAAAAATATCAGCCTGGACCGGGCCCTGATCGAAAAGGGGCTGATCAAAGAAGAGGACCTGATGGTTTTGCTGGTCCGGGAATTGCATATCCCGTTTATTAATCTTAAAAAATACAAAATCGATCCTTCTTTAAAAGACGCGATTCCCGAAAGGGTGGCCCGCCAATACCGGATCCTCCCGATATCCCAGATGCAGAAGACTGTGACGATCGCGATGGCGGACCCTCTGAATATTTTTGCGATTGATGATCTGAAGAATTTGACAGGCAAGGACGTGGACGTCGTGATGAGCACGGAATCCGACATCCTGCATGCGCTTGAAACCTATTACGGCAGCAAGATTTCCAACTCGGTTCAGGACGTCAGTAAAGATATCGATGTGGGAGAGCTGGAAATTATCAGTGACAGCGAGCTGGTCACTGATTCGGAGATGATGGCGGATGAGGGGGAGCAGGCGCCGATCATCCGCCTGGTGAACCTGGCCATCCGTGAAGCGATCAAGCAGCGCGCCTCGGATATTCATGTTGAACCCATGCTGGACTGCGTGCGTGTCCGTTACCGGATTGACGGGACGTTGGTTCACGCGATGAAAATCCCTAAGGAAAACCAAAATGCCATTATTGTCCGTATCAAAATTATGTCCCGGCTGGATATCACGGCCACCCAGGTGCCCCAGGACGGCCGTTTTAAGATGCGGGTCAACAACCAAGAGGTGGATTTCCGTGTTTCTCTTCTGCCGACGAGTTTCGGGCAGAAAATAGTCCTGCGGGTTCTGGACAAGAAAAACCTCCGCATCGGTTTGGACGGGCTTGGGTTCTCCGGGGCGTCGGTGCTTAAGCTTCAGGACGCGATCGCCCAGCCGTTCGGGATGATCCTGGTGACCGGGCCGACCGGAAGCGGTAAATCCACGACCCTGTATTCGATTATTAATGAATTGAATAAGGTGGATAAAAATATTATTACGATTGAAGACCCGGTTGAATATGTCGTGGATGGCTTGACGCAGATTCAGGTGAAGCCGGATATCGGGCTGACGTTCGCCGAAGGGTTAAAAGCGATTCTCCGGCAGAGTCCGGATATTGTGATGGTGGGGGAGATCCGTGATTACGAAACCGCAGATATCGCCATCAAGGCGTCTTTAACGGGGCAGATGGTCTATTCAACGCTGCATACGAATGATGCGGCCGGAGCGCTGACTCGCCTGGTGGATATGGGAGTGGAGCCTTTCCTGGTGTCATCCAGCCTGGTGCTGGTCTGTGCACAGCGATTGTGCCGGAGAATTTGCCCCCGTTGCAAGGAGGTGATGGACATCCCGGATAAAGTCTTAAGGGAGTTGGGCATCCCTGTCAAGAAGGACCGGGTTTTTTATCATGGAAAGGGATGCGATTCCTGCCGGCACACCGGTTTTCACGGGAGATTGGGGGTCACGGAAATGATGCCGCTTGATGATCATGTCCGCGAGATGCTGATTCTGGGAAAGTCTTCCGACGAAATAAAGGAATATGCCCGTAAAAAACTCGGCATGCTGACGCTTTGGGAAGACGGCCTGCAGAAATTGTGTGACGGAGAGACGACGCTCGATGAAGTTTTGAGGATCACATCCAATGATTGAGACGCCGCCGGGTTTGGCTTTCTCCCGGGAAATAATAAAAATATAAAGATAAAGGAAGGAGAAGAGGGGAACGCGTTATCGTCCGGCAACCTGATGGGTTTTTCGCGGCTCGTAAAATGAAATTCATAAAAAAATTTATTGAAACACTTTTTATCCGGGGTGAAATGATGGTACAATTACTTTTGGATCATATCGCAAAAGGAATAGGTTATGCCGACTTTTAAATATGTCGCCAAGGATCAGGGGGCGCGCAATGTTGTCGGGAAGATCAGCGCCGAGAATCAGGCTGCGGTTATAGAGGAACTCCGCAAGCGCCACCTGACAATCATTGACGTGAAGCCGGTTAAGGTGGCATCCAAAACGGTTTTTGTCAAGAAGTCCGTTAAGCCGGAAGATCTGGTTATCTTTTCCCGGCAGTTATCTACGATGGTTGACGCGGGGATCCCGATTCTTCAGGCCCTGGACGCTTTGCAGGAGCAGATCACGCAATCTTATTTTCAGAGTGTCGTCATCGCTGTGCGGGACGATATCCAGATGGGGAGCAGTTTGTCGGCGGCGTTTGCCAAGCATCCCAAGGCTTTTGACACTCTTTTTGTGAATATGGTCAAAGTGGGGGAAACGGGCGGGGTATTGAGCGCCATATTGGACCGCATCTCCTCCTACCTCGAAAAGACACTCAAGCTGAAACGCAAAGTCAAATCAGCCCTGATATATCCAACGGTCGTTGTGTTTATGGCCATCATCATTACCATTATCCTGCTGGTCAAAGTCGTCCCTACTTTTGCCTCCATTTACGATTCTTTTAATTCGGAATTGCCGGCCATGACACAGATGCTGATCGGGGCCAGCGACATGCTGAAGAAAAACCTTTTGTATCTCATCGGAGGGATTGTTTTGTTGGGATTTCTGTTAAGCCGGTGGTATAAAACCGACCGGGGCCGGGAGGCCATTGATAAAATGTCATTGCGGGTGCCTATTTTCGGCGAATTGATCCGGAAAGTGGCTATCAGCCGGTTCAGCCGCACGCTGGCGACGTTGCTGCAGACCGGCGTCCCGATCCTGGAATCTTTGGATATCGTCGGGAAGACCAGTGGCAATCGGGTGGTGGAAAATGTGGTGATCAGTGTGAAAAACAATGTCCGCGAAGGGGAAAGCATTGCGACCCCACTGGTCAAAAGCGGTGTTTTCCCTCCGATGGTGACGCGCATGATTTCCATTGGTGAAAAATCCGGACAGTTGGAGAAGATGCTTGGGAAGATCGCGGATTTTTATGACGATCAGGTGGACGCGGCCGTGGCGGGTTTGACGAGCATTATTGAGCCGCTCATTATTGGTTTTTTGGGTATCGTGGTTGGTTTTATTGTCATTGCGCTGTTCTTGCCGATTATTAGCATTACTCAGATTATTTAACGCTTGGGGAAATCCTGAATTTTAAACGATAAGGTGTAACGGGATGTCTGTGGTTCTGCGCAAATATGCTTTTTTTGTATTGGCCGGCGTGTGGGGGCTCTGCCTTCCGCAGCAGGCCGCCACACAGGAGTTGGAAGCGGCTGAGCCGGCGGCGCCCGCCGAACAGATGCTGGCGGCCGCTGTCCGGGATCTGAAAGAGGCGATGGGGGAAGCCTTACGGAAGAACACGCAGATGGGAGAGAAGAATAAGGCTTTGCGCCAGGCCCTTGAGCGATATGAGCAAGATCTGGCCGGGTTTCAGCAGGAGAGGGATCAGCTTCTTGCGGATCAAAAGGTTCTGCGGGAGGCCCTGACCTTGCAGGAGGAAGACCGGGATAATTTGCTGAAGGATCTGGAGGCCTTACGGAAAGCAGGGCAAAATCATGATGTGAACCGGGACGATAAAGAAGTGCAAATGAGCGTCATGCTTGACAAGCAGAAACGCCTTCAGGAGGAAGCCCAGTTGCTGCAAGAGGAAGTGTCTTTTTTTCAGAAACGCCTTCAGCAAAAGAGTGCGCAACCGCTACAGAGAGACAAACAGGAAGAGAAGGAGGCGTTGATCGCGCGGTGTGATGCTTTGCGAAACGATATTGACAGGAGAAAAGAGAGTGTCCGCAAGCTTCAACAAAAAATATCGTCGCAAAAAAACCGGACGGAGGAATTAAAGTCCCAAAAGGAGGCCTGGCTGCCGAGGGTGGCGGAGAGTCAAGGCCGTTTGTCGGCCGCGGAAGGGACTTTGGAAAAGTTCAACCAGCAACGGGAGACAGCCGCCCTTAAAGACAAGGCGGCGTTAGCCGGTCTTCAAGAGGATATTGCGCGGCTGCGGAGTGATAAGGAGCAGTTAGAGAAAATTTTTGCTGATATCCAGGACCTGCAGGAGGTTGTTCGCGTCGCCTCGCGGCAGCAGGAAAAACAGGCGGTTATTTTCCGCCGGGTCCTGGCGGAGGAAACGGATCTGTTGAGGAGGAAAAAACAGGTTTTGAGCGAAAGGCTTCCTTTGCAGGACGCGGCGGCTTTTTGGATCCCATCTCCGTCTTCCGCTTCATGGGCCGTTTCCCGGGAACAATTGGCAGACGATATCGACGATTTGAACCTGTCTATTCGAAAGGGACAGATTCAAACCAAGGCTTATCGCAAGAAAGAAAAGTTGCTGGGAAAAGAGATTGCTGCTTTGCAGGCCGATTGTCAGAGAGCCCAGAAGGGCCAGGGGGCTTCGCCGTCCGCGCAGGAGATCAAAGAAGAATTGACGCGGCTTCTGGAGGATATTGATCTGGACGAGCCCGCGGAGGCCTCTTGGGTCCCGGATGAAGAAGATAATAACGCCCCGGTGCCGGTTTCTGAAAGTCAGAAACTGAAAAGGGACGTGGAGGCTTTACAATTAAGAGAGGCGGTTCTGACGAGCTCCCTGTCGATTATTGAAGCCCGTTATGAAGAAGAGCGGAAAGCCGCGGAAAGTTTTTCCCGGGAAGAAACGCAGTTGAATGACTATTTGAAGGTCCTGCAGCGCGAAAATCAGGGGCTGCAGAAAAAAGTCGGGGGGCTTTTAAAAGCTCGGGATAAGGGGCTTCGTCGGAAATGACCGGCAGGGAAACGGCCTTGACATTTTAAGTAGGCGGGTTGTATACTTTCAGTAGACTTGACAATCAGGTGATGCAAAAGGTAAACCATTCGTAAGGATGGGACACAAAGCTATAGGGCCCTACAGGAGGCGGAGTTCCGGCCGAAAGAGGGCAGCCAGTTGCCATCAGGAAAGATATAGGCATAAATAGTGATCTGTCCCTCTTGAAGAAGGACAGATTTTTTTTTGATTTGAATTGACAGCTTGAGTCCATGTGTTAGCATAGGGAAAGAATAAAGTCGATCGTGTCGCTAAACCGAAGACACACAGCAGATTATGTAAACCGTCATTATTCTTTCATCAGTTTTCTGCTGGGATATTGGTAAGGCGGACGCGGTAAATCCAGGCTTGAGGAAGGAGGGACAGAACATGAACAGAAAAGGTTTTACGCTCGTCGAAATCATGATCGTTGTGGCCATTATCGCTTTACTGGCTGCTATCGCGATTCCTAACCTGTTAAGGGCTAAGATCTCCGCTAATGACGCGCTGGCAAAAAGTACGCTGCGGTCATTGTCAACATCCTCGGAGACATTCGCGACGGCCAATACCGGGAACTATCCAGCGAATGAAACGTCTTTGACTGGCGCGACACCGCCGTATATCAACACCAATTATTGCGGCACGACAGTGTCCGGGTTTAATTTTAATTGTGTGTTCAATGCCGGTTATTACACGTTTACGGCAACGCCGGTTACGGTCGGGACGTCCGGGACAACGACATTCACGATTACGACCGGAGGCATCCTGACGGGAGGTATGTAGACTCCGTAGCCCGTCTGTGAAAGTTTGTGATTCGGTTTTGAGGGGGGCCTAAAAAGGCCCCCCTCTTTTTGTCCGCCTTCGCAGAAGACCGCGGGCATGCCCGGGGATGAATGCGGGGGGTGTGATGAGTCGGGAACGGAGAATAGATTTTTAGAAGCAAGGGTGTATTAAAATATTAAAAATCTAGTGCTTGAATAAAAAGGTGTTATAATGCACCGGTTAAAATAGGGAGAGGGACAGATGAGACCTCCGAACTTTAACATGATTATTATTGCCGCGCTTATCCTTGGGTTTATCGCATTCGCCCGGTACCTCGTGATTGTGAACCAGGATATTCAGCAGCAGATCCGGTTGGCCGGCCAGCAGCGGTAACCGGCGGCTGGTTTCCCGAGGAGCATGATTCTTTAGACCCAAGATAAGCACGGGGGCTGTAGAAGTTCGAGGTTGTGGCGCAATAGGGGGAAACAAAAAAAACAGAATGCGCTTTTGAAGTCCGCGATGTTTTTGTTACAATAAGGATAATATTATTTATTTAATATAAACAGGTTATAAAAATTCTCCGCAGGGAATTTTTATATAAGAGTAAGACATTCTTATTATGCCAGGTTTTTTTAAAAAAGCATTTAAAGGAGTTGTCCCGGAGAAAGCCGGCGCAGTGACGGTCGGGCTGGATATCGGAACGTTTGCCTGTAAAGGTATAAAAGTAAAAAAGGCCGGATCCGCCTATACGCTTCTGGACTGGGCGGTCGTTCCTGTGGAAGGGGGCGACCAGAAGAAGGCGGTCAAACAAACTCTGCGCAACCTTTCGGCTGAGGCTATGGATCCTTTCACCGCCGTCAGCGGAAAAGGCACCCTGATCCGCTATATTGAGCTTCCCCGCATGCCCCTCGCAGATTTGAAAAAATGTTTCGCCATTGAGGCGGACAAATATTTCCCTTTCCCTCTGGACCAAATCTACACGGATTGCCACATTCTGAACACCACGTTAAAAGATAATAAAATGCTGGTTCTGGTGGCCGCCGCAAAGAAAGAAATCATCGACGACCGCGTCGCCTTTCTCACGGAACTGGGGTACCATCCCAATTTTATTTCTCTTAACGCGGTTGCGATTTCCAATATTATGAACGTGTTGAACCCGAAAATGCTGGAAAATCCGGAAACAGCGCCGGACGCCTCCAAGCATGCCGCCGTCGCTATCCTGGACATCGGGGAGGTTGTCAGCAATCTTACCATTATGGTCCAGGGGATGCCGTTGTTTACCCGGGATGTTTTTATCGGCGGCAGAGACTTTACGAAGGCCTTAACGAATTCCTTGAGCCTGCGGTATGAAGAAGCGGAGAGTTTGAAGAGGAACCCCAAAGACCAGTTGGTCAAGGTGCTGGACGCCTGCGAATCGGTGATTATTAATCTGGTTTCGGAACTCCGGTTGTCTTTTGACTACTTTATGACAGAGAAGAATGTGGGTATCACCCATTTGCTTTTAACCGGCGGAACGTCTAAGTTGGAAGGGATGGACGATATTATTTTTAAAAATCTTGATATCAAAGTGTCACGCTGGAACCCGTTTCCTTGGCTGACACAGGGAGACACGGCTAAGAGGGAGGATTTGGAGTCCAACACGGCGTTTCTGTCCGTGGCCCTCGGGTTGTCTTTGTATTCATGAGCATGTTCAGCGATGGAGATACAATGAGGTAAAGCAGGGGATAATCTATGATTGAAATAAATTTAGTCCCTCCTCAATTGAAAAAAAAGAGGAAAGCTCTCCCTTCCAGTGAGCCGTCCGCCGGGTTGTCGAAACAGGCGATTATTGGTTATACTGGCCTGTTTATCGTTGTCCTGGCCCTGGGCGCGGGCGCTTTGCAATTTATGATTTCCTTGAAACTGGCCGAACGCAAGCGTTTGATGTCTGAGCTGGCCGAACTCGTTCCGCAGAGAATCAACACAGAGCGCTATGTCGGGCAGATTAAAGAGATTAACGGCAAACTCGCTCCTCTGGAAGAAGTTCTGGGGAGCCGGGATTTTGTGTGGTCACAGAAATTAAACGAGATCAGCGATAATCTTCCGCGCGGAGTGTGGTTAACCAAAATGCAGCTGGAGGGCGGGATTTTGCTGATCAACGGCAGCGCTGTTTCCAAAACACAGACGGAAATGATCAGCGTCCACAGTTTTAATACCAGTTTAAAAGACAACCATGCTTTTATGAGGGACTTTAGTGAAATAGAGCTGGAGTACATTAAAAGCCGGACAATCAACGGAACACCGGTTGCGGATTTTACGATCCGGGTGGATTTGTAGAGGCCCCCCGGGATAAGGGTAAAAGAAATGAGTGATATCAAGAATCAGATGGGGTCCGTGGTGAATAAAATCAGCGAAAAGAACCCTTTCTTCTTATTGGCGGGCGTCTTTACGGTGATTCTTGTGATTTTCTATCTGTTCCCCTTGCAGTTTCAACTGAAGACTCTGCAGGCCATTAATCCCAAGCTGGAAGAATTGAACCGGGAAACGGCTGAAACCAGGAATAATATCCTTCGGGTTAACCAGTATAAAAAAGAATTGTCACGGCTGGAAGACAAGTATCAGAATCTGCAGCGGAGGATTAAGCGTAAAGAGGATATCCCGTTTCTTTTGGAAAATATTTCGAGGATCGCGGATAAACATGGTGTAAAAATAGAACAGATTTTACCGCAGACGGCCATCAACGATCCGGTTCTGGAGAATAATGAGGGGAAATATTTTTCTATTCCTATTGTTATAGAAGCGGAGAGCGGTTATCATCCGTTCGGCCGGTTTTTGAATGAACTGGAGCGAGACGGTATTTTTTTGCGATTGCCGAATTTTTCAATTGAAACAGGCCGGGAAGACCAACAGACGGCATCCATTAATTTGGCGATCGAACTGGTTGTGTTTGAAGGCGGGCAGAAATGATGAGGAAGACAAAAATCCGATTTTGGACAATTCTGCTGATCGTGACCTTGGCCGGCGTTACGCCTTGCGGCGGCGCCGAGGATGAGGCTGAGGAGGCCAGCGCCGACTATGTGTACGACAGCCATGACAAACGCGACCCCTTCTGGCCGCTGGTGAATTCTAAGGGGATGATTGTTAACTTGGAGAAGGATCTTTTGGCGACGGATTTGGTTCTGGAAGGGATTTACGTCGGGGACGGAGGGAAAAGCGTGGCGATTATTAACGGAAAAATTCTGCAGAAGGACGAATCTATCGGTGTGTTCACCGTTAAGGATATAAAAGAGAACCGCGTGACATTACAAAAAGGTCAAGAACGAGTTATTCTAAAACTCAAAAAGGAGGACTAATATGTTTAGACGATGGGTAATACTGGTTATTTTTTTGGCCTTGATGATGACACCTGTGTATGCGCAAGACGGCACAACAGCAGATTCTCCGGAAAATCTTTCCATGTCGGAGGGGGGGAATGTCAGCCTGGATTTCAGGGACGCGGATATTCAGAATGTCCTGCGGATCCTCTCTTACAAGAGCGGTGTTAATATTGTGGCCGGCCCGGAAGTGACGGGTTTGATCACGATTAAATTGCAGGATGTCCCGTGGCAGAAAGCGCTCCAGGTCGTCCTGGAGACATACGGCTACGCGTATGAACAGAGGGGGAATATCATTACCGTCACGACGATTGACAATTTGAAAAAAAGACGGGAAGACGCCAAGTTGCTGGCGGACCAGGAACCGCTGGTAACCAAAACGTATGTCCTGAATTACGCGAAGGCGGCGGATGTCAAGGAATCTATCGATAAAATGAAAACGGACCGGGGCAGCATTAATATGGATGAGCGCACCAACTCCGTGATCGTCCGAGATATCCCGGGAAACCTGGAGTTGATTTCGGCGGTTATCGAACAGCTGGATAAAACGACTCCGCAGGTTCTGATCGAGGCGAAGATTGTCGAAACCACCTTAAGCAACACGGATAAGCTGGGGATTGATTGGGTGGCCAAAGCGACTGTTACGGGATCGGCCCGTCCGCATATGTGGCCATTTACGATAGACACATCTAATAAATATTCGCCCTATAATTTCCCGGCGATAGGGGACAGTGACGAGGGTTTTCAACCCGACACGGTTTCTTCCGGATTCACGCTTGGAACTTTGAGTTTTGCTGAGGCGCAGGCTGTTTTTGAAATGCTGACGACCCGGAGCGATACCAATATTCTGTCTAACCCGCGGATTGTGACCCTGGACAACAAAATGGCCAAGATTACCGTTGGGAGCCAGTACCCGATTCCCAAATACAGTTATAATGAAGACCAGGCCAAACTGCAGGTGAGCGACTGGGAATTCAAGGATATTGGTATTATTTTTGAGGTGACCCCGCACGTGAACAACGCCGGGCATGTGACTTTGGATATTAATCCGAAGATCACCGCGATTTTGGATTATGTGACAGTGGAAAATACGTCGATGCCGCAGTTGAGCAGCGAAGAAGTGACGACGAGCGTTATGATCAAAGACGGGGAGACGCTGGTTATCGCCGGTTTGATTAAGGACCAGAGTACGGATGTGAAAAAGAAGCTCCCGATTTTAGGCGACATCCCGATTTTTGGCTTGCTTTTTCAGAAGACGGAAAAGACATCGGTTAAGACGGATTTGCTTATTTTCCTGACGCCGCATATCATTACCCAGGAACAGCCATAATTGCGTTCTTGGGCTGTAACGCATTGATGCGATTGAATATTGCGACCTCTGCCTTCAGTTCTTGTTGTTTGAACGTGGGGGCAGAGGTGTCCTTTTACGGACTTCAGGGGAGGATTTAATGCCAGACCGGGGACGTGTTCCCGGGCCGGATGTCGGCCCCTTGAGCGGCGGGGCCATTAAACAGTTAAAAAATTTGATTGAGGGATAAGGAGGGATTGTGTCGAGAGAGATTCTTATTCAGATCGGAACGGGAGAAACCCGGGTCGCCATTATTGATGAAGGGAAGCTGGACGATTTTTATATCGAGAAAGTCAATGACCAGTCTATTTTGGGGAATATTTATAAAGGGAGGGTTGAATCTATTTTGCCGTCTATTAACGGGGCTTTCGTTAATATTGGACAGGAAAAGAATGGGTTCCTTTATTTGACGGACGCGATTAACCCATTGCTGGAAGAAGAATTGAACGGTCCCAAAAAATTATTGCACCGTCTTTTAAAGCACCGACATAAAGTAAGCCCCCGGCCAGAAGCGTCCCCGCAGCCTCTGAAGGAGGGGCAGGAAATTTTGGTGCAGGTCGTCAAAGACCCGTTCAGCAATAAAGGGGCCCGCCTGACGACGCATATTTCGCTCGCCGGGAGGTTTATCGTATACATGCCGTTTGACAGCCATAACGGCGTTTCCAAAAAGATTTTGAATATAGAGGAGCGGCAGCGGCTGAAAGATGTGCTGAAAGGGTTTACATTCACGCAGCAGGGCGGGTTTATCGTCAGGACGGTTTCTTTTGAACAAGGCAAGAGGGAACTGCTCCGGGACGCGAAGTTTCTTTATAAGATTTGGCAGCAGATCACCAAATTGTCCGAGAACAAAAAAGCTCCGGCGTTGATTTATAAGGAATTTGATCTTATATGGAAAGTGGTCAGGGATTATCTTAACGCCCGGGTGGATAAGGTGGTTATTGATTCGTCTGCGGATTTTATTAAACTCAAGAAGTTCGTCCAGAACCTGATCGGGAAGGAAGAAATCCACAAGATTCATTTATACCGGGGCACCAGCCCGCTCTTTGAGGCGAAGGGGGTCTCCAAGGAACTTGAAAAGATTTATAACCCGCGGGTTCTCCTGAAGTCGGGGGCCTATATTGTTATTGAGCCCACCGAGGGGCTGACGGTCGTTGATGTTAACAGCGGGCGGTTTAAAACCAAAGCTTCTCCTGAAGAAGCGGCTTTTATGGTGAATATGGAAGCGGCCCCGGAAATTGCCCGCCAGCTTCGTTTGCGCGACCTGGGGGGAATTATTGTTATAGACTTTATCGACATGTCCCGCGAGATGCATAAGAGGAAAGTTTTGGAGGCTTTGCAAGTGGCCTTGAAAAAAGACCACGCCAAATCGGAAGTCAATCAGATTTCTTCTTTGGGCCTGGTTGAAATGACACGAGCCAGGACCGGAAAAGCTCTGGAATCCATTGCGTTTGGCGTCTGTCCTTATTGTGAAGGGCGGGGGAGAGTTAAGACCAGTTGATGGCCAGGAGGCGATTCTTTGTTAGGGGTCTTCGTGGGCGCGGTTTGTGCCGGTTTTTGGGTTCCCGGGGCGGTTGTAAAAATTTGTTGACTTTTTGCTATAATACGCTTTAATGAAGTATTTAAGAAATACTCATTTTATAACATATTTTGAGAATAAAGGAGGAGTTTATGTTTGCTATTGTTAAAGTCGGGTCAGCCCAGTTTAAGATCAGCGAGGGGGACGTCATCCGCCCCAATCGTTTAAAAGGGGAAAAGGGGGAGGCGTTGACGTTAGACCAGGTTTTGTTGTTGGCAGACGGAGCCACGGTCCGTGTCGGTAACCCTTATTTGGGGGACGTGAAAGTTCAGGCGGAAGTTTTAGACCATATGGGGGGGAATAAAGTCGTGGCTTATAAATACCGGGTGCGGAAGGGTTCGTCTAGTAAACGCGGGTATCGGCAAAAACTCACAGCGCTGCAAATTAAGAGGATTGTTACCGGCGCCTAAAACCATTCGGCCGGGAACAAGGGGTGAGGGAAGACGAGACCATGGCTTTTGTAGATGAGGCACGGATTTTTGTGAATGGGGGTAACGGTGGAAAAGGCTGCGAAAGTTTTTACCGGGATAAATATATGCGTTACTCCAGGCCAGACGGGGGGGATGGCGGTAAGGGCGGCGATATCATTTTTGAGGCTGACAGCCATATTCAGACGTTGCTGGACTATCGGTATAAACAGCATTATAAAGCGGACAACGGCGGACACGGCGGCAGTAAAGGGAAAAAAGGCAAAACGGCTGATGATTGTGTTTTAAAAATACCGGTGGGGACGGTTATCCGCGATAAGGAAACCGGTCTTTTGATCCGGGATCTTGCCGAGAATGGGCAGAGTATTGTTGTCGCCAAAGGCGGAGCCGGGGGGCGGGGCAATATCTATAACCGGACCCCCACGCCTCCGGGGGTGGGCGAAGCCAGGACAATTCATCTTGAACTAAAACTGATTGCGGATGTTGGCCTTATCGGTTTTCCCAATGCCGGGAAATCAACGCTGATTAATTGTATATCTAAGGTAAAGTCAAAAGTCGCGGATTATCCGTTCACGACAAAAGCTCCGGTCCTGGGGGTTGTTCCCGGCGAGGCAGGGGCGGATTTTATCGTGGCTGATCTTCCGGGGCTTATTGAAGGGGCCCATGCTGGCCGGGGATTAGGCGATCGTTTTCTGAAACACGCGGAACGCACACAGGTTTTAGTGCATATGATTGACATGGCTGCCATGGAAGGCCGGGATCCTGGTGAAGATTATGAAAAGATCAATCAGGAAGTCGCGTCTTACAGCGATCAGCTTACTGTGAAACAGAAGGTTGTGGTGGCGAACAAGATGGACCTCCCGCAGTCATCCGGGAATCTCCGGCGTTTTAAACGGCGGTACCCGGATATCCGGGTTATAGCCGTGTCTGCGAAAACCGGAGATGGCGTTGCGGCGGTCGTGACGCAAATCCGGGAGAGCTTGCAGAAGGTGAAGGGCCTGTTGTCTTAAAAGGTGGCGGCATGTTCAGGAAATTCCCAAGACCTATTAAACGGATTGTTATTAAAATCGGCTCCAGCAATATTGCCTCCTATCACATGAAGCCGCGCACCGCGCTTTTAAAGTCTTTGGTGTCTCAAATCGCGCTTCTGCATCAACGCGGCATTGAGGTCATTCTGGTCAGTTCCGGCGCTATTGTTCTGGGGATGGGGGAACAACAGCTTCGCGCGCGCCCCGGGGATGTCGCTTCTCTGCAGGCGCTGGCGGCCATAGGACAGCTGGTATTGATGCGCACGTATGCGGATTTGTTTAAACCCAGAAAAATGACCTGTGCGCAGGTTTTATTGACCTGGGATGATTTTTCTGACCGGATGCGTTTTAACAACGCCCGGGCCACGCTGAAAACGATTTTAGAACGCAACGTGATTCCTGTCATTAATGAGAATGATACAATCTCTACGGAAGAAATTAAATTCGGAGATAACGACAAGCTTTCCGCGCTCGTTGCCAGTCAGATGCACGCTGACCTGCTGATTATTTTGTCTGATGTCGAGGGGTTGTATGATCTGAAGAGCGGGCGTAAAAAAGTGTTCCGGGAAATCAAAGAGATTACGGCGCAAATTGAAGGGCTGGCGACCGGGACGTCGAATAAGCATATGTCCAAGGGCGGGATGTCCGCCAAGCTGCAGGCGGTCCAGGTCGCGACGCAGGCGAATGTGCCATGCATCATCGCCAATGCCCGGACCAAGGATGTCTTGCCGCGCATTCTGGCGGCGGAGAGGATCGGGACTTTATTCGTTGAAAAAGAAAACCGGCTCTTGTCCAGAAAACACTGGATTTCTTTCGGCGCCAAACCCAAGGGCGTCATTTTCATTGATGCGGGAGCGGAGAAAGCCTTGCTGCAGGGAGGGCGGAGCCTTTTGCTGCCGGGGGTTTTGAAAATCGAGGGGCATTTTAAGGCCCGAGAGGTTGTTGTGGTTCGGGGGAAAGATGATCAGGAGATTGCCCGGGGGATTTCGAACTATTCCACGGCTGAATTGAATAAAGCCCTGCTGCAGGCGAACGAAACCCGGCGGGGGCAGAAAGAAGCGATCCATTGCGATAATCTGGTGTTGAGCCGGCGTTAAAATGCCCTTGAAAGCAAAATAAATTGCTAAAAAATGTTGGAAAGAGGGATCGGATGACAACTGAGCGAACTATAAAGACGATGGCCCACAAGGCTAAGACCGCCGCTCGTACTTTGGCCTTAACCCGCGCGGCGGAAAAAAACAAAGCCTTAAAATTTATGGCTCAAGCTCTTTTGGAAAACCGGTCCTGGATTCTGGCGGAGAACCAGAAGGACGTTGCCGCCGCGCAAAAAGCTCAGCACTCTCAAGCCCTGGTTGACCGCTTGACATTGAACGATAAGCGTATCCAGAGCATGGTGGATTGTCTGCAAGAAACCGCCGCGTTAAAAGACCCGGTGGGAGACATCCTGGAGACGTTCACCCGTCCCAACGGATTGAAGATTGAAAAGGTCCGGGTTCCCCTGGGGCTGATTGGGATTATTTATGAGGCCCGGCCGAATGTGACCAGCGACTGCATAGGATTGTGCCTGAAATCAGGCAACGCCGTTATATTAAAGGGAGGCAAAGAAGCCCTGTTTTCCAATCAGGCGATTTTTAATGTTCTGAAAAAAGCGTTAAGCCGGACCCGGATTCCTGCCGATGTCATTCAGATGATCGCGTCCACGGACCGGGAGTCCGTCCAGGTGCTTTTAAAATGCAACGATGCGGTGGACCTGATTATCCCCCGGGGAGGGGAAGGGTTGATCCGTTTTGTGGCCGAGAATTCTTTGATCCCTGTTATCAAGCATTATAAAGGGGTTTGCCATACGTATGTTTCCGACCGGGTTGACATCAATATGGCCCACCATATTTGTTTCAATGCCAAGGTGCAGCGCCCCGGCGTGTGCAACGCCATGGAAACGATGCTGGTGCACAAGGACATCGCGGCGCGGTTTCTGCCGGTTATGCTGGATGCTTTCCGGAAGGCCGGCGTGGAAATCCGCGGATGCCCGTTGACCCGCCGCATCGTCAAGGGTGTGAAGCCTGCCCGGGTCCAGGACTGGAGCGAAGAATATCTTGACCTTATCCTGGCGGTTAAAGTTGTTCCTTCGGTTGAGGAGGCCATTGATCATATTAATGCATACGGGTCGCATCATTCGGATGCAATCGTAACGGATGACAAAAAAGAAGCCCGGCATTTTCTTCAAAAAGTGGATTCCGCCTGCGTCTATCACAATGCGTCGACCCGTTTTACGGATGGTTATGAGTTTGGGTTCGGTGCGGAAATCGGGATCAGCACGGACAAGCTTCATGCCCGTGGGCCGATGGCCTTGCAGGAATTGACAACCTATAAATATGTCATTTGGGGAAAAGGGCAGATCAGGGCCTGACGGAACGGAAACTCATGAGACCAGAGCGCATTGGTATATTGGGCGGCACCTTTGACCCCGTGCATATCGGTCATATGGCGATTGCCCAGAAGGCTCTGGAAAAGTGCCGTCTTGATAAGGTGATTTTTGTGCCGTCCGCGCTGCCGCCTCATAAGAAAATGCCTCGGCTGGCCTCGGCTTGGGACCGATACCGTATGGTGGCGCTGGCGGTTCAGGGGAACCCCCGGTTCGAAGTGTCCGATTATGAGGTCCAAAAGGGCGGAAAGTCTTATTCCATTGACACGGTCTGCCATTTCCGGGCGCGGTATCCGGCTGAAACAAAGCTTTTTTTTATCATCGGAGAGGATAATGTTGATACGCTTGAAACCTGGAAAGAGATCGACCGTATTATTGAAATCGTGACTTTTATCGTCGTGAATCGCCCCGGCTTCCGGCACCATCAGAAAAAAATAAAATTTCAGTCGGTCATGCTGCCCGGGATGGACATCTCTTCCTCCTATCTCCGCCGGGCGATTGCGCAGGGGAAAACGATCAAGTATCTTGTCCCGGACAAGGTTTTGGAGTACATTGAACAAAACCAGTTATATAAATTTGATAAATAAAAATGGGGGAACGAATATGAGTTCTAAAAGAGACATTATTAAGTTCGGAACCGACGGGTGGCGTGCGGTGATCGCCGACACGTTTACCTTTGAAAATGTGGCGGTCCTCACCCAGGCGATCAGCGAATGGATCAATCGGGATCTTGAAAACATCAACGGCCGGAAATGCGTGGCCGTGGGGTATGACACCCGCTTTATGTCCGCCGAGTTCGCCGAAACCGTGGCCTGTGTTCTGGCGAAGAACGGTATCGACGTGCTGTTGTCGGACGCGCCTATACCGACGCCGGCTCTTAGTTACGGGGTCACGGTTCATGCGTGTGTCGCCGGGATTATGATTACGGCAAGCCATAATCCCTATAAATTCAACGGCGTGAAAATCAAGACGGCCCAGGGCGGAGGAGCGTCGAAAGAGATCACCAATAAAGTGGAGGGGTATATCAGCGAAGCGCCGGTACAACCCATGGATTTTAATGAAGCCAAACAGTCCGGGAAAATTGTCATGCAGAATTATAAAACGGCCTACCTGAAATTTATCCGGAGCTATATTGATCTCAAGAAAATTAAAACGGCCCGTTTTAAAGTTTTGATGGATGCCATGCATGGCAGCGGCGACAGCTTGATCGCTGAAGCATTGAAAGGGACCAACATCCGGTTGTCGCTGATGCGGGAAGATATTAATCCCTATTTTGATGGGAAGAAGCCGGAGCCCGTGGTTCAGTACCTGGCCGGCATCCTTAAGCGGGTTAAAACAGAAGGGTTTGATTTGGGCCTGGTCCTGGATGGGGACGCGGACCGGATTGCGGCGGTGGCTACCGGCGGGGAGTTCCTGCACCCGCAGAAAATTCTGGGGCTGCTCATTCTGCATTTGGTGCGAAACCGGGGCCGGAAAGGTGGGATTGTGAAGACGGTCTGCGGAACCACGATGCTGGATAGGATTGCTTCCAAGCTGGGGCTTAAACTTTACGAGACGCCGGTAGGTTTTAAATATATTTCTGATCTGATGGTTGCTGAAAATATCGTCGCCGGGGGAGAGGAAGCCGGCGGGATGGGGGTGCAGGATTATATCCCGGAACGGGACGGCACGCTGGCCGGGCTTTTACTGCTGGAAATGATGGTGTATCAGAAGAAGAATATTAAAAAAATCGTGGAGGAGATGGAAAAGGAATTCGGGCGTTATTATTATCAGAGAAGCGACGTGAAGCTCGGGGCCAGACCATTTGATATTCAGCGGTTTAAGGAGACCACGAGCCTGCTGGGAAAGAAGGTCGTCGATATGAGAGACTGTGACGGCGTCAAGCTTATTTGCGAAGATGAAAGCTGGCTTATGCTCCGGCCTTCCGGGACCGAGCCGCTGGTGCGCGCCTATTCAGAGGCGAAAAGCCTGAAACGCGCCAAGGAGTTGATTCAATACGGGGATAAACTTTTAAGATCTTGAATATAAGGAAGCATCGGCCAAGAGGAATGGTTTACTGGGGTAGTTATTTCATTATTAAGTTTTTTAGTAAAATTTTTTTCCCGTTCACAACCGAGGGCAGGAAGTATATCCCGTCCCAAGGCAGTTATATTTTCGCGAGTAACCACCTGAGCTACCTGGATCCCCTTATCGTCGGGTTAAGCGTCTGGCGCCGGATAAGTTACATGGCCAAAAAATCCCTTTTCACGAACCCTCTGCTGGGATGGTTTTTGCGGCAGGTGGGGACGTTTCCTATTCGCAGGGGCGAGCCGGATATTGCTGCCTTGCGGGAGGCTCTGCGGCGTTTAAAAAACGGCTCTCCGTTGTTGTTGTTCCCTCAGGGCACGCGTTTGGAGAGCGGCGGCGTTAAGGCGCAACCTGGTATTGGATTCCTGGTGGCCAAAAGTCATGTGCCCGTTATCCCTGTCTTTATTCAGGGGTCTGATCAAGTCCTCCCCCCCGGAGCCCGGTGGTTTAGAAGACATCCGATCCGGGTCAGGTTCGGTCCGCCTGTTCCTATGTCCCCGGGACAGTCCTATGAACAAATAGCAGATCAGGTGATGGGCGCTATAGGGGCTCTTTCTTCCTGTTAACAAAGCAGATGTATTTTTGGAATCGGGGAAAAGGCATGTTATGAAAATGGCCTTGCTCGACGAAGAAAAAGCGCCGCCCGGAAGAAGATTTTATTTGACAAATTTATAATAATTGAGATAATATGACCACTTTGAAGATTGTTGTTGATTCTTCGAAGAATAAGATAAAAGAGAGGTTTTTTATATGGATAAAGAACATCAGTCACTTATGTCCGAGTTGTATGAGAAGTCTGTCAAAACGGTCAAGGAAGGGGAGATCGTGCGGGGGCATATCGTCGCTTTCAATGATACGGAAGCGGTCGTGGATATCGGATTTAAATCTGAAGGCTTTGTTTCCCTGGAGGAGTTCCGTAATAAAGAGGATATCAAGATCGATAATGAAATCGACGTTCTTGTCGAATCTATTGAAGATGAGGATGGCCGCCTTGTGCTGTCCAAACTTAAGGCAGAGAAAGTTAAAGGCTGGCAGAAAATCATGGGGGGTATAGAGGAAGGGGCTGTCGTGGACGGCCGGGTGATCAAGGTGGTGAAGGGCGGGTATATGGTTGATATTGAAGGATTGGAGGCGTTCCTGCCGATGTCTTTGTCCGCGTTCAAGGGATACTCTCCGGAAACCATTATGGCGAATAAGTTTAATTTCCAGGTCGCCAAGATCAATAAGCAGCGCCGCAACCTGATTTTATCCCGCCGGGATATTTATCAAAAAGAGCGGGAGCAAATCCGGGAAAAGCTGTGGGGCGAACTTGAGAAAGGACAAAAACGTAAAGGCGTCGTTAAGGGGATTACCGATTTCGGTGCCTTTATTGATTTGGGCGGCGTGGACGGGTTGCTGCATATTACAGACATGAGTTGGTCCCGCATCAACCATCCTTCTGAAATTGTGTCGATCGGTGATCAGATTGAAGTTCTGATCATTGATTTTGATCAGGAAAACTCGAAGGTTTCTTTGGGGCTCAAGCAAATTACCCCCAATCCCTGGGATGACATTTATGAAAAATATCCGGCCGGCAGCCAGATTAAAGGGAAAATTGTCAATATCATGCCGTACGGCGTTTTTGTAGAAATTGAGAAAGGGATCGAGGGCCTGCTACATTCATCGGAAATTACATGGCAGAAGAAACTGGTCAATCCTCAGGAGATGTTTTCCGTTGGGACCGAGATCGAGGCCCAAATTATAAATGTCGATAAGGATTCCAAAAGAATTTCCCTCAGCATGAAAGCGCTCGAGTCTAACCCCTGGCTGGAAGCGGAAAAAACTCTTCCCATCGGAACGCGGGTGAAGGGTGTTGTCCGGGGGTTTACAGATTACGGGACTTTCGTCGAATTAAAGTCTGGTCTGGAGGGCATGATTCATGTTTCTGATATGTCCTGGACCAAAAAAGTCAACCATCCTCAAGACATCCTGTCGAAAGGACAAGAGATTGAAGTTATGGTTTTGGGGATTGACGCTAACAACCGGAAAATCACACTGGGTTTAAAACAGTTAACAGATAACCCCTGGCCGATGATTGCAGAAAAATATAAGGTGGGGGATGAAGTGGAAGTGGAAGTGGTCCTGAATTCGAATTTCGGCGTCTTTGTGAAGCTGGAAGATGAAGTCGAGGCGTTGGTTTATTCTTCGGAAATTGATAAAGAACAGGCCGCAGCCTTGAAACCCGGTGATAAGTTGCGCGTTAAAATTATTAAGGTTGATGTGGACCAGATGAAAATTGGTGTCAGCACACGGCTATCCTGATCGGGGGCCTTCCTCCATAAATTAGGGAAGTGTGCTGTCCTCGTTGAGACACGTCTTGCGTTTTAAATTATCAGGTATATATTTTGGATTTAATGAGAAACAGGGTGTCGCGCTATGCGTGCGGGGCTCTGTTTTTATTTGGCTTTTTTCAAGGCGGGGGTTTTGAACGTGATGGATATTGAGCAGCAAATAGCCTGCCTTTCCCGGGGCACGACAGAGATTATTAATCTCGACATGTTGAAGGCCAAATTGAAAAAATCGCTGGAGACCGGGCGGCCGCTAACGGTCAAGGCGGGCTTTGACCCCACGGCTCCGGATATCCACTTGGGGCATGTGGTGCTTTTAAGGAAGCTCCGGCAGTTCCAGGATATGGGGCACCGGGTTTGTTTCCTGATAGGGGATTTCACCGCTCAGATCGGGGACCCTTCCGGACGCGATCAGCTGAGGCCAAAAATGTCGCCGGATGTGGTGGCGCAGAACGCGCAGACATATAAACGGCAGGTTTTTAAGGTTTTGGATCCTCAGAAAACAGAGGTTGTTTTTAACAGCCAGTGGCTGGCCGGGTTAAACGCCCAGCAGGTTCTTGAACTGGCGGCGCATTCCACCGTGGCCCAGATGCTCGCCCGGGCGGATTTTAAAAAACGTTTTGAAGAGCAGAAAGAGATCAGCATCCTGGAGCTTTTTTATCCGCTTTTGCAGGGGTATGATTCTGTTGTATTAAAAGCGGATGTGGAGTGCGGAGGCTCGGACCAGACGTTTAATCTTTTAATGGGGCGGCAGTTGCAGGAGGCTTACGGGCAGGAACCCCAGGTCGTGCTGATGACCCCTCTTCTGGAGGGGACGGATGGCGAAAAGAAGATGAGCAAGTCGTTGCATAATTATATCGGCATTGATGAGCCGCCGGATGAAATTGTCGGGAAAATTATGTCCATCAGCGACGAGTTGATGATGCGTTATTATGAAGTCCTGACGATGGAAAATTTGCCCTTGATTAAAGAGATGCATCCTAAGGACGCTAAGCTGAGGCTGGGGGAGATTGTCGTGGAGATGTTTCATAATCCGCAGGACGCCCGTGACGCGCGCGCGCGTTTTCAAAAAGTGTTCAGCCAGAAACAGCTGCCGGATGATATGCCTGAATATTTTCTCCCGTCGGGAGAATCACCGCTGATTGCCGATATCTTGGTGGAGTCCGGATTAGCGCCTTCCAGGAAAGAAGTGCGGCGTCTTTTGGCGCAGGGAGCGGTCACGTGGAACGGCGAAAAGATTATGGAAGAAACCTGGGGGCCTCAACCGGGAGTGCTGAAAGTCGGCAAAAGGCGTTTTCTTAAAATTGTGCGGTGAGAAGGGCTTCTCTAACTGCAATGTTGCTAAGATGATATATTTCGGCCTGAAAAATAAAATACTTGACAAAATTTGGTGTGACATATATACTTTACTTTCATTTTATAAATTCATTGTAGTATGGACTTTTTCTGCTGCAATGAATTTTTTGTGAACCCCTATAAGATGTATTGTGGCCCAGATAGAAGTTCTTAGGGCTCGTTGTTAAGCCAATGACATTGCAGCGATCATTAGATCGCCCCTGTAGCTCAGCCGGTAGAGCACGTCCTTGGTAAGGACGGGGTCACCGGTTCAAGTCCGGTCGGGGGCTCTGCGATAGAAAGAGAAAACGATGCGAGAGAACATACAGTTCCAGTGTACGGAGTGCCAAAGAATCAATTATCAAAGCATGAAGGATAAGAAAAAGACGCCGGATAGGATAGAACTGAATAAATACTGTCGGTTTTGTCGCAAGCATACGTTGCATCGGGAAACTAAAAAGTAGTTTTATTTTACATCAGGCGGTGTACGCTGAACCCTTTTCAGACACGGGGTAAAATAGGCCTGTAGCTCCAACTGGCAGAGCAACGGTCTCCAAAACCGTGTGTTGTAGGTTCGAATCCTACCAGGCCTGTTATTAAAAAATATGATTGCAAAATTATCTAAATTTTTCTCTGAAGTTGTCGTTGAACTGAAGAAGGTTTCTTGGACGACAAAACAGGAGTTGATCGAGTCAACCTGGATTGTTTTCATGAGCTCGGCTTTTTTGGCTGTGTTTATTTGGGTGACGGATATGGTTCTTTCAAAATTTATCAGCATTATAATTAAGTGATTGTCCTATGACCATGAAATGGTTCGTTATACATACGCAAACAGGAGCTGAGGAAAAAGCCAAAGCCGGCCTTGAGAGCCGGATGAATGCTACGAATCTGAAAGATTATATCGAAGAAATTATTGTCCCGACCGAGCAGGTTTCCGAAATCCGCGGAGGTAAAAAACGCATCACCGCCCGGAAGTTCTTCCCCGGATATATTCTCGTCAAGATGGAAATGAGCAAGGAGAGCTGGTACCTGGTCAAAAGCACTCCCGGGATTACTGGTTTTATCGGGCCCGGGCATCGGCCGACCCCCATTTCCGAAGAAGAAGTGAATTCGATTGTTCGCCGCACCGAGGACACGGAAACGAAACCTAGCCCGAAAGTGGTGTTTGAAGTCGGAGAGGCGATTCGGATTTCGGAAGGGCCGTTTGCTAACTTTAACGGGACAGTGACAGAAGTCTATCCAGATCGGGGTAAATTAAAAGTGAGCGTTTCTATCTTCGGCCGTTCGACGCTGGTGGAAATGGAATATTGGCAAGTGGAGAAAATTTAAAATGGCTAAAGAGGTTGTGGCACAAATTAAATTGTATGTACCAGCAGGGCAGGCAAACCCCGCTCCGCCGGTCGGGCCGGCATTAGGCCAGCACGGTGTGAATATTATGGGGTTCTGCAAGTCTTTCAATGAGAAAACCAAAGGCCGGGAAGGGCTGATTCTTCCGGCGGTGATCTCGGTTTATAAAGATAAGTCTTTTGATTTTATTATAAAAACTCCTCCGAGTTCCGTTCTGATTAAGAAGGCCGCTAATTTGGCCAAAGCTTCGGGGGAAGCAGGAAAAGAAAAAATAGCTACTTTGACCCGGGCCCAGATCACAGAGATTGCTAAAGTGAAAATGGAAGATTTGAATACCCAGGATGTTCATCAGGCCATGAAGATCATTGAGGGAACGGCTCGAAGCATGGGAATTGAGGTGGTTGATTAATATGGCTAAACTATCCAAAAGAAATAAAGAGATCAAGGCGATTGCGGCAGAAAAAGTTTCTTTCACCCTAGAAGAGGCCGTGAGGAACATCGAAAAGTTTCCAAAAGTGAAGTTTGATGAAACGGTGGAACTGCATTTTCACCTTAACATTGATCCGAAAAGTTCGGATCAACTGATTCGGGGCACGGTCATGTTGCCGCATGGAACGGGCCGAAAAATTCGGGTGGCCGTTTTCGCCAAAGGGGAAATGGCGCAGAAGGCCGAAGCCTGCGGCGCGGATATCGTTGGGGCCAATGATCTTATTGACAAGGTGGCTAATGGCTTCCTTGATTTTGATACGGTTGTTGCGACTCCGGATATGATGCGGGATTTAAGTAAACTTGGTAAAGTCCTAGGGCCGAGGGGCTTGATGCCCAGCCCGAAAACCGGTACGGTCACGAACGATTTGGAAAAGGCCATTAAGGAAGTCAAGGCTGGCCGGGTGGAATTTAAGACGGATAAGCAAGCAGGGATACATGTCGGTATCGGGAAAAGATCTTTTCCTAAGGAAAAAATATTTGAAAACGCACGGACCTTGATTGATGCGATTCAAAATTTAAAACCGGCCACGGTGAAAGGTGATCTCTTTAAAACGGTAGCCCTCTCAACGACCATGGGTTCCGGCTTGAAGATTTCAGATGTTTAAGAATAACTGTTCCTTAAATTATAAGGGTGCGAACCATGGGTAAAGTCGGGAAAATATATAGAGAAAAGCTGGTGGAATCCATCAAGGACGGGTTGCAGAAAAACGGCAATGTTTTTTTGCTCTCTTATTCTGCGGTGTCCGCTTCTCAAATGAATGATTTGAGAAAAGACCTGCGGCACTTGGGGGCCGCCGTGTGCGTGTCGAAAAACCGTATCGCTCAAATTGCGTTGAAGGAATGTCAGCAGGATGCCTTGGCCGGGAAAGTTCAGAATCAGACGGCTTTTGTCTGGAGTAACGCAGACTGCGCCTTGGTGTCAAAGACGTTAATGAAATTTTTGGAAAAATGTGAAACGGCCTCGGTTCAGGGCGGCGTCCTGGACGGGGCTTTTTTGGATAAAAGCGATGTGAAACGGTTGGCAGATCTTCCTCCCCGGGATGTGTTGTTGTCTCAGCTTTTATCGGTTATTGTGTCGCCTTTAACCCAGTTAGCCAGTGTTTTGAACGGCAAAACTCGGGAGTTGTTATCCATATTGAAACAGTTAAGTGAAAAAAAGGGAGGTAATTAAGATGTCGGAGAATGGTAATACAGCGGTGGAAAAGGCAAGCGTAACGCTTTCGCCGAAATTGGAAGAAGTGGCTAAATTAATTGAGGGCTTAACCGCCTTGGAATTGGCAGACTTGGTCAAAGGATTGGAAGACAGATTCGGTATTCAGGCGGCGGCTCCCATGCCGGCTGGCATGATGATGGCAGGGATGCCGGCGGCTGGCGGTGCGGCGGCTGCGCAGGAAGAAAAGACGTCCTTTACGGTGGTGTTGGCTGCCGCTGGGGCCAATAAAATTGCGGTTATCAAAGAGGTCAGGGCCATTACCAATTTAGGATTGAAGGAAGCTAAGGATTTGGTAGAAGGTGCGCCGAAACCTGTTAAAGAAGACGTTTCAAAAGAAGAAGCCGAAGAGATGAAGAAGAAGCTTGAAGCGGCTGGCGCTAAAGTCGAGTTGAAGTAATTTTTGCGGCACAGCAGCTTTTTTGAGGAGTTTAACAGCACCAGCTCCCATGCGTTCGTTCATGACGGTCGGGGTGTTTTATAGCGCTGAAGTTCTTTTTGGAAAAGCAGCCCCCTCAAACAACTCCATAAACAAACAGCAACCCTAATTCAAAATGAAAAAATTAAATGTTAGAAATTTCGGTAAGATCAAGGATGTGTTTGAGCTGCCCAATTTGCTGGATATTCAGGTGAAATCGTACGAGGACTTCCTGCAGAGGGATTGTCTGCCGGAAAAAAGAAGTGATCAGGGGCTGGAGGAGGTTTTCCGGGAAGTCTTTCCGCTGGAAAGTTATGACGGACAGATCAAGCTGGAATACATCAGTTATTATTTCGGGAAAGAGAAATATTCCAGCATTGAGTGCCAAAGACGCAGTTTAACGTACTGTGCTCCGTTGAAAGTGAAGTTGCGGCTTATTACCCCGATTGATATCAAGGAGCAAGAAGTTTATTTCGGGGATTTCCCTTTGATGACGGAAACCGGGACGTTTATTATTAATGGCGATGAGCGGGTTGTGGTGTCCCAGATTCAGCGTCCGCCTGGGGTTTCTTTTGAGGAAGAACTCCACCCGACAGGAAAAAGTATTTATCATGGCCGCATTATCCCTTCCCGGGGCGCTTGGTTTGAAATCAAATACGATTTAAATGATGTTTTGCTGGCGTATATAGACCGCCGCCGGCATTTTCCCGCAACCCAGATTTTACGCATCATGGGTCTGTCGAACGAAGCGGACATGCAGGCGTTACTCGGTGATGATTTTTCCAAAATGAAGAACACCTTGGAAAAGGATCACACGGTGAATAAGGAAGAGGCCTTATTGGATTTTTACCGCAAGATGCGGCCCACGGAGCCGGCGACGATTGAAGTGTCCGAGGCTTTGTTTTATCGTTTGTTTTTTGACCCGAAACGCTATGACCTCAGCAAGGTGGGGCGGTATATTATCAACCGGAAACTGGGTACTAATATCCCGTTAGATAACCGGGTTTTGGATATTAACACCGTCGTGGCTGTTATTCAGTATCTTTTCGGATTGAGAGAAGGGCACGGGGAAGTCGATGATATTGATCATTTGGGGAACAGGCGTATCAAAAGCGTCGGGGAGCTTGTGCAGAATCAGGTCCGCATCGGTCTCGCCCGGCTGGAACGTTCTATTAAAGAACGCCTTGTTGTGATGAGTTCTTTTGATAATCTCACGGCTCACCATCTTATCAATTCCCGTCTTTTTTCCAATCAGATGCATGATTTCTTCGCCCGGAGCCAGCTTTCTCAATTTATGGATCAAGTGAATCCCTTGGCCGAGATGACCCATAAGCGCCGTTTAAGCGCTTTAGGGCCGGGAGGGCTTTCCAGGGAACGGGCCGGATTTGAGGTCCGTGACGTTCACCCAACTCACTATGGCCGGGTATGCCCTATTGAGACGCCGGAGGGGCCCAATATCGGATTGATTTCTTCTTTGACCACGTGCGCCCGCGTTAATGACTTGGGTTTTATCGAAACGCCCTACTATAAAGTGGAAAACGGGAAGGTAGGCACTAAGGTGGAATTCTTGACGGCGGATATTGATCAGATGAAATATATCGCCCAGGCGAATGCCGCGACCGATGAGCACGGGACTTTGGTCGAAAAAGAAATTATCTGCCGTTATAAAACCGATTTTCCAAAAGTTAAGCCGGAGCAGATTGATTATAAAGATGTGTCCACGAAGCAGCTGGTTTCCGTGGCTACCTCGATGATTCCTTTCCTGGAGCATGATGACGCCAACCGGGCCTTGATGGGATCCAACATGCAGCGGCAGGCGGTTCCTATTATGAGAACGCAAGTTCCCTTCGTCGGGACCGGGATGGAAGGGAAAGTGGCCAGGGATTCCGGTGTCGTGGTGGTCGCGAAAGAAGCCGGCAAAGTCACGAAAGTAGATGCCAGGGAAATCGTGGTGGGTGACCGGGTTTATCCGTTAAAAAATTTTCTACGGTCTAACGCCAACACCTGCATTTTGCAAAAGCCTATTGTGCAGCTTGGGGAGCAGGTGGAAAAGGGAGATGTGATCGCCGACGGCATGGCGACCCAAGAAGGCCGTATCGCCTTGGGGCAAAATGTGCTCGTCGCTTTTATGCCGTGGAGAGGATATAATTTTGAGGACGCTATCCTTGTCAATCAGCGGCTGGTTAGGGAAGACAATTTTACGTCGATTCATGTGGAAAAGTTTGAAGTTGAGGCTAGGGAAACGCGTTTGGGGAATGAAGAGATCACGCGGGATATCCCTAATGTCGGGGAAGAAGCCTTGAAGGATTTGACCGAAGAAGGGATTGTTCGGGTCGGCGCGGAAGTGAAAGCCGGTGATATCCTGGTCGGCAAAGTGACACCTAAAAGCGAAAAAGAGTTGTCTCCGGAGGAGAGGTTGCTGCGGGCGATCTTCGGGGAAAAGGCCGCGGACATCCGGGATACTTCCTTGACCCTCCCACCGGGTATCGAAGGCGTCATTGTCAACACGGAGGTGTTCCAGCGGACCGAGCGGGGCCGGAAGTCCAAGGCGGATAAGGCTAAGGAACAAGAGGCCGTTGAGAAGATAAAGGAATATTACGCTCAAGAAATTGAGTTTATTGAATCTGAACGGGAGAAAAAGCTTTGCCAGCTGTTGAATGTTTCTTCCAAAAAACTCACCACGATGAACCTTAATGATTATGATGAGGATTCCGAAATCCGGCAGACCGTTGATTTTTTCGAAAGCAAGATCAATGAAATGATGGAAGAACAGCAGCAGGAGTCGGAACGGGTCAGGCGGGGTGATGAACTTCCTGCCGGGGTCTTGAAACGAGTTGTGGTGTATGTGGCGACGAAACGGAAGTTGCAGGAAGGGGACAAGATGGCCGGCCGGCATGGGAATAAAGGGATTGTGTCCCGGATCGTTCCGGAGGAAGACATGCCATATCTTGCCGACGGCCGGCCGGTGGATATTGTCCTTAATCCGTTAGGGGTCCCTTCCCGTATGAATGTCGGGCAGCTTCTGGAAACGCATTTGGGGTGGGTTGCCCAGACCTTAGGGTTCTACGCGGAAACTCCGGTTTTTGACGGGGCTACGGAGGGGGAAATCCGCCAGTTAAGCAAGGAGGCGGGGCTTCCTGAAGACGGAAAAACCATTGTCTACGATGGCTTTACCGGTGAGCCTTTTGACCAGAAGGTGACGGTCGGGTACATTTATATGTTGAAACTTAATCACCTGGTTGATGAAAAAATTCACGCACGGTCTATCGGGCCGTATTCTCTTGTTACACAGCAACCGTTAGGCGGCAAGGCCCATTTCGGCGGCCAGCGTTTTGGGGAAATGGAAGTCTGGGCGCTGGAAGCCTATGGAGCGGCGTATACTTTGCAGGAAATGCTGACGGTTAAAAGCGACGATGTGGCCGGGCGCAGCCGTATTTATGAGGCCATTGTCAAAGGGGAACAGAAACTCGCGACGGGCACGCCGGAGTCTTTCAATGTCCTCGTGAAAGAGCTTCAGGGGTTATGCTTGGATATCCGATTGGAAAAAGAAGGTCAGGACCAACCTATTATTAAAGAGACAAAAGGTACGAAGAAATAATTATGGCCACGACAAAAAAAGAACAACCTCAACAGGAAGATCGCATTACGATCCGGATTGCGGCGCCAGAAGTGATAAAATCATGGTCACATGGCGTGGTTAAAAAGGCGGAAACGTTAAATTACCGGACTTTAAAACCGGAAAAGGACGGGCTATTTTGTGAGCGGATTTTCGGCCCGGTTCGGGATTGGGAATGTAATTGCGGCAAATACAAGGGGATTAAATTTAAGGGGATTACCTGTGACCGTTGCGGAGTGACGGTCACCCGGTCATCTGTCCGCCGTGAGCGCATGGGACATATTGAGTTGGCCTGTCCTGTCACGCATATATGGTTTTATAAGGCCGTGCCCAGCCGTTTGTCCGCTTTAATGCAGATCTCTTTGCGTGACTTGGAGAAATTGATTTATTATGAAGAATATGTAGTGATTGATCCGGGTGATACCCCGTTGAAGAAGAAGGAATTTTTGTCCGAAGATAAATATCAGGAAGCGTTGGTGAAATACGGCGGGGCGTTTAAAGCTAAAATCGGCGCTGAGGCGGTAAGAGAATTTTTGAAGGAAATCGATCTCGGAGCCCTGTGCAAGAAACTCCGGAAAGATATGGAGAAAGCAACGCCGGCCGGGACCAACGCCAAGAAAATCGCCAAAACCCTAAAGATCGTCGAGGATTTTAAAATATCCGGGAATAAGGCGGAGTGGATGGTTTTGGACGTCATCCCGGTGATCCCTCCGGATCTCCGGCCCCTGGTTCCGCTGGAAGGCGGACGTTTTGCCACTTCGGATTTGAATGATTTGTACCGGCGGGTCATTAACCGTAATAACCGTCTTAAAAAATTGATTGACTTAAAAGCGCCTGAGATTATCATCCGTAACGAAAAGCGTATGCTTCAGGAATCCGTGGACGCGCTTTTGGATAACGGCCGTCACGGGCGGCCCGTGTTGGGGTCAGGCAACCGGCCCTTGAAGTCTTTGTCGGATATGTTAAAAGGCAAGCAGGGGCGTTTCCGGATGAATTTGCTCGGAAAACGCGTGGATTATTCCGGCCGTTCTGTTATCGTTGTGGGGCCGACGCTCAGATTGCATCAGTGCGGTCTTCCTAAAAAGATGGCCCTTGAACTGTTCGAACCGTTTATTATCCGGGAATTACGGGAAAAAGGGTTTGTTCACACGATCAAGGGTGCCAAGCGGATGGTGGAAAGGGCCAAGGTCGAGGTTTGGGATATTCTGGATGAGGTCATTAAGGACCACCCGATCATGCTTAACCGCGCGCCGACGCTGCACCGTTTAAGTATCCAGTCGTTTCAACCGGTGCTGGTGGAAGGGAAAGCCATTAAACTTCATCCTTTGGTTTGTACGGCTTTTAACGCGGACTTTGACGGGGACCAGATGGCGGTTCACCTGCCGTTGTCTTTGGAAGCGCAGATTGAATGCCGCCTGCAACTTTTGTCGGTGAATAACCTTTTTTCTCCGGCCGATGGGCGGCCCATCGTGTCTCCAACCCAGGATATGGTTTTAGGTTTGTATTATTTGACGAAGGATCGGGAAGAAGAACACGACTCCCGCCTTTTTGGCAGCAAGGAAGAGGCCATTATTGTTTATAATGACGGTCAGATTAATCTGCATACGGGCATCAAGCTTCGTTTGGCGCAACCTGTTTGGGGAGACGAAAAACCTTCTTTGGTTATTTCTCAGGACGGAGAACTGGGCGGAGAAGACGGGGGCGGGGTGCCGCAGAAATTATCTAATCAGCCGATTATTGAAACGACCGTGGGGCGTATTTTGTTCAATGAACTGCTGCCTGAGGGGTTCGGGTTTGTTAACGACACGATGGATAAGAAACAGATCGGGGCGGTCATCGCTGACTGTTATAAGCGTTTTGGGCAACATACGACGGTTAATTTGCTGGACAGTCTTAAAGAATTTGGTTTTAATATGGCCACCAAGGCAGGGATATCGATCGCCATCTCCGACTTGACGAGCCCGAAGGAAAAAGAAGTCCATATTAAGGAAGCCAAGCAGGAGGTGGCTAAGGTCGAGGATCAGTATCGCAAGGGGATTATCACCGGACGCGAACGTTATAACAAAATTATTGATATCTGGACGCATACGACAGAGAAGATTTCTGATTTGGTGTTTAAACAGATGGCGGCTTTTAACCCTGTCTTTATTATGGCCGATTCCGGTGCCAGGGGCTCTCGTCTTCAGATCCGCCAGTTGTCGGGGATGCGGGGGTTGATGGCTAAGCCCTCCGGGGAGATTATTGAAAACCCGATTACTGCGAGTTTCCGTGAAGGGCTGACGGTTTTGGAATATTTTATCTCCACGCATGGGGCCCGGAAAGGTCTTGCGGATACGGCTTTGAAGACGGCCGATGCCGGTTATCTGACACGCCGGTTGGTGGACGTTGCCCAGGAATGTGTTGTGACCGAAGAGGATTGCGGGACATTAAACGGTATCACGGTTTCCGCGATCGTTGAAGGGGACGAACTTGTGGTCAGTCTGCGGGAGCGCATTATCGGTCGTGTCGCCTTGGACAGCATTGTCGATGTCATCACGGATCAGGTTGTTGTGGAAGCCGGCGAGGAGATTACGGAAGAAAAAGCGACTATGATTGAGCAACTGGGGATTGAAAAGGTGCGTATCCGCAGCGTCTTAACCTGCGAGGCCGAGACAGGAACCTGTGTTAAATGTTATGGCCGAAACCTGGCGACCCAGCGTTTAGTTGAGATTGGCGAGGCGGTCGGGGTTATCGCTGCGCAAAGCATCGGCGAGCCGGGGACCCAGCTGACTATGAGGACCTTCCACATTGGAGGGACGGCCAGCCGTGCTGTGGAACAGTCTTTTTACCGTTCCAAGAATAAAGGGGTCATGAAGTATCACCAGTTGCGTGTCGTCGAACGGAATAAAGAGTTCGTTGTCCTTAACCGGAATGGCGCGGTGAGTATTAATAACGAGTATGGCCGGGAATTTGAACGCCATCAGTTGCCACAGGGGGCTACGATCAAGTTTGCCGATGGGGCGGAAATTAACGAGAATGAAATTTTCGCGACGTGGGATCCGTACACGATCCCGATCATTACGGAAGTCAAGGGGGTTGTTAACTCCGAAGATTTGATCCAGGATGTCACGGTGCAACAGGAGCAGAATCCTATCACCGGGATCACAGAACGTGTTGTTGTGGAACACAAGCTGGAATATCATCCGCAGATTATTATCACGGACGACAAGAAAGAGGTCGTCGGGATTTATTCGATCCCTGTCGGAGCGCATATTCTGGTCAGTGATAAACAGATGATTAATGCCGGGGACCTGATCGCGAAGATCCCTCGTGGCATCGGGAAAACGAGGGACATCACGGGCGGGTTGCCGCGGGTGGCGGAACTTTTTGAGGCCAGACGGCCTAAGGATCCGGCCATTATTTCCGAAATTGACGGGGCTGTTGAGTTTGGCGAGGACCGGAAAGGGCTTCGCACGATTGTGGTGCGCAGCACGACCGGCATGTCAAAAGAATATACGATCCCTCACGGGAAGCACCCGACGGTTTATAAAAACGACCGTGTTTTCGCCGGGCAGCAATTGACAGACGGCCCGGTTGTGCCGCACGATATTCTCCGCGTCTGCGGGGACAAGGTTTTGCAGGAATATCTTTTGAACGAGATTCAGGAAGTTTACCGTCTGCAGGGCGTGCGGATTAATGATAAGCATATCGAGTTGATTATTTCTCAGATGCTCAAGAAGGTTAAGATCGAAGATTCTGGAGACACTGAATTCCTCGTCGGAGAACAGGTGGATCGCATTCGTTTTAAGAAAGCGAATGAAGTAACTTTAAAGAAAAAAGGCAAACCGGCTCAGGCGACCCCGCTGTTGTTGGGGATCACGAAGGTGTCTTTGACGACGGAAAGCTTTATCTCCGCGGCTAGTTTTCAGGAGACGACAAGAGTCTTGACAGAAGCAGCGGCGTCTGGTAAAATCGATCTTTTACGTGGCTTGAAAGAAAACGTAATTGTGGGGCATTTGATCCCCGCGGGTACGGGTTTTAAACTTTATGACCAAGTGGAAACGGTGAAATATGCCAACGATACAACAGCTGATTCGCAAGAGTCGCAGCCTGAAAAACAAGAAAACTAAATCCCCGGCATTGGCTCAATGCCCTCAAAAACGAGGCGTTTGTTTGCAGGTGAAAACAATGACCCCGAAGAAGCCGAATTCGGCTTTGAGGAAAATCGCCCGTGTCCGTTTATCAAACCGGATCGAGGTAACTGCGTATATCCCTGGGGAAGGACATAATCTGCAGGAACACTCCATTGTCCTGGTTCGGGGTGGCCGCGTGAAAGATTTGCCGGGCGTACGTTATCATATCGTAAGAGGGACGTTAGACACAACCGGTGTAGCTAAACGGAAACGATCACGGTCAAAATATGGAACCAAGAGAGAGAAGTAATGAGAAGACGAAAAGCAGAAAAACGCGAAGTCGTGACTGACCCCAAATATGATAGCGCTTTGGTGGCGCAGTTTATCAATACGCTGATGGTGGAAGGCAAGAAGACAGTCGCGGAAAAAATTGTTTACGGTGCGTTGGATATCCTGAAACAGAAAACCCACGAAGATAGCGGGTTGAAGGTTTTTAATAAGGCTATCGATAATATCCGGCCGCGCCTGGAATTGAAACCGCGGCGTGTCGGAGGCGCAACATATCAGATTCCGGTCGAGGTGACCGGGCCCCGGGGGAATTCTTTGGCGTTGCGCTGGCTGAGGGACTTTGCCCGCAAAAAAAAGGGCAAGCCCATGACGGTCAAACTGGCGGATGAGCTCCTGGCGGCGTATAAATCTGAAGGCCCTGCGATTAAGAAAAGAGACGAGACGCATAAGATGGCTGAGGCAAACAAGGCTTTTGCGCATTTGAGGTGGTAATTTAATGGAACCAACTTCTTTAAAAGATTTAAGAAACATAGGGATTATTGCCCATATTGACGCCGGGAAAACAACTACGACGGAGCGTATTCTCTATTACTGTGGCGTTATTCATAAAATGGGGAATGTAGATGATGGCAACACAACCATGGATTTTATGGCGCAGGAACAAGAGCGCGGGATCACCATTATGTCCGCGAGCACGACGTGTTACTGGAAAGACCATAAAATCAACATTATTGACACTCCCGGGCACGTTGATTTTACCGTGGAAGTTGAGCGCTCCTTGAAGGTCTTGGATGGCGCGGTGGTTGTCTTGTGCGCTGCAGGTGGCGTGCAATCCCAGACGGAAACCGTGTGGCGCCAGGCCGATCGTTATCAGGTTCCGCGGATGATTTTTATTAATAAGATCGACAGGCTGGGGGCCGATTATGACCGGGTTATTGATGAAATCCATGACCGTTTGGGCTGTAACGCGGCGGCGATTAATTTTCCGGATGGAACAGAAGACAGTTTTAAGGGTATTGTAGATGTTATCCATCGGCAGTATATTACTTATAAAGATGAGGACGGGATTACGCTGGAGCGCGTTGATATCCCGGATCATTTAAAAGAGAAGGCCGAAGAATATTACCATGTCCTGTTGGAATCGTTGGCGGACGTGGATGATCAGATTATGATGAGGTTCCTTGAGGAGAAGGAGGTTTCTCCCGAGGAAATCAAGGCGGTTATTCGCCGGGAGGTGATCAAAAACCGGTTTATCCCGGTTATGGTCGGGACTTCTTTAAAAAAACGTGGAGTGCAGCTTCTGTTGGACGCGGTTGTCGACTATATGCCCTCCCCTCTTGATGTCCCGCCTCTTCCAGGGATTAACCCCCGCACCCAGGAACCCGTGGAGCGGTTGGCGTCCGTTGAGGCGCCGTTGGCCGCATTGGTTTTTAAGATTGCCTCTGACCCCTATGTTGGAAAGCTTTTTTATACAAGAATTTATTCCGGCGTTATAAGCGCTGGTTCTACGATCTACAACTCTAGCATCCGCACCAAAGAACGGGTGGCCAAAATTGTTGTGATGCATGCGAATAAGCAGGAAATTATTCCGAAAGTGGGGGCGGGCGAGATTGTCGCTTTGGTCGGGCTGAAGGAAACGAAATCCGGGCACACGATTTGTGATGATGCCCAGCAGATTTTGATTGAAAACATGAAGATCCCTGAGCCTGTGGTTTCCATGGCGATTGAGCCGAAAACCAAGGCGGATCAGGATAAGCTTGGTCTCGCCTTGCGGAAATTCCTGGACGAAGATCCGTCTTTGCGTGTCCAGTACGATCATGAAACCGGACAGACGATTATTTCCGGCATGGGAGAACTGCACCTGGACATTATCATTGACCGGATGAAGCGGGAGAATAATCTTGAAACCCATATTGGACGGCCACAGGTTGCGTACCGGGAAACAATCACGGAGAAGGTGACCGGTGTCGTTGGGAAATTTATTTCTCAGACCGGCGGGCGCGGTCAATACGGGCATTGTGTTATTAACATCGCTCCGGCGGAGAAACCAGGGGACGGTGTTGTTTTTGATAATAGAATCAAGGGGGGCGCGATTCCCAGAGAGTATATCCCGGCGGTCGAAAAAGGGGTACGGGAGGGCGCCTTGAACGGTATTCTTGCCGGATATCCGGTTACGGATTTTGTGGTGACGTTGGTGGACGGATCATACCATGAAGTTGACTCCAGTGAACTGGCTTTTCAACTGGCGGGCAAAGCGGCGCTTCGGGAAGGATTGCAGAGAGGGCATTCGGTTTTTCTGGAGCCGGTTATGGATTTGGAAGTTTCCGCTCCGGAAGAGTTTATGGGCCAGGTCATGGGGGATCTCAATACGCGGCGGGCTAAAATCGTAAACCTGGGCACACGGGGGAAACTCAAGATCGCGCGCTGTGAAGTGCCGTTGGCAGAAATGTTTAATTATGCGAACGCTTTGCGTTCTTTAACTCAGGGACGGGCTTCTTTCTCGATGGAACCCGCGTTTTACTCGGAAGTTCCATATCATGTTGCTGAAAAAATCAAAGGTTCACGACAAGAAGCAATGGTAAAAGCCGGAAGAACTTAAAAAGAATTTCAATAAAAGGGAGGAACGTCATGGCTAAGGAAAAATTCACGAGAAATAAACCGCATTTGAACATCGGGACCATTGGTCACGTTGATCACGGGAAGACTACCTTAAGTGCGGCCATAACCATGATTTTGCATAAAAAAGGGTTGGCTCAAATTCGCAGTTATGATTCTATTGATAACGCTCCGGAAGAAAAAGAACGAGGGATCACGATTAATATCGCTCACTTGGAATATGAGACCGACAAACGCCATTATGCCCATATTGACTGCCCTGGTCACGCGGATTATATTAAAAATATGATCACTGGCGCCGCTCAGATGGATGGCGCAATTTTGGTGGTTTCCGCGGCTGACGGTCCTATGCCTCAGACCCGCGAGCACATTCTGTTGGCCAGACAGGTTAACGTCCCTCGTCTTGTCGTTTTTCTTAATAAATGTGATCAGGTTGAAGATAAAGAGCTCTTGGATTTAGTTGAACTGGAAGTCCGTGAATTGTTGTCCAAATATAATTTTGACGGGGACAAGACTCCGATTATTAAGGGGAGCGCTCTGGATGCTTTGAATGACATCGATAATCCTGAAAAGACTCAGCCGATTCTGGATTTGATGCAGGCCGTGGATGATTATATTCCGGAACCGGTTCGTGAACTTGATAAGCCATTTTCCATGGCTGTGGAAGACGTGTTTTCCATCTCCGGACGAGGAACCGTTGCGACGGGCCGTATTGAAAGAGGAAGAGTTAAGGTCGGAGAAGAAATTGATTGTGTTGGATTGCGTCCGGATATTCAGAAGACCGTTGTGACGGGCGTGGAAATGTTCCGCAAGGAACTGGATGAAGGTCAGGCCGGGGACAATGTCGGGTTACTGTTGCGCGGCATGGATAAGGATGCGATTGAGCGCGGGATGGTTTTGGCCAAACCGGGTTCCATTACGCCCCACACCAAATTTAGAGGCACGGTTTATGTTTTAAAGAAAGAAGAAGGCGGCCGTCACACCCCGTTCTTTAAGGGATACCGTCCGCAGTTTTATTTCCGGACGACAGACGTGACCGGGAATGCCCTTCTCCCGGAAGGTGTGGAAATGTGTATGCCCGGAGATAATATTGAATTGACCGTTGAGTTGATCACTCCGGTTGCGTTGGAAAAAGAATTGCGTTTTGCTATTCGTGAAGGCGGCCGTACAGTAGGGGCGGGCGTTGTTTCCGAAGTTATTGCTTAATCAATAGGGACTACAAACTTAATGAGGTTATGATCGGCTTTCTGCTGCTTATGCGGCGCGAGGCTGATCGGATGCGTTATGCAGAAAATCAGAATAAAACTAAAAGCTTATGATCATCGGCTGATTGACCAGTCAGCGCAAGAAATTGTCGATACGGCGATCCGGACGGGGGCCAGAGTTTCCGGCCCGGTTCCTTTGCCGACCAAAAAGGAATTATATACAGTTTTGCGGTCTCCGCATATCGACAAAAAGTCTCGGGAACAGTTTCACCTGGCGATCCATAAACGTCTCATTGATCTTCTGGATCCTACGGCTAAAACTGTAGAGGCTTTGCGGAAGCTGAATTTGCCGGCAGGGGTCGATGTGGAAATTAAGCAGTAAATCCTTGCCACGTTAGTTGACATGGGAGAGAGGGAAGATGATACTCGGAATACTTGGTAAGAAAATAGGTATGACTCAAATTTTTGACAAGGAAGGAAATATCCTTGAGGTAACGGTGATCCAGGCCGGCCCATGTCCTGTTTTGGCCCTGAAGGAATCCCCCCTGAAAATTCAGGTCGGGTTCGAAGCCACGAAAGAGGCGAGGATTCGTAAGCCGCAGGCGGATTTCTTTAAAAAGATCGGAGTTGCGCCGACCCGTATTGTCAGAGAATTCCGGTCTACGGATAATAAGGACTATCAGGTCGGACAGGAGATCAGGGCGGATATTTTTAAGGCCGGGGACTTTGTGGATGTGTCTGGCATGTCGAAAGGCAAAGGGTTTGCCGGTGGTATGAAACGTTGGAATTGGTCCGGAGGGCCGGCGGCGCACGGTTCCATGCATCATCGGCGGGTCGGTTCCATCGGGGCGAGTTCTGATCCATCCCGGACATACCGCGGTCAGCATATGCCCGGACATATGGGTGCTGAGCGGGTGACCGTGCAAAGTTTGCGTATCATGGAAGTCGATGTGGAGAAGAATTTGCTGGTGATTAAGGGGGCGGTTCCGGGTGCGAAAAATTCCATCGTAGAGATTAAACTGTCTAAAAAGCGGAAATTCCAGTCGTTGGAAGAAAAAGCCGCTGTTGTTATTCATAAAAAGAATCCGATGAAACAAAGTAAAGCTAAAGCCAAAGGAAAGAAAGCTTAGGACGGTAGGTTTAAAAGTTATGTCACAATTACCAGTTTTAGATAAAAGCGGCAAAGAAATTGAAAAGATTGACCTCCCGGAGCAGGTGTTCGGGCCTCATGTGAACTCCGATGTGATTCATCAGGCCGTCATAATGTATCAGGCATGCCTGCGGCAGGGGACCGCATCCACCAAGGAAAGAGGAGCTGTCTCCGGAGGCGGGAAGAAACCGTACCGGCAAAAGGGGACTGGCCGGGCCAGGGCTGGGTCGATACGGGCTCCCAATTATGTGGGCGGCGGGGTTGTATTTGGGCCACATCCGCGGGATTACCGTTATGCGATCCCCCAAAAAATGAGGTTGTGCGCCCTGAAAGAAAGTCTGAATGCGAAATATAAAGCGGATGATTTGCTTTGTGTGACGGAACTTACGGAAAGTTTTACCAAAACAAAAGATTTCGCCAAAATTCTTAAAGTCTGGGTTGAGCGGGGAAAAGTCCTGGCGCTTTTGGACGGGAGTCATGAAAGTGTGCGTTTGGTGAGCCGCAATATTCCCCGTTTTCAGGTTGTTCGTGCGGAAGACGTCAATGCTTATGATGTGATGAAGAACAAGAAGTTGCTTTTAACAAAGACCGCCTTGGAGAAAATTTTAAAACGTTTAGGGACGAAATAAAAATGATTACAAGTTATGATATTGTCCAGTCTTTGATAAGAACCGAAAAAGGGTCGACCTTGGAGCCGCAGGGTAAATATCTTTTTCAGGTTGCGCTGGACGCTAATAAAATTGAAATCCAGAAAGCCGTGGAAGATATTTACAAAGTGAAAGTGGCGACGGTCAATACGGTCATCATGCCGGCAAAACGTAAGCGGGTCCGGCAGCAGTTCGGCTATACGTCACAATGGAAGAAAGCCATTGTGACGCTTCAACAAGGATTTAAAATCGACGTAACATAATGAAGAGAGGGAACATCAGTGGGTATTAAACGCTATAAACCAATAACAAACGGCCTGCGGCATACCGCGCTTTCGGATTTTTCCGACATTACGAAATCCACGCCGGAGAAAGCTTTGTTGCGCCCTTTAAAGAAAACAGGCGGTCGGAATATGTTTGGCCGGGTCACAGTGCGATTCCGGGGCGGCGGGCATAAACGGATGTATCGTTTAGTAGATTTTAAACGTCAGCGGGTTGACGAACCAGCCGAAGTTTTAGCCATAGAGTATGACCCTAACCGGTCGGTACGGATTGCGTTAATCCAATATCCGGACAAATCGAAATCATATATTTTGGCTCCTTTGGACTTGCGGGTGGGTGATAATGTGATCAGCGTGAAAGAGGGGAGCGCGGATATCAAGGCGGGGAATTGTTTTCCATTGTTTAATATCCCCTTGGGAACCGCTGTTCACAATGTCGAGTTGTCTCCCGGGCAGGGCGGGCAGATTGTCCGTTCAGCCGGGACATCGGCTCAACTTATTGCGAAGGAAGGGGATTTTGTCCTTTTGAGGCTTCCCTCCAGTGAAGTCCGCAAAGTGCGCGGTAAATGCCGGGCAACGGTTGGTCAGCTTGGGAACGTGGAGCATGAAAGCCGTTCGATCGGGAAGGCCGGCCGCAACCGTTGGTTAGGTCGTCGGGGACATGTCCGCGGGGTCGCCATGAACCCTATCGACCATCCTCACGGGGGAGGCGAAGGGAAGGCCCCTCAGGGGAACCCACATCCGGTTACGCCGTGGGGTAAAGCCACCAAGGGGCTGAAAACGAGAAAGTTAAAAAAATATTCTGATCGATTCATTGTTAAGCGAAGGACAAAGTGACATGCCTAGGTCAATAAAAAAGGGCCCGTTTGTGGCCGAAGATTTGGAAAAAAAGCTTAGACGGATGGTTGAAACCGGACAGCGGCAACCGATTAAGACATGGTCACGGCGGTCCACGATTACTCCGGAGTTCGTCGGATTTACTGTCGCAGTGCACAGCGGCCGTAAACATGAGCCGATTTTTATTACGGAGAATATGGTCGGGTATAAATTCGGGGATTTTGTACCCACCCGGACGTTTCGGAAACATGGTGGGGTTAAAGCAAAGAAAGCACCCGATAAAACGTAAACCTTGATTTTAAAAAAGAACGAGAAATGATTGCAAAAGCACGATGTCGATATGTTAGAGTTCCGTCCAGCAAGGCCAATCAGGTGATGGCCTTGATTCGCGGGAAGGATGTCCTGACGTCCTTGGCCCTGCTGAAGCAGACGGATAAAAGAGTCACAGAAGCGATCGCGAAAATCTTGAATTCAGCGGTGAGCAACGCTAAACAAAAAGGATTGACGGAGAGCCAGCTGTACATTTCCAAAATCACGGCTGATCAGGGGCCGATGTGGAAACGTTACCGGGCCGCCACGTTCGGCCGGGCGACTCCCATTTTGAAAAGAACGTCACATTTAACCATAGAACTGGATCTTATTACTAAATAGGAGATATCGTAGAGTGGGACAAAAGGTACATCCATACATTCAGCGCATAGGAGTCACGAGAAACTGGCGTAGCCTTTGGTACGCTGACCGTAAAAAATACGCCCAGAACGTGGTCGAGGATTTTAAAATCAGGAAGTACATCCAGAATAAATTTATTCATGCGGCGGTGTCTTATATTGTGATTGAGCGTTTGGCCGCAGATCAAGTGAAGATTAAGATCGCTTCGGCCAGGCCCGGAATCATTATCGGTCGCCGGGGAGCGGATATTGATAAATTGAAGGAAGACTTGGCCAAGATCACGGCCAGCGAGGTGGCTATCGATATTATTGAAATCAAAAACCCGTTTCTGGAATCCCGCCTTGTCGCGCAGAATATCGCGTTTCAACTGGAAAAACGCGTGGCGTTTCGCCGGGCGGTCAAAAGAGCCATTGATCAGTCCTGCCAAGCAGGGGCTTTGGGGATTAAAGCTAAGGTTTCCGGGCGCTTGGGCGGAGCGGAAATGGCGAGGACGGAAAAATATCATGAAGGGTCTATCCCGTTGCAGACTCTTCGCGCGGATGTTGATTTTGGTTTCGCGGAAGCCCACACGACGTATGGGGTGATCGGCGTGAAAGTCTGGATTTATAAAGGGGAAATTATCCGGGAGAAGAGGCGGGGCAAAGCTTCTGAGCCGAAGATCGCTTAAAGGAGTTTTTTATTATGTTGTTAATGCCAAGGAAAGTAAAATACCGTAAATCACAAAAGAGGAAAAACCGCGGGATTGTTTGCCGGGGCAGTAATTTGCGGTTTGGGGAATATGGAATTAAGGCGATTGAGAACGGGATTGTGAAAGCGCAGCACTTGGAAGCCTGCCGTCTCGTTATGGTTAGAAAACTCCGTGGGGCCGGAAAAATGTGGGTTAATGTTTTTCCCCGCAAACCCGTGACCAAAAAACCTGCGGAAACGCGTATGGGCAAGGGGAAGGGGGACCTCGATCATTGGGTCTGCCCGATCCAAAGAGGACGCGTGATTTTTGAATTGGGCGGGATTCCGGAAGATTTTGCTAAAATCGTTTTGCGTTTGGTTGCCTTTAAATTGCCGGTAAAAACGAGGTTTGTGACCCGGGCGACGCAAGGTCATTAATATTAACACGTTTTGATGTAATTCAAAACCTAATTTTGGAAATAGCATGAAAGCAAAAGATTTAAGAAATTTAAGCCAGGAAGATTTAGGGCAAAAAGAAAAGGCTTTAAAAAAAGACCTTTTTGACCTGAGATATCAGCGTAAAATCGGCCGCGTGGAAAGACCATCTATGTTCAAGCTGATTAAAAGAGATATTGCCCGTATTCAAACTATCCTGAATGAAAGGAAGAACGATGGAAACAAGGACTAACAGAAGGAAATTCCTTTCAGGAGAAGTTGTCAGCGATAAAATGAACAAAACACGGGTGGTTCAGGTACGCTGGTCTAATAAACATTCAAAATACACGAAGACGATGCGTAAGGCCGTAAAGTATAAGGCGCATGATGAAAAAAATGCGAGCAAACTTGGGGATGTTGTTAAGATTATGGAAACCCGCCCTTTATCCAAAGATAAGCGGTGGGTCATTATGGAAATTTTAAAAACCAGTTAACGAGGTCGGACATGCTTTATATGAAATCGATATTGACTGTCGCTGATAACTCAGGAGCCCGCCGGGCTTCAATGATTGGAGTTTTGAACAGTAAAGGCCGGCGATGGGCGCAGGTTGGAGATGTTATTAAGGTCAATATTAAAGAGGCCGCTCCGGACGCGGCGATTAAAAAAGGAACTGTCGTGACCGCTGTTGTGGTGAGGACAAAGTTCCCCATTAAAAGAGCGGACGGGACAACGGTGCGGTTTGATAACAACGCTTTAGTTATTATTGATGAAGCCGGGAACCCCAAAGGAACGCGTGTTTTTGGCCCGGTGGCCAGAGAGTTGCGGAATTTGGAATTCATGAAAATTATTTCTTTAGCTCCCGAGGTAGTATAAAATGTTGCGAATTAAAAAAAATGATAAGGTCATCGTTATAGCAGGCAAGGATAAGGGTAAAACCGGAAAAGTTTTAAGAGTGTTGCCTGGTGGTCAAAAAGTTGTTGTTGAAAAGGTTAATTTGGTTAAAAAAGCCAAGCGCAAAACTCAGCAGGATCAGAAAGGCGGATTTATAGAGTTGGAGATGCCTTTGCATATTTCCAATGTGATGCTTGTAGATAAAAAGACGAATAAACGAACGCGTTTTGGCGTTTCGGTTTTAAAAGACGGTTCTAAGGTCAGAATCGCAAAAGTGAGCGGAGAAGTCATATAATTTTTGATTACAAGGGGATACGAACGTGGTTCCAAGATTGCTGGTAAAATATAAAGAAGAGATTATTCCGCAAATGCAGAAGGCTTTTGACGTGTCAAACCAGTTGGCTGTCCCCAGGCTGGAAAAAATTGTCCTTAATATGGGCGTTGGGGAAGCGATTCAGGATATTAAAATTCTGGAGGCGGCTATGCAGGACATGGAAAAAATCACGGGACAAAAACCGATTATCCGGCGTTCCAAAAAAGCCATTTCCAATTTTAAGCTGAAAGCGAAAGTGCCTATTGGTTGCAAGGTGACTTTAAGAGGGCACAAGATGTATGAGTTCCTTGACCGGTTTGTGAATGTGTGTTTGCCGAGAATTCGTGACTTTAATGGGGTTCCTCTAAAGTCTTTTGATCGGGACGGGAATTATTCCATGGGGATCGCCGATCAGGCTATTTTCCCGGAAATCGACGTGGGCCGTATCACGCGGAGTCAGGGAATGGATATATGTTTTGTATTTAATCGGGGGCCGCGGGAACAGACGATGGAATTGTTGCGTCTGTTCGGGATGCCTTTCAGTAAGAGTTAATCACAGATTTTATAAGAGGATATGATTTCATATGGCGAGAAAAGCCTTAATACTCAAGTCTAAAAAGACACCGAAGTTTTCGACCCAACAGCATAACCGTTGTATATTATGTGGCCGACCGAAAGGATATTTGCGCCGGTTTGGGACCTGTCGTATCTGTTTTAGGGAACTGGCTTGGAAAGGGGAAATTCCCGGGATTAAGAAGGCCAGCTGGTAATTATTATATAAAGTGAATTATTAATTAAGGAATTGATTATGTCATTGAATGATCCAATTGCCAATATGTTGACAAGTATCCGAAACGCTATTCAGGCGCATAAGCTGACTGTGGATATCCCTGCCTCAAAGCTCACGGGCAAGATCCTCGAGATTTTTAAGACTCAGGGATATATCGAAGATTGCCGGCTTATGAAAAATGATGTTCAGGGGACGTTCAAGGTGTATTTAAAATATGAAGGGAAGAAATCTGCGATCATAGGGATCAAAAGAATTTCTAAAAGCGGACTGCGGGTTTACGCCCCGCGGAATAAAGTGCCCCGGGTTTTAAACGGTTTAGGGACGGCGGTTATTTCTACGTCCAAAGGGGTTTTAGATGATCATGAAGCCCGACGACAAGGCGTTGGGGGAGAGGTACTTTGTTACATCTGGTAAAAAAACATGTCAAGAAAAGGTAAAATTCCAATTGTTGTTCCCAAAGAAGTGAAAGTGGCTATTGACGGTACGCAGGTTCTCCTCGAAGGCCCTAAAGGAAAAATATCTCTAAGTACGCCCTATGGGATTAAAGTTGAACATAAGGATAATTATTTGGTCGTGACCCGGCTGAATGATACCAAGCAGGGGCGGGCGAACCACGGCACGGTTCGGGCTTTACTGGTGAATATGATCACAGGAGTGACCAAAGGCCATAAAAAAGAGGTGGAAATTCAGGGTATTGGTTATAGGGCGCAATTGCAGGGCAATACCATTATTTTGAATTTGGGGTTGAGTCATCCGGTCGAGTTTGTTGTCCCGAAAGAGCTTAAAGTGGCTGTTCCCAAGCCGACGTCCATAGTTCTCGAGGGGATCAATAAAATTTTGCTGGGACAGATTGCGTCTAAGATCAGGGATTTAAAACGGCCGGAACCTTATAAGGGGAAAGGGATCCGTTATTTAGGTGAAATTGTAAGAACTAAACAAGGTAAATCTGTAACAAAGTAGTTGAACTATGGGAAGAAAAGAAGTTATTAAAGAATCAAAACGCCTTGCCCGGCACAGCCGGCTCAGGAAAAGAGTTGTCGGAACGCCGGATCGGCCGAGGCTTTGTGTGCACCGGAGTTTAAAGAACTTTGCGGCTCAAGTTATTGACGATTCAAGCGGCAAGGTGCTTTTGGGCCTTTCCACAAAAAATCAGATGCTTAGGCAAAAGGTTAAGTCTGGAGGGAATATTCAGGCGGCTACGGTTCTTGGGGAAGCTTTCGCTGCTGAATTGGTCGCTAAGGGAGTTAAACAGGTCTGTTTTGACCGCTGCGGTTATGTTTATCATGGACGGGTCAAAGCTTTTGCCGAAGCGGCCAGAAAAGGTGGTTTGGATTTCTAGCATGCCCAAAACACAAATTATTTGGGGAGATTGATATTTATGGATAATGAACATAATAATCAGCAAGAACAGAGAGAAGAACAAGTGGCTTCTTCCAGAGCAGAGAGTTCTAAAGAATTCGAGGGGAGAGCTCCTGGTAAGAGGCGCGATCGTTCTTCTTCCAAACAGGGTGGAAGCGATCGGGCGGCTCAGAAAAAATTCGTTGCCGAACCGTCGGATTTTATGGAAAAAGTCCTTTCCATCAAACGCGTGACCAAGGTGACCAAAGGCGGCAAGAAATTGTCATTCAGCGCTTTGGTCGTTGTCGGGGATATGAAAGGCAACGTTGGGTATAATTTGGCGAAGGCCGGGGAAGTGGCTATTGCGATCCGCAAGGCGCTTATGCGGGCAAAAAAGAGTATGGTGAAGATTCCCCTTAAAGGGACCACGATCCCTCATGAAATTATCGGGGTCTGCGGGGGGGCGGAAGTTTTGTTGAAACCGGCTTCTGAAGGAACCGGGGTTATCGCGGCCGGTCCGGTCCGGGCTGTGTGTGAAGGGGCAGGGATTCACAATATTTTGACGAAATGCCACCGCAGCAATAATCCGATAAACGTTGTCAAGGCAACGATGGACGGGCTGACCCGGATGAAATTCAAACAATATAAAGAATTGGAACAGGTGCAGACCAATGCAAGTTCATGATTTAAAACCGGCTAAAGGCGCAAAAAAAAGACGTAAAATTGTGGGGCGCGGGAATGGTTCCGGACACGGAAAAACTTCTTGCCGTGGGCAGACCGGACAGAACTCCCGGTCCGGCCGGGGTATTCAAAAACAATTAGAGGGTGGACAGATGCGGCTGATCCGGAGGCTTCCTAAAGTGGGATTCCGAAGCCGACGGCCGGTTTTATATAAACTGGTTTCTTTAGAACAATTGGCTGCTTTGGGTACGGGAGGGAATCTGGATGCCGCTACTTTAATGGAAAGAGGCTTTATTAAAAGTATGTTTAAGCCATACAAAGTCGTCGGGAATTCTGACCTTAAACACGCTTTTCAGATTGAGGCATATAGTTTCTCGAAACGGGCGGAAGAAATTATCAAGAACGCCGGCGGGCAGATAAAAATTATTGATAAAAATTTTCTGAAGGAAAAACATAAATAGACCACTTCCTATGATATCCGGATTTGCCAATTGTTTTAAAATCCCAGATTTAAGAAAACGCATTCTGATTACATTGGGTATCATTGCCCTGTACCGGGTGGGATGTTTTATCCCTACTCCCGGGGTAAATGGGGCTGTATTGACTGAATATTTCATGAGGTTGAGCACGTCGAATGCCGGCTCGATTTTTGGTGTTATTAATATGTTTTCCGGTGGGGCCATCGCCAAGATGACCGTATTTGCCCTGGGGATTATGCCGTATATCTCCAGTTCGATTATTATGCAGCTTTTGACGGCGGTTGTCCCTGCCCTTGAGAAATTGTCTAAGGAAGGACAGGCCGGGTATCATAAAATTAATCAGTACACCCGCTATGGAACTTTATTGTTATGCCTGGTGCAGTCTTTTTTTATCGCGCTGTGGATGGAGAAGGGGTTCGGTGACGTTAATATAGTGAATCATCCTGGCTGGGCGTTCCGTATTTCAACGGTTTTGACGTTAACGTGCGGAACATTGTTGCTCATGTGGCTCGGAGAGCAGATTCAGGAACGGGGAATCGGGCAGGGCATATCGCTTATCATCACCGCCGGGATTGTTTCTTCCGCACCGCAGGCCATCCAAACTTTGGTGTTGTTAATGAGCGCCAAGACCGTAGGAGCCGCTCAGTTGCAGCCGTTAACCCTAGTCATGATGCTGATATTTTTGGTGGCGGTTGTGGTGGCGATTACTCTGATCACCCAGGCCCAGAGGAAAATACCGGTTCAATATGCCAGGCGAATTGTCGGCCGGAAAGTGTATGGGGGCCAGAGCACCTACCTTCCTTTAAAGGTGGATACTTCCGGGATTATCGCGATCATTTTCGCTCAATCGATTATTCTTTTTCCTGCGACGCTGGCCAGTTTTATCCCCTCGCAGGGCTTTCAGAGTTTCGCGTCTTTTATGCAGAGAGGGCATGTGTTTTATTATGCTTTATATGGACTGTTGATCATTTTCTTCTGCTATTTTTATACGGCCATCGTGTTTAACCCGATTGATGTTGCTGAAAACCTTAAAAAACATGGCGGTTTTATCCCGGGCGTTCGTCCGGGAATTCAAACGGCTAATTATTTGGAGTTTGTCTTGGAGCGGATTACCTTGGCCGGAGCGTTTTTTATTTGCGCTATTGCGGTTATGCCTGATGCGATCATGGCTTCTTTCCGGGTCCCGTATCTTGTGGCGTCATTTTTCGGCGGGACGGGTGTCCTTATTACCGTTGGGGTTATGCTGGACACGATGAAACAGATTGAGTCGCATTTGTTGATGCGGCATTACGATGGGTTTATGAAGTCAGGGCAGCTAAGGGGGCGACGATGAATTTGGTGTTACTCGGGCCTCCCGGTGCCGGGAAAGGGACTTTTGCCGGCATGATTAAAGAATCTTTCGAGTTGGTGCATATTTCCACCGGCGATATATTGCGCGAGGCGATGAAGAGCGGCTCGGATTTAGGGCGGCGCGTGAAGAGTTATGTTGAAAGTGGTGGTTTGGTCCCCGATGACCTGATCATTGAAATTATGGAGGAGCGCTTAGGGCAGCAGGACGTGACGGAACATGGATACTTACTGGATGGGTTCCCTCGGACAACGGCGCAAGCCGAATCCCTGGACCGGATTCTTGATCACATTCAACAGCCGATAGATTTGGTTGTTTATATGGAAGCGGGGCTTCCGGTCATTCTGCCGAGGCTCACGGGGCGGCGGTTGTGCCGGAAGTGCAATGCGATTTATCACACGGTGAACATGCCGCCTAAAAAGGCAGGCGTGTGCGATCATTGTGGCGGGGAATTATATCAGCGGCCTGATGACAATGAAGAGACCATTACAAACCGCATGAAGGTTTACAAGGAAAGCACCAAGCCGATTGTGGATTATTATTTGAACCAAAGGAAGTTGCATACATTTAACGCCGAAAAGAAAACAGCGGAATTGTTAAATGAGTTAAGCGATATTTTGAATGAATCAGAGACATCAAATAAAGATAAAATCGCCAGAAGAGGTTGAAGCTTGTGCGCAGGCGGGCAGGCTTTTGGCCGAGATTGTTAAGGATTTACTTCGTTCTTTAAAATGTGGAATGACAACAAAAGATGTGGATGCCGTTTGCGAAAAGTTGATCGCAGAAAGAAACGTTAAGCCGGCGTTCAAAGGGTATCGCGGATATCCCGCTTGTGTGTGTGTGTCGATTAATGAAGAGGTCGTTCATGGCATCCCGGGGCCGAAAGTGATCAGAGATGGCGATATCGTGAGCTTGGATATCGGGATCATTCATAATGGTTTTTTTTCTGACACGGCCGTTACGGTAGGTGTGGGGAGTATTTCCCCGGAATTGAATAATTTATTGCAGGTGACGGAAAGGGCTCTTCAGATTGGAATCGCCCAAGCCCGGGTGAATAATCATCTTTCAGATATATCGAACGCGATTCAGAATTTTGTTGAGTCAAAAGGATATTCAGTGGTGCGTGATTTCGTTGGTCACGGCATTGGACGGAATTTGCATGAAGAACCTGAAATCCCAAACTTCGGCCCTCCGCATCAAGGCCCGGTCTTAGAGACCGGAATGGTTTTGGCTATTGAGCCGATGGTGAATATGGGGGCTTGGCAGACAAAAATTTTAGATGATGGCTGGACCGTGGAAACACTCGATGGTAAACCTTCTGCGCATTTTGAACATACCATTGCGGTGGCACAAGATGGTCCTCGGATCCTAACAGCCATTTAGAGAACGTATTCCATGGCCAAGGAAGATTTAATTGAGGTAGAAGGAGTTATCGTAGAGGCGTTGCCCAATGCGCTTTTCCGGGTGAAGTTGGATAACGGCCACGAAGTCCAGGCGCATATCTCTGGAAAAATCCGGATGCACTTTATCCGGATCCTTCCGGGAGACCGGGTGAAGCTGGAACTCTCGCCCTATGATTTGACACGGGGCAGAATTACTTATAGGTGTAAATAATGAAAGTAAAATCGTCAATCAGAAGAATTTGCAGTAATTGTAAAATTGTGCGGCGTAAAAATGTCGTGAGGGTTATTTGTTCTAATCCCAAACATAAACAAAGACAGGGTTAATAAAGAGTCGGTAGGATTTGATTTTATTATTAATCGCTTGAGGAACGGAATATGCCAAGAATATTAGGTGTGGACATACCCAGAGAAAAAAGAATAGATGTGGCTCTGCCATTTTTGTATGGGATCGGGCCAACGACCGCCCGTAAAGCGCTGGATGAGGCTAATATTGAATATGGTCGCCGGGCTAAAGATCTTACTGACGAAGAAATTGCTCGCTTGACCAGTGTGATTCAAAACAATTTCCTTGTTGAAGGGGACCTGCGGAGGGATGTGACGCAGAACATCCGTCGTCATATGGATATGGGGTCATACCGCGGGCTTCGCCATCGGAAAGGACTTCCGGTCCGTGGGCAGAGAACAAAAACAAACGCCCGTACCAGAAAAGGCCGTAAGGGGCTTGTCGGCGGAAAGAAGCAATAACAGCAGCAATACCTTTGAGGATATAATATGGCAAAAGGCAAGGTTTCGGTAAGAAAAGAGAAAAAATTAAAGAAAAAAATGCTAAAAGGCGTTACCGTCGGGATAGTGCATATCAAGGCAACGTTTAACAACACGCTGATTACCATTACGGATAAGCAGGGGAATGCGATTTCCTGGTCCAGCCCGGGAGCCGTTGGCTTTAATGGGTCCAAGAAATCCACCCCTTTTGCCGCTCAAGTCGCAGCGGGCTCAGCCGCGAAAGAAGCGAAAGAATTGGGATTAAACAGCGTTGATATTTATGTGAAAGGGCCTGGGTCAGGACGCGAGTCAGCGATCCGGGCTGTTCAGGCAGCGGGACTTAATGTCATGTCAATCCGGGATGTGACACCTATGCCGCATAATGGGTGCCGGCCCCGCAAGAAGAGAAGAGTTTAGGGCCGTCGCTTTAGAGAAGCAAGGACATTAAAGAAAGGAAAGAGAGTAGCATGGCAAGAGATTTAGAGCCGAGTTGTAAGAAATGCAGACGGGAAGGGGAGAAGCTGTTCCTGAAAGGCACCCGGTGCAATACTCATCGCTGCGCTTTGGATCGCAGGGAATATGCTCCTGGGGATCACGGGGCGAAACGAACGAAATTGTCTAACTACGGTTTACAGATGCGTGAAAAACAAAAGGTTAAAAGAATTTATGGCCTTTTGGAAAAACAGTTCCGTCTTTATTTTGGAAAAGCGGCATGTAAGAAAGGGGTTACCGGGAGCACTTTGCTGCAATTTCTGGAACGCCGTTTGGATAATGTCGTTTATCAACTCGGATTTGCGCTTTCCCGGAAACAGGCGCGGCAGTTTGTTTCCCACGGATTTGTTTATGTCAATGACCATCGGGTGAATGTCCCTTCGTATCTCATCAAACAAAATGACGAAGTGTCCATGAAGTTTGACAAAAAGGGCAAAGATAAAGTCAAAGAAAATCTTGAGGCTTCGCAGGGCAGGTCTGTTCCGGCATGGCTGATGGGGGATCCGGAGCATTTTAAAGGAAAAGTGTTGCGTTTGCCGGAACGAGAAGATATCGGCTATCCTGTCAATGAGCAGCTGATCGTCGAACTTTATTCAAGATAAAACTCTCTCAAGCATTATATATTTAATTTAGGAGGAGACTATGGGAGTCAAGTGGCGAGATTTCCAGATGCCCAAACGGTTAGATTGTGAAGAAGCAACATATACAACGCGCTATGGGCGTTTTATCGCAGAACCTTTTGAGCGGGGCTATGGGGTAACTTTAGGTAATTCTCTGCGGAGAATCCTGTTGTCTTCCATTGAAGGCAGTGCGGTGACAGCCATTCGTATTGAAGGGGTGCAGCATGAATTCTCTACATTGCAAGGGGTTTTAGAGCCGGTGACGGATATTGTCATGAATGTTAAAGGGTTGGTTCTCCGTTCTCATTCGAAGGTTCCTAAAACGATTTATATTAAAAAAGATAAAATCGGACCGGTCTTGGCGCGGGATATTATCACCGATGAAACGGTGGAGATCATGAACCCGGATCATCAGATTGCAACACTAACCCAGGACATCCTGTTTAATATGGAGTTGGAGGTGTGTAAGGGCCGCGGATATGTTCCGGCGGAAATACATAAAAATGAAGGTCTCACGGTTGGGACAATCGCCGTGGACTCAATTTTTACGCCTATCACAAAGGTCAACTTTTACGTGGAGAATACCCGTGTGGGGCAACGCACGGATTATGACCGCTTAGTCCTGGAGCTTTGGACCAATGGCGGAATTGAGCCCAAGGAAGCTTTGCTTTATGGGGCAAATATCCTTCAGCGCCATCTCGACGTTTTTGTCGCTTATGGACAGCTCCCGGAAGAAGAAGAGGAAGAAGAGGAAATATCGGCAGAGGAGGAAGCTATGTATGAAAAGCTACGGCTGCCAATTTCCGAGTTGGAACTTTCTGTTAGGAGCGCGAACTGCCTGAAAGACGCCAATATTAAGACAATCGCCGAGTTGGTGCGAAAAACAGAATCCGAGTTATTAAGTTTTAGAAATTTTGGGAAGAAATCATTAACCGAGATCAATGATTTGCTGAAAATTATGGGTTTGCATTTGGGGATGAAAATTGATTTGAAGAAATTGAAAAAGACAATTGAGCCCTGATGCTCCTGTAATGGGGCGATACAAAGGAAGAGATGTTTTATGAGACACGGAATTGCAGGGAATAAGCTGGGTCGAAATTCAAGTTGGCGGAAAGCTACGATAAGGGATATTGCCAAGGCAACCCTTTTACGGGAGAAAATTTTTACCACTAAGGCCAAAGCGAAGGAGTCTCGCAAACTGGTCGATAAATTGATTACCTTGGGTAAGAAAGGGACCCTTGCGCACCGTCGCCGGGCTTTTGCTGTTCTCTGTGATCATAAGTTGGTGAGCGAGTTGTTTAATAAGATCGCCCCACGTTTTCAGATGCGCCAGGGCGGTTATACCCGAATCATTCCGTTAGCATTGAACCGCCGTGGGGACAATGCCCAGATGGTCGTGCTAGAACTGACCGAAAAGAAGCCTGTTCCGGTCCAAAAAGCCAAGAAAGCGGCAGCCGTCAAAAAGAAAGCAGCGGTCGATCACGAAATCATTCCCGCAGAAACGAAGCCGGAAAGTAAACAGTCAGATGTTTCTAAGCCCTCATCCCCCAAAACGCCCAAGGCATCCGTCCCGAAAGAAAAGAAGGATAAAAGCAAGCCGGAAAAGCGAGCCATGGGGGGCATAAAGAAAATTTTTAGAAGGAAAAGCACCTCTGAATAATTAAGAGAAGGAGGTCCCTGTCGTGGATATCAATCGCAGGATTCAGTCACTGGTGGGATCTTCCACCTTGGCTATTACGGCGCGTGCTAAAGAACTGTCTGCGCAAGGTAAAGACGTTGTCAATTTTGCCGGGGGGGAACCGGATTTTGATACTCCTTCTGAAATTAAACAGGCGGCGATCCGGGCCATTCAAGACGGTTTTACTAAATATACTCCCAGCGTGGGGGCCCTGGAACTCCGTCAGATTATTTCCAAGAAATTTGCCCGTGAAAACAATTTGTCCTATACACCGGAGCAAATCGCGGTATCCTGCGGGGCCAAGCATTCTCTTTTTAACGTGATCCAAGTCCTTGCCGATGACGGAGATGAAGTTTTGATCCCGTCCCCTTATTGGGTGAGTTATCCTGAAATGGTGAAAGTGGCGGGCGCGGTTCCCCGCTTTATTCCCACGACGGTGGAGAGCCGTTTTAAAGTTAACGTCGAAACGCTTCGGAATCATATTACGAAACAGACAAAAATTTTTATTTTAAATTCCCCCTCCAATCCTACGGGCATGATTTACAGTCTTGAAGAATTGCGTCCGCTGGCGGAATTGTGTGTGAAAAATCGGGTTTGGATTATCAGCGACGAAATTTATGAAAAATTGATTTATGAGTCGTCGCCCTGCCCTTCGATTGCCTCTTTAGGGTCGGAGGTCTATGCCAGGACGATTACGGTGAACGGTTTCTCCAAGGCCTTCTCCATGACGGGGTGGCGCGTCGGTTATTGCGCTGGCCCTCAGGAGATCATGGATTATGTGAAAAAATTCCAGGATCATTCCACGTCGAACCCTTGCTCGGTCAGCCAAAAAGCGGCCTTGCAGGCGCTTAGTTCTTCCGAGGAGAGCATTCTCGCTATGCGTGAGGAATTTAAGCAAAGACGGGATTTGCTCATGTCTCTTATGGATGAAATTCCGGGCATTACGTATATTAAGCCGGAAGGGGCGTTTTATCTTTTTTGTGATTTTTCTGCTTTGGGGGATTCTCAGGATGTGGCCAAGCGTATTTTAAATGACGTTAATGTGGCTCTTATCCCCGGAGACGGATTCGGCGCTCCCGGTTTTATACGCATAAGTTTTTCCACGTCAAAAGAAAGAATTCGAGAAGGGGTCAAGCGGCTTGCGGCCTGGATTGCCAAAAATCGTTAACCCTTTGTTATGGCTTGACCCCCGCCACCCCGGACGAGATGGAAACCTGTCGGTCAAATAATTTACCTAAGGAGTTCATATGGAGTTAAGAGATCTTCTTCTTTTAACAATAGAAAAGAGGGCTTCGGACCTTCACTTGACGTATGACACGCCGCCTGTTTTAAGGATTGATGGCAAATTGGTCTTGACGAATAAGAATCCTCTGTCCCGGGATGAACTGAAAAAGATGATTTACAGTATCCTGACGGATAGCCAAAAGGAAATCTTTGAGCGGGACCGGGAATTAGATTTTTCCCTGGCGCTTTCCGGGATGGATCGCTTTCGCGTTAATGTCCATTTGCAGCGCGGCGCCGCTGAAGCGGCGTTCCGGCGAATCCCTATTTTTATCCCTAATATGGAGGAACTTGGATTACCGCCGGTCATCGTGGACCTGGCGCGGAGACCAAACGGGCTGGTCCTGATTACTGGCCCGACGGGGACAGGAAAAACAACCACATTGGCCTCGATGATCAACCTCATTAATGAAGAACGGGAAAACCTCGTGATTATGATTGAGGACCCGATCGAATATGTGCATTTCAACAAAAAATCGATTATTAAACAGAGGGAAGTGTACCGGGACACCAATTGCTTCGCGGAAGCCCTTAAGCGTTGTCTCCGGCAGGACCCCGACGTTATTGTTGTCGGAGAAATGCGCGATCTCGAAACTATTTCGACAGCCTTGACGGCGGCTGAAACAGGCCATTTGGTTCTGGCGACACTGCACACCCCGGACGCGCCGCAGACGATAGAACGTATTATCGACGCGTTCCCTCCTCATCAGCAACAGCAGGTCAAATTGCAGCTGTCCTCCGCTTTGCAGGGGGTGGCCTCCCAGATTCTTTTGCCGCGTGCGGACGGCCAGGGGCGGGTTCTCGCGACGGAAATCATGATCGCGACGCCCGGCGTGAGGAATCTGATTAGGGAGCAAGCTATCGAACAGCTTCCCACGGCGATCCAAACCGGAAGCGCCTATGGGATGCATACGATGGACAAATCCCTGCAGCGGTTGTATCAGGACGGCGTGATTACATACGAAACAGCCATGGTTTATGTCAAGAATAAGGAAGAATTTGCGCAGTTGTTGGATAAATCTATGTAGAGAGGGGTTTTGATTTCATGTCTATTCGTGTTACATTATTGCCGGGGGACGGCATCGGCCCGGAAGTGTCCTTGGCCATGAAAAAATGCGTCGAGGCCACCGGAGTGGAAATTGAATGGGAGGAACATCCGGTCGGGGAGTATGCCATCAAGCAGTTTGGCACGCCTTTGCCTGAGGAGGCGGTTGAGTCTGTCCGCCGGAATAAAGTTGCCATCAAAGGGCCGATCGTGACTCCTGTGGGATCAGGCTTTCGTTCCGTGAACGTCCAGTTGCGCCAGGTTTTGGATTTGTTCGCCTGTGTCCGCCCGAATAAATATTATGAAGGGACGAAAGCGGTTAACCGGGACGTTGATCTGGTCATATTTAGGGAAAACACCGAGGATCTTTATGCGGGGATCGAATTTGAACAGGGCAGCCAGGAGGTCGCGCATTTGATCGAAGAAATCAACCGGATGCAGCCTAAACCGATCCGGGCGGATTCTGCGATCTCCATAAAACCCATATCGGTCACCTGTTCCCGGCGTATCGTGAAAGCCGCTTTTGATTACGCCGTTAAGAATAATAGGAAAAAAGTCAGCGCTGTCCATAAGGCCAATATTATGAAATACACCGACGGGCTTTTTTTGCGGGTCGCCCGTGACGTGGCTAAAGAATATGAGGGGAGAGTTGAATTCCAGGATGTGATTGTGGACAATATGTGCATGCAGCTGGTTCAGAAACCGGATTTGTACGATGTCCTTGTCCTTCCCAATCTGTATGGGGATATTGTTTCTGATTTATGCGCTGGCCTGGTCGGCGGGCTGGGGATTGCGCCCGGAGCCAATATCGGGGAGAATGCGGCCCTTTTTGAGCCCGTGCATGGATCCGCGCCTAAATATGCCGGAAAAAATAAAGTCAATCCTACGGCCACGATTTTGTCCGCGGTTATGATGTTGCGTTATTTGAATAAGACGCGAGAGGCGGAGCGTTTGGAACAGGCGGTTCAGGATGTCCTGCGGGAAGGGAAATCAGTTACATACGATTTAAAGGCCCAGCGGGACGATCCTTCTGCGGTGGGCACCCAGGAAATGGCGGATGCGATCTGCCAGAGACTGCGTTAAAACGTTAGTTCTATACGTTTTTGTGGGATTTCAACCCCGGCCAGGATTTTTTCCGGCACGGGGTTTTTTAATGAGCACTTGACTTATGGAGCGACAGCGACATAAGTCAGACGTGCGAATTAACCCCCTGGTTTTTAATGAGGCGTTTTCCCTTGGGGGGAAGGATATTATGACGTCACATGACATTGACCAACAGTGGACTGTTGAAGACTGGAACATCATTAACTATAATGAAGCCTATGCTCGCCAGAAAACAGCTGTGCAGGAGGTCCTAGCCGGACACGGCCCGTACTTGTTTATGTGCGAACATCCTGCGGTGATTACGTTGGGGCGGCTGGCGGACAGCCGCCATATATTGACAGCTTCTCCTGTCCTGGAACAACAGGGGATTGATGTCATCGCGGTTGATCGCGGAGGAGACGTGACTTTGCACGCTCCGGGGCAGCTTGTGGCATATCCTGTCTTCAATTTGAAGAATTATCGTTGTGATTTAAGGTGGTATTTGGATAAATTAGAGCAAGTTGCCATTGATTTATTGACGGATTTTGATATATTGACTTGTAGATTCCCGGGCAGAACCGGAGTTTGGGTTGGGTCGAAAAAAATCGTCTCGATTGGAGTTGGAGTCAAACACTGGGTGACCTTTCACGGCCTAGCCATTAATATTAATACCGATCTTCCGTTTTTTAATTTGATTAAACCCTGTGGACTGGATGTGCAGATGACATCGGTCCAGCAGTTACAAGGAGCCGCCGTAGATATGCGGATCGTTAAGCAGCTTTTCCGGCGGCATTGTCTTCGTGTTTTTACCGGGAATTCTAGTCCTGCTTTTTAAAGTGCCCAGAAAAGAGGATATAATTTTATGCAGATTGTATTGCCACAACTTGGAGAAGGCATTGAGCGCGCCGAGGTGGCTTTCTGGCATGTCAAGGTCGGGGACAAGGTCGCCCGGCAGACAGACCTGGTGGAAATGGTAACTGATAAGGCGACATTTATCATCCCGGCAGACTGTTCCGGTGTTGTTAAGAACATTTACGCCCGGGTCGGAGAAAGTATTCTGATTGGTGCGCCCCTGGCTCAGATTGATCCTGTTGAATAACTGTTTAAGAACGAAGGCCCCCATGGATAACAAAAAACGCCGTGTTTTGTTGATGTACATTACCCGGGTTTCCGGGCATCGTCAGGCCACGGTTTCCATCCAAAAAGCGCTGAAAGATTTGAACCCATCGGTCATTGCTCCCATGGTGAACGGCTTTGGGTATACCTATCCTTTGTTGGATAAAGTCGTGCACCGTACGTATATGAGCGTAATTAAGCGCACCCCGAAAGTCTGGGATTATTTGTATGACAATCCCAGCATCGTTAAGAAATCCGAACCCGTGAAAAAATACCTGCATCGGACCAGTCATAAAAAAATCGAGCGGCTTTTTGAAAAACACCACCCCGATACTGTGGTGTGCACGCAGGCCTTCCCCTGCGGGATGGTGGCGGATTATAAGCGGGAAAAGAAACTTGATTTCCGGTTATTCGCTGTCCTGACAGATTATGCGCCGCACTCGTTCTGGTTGAACAACGGGGTCGATTATTATATTGTGCCTTCTTTGGATGCCAAAGAACGTTTTATTAAAAAAGGCGTTCCGGAAGACATGATTAAAGTTTACGGCATCCCGATCCGGCCCAAATTCGCGGTTCAGCTCGACAGGGGGCCTATCGCCGACCGGCTCGGCCTGGATTTGAAAGTTCCGGTTGCGCTTATTATGGGAGGAGGGCAGGGCTTGGGGCCCATTAAATCCGTGGTCAATTCTTTGCTTCATATCCGCATGCCGATACAGCTTATTGTTTTAACCGGTATCAACAAAAAGCTGGTCAAGTGGTTGCAAAAGGAAGCGGCTTCTTTGAGCCGCCAGCCGGCTCAGCGGGACAAAAAACTGTTGTTTTATGAGTTTGCGAATAATGTGGACGAGTTGATGGAGTTGGCGACCCTTATTATTAGTAAACCTGGAGGGATGACAACGAGCGAGGCTTTGGCCAAAGGGTTGCCAATGGTGATCGTTAATCCTCTCCCCGGGCAGGAAATGCGGAACACAGATTTTCTCCTTAAGAAAGGGATAGGGATCCGGATTGATAAAACCAGTGATATCGGCGAAGAAGTGGAGTTGTTGCTTAAATCTCCTGACCGTTTGATGGCTATGAGCAAAGCGGCGTATGCGAGCGGAAAGCCGCATGCCGCGTTGGATATCGCTAAGCTTATTTTAGCCGTGGATCCCCTCAAGAAGGTTTTTTGAAAAGGATAGGCCGGGCCGGCCGTGTTCGCAAGTTTATTCAATGAGCATTTAGTTTACACGACCTAAGGGAGTGTAAACGAGAAATGCGAATTGATCCTGCAGCGAGTGAGCGAAGCGAACGAGTCGAAGGATCTTGGTTTAATACTCCGCAGCTTGCTGCGGTTATTTGAATTCAGAGCTTGCTTTGGGGTTTATACCTTTGATTCAGTATCAAAATTATGTTTAAGTTTATTCTTTATAAGTTTGGGCAGTTCCTTGTTAACCGTCTCCCGCTTAAAATGTCTTACCGGTTAGCTATTTTTGTATCGGATCTGCATTATCTCTTTTCTTTCCGGGACCGCCGGGCGGTGCGCGATAACCTCTGTATTATTTTGCCGGAAAAAAGCGATGTGGAATGGAACGTCCGGGAGGTCTTCCGTAATTTCGGCAGATATTTGGTGGAATTCTTCCGCATGGCCAATGAGATCGACGGTCATTTTATCAAAGAGCGGGTTGTTACAGAAAATTTGCATTATATCGATGAGGCTCTTAGAAAAGGGAAAGGGGCTATCCTTTTGTCCGGCCATATCGGGAATTGGGAACTGGGGGGTGTGTTGCTCAGCTTGTTGGGTTACCCCTCGGTGGCCATTGCCCTGCCGCATAAGGAGCGGCCGGTGAACGACCTGTTTAACAAACAGCGTGAGGCGCGGGGGCTGGTGATCGTTCCGCCGCAGGCGGCTACGCGCCGGTGTTTGTCGATCCTGAACAAGAATAAAATTATTGCCGTGGTGGCGGACCGTTCGTTTGGCCCTAACGGGTTTGTCCTGGATTTTCTGGGCAAGAAATCCCTTTTTCCCAAAGGGCCGGCGATTTTTTCCGTAAAAACCGGAGCCCCGATTGTGCCGGTTTTCCTGGTGCGGGCCGGGGAGGGCCGGTTTCGGATTATCGTGCATAAGCCCATTGACCCGGGTGTCGTGGACGGAAACGGGAGGATTGACGAAGGCCTCCTGAAAAACCTTATTAAAAAATATATCCGAATCATAGAGCAGATGATTCGCGCTTATCCGGATCAGTGGCTGATGTTCCGGGATTATAGCGTCGAAGAAACCTATAAGGTGATTCGGGAAATCAACGCGGAGTCTTCTGCGCCGTGAATATTTGTGTCGTTATCCCAGCTCACAATGAAGAGGCCACGATCGGGACGTTGGTGACGGCCGTTAAAGCCTTGGGGCTGGACGTCGTGGTGATTAATGACGGTTCCACAGATGGATCGCAGAAAGAAGCCTCTTCCTGCGGGGCGGTTGTGTTGACGAATACGTCAAAGAAAGGCAAGGGCTTGTCTCTGCAGGAAGGTTTTGCCTACGCCTTACGCCAGACGTATTCCGGCGTTATCACAATGGACGGAGATGGCCAACATGACCCGGAGGATTTAAAGCAGTTTTTGGGCATGATTGAGTCTTGCCCGGATTCGGTGGTGACGGGTAATCGCATGCAGAATCACCAAGGCATGCCGTTTGTCCGTTTTTTGACCAACTGGTCGATGTCCGCCATCATTTCGTTCCTTTGCCGGCAGCGGGTCCCGGATACGCAGTGCGGTTACCGCTATATTGGACGCCCGGTCCTTGAGAGGATGCAGCTTACATCCAGAGATTTTGAAATTGAGACGGAAGTCCTGATGCAGGCCTCTCGCTTGGGCTTTCGGATTTATTCCGTCCCGATTCGGACCATTTACAGCAACGAGAAAAGCAAAATTAATCCTTTCAAAGATACGGTGAGGTTTTTTTCTTATTTAATCCGGGAGGCCAGGCGTTCGCGCCAGTGATGGGCGGAGAGCGACGATAGTTTTCGCATAAAGTCGTTGCTGAAGGCGGGAGGATGACGTATGATACACTGGAGCTCCTTAAAGAATGCACAAGGTAATCTTACTGTGGCAGAGGCGTCTTTTTCGTGGCGTGGCGCTTTCCCTTTTGTGAACCTTATGATTCCAGAAACCCGAATATTCCGATGTTCCATGATCACGTCCGGGCTCTTGCATGGCTTGGTGTTGGCCAGTTTATTCTATGGCCAATTATATTATGTAAAAAACACGCCCAAGATCACGGAGATTGTTTATCAGAAAGAAATCCAGGATCCGGCCCAGGTTCCAATTCCCCGGCAAGAAATCAAACCTTTAAAAGAAGAGCCGTCTGTGCCTCCCCCGAAGGTTTTTATGCCGCAGGACATGTCCAGCGTTCCCATGAAGCTCTCCCAGAATCCCAAGGCCCCGGTACAGCTTTCGAAACAGAAAAAATTGCCGGCTCCCCTATCCCGTCTAGACAGTAAGAGAGAGATCCTCGTCCCCGTGTTAAGCTCTGAAAAGATCAGTAATCCTAATTATATGAATTATCAGCAACATATCCGGAATAAAATTAAAAGTCAGGCCAATATTTTTAAAGATGATCCGCGATTTCAATCAGGTGAAGTTTACCTGACGTTTGTCCTGGGTGCGGACGGTCAGCTGAAAGATATTAGGATCATTGACCAGAAAACGCGCGCCAGCGAATTTCTTCGCCGAGTGAGCCTACGCAGCATCAAGGAAGCCAGCCCTTTCCCGCCTTTTCCCTTTGAGCTGAAATATCCGGAATTGCCTTTTAATGTCTCCATATCGTTTGTCATGGACTGATGTGTTCTCTTTCGGCGGGGCTGTGGGCGTTTTGGGGAGAGGTCTGGAGCAAGACGCGTAAGTTGACAATTTCAGGGGGGTTTGCTATTTTAAGCTGGTAACTGTTATTTAACTTTTTTAAGGGGAGGCGCCTGATGCCGGATAGAGAAAAATATGTCGATGAAGACTGGAAAGCGAGCGTGACTCAGGAAAAAGAAACCAAGAAGGAACCGCAGCCTTCTTCTCAACAAGGTTCCGAAGATCGCCCTGCCGCGGCTCAGGAGCCGCCGCAGGAAAACGATGTAATGGCGGATGAGGCGGCGGTGGAGCTGAATTTTGCGAACTATATCACCAGTCTTATTTTTCAGGCCATGATTTTTTTGGGAGAGATCCCTAACCCGATGAATGATAACCAGTATGACCGCAATTCTTCCCAGGCGAAGTTTCTGATTGATACTCTGATTCTTTTACGGGAGAAGACCAAAGGGAACCTGACTCCGCAGGAAAATCATCTTCTGGATTCGAGTATTTATGAGCTGGAAATGAAATATGTCGAATGCGTTCGGCAGGAAAAAGGCTCTATTTAATGGGGAGGGCGTGTTTCCATGATGATGGATAAAGATTTGTTGGCTATTTTGGCCTGTCCGGTCTGCAAAGCGGATGTGCTTCTGCAAGAGGAGAGGCTGATTTGCACGCAATGCGGGCGGAAGTATCCGATCCGGGAAGGAATCCCGGTTATGTTGGAAGAGGAGGCCGAACAATGATGGCCGCCCATGGAGCGTCCTGGGGGCTGGCCGTGAAGGACGGGAGGTCGTTTTGAAAAAAATTTTGGTCGTGCACGGCCCGAATCTGAATCTTTTGGGCCAGAGAGAGCCGCATATTTACGGGGCCGAAACGTTGGCCGATATTAACGCGCTTTTAGAAAACAAAGCCCGGGATTGGGCGGTTGATCTTGATTTCCTGCAATCGAATCATGAGGGGGATATTGTGGACGCGATCGGGCGGGCTAAAAGCCAGGGGTTCTCGGCTATCCTCATGAACCCCGCGGCGTATACCCATACCAGTGTTGCCATCCGTGACGCTGTCGCGGCGGTTGACATCCCCCTGGTGGAGGTCCATTTATCGAACATTTATGCCCGGGAAGAGTTTCGTCATAAATCGGTGATTGCCCCGGTCTGCTACGGCCAGATCTCTGGTTTTGGAGTAAACAGTTATGTGCTTGGGCTTGAGGCTATTGTCCTGTTGCTTTCAAAATAAGCTTAACATTCAATTAATGTTTTAGGAACGATTCGTGCGCTCGCGTGCTTCTTCTTTTCAATCCTGCCTGGATTCATATCATATCGACGCTTATCTTGTCACGCAGAACACACAGGTTTCTTATCTTGCCGGAATCCCGTGTGAGGATGCCTGGCTTCTTGTCACGCCCAGCCGCACTTATTTCCTGACGGACGCCCGGTATTACCATGAGCTCAAATCTAAGCTCAAGGGTGTTCAGGTGGTGCTTTGCCGTAGTCTTGTGAAAGACGCCTGCCGGCTGGCCCGGCGCCGCCGTATTAAACGGATAGGTTTTGATGAAAGGCACGTCAGCCATTTTCTGTTTAAACAATTAACGGCGCATCTGGAAGCGGGCGCGAAACTTGTGGCGAAAAATCGGGTGGTGGATGCCATGCGCCAAGAGAAGGATGCCGAAGAAGTGGCCGCCATCCGGGCCTGTTTACTTTTAAGCAAACAGCTGTTTCGCGTGGCGGCCCTGGCCTTGAAGCCGGGGTTGGCGGAATATGAGATCCTGGAGCGAATGGAACGTTATGTGAAATCCAGGAAAGTCCTGTTTTCTTTTCCTCCTATTGTCGCCTCCGGCCCCCATTCGGCTTATCCGCACGCGCGGGTGACCGGGCGGCGTTTGCTGCGCAACGATATTCTGCTGGTGGACGCTGGAATTCATCAGGACGGGTATAAGTCTGACTTGACACGGATGTTCTTTTTAGGTAAAATAACTCCTCTTGCGAGAAAGGTTTACGACGCTGTGGCCGAATCGCAGCAGGTAGCGATATCCAAAATCGGTCCGGGAATTTCAGCGGCCGCTGTTGATAGGGAAGCGCGTAATTATTTAAGAAATCAAGGTTTAGATAAATATTTTTGCCACTCTCTCGGGCATGGAGTGGGGATGGATATCCACGAATCTCCGAGCCTATCCGTCCGTAGCCAGGATATCCTGACTCCGGGGATGGTGATTACTGTTGAACCGGGAGTCTATTTGCCGGGACAGTTCGGGGTGCGGATTGAGGATATGGTTCTTGTCACCGAAACAGGGTATGAAATATTAAGCCAAGATATAAAATAATATTTATATTAAAAAATTTTCTAAGAAATTAATTTGAAAACGGAGGAGATATGACGATCACAATTAATCAGCTTGATATAGGGATGGGGTTGCTTATTGACAACGATATTTGCCTGGTCAATGAATACCATCATGTCAAACCCGGGAAGGGGAGCGCTTTTGTGCGCGTTAAATTACGGAATTTAAAGACCGGCAATGTTATCGAGCGGACGTTTAAAACAGCGGACAAGCTGGAAGACATCGCTTTGGAAGAAAAGGAACTGGAATATCTTTATCACAGCGGTGACCATTTTTGTTTTATGGACCACACCACCTACGAGCAGGTTAGTATGACAGACGAGGAGGTCGGGGGCGCGGAAAAATTTTTATTGGAAGGCCTCACGGTGTCCGGTTTGAGTTATAATGATAAAATCGTGAAGATCAATCTCCCGAATTTTATTACCGCCAGGATCGCTGAGACCGAGCCTGGAATTAAAGGGGATTCGTCCAGGTCGGGGACTAAGCCCGCAAAAATTGAAACGGGGACCGTTGTGCAAGTCCCTCTTTTTATCAATGTCGATGACTGGGTGAAAATCGATACCCGAACCGGGATCTATGTTGAAAGGGTGAAAAATGAATCTTAAAGATATTAAAGCGATCGTGGAGTTGATGAACGAAAATGAGTTGACGGAAATTGAGGTGGAACGGGAAGGGGAGAAGCTGAAGATTAAGAAAGCCGCTCTGGAAACGGGGGGAACCGTGATCCGCCCGGCGGTTGAATACCGCATGCCTGTTGCGCCGTCCGCGCCAACCCCGGCGGAAGGGGGGGGCACGGGTGCCAAGGCCCAGAGTAATTTAAAGATTATTTCGTCCCCCATGGTCGGGACGTTTTACCGGGCGCCATCGCCTGAATCGCCGCCGTTCGTGGAGCAGGGGCAGACGGTCGAAATCGGGCAGGTTGTCTGTATCGTGGAAGCGATGAAACTGATGAATGAAATTAAATCAGAGGTCCGGGGGAAAATCGTAAAAATTGCTGTTGATAATGCGGAGCCGGTTGAGTTCGGACAGACGTTATTCGAAATAGAATCTGTATAAGACAAAGGTTTAAGGTGATTCATGTTTTCCAAGATATTAATTGCAAACCGCGGGGAAATTGCCTTGCGCGTTATCCGGGCCTGCCGGGAGCTGTCGATCCCCACGGTCGCCGTTTATTCTGAAGCGGACAGGAATTCCTTGCATGTCCGCTTTGCGGATGAGGCGGTCTGTATCGGGCCGGCTAAAAGCGCGGACAGTTATTTAAACATTCCGTCCATTATTGCCGCCGCGGAGATTACCGACGTTGAGGCGATTCATCCCGGGTACGGGTTTTTGGCGGAGAACGCGCATTTCGCGGAGATTTGCGAGTCCTGTAACATTAAGTTTATCGGTCCAACCCCCGAGGCTATCCGCCTGATGGGGGACAAGGTCCAGGCGCGCGAAACCATGCGGAAGATCGGCGTGCCCTTGATCCCGGGCGGGAAAGGGATCGTTAAAAACCAGGAGGAGGCCCTGGACCTGGCTAAAAAGATTAAGTATCCCGTCATTATTAAAGCCGCGGCCGGCGGCGGCGGCAAAGGCATGCGGGTCTGCCATAATGACGTGACTTTGACAAGTTCGTTTGCGATGGCCCAGAAGGAAGCCGAGGTGAATTTCGGGAATCCGGATGTGTATATCGAAAAATATATCTCTGATCCCCGGCATATCGAGTTTCAGATTCTCGCTGATATGCACGGCAATATCGTACACCTGGGCGAAAGGGATTGCAGTATTCAGCGCCGCCATCAGAAGCTTCTGGAAGAGTCTCCTTCTCCGGCTTTAAACGAGAAAATCAGGAAAAGAATGGGGGATACCGCCGTGAAAGCGGCGCGGGCGGTGAATTATGTCGGCGTGGGGACCATCGAGTTCCTGCTCGACGGCCAGGGTGAATTTTACTTCATGGAAATGAACACCCGCATTCAGGTGGAGCATCCGGTCACGGAGATGGTGACCGGCATAGATCTTATTAAGGAGCAAATAGCGGTGGCGGCCGGCCAGAAACTCAAACTGAAGCAGGAACAGGTTGTGATCCAGGGGGCGGCTATCGAATGCCGGATCAACGCGGAGGACCCTTATAACAATTTTATGCCGTCGCCGGGCAAGATCGAAGAATTGAACCTGCCGGGGGGGTTGGGGGTTAGGGTCGATACGCACATTTATCCGGGATATGTCATCAGCCCGTTCTATGACTCGATGGTCGCGAAATTGATCAGCCACGCCCCGACACGGCCGGAGGCGATTAAGATTATGCGCCGTGCCTTGGAGGAGTTGTACGTCAGCCCTATTAAGACAACAATTCCTCTGCATATGGAAATCCTGGACCACCCGTTGTTTCAGTCCGGAGACGTGTCGACGCATTTCTTGGAAAAGAATTTACGTAAAGATGAACCGATAAAATAACGCGCGTGTTTTTTCGTCCTGCCTGCGTTGTTAGAGTGTTTATTATGTTAATCCAAAGGAGGCCCCCCGTGAAAGACCTCAATAAGGTGGAGCTGGGTTCCATTAAAATTCATAAGCAGGTTCTGGCGGATATTATTCAATCCGCGGTTATGACTGTCCCGGGTGTGACGCTGCTGACGAAAGATTTCGGAAGCCATCTCGTGGATTTGGTGGGGGTGAAGAAGATTCCGGGGATAGCCGTTACGATAGAGAAGAACAGCCAGGTCACGATCGAGGTGAAAGTCAAGGTGCGTTTCGGGTTGAACCTTCATGATGCAGCCCGGCAGATTCAGGAAGCGGTACGCGCCGCTATTGACAAGACCGTTGACATCGATCTTAAAGATATTAATGTCAACATTCAAGGTATTGAGAGGGGGGAATCATGAAAATAGTGGCCCGTTTTGGTATGTTGTTTTATGGGGTTTTGACCATGTTTGTCGGAGTGGTGCTGGTCCTGTTCGTTACGCATTATAAAGGCTATGCGTTATTGCCCCTGAATGATGTCATGGCCTATCTGCAAGCCGTTCATTTCGACACGGACAAACGGGTGTTTATGGCCGGGAGCGGGTTGCTCATACTCTGGCTGAACTATGTTTTTGTTAAGGCCATGTCGGATGAAAAACAGCGGGAAAAAACCATCGCTTTTGATAACCCGACCGGACGCGTGAGTGTTTCCCTTGACGCGCTGGAAGACTTGACCCGGCGGGTTATCGCCGGTGTTGAGGAGGTCCGGGAAGTCCGTTCCAGCATCCGGGTGGGGAAGAAGGGGCTGGAAATTAACGCGCGTCTGATCTTAAATACGGACGTGAATATCCCGGAAATGACGGCGCATTTGCAGGATCTGGTGAAACGGAAAGTGCAGGATACCATCGGGATTGAGGAAACGCCCAGTGTCCGGATTCATATTTCTAAGATTATCCCCGGACAGAGAAAGCCGAAGCGGCCGAAAGAACCCGAAGAGGCTCAGGAAGGGCCGCTGAATGTCCCTTATCAAGGTTATCGTGTTTAAATATAGATTTATTTTCGGCCTAAACTAAGGAAACCACCATGAAAAAACTTGGTATTTTAACCGGCGGCGCAGACTGTCCGGGGCTCAATTCGGTGATCCGGGCCGTCGTGCGCAGCGCTATCCAGGAAGGCTATTTGGTCACCGGCATCAAAAACGGATGGCAGGGCCTGATCGATTATGATATGCGGGTGTTAGATGTCCGCATGACGTCGGGAATCTTGGACAAGGGCGGAACGATCTTGGGGACGAGCCGGGTGAATCCGTTTGACAACCCGGAGCATGTCCGGCAGATTGGCGAAAATTATAAACGCAGCGGGATGGATGCTTTAATCGCTGTCGGGGGCGAACGGACGCTGAAAGTCGCCCTGGATCTTTATAAAGCCGGGTTGATTCAGGTTGTGGGGGTTCCGAAATCCATTGATAACGCTTTGTCGGGGACCGAGTACGCCTTTGGGTTCGACACGGCGGTCAACGTGGCGACGGAGTGTATTGACCGTTTGCACACGACGGCGGAAAGCCATCACCGTATTATTGTTATCGAAGTGATGGGCCGGTATACCGGGTGGATTGCTTTGGAAGCCGGGATTGCCGGCGGCGCGGATCTTATCCTTGTCCCGGAAATTGAAGTCGGGATGGATCATGTGTGCAAGGAACTGGAACTGCGGCATAAGCGGGGCAAAACGTTCAGCCTTTTGGTTGTTTCGGAAGGGGCCCGTATTAAAGAGCTGTCGGACATGAAAACGCCGGATGGAAAAAGGGGGGACCGCAGGTTCGGGCGGGTGGCGGAAACGGTGGCAAAAATTATTGAAGAAAAAACGGGATTTGATACCCGTGTCAGCATTCTTGGCCATATTCAAAGAGGGGGAACGCCTACGGCGTATGACCGGATCATTGGGACCCAGTTTGGTGTCAAGGCCGTGGAATTGGTCAAAAATAACCATTTTGGCCAGATGGTCAGTATCAGACATAATAAACTGCATTCCGTCGACATAGAGAAGGCGGTGCAGAAACACAAGTCGATCGATATGGATTTATATAAGATGTCAAAAGTGTTTTGTGTCGGGTAAAGGCGATGAAACAACAGATATTAAGCGATCTCAGCCGGATTTTTGAGGAATCCATCGCCGTGAAGAAGCAAGCGCTTCTTCAGAACGGACATGAGATTCAACGGGCTATTGATGTGATTGTCCGGGCGCTGCGCCGGGACAGGAAGTTGCTGGTATTCGGCAACGGCGGCTCAGCCGCTGACAGCCAGCATCTTGCGGCGGAATTCATCGGCCGGTTTCAGAAAGAGCGGGCGTCATTTCCGGCCATAGCCTTGACGACAGACACTTCGGCTTTGACAGCGTTGGGGAACGATTACGGATTTGAGCATGTTTTTTCCCGGCAGATAGAAGGCCTGGGGCGGAAAGGGGACGTGGCCTTGGCCATCTCCACGAGCGGGATGGCGGCGAACGTCATTAAAGCGGTGAACCAGGCCAGGACGATGGGCATCACGGTGATCGCCCTGACAGGCCGGGACGGGGGCCAGCTGGCGCCTTTGGCTGATGTCAGGATCGTTGTGCCGAGTTTAAACACCGCCAGAATCCAGGAAGCGCATATTTGCATCATCCATTGTCTTTGCGAATGCGTGGAAACTATTCTTGGGGCGGCGTGAGGGGGGGGGGACGGATGCTTTCCAAAGTGGTTCCTGTATCAACGCTCCTGCGGCATGTGCGCCGGGCCAGGCGAGATGGACGGAAGATCGCCTTTACGAATGGATGCTTTGATATTTTGCACGCCGGGCATGTGCGGTATCTGATGAAGGCCAAGAAAGGCGGCCGTTGCCTTATCATCGGGTTGAACAGCGATCGGTCTATCGGGCGCATCAAAGGCCCGCAAAGGCCGATTAATAAACAGCAATACCGGGCGGAGGTGCTGGCGGCTCTGGAATGCGTGGACTGGATCACGATTTTTGATGAGGAAACCCCTTACCGGCTGATTAAGGCTGTCAAACCGGATATCCTGATTAAGGGGGCGGACTGGAAAGGGAAGGCCGTTGTTGGGGAAGATATTGTGAAGGCCCAGGGAGGCCATGTTGAGCTTGTGACATACGTCAGAGGCCTTTCCACGACGCATATTATCGAAACGATAAAGAAAACGTGCGGAAAAAATTAGATAAAAACATTTACCGTGTTATTGACGCGAATTTTAACAGGGCGAAAGAAGGGTTAAGAGTTTGCGAGGATGTTTGTCGGTTTGTGTGGAACAGCCGTTCTCTGACAAAACAATTTAAGGACCTCCGGCACGCGTTGACCGGCGCGGTGTCGGCGGCCTGGAGGTGCGAAGGGGTGAGGACGCGGGAGGTGGCCCGTGATCAGGGCCGTTTTTCGGTCCCGGCCGAACTGACGCGAAGCAGTGTGGTGGATATTTTTTACGCCAACGCTCAAAGGGTCAAAGAATCTATCCGGGTTTTGGAGGAGTTCGCTAAGCTTTTTGATCCCGGCCAGGCGGAGGTCTTGAAAAGCCTCCGGTACAGGCTTTATGTTCTGGAACAGAAAGCGCTTCTCCCTGTGCGCCGGAGCCTGTAAAGGCGGAAAAAAACGGGACATGCGTTATGGATAAGATTCGAAGACAGTTGTTGCGGGCAAGGCTTTATATTATTTTGGACACGCAGGTTCACGATTACCCGGTGTTGTTTAAAATTTTAAAAGAATCTGTACGTGCCGGCGAGGTTATAGTACAATTACGGGACAAAAACGGGAAAACGCGTGATTCTCTGCGGTTTATCCAGAAGGCACTGGGGTTTTTGCGGCAGCGAGTCCCTTTTATTGTGAACGACCGGGTTGACTGGGTTTTAGCCGCCGGCGCTTCCGGGGTTCATTTGGGACAGGACGATATCCCGCTTTCGGCCGCCCGAAAAATTTTGGGACATAAAGCTGTCATCGGCATTTCTTGCCAGACGTTCACCCAGGCTCGCCAGGCTGAAACCGGAGGAGCGGATTATATTGGGTTCGGCTCGGTTTTTAAAACCCTCACGAAACCCGAACGTTCCCCGATGGATATGAAGCTGCTGACGCAGGTGGTCAGGGTATCCCAGGTTCCGGTATACGCGATCGGGGGTATAACGTTACAGAATTTATCACGATTGACAGAGCAGGGGGTGAACCGTGTCGCAGTGACCCGCGCGGTGTGTTTAAGCGACCGGGTCAGGGGGACGACAAAATCCTTTTTGGAAAGATTAAACTCTGTTAGAATGAATGAATCGTGAACCCTGTGGATAGCAGCACGGAGTTATTCAATGAGCATTTAATTTATAAAGTGTAAATGAGAAATGCGAATTGATCCTTAAGCGAGTGAGCCCAAGCGAACGAGCCGAAGGATTTTGGTTTAATAGCATCAATAAAAATTTGATTGTAAGTGCGAGGGTGATTCAATGGTAGAATATCAGCTTCCCAAGCTGAATACGCGGGTTCGATTCCCGTCCCTCGCTCCATTCTTTTTGGCTGGACATTGGTTGAAGACTGAGAAAAAGGAGTCCTGGCATTTTCCGTTTCCGAAGTCAATTTGACGCGTATCGCGGCTTGATGCGGTTTTTATGGATAAGTGTTCTTGTGGGCAGTTTGGCTGGTTGCGCCACCCTGGAACCATCAGACACCCTTCCTCTCGCGTCAATCCAGAAACCAGGGGTTTACCATACGGTTCAGCACGGACAGACGCTGTGGAGTATTTCGCAGGCGTATAACGTCAGTATTGACGAGGTTATTCAGATCAATCAAATCCCGGACGCGGCCCGCTTGGAAGAGGGACAGCTGTTGTTTATCCCCGGGGCCAATGAAACCAAAAGCCTTGTCGCGAAAAGCAGTGACCCGAACAAAAATGAATTCGCGTGGCCGGTTCAAGGACAAGTTGTCCGGTATTTTAATCAGGCGGGACAGGGGATCAGCCATAAAGGGATTGGAATTCAGGTTCCCCCCGGGGAAGGCGTTGCCGCTTCCCGAGCCGGCACAGTCGTTTTTGCGGATTATTTGCAAGGTTACGCACACACCGTTATTCTGGATCATTTGGACGGGTTTCATTCTGTGTATTCCATGAATTCCAAGGTCCTTGTTCATGTCGGGGATCACGTTGCCAAAGGCGACAGGCTCGCTCTGGCTGGTGCTCACGGCATGGGCGGGTTGGTTTATTTTGAGATCAGAAAAAGCGGACAGGCAAGTAATCCGTTGTATTATTTGCCCCGTTAACGATGAGGAATCGTCATGAGCCGTATTGATTTGGATGCTTTTTTTGACCGCCGGGACATGTTGGATTTGCTGAAAAGACGGGTCTTGGATCTCAAAGAGGGGTACCGCCAGAACATCGCATTTTTGGGGGGCAGACACCTCGGCAAAAGTTCCATCTTGGAGAAATTTGTCGCGGAACTGGATGACCCGATTATCGTTCCGTTGTATCTGGATCTGGAATATAAGGATTTTGAACTTTTTTATTTTAAGTTCGTTGGCGGCTTGTTGTATCATTATTCCCGCCTGACTCAAAAGCCCCTGCATGACGATATCAATCTATTATTGGAAGGCGTCCGCTTCGAACTGCCTTTAACAGCCAAAAGTGTCAAGAAAATACAGGGCCTTTTGGCGCATCAGCGCTTGCAGGAAGCGTACAGTGAGATCCTTTCCCTCCCGCAAGTTTTTACCCAGGAGTCCCGTTTCTTTTGCCTCATTATTTTTGACGAGTTCCATGCCCTGGAAGAACTAGGCATGGAAGGGGTCTATGCTGAGTTGGGGAAATGTATTATGACGCAGAAGAAATGCCTGTACGTCGTCACCAGTTCCTGTCCGGTTTTGGCCACCAAGATTATTTCCGAACGCCTGTCACTTCTGTTCGGGAATTTTGAAGTCGTCCCCATTGAGCCTTTTTCCATGAAGGCGAGCCGGGATTTTATCGGGTTCCTCCTGAAAGAGATTAAGATCAGTGAAGACCTGAAAAATTTTTTCGTGGACTTCACGGGCGGACATCCATTGTATTTGACGGTTATTTCTAAAGAATTGATAATGTTGTCCCGATTATACGGGCAGCCGGAGATTTTTAATCCCTTGATGATTCAGGCGGTCGAAAATGTCCTGTTTGATCCTTGGGGTGTGCTCAGCCAGTATTTTGAAGTTACCGTCCATGCGCTGTGCGAAGGCAAAGGCAACCGGATATGCGCGGCCATCCTGATTGCCCTGGCGGCTGAAAAGCAGCGTATCAAGGAGTTGGCGGCCGGGCTGGGTGTCCGGCAGGGACTTGTGTCTCCTAAATTGAACCGCCTGGTCGAGCAGGGTTTCGTGATGAAGAACGGGGCAAGTTATTATATCAAGGATAAATTTTTCGGGGCCTGGCTGAAGTTTGTCCTGCAGAAAAAACTGCGGACTTTTGATCCCGCCCAGGATCATCAGCGGCAGGCGTTTAAGGATGAAATGGAACGCGTGATCCGGGAATTCAATCACTGCTTCCAGAAAGATCTGCCGACCCGCATTGTGGAACTGTTATACTGTTTTGAAGATGACGCTGTGCAGATTAATAACCGCCGCTATAAATTGCCTCTTTTTCAGGCTATCAGCACGACAAAAGCGCGGAAAGGGTCCGGAACGTATTATGACGTGATTAAAGCGCAAACCCAGGACGGGGAATGGTGCATTGTGCTTAATTGGGATCCGTTAACGGAGCAGGATATTTCGTCCATTTTGAAGGAATCCAAGAAGATTATCCAGAAACCGCAGAAGAGGATACTGATCTCTTTATGCTCTCTGGATGAAAATACCCGGGTGAAGGCCCTGCAGGAAAGCATGTGGATTTGGAACGAACATGAAGTGAATACGCTGTTAAATTTTTATAATAAACCTTATATTGTCCCGGCGGGTGCGCCATGAAGATCGGGGTCGTATCTGATACGCACGGCCGGCCCTTGCCGCCCCAGATGTTGCAGGATTTTAAAACGGTTGACCTAATTGTTCACGCCGGGGATATCGGTTCGCTCGAAACCCTCAAAACGTTGTCGGCTCTGCAGGAGGTTAAAGCCGTTTATGGGAATATGGACGGGGCCGATATCCGCGAAGAACTCCCGGCGGACATGACGATTTCCTGCGGGGATAAGGTGCTCGGGATATACCACGGGGAAGGCGCTCCCAAGTCCTTGCTGGAAAGAGTCAGGGAGCGTTTCAAGAAAACTAAAGTCGACGTTATTATTTTCGGCCATTCGCACGAATCTTTTAACGAAGTCCGGGACGGGATTCTGTATTTTAACCCTGGGACGCCTAATGACCGGATTTGCGCCTCATGTTGTTCCTACGGGATATTGACTGTTTTCGACAAAGGGGTTAAAGGCCAGATTATCAAGGTGAAATAATTTATGGACCGATTATGGGCCCCGTGGCGCCATGAATATGTCACGGACGCGATCAATCAAAAAAACGGCTGCGTGTTCTGTTTGATTTTCAAGGAGCAGGAGGACCGGAAGAATCTTGTCTTTGCGCGCTCCCGGCACAGTTTCGCCGTCCTGAACTTGTATCCTTACAATAACGGACACACCCTTATTATTCCGGCCAGGCATGTAAGCGACTTGGATAAACTCTGCCCAGAAGAACGGCTGGACTTTTTTGACTTGATGTCTGCCAGCAAGCGGCTTTTGCAGACAGTCCTGAAGCCGGACGGGTTTAATGTCGGGATGAATCTGGGCCGGGTCGCGGGCGCCGGTGTCCCTGGACACGTGCATATGCATGTGGTCCCGCGCTGGAAAGGGGACGTGAACTTTATGCCGGTTGTTAACGGCACCCGGGTGATCTCTCAATCCATGAGGACGTTGTTTCAACTGCTTAAGAAAGCTCAGGCAGGCAAAGCCTGACGGGGGCATCTTGAGGGCGCTGGTGACAGGGGAGAGGCATGCGTAACCGTTTAGATATTGAAGAACTTGAAACACAGAATTTGGCTCCGTACGCGATGAAGAGCCGGGAATCCTCGGGGAGGATTTATCCGGAGCCGGCGCATGATTACCGCACCTGTTATCAGCGGGACCGGGACAGGATCGTTCATTGCGCGGCTTTCCGGAAGCTGGAATATAAGACTCAGGTGTTTATCGTCACGGAGGGGGATTATTACCGGACCCGTTTGACGCATACGCTGGAAGTCGCGCAGATCGGCCGGACGATCGGACGTTGTCTGCGTTTGAATGAAGACCTGATCGAAGCGATCGCCCTGGCCCATGATCTCGGCCATCCTCCTTTTGGACATGCCGGAGAGGAAGCCCTGAATAAAATTATGAAAGACGCCCGCCTGGGAGGATTTAATCATAATCAGCACAGTTTTGAGATTGTCCACAGCCGGGAAAAACGATATCCGGATTTTGACGGGTTGAACCTTTCCCGGGAGGTCCTGGTCGGCATCCTGAAGCACCGCAGCCTGTATGATGTGCCGGCGACGGCGGGGAAGGAGATCGGAGAGGGAACCACGCTGGAGGCGGAAGTTGTGGACGTGGCGGATTCATTGGCCTATTTAAATCACGACGTTGACGATGGGCTGACTTCGGGATGCCTCCAGGAGGAGGACCTCGTGTCGAGCCGGTTGTGGGAGAAGGCCCGCCGGGACATCCGGCCGGGAGCCATGAGCCGTGAACTTTTAAAAAGCCAGGTTGTCAAGCAACTCATTGATATGCAGATTAAAGACCTGATGAAAACAACCGATCAACGTCTTCGGGGGCTTCGGTTTAAATCATCCCGGGACGTTAAGGCGTTTAAGGGAAGCATCGTGGGCTTCAGCGCTTCGATGCGCCGGGAAAGGGATTCTCTTCAGACACTGATTAATGCCAAGCTGTATAACCATTACCGGGTTTTGCGGATGACCAATAAAGCCAAACGCATTATTAATGACCTTTTCAGCGTCTATGACAGTGACCCCCAGCAGCTGCCGTATCATGTTTACAGCCGGGACCGGGAATACACCCGGAAAGAAAAATACCAGACGATTTGTCATTACATCGCGTCCATGACCGACCACTTCGCACTGGAAGAACACAGAAAATTATTTAACCCGTACACGAAAGTTTAAGTTGAGAATTCATGCCCAGGCCGAAGAGTCATTATTTCCAGAATAAGTACGAGATCAAGACGCATGAGCGGTACAAGCGGATTTTGTCGGCCGTGCATATGGTATACCGCCTGGTCAATTCGACTTACAATGTCAGGGAATTGTCCCTACGCCTGACCCGGCTTCTCTGTCAGTTTATCCGGGGAAGAGCCGCGCGGGTTATCCTTTTGGACCCGGATAAAAAAAAGATTGTGCTGGTGGCGATTTTTGACAACAGGATCAATATTTTACTCGACAAGAGAAACGATCTTGAAAAAATTCCGGAAAGAGAAATCAAGGTCACCGAAGGCTACGCGATTCATGAGAAGAGGCTGCTGGGGCTCCCTATGGTGGCCGACGATAATATCGGCGCCATCTTTATCCGGCGAAGCAGCGGAGAACCCCCTTTTACCGAGTTCGACCGGGAGATGTTGTCCGTTTTCGCCGAACAGTCGGTCACCGCTATCAAGAACCTGCAGCTTTATGAACAGCAGCAGAAAACGATCCTTGGGAGCATTAAGCTGATCGATAAGCTGCTTGAAAAACAGGGCCGCCGTACCGGCCCTCACACCCCGGTTTATTTTTATATCGCGAAGTCCATCGCGGAAATGCTCAATATCGGGCAGGATGGAATTGATTGCCTTTTTTATGCGAGTGTGCTGCACGACGCGGGCGCGATTGATGTGCCTTATGAGATCCTTTCTAAAACGAGCCAGCTGACTCCGGAAGAGTTTAATGTCATCCGGGAACTTCCCAATAAAAGCGCGGAATTGATCAGGCCGGTGGAGTTTCTGGGGCCGGTCCTGCCTTTGGTGTTGTATCATCATGAAAAATATGACGGGACAGGATACCCTTCAGGGTTGAAGAAGGAGCAGATTCCTATCGGAGCCAGGATTATGGCGGTCGTGGATGCCTTTGAAGCGATGGTGTGCGGCCGGCCTTACCGGGAAAGGCTGAACGTGCCGGCGGCTGTCAAAGAAATCCAGATGCACAGCGGCACCCAATTTGATCCCAAAGTCGTCAAGGTCTTTACCGAGCTCTATAAGCGAAAAAAATTCAGAGATTACTTGAGTAATATTAAAGGATAAGATAATAATACTTTATGTCTATTTTTCAAAGGAAACCAACTCAATTTGAACTTTTCCCCAAGGCCAAGGAGTCGCCGGCGTATCCGGAACGGCGGACATTTTTTGGCGGTAAGTTGAGTTTGTCCATCGAAAATGTCACGATCCTGATGATGGCGGTGGTGGTGATCATGGTCATGTCTTTTTCCCTGGGCATGGAGAAAGGGAAAAGGGTGAGCAAGTCGATGATTTTAAGGATGCTCCATCCAGACCTGGCGGTACAGGAAGCCCTGCAGCCGTCGGTCGCCCCAGAAGCGGAAGCCACGAACCTTAATCCTGATAGTAAGATAGAGGGTCCGGCTCCGGCGCCGACACCGTTGGCGCAGTTAGATAAGAATGCGGCTGGCTCCGGCGCCCCGGACCGCGCAGAATCCGGGGAAGAAAAAGTTGTTGACAAGTTCTATACTATTCAGGTAGCATCTTTTAAAAAAAGAGACATGGCGCAAAAGGAGGCGATGCAATTACAGGATAAGGGCTACGATATTATGGTGGTCCCTAAAGGGCAGTATTCCATTGTGTGCGTAGGGAAATTCCCTGCTGAAGAAGAAGCCAAAGTGGTGTCGCAGGAATTAAAAAAGAAGTATAAAGACTGTTTAATAAGGAGATTATAATTATGTCGCTACATTCATCCTTGCGGGTCGATACGGCCGGAGCACAGCAGCGGACCGTGTTGACGCGTCTTGAACGCATCAAAGATCTTATGAAAAAAGACCTGTGGAAGGAAGGGCAGAAGGTCGTGGCCCTGCCGAAAACGAAAATTTTGAAGGTTAAGGCGAAGAAAACAAAAGTCAAAAAAGAAGAAGAGCCAGCCGCCAGTGCGCCTGCGAAGAAATAACATTTTTATGGGGAGAAGAGCCGGATCGCTTCGTCTGTTTTTCAGCCGGGGGGGGAGGGGGCTTTTGCCTCTGGCCGTGGCGGCTCTTATCGCCGGTATGGGAATAGAAGCCTTCCCCGGGAAGGGCTGCGCAGAAGATGCAGACTTTTTCCCTTTTGTCGGTGAGATCAGCACTCAAAATTATCTCAACATCCGGGCCGGGCAGAACACGAATTTTGAAAAGATTGGTCAATTGCTGAATGGGGACAAAGTTGTCGTTGTCGCCAAGGACTATGACTGGTATAAAATTAAATTGCCGGAGAACGCGGACAGTTATATCAGCGCAAAATATGTGAAGATGCTGAGTGAAGAGATTGCCGAAGTCTTGGGGGACCGGGTGAATATCCGGGCTCAGCCGCGTATCGCGTCGGCGATCCTTGGCCAGGTCGAAAAAGAAACTTTGGTCCGGGTGTTGGACCAGCCGGATTTGCAGTGGGCTAAAATTGAGCCTATTGATGAAAGCTATGGCTGGGTGGCGGCTGAATATGTCAGACGAACCGACCTCCCTGTGCCCCCGGCACGGGTGGTCCAGTTACCGATAAAAAATATTTACGTGAAAAAGCGCATGGCGGAAGAAGCCGCCCGTAAAGAAGCCCAGGCCGCTGAGGAAGCGCGACCCCAGAAGGATCCCAACTGGATATCCGTTCAGGGAATTATTATTGACGTCAATCAGGAGACCCTCTCGGCGGATATCCGTCATAGCGTCGTTCTGGGAAATAACCAATCCTATTATCTGAAGGGCTATCGCCGCCTGTTTGATATTTTCCTCCACAACAAGGTCAGTGTGGAGGGCGTTGTTCTCCCCGAGATGAATACGTCTCATCCGGTCATTTTTGTCAACCGAATCAGTTATGTGCTCTGAGATATTAGAAGGACAGGGCCCCTCGCTACCCCATGGGTGATATTATCCTCTTAGTCGTTGTTTTGTTTGTCTCGGTTATTATGCATGAGGTCGCTCATGGCTGGATGGCGTATTTTTTGGGTGACGGGACAGCCTGCCAGGCCGGCCGGCTGACGCTGAATCCGTTGAGGCATATTGACCCTTGGGGGACATTTGTTGTCCCTGCCGTATTGAAGTTCATGGGCTTGTCGCCGATCGGCTGGGCTAAGCCGGTTCCGATTAATTTTTCTAACCTGCGGGTTCCCAAACGGGATATGATTTGGGTGGCATTAGCCGGACCGGCTACGAACATCGGGCTTGCCCTTTTTGCCAGCCTGTTGCTGAAGGTCACCCCCGTTGTCCCTTTTGCCCGGGACCTGTTCAGTGTCGTGATTCTCCTGAATCTGCTTTTAGCGGCCTTTAATCTGATTCCGATTCCCCCTTTGGACGGGTCGCGGGTCGTAATGGGGGTTTTGCCGACATGATGGCTGAAGAGCTATGTTCGGCTGGAACCCATCGGGCTTGTGATTGTTTTTGCCGGGCTTAATTTGGGGCTGCTGGATTTTCTTTGGGAGGAAGTGGTCCGTTGGGGGTTAAAACTGGGAGTGAATGTGTCTGCCTTATAACGCAACGGGGTAAAAGGGAGGACGACGTCATGATCAATATTAAGGTTGATCTGGGCGAGAATAGTTATGAGATTATCATCGGGCATAAAAGTCTACCGGAGCTGGGAGCCAGGTTGAAGTCTCTCGGCCTGGGAGACGATGCTGTCATCATCACTAATCCGGTTGTCCGGCAGTTGCACGGGAGGGCATTAAGTGCCTCGTTGAAGAAAGGCGGGTTTACGACCAAATTTTTTGAGGTCCCGGACGGGGAAGAAAGCAAATCCGCGGCTCAGGCGTTTAACCTGATCGAACAGGTCGCCAGCTATAACGTAAAAAGAAAAATATTTATCCTGGCGTTCGGCGGCGGCGTGATCGGAGATCTGGCGGGGTATGTCGCCGCTGCGTACCGGCGGGGGATTCCTTATGTGCAGGTCCCGACCACTTTTCTCGCGCAGATTGATTCCGCTATCGGCGGGAAAGTGGCGATTGACCTGCCCGCGGGAAAGAACCTGGTCGGCGCTTTTTACCAGCCCAGGCTGGTTTTCAGCGATGTGTCGCTTTTGTCTACCCTGGACCAACGGCAGATACGCAATGGCTTGGCGGAGGTTATTAAATACGGGGCGATCTGCGACCGGAATTTTTTCGAATATATCCATAACAACATGGAAAAATTACTGGCGCTTGACGCAAAGGCTTTGCAGGAAGTCATCGCCAGCTGCAGCCGTATTAAGGCCAGGATTGTCATGAAGGATGAGCGTGAAATCAAAGGGATGCGGACGATCCTGAATTTCGGGCACACGATCGGCCATGCTATTGAAACGGCCAACCGATATAAAGATTATCAACACGGGGAAGCCGTGGCCTTAGGCATGAGGGTCGCGGCCGGCCTTTCCGTCCGCTTGGGATTTATCGGCCCCAACAGTGTAGAGAAACTCAATGCCGTTATCACGGCCGCGGGCCTTCCTGAGCGGATCAAGTATGTGTCGTTAACGGATATTATGAAATATATGGAGCACGACAAGAAATTCTCGGGGAAGAAAAACCGTTTTGTTCTTCTGACCGCCATCGGCAGCGTGAAGGTGGCCGATGGCGTCGAGCCTAAGGAAATCGAGGCCGCTATCCAGGACGTTATGTGACCGTGCCTCCGGATTTTTAATGTCCGAGGACTTTAAGGATCTTTATGTTCTGGTTCCCGTAGGAAAGATGGACTTTATCCCGTTCGATTTCCACGATACGCATTCCGTTTACGATGTCCCCTACCTCATAAATTTCATTATTGATTAAAGCGACGCGTTTGTTCTCCATGGTCATGATTCCGGAAACCTGTAGCCCGTCGGGAGATTCCTGCCCCGGGGCGGAAGAGGCCTGGCGGTTTTTTGCGGCGAAGGGGCCTTGGCCGAAAAATTTTAATAATCCGGCGGTAAGCGCCAAAAAGACCACCACAACAAGCCCTATCCAAAGAGGGGTTTTGCTTTTCCGGATTTTAAGCGGCGCTTGAGGGGAGACAGAGGGAGTCGGCTTGGGCTGGTGCCCGGCTGGCGGTGTTGCCGGGCCGCTGTTTTTCCCCGCCGGGGGCTTGGCAAAACGTTCATCGCCAAGTTGGGGAGATGATCCCTGGATAGCTCTGGATGACGAACCCTCCGGATCCCCTTTTTGGTTTCCGTCCGGGCTCATGGTATTCTGGGTCTTTTTCAGTGCGTCATTGATAATGCTCATTGTTAATTTACCTCTCTGGCGCATTTGTATATTATTTTTTCGTCAATAGAAAATGTTTCCTGAACAAAGCCGGCTAACAGGGCCCGGTCGCAGAGCATATTGATGACCCGGGGCGTGCCTTTGGATATAAGATGAATCGCGTCAATGGCTTTGTCCGTGAATTGAACGGGCTGCGGCCCGTTGTCCTCTTTTCGGGCGACCTGCAGGCGGAAAGCCAGGTAAGGACGCAGATCCTCCTTGTCCAGGGGCAGGAGATGAAAACGGACGGCGACTCTTTGATTTAACTGCCGCAGGGAGGGCAGTTTGAGTTTGTCCAGCAATTCCGGTTGTCCAACAAGGATGATTTGCAATAGTTTGTGTTTTTCCGTTTCTATATTGGACAAGAGCCGGATCTGTTCCAGTTGGCTGGCTTTCAGGTTTTGGGCTTCGTCAATGATAATCACCACATTGCGGCCGAGCTCATTTTCTTCGATGAGAAAGGCGTTTAAGGCGCCGACCAGCGCGAGTTTGTTTTTATGGTCCCCTCTGATTCCGAAATCTTTCAGGATCAACTGCAGCAGCTGGATTTCGGAAAAAGAAGGGTTGAGGATGAGTGCGGTGCGGACATTGCTGTCCAGCCGGGTGAGCAGGGTCCGGCACAGGGTCGTTTTTCCTGTCCCGATCTCGCCGGTTACGACCATAATCCCTTTTCGCTGTTGCACACCGTACATTAGATGGGAAAAGGCATCCCTATGTTGCGAACTGCCAAAAAAATATTCAGGATCAGATGTCATATTGAAGGGGGGGTCTTTAAAACCGTAAAATTCTATATACATGGGCACAATTATATCATGCTGTCTAAATGCGGTAAACGAGGAATTGCGGAATATTAGCCTGTTGTATCGCTCCCGGTTGTGAAGGCCCCGTCCCTTTGGCTCGACCGGGGCCGGGCGGGAGGAATCGGATGGGAAGCAGAAAAAAATAATTGTCAGTGGAATATTCTATGTTATAATTCAGCAAAAGAAAAATTAAAAGACTTTATACGATTAGTGTTTGAGAAAAGAAGATACAAACGAATTGCCTTTCGGGAGGCAGTGGAATTTCATGTTTTGCCCGGGGCTCCGGCACACGGCGCCCCGCTTCCGTCTTTTGGAGGGTGTTTGAGTTGGGATTTAAGCGAAGGGGGGTTGCGTTTCCGCGCATACAGTTTTATCCCGCTTAACACGGATTTGTCCGTGGAGTTCTCCGTGGAAAATGACCGTACGGTCAAACTGGTTGGCCGTGTTGTGTGGATTCAGAAATTGCCGCATTCCGAGCAATATAATTTGGGGTTGGAATTTGCCAAGACTCCGCAAAATATTCACGGGCAAAAGGTCCTTCACCGGTATCTTATGAAATACTTATATCCTCAAAGGAAACCTTTGTGAGTGTCATGGTTAATCTTAGGGAAAGGAGCTGGAAGACGTTATGGCAGATCAAGATGAAGCTTTGAAGAATTGCGCGGCCTGCAAAAAAGCCGTTATGAAAGCAAAACGGTATTACCGAAACGGTAAATATTATTGCAATCAAAACTGTTGGAAAAAAGCCAAGGCCGCGGCTGGCGCACAACCGGCAGAATAAGCACGCCGCCTTTTGCTTTAAGGAGGATTTGTGAATCAACAATTCAGCGGAATGGATCGCAGGAAGTATCCTCGAACGCAGGGGAATATCCCTGTCAAAATTTACAGCGATGACTTTGACGTTGTGACAGAGACTAAGAATTTGAGCCGTGCCGGGGTTTATTGTCAGGTTGATAAGTATATCGAACCCATGACCAAGTTGAACATCCATCTTTTGCTTTCCAGCAAAAAAGAGGGGAAGACGCAAACAAAGAAAATCTCTTGTCAAGGTGTTATTGTCCGGACGGAATCTGTCCCCGGCACGGATATTTTTAACGTGGCGATTTATTTTAACGACATCAAGAGCCGCGATGCGGAAAGCATCGCCGACTTTATTGAAACCACGTTGGGTCAAGGGACGGAATCGGCCGGATAACCCATCGGCGCCGGGAATCCGGCATGAGCCGCCGAACGTTTTTTATTTTGGAGTTTCCGTATGGAAAATATATTAAATTTGTCCCCTGCGCAATTGCTGTTTGCGATGTTGCTGCAAATATGGATTTTTGTGGTCTTCCCGGTTCTTGTCCTTAAGAAACTCAATTATATGACCGATCTCTTGGAAGGCCTGTACGTGGAAAATGAGCAGGACAGCGGATCGGCGTGAAATGTTGTTATGCTGTTGTCCTCTCTTCTCACCCCGCCATGAAGCGTCTTTGCCATGATTGAAATCGTGTATCAGGATGATGATTACGTGGTTTTTAATAAGCCTTCCGGTCTTGTGGTCATCCCGTCTCCGGGACAGGAAAAGAAGTCCATGATTGATTTGGTCAACGCCCCTTCATTTCTGGCGGAACACTTAACTGGTCAGGCTCCCCGAGGCCGTGATCAACGTAAGCTTTATCCTTGCCATCGCCTAGACCGGGAAACATCCGGGGTGATTCTTTTTGCCAAAGGCAAAGCCAATCAGAAGGCCATGATGGAGGCGTTCCGCCGCAGAGAAGTGACAAAGACATATACCGCCTTTGTCTGCGGGCGGGTTTCCCCCCGCCAGGGCACGATCCGCCGGGGCATTGAAGACCGTTACCGGAAACCGTCCGGGAACAGCGCGAAGAAAAGCGCCGTGACCCATTATAAAGTCCGCGCGGAATATCCGCTGTTTTCGGTCGTGGACGTCGTCCCTGAAACCGGGCGCAAGAACCAGATCCGTATCCATTTCCGGGACGCCGGGCATCCTTTGGTGGGGGAACGGGTGTATGCGTTCCGGAAAGATTTGCCTGTGCACTTCCGGCGCTGCGCCCTGCATGCCGGGTTGCTCGTCTGGGTGCATCCGGTTTCCCGCCGGACAGTCAGGAACGAGGCTCCGCTGCCCAAGGACATGAGGGATTTCTTAAAACAATATCAACCCGTAGGTTTGACTAAGGAGGTAAAGGGTGGCTATCACTGCCGAGAAGAAAACCATGAATGAATGGGCGGATATTTGCCATGCGATCGCCGTGGAAAAAGGATTTTGGGACCAAAAACGGAATGTCGGGGAGGCGCTGATGCTTATCGTGACTGAGCTGGCCGAGGCCATGGAAGCTTACCGGAAGCAAGATGACGAAAATTTCCGAGAGGAGCTGGCGGATACTTTTATCCGGCTTCTGGATTTTTGCGGGGGGTTGAAAATTGATATCGAACAGGAGATTGTAAAAAAATCTTTAAAGAATAAAGACCGGCCGTATAAGCATGGGAAGATTTGCTGAAATGCGTTTTTGGAAAAACATCGCGGCCGCCCCGAGTGTGGGCCTGGGGCCGTTTTGGGTTGTTGTCCTGTCCGCCTGCTTGATTTTTGCTTCTGGCGGCTGCGCTAAAGTTTATATCCCGCATTATTTGCAAAGCCGGAATCCGTATGTCCGCCGGTTTCATTCCGCGTTTGAACAAGCCCGGCGGGCGGTCATTTTGGCTTTGGCCGAGGAAGGCTGGATCGTGGAAGAAGAAACCGATCCGGTCGTTTACGAACGTCATCCGTTCAACGACCTGGACGCCCAGCAGGTCCTCTTCATTTCCAATGACCGGGCCTCCTGGTCTGTTTGGGGCCGGCGGCACGCCATTGCCAATGTGTTCCTCCGGCACAAAAACGACATCGCGGAAATTGAAATCCGGGTGGCCACCGTGACAGAGGGCTGGTTCAGATCCGGGACCCGTTACCGGGAAGATCCTCTCGTGAAAGGGATTTTTGATCGAATCGCACAATCTCTGGGGGGGAAGGCCGCGCCGTAGCGGCCCGGCTTGCGCGGTTGCGATTCTTCCTGTCTTCAGATAGCCGGTATCTCCCGCCGGGTGTCTATCCTTGAGCGACTTTTTTCAAAGGGAATGATGAATAAATTTATTCTTAAAAGCAAATTCCGCCCGGTCACCGAGCAGAACGAAGCGATTGACAAACTCACGGAAGGGATTCAATCCGGGGCCCCTTCCCAGGTGCTTTTGGGCGTGACCGGCAGCGGTAAGACGTTTACTCTGGCGAATCTGGTCGAGCGGGTTAACCGGCCGGTCCTGGTGATTTCCCATAATAAAACGCTGGCTGCCCAGCTCTACAGCGAATTCAGAGAGTTTTTCCCGGAGAACGCGGTGGAATATTTTGTCAGCTACTATGATTACTATCAGCCGGAAGCGTACATTCCGCAGACGGATTTGTATATCGAAAAAGACGCGTCCATCAACGACCGTCTGGACCGTCTGCGCCTCGCCTCCACCACATCGCTGATGACCCGCCGGGATGTCCTGATCGTGGCCAGCGTGTCCTGCATTTATAACCTGGGTTCTCCGGAGGATTACCAGGGCCGCCTGACGTTTGTGGAACGCGGGCAGGAACTGGACAGGGATCAGCTGATCGGCCAGCTCATCGACATCCAGTACGAACGGAATGATTATGATTTTTCCCGGGGGAAAATCCGGGTGCGGGGGGACAGCGTGGAGGTGTTCCCGGCCTACCGTCAGGACGCGGTGCGGATCGAGTTCTTCGGGGACACGATCGAAAAGATATTCCAGCTGGACCCGCTGACCGGGGACATCAAGGCCGCCCTGCAAAAGGTGGCGATTTATCCGGCCAAACATTTTATTGTGTCGTCCCCCCGGATTGAGACGGCGCTCAAAGAGATTGAAGCGGAACTGGAAGCCCGGGTCGAGTATTTTAAGCGGCAGGGAAAGCTGCTGGAAGCGCAGCGCCTGAACACCCGGACGCGTTTTGATATGGAAATGCTGCGGGAGATCGGATATTGTCACGGTATAGAAAATTATTCCCGGGCCTTGTCCGGGCGTCCGCCGGGCAGCCGCCCGTTTTGCCTGCTGGATTATTTTCCTGAGGATTTTCTGGTCATCATCGATGAGTCGCATGTGACCATCCCCCAGTTGCGCGGGATGTATGAAGGCGACCGCGCGCGGAAAGAGACCCTGTCGGAATACGGGTTCCGCCTGCCGTCCTGCCTGGATAACCGCCCGTTGCGTTTTGAGGAGTTTCTGCAGACCATCCATCAGCGCGTTTACGTGTCGGCCACGCCCGGGCCCTATGAAATCCGGGACAGCCAGGGCCGGATGACCGAGCAGATTATCCGGCCGACCGGGATCGTGGATCCCCCGATTATCGTTAAGCCAACGGCGGGGCAGGTGGACGATCTTGTCGCGGTCACCCGTCAGCGGGCTCAGCGGCATGAGCGGGTGCTGGTGACGACGCTGACCAAGCGGATGGCGGAAGATTTGTCGGATTATTTGCAGGAGCAGGGCATTAAAGTCAAGTATCTGCATTCGGACATTCAGACGATTGACCGGGCCAAGATTTTGCAGGATCTGCGGATGAAAAAATTCGATTGCCTGGTCGGGGTCAATCTTCTGCGGGAAGGGCTGGACTTGCCGGAGGTTTCGCTGGTGGCCATCTTTGACGCGGATAAACAGGGATTCCTGCGCTCGCGGACCTCGCTTATTCAGGTGTCCGGCCGGGCCGCGCGCAACATCAACGGCGAGGTGATTATGTACGCGGATACGATCAGCGCGGCGATGCGGGAGGCGATGGAGGAATGCGACCGCCGCCGGGCCATTCAGCTGGAGTTTAACCGCCGGAATAATATTATCCCCCGTACGATTGAGAAAGCGGTGAACACATCGGGAATCGCGGACCTGGCGTATGAGGACGCGGAAAAGCTTGTCTGGGAAACTGCCGGCCTGGATGAAGAAATCTTTCATGTCTCCAGTACGATTTCCGAACTGGAACGGCAGATGGAGCTGGCGGCACGGAATCTGCAGTTTGAGAAAGCGGCGCTTTTAAGGGACCGCATTCAGGAATTGCGGGTGTTGGGGACGAGCGACCCGGTGGACACGTTCCGTAAGAAAACGCGGAGGAAGAAATCATGAGGGGGAAGCGAGGGGATTACACGACTCGGGAGGTTGATTTCGTTCAAGCGCCCCTGCTGCTCTAAATCGTTATTAAGGAATCAGGGGCTAATTCACTCAATCAACCTCCCGAGCCGTTTTTATTTTCATCCTCTCAACCGTGTGTTAGAATAATTTTTCTATGATTAAGAATGTAAAAGATCAATATCTTGTCGCGGTGGATATCGGCAATACGGCCGTTCACCTGGCCTTTTTGAAGGGCTTGCGGGTGGTGGCAGAACACAGGATTTCTTCTCGCGGGACCGCTCGTCAGATGAAAAAAGAAATCACCGCGGTCAGCCAGGGGTGGGTGCGAAAGGCGCCGGGCGTGAGCGGTGTTATGATCTGCAGCGTTGTCCCTCCTTTGACCGGCCGCGTCGGTTCGGTATGCCGGACGGCTTTTGGCTGTAAGCCCGTTATTGTCGGGAAGAATGTCATCCCGCCGATTCAAAACCGTTACCGGGTTCCAGGCCAGGTCGGACAGGACAGGCTGGTCGGGGCCTTCGCGGCAAAATGTCTTTACGGCCCGCCGTTGATTGTCATTGACCTGGGCACGGCCACGACGTTTGATATTGTCTCTGCGCGCGGTGATTATCTGGGGGGAGTGATTGTCCCCGGTATTGGGCTTTCCGCCGAAACCCTGTCCTGCCGCACGGCGCTTTTGCCTTTGGTCCGGGTGCGCAAACCGCAAAACCTGATCGCCCGTGATACCGAGAATAGCATTGTAAGCGGTTTATATTATGGCTATGGAGAAATGATCAAAGGCCTGATCCGGAAGATTGAAAAGGAAATGCCTTCGGTGCCCCGGGTGATCCTGACCGGGGGCTATGCTCCGCTGTATTACCCTTATGTGAAAAAGAATGTTTCTCACCTAGACGAAACATTGATCTTTAAAGGGATGGCGCTGATGTGGTCAACAGGAGTTCCTTCATCCTCCTGAAATTTTTTTATTTTCCAGGTCGAGGGCGGTTGCAGCGGGGTGTGGCCGGTTGTTTTTATCCGCCTTCGCCGAAGACCTTTGGCATGCCCGTGGTCTTCTGTCCCGGGGATGTCCGCGTGCATGTTAAGAAGTCAGGCCATTTTGCGCCGTGAGTGGCTGGTCGGCCCCGTGATCATGGGTGCGGGGTTTCTTTTTACCGACGACAAAAAAAATTTTTTAAAAAAACTCTTGACAAAAAAACCGAATTTTATTAAATTAGCACTCTGCCGAATGAAGTGCTAAATCAATGAATTAAACGTAACCGGTTCATTTATCTTTTAAGGAGGTGCGGAAGTGAATATTCAACCATTAGCCGACCGAGTTATTATTAAACCCCTGGAAGCCGAAGAAAAAACCAAAGGCGGGATTGTTTTGCCGGATACCGCTAAAGAGAAACCCCAGGAAGGACAAGTCCTGGCTGTCGGTAAAGGCAAAGTTTTGGATAACGGTACAGTCCATGCCCTGGAAGTTAAAGTCGGGGATCATGTCCTTTACGGCAAATACAGCGGAACGGAAATTACCACTCGCGAAGGGGACGATGTTTTTATTATGCGGGAAGATGATATCCTGGCCATTGTCAAGAAGGCAAAGAACTAAGGCAGAACTGTCCTTTGGCCATAAAGCAGATTTGCGTTTGAAAGGGGGATCCCTTTTAGAGCGTGGCCGAAATTTCAGAGAAATAATGCGGAATAACCACAAGGAGAAGTCAAATGGCAAAACAACTTAAATACGGAGACGAAGCCAGACGGTTGATTCTGGACGGCGTCGAAAAACTTGCCCGGGCGGTTAAGGTGACGCTGGGGCCCAAGGGGCGCAATGTTATTTTGGATAAGAAATTCGGTTCTCCGACTGTCACCAAGGACGGGGTCACCGTAGCCAAGGAGATCGAACTTGAGGATCCCTTTGAAAACATGGGCGCGCAGATGGTCAAGGAAGTGGCGGAAAAGACCTCTGATATCGCTGGTGACGGCACCACGACCGCGACGGTCTTGGCCGAAGCGATTTACCGGGAAGGCTTAAAGAACGTAACGGCGGGGGCTAACCCGATGGCGCTTAAGCAGGGGATCGACATCGCGGTGGATAAGGTGGTTGAAAAGATCGGCAAGCTTTCCAAAAAGGTTGATCTGAAAAAAAGCAAGGAAGTCGAGCAGGTGGCGACCATCGCATCTAACAATGATCAACTGATCGGGAAGAAAATTGCTGAAGCGTTTGAAGCCGTCGGGACCGATGCCCCGATTACGGTGGAGGAGTCCAAGACGATTCATACAGAGCTTAAAATTGTTGAAGGGATGCAGTTTGACCAGGGTTACCTGTCTCCGTATTTTTCCACGGATCTGGAAAAGATGGAGTGTGAGCTGGAAAAACCGTATATTTTGATTTATGAAAAGAAAATTTCCAGCTTGAAAGATGTCCTGCCTTTGCTGGAGAAGGTGGCGAAGTCCGGCAAACCGCTGGTGATCATCTCCGAAGACGTGGAAGGTGAGGCTTTGGCGACTTTGGTTGTGAATAATATGCGTAAGACTCTGGTATGCGCCGCTGTTAAAGCGCCGGGATACGGCGACCGCAGAAAAGCGATGCTCGAAGATATCGCTGTCCTGACGGGCGGTAAAGCCATCAGTGAGGATCTGGGGATTAAACTGGAGAACGTGGATCTTTCTCACCTGGGACAGGCGAAGAAAGTGAAGATCGATAAAGAAAGCACGACGATCGTGGAAGGGGCCGGCAAAACCGAGGACATTAAGGCCCGCATCAATCAGATCAAGAATCAGATTGATGCAACGGAATCGTCTTATGATAAAGAAAAATTGCAGGAAAGACTCGCCAAGCTGTCGGGCGGGGTGGCGATCATTAATATCGGCGCCGCGACCGAATCGGAAATGAAAGAAAAGAAAGCCCGCGTGGAGGACGCCCTGCACGCGACCCGCGCTGCCGTGGAAGAAGGGATTGTCCCGGGCGGAGGGGTGGCTTTGTTAAGGGCCATTGACGTGATTGATTCTCTGAAATTGACCGGGGACACTTTAACCGGGGCGAAAATCGTCCAGATGGCGATGGAAGCGCCGGTTCGTCAGCTGGCTACGAATGCCGGTCTGGAAGGGGCGGTCATTGTTCAGCGCTTGAAGCAGGAAGCGATTAACATCGGTTATGATATAAATAAAGATGAGTATGTGGACATGTTTGAATCCGGTATCATTGATCCGGCGAAGGTCACCCGTTCAGCGTTGCAAAATGCCGCCAGTATTGCCGGCTTATTGCTGACGACTGAATCTATGGTCACGGATATTCCGGAAGAAAACAAAGCCCCCATGCCGGCTATGCCTCCCGGAGGAATGGGCGGGATGTATTAATACCGCTAGATCAGTTTTGGAAAATCAAACGGCAGGGGCAACCCTGCCGTTTTTTTAATATCTATATATAAAGTATTGACATTATCCATCAATTCCATTATATTAAGGCATCTAAAAATATAAAATTGTACAATCTCTATTAAACTGATAATGATTTGGAGGTTTTAGAGCTATGGCAGAATGGATTGGTATAGGTCGAAGGGCGAGAAGATGTTATGGTTTTGATGAAGTCGCCTTGGTCCCGGGGATGGTGACTGTAAATCCTAATGAAGTCGATACGCAATTTGTTCTGGGAGGCGTGGAGTTTAAAGTCCCTATTATGGCTGCGGCCATGGATGGTGTTGTGGATGTTAGGTTTGCAGTCGCCATGGGGAAACTAGGCGGTATTGCGGTGCTTAATTTGGACGGGGTTCAGACCCGTTATGATAATCCGGAGGAAGTTTTAACAGAAATCGCACAAGCTAACCCGGAAGAAGCGACAGAACTTGTGCAGAGTATTTATCTGAAGCCGGTCAAAGAGAAATTAATCGCCACCCGGGTTGAAGAAATCAAAAAGGCTAAGGTGCCCGCTGTTGTGAGTTGTATCCCGCAGAACGCCCAGAAATACGGCCAAATTGCCAAAGAAGCCGGGTGTGATATTTTTGTCGTCCAGTCAACGGTGGCGGCGGTGAAGCATATTTCTACAGAGTATAAAATTCTTGATTTGGAAGATTTTTGCGCCTCCATGGATATTCCGGTCATTATCGGAAACTGTGTCACGTATGATGTATCATTGGAGTTGATGGAGATCGGGGCGTCCGGGATCCTTGTCGGCGTTGGCCCGGGAGCTGCCTGCACCACCCGGGGCGTTTTAGGGATCGGGGTCCCGCAGATCAGCGCCACGGTGGATGCCGCGGCCGCCAGGGATTTTTATTTTAAGAGGAAAGGGCGGTATATTCCGATTATTACCGATGGCGGTATGCGGATCGGCGGTGAAATATGCAAAGCCTTTGCCGCCGGAGCCGACGCCACCATGGTGGGATCGGCTTTTGCCAAAGCGGAAGAGGCCCCTGGAAAAGGTTACCACTGGGGCATGGCGACATCCCACGCGAATCTTCCCCGCGGAACGCGCATTAAGGTCGGGACAACCGGGACGCTGGATGAAATCCTTAACGGCCCGGCCAAAGTCGACGACGGGTCACAGAATCTGGTCGGCGCGTTGAAGACCTCGATGGGATCGCTGGGGGCCCGCAACATCAGGGAAATGCACGATGTTGAAATCATTATTGCCCCTTCCATTCAGACCGAAGGTAAGATGTTTCAGGTCGGGCAGCGTGTCGGCATGGGGAAATAAATTCGTTGTGGCTTGTTTTTTAAAAGAGAGCAAAATAAGGTGGGTCCCATGAGAGAAACCAAAAAAACAATATCCAAAAAGAAAGTCCTGTCCTCCAAGGCCTTTGGTAAGGCGATCAAAAAGAAAAAAACCTTGCGCCTTAAATTGCCCCAGGGTAAAAGCAAGTTTACGGTTAAAATTACCAAGCCCCGCTATAAGGACCTTATTTTGGTGTTGGATTTCGGCTCCCAGTATACCCAACTGATAGCCCGCCGTATTCGGGAGAATAAGGTTTTCAGCAAAATTGTTCCGTACAATATTGACCTTGAAAAGATCCGCAAGCTTAACCCTAAAGGGCTTATCCTTTCCGGAGGGCCTTTAAGTGTTTATGATAAAGGGGCCCCGGAGCCGAACCCGGACATATTCAAGATAGGGCTGCCGGTGCTGGGGATCTGTTACGGGATGCAGGTTATTTCTCATGTCTTCGGCGGGAAGGTGCAGAAAAGCAAAGAACGGGAGTTCGGCCAGGCGGAACTATTTGTTGATAGCAATAAGGACCTGTTTGCCAACATGCCGAGCAATTTGACCTGCTGGATGAGCCATTCTGATTCTCTGACAAAATTGCCGCCGGGTTTTGTGTCGATAGCGCATACATTGAACGCGCCGATGGCCGCTATGGCCAACCGTAATAAAAAGATTTTTGGCGTTCAGTTTCATCCGGAAGTCATTCACACGCAACGGGGTACGCAGATTCTTGTTAATTTCGTTTATCAGATTTGCGGATGCCTGCCGCGGTGGACAATGGATAAATTTATCAACGCTTCCGTCAAGCAGATTCAGGACACGGTCGGGAGAAAGAAGGTCGTCCTGGGCTTGAGCGGGGGGGTGGATTCCTCTGTGACCGCGATGCTGTTACAGAAAGCCGTCGGGAATCAGCTGTCCTGTATTTTTGTCGATCACGGCCTTCTGCGGAAGAATGAGGTGCTGTCTGTCCAGAAAACATTTAAGGGCAATTTCCACATGAATCTCGTCACTGTGGACGCTTCGAAACGTTTTCTCACCCGGCTTAAAGGCGTGGAAGACCCGGAGCAAAAACGCAAAATCATCGGGGAAGAGTTTATTAAAGTGTTTCAGGAAACCGCCAAGAAAATGAAGAAAGTGGATTTTCTCGCGCAGGGGACGTTGTATCCGGATGTTATAGAATCGATGTCTCCTCTCGGAGGGCCGTCCGCGGTTATCAAGAGCCATCATAATGTCGGCGGGCTTCCGAAAAACATGGACTTCGAGCTCATTGAGCCGTTGCGCGAACTTTTTAAAGACGAGGTGCGGGTGATCGGCAAACACCTTGGCCTGCCTGAGAATATTATCCACCGTCAGCCGTTTCCGGGGCCGGGGCTGGCCATCCGGATTATCGGTGAAGTTAACGAAGAGCGCGCCAACATTCTCCGGGAAGCAGACGAACGTGTCATTGAAGAGATTAAGAAAGCAGGCCTTTATCATGATGTCTGGCAGGCTTTTGCCATCCTGCTCCCTATCAAGACCGTCGGCGTCATGGGGGACCAGCGGACTTATGAAAATGTGATCGCGATCCGCTGTGTTTCGAGCGTGGACGGCATGACCGCGGACTGGGTCAAACTTCCCTATGACCTGCTGGGAAAAATTTCAAACCGGATCATTAATGAAGTCCCCGGAGTGAACCGGGTCGTGTATGACATCAGTTCAAAACCGCCGTCGACTATTGAATGGGAATAACCCGGGCCTGCCCTCGAGGCCCCTATGTCCCGTCGTTGTCTGCGATGTTTTTACCGCCGCCTGAAGTGTGCTATAATACAACCCAATAACTGCCGGCCGTCAGGCCGTTTAACCCTTGTAAACGGTTTTCAAATTTTATGAAGTATCATGCCGATTTTGTCCATTTGCACGTCCACACCCAGTACAGTCTGCTGGATGGGGCTTGCCGGGTGAAAGAGCTGGTGAAAAAGGCCGTGGAATATAAACTGCCGGCCCTGGCCATAACGGACCACGGCAACCTTTTCGGCACGATTGATTTTTATCAAACGGCTGTCAAGCACGGCGTGAAACCGATTATTGGCTGTGAAACGTATGTCGCCCCCGGCAGCCGGCTTGATAAAGGGGCCCAGCAGCCCGGCCCGTCCCACCTTGTCCTTCTCGCTAAAGATGAGACAGGGTATCGGAATTTGCTTAAACTTGTTTCTTCCGGATACCTGGAAGGATTTTACTACCGACCCCGCATTGATAAAGAAATTCTGTCGGAGTTAAAAGAAGGGCTGCTCGGAACATCCGCCTGCTTGAAGGGCGAAGTCGCCCAGAAACTCATCCAGGGAGATTTCGCGGCAGCGCTGAAATCGGCCGATGACTATCAGCAGATATTCGGAAAAGGGAATTTTTATCTGGAACTGATGCAGCACGGGATTCCTGAGCAAAAGACCGTGAACGAAGGCCTGTTGAAAGTTTCCGCGGAACTGAATGTCCCCTGCGTGGTGACAAATGACGTTCATTACCTGGAGCAATCTCAGGCCAAAGCCCATGAAGCGCTTCTCTGCATTCAGACTCAATCTTTTCTCAATGATCCTAACCATATGCGGATGAAATCCGATCAGTTTTATTTTAAAGACCCGGAGCAGATGATGAGGGAATTCAGCTGGGTCCCCGAAGCTTTGAGCCACACGCTTGAAATCGCGGATAAATGTAATCTTCAACTGAGGTTTGACCAGTATCATCTGCCGCATTATGCTATCCCCAGCGGCGAGAGCAAAGAGGATTTTCTGCGCAAGTTGTGTTTGGAGGGTATTCAGCGGCGTTTCGCGGGCCGGAACGACCCGGCGATTCAGGAGCGTTTGGAGTATGAGCTTAAGATTATTAAAAAAATGGGGTTTGTGTCCTATTTTCTTATTGTATGGGATTTTATCCATTACGCCAAGCAGCGCGGGATCCCTGTCGGTCCGGGGCGGGGTTCGGCGGCCGGGAGCCTGGTCAGTTATTTGATCGGTATTACGGATTTGGATCCTTTGAAATACGGCCTTTTGTTTGAAAGGTTCCTGAACCCGGAACGCTCGGGGATGCCGGATATTGACATTGATTTCTGTTTCGAAAGGCGGCCTGAAGTCATCGAATATGTGACGAACAAGTATGGAAAGGACAACGTGGCCCAGATTATCACCTTTGGGACGATGCAGGCCCGGGCGGCTATTCGTGACGTCGGCAGAGTCATGAGCGTTCCGTACGCAGATGTGGACAAGCTCGCCAAGCTGATTCCGGCGGAGCTGGGTATGACGATTGACCAGGCTCTGCAGGTCGAGCCGCAGCTTAAAAAAATCGTCCAGGAGGATGAGACGGCCGCGGAAATTTTGGAGACAGCACAGGTTCTGGAAGGCTTAAACCGGCACGCCTCTATCCATGCCGCCGGGGTGGTAATTGCCGACCGGCCGTTAACGGAATATGTCCCGTTGTTTAAAACGACCGACGGCCAGATAACAACCGCGTTCTCCATGGACGGGATCGCTAAGATCGGGTTGTTAAAAATGGATTTTTTGGGGTTACGGACGCTGACGGTGATCGATAAGGCGGTCAAGCTTGTGCGGGCCCGTCATTCGGTAGACCTGGATATCAGCCGTGTCCCGCTGGATGATAAAAGGACGTATGGTCTTTTGAGCGACGCCAACAGCTTCGGGGTCTTCCAACTGGAAAGTGCGGGGATGAGGGAACTGCTTAAGAAAATCCGCCCCAGTCAAATTGAAGATCTTATCTCTATTTTGGCTTTGTACCGCCCCGGGCCCATGGGCAGCGGGATGCTGGATGATTTTATTAAAAGGAAACGGGGGGAGATTCAGATTAAGTACCCGCACCCCAAGCTGGAACCCATCCTGAAACAAACTTTTGGGATTATTATTTTTCAGGAACAGGTTATGCAGATGGCGAGCATCCTGGCCGGGTTTACCATGACACAGGCCGATCATTTGCGCCGGGCCATGAGTAAAAAGATCCCAGAGGTTATGGAAGAAATGCGGCGGACTTTTGTGGACGGCTGTCAGAAGAGCTCGGCCATCAAAGAATCGGATGCGAACAAGCTTTTTGACCTCATTGATTATTTTTCCGGGTATGGTTTTAACCGCAGCCACTCGGCTGCTTACGCGCTGATTTCTTATCAGACCGCTTATCTGAAAGCGAATTATCCCGTGGAATTTATGTGCGCCCTGCTGACCTGCGAAAAAGATAACACGGATAAAATCGTGGAATATGTCAAGGAATCGACCCATATGGGGATCACGGTTTTGCCCCCGGACGTGAATGAAAGCGTGACGGAATTCCATGTTGTGGATAACCTCTCGATCCGGTTTGGCCTTTTGGGCGTGAAAAATGTCGGGCAGACTGCGATAGAGTCGATTGTCGCGAACCGCACCGCGGACGGCCCTTATCATAGTCTTTATGATTTATGTGAGCGCGTGGATTTAAGGCTTGTGAACCGTAAGGTCATAGAAAGTTTGATCAAGAGCGGGGCCTGCGACTGTTTTGGCCTGCGCCGGGCACAGCTTATGGCGATGATTGACCAGGTTTTGGATATGGGCGCCAAGGCGCAGCGGGATAAAGCCTCGGGACAGTTTTCTTTTTTTAACATGGAGGAAACGGGGAACGGGTTTTCCAAGGAAAAAGAGCCTGTCCCTGACATTCGGGAGTGGCCGCAGCCCCAGATTCTTGCGTATGAGAAAGAAACGTTGGGATTTTATATTTCCGGACATCCGTTGTCTCATTATCACGCGGAAATCCGCGAGTTTGCTGATTTTACAACTAAAACGCTTAAGCAGGCGACAGACGGGCAGGAGATTAAGTTGGTCGGCATTATCACCGGTATTAAATACACGACCACCCGTAAAACAAATGAACGGATGGCGATTATAAAACTTGAGGATCTGGAAGGGGGCATTGAGATTGTGATATTTCCTTCTACTTATCAGGCTGTTGCTCCCAGTCTTGTGGAAGGGGATGTTGTTGTGGTGGTGGGTCGGGTGAGTTTCCGCGATGATGTCGCGGGGCTGGTCGCCAAAGATATCAAGAAAATAGATGAAATATATAAAGTTATCAAGGCCATTAAGGTTGATTTATCGGGTTTGAATGAAGAGAGCCTGGAAAAATTAAAAAGTAAATTATCGCTCTCGCCGGGAAAGACGCCGGTATATTTAAATCTTAATACAAAATCAAGAAAAAGCGTCCAAATACTTGTTGGGGAAGACCTTTTTGTCACTCCTAACGAAACTTTGATGAATGAAATTAAAGAACTCGTTGGAGAAAGCCGTTTAAAAGTGAATGTTTAAGCGGTGATTTTTAAAGAAATTGATTAGTATGAATGAAACCCGCCTCACAAAATGTGCTTGACATCCTAACATCATGTTGGTACTATACTTAGGACTAGGAGGTGAACTAAATGACCAAAAAGGATATCGTTTTAAAAATAACCGACATGACCGGAATCAAGCAGGTGGATGTCAAAACGATCGTCCAAAAGACTTTCGATGTGATCGTTGAGAGCTTGGTGCGTAATGAGAAGGTTGAATTACGCAACTTCGGCGTGTTCAAGGTGAAGGAACGCAAGGCCCGTTTTGGACGCAATCCCCGGACCGGGGACAGCGTGCCTGTTCCGCCGAGAAAAGTCGTGGTTTTCAAGCCTGGCCTCGAGATGAAACAGAGGATCAAGTAGATTCCTTTTGCATTCATAGTAATTGGCTGCTTATTTTTATAAGCGCCGCTTTAGATAATATTTTTAGTCATATCTAAAGGGCGGAGGGTGATACATCCTCCGCCTTTAAGATTAATAGTACCTTATGGTTAAGAAATTTTTTGTTCCAAGAGGCACCTCCGACATCCTGCCATCTGACACAGGGACGTGGCAAGCGCTGGAAACAGTTGTTAGAAAGACCCTTTATACATACGGTTACAAAGAAATACGGACGCCGGTTTTCGAAGAAACCGGGCTTTTTATCCGGTCAATCGGGGCTGCGACAGATGTGGTGCAGAAGCAGATGCTTCAACTGGCCGCTCAGGGCGGGGAGGATGAGAATAATGCTTTAAGCGGCTTGGCTTTGCGTCCGGAAGGGACAGCCGCTGTGGCCAGGGCTTATATAGAAAATAATTTAGATAAAATTGAGCCCCTGTCAAAATTGTTTTATATCGGCCCCATGTTCCGGGGAGAACGGCCGCAAAAAGGACGGCTCAGGCAGTTTCATCAGATCGGGGTGGAGGCCATGGGGCCGCAATCCGGCACCCCTTATCTGGATGCGGAAGTGATTTCCTTGAGCGTCCGTATCCTTGAAGCCCTCGGTTTAAAAAATTTTCGGCTGAAGATCAATTCTTTGGGAACCAGAGAAGATAAAGAAAATTTTTCCGGGATTCTGCGTTCGGCGTTGAAACCTTTTCTGGGCGCCCTCTGTGAGGACTGCCGGAGCCGTTATGACCGCAACGTGTTCCGCATCCTCGATTGCAAGAACAAAGAATGCAAAAAAACAGTTCAGCACCTGAATATCAGCGATACGCATTTGTCTTTGGCCAGCCGCCAGTATTTTCAGGATGTCTGCCGTATTCTGGACAGTTTGGGCGTCTGCTATGAACGCACGCCGTCCATGGTCAGGGGGCTGGATTACTACACGCACACGGTCTTCGAAATTTCCGACCCGTCCCTGGGCAGCCAGGACGCGCTTGGCGCCGGGGGGCGGTATAACACCCTCGTCCATGAACTCGGGGGCGCGGAAGTGGACGCGATGGGGTTTGCTTTGGGCATAGAACGGCTTCTGTTGGCGGTACCGGGGAATACGATCCCGGGGGTGCCGCAAAGCATGGATGTGTATATGATTGCCCTGGATCAAAGTTCCTGTGAAGAGGCGTTCCGGCTTCTGCATGTTTTGCGAGGGGAGGGGATAGCCTGTGATATGGGATACCGCCCGGCGTCCATGAAGAGCCAGATGCGACAGGCGGGGAAAAGCGGATCGAGGCTGGTTTTAATTATAGGGGAAGATGAACGGCAAAGGGGGGTCGTGACGCTTAAGGACATGGTTCACGGGGGCCAGAAAGATATCCCTCGTTCAGACCTTGTGGCGGTGGTCCGACGGTCACTCTCTTAAAGAAAGGTAGCGGAGGAATTATGTTAAGAACACACACGTGCGGAGAATTAAGGAAAGAGCACAAAGACCAGACCGTGACTTTGTGCGGCTGGGTGCACCGGCGGCGCGATCATGGGAAGCTGATTTTTATCGATATCCGGGACCGTTACGGGATCACGCAGGTTGTCTTTGTCCCGTCGGTGAGCCGTGAGTCCCATGAGCGGGCGCAGCAGTTGGGGCCGGAATATGTCATTCAGATTACCGGGAAGGTGGGCGTGCGCCCGCCGAAAAATGTGAACCCGGATATCCCGACCGGGGAAATTGAAATGTGCGTTGATGATCTCGTCATCCTTAATCCCAGCAAGCTCCCGGTCTTTGAAATTGATGATCAGGTGGAGGTCGCTGAAGAACTTCGTTTGACTTACCGCTATCTGGATATACGCCGGCCGAAATTGCGGGAGGCCCTTAAATTAAGGAACAACCTGTGTACGGCCATCCGGAGTTTTTTGCACGGCAAGGATTTTATGGACGTGGAAACGCCGGTTTTAACCAAGTCCACTCCCGAAGGCGCACGGGATTTTCTTGTCCCGGCCCGCCTGAACCCGGGGCATTTTTACGCCCTGCCCCAGTCGCCCCAGCTGTTTAAGCAGATGTTGATGGTGGCGGGGATCGACCGGTATTACCAGATTGTGAAATGTTTCCGTGATGAAGACCTCCGGGCCGACCGCCAGCTGGAATTCACCCAGCTGGATATGGAAATGTCGTTCGTCACGGCGGAAGATATTTTTGCCCTCACCGAAGAGTTGTTCCGGTTTATTTTCAAGGAAGTGAAGGGCATCGACCTGCCTGTCCCGTTCCCGCGCATGACACACGCGGAGGCGAAACGGCTTTACCAATCGGACAAACCGGATATCCGCAAGAATAAAGAAAAAGACGAATTCGCTTTTCTTTGGGTTGTGGATTTCCCGATGTTTAAATATAATGAGGAGGAACAGCGCTGGGAGAGCGAACACCATCCGTTTACCTCCATGAAAGAAGAAGACTTATGCTATCTTGAAAGCAATGAGTATGATAAAATAAGGGCAATGTCTTACGACTTGGTGCTGAACGGCAACGAAATCGGAAGCGGTTCGGTGCGTATTCACCGCCGGGAGATACAGAAAAAAGTGTTTGATATTCTCGGATTGCAGCCGGAGGAAATTGAGGACCGTTTTGGGTTCCTTTTGCGCGCATTTGAATACGGGGCGCCGCCTCATGCCGGAGTCGCATACGGCATTGATAGGCTGGTCAGCCTTTTAGCCGGCCTTGATTCCATCCGGGACACCATTGCTTTTCCTAAAACGCAGAAAGGCACGTGCCTGGTCACAGACGCCCCATCCAGTGTCGGTGAACGTCAGTTGGCCGAATTAAATATTATGACTCTTAATCAAGAACGCTAATTTAAATATTTAAAGGTTAAACTCAGGAGGTGAACATAATGTTCAAGAAATTGAGTCACGGGCTAAGTATTTTTGTCGTTGTTTTGTTCCTGGCCGGCTGCGCCAGCGGGACGGGTTCGGTCCGCACGCGCGCGTATGTCATGGAAAAAGAACGGGTGGACCAGAATATGGAAGGGGGAAATTACGGATATATTTTCGGGACCCCTGTGCCGGAAGACCGGAGCCAATTCAAAAAGACCCGGCAGATGCACGTCCTGGAGTTTACCAAGGAGGAAGAGCCGGAAGAAATGAGCGAGCCGCTTTTGCCTCCGCCGCCGCCCCGTCCTCAGCGCACGACACCGCCGCCCCGGGAAGAAAGACGCCGGCCGCCGGTTGAGGAAAAATATGAGCCTGTGGTCCTGCCGAATTTTGACGAAGAACCGGAAATGCGGGAGCCGGAGCCCCGCCGGGAAGCGCCCCGCGCCGGAAGCTATACGGAATACACCATAGAAAAAGACGACACCTTGCAGAAGATATCAAAAAAGTTTTACGACACCTACCGGAAATGGCCGCAGATCTACGAAGCGAATAAAGATAAGATCAAGGACCCTAACCGTATCAAGCCGGGGATAACGATCCGTATTCCTGTCGAGTGATGGAAAAGATCTTCTATTTAAACAGCATCCGGGACATGCAGGTCCTGTGCGGCCCGTATGACCAGAATCTGCGGTTGATTGAGCATGAGTTGGATGTGCGCCTGGTCCGGGATGACAGCGGTTTGAAGGTGATCGGCAAGAAAGATCAGGTGCAGAAGGTCCACGAGCTGATGGATTATTTGCTCGGTATTGCTGCCGACGGGCGGGAGCTGAAGAAACGGGATATTTTTTACGCGCTGCAGTTAAGCAAACCCGAACAGGGCGTGGACCTTAAGCTTCTGTCCAAAGGCAAGATCGAAGTCCCTACCAAAGGGGGGCTGGTCACCCCGAAAACCAAAGGACAGATTGAGTATATCGAGGCTATCAAGCGTTACGATATTGTTTTCGGCATCGGGCCGGCGGGGACCGGAAAAACTTACCTGGCGATGGCCATGGCGGTCAACGCTTTGAAGAAAGGGCTGGTCCGCCGGATTATTCTGACCCGCCCGGCGATCGAGGCCGGAGAGAGCCTGGGGTTCCTTCCCGGCGACATGATCGAAAAAGTCCTCCCGTATTTGCGCCCCTTGTATGACGCCCTGTATGACATGATGGATCCCGACAAGGTGGAGCAATACACCGAACAGGGGATTATTGAGGTGGCGCCTTTGGCGTTTATGCGCGGCCGCACCTTGAACGACGCCTTCGTGATCCTTGACGAAGCTCAAAACAGCACGCCGTTTCAGATGAAAATGTTTTTAACCCGCCTGGGGTTTGATTCCAAGACCGTGATTACGGGGGACATCACGCAAAGCGACCTGCCTCCGGGAAAGGAAATCGGCCTGGTTCACGCGCGGAAAATTCTGGAAGGGATTGAAGGGATCAAATTCGTCGAGCTGACCTCTGCGGACGTGGTCCGCCATGAACTGGTGCAGAGGATTATCGAGGCGTACAGCCGCAGCGGGGCTGTCGCTTGATCCCCGCGGTCTTGAGGGGGGTACCGGTATGAAAGAATTTATTCAGGCACATGTTTCTTGGAAAGACGCGGTCCTGGTCTTTTTCACCCTGCTGATCCTGATTTTGTTTTGCCAGGTGGTGGGTTTTTCCCTTATTATCCCGCTTCTGCTTCTTTTTCTGGGCGTCCATATTTTTTTCCTTAAGAAAGCGGATTTCCGGCTGTTCCTGCAATTGGGGCTGCTCTTATCTTTAAATGTCGCCGGCACGAATTATATCATTCAGCAGACGGAGATTCAGGCTTTGTTCGTCCCGGTGGCCAGTTTTTCCATGCTGGTTATGCTGTTGTATAACGACATGGAATTGGCGTTTTTGATGGCTTTTATATCGAGCGTTATCACGAGCCTCCTGTTGACCAGCAGCTCTTACGCCGGCGACGTCGGTTATGTTTTTGCCGGGATGGACATCATGCTGGTTTTCTTCCTCGGGAATCTGAGCGCGGTCTATACGGTGAAAGGCGCCCGCACCCGGGGGCACATCATGGCCGCCGGTCTTTATGTGAGCCTTATTCAGATTATCGCGTTCTTGATTTTTCATCATGAAACCGAACTTCTCGTCAGTTCAGATTTTGTCCTGAAATATATTCGGCCCTTAGTCGTGAGCGGCGTGATTTCTTCTTTTGTGGTTATGGCCACGCTGAAAGTTTTTGAAACCTGGTTCGGGGTGCTGACCAATTTCAGCCTGCTGGAACTGGCGGATTTCAATCAGCCGTTGTTAAAGCGGCTAATCTTGGAAGCGCCGGGCACGTATCATCATAGCCTCGTGGTGAGCAATATCGCCGAGGCCGCCTCCGACGCGGTGGGGGCCAACGCGCTTTTGACCCGGGTGGGCGCGTATTACCATGATGTGGGGAAAATGCTTAAACCGGAATATTTTACCGAGAATCAGCTGGGCGGCGGCGAGAACAAGCATGACGTGCTGGAGGCCAACATCAGCCGCCTGGTGATTTTGAACCACGTCAAGGAAGGGCAGGAACTGGCCCGGAAGTATAAATTAAACCCGAAGATCCACGACTTTATCGTGCAGCATCACGGGACCGGGCTCATGTACTTTTTTTATCAGCGCGCGCTGGAAGATTCGGGAGGTCAGGATGCCGTCAAGGAGGACGCTTTCCGTTATCCCGGCCCGAAGCCGCAGACCAAGGAAACGGCGATCGTGCTGTTGGCCGATTCTACGGAGGCGGCGACCCGGGCCCTGGAAGATCCTACGCCGAAGAAAATCGAAGAGACCGTGCGGAAGATTATCAACAATAAATTTATTGACGGGCAGTTGGATGAGTGTGATCTAACCCTCAAAGAAATTGAGCTGATCGCGCTTGCGTTCACCCGGGGGTTAAGCGCGATGTATCACAGCCGGGTGAGATATCCGGATAAAAAGAATGGCAGCGATAATCGAAGTCAGAAACCAGCAGAAAAAAGTTCCTCTCCCTCTTCATCGGATTCTCCCCCTGATCCGGACGGTGCTTAAGGCCGAAGGCGTGACCCGGGCGGAGCTTTCGGTTGTCTTCGTGACGGACAGCCAGATGAGAGTCCTGAACAGGCGTTATCTCCAGCACGACCACCCGACGGATGTTTTGGCCTTTGACCTGCGGGAAGCGGACGGCTCCCGGCCGCGTGGCGCCGCGAAAGGAAAACAGGTGGAAGGCGAAATTGTCATTTCGGCGATGACGGCGGCCCGCCAGGCCAAAGAATATCGGGCCACCCCGGCCCAGGAGATTGTTTTATATGTCGTGCACGGCATCCTTCACCTGTGCGGGTATGATGATCACGGCCGGCAGAATATCAAGAGAATGAGGGCGAGAGAGCGGGAGATTATGGCGATTCTGGAGAAGAGCCGGATCCTGCCGCTTTGACGCGCGGTTTTTAAGACAAGTCATTCGGCGAGACACGCAGGCAGGAAGGTATGATTATTAAAACAAAAGCGATTGTGTTGAAGTCTTTTGATTTCCGGGAAACGAGCCGCATCGCGACTTTCTTCACGGAAGATGAAGGCAAGGTCAGCGGCGTGCTGAAAGGGATCCGCAAGGATTATAAGAAGTTCGGGTCCAGTGTGGAAAAGTTTTCTATCAACGATATCGTGTATTACCAGTACCGCAATTCCGACCTGCATCTGGTGAGCCAGTGCGACCTCAGCCATTACTTCCCCGGCATTCGTCAGGATCTTAAAAAATCCCTGGCGGCCAATTATATCCTGGAGCTCGTCGCCGTCGTGATGCCGGTTGAGTCGCCTAACCCTGAAATTTACCGGCTGATGCAGGCTTTCCTTTCAGCCCTGGAAACGGCGACGGATGTCAACCAGCTGGTGCACGTGTTCCAGATTAAGCTGCTGTCGTTTTCGGGGTTCCGGCCCCACTTGGACGCTTGTTTGCGGTGCCGCCGGACCGTGTCCGGCCGGGTCAAGTTCAGCCCTCAGGAAGGGGGCCTGATTTGCCCGAAATGCTTTTCAGCTGATCCGAACGCGCGGGTGATTTCGCAGGGGACCGTGGCGTCGATCCTGCATGTGGAGAACAGCCCGTGGGACGGGTGCCTGCGATTAAAGTATTCCCCATTTGTGCAAAAAGAGTTAAAATATATTCTCAACACGTTTCTGGTTTTTCACCTGGGAAAGAAGATCAGATCCGCGAAATATGTTTTAACAACCAACTGAGTAAAGGAGAAATGATGAAGACAGTGATGGCTTGTTGTGTGGGCGCGGTGCTTGTTTTGGTGACGGCCGGCGGCTTGTCCGCCCAGCCCGCGGCTTCCGCCAACGCGGCGGTGCTGGAAGCCGCGCAGACGGCGTTAAGAGAGAAGACGATTCAAAGCGGGACATTGGATATTTATGACGCGGGCCTCAACGAGGTCAGGAACCTGCAGCGGATCGACGTTTCGGATGAGGTGAGCGAGGCGGACGGCGTGTACACGGTTCTGGCGGATTACCGGGACATGAACAACGGCGATATTGTGACGCTTGAAGTTGTCTTGGCCGCCGAGGGTGACGGCTATAAGGCCCGGGACATCAGGATTAAATCCGTGAAGGCGCTTAAGCAGGACGAATCGCTGAAGGATAAGACTTACAGCGATGATGAAATCCGGGACTTCATGCGCCAATCTCTTGAAAAGCAGGGCCAGTTCAGCGACGGCAAAATTATGCTGTTTGACGAGGACGCGGCCAGGATGCGCAACCTGCTTCTCCTCGAACTGAAAGCGGAAGTCCGGCGGCTGGGGATTTTTTATAACTGCCGCGGGGAATTTAAGGACGCGGACAGCGGCGAGCTGCTGGGCGTGGACGTGGCGGTGGAAAACAAGGACGGGCAACTGACGCTTCAGGCTTTGCGTATCCGTAACGTGCGCAAAGCGCCCGTGAAATAATTCCGGTCCGACAACCAGACGGACGGGGTTGCTGCCCATTGGGTTTCCTGCTGGTGGAGAAGGATGTTTCTTGAGGGACAGGCGGCGCTTATGGTTTTTAAGTCCATAAGAAAGCCCCTGTCCTTTTTGATTGTATAAGCCGGCGATAGGTTTCCTTTTGTATTGTAAGGAATTTGAGTTTTAACCGACTTCCTGTTAAAGAGGAGGGGCAACATGAACGCAAAAGTGCTTTTTTTTGACACCAAGCCTTATGATAAGGAATTTTTTACCCGGGCGAATGAGGGGTATAATTTTGATATTCATTATCTTAAAACGCATTTGACACGGGAGACCGCGGAGTTCGCGGCCGGATATCCAACGGTCTGCGCATTCGTGAACGATGTGCTGGACGCCGCGACCCTGGATATACTCAAGAAAAACGGCGTCGAGCTGATCGCCCTGCGCTGCGCGGGGTATAATAACGTGGACCTCCGGTCGGCGTTCGGCCGCATCCATGTGGTGCGGGTGCCGGGGTATTCGCCGTACGCGGTGGCCGAGCACGCCGCGGCCCTGATGCTCACGCTGAACCGGAAGACCCATAAGGCCTATTTCCGCACGCGGGACGGCAATTTTTCGATCAACGGGCTTCTGGGGTTTGATATGCACGGGAAAACCGCCGGGATCATCGGCACGGGGAAGATCGGGAAATGCCTGATTCATATCCTGCGGGGCATCGGGATGAAGATCCTGGTTTATGACGTGCGCCCTGATGAATCGCTGAAGGCCATGGAAGACGTTTCCTACGTCGACCTGCCGGAGCTTTACCAACGGGCGGACGTTATTTCCCTGCATTGCCCCCTGACCGCGGAGACACAGCACATGATCAACGAGGAGAGCATCAGCCGGATGAAAGACGGGGTGATGCTCATTAACACTGGCCGGGGCAAGCTGATCAAGACAGGGGCCCTGATCAACGGCCTGAAGAAAGGCAAGATCGGCGCGGCCGGGCTTGACGTTTACGAGGAAGAGAGCGAATATTTTTTTGAGGATTTTTCCATGTCGATGATCGGCGATGATGTCCTGGCGCGGCTGTTGACGTTCCCCAATGTTTTGATCACTTCGCACCAGGGGTTCTTCACCCGGGAGGCCCTGACGAATATCGCTGAAACGACGTTGCGGAACATAAACATCTTTTTAAAAGGCGGGTTTATCGAGAACGAGATTTGTTACCGGTGCGACGGCCCCTGCCGGAGGCAAAAGGGGCAGAACTGTTTTTGAGGATTATCGCATGCGCGCGAGGACGGACAAGATAATGGAGGGAGGACAGCGGCGGTTTTTTGGTCCGCGCCCGGCCGTATGCGCGGCCGCGGCGGCCTTGGCTGCCGTGTTTTTTCTAACCCGCGTGGTGTCTGCGGCGGGCCAGGAGGAATACAGCATTGATCATGTTCAGTCCCGGATCGAGGGCTCAATTAAATATTCGGTCATAGGCCGGTATCAGGCCAAGTTCGAGAAATTTGAGGGCGAGCTTTATTTCGATCCGGCGAAAAAGCAGTTGACCGGCGTGAATTTGCGGATTGATAACCGCTCGCTCTGTTCTTCTTATAAGTCCCTGGACAGGATTATTCTTTCTCCCCGGATTCTGCATGTGGAGAAATACCCGCGAACCCTGTTTAAGAGCAAATCGATCACACCGACGGACAAAAAAGATGAGTACAGCGTGACCGGGGAACTGGCATTGCACGGCGTAACCCGGGAAATCACGTTCCCTTTTACGGCGGAAGGGCCGTTTCCCCAGCGGGACCGGAAGCGTATCCTGGCCAGAGGCGAATGGGTGATCGCCCGTAAAGACTACAATATGTATTGGCACCGTTTTCTGGATAAGGCCGGAATCGTGGTGGGCAACCACCTGACCGTGGATTGGGAGATCACGGCGGTCAGCAAGCCGGCAGCGGCTCCGGCCGCCTCTGTGCCTTGACACGGGGCGGGCGGGAATTGTATACTCTGGAGTAGTTTCGTTTTGATGAAAAGGTAAACCATCCGTAAGGGTGGGACACAAAGCTAGAGGGTCCTTCAGACACGGACAGCCAGCTGCCATCAAGCGTAAAGCGAATCGCGTGAAGGAGCCTGCTGTTTAAAAAGGAACAGCGGGTTTTTTTTGTCGCCGCGGATTGGCGGCGGACGAAGCGATAAACTGCGGCGGGCGCCGGTTGGGTTGCGGCGCGGCGCCGGCGGCCGGTTGAAGATGGTGTACTGTAAACGGGGCCTTCGGCAGGGAGGAGACCATGGATAAACTGGCGCTGTGCTACGCGATTTTCCTCTGGGCGGGGTACGCTTTAGGAGAACGGGGCCCCCTCCAGGATTGGGACGGGGAGAACAGGTCTTTGGGGATCATATTCGCGGATTTAATTTAAAAATTTAGCGGGCCCAAAGGGCTTGGAGGAGCGGATCTTCCTTGATTTCTATGGCGGAGTCTTCCCCCCGGGCATATAATACGGCTGGGTTTGAATCAGGGAGCAGAGCATGGAAACGTTAATCTTTTCATTGTTCGCCGTTATCGGCGGAGGCATCGTTTATCTGGGCTATCTGTCTTATGTGAAGTCCCAGGCCAGCAAGAGCTGGCCGACAACGCAGGGGAGCGTGGTCTCTTCCGAGGTGACGGCCCACCGTTCCCGCTCGAAGAAAGGGCACCACAGGACGACCTACGGCGCGAATGTCAGGTATGAATACACCGTCAATGGTGTTCAATATTCGTCCGATAAAATCTCCTTCGGCGAATACCGCACGCATAGCCGCGGGCCGGCCCAAGCCACGGTTGACCGTTATCCCCCGGGAGCGGAAGTCGTTGTTTATTATAACCCGGATCAGCCGGAAGAAGCGGTTCTCGAGCCGGGGAAAATGGGTGGGATTATGATTCTTTTTATTGTCGGAGGGATGTTTGGGGTGGTGGGGGTGTTAGGCCTGACGGGCGTGTTTTGATTTTTGTGTTCAACCGCGGGAGAATCCGCTGTGCGAAAAATAAAAGAAGAGATTCTGTGTGAAGGCCGCTGGCTGATATTTTTGAGGTCCGTCTTCGTCAACGCGAAAGGCGAGGAGGTTTTCTGGGAAAGCGTGGCGCGCCGGGAAAAAGGCCTGACCGTCGTGGCGGTCGCCCGGCTGATGCCTTCACAGCGTTATATCCTGATCAAACAGTTCCGGCAGGCGTTGAACGGTTTTGTGATCGGGTTCCCGGCCGGCGTGTCGTACTCGGACGCTACCCATGTCCTGCGGGAGCTGAAGGAAGAAACCGGGTTTACCGGGCGGCTGACCAGCGCGAGCCCGGTTTTAAAGACCACGATCGGCATCACGGATGAGGACTGCCAGGTCATCACCGTTGACGTGGATGAAAACGATCCCCGCAATCAGAACCCCCTTCAGGAGCTTGACCCTTCCGAAGAGATCGAAGTCCTGCTTATCCCAAAGCACGACATCAAAGCTTCCCTTCTGCGCGAGCAAGAAAACGGCACCCACATCGCCGCCGGCGTGTGGTATGTCTTCTGCCTGGGCGCGTGAGCTTATCCCGGACGACGAATATTAATAATAAGGAAGGCGGCCCTGATGTTTAGAAAATGGGGTTAAAGCGGGGATTTTTTGATAAATTGAAGTATAATAAAAATAACTTTTTTCAGCTTTCCAAAGACTGACTTTATGATTTGATACAGGACATGAACAAAAACCCCTGATATACGACGTTCCGTATAAGTGATATTACAGGGCAAATGGATACCATTTTATAAAAAACAGGGCTATAATAATAAAAAATCAGGGCAAAAATTAAATTATTCCAGCGCTAAGCAACAAAGCTTACCAGCAAATGGATGGGGCGTTAAAGAATTGTTCGGAGAAACAATTTATGACTGATCCAGCATCTTATAAAGGAATTCTTAAGAAATATGAGTCGTGCACAGAAGATGTAAAATTTTTTTTTGAACACCTACCAAATTTGATACAAAATTGTCCTTACGAGGTAAACTTAGCATACATCTTTCTTCAAACAGAAAAGGCTCAAAACAGAACAATATATTGTGGAGTAGTAAAATTGCATCGTGCCCACGCTGAAATTGCCTCGAATATTATTAATTCACACCATATGACGCGTGAAGGATTTCTAGAATTATACAAAAATATATTTGGTTCTCAATTACCCAAAGAAACAACTTCTCTAATTAAAGAGGCCGAAAGAATTCGAGATAAAGTTATTCATGGGAAAAATGTATCGGATGCCAACATACGAAGGGCAATTTCAGATGTTCTCGATTATGCGGAATCAATGAATAAAGAACTTGATAAGACAGCTGGATTTAAACCATTTGGTGATTTGCGTGGTTTCAAAGGCAGAGGCACTCCATTAGATAAAAGCACTACTAAATGGTTGCTGAGCGGCATTGGATTAGGTTCATATAAGAAAAATGATGTCAGCCTGAACTGTGAAACCGTAATAATAAGACCTAACGAGCCGTTACACTCGACCGGAACCCGCGCCTGACTGGACACGGCTTCTGGCGAGTGAACTTTGCGTTATGAGGGAAGTGAATAATGAAACTTGAAGATATTTTTCAATTATGGAATTTTGTGTTTGGGTTGTGCGCTATGTGGTTTGCTTCTAGAGCCGTAAACTGGTTGATGAAAAAAATTGAGAAAGTTAAGAATTTTCATCCTCCAAGTAATATTGACCCCAAAATATGGGAAGAAGCATTCGAATATACAATTAAAACTAATCAGATATTAGGAATATTTGAGGCATTGTTTTCTTATATTTCTTTTGCTTGTGGGAAACCAGAATTGATTGCAGGTTGGTTGACTTTTAAATTAGCATCAAAATGGCAGACCTGGACCGCTATTATGAGGATTCCAGAAAGAATTGAAAATATTAATGACGTTGAATATATAGGAGCCAAGAATAAAATTGCTTCTTATACATTACATAGATGGCTAATCGGAACTTTGGGTAATCTTTTGGCGGGAGCAATAGGTGTTGGAGTTGGTTTGAAGATACCTCATTTTCTTGGCGTAATTTTGATTTTGTTTGTCGTTTGTGACATGGTAAAAAATTATAAAAATATAATAGGTTTTGAAAGTGACTCATAACAACGCGCTTCACCTGACGGCCACCCGCTGCGCGTGTGGCAGCAGGTGAGCTTGGATGTTATAGACAAAATATGGATAAACAAATAAATAAAAATGCATTGTGCCCATGTGGCAGTGGCATGAAATATAAAAAGTGTTGTATGAATAAAAAATCGCGGCACGAAAGCATTTCGGTAGATATGGGAACCCCAACTGTTATCAATGGATTGACTATTGGGCCAAAAGGTAAAATAGAATTTAAAACTAATGGTATAAAAGCCCATCCTTTACGAGCATTATTAAGAAAATGGTATGACAGAAGCAAGGGGCCAAAGATTTTGTATGATATATCTATAGATCCCAATGATTTAACACTCGATTATTTAAACCAGTTTGACTATATATATGCAATAGATACAAATTCGAAAGAAGTCAACGGTGACCTTATCTCTGTATGTTATTGTGTAAAATACAAACCATCGACTCGTGAACTATTAATGAGGGGTCCGATTTGTTTTAAAAATAATCCCGATGTAACTGAAAAGACTAATTGGCGGGAACTCATTAAGGATATCATTCATCAAAAGGAATATAGGGACAATTTTAAGATTGCAATAATTGTGGATTCAGATTATGGAAATATTGAAAAATATAATTCAAGAGAATCGCCGATAGATACTCAATTCTTCTTACCTGAAAATTTTACATTGATATATGCTTCTACGGATAGCGGGCTAGAAAATTTTCCTAATCGGTTAATAGCCGAATGCGATAAACTGGCAAAAAAATATATTAAGGATTTAGAAAGATAGACTAATCCTATAACAACATTAGGGGCGCTCCGCTACCTTCGGCCGCCGGCCGCCTGTGCGGCCCTGGGAAGTATTTTGTGTCGGGTATAGGAAACCAAGGAGGGGGGCATGTCAGACGTTAAACGAAAAGTAATTGATTTGTTAAAAACACCGCAGTTGTCCAGCCTTGCGACGGTTACCTTGGACGGGAAGCCTAAGAACCAAATTTCGTCCACCCCTGAAAGGTCTAATTCATGATTAAAAGAAAAATCCCCTGGCTGCTCGCCGTTTGCTTGGGCGCGTGCGGATGCGCGTACATGCTGGGGCTGTATTATGATGTGCGGGTGACCCTGGTTCAATCTAACGCCGGAACCGTCACCAACTCCCGGGGGGAGGCGTATTCTCTTCATCAGGAGAAGAAAGTGAAAAGTTACGGGTGTGGGGACGGGTATTTTACAGACACCCTTTACACAAGATATTCTCTGGTGTCCTCTGCCGGGCAGGATATCATGCGGAAGAACTACCGGGAGAATATCGCCGCCAATATGTTTTTAGGGCAGGATGACAGCCTGGTGCTTGTGTTCGAGAATCACCGCCGGACCGATATTTTTGTCCTGGCCTATCCGTATACAAAGGCGGAAAAAATCCCGGACATGCGGCAGGCCCTGGCCCGCGGGGAGGAAATGATCCGCGTTTACGCCCTGCGTCGCCTGGCCATGGACGTGTTCAACCGACTGGATTTTTATTCGGGCGGCGATGAGAAAAATAAAAAGCTGGCGCGGGAATTTTATCAGCGTTTGGGTGACGAGGCGGTCACCGCCCTGGAAATCCTCTCGGAAGCGGCGCCGTGTTGCGCCGGCCGGGATTGCCCTTCTTCCAATTTCCCGATCGAGGTGTCGAACCTGCAAAGTATTCTCGGGGCCTCGCCGGGCATACTTTATTGCCGGAACCTTCAGCCCGGGTTAACCCTGGGCCTTTCCGCCGATAAGGACGCGTATCAGGCGGGGGATCAGGTCGCGCTGACATTGCGGTGGCATAACGCGGGCGGGAGCCGGGTTGAATTGGCGTTTAAGGAAAGCGATGTGCTGCGGCGCATGGTGCGGCTGACGGACGGCAAGGACAAGGCCTTTATCGTGAGGCCTGTTCAGGGGGAGGAGGATGTTGAGCACCGGGTGCCGCTTGAGCCGGAGGGCGTTTATGAATACCGGCTCACCGGGGAAATCCTCCGAGAAGATTTAGAAGAGCCGTACCTTAAGGAAATCCAGCGGAGGGGCGGCAACCTGATCCTGCGGTTTCATGGGGCGGTTCTGTCGCGGATGCCCGTATTATTGAAGGAGCCGGATACCATTTATGTCAAAGCCCAATATGCCGGTTCTTTGTGCTCGAATCCAATCTGGTTCAAGATCAGCGAACCGTAATCCCGAAAGGAACCCATGAAAAATATTTTTATCGGCATCCTTATTATCGCGGCCGGCGCCGGGGCTTATTATTTTGCCCGCAGCCGCAGCCAGCTAGAACCGCTTTATCCGCCGCCTTACGTGGCGGTTTACGGGCGGGAAGCCTGCGGATATACCCAAAAATACCGGCAGGACATCAGCGCTTTGAGCATGCGCTCTTATTCGAAAGATATTGACGACCCGGCGACGGCCGATGTCTTGCATAGCCGCATGGAAAAGGCGGGGCTTGACACCTCGCGCTATGAATTGCCGGTGTTGGACGTGAACGGGAAAATTTTTATCCGGCCTCCCATGGACCAGGTCGTTAAGGCGTATCAAGAATCTGCGGCAAAGAAACCTGGAATTAAAAAGCCGGAAATTAAAAAGCGCGACCCCGGCTTTTTTAAAAATAAATTGGTGCTGGAAGGCGTCAGTTTGGGGGACCCGGCCATGGCCGTGATCAACGGCGAAGTGGCAGGCGTCGGTGATGAGGTGGCCGGCTGCAAGATCGTTGAAATAGAAGAGTTCTCCGTCAGGTTAAAAGACAGCCAGGGGAAGGATATCACGATATCGTTAGGCGGGCAGGCGGGCGCCGCGCCGAAAGCATCGCAACTTAAGCCGTCGCCCCAAGCGGCACGGGACGCGACGGCCCTTGACTCTTTTCTGGCTCAACTGCCCCCTCCGCCCAATGGGTTTCAATGGCTCAAAATGGAGGAGATCAAGGCCGCCATCCTTGCCCCGAAGGGCTGGCATGTCAATCATCAGGACCTGGGGGATAAAAAGATTTGGGCTGTCAGCAAGGAAAATGCCGATGAGCAGGGCCATTTTCAAACCGGCCTGACATTTATATCTTTTCAAAATGTCGCCACGCAGCCGCAGGGCCGTGTTCTGCCGTCGCAATTCGCGGAAGCCATGGCCGATGAAGTTCAAAGCCGGTATAAACTTGAAAGGCGGGAGCATGGCCCGAAGGGGCCGTTTTGGGGCTGCCTTTATCAATATGTCGAGAATTCGCCGGGGATGGAGCCGGTCAGGATATTTCATTCTTTGGTGGCCAATGACCGGACCGGGACATTGTTTCAAATTATTTTTGAAGCCCCTGTCGCCGCCTGGGACGCGGAATGGGCCGCGGGGGATGTCATTATCAAGAACCTCGTGTTGGACGATGAAATATAATTTTTTGCGCTGTTATATCGTGTAAGAAGAATGTTTAATTAAGGAGGGAAAATGTCAGACGTTAAACGAAAAGTTATTGAACTCTTGAAAACACCGCAGTTGTCCAGCCTCGCGACGATTACCCTGGATGGGAAGCCCTGGACCCGTTATGTCATGATCAGCGCTGACGAAAATTTTAATATCCGTTCGGCGGTCTGCCTGGAATCCAGGAAAGTAAAACAGATCGAGAAAAATCCGGAAGTGCACCTGACCTTCGGGATAAACGACCCCCGGGACATGGATAAGCCGTATGTTCAGATTCAGGGGACGGCGAGCATAACGACGGATCAGCAGGAGAAGAACCGTTATTGGTTTGAAATGCTTTCGGCCGTGTTCAGCGGGCCGGAAGACCCGAATTACGCGCTTATGCTCATTGAGCCTTATCGCGTGGAATTCAACAGCCCGGGGAGCATGGCTCCGGAGGTTTGGGAGAAATAAACCATTTCGGCGGCGCTGGTCCGCTGAACCCTCGAGAGGGAATGTAAAAGGATTTTAAAATGATGAACCTGATCCCTGTCCTGCTGTTTCTGCTTCTGCCGGTTGGCGCGTATTGTGCGGTGAAACGGTTTTATCCGGAATTCGTCTGGGCTGTGACCGGGGCCTGCGTGGGTGTGATCATCACGCCTGTCAGCGAGAATTTATTAAGGTATTCCGATATGTTCGCGCGGATTTATTTTTTTCATCAGAACGCTTTCGAGGCCCTCTCGCCAGGCGGGCGGGCCGGCTATCTGCATTTTGTGATCACAAACGGTATCGTGTGGGGGCCTGTTTATGGCTTTCTCGGTTTTCACCTGGGCCGGATGAAGAAACGGTTTTTCTGGAATCCCGGGCAAGCCCCGTTTCCCGGAACGTTATTGTTGAAATTCAAGGAATTGTCCGACCTCACGTTCCCGCTTATGATGTGTGTCTGCCGGCCGCGGGGTCTTGAGAATACCGACGCGGCTAAATTTTTTGAAGCCCACTGCCCCCGCTGCGCCGCGAAGATGGACCCGGACGTTCTACTGGAAGTCGCGGCCTTGTCGGCCGGCTCCGTGCCGGTGGCCGGCAGCATTCCCCGGGGGTGCCCGCACTGCGGAAGCCGCAAATTGGCCGTAAAATTATTTGATCTCACCGATGATGAAAAACAGGATTTATTGAAAGACAAATTTTTTAAGAAGATTGCGAAGAAAGGAATCTGATGGACGGCCTTTATGTGATGTTATTGTGGTATTTCGTTTTTCTGATTTCCCTGGTCGCGCACGAGGCGAGCCATGCCTGGGCGTTTATGAAGCTGGGGGATTATACCGCTTACGAGGAAGGGCAGGTGACGCTGGACCCCATCCCCCATATGCGCCGGGAACCGGTAGGCACGGTCGTTGTCCCGCTGTTGACATATTTTTTAAACGGCTGGATGATGGGGTGGGGCAGCGCGCCTTATAACGCCCGTTGGGCCTTCAGTTATCCCAGGTCCGCGGCCTGGGCGAGCCTTGCCGGCCCTTTGGCCAATTTCGGCCTTGCCGTTATCGCGGGAATCATCATCCGCGCCGGGCTTTGGCTCAACGTGTTCTCCTCGCCGGATTATATGACTTTTGAAACGGTTGTGTCCGCCCCTTCCGGTGGGCTCGCACATTCCCTGGCGTTTTTATTAAGTATTATTTTTTCTCTCAATATTTTGTTGTTCGTTTTTAATCTCCTGCCTGTCCCGCCGCTGGACGGCAGCGGCGTTATCCCGTTGTTTTTCCGGGGAGAAGAGGCGGCGGTGAGGTATTTGCATTTCATCAGCAATCCGCCCTTTCAGATCCTGGGCCTTTTGGTGGCGTGGCGCGTGATAGATTTTATTTTTTATCCTGTTTACACGGGGTTTGTGAATTGCGTGTATTGGGGGCTGGTGAATTATTGATGAATTCTTGAAGAGGGATACAATGATCCTGGCGGCTGTGCGCCGCCTCCGGGTCGCTCATTATTGGCGTTAAGGTTAAGGAACTGGAGCAACAATGACAGAAGTATCAATACTTTTAGTGGCCCAGTATATCCTGAAATTAATCCGGCATTTTATCTACATTGATAAAATACCCCCGTCTTGCCTAATGCGCGATGAGATTGTGGGGGACAGCGCGAAAGTCCCGGTAGTATCTATAATTTTTATCGGCCTTTGTATATTTTTCATTATAAAGTAGAGAAAAAGCCGGGTATTTTCTTGCCTGGTGTATTTCAGCGCTTTCTATTTTTTCGGTTTTTTCCTATGGATTATATTTTCATGTTGTGGTCAATGAAATATCCGCGGGGTTTATCGCGTTAAATATCCTGCTGTTATTTATCGGCGTGAAAACAATCTGTCGTGTTCGGGACCTGAAAATAAAAAACTTTTTTAATAAGAAAATAAAAGCCTGACAAGCCGCTTGGCACGGCGCCCCGCCGGGAACCTTGTGTTAACAATAAGGAGGAAAAGCAATGGCCATCAATGAAGAGCTGTTGAACTTTGTCCGGGATGCCCTGGCGCGCGGGCTTCCCCGGGAACAGATCGAAGACGCTTTGCTGAAGGCGGGGTGGGAATCCGCTCAAGTGAAAAGCGCGATGACCGCTTACGCGGAAATTTCATTCCCGATCCCGGTGCCGAGGCCCAAGCCCTACCTCTCCGCGCGCGAGGCGTTCATGTACCTCGTCCTTTTCACAACGCTGTATATCAGCGCGTTCAATCTCGGGAGCCTGATTTTCCAATTCATCGACCGTGCTTTCCCGGACTCGGCCGCGTCCTCCGGTTACGATTACACGCGGGAGGCGGTCCGCTGGGCGGTGTCGTCCCTTATCATCGCGTTCCCGGTTTTCCTGTATCTCTCCCGGTTGCTGAACCGCGCGGTGAATCGCGATCCGGCTAAACGCGCGTCGAAAGTCCGCAAATGGCTGACGTACATAACGCTGTTTATTACCGCCAGCGTGATTATCGGGGACTTGACGGCCCTTATTTATAATTTTTTGGGCGGGGAGATGACCACGCGCTTTTTCCTGAAAGTGCTGACGGTGGGCAGTATTTCCGGCGCTGTCTTTGGGTATTATCTGCGGGACATGCGCGCGGAAGAAACGGAGATCAAACCATGAGAGGGCCGGGGTCGGGTGTTTTCGCCGCAGCGGTCGTCGTTGTGGTGGTGGCTGCGGTGGCCGGCGGGCTGTCCCTGCTCGGGTCCCCGTCCGAGGAGCGGGCGCGGCGGATAGACAGCCAAAGGGTTTCTGACCTGGGCGCGATGGCCGGCGCGGTTGACCTTTACTGGACGCGCCATAAGCGGCTTCCAGCCTCGATGGAGGAACTGACGGCCGAACCGGGAACCAGCGCGAAACGGGCGGACCCTGTCACGAATCAGCCCTACGAATACAGGACACGCGGCGGCAATGGTTATGAAGTCTGCGCCGTTTTCGACCGTGAATCAACATCCGGTCAGCAGAATTATTATTACAGAAATTTCTGGGCGCACGGGGCGGGCCGGCAGTGCTTTTCGCTGGAAGCCGAGGAGATTAAGCGGTAGGCGGATGGGGGTTGGGACAGGTTGACGGCGGGAATGCGCTTTCTGTCCCGGCGGCCGTAATTTTTTAAGGTTTGTAAGGACCCTGGTTAAGCCGGGTCCTTTAATGTGGTTCAGGCATTGTATTTTTTGTGAGGTCAGCCCGATGAACAAACGGAATTTTAAGATGCTGTTTGTCCTCTGTGTTTTTTTTGCCCTGTCCGGCAAACTCTCGCCGGCGGTTCCCGCCGATATAACTTATCCCGGCTCAATCATTTTAAACGGAGTTAAAAGAACGTATCTTCTGTATGTCCCTTCTTCCCGTGACAGAGATGTCCTGGCGCCGCTTTTGATCGCGCTGCACGGCGGAGGAGGAAAGGGGAAGCACATGCGGAGGCTTACACAGGGCGGGTTTGACCGGCTGGCGGACCGGGAGGGTTTTATCGTGGTGTACCCGGACGGGATTGAAAGAAACTGGAATGACGGCCGGAGCCGGGAAGAAGTAAGTTATCGCGCCCACCAGGACAACGTGGATGATGTCGGGTTTATCTCTGCCTTGATCGACCGTCTGGTCCGGGAGTTGAACGTTGACCCCCGGCGGGTTTATGTGACCGGGATGTCGAACGGCGCGATGATGTCCCACCGCCTGGCCTGCGAGTTGAGTGATAAGATAACGGCTATCGCCCCGGTGTCCGGGAATTTCCCCAGGAACCTGTATCCGTCATGTTCTCCCTCCCGCCCTGTATCTGTTCTTATCATTAATAATGTTGAGGATCCGCTTGTGCCTTTCGCCGGCGGGTCGGTGACCGGCCCCTGGGGGAGGAAGAAGTTGGGAGAGGTTTTATCCACGGCGGAGACGGTCCGGTTCTGGGCGCGGCACAACCGCTGTTCGCTGCCGCCGGCCTCGGGGTACGAGCCGGACCGGGACCCGCGGGACGGTACCCGGACACGAAAAGAAGTGTACCGCAACGGTGAAAATAATGTTACAGTAATTCTTTACGCGGTTGAAGGCGGCGGCCACACTTGGCCCGGCGGCTACCAGTATTTGGATGAAAGGATCGTCGGCAAGACAAGCCGGGATATGGATGCGAATGAAGTCATTTGGGCATTTTTTAAAAAACAGCGAGCGCAATAAATGTTTAATTGTTATTGAGAAATTAACCGGGCATTTCGGGAATTTAAACCGGCGGATGAAAGAAAACGGTTCGAAAAATGATTTTTGGAGTACGGCTGTAAAATATGCGGGGTTGACCTTGAGGAACCTTGACGTTTTGTTGTCAAGCCGCGTCACCCATATCGCTGTGGTTGCCGCGGGGGTCATTTTTCGGGCCGTTCAGTATTTTTACAACCGTTCGCTGTGGTTTGATGAAGCGGTTGTTGCCAATAAAATCGGGGGATATTCTTTCTTAGAATTGATCAACGGAGCCGACGCCTCAAAATCCCTGGCCTATCCTCCCGGATTCCTGGCCGCGGAAAAAATGATGATGCTCCTGTTCGGAGGGAGCGAGTATGTGCTGCGCTTTGTCCCGGCCTGTTTGGGCGTCCTGTCCGTCATCCTTTTTTATTTTGTTATCGAAAACATCCTTTCCGCCAAGGCCAGGTTTGTTGCGCTTTGCCTTTTCGCATCGTCATCCTCGTTGATTTTATACTCGGCGGAAGCGAAACCTTATTCGGGGGATATCGCCTGGACGTTGCTTCTGCTTCTGGCGGTTCAGAAAACGGCTCATAAAGATTTCTCGGCCCGGGCCATGGTTTTGCTGGGGGTTCTTGGCATGGTTTTGCCCTGGTTTTCTTATCCGGCGATTTTTACCCTGGCCGGCGTATGGCTGACATTGGCGGCGATGAAGGCTTTTCAAGGGAAATGGGGAGAACTCGGGCGGGTGATTATCGCCGCCTTATGGGGGCTGGGTGCTTTCGGCGTGAATTATTTCCTGATCATCAGGACATTTCGGGGGCAGACTTTTCTCGGGGAATACTGGTCGAATTTTTTTTTGCCGGTATTCCCCGTGTCGGCGAAGAATTTGATTTTTCATTACACTATTTTCCAGGACGTGTTCCGTTACTACCTTCATCTCCGGGTTCCTTTTATCAGCAGCCTCCTGTTTCTGGCGGGGTGCCGGGAGATGTTTCTCAGAAAACGGGATGACTTTTTTTTGTTGATGGGGCCGGTCGGGGTGACGCTGCTGGCCTCGGTTCTGCATATTTATCCTTTTTTTGAAAGATTGATCTTGTTCCTGATGCCGGTTTATGTCATTTTTATCGGCGGGGGCGTGGATTATCTTCTCAGGGTTGTCCCCCGGGGGACAACGGTTTTGATACTGATCCTGATATTCGTCGCTCCGGCGTTCTGCTCGGAATGCCTTCGCCTGAAAGACCCGCAGATTTATTTCTTTGAAGAAAGCCGCCCGGTGGTTCAGTATATTAAAGAAAATAAGCAGCAGGATGAGCCGGTGTTTGTCTTTGAGGATGCGGTTCCGCCATTTCAGTATTATTCAAAAAGAATGAATTTTTTGCAGGGGCAGGAGCTCCCGGATGCCTTTTTGACGTTTAGCCGGAACAATATAGAGGAAAAGATGGGGGAACTCCCTGCCGGGGCGAAAGTCTGGATGTTCCGCACCCATGCCAGCCCCGATGATAACGCGTATATCATGAAAACCATGAACGACGTGGCCAGGCGTTTGGACGGCTTTTCAAGAAAAGGGGCCCGGGTGGATTTATTCCAGAAAATTTTTTGATCTTGGGAAGCTTTATCATAAAAAAATCTTTATCGCTGGCAGCGGGGAAAGAGAAGGATATAATCTAGAGAAATGGGTGTCCGGGGGGGGTAGCCATAACGGGAGGTTTCGGATGGTGAATATAAAAGGCTCGGCTATTTTAACGTCCATGAACCTGGCGCGCCAGACTCACGGGGAATCCGGGTTGCAAAAAGTTTTGGATTCATTAAGCAAGGAGGATAAGGAAATTTTGTCAACCACCATTAGCACCGGGTGGTATTCTTTAGATGCTTATGTGAACCTCTTAAGCGCGGAGTTAAGGGATTTTTGCCGGGGGAATGAACTTGAATTTCTGGAACAACGGGTGTTCACGGGCGTGGAACAGCAATTCAAAATGATATACAAGATATTCCTCCAGTTCGGGGGGCCGGAGCAGATCATGTCGCGGCTGAGTAACATTAATAAACAGTATTTTCAAGGTGTTTCGACCGAAGTAAGTAAAATAGACGAAAATAAATTTCTCCTGATTTATAAAGGCTTTGAAGCGCGGCACCGGGTTTTTGAGCTGCTTTTGAAAGGCTGGTGGATAAAGATATTGGAGCTGATCGGCAAAAAGGCCGTCCACTTTCAAGTCCAGACGTCTATCGGTGCCGGCAAGGAATACAGTGAATTTATCATAAGTTGGCAAACATGATATCCGCGCATTCTGTGTTGAAAAAATTGTCATCTTTTTTCGATAGTGAGATGACGCGAACCATTATCCTGCTGCTGTTGCTCATGCTGATGGGATTAAGGATTGTTATGCTGAAAACGGCAAAAGAAGAACCGCTTTCCCCGGAGAGCAAGGTTTATCTGCTTGCCCTGGCGCGGCAAACGCTGGTTTGGCACCTGCGGGATCACGCCCTTCCGAACCCCTCCGAGCGCGGCCTGAGCGTTGATGTCCGCCGGAACGCGGGGTGCTTCGTCACTTTGTCCAACACGCGGACCGGGTTGCGCGGGTGCATCGGCATTTTTGAACGGACACGGCCTTTATACAAGAATGTGATCAGCCGCGCGGTGGCGGCGTCGCAGGACAGCCGTTTTCAGTTCAATCCGGTGTCCTATGAAGAAATGAAAGACATCATTATAGAAATCAGCGTCCTGACCGAGCCGCGGCCCCTAGAATTTGATTCGCCCCGGGATTTGATGGACAAGCTCCGTCCGGGAATTGATGGGGTGATCCTTTCCACGCGCTACGGGAGTTCGACCTACCTGCCGCAGGTCTGGGACATGTTCCCCGGCAAGGAAGCGTTCCTTTCCAGCCTTTGCGAAAAGCACGGGGCGCCGGCGGACACGTGGCGCAGGGAATATGATCATATCCATGTTCAGGTTTATCAGGCTCTGGTGTTCGGGGAAAAAATGTCAGAGAGGAATGTGGTGGGGCCCAGGGGGGCGATGACCGGGCCGGGGGGAGCTGTGGTCTTCGGGCCCGTGGGCCCATCCTTTAAAAACATCCCGGACCAGGGCGTGGCGGTTCATGAGGGAACCCGTCTGCCCCCGGGGACGATCGTTTCCTGGTCGTCGGATATTAGGCCGTTATAATCATGAGGAGAGGAACGATGAAAAGGATGCTTTTTATTTTGGCCCTTTGTTTGGGCTCTGCCGGATGCTTAAGCTACCAGCAGTACACGTTTAAATTTGATTTTAATACCGGAGACGTTATAAAAGAATACTCCGACATCCGTACGCAGAAAGGCGGGGGCGATGAGGAATACAGCCCCGGGAAAGACTGGGAGCTGCTTAAGGCGCGGGTCGGGGAGGATTTTGGCAAGGAATATGACCCGGACGTCATAAAGCCGGTACGGGCCGAGCTTTTTCAGGAAGGGGAGGTCCTTTCCGGCCGGGAAACATTCACGGTCCAGTCGCCCAAAGCGTTCCCCTCCAAGGTTGCCATTCTGGAACGGTTGCTTGCGGATACGGATCAGGACTTGGAATTCCTGGCCATAAAAGGAGAGATTTTCTTGGTGAGTGGGAATAAGAATATCACCTCCTCTTCCGGTAAGAAAATAGTAACGGAGAAGAATTGTTTTATCGTCTGGCCGCAAGAGGCGGTTGTTTTTGACTTCTCGCTGCCGGAAGGGCCGTCCGGAGGGACATCCCTTTTGTCATTTTACCTTTCTGAAAAAGAGAAAGCATCCGTACCCGCCGATCAGCCATAAAGACATCTGTGTATTCGCCGGGGAAGGGGGGCTGCAGGGCTGTCCTCTGCCCATCTGCGAAGATATCAGAAGTGCTTTTACACACATTTCATTTGGGGTTTCCCCCCGCTGGCAGTATAATTAACATGCCTCAAGAGAATTCTGATGAGGGGCTAAATGGGAGGGACTGCATATGTTTGGACTGGGTTTCCAGGAAGTACTTTTAATCCTGATCGTGGCGCTTTTGCTGTTCGGGGCGGCCCGTTTGCCGGAAATCGGCCGCGCTTTGGGTAAAGCTCTGAGCGAATTTAAAAAAGGGATGCATGACATCGGGGAAGATAATTCCCAGAAAAAAGACTCTCCCCAAGATTCCGCTTGATGAATGACCTTTATCCTCCCGAATCACAACATCTTGATATTATAGGCCATCTGGAAGAGTTGCGCCGCCGTATCCTTGTGTGCCTGGGGTGTTTAGCCGTGTGCACCGCGGCGTTGTTTGCCAAGGGGGGAATTCTGATCCAATGGGTGAAGCAGCCGGTCGCGCGCCTGGTGGATGATTTGATTTTTATTACGCCGACCGAGGTTTTTGTTTCGTATCTTAAAGTCGTCCTTTTGTTCGCGTTTGTGCTGTCTTTTCCCGTTATCCTTTATGAAACGTGGGCGTTTTTTGCTCCTGCTGCCTCTCAGGGTTTTAGAAAGCGGGCCGTATTCTGGCTGACACTGGTGATGCTGTTTTTTCTGGGCGGAATCGGGTTCGCTTACAAAATCGCGTTGCCGGCGGCGTTGCGGTTCCTTTTCGCGTTCGGGCAGGATATCGCCACCCCGCAAATCACGCTGGCCAAATATATTTCTTTTTTTGTGGCGTTTATGGTGATCGGAGGGGTCGTGTTTGAAACTCCGGTCTTGATCGGGTTGTTCACGGATATGGGGTTTTTAAGTGCCCGGACGCTGAGCAGCAAGCGGAAATACGCTTTTTTGTTCATCATGGTGTTTTCCGCGGTGATCACTCCGACGCAGGATATGTTTAACATGCTGGTCTTTGCCGTGCCCATGGTTTTGCTTTTTGAGGTGGGTATCGTCGTATCCCGGTTCATTGAGAAATTGAAACACGTAGAGTTTAACAGGGTGCTGACGTGCGGAAGTCCTTCAAGAGGAAAGTGAGCCCCGGCTCTTTTAACGAGGGGGCGGAAAGGAAGGGCGCTATGGAAAGATTTCTTTATCATTTGGAAATTTTTTTAAAAAAACAAATGACCCGCAAAGGATTTCTGAAAGTCTGCTGCGCGGCGTTGTTGTCATTTATCGCCGGGAACCAATTCCTGAAGGCGGCTTTTGCTAAAAGCGAGGTTTCGTCCGGTCGCCCTAAAAAAGGCCTGAAGGGTGCGCATGATGTCGTGGCGGTCAAGGGCGAGGACGCGTATAAGAACACGGTCAAGGCGGTCGAAGCGATGGGCGGGATGGGCCGTTTCGTGAAAAAAGGGGACGTGGTCGTCGTCAAGCCGAATATGGCCTGGGACCGCGCCCCGCGGCAGGCGGCGAATACCGAGCCGGCAGTGGTGGCCGCTCTGGTGGAGATGTGTTATCAAGCCGGCGCTAAACGCGTGAACGTGTTCGATATCCCCTGTAACGAGGACCGCCCTGTTTACGAACACTCCGGGATAGCGGCGGCGGCCAAAGAAAAAGGGGCGTTTGTTTATTTCGCGGACCACTGGAATGTCGTGAAGGCGAAATTCGCTTACAACAGCTCTATGGAAGGCTGGCCGGTCCTCCGGGACGCGGTCGAGTGTGATACTTTCATCAATGTTCCGGTTCTGAAGCATCATGGCTACACGAAATTGACTTTGTCGATGAAAAACCTGATGGGCGTCTGCAGCGGCAAGCGCGGGCTGATTCATTTGGATATCGGCCCCAAACTGGTGGACATGGCTGATTTTATCAGCCCGGATTTGACGGTGATTGATGCGACCCGGGTGCTGGTGCGTAACGGTCCCAGCGGCGGGAATGAAGCCGACGTGCAGGTGTTCAATACGGTCATCGCCGCGACTGACCCGACCTTGGCTGACGTTTATGCCTGTTCCCTGGTCAAGGTGGATCCGGCGGATATCCCGTATTTAAAAGCCGCTATGGCCCGGGGGTTCGGCCGCAGCGATTTGACCCAAGCGGATATCCTGAGTATTCAGTCCTGAGGACGGCCCCGTCGTAAAATGTTTTTGTGACGCTTCACTCCGTATCGCTGAGGAACAGGCTTTTTTGAGGGGGGACGGGATTGGGGTTTATGAGAAAACTTGTATTCTTAAGACGTGGCTCACAAATTATTTTTTTAGGACTTTTTATTTATATCCTCTGGTCCACCACCTATCCTTTGTCGGGCGGGATCCCGCCGGGAGTCTTGTTTAAGCTGGACCCCCTGCTTATGCTGTCCACCGCTCTGAGCGAAAGGGCCTTTATCCCGGGATTGGTGTTTGCTCTCCTGATGACCGTTGCGACTTTTTTTCTGGGCCGTTTTTTCTGCGGTTGGATGTGTCCGCTGGGAACGGTCATTGATTTTTTCGGTTCTTTCCGGAAGAAGCCCTGGGGCCCCACCTATCCGCAGAACCAGCGTCTGAAAAGTATTAAATATTTATTTCTGGGAGTATTCTTTCTGCTGGCGGTGGCCGGGGTGCAGGCGGCCTGGGTGATGGACCCCATTGTCACGGCGGCCCGCGTGGTTTCCTTCAACTTGATCCCGTCGGCAACTTATGCGGTGGACCGCGGGTTTATCTGGCTCATTCAGAAGTTCGGCCTTTACGGAGGATTTTATGATTTTTACCGCGATCTGAAAGCGGGTTTCCTGGGGGTAAGGATTGCGTTCTTCGCCAACGCTTTTGTTACCTTTGTTTATTTCTTGGCCATAGGGTTTGCGTCGTTTGTGGTCGCGCGGTTGTGGTGCCGTCTGTTGTGTCCTTTGGGCGCGTTTTACAGTCTGGTCGCGTCGTTTTCGCGGCTGGAGCGTAAGGCCGAAGCCTGCAACGGATGCGGGCTGTGCGGCCGGCGCTGCCGCATGGGCGCGATCAACAAAGAGGGGGAATATGATAAAGGGGAATGCATCCTGTGCATGGATTGCGTGTATGACTGTCCGGAGGGGAAGACCCGGTTCGTTTTCCGGGGTGTCAAAGAAGCGGCTCTGGCCGCCCCGCGGACGGAAGAAAAAGGCATGACCCGCCGGTCGTTTTTGTGGCTCATGGCATCCTCGCTTTTATCCCTGGGCGCGCGCGGGGTTCCGGCGGCGAACCGGCCGACGGTGATTCGCCCGCCCGGGGTCGAAGAAGAAAATAGGTTTTTGAATACCTGCGTGCGCTGCGGGAATTGTATGAAGGTCTGCGTGACCAACGGGCTGCAGCCGGTGATGCTGGAATCCGGCTGGCAGGGACTCTGGACGCCGCGGCTGGTCCCGGAGATCGGGTACTGCGAGTATAACTGCAATCTGTGCGGCCAGGTTTGTCCGACGGGAGCTATCCCGCGGCTGAGCCGCGAGGAGAAAAAACAGGCGCGTCTGGGGCTGGCGAGAGTGGACCGCGCGCTTTGCCTAGCCTGGGCGCATAACAAGCAGTGTATCGTGTGCGAAGAGCACTGCCCGGTCGCGGATAAGGCCATTAAGCTGGATATCGCCCGGATTGACGGGCACGATGTCTACCGCCCGGTGGTGGATGCCGCGCTTTGCGTCGGCTGCGGGATCTGCCAGAATAAATGCCCGGTCAGCCTTCAGCGGGCGATCCGGGTGGAGGCCGCTGTCTGATGAACGGAATAAGAGGGGGCAAGGAAATCCCCCCGCATACTTTGCGCGCCTTTTCCGGGGAGCATCTCTGGTATGAGGTCCACATGCTCTACGGGGTCATGGATCTCCTGCTTAAAGGGGTTGACGATGATTATCTTTACAATGCCCTGCTGGAAGCGTTTGTCCTGCACGCGAGCGTTATCCTGGACTTTTTTTACAAACCGGCGGTGAAACCCGACGACGCCCGCGCGGTCCATTATGTACGCGACACCGGGGCGTTTTATAAAGCGTTGCCGCCGTTTGAACAAAAGTTCGGGGGGTTCACCCGGAAACGGAACAAGGAAGTCGTGCATTTGAGTTACCGGCGGTTGTATGTCCGTCCGGAGGAAAAGCACTGGCGGTCTCCTAAGATCACCAAGGATATCCGACGGATTGTCGATCTGTTCCTGGATCACGCCGACCCCGCCCGGTTGCATCCTAAAATGTACACGTTAAGGACGCGGGTTTAAAAAGCCGGGTGGCGTTTGGAAAATATTTAATTAGGAAAGGGATTTTTTAAAGGAGCTGCAATGAAAAAAATTTTTGTGCTGGACACCAATGTTTTGATTCATAACCCGATGGCCCTGTATTCGTTTGCGGATAATAAGGTGGTCATTCCCATCACGGTTATCGAAGAGCTGGATAATTTGAAAAACAGCGTCGATAAAAAAGGAATGCACGCCCGCCAGGTGTTGCGGGAGATTGATATCCACATTAAGCACGGCGCGTTAAAACAGGGCTCCAAGATGCCCAACCGGGGCGTATTGGTGGTTTCCCTGGGCGCTCCGCCGGAGGAGTTCCCCCATTTGGACGCCAATATTAATGATAACAAGATTTTAAGCGTGGCCTGGGACCTGCAGCAGCGGGGGGAAACGGTTTTTTTTATTTCAAAAGATGTGAACGCCCGCATTAAAGCGGAAGCCCTGGGGATCCGGTCGGCGGATTATGAGAAGGAAAAGGTCGAATATGAAACTCTGTATAAAGGGTGGAAGCCGGTTGTTCTGCCGAAGCGGGATATTCAGAAATTGCGGCAGGGGCAGACGCTGAAACCCAAAGGCCTTCATTTTAACTGCAATGAATACGCCCTGGTGTCCGCTCAAAAAGATCCGGACGCGCAGGTTTTGTGTAAATATGATGACGCAGAGGACGCCTTGTGCGCGCTCCCGGCCGCCTGCAATGTTATGGGCATCGTCCCTTTGAATGTCGAGCAAAGGGTCGCCCTGGACCTTTTGCTGGATGACCGGATCAAATTAGTCACGCTGGTCGGGCAGGCGGGGACCGGCAAGACCCTGCTGGCTTTGGCGTCGGCCCTGGAAAAGATCCTCGCCAGGCATCCGGTTTATGAAAAACTGCTTGTCGTCCGGCCGATTGTCCCGTTGGGCAAAGACCTGGGGTATCTCCCCGGGACCAAGGAGAAAAAGCTCAATTACTGGATGCAGCCGATTTTTGATAACCTTGTCTTTCTGCTGAAACAATCCATGAATGCACAAAATAAAGACTGGTCGACCAGCGACCTGACGCTGGATAATTTGCATAAGTCGGAGTTAATCGAGATTGACGCGGTGACGTATATCCGCGGGCGGAGCATTCCGAATCAATTTTTTATCGTGGATGAGGCGCAGAATCTGACGCCTCATGAAATCAAGACGATCATTTCCCGCGCCGGGGAAGGGACAAAAATTGTCCTGACTGGTGACCCGGCCCAGATTGATAACCCGTATCTGGACGCCAATTCCAACGGCCTGGCGTACGTGGTGGAGCGTCTCAAAAAATTTAATTTATTCGGACATGTTCTTTTAACCCAGAGTGAGCGGTCCAAGCTCGCGTCTCTGGCCGTGGAGCATTTATAAACCGATCGGGCCGCGGGTGGCCCCTGCGCGAGGATATCTTTATGGAAGACAAACATTTTGTGCCTTGTCCGCAGTGTGATAACCTTTTGAGCCCGGCGGCGGGCCTTTGTCCGCGGTGCGGGCATCCGGTCCGGCGATATTACGGGTTTGAGTGGAAGAGCCCCCAGCGGGTCGGAGGCTGGCCGCTGGTACATATCGCCTTTGGCCGCGACAAGCAAAGCGGCCGGTTCATGGTCGCCAGGGGCGTGATCGCCATCGGGCAGTTTGGGGTTGGTCTGATCACCGTCGCTCAGGTCGGTGTCGGCCTGCTGTTCGGCTTGGGCCAGTTTATGGTCGGGGCCACGGCTGTGGCGCAGGTCGCGTTGACTTATGCCCTGGCTCTTGGCCAGATAGCGGTGGGGCAAACGGCCATCGGCCAACTTGCGTTTGGCCGGTATGTTTTAGCGCAGGTTGGGGTGGGGGAACATGTGTGGTCGTTAAAATTTAAAGATCCTGCCGCTATCGAATATTTTCAAGCCCTCTGGGCCTCCGTGCAGAGTTTTCTGGGCTGGGGATGATGGCTGGATGGCGTGACGTTCCCGGGGGAGAGAAAATTTATGCAGGAAAATTTGGCGCAACAGCGCGCGCTTGAGCGGGCGGGTTTTTAAAAATGGCGAAAAGCATTTTGTTTATTCAATGAGCATTTAGTTTACGCGACCTGAGGGAGCGTAAACTAGAAATGCGAATTGATCCTTTTATTTATTACCGGAGCGGGGATATCCGCCGGCGCCGGGCCTGGGATAAAGTCCTTTTTAAAGAAGGCGTTGGATTTTTAGGCCCAGACACAATATAATGACGGATAAAGGGCGGGAGTGCCCGGAGTATCCAAACGCATTTGGGCGCGTAATTTTAGGGGAGGGGCAACAGAAGCATGAAAAAAATCAGGATTCTATTTCTTGGGGTCAGTGTTTTGTGGGGGATTGTTTCGGACGGACAGGCCGCGCCGCCCCGACTTTTCGAGCGTCGGTTGCAGAAAAATATCACGCAGACGTATTTCGTGCAGACGCCGCAGGGGTATAACCCGGATCAAAAATATCCGCTCCTGGTTGCGGTTCACTCGGAAAAAGAAACGGCCCGCGATGCCGTGGATATCTGGGGGCCGCTCGCGGACAGGGACAATTATGTTTTAATATGCCCGTCGTTTCCCTCCGGGTTTGAACGGCTGCAGAACAAAGAGGACCTCTGGCTCATGCATATTCTGCTGGAACTGCGCGCTGATTTCCCTTATGACCAGAATAAGGTGTATTTTGTCGGATTCTCCGGAGGCGCTGAATGTGTTCACCGGATCGCTTTTAAAAGGTCGAATATCGTGCAGGGGGTGTGCGTGTTCGCGCCCGGGGAGTATGATCCCCCCCCGACCCTGATGAGGAACCGGCAGGTCAAATTCTTTGTTGGGATCGGGGAGAAAGACGACTTTATTAAAGATAACCGGGTTGCCAAGGCGCAAAAGTTTTATAATTTGCTTAAAGTGACAAGGTATGACGTGACTTTTAAAATATATCCTGAAACGGGGCAGGCCCTCACGGAAGAGATGCGGGAAGATGCGATGAAATTTTTTAACATGATGCGCAAAAGCCAGTAGGGGTACGTGCTATGGCCGGTTTTTTGGACAAGGTGTTTCAGTTAAGGGAAAACGGGACGTCCGCCCGGAAAGAAATCCTCGCCGGATTGACGACTTTTTTAACGATGTCGTATATTATTTTTTTGCAGCCGGCCGTGCTTTCCCGGGACTTCAGCGGGAACCCCACGGGCATGGATTTCGGAGCGGTCCTTTTGGCGACCTGCCTGAGTTCCGCCGGATCGTCCATCTTTATGGGTCTTTACGCGAAATATCCCATCGCTTTGGCTCCCGGGATGGGAGAGAATTTCTTTTTTGTTTCTGTGATCATGGCCCTGACCGCGATGGGGGTCGCTTCCGCCTGGCAAACCGCCCTGGGGATTATCTTTATTTCCGGGGTGCTATTTTTAATCCTTTCAGCCCTCCGGGTCCGGGAAGCGATCCTGAACGCGATCAGCCCCAGCATGAGGAACGGTATTGCGGTGGGGATCGGCCTGTTCATAACGTTTATCGGGCTGCAGCACGGTCGTTTGATTGTTGACAAGCCGGGAACCCTGGTGGGCCTGAATACCCATTTTGCGGCTCCGGATATCTTGATTTTTTTTACCGGACTTGTTGTGACCAGCGTCCTGACCGTGCGGAAAGTCCGCGGCGCCATTCTTTGGGGAATTTTGTCCGGCGCTCTCCTGGCCCTGTGTTTGGGGAAGATCCAATATCGTGGGATTCTGGGATTCCCGGACATCCGGCAGTCTCTCGTTTTTAAAATGAATATTGTCGAGGCTCTTCAGGTGTCCTATCTACCGTTTATCATGGTGTTTTTGTTTATGGATATGTTGGACACGGTGGGGACCCTGGTGGGGGTGGCGGAGGCCGCCGGTTTTATGGACGGCAATCAGTTGCCGCGCGCGGGCCGGGTCCTGATCGTGGACGCCGCCGGAACCGTGGGCGGCGCCTGCCTGGGCACGAGCACGGTCACCAGCTATATAGAAAGCGCGGCTGGGGTCGCTTTCGGCGGCCGGACCGGCTTAACAAGCGTGACCGTCGGGATATTCTTCCTCGCCGCTTTGTTTTTCGGGCCTTTTATCGGGATGATCGGGAATTATTCCCCGATCACGGCCCCGGCCTTGGTTATCGTGGGGGGTCATGATGATTAAAAGTGTCAAAAAGATTGACTGGGACGATGCTTCGGAAAGCATCCCGGCTTTTTTAACCATGATCGGAATCCCGTTTTGTTATTCCATCGCAGACGGCTTGGCACTGGGATTTATCAGTTACCCGGTTATTAAGCTGTTGAGCGGCCGGGGACGGGATGTGAGCTGGCTTATGGCCGTTGTTGCGGTCTTGCTGTTGGCGTATTTTATTTTTTGGCGGGGGCATGGAGGGTAGAAGAAAGCGGCTGAAAAGTCCGGCTGGCCCAGGTCGCGGGAGATTAAAATCCGGAGATTGTGTCCAACCCTTTGCTGACGAAAGGATGCGCCCCTATAGAGATCAGTATGTAAATATGGGTGAGGAAGAGCAATATTTTAAGGAGCGGGGGATTGCTTTTCGGGGATGCCCGTAAGAAAACAAGATCGGTCACCCCCAGAGCGATAACCTGTGATAACAGAATGCCGCGGATAAGTCCCCATAAAGGATTAAAAATAAAAGCGAAGATCATGATCCCGGCGAATGCTCCGCAGTAATCCTGTTCCCAGAATTTTTTTCTGGGTTTGGCTTCTGGATATTTTTGAGTTTTGATTAATTTTGAAATAGCCGCCTGCCTAGCCCCGAAAATCCACCCGCAGCAGACCGTTAGGATGATCCCGAGAGGCAATATTAAAAACAGCAGATCCTGATGCTGGGTTCGGAGAAGGACGCGGGCCGTCTCGTTGGCGGCGAGGACCGCCCAGATGCCCGGGTTGGCCATTAAAATGCCGGCAAGGCTGTGAAACAGGATCAGTGCGACAGTCCCTTCCGTGCTTCTGCGGGATTTTTCGGCCCGCAGCGTTCCCAGGCCCCAGGCCATCAGATAGAGGCCTGAGAATAAGGAAAACACGAAAACCGGGTCACAAAAAATGTAGCTGAAAGCGGTCGCCAGGGCTGTATATGTCAAAGCCCCGTGGCCGGCGGCGCATGAAGGCAGGGATGAAAGGTGTTTAGGGGGAGGCATAGTCTTCCATTATGAGTTTAAGTTTTGTTTTAAACGGCAACTTTGAAATAAACGGGTCATAGACACTGAGGTATTGGTCTGCCGGGCTGGGCAGGGAGTAGGTTATGATCCCGAACTTGGCCAAGTCTTTCCGCCCGTATTTTAAGCGGGGCAAATAGTCTTTTTTATAACTATCCAGAAAAGAGGCGAGGGTCTTTTCTGAATGGAAAAGGACGAGTTGTTCCGTTTTGCCCCAGGCGCCTTTTTTTCCGCCATAGGTTCCTACTAGAGCCGTCAGGCCGGCTTCCCAGGCCGTTCGCGCTTGAACAGAAATTTTGGATGGAGACGACACCGTGCGGGAGGATGTGAGGATAATCATTCCGTGTTTTGAAACCAAGCGTTTGAGGTCCCGGAGGAATTGAACGCTAAGGGTTTTTATTTTTATTAAATTCCTTGTCCCACCCGGTGGGGCGTTAACAATAATGAGGTCGTAACGCCTGCTGTCCCGTAAAACCCATTTTAGGGGATCCATGAAATGGGTTTTAACGCGCGGATCCTCAAAGGCGTGACGGGTTAATTTCTGTAAATAGGGGTTATTCTTGACCGTGGTCACCCAGGCCGGCCCGGATTCCACTACGGTGATGTTTTTTACGGATTTATACTGGACCGCCTGACGGACGGCCAGCCCGTCCCCTCCCCCGAGGATGAGGATGTTTTTGATATAGGGCAGCAGAGTTATGTAAGGGTCGAACAGAAACACATGCTCCGGGTCCATCTGGGATTCGAAAGGGAGGGAAAACTGCATAAATCCGTTTGTCATCCCCAGGATGAAATATTGGCTGGGTTTGGAGAGGATTTCCTTCTGTGTCTCCACAATCGGCCAGCCGTCTTTGCGGGCCAGGTAGAGTAAAATCCGTTGGGAGGATGATTGATTTTTGGTTATAAGCTGGGCCGGTTGGCGTCCCAGGTAGGCCCGTTGAAGAATCCTGTTCTCTATCCTGTCGCTATAAAGGGAAACGGCGATAAAGAATCCGCTCAGGACAGCTCCGGCTGAAATCCAGAGCCGTCCCCGGGGCCGCTCTTCTTGGGTTAAAAACAGCCGGACAGTCAACAGGAAATTTATAAAGGAAATCAGGATGGCCGTTTTGATGTCCCCCAGAGCCGGGGAAAACACGGTTGCATAAAGGAGCGAAGCGCTGCCGGCAGCGAGCAGTACGGAAACTTTTTCCAGAATCCGGTTCTGGTTTTTCTCAAACAGGGGAGACGATGAATGATAAAAGAGCGCGAAGGTTTGTCCGCTTAAAAATCCGATGCCCGCGGTCAGGCCCAGCCCGATAACGCCGGCCTCCAGGTTAATAACGGACAGGGAATCAAACAGAAAGGCATCAATGCCCAGGACGCAGAAGAACCCTAAGAATGTCAGCCCCAGTTCGAGCCATATGACTTTTTCGCCGGCCTCCGGACCCGGAGACCGGGCGTGCCGGAACGTGCTACCCAACCCCAGGAAAAGAATGAAAAGGGCGGTCACAGTTGGAAAGACGAAGAGGTCCTCTCCGAAAATTTTTGACAGCCGGGATGCGATCAGGAGCATGTAACACAGCGGGCAGAAAGCCACTAGGAACGCTATCGCAGGGCTGAAGGGCTGGATGTTTTTTAGGCGTGTCGTCATTTTAAAGAATTTTTAAAAAATATGTTGTATCAATTCTATCGTGCTCTGTCCCGGGGATCAACGATAAATATCGCAATGCTTGGGCCGGATAGCTGTCCGGAGTCAGGGACGGCTGACTTGATTGATGATATCCCGGGCCAGGGGGAGGTTGATTTTGTCAATTCTGGCCAAATCTTCGACCGAGGCGGATTTCAGGTCAGTGGCGTGTTTGTAGCCGTTTTCATAAAGGAGGCGGGCGCGGACCCGGCCGATTCCCTTGAGATGGGACAGGGAGATCAGCTCCTCTTTAATCCCGTATTTGACGCGGCTTCTTAAATTGGATAACAGAAATGTGAGTTTTTTGTACTGAAAAAGTTCCGCAAAGGTGGTGGCCGCGTAAAGCAACCATTGGACGGCCTCGAGGTGCCGGTAGATGTCTCCCGGGCCGATATTGAAATCATCGCAGATTTTTTCTTCCCTTTCTTCGTCGATCCAGCGGCAGAGCATCATTGTCGTTTTCATGATGGCCATATGGAGGCCCATATCGGTCAGCATGGGGAAATCCTCTTCTTGGAGGATAATTTCGTCCTGGCAGTTGTAGGCAAAGGCCTCGATTTCTTCCCACTGGCTTTTCCAGTTTCTTAAAAGCGGGCTATCGGGGCAGCAGCAGGTGAGGTGCAGCAGCCCTATATTGGAAAACGATTTGCCTTTGGCGATTTTATGCAGGCCGTCCCGGAGGATGATGCTGGAAGCCGGGTCAATGTAAAGCCGGTTGGTGTATTGGCCGAACGGCGTCGCGAAAAATCGGAACCCCTGCTTTTCGATGAAATCTTCTTCCTGAAGGAAATCAAAAACATGGCCGATCATTTCAATCAGATTGAGGGGCCGTTTTTGATGGGCCAGGAACGTGTGGGAGATGAAATCAAAAGTGTCATTGATATCGTGGACATAATCTCCGGCGATGGAGGCGAGGATATGGGTCCGCAGGGCGCTGTCTGACCCGAGCCGGCTGATGACGGGTTCCGGGCGGGCGTTGATATACCGATCCATCAGGGCCTTGGCCTCTCCCGACGTTTTGGCGATGAGGACCGATTCCCCGAATTCGTCATACTGCGGCCGGCCGGCCCGGCCGGCGCATTGCTTGTATTCGGAGACCGGGATGAAGCTCGCCCCTAGGCCGCCTTCGAACCGTTTGACGTCCCGGATGACTGCCCGCCGGGCTGGCAGATTGACGCCGGCCGCCAGCGTGGGGGTAGAGCAGATGATTTTTAACAGGCCGTTTTTAAAATTTTCTTCGATCAGTTTCCGCTGCTCGGGTTTGAGCCCGGCGTGGTGGAACGCCACTCCGTGCTCAACCGTATCGCCGAGCCTGCGGCATATCCGCGTCATGCTGCTTTCGGGGCCGCGCAGGATTTCCGCCAGCCGGGTCAGCGTCCGGCGCTCATTTTCCGACAGGAATACTCCGGCCGTTGAACATAACAGCCGGCTGGCGGCTTCCGAAGAACGGCGGGAGTTGGTGAACACGAGCATTTGCCCTTTTCCGCGCAGGGTATCGTCCGCGAGTTTGTTCAGGTCGGGCCCCGTCCCCTGGATAAGGCGGCTGGGCCCGCGGTTAAAGAGAATTTTTTCGTTCCAATAAATGCCTTCCCGCAACGGGATGGGCCGCCAGTGGCTCTCGACGAGCTGGGCGCCGAGCCACGCCGCGATGTCCGGAGCGTTGCTGATCGTCGCGCTCAAAGCGAGGAACTGCACCTTGGGATTCAGTTGTTTGATGCGGGCCGTCAGGATTTCCAACGTCGGGCCGCGTTCCTGGTCGTTCAGAAAATGGATCTCATCCAGGACCACGACATTAAGACGGTTGAGGAGCCATTGTGTGCGGGCCCGCAGAAGGGCATCAATTTTTTCGGCTGTGGCGATAAGGATGTGGTATCCGCTTAAGATGTCGTTAGGGATGTCGGTGTCTCCGGTGGCCACGCCGACCTTGATCCCCACGGAAGAATACTTTTTTTTCAGGTCCTCGTATTTCTCATTGGCCAGGGCTTTTAAAGGCACGATATAAAGGCAGCGCCCCGGGGCCGATAAGAGCGAGCGCAGCATGCAGAGTTCCGCCACCAAAGTTTTCCCGGCCGCGGTCGGGACAGACAGCAGGATATTCCGGCCGTCCAGGGCGCCGGCCTCGATGGCCTGGGCCTGCGGAGGATACAGCGCGTGGATTCCCGTATGAATAAAGATGTTTTTTAATTCTTCCGGAAATTTGTATTTGGAAAAAATTTTTTCGATAGTCATAACAATGGCCCGCGTCCTTCTTCGGACCCGGTATAAGGATCCCATTCATCGGCGCACAGCTGTTTTTTACAGCTTATTTTGTCATAATTTTTTTTGTTAGTAAATAGGGAAGAAATTTGATTATTTCCCCCGCGGGTTCATCGCATTATTCAGTTGACCAGTCCGGCAGGGGTTACTATAATCAATAAAATTATTTAATATCAATATTATGAAAATTGTCATACAGAGAGTGAAATATGCCCGTGTGGACGTCGAAGGCCAACGCGTGGGGTCGATCGGCAAGGGTGCGCTGATATTTTTAGGCGTGGCCAGGGGGGACGCGGAGGGGGATATTTTGTATTTGGTCCGGAAGGTCTCGCATTTAAGGATGTTTGAGGACACCTCCGGCAAGATGAACCTGTCTGCCGGGGACGTCTCCGGGGAATTCCTGGTGGTGTCCCAGTTCACGTTGCTGGGCGACTGCGGGAAAGGACGCCGCCCGTCGTTTGACAAGGCGGCGGATCCGGCTCAGGGAGAAATTTTTTATAACCGTTTTGTGGAACAGTTGCGGGCCCAGGGTTTTAAAGTTGAATGCGGCCGGTTCCGGGCCATGATGGACGTCACGCTGTTGAATGACGGTCCGGTTACTTTTATCCTCGACAGCCGGGAAGGGCTCGGCGGAGGGAGGGAGCAAACCGTTCAAGATGATTGATACCCACGCGCATTTGGATCATGTCGAAAATCTCCCCGAGGTTTTAGCGGCCGCCGTACGGGCCGGGGTCACGGCCGTTATTGCGGTGGGGGAAGACCTTGTCTCTAACCAGAAGAATTTACATATAAGCCAATCTGTTTCCCGTCCCAGGATTTACCCTGGCTTTGGCTTTCATCCTGACCGCGTGCACCGCCAGGACCCGGGGCCGTGCTTGGAGTTTATTCAGGAGCATATCAAGGAGGCGGTGGCGATCGGAGAAATCGGCCTGGATTTTTGGTATCCATGGGTGAAGAAAGAGCCCGCCCTTAAAGAAAAACAAAAGGCGGTTTTCCTCCGGATGCTGCAGGCGGCAAAAGAGAGGGACCTGCCGGCTGTCATTCATTCCCGAGGCGCCTGGCAGGAGAGCCTGGATATGGCCCGGGACGAGGGTATTCAGAAAGCGGTTTTTCATTGGTACAGCGGGCCTTTAGATGTGTTGAACCTGATCCTCGCGCAAGGGTATTACGTGTCATGCTCACCGAGCCTTTCTTATAGTCAGCCGTCACAAGCCGTTGTCCGGGCTACTCCTTTAGACCGGCTGCTTATTGAAACAGACAGCCCGGTATTTTACCGTAACGGGGGGGATGACGGCCCTGGTTTTATCGCTTCCCCCAAAGATGTCCTGATAACCCTGGAATGGGTTTGCCGGCTAAGAAATTTACCGAAAGAAGCGGCCGCGGAGATTTTAAACCAAAACGCCCGCCGGTTTTTTGCCTTATAATAATCAGTCTTTTATTTATAAATTTTTTATGTATAATTATTTAGGGTTTGGTGATGAATTTGAGGGATTCTTGTTTAAGGAAGGGAGTTAGAAAGTCATGAAAAAAGTTTTGTTTGTGGTTTTAATCCTTGTCGTTATTGCCCTGCTGGCCGGTGGGATATTTATGTTTTGGCAAAAAACACGTCCTCCCTTGGCCGTGGAGTCGATTCTGCCTGCGCAGCCGCTTATTTATGTCCGCATGAAAAATATCGAACAGAATCTGGATGGGTTTTCGCAAACCCGGTTTTGGCAGATTTTAAAAGGGATTGATTATATAAAATACCTGAAAGAAACGGGTGTGGATGAAAAGTCCATAGAACGTTATAGCACCCTTAAAAAACAGCTGTTCTCAGAAGAAATGAAAGTTTTTGTCAAAACGTTTTTAGGGAAAGAAGTCGTCCTGGTTATTTATCCGGGGGCGGAAAACAGCCTTGAGCCCCAAAATGCCATGAATGTCGCTTCTCAGACCTTTGTGGTCACCCGGCTTAAACCGGAACTGAAGTTCGCGGAAAAATTCTCCGGTCTGCTGGGACGGATAGATCCGAATATTAGCGTGGAAGAAGTCAATTATGAGAAAAACAAGATTTATTTGATTTCGGTGAAGGGCGCGCCTTTTAAAATCGGGTATACACGGATTAGGGACCTTCTGGTGGTGGGTATTAATGATCAGGCGGCCCGCCGCTGTATTGATATTTATAAACAGCAGGGTGTGGCGCTGAAAGAGGACACGGATTATCTCCTGGTGAGTTCACATTCTGAGGCGGAGGCGGATTTCTTGGGGTATATGAATTTCGCCGGACTTGTAGGGGACCTTAAGGATCAACTCACCAACTGGCTCGCCGCTAACGAGGAAAACAGTGACTTGCTTCAAAAGCAGGTGGAGGAGAGCTTCAGGCAGGCCAAGGGATTTCAGCTGATGAGTTTTTCTGCCCTGTCCGGTCCTCAAACACGGTTGAAGTTTGATATCCATTACGACCGGCAGTCGCTTGATCCGGATGTCAGGCCGTTGTATGAGTGTGAACCTCAAGAGAACGCGACACTTCAGTTCATCCCGCAAGACGTGCTGGCGTATCAGTGGAGTCCTTGTTATAACTTGGATTATTATTGGCAGCAGGCCCCTGAGAAAATGGGGGATGCCTTGCTGGCAAAAGGCGTTCAGGCCGATCCACAGGAGTTGCTTTCCGGGTTGGAAGAGGGGCTTGGGATTAGTATTAAAAATGATGTTATTCCTGCTTTGGGCCGGGAGTTGGGAGGGTTTTGGACGGATGTTTCGATCGACCAGCTTGTCCCTGTTCCGCAAGGGGCTTTTTATATTAAGACCGCGGACAAGGAAAAAGTTAAAACTATGATTCAAGGCCTGATTGCCCAACAACCTTTTGTCCGGGCGGAAACCGAAATGGTTCGGGGAGAAGACATCAATTACTTTAAGATCCCCATGGTGGGGAATTTGGAGCCGTCTTATTCTTTTGTGAATGAATATTTGATTGTAGCGACCAGCCGGGATTTGATCAAGCAGGCCCTGGAGACACAGGCAGGTGAAAAGCCTTCGATCCTGCAGCAGCCGGATTTTCAACAGCCGGATTTAGGCCTGTCCGGGAAGAACAATGCGGTGGTTTTTTTCAACGTGGAGAAGATTGCCCAGAAGGCTGATGCTTTGCTGGAATGGAGCCTGGGGTGGGCGGATCAGCAGATTGCCAAACAGAAAGCTTTTCGTGATGGAACAGAGAAAAGGATGGAGGATGTGATCTCGGAGATTGTTTCCGACAAGGATCGGGTGACCAGTCTGGAAATGGAGATCGTAACCCTGAAGGAACAGAAAGAAGCGATTGTGGAGCGCCCTGAAGAAGTGGAGAAGGTCAATAAGGAGATTGACCGGATAGATAAATTTTTGGAAAATTTGGAAAAAACCCTCGAGCCTGATCTTGAGGAAGAGCGTCAACTTAAGGCGGTTCAGGAAGACGAAAATTTTCAACTGCCGCCGGAAGGGTTGGCCCGTTTGAAGTTTATTCAGGACAGCATTAAAAAGAAACAGACGAAGATGGATTCCTTGAAAGAAGAAAAGCAGGCGTTCGTGAACCAGCGGGAGGATCTTACCTCTGTGGATAAGAAGAAAGCCAAAATAGACCAGACCGTTGCGGAAAAAACAGCGGAGATTGAACGGCTGCAGGCTGATATCAAAACCGGGATAGAAACCCAGACCGAGTTGGAAGCCTTGCTCACCGAGATGGATTCCCGGAAAATATTGACGGCGGAACAGAGGGAAGATGTGGCGCAGGGCTTCATTAAGCCGCTCATTCAGGCCGTCGCGCAGATCCTTACGTTTTCGGCCAAGGTGAATGTCGGGGCTAAACTTATTGAAATGCAAGGATTCCTGAAAATCAAATAAAGGGGGGTGCTATGGATTCATTTCAAAAAGGGTTGGAAACCCTGCGGCAGATCGATCCGTCTTCAGCAGAGCGGATTATGAAAATGTTGGAGGATATTTCTCCGGAAATGGCCCGATGGGTCATTGAATTCCCGTTTGGGGAAATTTATTCCCGTCCCGGACTGGATTTGAAGACCCGGGAACTCCTGACGATTGCCTCGTTGACTTCTCAGGGGATTGCCCAGCAGTTGGAGAATCATATCCATAATGCGTTAAAGGTGGGGTGTTCCCGCGAAGAAATCGTGGAGGTGATTTTGCAGATGGCGGTTTATGCCGGGTTCCCGAAGGCCCTGAATGCGCTCTCTACGGCCAGGACTGTTTTTTCAGAGGAGGCACCTGTATCATAAGTAACGGAGACGGCTCGGCTGGTTTTGATGATGAAAATCCAGGGACATCCGTTGTCATGCCGTTGGTTCGGTTAATCTGTCCTGTTCCGGCTGTGTATTTTGCTTCTATGGCCAGTCTTCCTTTGATCCGCGACACTGCAGTTGATCAGCAAGCTTTCAAAAATTGACCTGAGTGAGTATTATCCGGAATGTTTTTATGATAAGTAAGGAGGTTCTGTATGTCCTCGAACATTAAACCCGGACGGATTGTTTTCCAGGTTTTGCTGGGCGGGGTTCTGGCGTTGGCGGCCTGGGGAGGGATGCAGATCTATCAGGCGTATATACATAAAAATAAAATTTTGGAGTTGATGATCAGTCGCCTGGAAGCGGATTCCCGGATCGCGGAGGTTCTTGTGACAGAGGTTGTTTTTAATCCCATGACCCAGAAGCACATGACGACCCTCAAGTTTCTGGAATATGATGCCCTTCAGCAGCCTATGGCACCCAGGTATTTTACGTTTAACGGCAATATTATTCAATTCCAGTCCCTGGTTGTCCGTTTCGATGATATTTACGTTAAACAGGGCGACCCTTTAAAGGGGAAGAGCGCGTATCTTTTCTGGAAAGTTTTTATGCTGGATGGAAAAAATACGGAAGAATATATTGTCACCCCTCTTCACGAAATCCCGGAAGGATATAAAATTCCGGGAGGGGAGAATGCGCTTGAACAAAAACTCTGGCGGGAATTTTGGACGTTCGCCCTGGATTCTAAAAAGGCGATTTCCCAAGGGATCAAGAACGCCCAGATTGAGGCGCCGGGAACAAAATTCGTGCCCGGGATCCTTTATACTTTGAAAATCGAGCATGACGGCGGGATCAGGATTGACACCCAGCCGATCCCCGCCGTCTTAAGAGGAGAAAAATTATAAAGCAGGCTTCCGGGGTGGCCCTGCTTTGTGCGTATTTTAGTAGACCCCCGGAAGCCTACGGGCGTGAGCCCGTGGATGAATACCGGAGGTTAACAAGGTTTTCTGCTTCGGGGATGTCAAGACGGCTGATCATTCCGCGAAGCGAATTGTTCATGGCGCCCACGCCCGCAGGCGTGGGGCGCCATTTTGATAAAGGAGTTGTTTTTTATGAGAGCCACATCTCGAGGCAAAAGGACGGTTGGTCTTGTTTTATTCCTGTTAGGTTTGATGAGCCCGGTGGCAGAGCCCGCCGATACCCGGCCGTTCTTTCAGCAGGCGGTTGAGGCGTTTAATCATCAGAATTTTGAATCGGCTTATGATTTTTACCGGGTCGTTTTGGAAGAGGCCCCTTCTCATCTTGAGGCCCGCAGCGGCTTATGGCTGTCTGCGATCAACCTCGGAGAGCCTGTTGAAAAGATACAGGCCGCACTTAAGGCGGAACTCGCAGAGAATCCCCGGGATTATAAGATTTTATTCAGCTTGGGCGTTATGGCGGATTTAGAAAATGATCCGGATGCCGCCGTGCCGTATTATGAGGCGGCGTTAACGTCGGCGCCCGAGCCTGGGGAGATATATCTGGCGCTCTTGAATCTTAAGCTGAAATATACGCCGGATGACCCTGCCATCTTCCGTTACTTGGAAGAACTTGCGAAGCAAGGCCCCGAGTCTTATCTGAATTTTGTCGGGCAGGCCAGGTATTATCTGTTTTTGGCTGAAAAGGAGCCCTCTCCGGAAGGGGCAGTTACGAAATTGAATCTGGCGATGCGTGTGGCCCGGGAAGCGCAGTCCCGGAGGCCGTATTCCATTACACCGTATTATTTTTTGTCTTCCGGTGCGCTTATGGCCGGGAACCTGGAGCAGACCAAGGAGCTATTGACCCGGGCGATTGCCTTGGCGCCGTTGGACAGCCGGCTTCATATGATGTTGGCTGCGGTCTATCTGCAGGAGGGAAATTTTGAAGAAGCCCGGCGGCATTTTGTCATTGCTAAAAAAAGTCTGACAGCGTTGGACAGAATTGGCGGGTATGACCGCTCCATTGAAACGCTGCTTAAGATCACCAAAACGCAGGACCGCGTCAAGCCCTGGGTTTACCATATCACCGCTTTTTTAATTTTGATTTTTTCCGTTATCCTTCATGAATACATGCATGGCTGGGTCGCCTTTAAGAGGGGGGACCCAACGGCGCGCGCCCTGGGCCGGCTGTCGCTTAACCCGTTGGTTCATATGGATTGGTTCGGTTCTGTTCTCCTCCCCCTGGCCCTTCTTCTGAGCCGGGCCCAGGTCCTGGTTGGGTGGGCCAAGCCGGTTCCGGTGAATCCGGGGAATTACAAGAATCCCCGGTGGGATGACGCGCTGGTGTCACTGGCTGGCCCGGGTGTTAATATCCTGATCGCGTTCATATTCGGCAGTGTTTTGGGGGCGCTTGGGTATTATCTTAAAAGCCAGGGGTATGTCTCTTACGGCTTTAGTTCTCTGGGGTCCGGGACGATTATCGCCGGAGGACATGGCCGGGAACTGTTGCTGACCTATGGCGTGAATATCTGCAAATACGGGATGGTGATGAATATGTTTTTGGCCGGGCTGAACCTGCTGCCTGTTCCTCCCTTGGACGGGTCGCATGTTTTAAGGGCGTTGCTGCCTTGGCACTGGCTTGATAAAATTTTTGCGCGGTTGAGCTCTTTCGGGCTTATTTTAGTTGCGCTCCTGGTTTTTTTCGGAATATTGCAGTATTTGCTGTTGCCGGTTTTTATCGTTCTGCAGGTTTTTTTAGTTACGCTCGCCCGGTTCTACGGGTTGGGATAATCTTGAGGGTGAGTTCATTTAAGGAGGAGGAAATGAATGATAAAAGACGTTGTCATCGTTTAAAGGTGGAGTTGCCGGTGAGTTTTCCTTCTCCGCTGAATCAAGAGGAAATAGTCCTGGCGGCCACGATGGATATCAGCGCGACAGGCATCTGTCTGGTGACAAAAGAGCCGTTGGAGATCGGGCAGGAACTGGCTGTGCAGGTAGAACTCCCGACGGGGAAGAGACCGGTTATTCACGTGATTGTCATCCGGGTGGAAGAGATGATCGGCATGGAAGTGATGGGCGGGTTTAAGGAATATAAGATCGGTTTTAAAATTACCGGACCGGTGGCGGAGGATGAGAGTGTTTTTGTCCGATATTACGCCGAGAAACTAAAGGAAGTTTCTGAGAAATGAACAATCAAATACTGGCCGGGATATTTAATCGCATGGGCACGCTCCTTGAAATCCGGGGGGAAAACACCTTTAAAGTCCGCGCGTATCATCAGGCGGCGGACCGGCTGTCCCAACTGGCTGAAGATGTCCGGATCCTCAGGGACCAGGACCGGCTGTCCGGAATCCCGGGGGTGGGAACGGCTTTAAAAGACAAAATCATAGAGTATCTGGATTCCGGCCGGGTATCCGCTTATGAAAGACTCATCGAAGCGGTTCCGGAAAGCCTTCTGGCTGTCGTGCAGGTTCCCAGCGTCGGCCCCCGAAAGGCGAAGTTGTTTTTTGAGCGCCTGAATATCCGAGATATCGACGGGTTGGAGAAAGCCGCCCTGTCCGGGGCTTTGGCGGAACTCCCCGGGATAAAAACGAAGGCGGTCGAGAATATTTTGGCGGGAATCCGGATTATACGGCAGGCGCAGTCCTATTTGACCCCGGCAGAAGCCGACGTTATGGTTTCGTATATTGTTGAGGAGCTGAAGAGGCTGCCGCAGGTCAAACAGATTGAGGCCGCGGGGAGTGTCAGGCGCCGTAAAGAGGCGGTCCGCGATATTGACATCCTGGTCGCGGCTTTGGACAGCGGGCCGGTGATGGACGCTTTTGTCTCCCTGCCTACAGTGAAAACCGTTCAGTCTCATGGCCCCACGAAATCGTCTGCCCTGATGGCCGACGGCATTCAGGTTGATGTCCGGGTTGTTGACCCGGGTTGTTTCGGGGCGGCGCTGGTGTATTTTACCGGCTCCAAAAATTTTAATGTCCGTTTAAGACAGGGGGCGCTCCGGCAGGGCAAGAAGGTTAATGAGTACGGAGTTTTTTCGACCGCCGGGCAGGAAGAAATACTCTTGGCCTCGGACACGGAAGACGCCTGTTTCCGGGCGCTGGGCCTGCCATTTATCCCTCCGGAATTGAGGGAAGATATGGGCATGGACCGGATTTTTAACGGGGCGGATCCCCGGGAAGATCTACTGGTGCCGGAATTGATCCGGGTGGCGGACATAAAAGGAGACCTTCACGTGCATTCGGATTTCTCCGACGGGAAAAGCTCCATCCGCGACATGGTGGCGGGCGCGGCGGCCAGGGGGTATGAATATGTCGGCATCTGCGATCATTCCCAGAGTTTGACCGTCGCCGGCGGGCTGACCCCGGCAGACCTCCTGCGGAAACGGGCTGAAATTGACCGGGTTCAGCAAGAGTTCCCGGCCTGCCGGGTCCTTTTCGGGACGGAGGTGGAAATTGATGCGGACGGCGGTATTGATTATGACAACCGGGTATTAAAAGAGTTTGATTTTGTCATCGCGGCGGTGCATACGGGATTGGAGCAAACCCGGGAGCAGATGACGCGCCGGCTGGTCAAGGCCTGCCGGAACCCTTATGTCCATGCGATCGCACATCCCACAGGCGTGCATAAAGGCAAACGGGACGCTTATGACGTTGATCTTTTGGCGCTGTTCGAGGCCGCGGCGGAAACGCGGACTTTCCTGGAAATTAACGCTTTCCCGGTCCGGCTCGATCTGAATTCCGAAAATGTTTACTGCGCCCGGGAACGGGGGGTGTCGTTCGTGATCGACACGGATTCCCACGCCGTGCCTCATCTAAGTCATATGCCGTACGGTGTCGCCGTGGCCCGGCGGGCCTGGTTGACAAAAGAACATGTTTTAAATACTTTGCCCTTAAAAAAGTTGCTGGACGCGCTGAAAAGATAATATCGTATTTCAAATTAAATACTGGAATCCGCGGTTGCGGAGGCCGGGGGTCTTCCCGTATAATAAGAAATCATGTTTACAATTGTTAACCGGCAGCTTTTAGCTAAAGATATTAAACGGCTGGATATCGTGGCCGAAACCGTTGCCGCCAAGGCTTTGCCCGGGCAGTTTGTGATCGTGATGCCGGAAAAAAACGCCGGCTGGCTGCCCCTGACGATCGTCGAAAATGATCCTCTCCGGGGCATGGTGTCTCTGGTGTTTCAGGAACGGGGACCCGCGACCCGCCGGTTGGGAAGTTTGTCGATCCAGGAGTCGGTTTACGCAGTTATGGGGCCCCTCGGCAAGCCGGCCACCATTAAAACGGCCGGAACGGTTGTGTGCGCCGCCTCGGGGGTGAGTATTGCGTCCATTTTGCCGGTTTGCCGGGCGCTGAAGCGCTGTGAGAACAAGGTGATCGGGCTGATCGGGGCGGAGAATAAAAATTCCGTGCTCCTTGAGACGCAAATGCGGCTGGCTTGTCATAAACTTATGATCACCACGGAAGACGGGACGTATGAGCGCAAAGGGACGGTCATTGAATTGCTGAAAGAGATTCTGGACGAGGAACGGGTCAAACTGGTGTATGTGATCGGACCTGCGGCCATGATGGAGGAAGCCTGCCGGATGACCCGGGGGAAAAAAATAGAAACTTTTATCCAGGCGAACACGATCATGCATTGCGGGTCAGGGATTTGCGGGTCGTGCCGTCTTGACGTTGATTCGAAACCCGTGTTGTCCTGCGTGGACGGCCCGGAATTTAACGGTCATGAAGTCGATTTTGAAAAGCTGAAGGCCCGTTTGTGGGCGCATGACCACTCGGCCGCTTTTTCCGAAGACCGCCTCCCGGATGGAGGCAGCATGAAAAAATTTCTGTCGGGGCTGTGGGGGGATTAATTCTCGTCCTGTTTTATCCGCCGCCGCGGAGGATCACGGGTAGGTCTGTGGATAAAGGCGAGAGGTTAACAAGGGCTTCTGCTCCGGGGATGGCCGCAGGTCTAGGGAGAAGCCGGATCATTCCGCGAGGTGAATTGTTTATAGGGGCCGCGCCCACGGGCGCGGGGTCCCATGAGGATTTTGTGTATGCTGCAAACGCCGCAAAAGACGCAGTCCAAAGAGAAGCGCGTTAAAAATTTTCAGGAAGTCTGCCATGGATTTTCCCGGTCGAGTGCTTTGGGGGAGGCCCGGCGCTGCCCGCAGTGCAGTGACCCGGTGTGCGTGAACGCTTGCCCTTTGAAGGTTGATATCCCAGGCTTTATCCGTCTTTTAAGGGAAGGGGATTTCCCAGCGGCCCTGCAGAAAATTAAAGAATGCAACGCGTTACCGGATATCTGCGGGCGGGTTTGCGGGGCGCCGTGTGAGCGGGCCTGCATACTCCAGAAAGAAGGCGATCCGATCGCCATAAGAGCGCTTGAACGTTACGCGGCTGACCACGGTCGGGTTTTATCAATATTAAAAAAGAAGCGGGCGCCTTCCGGGCCTCCTGTTGCGGTGATCGGTTCCGGCGCGGCCGGGTTGGCCACGGCTTATTACTTGGCCCGGCGTGACTTTCAGGTCACGGTTTTTGAGTCTTTCCCTTTTTTGGGGGGAGTGCTTCGTTACGGTATTCCGGAAATCCGGCTACCGAATAAAGTTGTCGATATGACGGTCGCCGATATCGAAGAAGAAGGGGTGCGGTTCGCGACGTTAAGCCGGCTCGGGCAGTCTTTGACAATCGAGGATGTGTGGGCCAGAGGGTTCCGCGCCGTTGTTCTCGCCGTGGGAACCGGCGGCGCGGATTTAAAACAGCTCCCCGGGCATTTTCTGGGAGGCGTTTATTTTTCAGAAGAGTTCCTTATGAAGGCTGATGTGTCCGAGCCGGATCCCGCCTTGATCAATGATGCGTTGTTCCGACGTTGCAAAAAGGTGGCGGTTTTGGGCGCGGGGAACAAGGCGCTGGATTGCGCGCGGCTTTGCCTCCGGCTAGGGAAGGATGTTTCCCTACTTTTCCCCCAAGCGGAGGATGAGATGGCCGTTTATCCCACGGACCGGAAGCACGCCCGGGAAGAAGGCGTAACTATTGTTCCTCTGGTACGTCCGCTTGAACTGCGGGGAACTGCGGATCAGTCTGTCTGCGGAGTTTTTTGTGACCGGATGGATTATGCTGATCCCAAAGGCAATGGCCAGTGGCAACTTATGGCGGTGCCGGATTCGGCGTTTGTCGTTGAGGCGGACAGCGTTATCCTGGCTATGGCCCATAAGCCGAATATGGCGGTTTTTGACCTGGTCCCGGGATTGACGTCCACGAAGCAAGGGTATCTTTGGGTGGAGGAGCTGACGAAGAAAACACCTCTGCCGTATGTGTACGCCGCGGGGGACGCGCTGTGCGGGCAGCTTGATCTGGTGGGTACGATTGCCTCGGCGCAGAAAACGGCGTCGGCGGTTGAAAATGGATTTTTGAAATCATGAATATGGTAACGCCACAGCATATTATTGAGCAGAAAAAGCAGGGCGAGAAAATTGTCATGCTGACCGCTTATGATACCCCTTTTGCAAAGATCCTTGATGACTGCGGGGTTGATATTATCCTTGTCGGGGATTCAGTGGCCAATGTGGTCTTGGGGCTGAAGTCGACCCGGAACGTGGAGGTTGAAGCCATGCTTCATCACGCGGGCGCTGTTTGCCGCGGCGTGTCCCGGGCCCTTGTTGTCGCGGACCTGCCGTATATAACCTGCCGGAAGCCGGCGGAGGGGGTGGTTGCGGACGCACGCCGGTTTTTGGACGCCGCCGGATGCGGGGCGGTGAAAATCGAATGGTTTAACGGGTGTCTGCCCGTTGTTCACGCTTTGATCCGTGCCGGGGTCCCGGTGATGGCGCATGTAGGGTTGACGCCTCAGACCGCGGAAGAACTGGGCGGGTTTAAAGTGCAGGGGAAGGGGGCGGAAAGCGCCAAGGCGATTTTTGACCAGGCTGCGCTATTGGAGGACGCCGGATGTTTTGCCGTTGTCCTGGAATGCATACCTGACCGCCTGGCGGGGCTTATTACGCGGCGGTTGACCATTCCGACTATCGGCATCGGGGCCGGCGTACAGTGCGACGGCCAGGTTCTTGTTCTGCATGATATTCTGGGGCTTTTTAGCGGGTTTCGCCCCAAGTTTGTCAAAATGTATGGGCAGATTGATGCGGCTGTTGAGCAGGCGGTGAGAGCTTTTCAGGAGGAGGTCCGGAGCGGAGCGTTCCCGGATCAACAGCATCGCTATATCATAACGGATGAGGAATACCACAAACTGCAATCCTGGCTGGATTCTCATCAGGATTTAGAAAGAAAAAGATAAGATGAAAAAGTGCCCCTTTTGTGCGGAAGAAATTCAGGATGAGGCCATCAAATGCCGGCATTGTAACGAGTTCCTCGATGGGGCGGCCAGGAAGCTAAAGGCCGCATGGTTTTTCAGCAAGACTTTTTTGGTGCTCGGGTTTTGTTGTGTTGGCCCGCTGATTCTCCCCCTGGTTTGGGTTCATCCGCAGTACAGCCGGAACACGAAATTTTTTGTTTCTTTAGTAATTATTTTTATCAGCTGGGTTCTGGCCAAGATGCTTATGCATTATATGCAGTATATTTCTTCCTACTATAATATTATTTTTAAATCTATATGAGTTTTTCCTCCCCGGATTTTTGTCCTTATTAATTCGTACGGAAGACTTACGTCCGCTATTCGCTGCCGTAAGTCTTGTGTCTGCCTAAAGGCCGTTTGCGTTTCACGCAAACTTAGACCCCGGGAAAAGCCCCGGGGTTAATTCGCACGGAAGACTTACGTCCGCTATTCGCTGCCGTAAGCCTTGTGTCTGCCTAAAGGCCGTTTGCGTTTCACGCAAACTTAGACCCCGGGAAAA
>CAZAXH010000001.1:0-150440 GCA_964489065.1 uncultured Planctomycetales bacterium | reverse complement strand
GCCCCAGGGTTAATTCGCACGGAAGACTTACGTCCGCTATTCGCTGCCGTAAGTCTTGTGCTCATTAAAACCCCTTGCTTTTTATGGAACTTTTAGTTAGAATATGGCTTCAATTAAACCTTCTGATATATTTAATATAAAAGATTATTCCTAAATGTCAGCACCCGTTGATATGGATAAAATTGTATCCCTCTGTAAACGCCGGGGTTTTATTTTTCAATCTTCAGAAATATACGGCGGGCTGGGGAGCGCTTGGGATTACGGCCCTTTGGGCGTTGAGCTTAAACGCAATGTGAAGGCGGCCTGGTGGAAGGCTATGGTGCATGACCGGGACGATGTCGTCGGGTTGGATGCCAGTATTCTTATGCATCCCACGACATGGAAGGCATCCGGACACACCGATAATTTTACCGATGTCTTGGTGGACTGCAAGCAGTGCAAGAAGCGTTTCCGGCAGGACCATGTTGGGGACCAATGCCCGAACTGCGGCGCCCGGGAGTTTACGGACGGACGGGCTTTTAATCTCATGCTGAAAACGCACTTAGGCGCGGTGGAAGATGAGGGGAGCGTTGTGTATCTCCGCCCGGAAACAGCCCAGGGTATTTTTGTGAATTTTCCGAATGTCGTGGACGTGACCCGGCGGAAGCTTCCTTTCGGGATCGCCCAGATCGGGAAATCATTCCGCAATGAAATCACGCCGGGGAACTTCACGTTCCGGACGCGCGAATTTGAGCAGATGGAGATCGAATATTTTACCCGGCCCGAGGACGCCCCGGTTTGCCATGAACAATGGATCCAGGCGCGGTATCAGTGGTATCTCGATCTGGGGCTCCGGCGGGAAAATCTCCGCTTGCGGCCGCATGGCCAGGATGAATTAGCGCATTACGCCGCTGGGTGCACGGATGTGGAATATCTGTTCCCCTTCGGCTGGTCTGAATTGGAAGGAATCGCTAACCGGACGGACTATGATCTCCGTCAGCACGCCCAGTTTTCCGGGAAAGACCTCTCGTTCCAGGACTTGGCGACCAGCGAAAAATTTTATCCTTACATTATAGAGCCGTCCGGCGGCGTGGACAGGGCCACCTTGGCCTTTATTGTTGACGCGTATCATGAAGAAAAAGTGAACGACAACCTCCGCGTGGTTTTAAAGCTGCATAAATCCCTTGTCCCGATTCAAGTTGCGTTTCTGCCGTTATTAAAGAAAAATTCTGAAATCGTGACGCTGGCCAAGGCCCTTAAAAAAGACCTGCAAAAGGATTTTATCTGCGCGTATGATGATACGGCTTCCATCGGGAAACTTTACCGTCGGCAGGATGAGATCGGGACGTTTTTTTGCGTCACGGTGGATGTCCAGTCGCTGGAGGATCGGCAGGTGACGGTCCGTTCCCGTGACACGATGACCCAGGACCGGGTGCCGGTTGACCGGCTGAGGGAGTATTTGTTGTGTCATTTCAATGCGTAACATTCTTTTGAAAACTGTATAACCCTTATAAAAGAAAGGTTGATGAGCGATGGCTAAAAAGTATGTCTATTCCTTCGGAGGAGGGAAAGCGGACGGAAAAGCGGAAATGAAAAACCTCTTGGGTGGTAAAGGGGCGAACCTGGCGGAAATGGCCGGGCACAAAGACCTGCGTCTTCCGGTTCCGCCGGGGTTCACAATTACTACGGAAGTCTGCACGTATTATTACGCGAACAAGAAAAAATACCCGCCTGAACTTAAAGCCGAGGTCGTCGCGGCTCTTCAGAAAGTCGAAAAGCTGACCGGCAAGAAATTCGGGGACCCCAAGAACCCGCTTTTGGTGTCTGTCCGTTCCGGCGCCAGGAAATCGATGCCGGGGATGATGGAAACGGTTCTTAACGTCGGGCTCACGCCTAAAACCATCCCGGGGCTGGTCGCGAAAACCAAGAATGAACGTTTTGTTTACGACGCGTACCGCCGTTTGTTAACCATGTACGCGGACGTGGTTATGGAAAAGGCCGCCGGAATAGAGCCGGAGGAAGGCAAGGGCATCCGCCGCCAGTTGGAGCAGATTTTGGACCGCTATAAAAAAGAACAGGGGATCAAGAATGATTCCGACCTGACCGCTGAAGTTCTGAAGAAAATTTGCGCGGATTATAAAGTCAAAATTAAGGAAGTCCTGGGGAAAGAATTCCCGGAGAACGCCATGGATCAGTTATGGGGCGGCATCGGCGCTGTTTTCGCCTCGTGGAACGGGAAACGGGCTATCTCCTACCGTATTATCGAGGGGATCCCGCATGAATGGGGCACGGCGGTTAATGTCCAGAGCATGGCGTTCGGGAACATGGGGGATGACTCCGCGACCGGGGTCGCCTTCACCCGTAACCCGGGCAACGGGGACAATAATTTTTACGGGGAGTTCCTCGTCAACGCCCAGGGGGAGGACGTCGTGGCGGGCATCCGGACTCCGGCCCCGATCAACACGTATTCCCAGAGCGAATATAACAAGAATCTGGAAACGCTTGAGCAGCGGTCACCGGATATTTACAAACAGCTGGTGGATATCCGTAACCGGCTGGAAAAGCATTATCATGATATGCAGGACATCGAATTCACGATTGAAGGGGGAGTCCTGTACATGCTGCAGTGCCGGGTGGGGAAAAGGAACGGTCCGGCTGCGTTAAAGATGGCGACGGAAATGCTTAAAGAAAAACTGATAGGGCCGCAGGAGGCTGTGAGCCGGGTTACCCCTGCCCAACTGGATGAACTGCTGCACCCGATCATTGATCCGGCTAAAGAAAAAACAGCGGTCTTGCTGGGGTCCGGCCTTCCGGCTGGCCCGGGCGGGGCGGCCGGGCAGATTGTTTTTACCGCCGAGGACGCGGTCGCCTGGCGCAAAAACGGCAAACGCGTGATCCTTGTCCGGGAAGAGACCAATCCGGAGGACGTTGAAGGGATGCGGGCCGCAGAAGCCATTCTGACGGCACGGGGCGGGATGACTTCTCACGCCGCTCTTGTCGCGCGCGGCTGGGGAAAATGCTGTATCGTCGGCTGTTCTGAAATCGAAACGGATATTGGCAATAAACTCATGAAAATCGGGTCCAGGACGCTGCGGGAAGGGGATTGGATCACCCTCAATGGAACCAAAGGCAAGGTTTATGAAGGCCAACTGCCGATGATCGACGCCGCCGCGGAAAATCAGCTGTTAAATGATTTCCTTAAGGTCTGCGATCAAATCCGCACCTTGAAGATCCGTACTAACGCTGACACTCCGGATGACGCGGCTAAGGCGCGCGCTTTTGGGGCGGAAGGAATCGGCCTCTTTCGGACGGAACATATGTTTTATGGGCAGAATTCCGAGCAGCCGTTGTTTAAGCTCAGAAAAATGATCGTATCTAAAGATGTCGAAGAGCGCCGGAAAGCCTTGGATGAACTGTTCCCTTATATGAAGAAAGACATTAAGGGGACACTCTCGGCGATGGACGGGTACCCGGTCACGATCCGGTTGCTGGATCCTCCTTTGCACGAATTCGTTCCGCATAATGAAGAAGCTTTTAAGCAACTTGCGGAAAGCCTCGGCGTTTCCCTGGAGGATCTGGAAAAACGGGCTTCGGGTTTGCGGGAATCCAACCCTATGATGGGGCACCGTGGTGTCCGTCTGGGGATCACGTATCCGGAGGTTTCCGAGATGCAGATCCGGGCCATTCTCGAAGCGTCCGTGGAATGCGCCAAGGAAGGGAAGAAAGTTTTTCCGGAAATCATGGTGCCGGTGGTGTGTTCGGTGAAGGAACTTGAGAGCCAGAAAGAAATTGTCCAGAGGGTGCATGCGGAGGTCTGCGAAAAGTATAATATGAAGCAGGTCAAATATATGTTCGGAACGATGATCGAAATCCCCCGGGCCGCCCTGACCGCGGATAAGATCGCGGGAATTGCGGAATTCTTCTCTTTTGGGACCAACGACCTGACCCAGATGAGTTTCGGGTTTTCCCGGGATGATGTGGGCGGTTTTCTGCCGGATTACCTGGAAACAGACATCCTGCCGGAAGATCCGTTTAGCAGTATCGATGAAGAAGGGGTTGGGCAGCTTATCGCCACCGGTGTGGAGCGGGGGCGGTCGGTTCGGCCGGAGTTGAAGATTGGTATCTGTGGCGAACATGGCGGCGACCCGAAATCCATCGCGTTCTGCCAGAAGGTCGGAATGAATTACGTGAGTTGTTCTCCGTTCCGCGTCCCTATTGCCAGGCTGGCGGCGGCGCAGGCGGCCTTATGCGGAGAGTGTAAATGCAAAAAGCCCGCTAAGAAAGCTCAGAAAAAAGTTGCCAAGAAAAAGACAACACGTTAATATCATATAAGTGAGGAAAAGCAGATAGGAGCGGGAGAGTTTTGGTCCCGCTCCTATCTGTCCTTTCTTAAATGATAATGTTTTTTTGCAACAAATTATTATTGTAATTAAAGGAGCTTCATGGATCCCATTAAGGCCTACCTCAAAGATGTCCGTAAAATTCCTTTATTGACTCCCCAAGAAGAAGTTGATCTGGCCCGGAAAGCCAAAGACGGCGATCAGGAAGCCCGAAACAGAATGATCCGCTCGAACCTGAGGCTGGTCATCAGTATTGCCAAACGGTATATGAATTTAGGCGTTCCTTTAAGCGATTTAATAGAGGAAGGGAATATCGGGTTGATGAAGAGTATCGAGAAATTCGACCCGGAAAAGGGGTTCCGGTTTTCCACCTATTCCGCCTGGTGGATCAAACAGGGGATATCCCGCGCGATCATTGACCAGGGCAAAATGATCCGGGTTCCGGTTTACATGAACGAAGAAATACTGAAATACAAAAAGGCGGTGGAGGCCCTGACGCATAAATTAAGGAGGAAGCCCCGCATCAGCGAGGTTGCCCGGAAGCTCCAAATCACGGTTGAGAAAGTCCGGGAGTTGGAACGGGCGATTGCCAAAATGTCCAGCCTTGATGCGCCTATCGGCAGTGACGGAGACAGCCAGGTGAAAGATCTTATTGAGGATCAGAGCTCGGTAAGCCCGGATGAGCAGTTGGAGGTTTTCTTTAACCGGGAGCGGGCGCAGAGCTACCTGAGCCTGCTGAGCGACCGGGAGAAAAAGATTTTGATGATGCGCTACGGCCTGGAGGATGGCAAGACTTTTACTTTGGCTGAAATTGCCAAGAAAATGGGCGTCTCCCGGGAACGGGTGCGGCAAATCGAGGCGGCCACTATTAAAAAAATTCAATTGCTTATTAAGCAACAGGAAGCGGGCCGGGATGAAAGCTAAAAAAATTAAAAACACTTTTGTGCTGACAATTCCGAGTTTTGAGGATTTCTTTCATTCCTTTTACGCCGGCGAGATCATTAAAGGCGTCAGCCTCGCGGCCAGCCGGTTGAAGATTGATGTCCTGATTCATATCACGGACCGCTATGATCACCGGGGATGGCTGGATTCGATTTTGCTGGACCGCAACTATATTGAGGGTGTTATTTTCGCGGATATTGATAATGACGTCCATGTCGTCAAGAAAACGATTTGCCGGGGGATCCCGACCTTTGTGCTGAACAACGCCCTGCAGGAACCGATCAACTGTATTGCGGTTGATAATTACAAGGCTTCATTTGAGATTGTGAAATACCTGCGGGGGCTGGGGCACACCCGCATCGCGACCATCGCCGGTGATCAGACAACCCAAGCCGGAGAGAAGCGGCTTCAGGGGTTTGAAGACGCCCTGTCTGCTGAAAATGTTTCTGTCCCGAAACATTTTATTACGCACGGAGATTTTCTCCGCACTCCGGCGCGGGAGGCCGCCCGGAAACTGCTTAAATTGAAAGAACGGCCGACGGCTATTTTCGCGGCGTCTGACGTTATGGCGCTGGAGGCGATCCATGTCGCCCGGCAATTGAACCTGCGGGTTCCGGAAGACATTTCTGTAGTTGGGTTTGATGACAGCCCTCTGGCTTCGGTGAGTTCCGTCCCGCTCACCACGGTCTTTCAGCCTCTTGTGGAAATGGGACGGCTGGGCGTCGAGCAGTTGTTCCTGGTGAGTTGTGGTAAAGCGCAATTGCCGGTGAAAATGACACTGCCGACCCGGCTTATAAAAAGAAAGTCGGCCGCCAAGGCCTGCCAGGACGCCGGGGAACCGGCATCTTGACGCTCGGCGTTGGTTTCATACCCCGCGGCTTGTTGCGGTTAATTGAGTCCAGGGCTTGCTTGGGGTTCATACTTTTGATTTTATCCATTTATCTGGAGAGGGAGAATGATGAATACGACAAACACGCTGTCCCAGAGGCTCGCCGCCACCATACGGGATGTTCCGGACTTCCCGAAACCGGGAATCCTATTTAAAGATATCACTACCTTATTACAGGATCCCCGTGCGTTTAAGCAATCTATGGACATCCTCGCCAAAGAATACAAGGACAAAGAAATTGACGCGGTGGTCGCGATTGAGTCCCGGGGGTTTATTTTTGGGTCGGTGCTGGCCTATAAACTGGGAGCGGCTTTTGTCCCCGTGCGCAAGAAAGGCAAATTGCCGTATAGAACGAAAAGCGTGACATATTCCCTGGAATACGGCACGGACACGTTGGAGATGCATGTGGATGGGCTGAAGAAAGACGCCCGTGTTTTGATTGTTGACGACCTTCTGGCGACGGGGGGGACGGTCCAGGCCGTCGCTAAACTGGTCAAAGGATTTAAAGCCCGGATCGTTGGGATGGCGTTTCTGGTTGAACTGGAATTTCTGAAAGGCCGCCGGAAATTAAAAGGATTTCCCGTTTACTCTGTGATTACATTTTAATTCTTTTTCATGCCGGAGACGATGCCCGGCGTGTTCCCCCCGGGCTTTCGGGCCCGTGTCTTTGTTTAAGCCCTCATTCTTTCTGGTATGGTGCCAGCATTCAACAAGAAAAATGCCCTTTGTTTTTGCCTGGTCCTTTTCTGGGTCGCCTGGGCGTTGGCCCCAACCCTGCAAAACGGATTTGTTAATTATGACGATGATGTGCATCTTCTGCAGAATCCGTTTATACGTTCTTTGGACGCGCCGCATGTGCGGTTAATGTTTTCGACGACCGTCAATAAGACCTATATTCCTTTATCACTTCTTTCCTTCGCCTGGGAGCATGCCCGGTGGGGATTTCATCCTTTTGTGTTTCATCGGCATAATCTCTTGTTGCATCTTATGAACGTGGCTCTGGTTGTTTGGCTCGCCCGGGCCTTTGGCTTGTCCCTGGCCGCCGGGCTGCTGGCGGGGTTGATTTTTGGCGTGCATCCGATGCATGTCGAGTCGGTCGCTTGGGTGACGGAACGTAAAGATGTGTTATATTCCATGTTTTATCTTGTGGCGGTTTGTTGCTATGTGACGTATCTGTCCCGGGCGGGGTTGATCCGGCCTTCCTTAGGCGGAGAGCGCGGCGTGCATCCCCGCGCCCGGATTTGGTGGGCGTTAGCGCTTGTTGGCGGCTTTTTAAGCGTTTTGTCCAAGCCGATGGCGTTAAGTTTGCCGTTTATTTTATTGCTCCTTGATTGGTATTTTGAAAGAAGATTCACTGTGTATGCCTGGCTGGAGAAATTTATATGCGGCGCCGTGTTGTTCCCGATCGTGTGGGTGACGTATGCCTTGCATATGCGGCGCGCCCCGGTATCGTTCCCGGAGTCTTGGCTGACCTGGATTTGGTGCCTGACGTTTCATCTAAAGAAATTTTTTTATCCGGATTTTTTTGTGGTCTTCTATGCTCCCCCATTTCCGGTGACAATCCATAACGCATCCCTTTTTTCGGGGGCGCTGTTCTTTGTTTTGCTGGTTGCCGCGTTGGTTGTGTTGCGCCGGTCCCGGCTGTTTTTGTTGGCTTTCTTTTGGTATGTGGCATCGGCTTTCTTTCTTTTCCGATTTGATTACGGGGCTGATTCTCATGTCGTGGCTGACCGGTTTATGTATTTACCCAGCCTGGGATTTTGCTGTTGGACGGCTGGGGTGATTTCCTTCGGGTACCAATTGAGCCGGGGAAAAAAGATTTATCAGGGCCTGCTTGTGACCGGGGTCGTCTGCGGGATTTTGTTCTTGTCGGTGCAGACCCGCAGACAGGTCGTTGTCTGGAAAGACGGAACAACTCTGTGGCGGCATCAGGTGGAAACGCATTGGGAGGGGCAACCCGGGTTAATTCAGGCACTGGTCCTTAGTAAGTATGCGGACGCTTTGGTCGGGCAAAATGATTTGTTCCTGGTTTTAAAGTCTGTGCAGTTTAATCATCAAGGGGGCTTGGCCAACCCGGGAGAGGAGGGGAGGGCGGCGGTTCGTGCCCAGCGGGTTGTTCAGGCTGTCACGTATTATCAGAAAGCATTAAAGCTCCGCCCCCGGCATGCCCCTGCGTTATTTGGCTTGGGGAGAATTTTTTATTATTCCGGACAAGTCTGTTTGGCTGAGCAATATTTACAGCAGACCGTTGCAGCAGAACCAGGGCATTTCAACGCTTTTTTTTATTTGGGGAAACTTTATTTTGATAGAGGGCGGGTTGAAGATGCATTGACGGCCTTTCGGAACGCTGAAGAGATTAACCCCGGCAATGGGAATCTGCGGGAGAATATTATTAGAGAATATAGGGCGTTCTTTACCGCGCACCCTGAAGTTCAGGGTGTTAAACGGGAGCTGGAGCGCTTGCAGTCGCTGTGATGGATTTAGGCCGTCTCGGTTGTGTTGGGAGGAAAGGGGTCTATACGTTTGATTCGGGAAAAGAATTCATGCTAACGGGTGTTTCTTTAAGCCATGTCTTTGTGAATCTCATTGACAGTGGAAGTGTTTAGTGATTAAATGGGGGCGGTGCCGCTATCGGTTGGCCTTGCGCCATGTCATAAATCGTGCGCCTGTAGCTCAGATGGATAGAGCGCGGCTCTCCTAAGGCCGGCGTGGGTGGTTCGAGTCCACCCAGGCGCACTTTTATAAAGGGAATAAGAAATTGTTTCTTTGCCCTTTCTGCAAAATTTCTTCAAAAGTTGTTGACTCTCTTATATCTATGTGTGAAAATATCTCACGTTTGAATTTCCTAACCCAGTGATGATTCCAATCAGACACAGGAAGGGAGGGATGCTTATTTTATCGTCGGGGATCATCAAGCTCTGGTCTAATGAAGCTATTAGCTAGACCATAATATATCTAGTTCATTATATAATTGCCGGTTCGCCGGCAACTAGAAGGAGATTAAAATATGAAAAAAATAGGGTTAACATTGCTTGCCGTGGCTTTGATGGCTTTACCGGCTGCCGCTAGCGTCCAGAATATCAAAGTCAGCGGGGATGTCGATTCTACGTGGATGGTGAGAGACCAGTTTGACTTGGGGGCTCAGGGGGTCGTCACGAATGACAAGCAGTTTTATCAGAACATGCTGCTCACACAGACCCGGCTCAGAATTGATTCTGACCTGACGGATAATGTCAGCGCCACGGTGGGGCTGATTAACGAGCGGGTTTGGGGTGAAGACGGCGAAGATACCTATGGCGACAATGACGTCGACCTGAACTTGGCCTACGTGACCTTAAGAGAGATGCTGTATTCTCCGTTAACGGTCGTTGTCGGGCGGCAGAATTTTGTTTATGGAAACGCGTTCGTTATTTCCTCTGCGGGGATGAGCGACGAGCTTTCCGGCAGCTTAAGAGGCGTAGCCGGCGATATGACAAAGAGAAACGCGGCGGATGCCGTTCGGATGATCTTTGATTACAGCCCGCTGACGATTGACATTGTGGCTGCCAAAGTCGCCTCCAACAATCTTCTGGGCGTTGGAAGCCAGGACGATGATATTGACCTCTTTGGGATGAACGCCAACTGGGAATTGGGCGATAATAGCGGGACGGTCCTGGAACCCTATTTCTGGGCCAAGATTGACCAGAGTGTCAAAGACGACGCCTTGGGGGTGAAAGCGGATACCGTTTATATGCCGGGTGTGCACCTCGCGGCGAATATTATGGATAGCCTTTCTCTGTCCGCGGAAGTCGCTTATCAGTTCGGTAATAAAAATTATGGGACGGCCCAGAGCGCTGACCGCAAGGCGGCCGGGGCCCAGTTGATCGCCAATTACATGGTTCCGTTTGAGAGCACCAAGAGCTGGAGCCCGGTTTTGACGACGGCGTACACGTATGTGTCCGGTGACAGCGACCCGTCAGATTTGACCGATGATTACGAGGCCTGGGATCCGATGTTCGAAGACCAGTCCAACGGAAAAATCTACAATACACTGTTTAGCCAGACAGATGTCCATGTTGTGAAAGTGCGCGGATCCATCGTCCCGCTGGAAGATTTAACCGCGGGCATCGAATGGAACGGGCTGTGGCTGGACAAGCCGTTAGCGGATACCGACGGCAACGGGTTGACCAGTTTGACTCTTCTTCAGCCGGACGGCACATCAATCACCACAGCCACGGATACCGACGAGAAGTTGGGAGATGAACTCACCCTTGACTTGGCCTATGACTACACCGAAGATGTGAAAATCGGCGCCAGCTATGGGCTGTTTTTCCCGGGGACGACGTTTACGACCGCGAATGACCGCCGGGCTTATCAGTTGATGTTAAACGCAATTGTTAATTTTTAATTAACTCGCATCGTTTCTGTTTTGAACATCAAGCCCCCGCTTAAAAAAGCGGGGGCTTTTTTTGTCTTTTCTCCGGCGCGGGGCGGGAAGAACGGCTTTATTAGGGAGGATTTTCGCCGATTGTTGTAAGCCGCGTTTATTCCCGACGGGAAAAAGACATTAATTTATTTAAAAAAAGTAAAATTGTGTTTTGAAAACAGTATTTATTTGTTATTATAAAATTAAATCAATAAAAAGCATCGTGGGTTGGCGTCTGCTCCGCGGTTTAAATTATTTTAATCGAGGTGTTTCCAATGACCAGAGATGAGATTTATGACCATCTGGCGCAGGTTTATATAGGGAAAAAAAGCAAGCATGAGAAAGAAAAAAAGAAGCAATTTAATGCTTGGTTGTTAATTAATATTGTCATTACCTTGGTTATTTTCGCAAGCGCTTTTTACGGGTTCACCGCCTTCCTCGCGCATAAAAAAGATTTTTTTGATAATAAGGTTATCTATTCTTTGAATAAGGGGCCGTTGCGGATCAACTATGATTTGACGTATCCCTATCCGCCCGTTAAAACGTTTTCCTTGACGACGCCTCAGATTAACGCCGGGAAATACCGCTCTTTGCAATTCGCGGTGCGCGGTTTGGAGGATGGCTACCCCGGCATCGTCCGGGTGGAAATCCGCAACCGTCTTAATGAGTCTTCGTCCGTTTTTATCGATGGAATAAAGTTGGACTGGAAACGCGTTGCCGTCCCGTTTGATGATTTCAACCAGATCACTGACTGGACGGGCATCACCGAGGTGTCTTTCATCCTCGAATCATGGAACGCCGAAAAACAAAGAGGAATTATTCTTATAGATGAAATTTGCTTTTCTAGCTAAAAAGGAGGCTGGTGTAAAATGAGAATTATATCTGTCGCGAATCAAAAAGGAGGGTGTGGCAAAACCACAACGGCGATTAACCTTTCCTCGGCGTTAAGCCATAATGGCAAGAGGACTCTTCTGATTGACTTGGACCCGCAGTCCCACGCTTCCTTAGGATTGAATTTTGAGGATCAGGACAGCCTTTATAACGTGATATCGAAATTAACGCCCCGCAAACTGAAAATCCGTAATATTATTAAAAAGGTTGATGCGAATTTTGATATCGTACCGTCCAGCATCCTCGTCGGAACTCTTGAACAGGAACTCGCCGACGAGATCGGCCGCGAAACGAAGATCCTCGAAATTATCAATGAGATTAAAAATGATTATGATTATATTATTATTGACTGCCCTCCGAGTTTGGGTATCCTGACCGTCAACTCCATCCGGGCCTCGGATGAGGTCATTATCCCGGTTGAAACCAGCCGGTTCTCGATGCAGGGGGTGGATCATCTGCTGGATATTATCCATTTGATTCGGGACCGCCTGAATCATCAGGTCGGCTATAAAATATTAATTACGATGTTTGATTCCCGTCTGCGCCACTCTTTCTCGATGATGTCCACGATCCGGGAAAAATTCCAAGATGTCCTGTTTGATACCATCGTGCATATTAATGTTAAACTGAAGGAATCCGCTGTCATGGGGCAAACCGTGACGGTTTATGACAAATATTGCCGGGGGGCTAAAGATTATTTTAGCTTGGCTAAGGAGATCATCGCCGTTGAGGAGCCGAAAGCCGAGGCCCGGCCGGAGCCGGCCGTTGCGGAGTCGCAGTCAGCCAAAACGGAACAAGCTCCTCGGGTTGCTCCTGAACAACCGGCGGAAGAATTCTCCCAGGCGCTGTCCGAAAGGATGCAGGATGCCATTAAGGCCCATGTGAATGAAATGTGTCCCATGACATTTACTCTGTCCGCGCCGGATGCCCGTTCGGTTTATGTGACGGGGAGTTTCAATGATTGGTCTTTGGATGAGAATTGCCGGATGCGCTTGGAAGGAGACCGCTGGGTCGTTAAGGTTCCTCTGCAGCCGGGAATGTATAAATATCAGTTTATTGTGGATGGCCGGTGGAAAGAGGATCCGGCCAACCCCCGCCAGGAACGGAATTCTTTTGGGGACATCAATTCGCTCCTGGAGGTCCCCTTGAATGCCTAAGAAGACGACTGACGCCGGAGATGACCAGATTGTAGAGGGTAAGGTTTTCGCATTGTTGGCCTATTTATCCATTTTTTGTATCATTCCGCTTATATTCAAAAAAGACAATGAGTTTGTCCTGTCTCATGCGAAACAGGGCTTGGTTATATTTATCGGTGAAGTGGCGGTGTTTATTTTGAGTATAATATTCCCTGCCGTTTTGAGGATCGGATTTTTTTGCCTCGGGCTGATCTCCTTTTCTGGTATCGTTGCCGCCTTGCGGGGGAAGATTTTTAACTTGCCGCTGATTGCCAGTATTGCAGAGAAAATAACATTATAGATTTTTCTGGGTCCCCGGTGTTGCTCTTCTCTTCTCGTTTTGTCAATATGTGCCTTTTTTTATATTATGGGGTTTCTATTCGACAATATCCTTTCATTCTTTGAGAAAATCATAAAACCTTCTTCCCGAAAAAAGGTTCCGGGAAGAAGGCCTCCCGTCCGGAAGGCATCTTCCCGCCCCCAAGCCCCTCTCCGCCGGACATCTTCCAGGCCGGTGCAGAAAAAGAAAAGAACGGGCTTAAAACTTCGGGCACCCCGGCCTGTTAAGACCGTGGGTGTTGCTTCCGGGGCGGCGCGAAAAGAATTTTCTAAAACCCAGAAACCAGCCTGCGTTGTCGCAAGGGCTCTGGAGAAACGGACCGGGAATAGGGTGGCTAAACGAAGGCCCGCCGGGAGTGTCCGCTCCTCTGGGGGGATTAATAAAGGGAAGCAGGCCGGCGTGCGATCAGGCCAGCCGGGATGCGAAAATACCAGGGGATCTGGGAAGAATGCGGTGGGGAGAAATCTTGGGAATGGCCAGACAAAGATGGTGAGGGTGGGGAATATAACCCATTATTTTAACAAGATAATGGTCTGCGTGGTGAAGATTGACGGGGCCGCCTTATTCCTGGGGGACAATATTATTATTAAGGGCAGAGGAACGGAATTGAAACAGAAAGTGAACTCGCTTCAGGTTGAGAGCCTGGATGTTAAATCTGTTAAGAAAGGACAGTTAGTCGGATTAAAAGTTGACCATTGCGTTAAAGAAGGCGATGTTATTTATAAGACAATGGTGCGTTGATGTTTTTTATAAACCGTGAATCCCAGGGTTGAGCCAATTGACAGGAGATGTCTTTTTGTTATAATTCATTTTGTAATGTTCTAGAGCGTAAGGTGTTGTGATCAGGTTCTTAAATTCGGGAGTCATATTGAAAGATTGCATCCTTTGCCCTGGGTTAGCCGTATGCCGATAGTTATTTAAGGAAAAATTTGATGAGAATACAGTTGTCTCTTAAACCGGAATTCACACTTTCGGCTCAAATTGTTTTCAAAGCGCTTCGCCCGCATCAGTGGGTGAAAAGCGCTTTTATATTTTTGCCGCTTATTTTCGGAAGTAAACTTTTTGAGCCCCAGGCATTTCTAAAAACTTTAGGCATGAGTGTTGCCTTTGCCCTAGCTTCCAGCGCGGTGTATCTGTTCAATGACCTGTATGACCTGGAGGAAGACAAGAAGCACCCGGATAAATGCACCCGGCCTTTAGCCGCCGGTTTAATGACGGGCCGTCAGGCCGTCATTATGATCCTGGCCCTTTCAGCGGTTTCATTGTCCTGCGCGTATTTTTTAAACCTCCGGGCCGCGGGAATACTGCTGGTTTATTTTTCCCTGAATCTGATTTATTCCCGATATCTTAAACGAATCGTTATTATTGATGTGTTTTGTATAGGCGTTTTTTATTACCTTCGGATCGCCGCCGGTGGAATTGTCAGCGAAGTCAGTTTATCCAGCTGGATCCTGATATGTTCTGTCCTGTTGGCGTTGTTTATCGGGTTTAATAAGCGTAAATATGACCTTGATTTCGGGCCTCAAAATAACGGGGGGGGAGATGTCTATACACGGTATTATATTGACCGGATGATCTCCATCATCGCTTCATCTTTAATTATGAGTTACGCGTTGTATGTCATGGATAAGGAAACGGTCGCGAAATTCCATACCCATGCCCTGATTTACACGGTTCCTTTGGCCTATTACGGGATTTTCCGCTATATTTATCTGGTGGATATGCGTTTGCTGGGCGGAGATCCTGTCCGGATACTCTGGAAAGACCATGTCCTGAAATTAACGGTTTTGCTTTGGCTTATTGTCTGCGCGGCCGTTATTTATTTTTAATTTTTAAATGTTTACTTTCCCGGGGGCGACACAGTTGGCTGTTCAGATTTTTTTTATAAAAAGGTTTAAAAGGGATATGTTATGAAAATATCGCTGATTATCCCGTTTTATGATGAACAGGATAATGTGGCCTGCGTCCTGGATGAAGTTCAGTCTGTTGTTCAGGACAAGGCGTTTGACTGTGAAATTATCGCTGTGGATGACGGCAGCCGGGACGGGACGAGAGAGGCACTCACCCGTTATGCGCAAACATTAAGTTCCCTTAAAATTTTATCGTTTTCCAGAAACCGGGGAAAAGACGCCGCGCTTTTTGCCGGATTGGCTTTTGCCCGGGGGGAGGTCATCGTGATGATGGATGGGGACGGGCAGAATGATTTCCGCGATGCTGTCACGATGCTGCCGGAACTGGAGCGCGTTGACGCGGTCTTTGGTTCCCGGGAAAAGAGGTGCGATCCCCGGAGTAAAATTATCATTTCTCGCATTGCTTTCTTTTTCCGGAAGCTTGTTTTGGGTGATGATGTGCGCGACACGGGATGTGGCCTCAAAGTGATGAAACGTCAGGCCCTTCAGAGCCTGCTGCCCATGCGGGGCGTGCACCGTTTTATACCGGTCCTTTTTAAACTTGCGGGATATTCTTATAAAGTCATGCCGGTTCATCACCGGCTCCGGCCCTATGGCCGCTCTAAATTTTCTTTGACGCGTTTATATTTTGTCTCTACCATTGTTGACCTGATTTTTATGTGGTGGTACAAGGTGAATTATATCGGCAGGGAAGTCAGGGAGGCGGGGTATGATTCTGGATAAGGAATCCGGAGAGAGGGTGGGCGGGAAACGGGATCAATGGTATGTTCTTGGGGGGCTTGTGGTTTTAAGCGTGCTGGCGACATTGGCCATTTTGGAGGCGAGTGTCCGCCTTTTTGTAAAGGTGCCGCCGAGCCTAGTCATTGAAAATTTAAATAAACCCGGCGAAAACGATTTTACGGAATACGGTGATTTCAGTGTCCGTGACGACGGCACGATTGTCAGCGAGAAACTCCCCGGGGGATTTTTTTTGTATTCGCATACCGGGACCCGTTTGAAGAAAAATGCCCATGGTCTGGTGCGTCATCACGCTTTATCCCAGACCGACATCGAAATCCGGACGAATTCGCTGGGCTTCCGGCACCGGGACATTGGCCCCAAACAGCCGGGGGAACTCCGCATCCTTGTCCTGGGAGACAGCATCACATTCGGGGATTTTGTTTCGCAGGATCAGACCTATCCGGCGGTGATGGAGCAGGCCTTGCGGCGGATGTTCCCCGGCCGCCGCCTGGAAGTGATTAACGCGGGGATCGGGGCCGTTGATCTGCAGAATGAGTTTGCCCTGCTGATGGAAACAGGTCTTTCGGTTAAACCGGATATCGTGCTGGTGGGGCTGTATCTTAATGATGCGCATGAATCCCCTTTGCTTAAAGTTGTCCGGCTTCCGGAATGGCTGACGTTCAGCCGTTTGGCCAGACTGGTGCTGGTCAAGATCGATAAGTTGCGGGCTTTATATAAGGAATATCAGTGGGAACAACAGCTCCCCGATGACCGCAAAGCGGCCAGAGAGCGTTTCGCCGGAACGCATCCCATGAAAGCAACTCATGAGTGGGATACGGAAGAAGGGTTTAACTGGGAGATTCATAACGCGTTCCAGGATTGGGGCTACGCCTGGGATGAGGGGGCCTGGCAGAAAATGTTGCCGATCGTTGATATGATGAGGACGGTGAGCCGTGACGCCGATTTTAAATTGGCTTTCGTGTTTTTTCCGGTCAGGCCGCAAATTACGTCGCAAATATTAAGAAATGAACCCCAGCAGCGATTTGTCACGGAAATGCGAAAGCGCCGGCTTCCTTATCTGGACCTGCTTCCGGCGTTAAGGGATAAATACGCGCGGGATGGGCAGGACATGTTGTACGACCACTGTCATTATAAACCGGAAGGCTATACGTTTATCGGAGAGGCCCTGGCGCGGTTTATTGTGCCGTATTTAGACTGGGAGTATGGCGCTGCGCCTGGACGATAAAATGATGTTGCCGGTTGAAACACCGCGAGACTTGTGATGATGGATGAACCCCTGACTTTGATCATGCCCGTTTATAATGAATCCCGGATTATTGAAAAGGTTGTCCGGGATTTTTATGCCGCGGTGATGCACTGCGGGGTTCCGGTCACCTTCCTGATCGTGGAAGACGGGAGTGACGACGGCACAAAGGATATCCTTCTTCAACTGCAAAAGGAAATTCCGTTTACGCTTGTCAGTTCCCCCGAGAGGAAGGGATATACGCGGGCGTTTAAAGACGCCTTGTCTTTGGCCCGTACTCCGTGGGTGCTGTTCAGCGATTCGGACGGCCAGCATGACCCCGAGGATATTCATAAATTGCTGAACGGGGTTTCCGCATGTGATATTATAAGCGGGTGCAAAACGCCCCGGAAAGATCCCGTCCATCGGAGGGTTTTGTCGTTCACGTATAACTATTTGATAGGGGCGCTGTTCGGGCTTTGGATGAAAGACATTGATTCCGGGTTTAAGCTTATCCGGCGGGATGTCATCGAACGGGTTCTCCCCCGGTTGAAATATATGAAATATTGCGTTATGTCAGAATTTATCCTGAGGGCGCATTTGTCCGGTTATAAAGTCAGGGAAATCCCTGTCCGTCATTACCCCCGCCCGGTTGGAGGAACATCTATTTTCCGCCCGGCACGCCTCCCGGGGATTGTCTGGGGCCTTTTGGGGGGGCTTTTCAAACTTAAGCGGGAATATTACAGGAGGATTGCTTAGATGAAGACAGTCATCCTGGGCGCCGGATTAGCCGGATTGGAATGCGGAAGGCAGCTTGCCTTAAAAGGCCGCGATTTTAAAATCCTCGAAAAAGAGGGGCAGATCGGCGGTTTGGCCAGAACCAATATAAGCGGTGAGTATCGGTGGGATTTCGGCGTTCACGCGCTTTATAGCCGTGACCCGGGGATGACCGAATATCTGCACGCCCTTCCGTTGGATTATGTCCCGGCGGAGCGGCGTGTTTCTATTTATCATACCGGCCGGATGTCCCGCCGCTATCTGATCAATTATCCCTTTGAAGAGGGGATCAAGGGTCTGCCCTCCCGGGACCGGATGGAATGTATTTGCGGGTATCTGTTGGCGAAGCTTCGGGCCCAGACGGAATTCAAGGATTTGCAGGATTGGATCGATCACGGTTTGGGATTCGGTATCGCCAAGCATTTTATGACGCCGTATAACCGCAAGATATGGAACTGCGAACTTCAGCAGATTTCCATGGACTTGGTGAACGCCAAGATTCATCCGGCGTCATTAAAAAATTTTTTGTTGGCCGTTTTGGGAAAAGAAGTGATCGGCCGAATTTATCAGTGGAAATTTATTTATCCCCGGAACGGGATTCAGGCGCTCATGGACCACACGGCTCGGGGTCTGGAGCCGCGGATTGATCTTTATAAGGAGGTGAAGGAGCTCAGACGGGATTCCTCCGGGTGGCGGATTATCACTTCGGACGGCGTCGAAGAACAGGCGGATACCGTGATTTCCACGCTTCCTTTGGTGGACCTGTTGAAAATGATCAGCGTCAAAGGCGTGGAGTCTTATTATCCGCAGTTAAAATGGAACGACACATATTTCGTCATGGTTGGACTTAAGACAGGGGCGGCGTTCTCCCTTTTAAATGACTGCCATTGGGCTTTTTTTAAGGAAACGGAAATTTTTTTCCGGATCACCATGATGCACAATTTCAGCCCTTCTTTCCCCCCGGCTCTTGTCGCCGAAATTACCGATAAAAACGGGAAGGATGGTTTGTCGCCGGAAACCTTGCGCGAAAGAGTGGTTGAGGATCTGCTCCGCCTGGGGATCCTTCCAAAGCGGGAGGATGTCGCGCTCACGGAGATGAAGCGCGTGGCCTACACTTATCCTATCCCCACGGTTGACGCGGCCCCGGTTAAAGACAGAGTGACCCGTCACTTAGAGCGTCTCGGGCTGTATCTTGTCGGCCGCAGCGGACATTGGGATTATTTGAATATGGACGGGATTTTAAGTTCTGTCTCCGCTTTTATGCAGCGTTATTTCGCTTGAACGGGACCATGTTGAGGTGGTTTTCAGACGGCGGGTAAGAAGGGCCGTCCTATCGCTATGAAATTCCGAAGCCCTATATTTCCTCTAAACACCCTTTCCGGGACTAAGATTCTTGATGCCGCCTTGCTGCTGGTTTTTTTCGCGCTGAGCTGGTTTCTTATGCAGCATACCTTTCAGTACCGGAATGACACTTTTTTGATCAGGGAAAAATTGTGGAGTGATTTCGGGGCGCATATCCCGTTGATTCGGTCTTTCTCCCTCGGGGATAATTACTCGCTCGAGCACCCGCTTTTTGCTGGGGAACCTATCCGTTACCATTTTCTTTTTTATTCCTGGGTGGGACTGCTGGAAAAGGCAGGGATGAATATTGCGGCGGCTTTAAATTTGCTGAGCGCCGCGGGCTTGACGTTTTTATTATGGCTTCTTTACAGGCTGGGGAGATTGATGTTCGCCAGGCGGTCAGCGGGGCTTATCACCGTGGGGCTGTTTTTGCTGAACGGCTCTTTATCCTTTTTGTTTTTTTTCCAGAAGCATCCTCTGCATTGGGGTTCCTGGAAAGATATTGCCACCGCCCAGCATTTTTCCAGCTTCGGTCCCTGGAATGGGCTTGTCAGTATTTTCTGGACGCTGAATATTTATACCAATCAAAGGCATCTGGCGCTGAGTTATGCTTTCGCTTTAGCCTGCTTGTGGCCGCTGCTCAAATACGTTGGGGAAGGAAGGCTGCTTTCCCGCCGCTATAGGATCGCGATTGTCCTGGTGGCGGCCTTGTCCCCTTTGTTGCATCATGTGATTATCCCGATTGTTTTGACGTATGTCATTCTTTGGTTTATTTTCTCGCCGGCCCTGATTCGTCCCCTGGGGTTTTATTATTTTTTACTGTTTGTGTGCGCTGTCCCGGCTTTGTGGTATATCCGCGCTGGGTCGCCGCCGGAGATTGTGTACTGCCCGGGCTTTGTTCAGCAGCCAAAAAATTTTTTGGAATGGGGGAGATATTGGTTTTATAACCTAGGGCTTTACTCGGTGATGATCCCGGCGGTTTTTGTGTGGGGAAAAAAAACAGTGAAAATTTGGATGGGAGTGGCGTTGGTTTTTTTTGCCGTCAGCAATCTCTGGCGGTTTTCTCCGGACATGTTCAACAATCATAAGCTGGTTAATTTCTTTATGATCTCCATTCAGGTCGCGGTGGCGGGCTTCCTTGCGTCGTGTTTGTCGGGATCCCGTTGGGCCAAGGCGGCCGTCCTGCTTCTTCTTTTCGCGTTGACCTTTTCTGGGGTCGTGGATGTGTTCCCGATATTGAACGATCATCAAGGAGAATTGAGGGATTATCGCCGCTCTCCGACCGCGGTTTGGCTTAAAGATAACACGCTGGCGGATGCGGTGTACCTGTGCACGGCCGGGATGTACTGCCCGCCGTCTTTATTGGGACGGCGGATCTATATCGGTTATGTTTATTTCCCTTGGTCCGCCGGGCTACCGGCTTATGAAAGACTGCGGACTATCGAGCCGGTGTTTCTCCCAACAACCGACACCGTGTCGGCTTGCAGGGTTTTGAAGCAGGAGAAAATTGATTATATCGTGGTGGAGCCGGGCCGCGGCGCCTGGCCCGATACCGATATCCGCGAGAGCTCGGTTTTGAAAACCTGGGAACCGGTGTTCAGCCATCAGGAAGGGTACCGGATTTATTCGGTCGGGGAAGAATGCGCCGGCCAGGCCCTTTAGTATAAGGATTATCATGAGAACACGGCCGTTTCCAACAACCCTTTTTTTGATCATGATCCTTCTGACCGCCGCGGGCTTCCGTTTTTACGGCGTGAATTGGGATTACGGTTATCAGCAACACCCGGATGAACGGATGCTGATGCTGGTTGCCTGCCGGGTCCATCTGTTCCGCCATTTGGACCCGGACTTTTTCAATTATGGGTCATTCCCTGTTTATCTTTTGAGGGCTGTGGCGCAATGGAGTGACGCGCTGTTTCACACGGACTGGGCGAATTATGACGGGATGCTTTTCGTGGGACGGGTTTTGGCGTCCCTGCTGGACACCCTTGTTGTCTACCTCGTTTACCGCCTGGCCGGAGGCGTGTTTCAACGTCCCCGCCTGGCGCTGGCCGCGGCAGCGTTCTATGCGCTGAGTTTTTTCCCCATTCAGAACAGTAATTTTTATGTTGTTGACAACCTGGTGAATTTTTTCATGACGCTTCTTTTTATTTTCCTTTTAAATTATTTGCAAAGGGCTTCGGCGCTCCGGGCGGCCGGCCTGGGTTTGACCACGGCCGCTTTGCTGGCCACGAAAATAACGCCGGCTATTTTTCTCCCGGTGATCTTTTTTCTTTTGGCCTGGCAAGTGAGCCCGGCACGCTGGGTTTTCATGAAACCCACCGGCCGGCCTTTGAAATACGGCCTTGTTTTTCTCCTGACCCTTGGGGTTGGCCACATGGTCCTGATGCCGTACGCGTATGTGCATTTTTCAAGGTTTCTGCAGGATACGATGCTGCAGTTGCGGATGAGCCGGGATCCGTATGTTTTCCCTTATACCCTGCAATATGTCGGCACAAAGGCGTATTCTTATTATTTGGAAAACATGTTTGTGTGGGGGATGGGGCCGGTATTGTCGTTTTTTATGCTGTGCGGATTAGCCGTTTTTATCGGGCATTGGCCGGCCCGGTTTCGAAAGGGGGCGGCGCCCAGCCTGCTGATTGTAGTGTATGTTTTGCTGAACCTTTATTATTTTGCCGTTGTGGGCCACACGGCGGTGAAGTTCATGCGTTACATGTTGCCTTTGTATCCCTTCGGCGCTGTTATGGCCGCCCTGGGCCTGGAGTGGGTTTTAGGGGTGATGAAAACAAAACGCATTCAGCGGATTTGTTTAATTGTTGTGTACGGGGCCCTGGTTTTGCGGGTTGGTTTTTTTATGGATATTTACCGCCGTCCGCTGACCCGTGTTGAGGCCTCGCGCTGGATTAACCGTCATATCCCGACCGGGACGACTTTGGCGGTGGAGCATTGGGATGAGCGTCTGCCGTTATTTGGTGTGGAAAAATATCATTTTGTGGAATTACCGCTTTACGATCAGCCGGATGACGCCAGGAAATGGGAAGGAATCGCGCAAAGATTGGCGGAAGCGGATTATATCATTATTGCCTCTCAAAAGCTTTTTGTCCCCCTATCACGGCTCACGGATTGCGGGGTTTATCGGCAGTGTTATCCCCGCACCGGGGAATATTACCGCAAACTTTTTTCGGGGGAGCTCGGTTTTTATAAAGTGGCGGAATTTGTTTCTTATCCCGGGATAACGTTGGGCGGCCGGCGCTTCTTTATCCCGGACGACGGGGCGGATGAGTCCTTTTCCGTTTACGATCACCCGCGGGTTTATATTTTCAGGAAACAAGGGGAGGGAACGTCTATCTTGGACGGGGATTTGTTGCGGGATGTCGCCCCGGGCGAGCCAGTCGCCACGAAAGATTTTTAAAAGACAGGAGCAGCCCCCGGGTGAGCCCTCGAATCACATGAATTTTTTGACCAGCCCCAGCAGCCCCTGTTTCCACGCCGCGGTATGGGTGATCCCGGCCTGCCTGCTTTTAATGAGGGAATAGTTTTTAAGATACCACGCGTAGGTCTTGATCAGGATTTGAGCGTTGGAAAAACGGGGAGACCAGTGAAACGTCTTTTTTAGCTTGTCGATGGAAACGAAGGAATCCTTGTCCGCCGTGTCATACACCCATTGATAAAGAGGGGAGAGGCGGAGCATTTCAAAGAAACGCAGGGCGCTTTTGACCAAAGGCGCGGGCGTCGGCAGCAGCCGTGACCCGGATTGAGCGAAATCAAAGAGCGCCTCTAGGTCTTCCCGGACGGTTCCAAATGCTTCCGCCGCCACGTTAAACACGCCGTTGTATTCCTCGGAAGAGTTCTGCACGCAAAGGGAGATCACCTCCACAAGGTCGTCAACGGCGAGCAGCTGGTAACGATTCTGTCCGCTGCCGATGACCGGGATTTTTTTCCCGTCATGAACCCAGTCAAACAGGATTTCAAAAACTCCCAGCCGGCCGGTCCCCAGAAACGTTTTGGGCCGCAGGATGGTGACATTCAGCCCCTTTTTCATAAAGTCAAGGCACAGCTTTTCGGCCAGAATTTTAGACTCACCGTATGGGCCCACACCCATGAGCCGATCATCCTCCAGGATCGGATGCCTTTTCGGAATCCCGTACACGGCGGTGGATGAGATATAGACCACCCTTCGGACCCCGTGCGCTCGGGCCGCCGTTAAAATGTTTCGCGTGCCGTCCACATTCGTTGAAAAAATATCGCCGCGTTTCCAGAGCGGTAAGGCCGCGGCCGCGTGGATGACGATGTCGGCCTCCCGGATGAGGGGGGCGATGGCGAGTTCCCGGCGTATGTCGACATTCTCAAACCGGCAGCTTGGTGTTTGCCGTTCGCTTTCCGGAGGCGCGATATCAACGAGTGTTAGTTTGTGGTTATCTTGACGCAGCGCCTGGGAACAGTACGTTCCCAGAAAACCTGAAGCTCCGGTAATAAGGATATTCATAAGGCCCTTATGGGTACTGAATGGGAAGAAAAAAGGATATTTTTGTTTCGTTCGGTGAATTCGTGTTTTATTATAACACAAGAGAAACCTGAATAAAAAAGCAAATACGATAATTCCGGGGGCTGTCTTGCTCCGGGAAGGAATACAGGGCGGGCGGCTGCGCGGCCGTTGGAGAGGGAAGGGCCATAGAAGCATGAAAGATATTGGTTTGATTATTTTAGCGTGGTTCATGACGTCGCTTCTGCAGCTTTTCGCGATGCCGGTCCTGATTGTCCGGCTCCGCAATACGCTTTATGACGCAGGCTGGGCTTTCGGCCGGCTGCTGATATGGCTGGTGTTGGCCATGCCGGTATGGGTGTTGGCCCATTGGGGTTTTCCCGTCAACAATCAGGGAGGATTGCTTGGTGTCTTCTTCTGTGTTGCAGTGGTAAGCATGGGGGTTTTTCATTTTAACAAAGATGAAATCGTCCTGTTCTTGCAGGAGCGTTGGAAATGGCTGGTGGCGGAAGAGATTATATTCACCTTCGGATTTTTATTTCTCGGTGTCGCCCGGTGTTTTGGGCCGGATATTAATGATTTGGAGAAATTCATGGATGTCGGTCTTATCGCATCTTATCTGCGTGCGCCGACCTTCCCTGTCTTGGATATGTGGTTTGCCGGGGAGACTATGAATTATTATACGTTCGGCCATTTCCTGGGTGCTGTTATGACCAGGTACTGGTCCCTGGAGTTGCCGTATAGTTATAATTTACTGCTGGGGCTTATTATGGGTCTTTTTATGGCGGAAACGTTCAGTCTGGTCTTGAATCTGATCTGTAAAAGCACTGAGACGGAGGCCACAAGAAAACCGTTGCTATGGGGTGGCCTGGTGTCGGTTTCTTTGGTTGCCTTTGCCGGGAACACGCATACGATTTGGTACGGAATCAAAAATCACGGCTGGAAAGGTTATTGGTACCCGGACGCCACCCGGTTTATACCGCAAACTATCCATGAATTTCCGGCTTATTCATTAATCGTTGGTGACCTGCACGCCCATGTCTGGAATTTTCCTTTGGTGATCAGTTTGCTGTTATGTGTTTTTTTGTGGTATCATGCGGTTCTCGTTTCCGAGCGGGTGGGCAAAATTTATGCCAGGGCCTTGATGGCGGGCATGATGTTGGGAGTTTGTTTTATGACGAGCGCCTGGTCCGGGGGAGTGTACGCGCTTTTGTTGTTTTTATGCGGCATGACTTTGGTTATGTTCTATCCGTCCCGTTTCGGGCATGTGTGCGCGTCTATCCTGCTTATTGGGACGGCGGCGGCCGGGGTTTCGTCCTTTTGGTGGATACATTTTCGTTCAATATCCAGTGGGGTCAGATGGGTGGAGGAGAGTTCGGATTTCTGGCGTTTGCTGGTTGTATGGGGCGGGTTAGGGGCTCTCAGCGTGATCGCGTTTTTGGTCGCGGATCATCAGAATCGGGCTCTTTTGGGCGTGGCCAGTGCCGTGCGGAGAAAAAAGCAGGGTGTCCTTGGCTTTCTCCTGACGCTTATTATAGCGGCCTGGGTTTTAATTATTATCCCGGAAGTGATTTATGTGAAGGATATTTATCCCGAACACCCCCGGGCGAACACGATGTTTAAATTTACCCTGGAGGGCTTTATTTTTATGGGAGTCGCGACGGGCTGGGTGTCGGGTTTTATCTGGCTCAAAGATTTTATCCCCGCCAACAGGGTTCGGGAAGGGATTCAGGCGGCCGTAACGACCGGGATTTCCGTGATCCTATGCCTGCTTTTGATCTATCCTTATTTTGGTTACCGGGACCGGTATGGATTTAAAAATTTTAAAGGGCTTAACGGACTCCATTGGTTGAAAGAAAAATATCCGGAAGATTACGCCGCTATATTATGGCTGAATGCCCAAGTCTTCGGACAACCGGTCATATTGGAGGCCGTGGGGACGAGTTATTCCGACTTCAGCCGGGTTTCCGCGTTCACGGGGCTTCCCACTGTGGTCGGATGGCCGGTGCATGAATGGCTGTGGAGGGGGTCGTATGATATTCCGGCTCCCCGCATAGAGGAAGTGAAGAGCATGTATGAAGAACCTTTTTCCTTATTGTCTGCCAGGATGTTTGAGAAATATATGGTGGATTATATTTTTGTGGGCGACAAGGAACGCGAAGCCTATCCGGCGCTGCGTTCTGATCAGTTGCGTGCCTTGGGGGAGGTCGTTTTTCAAAATGGAGGGACTTTTATTGTTCATCGAACAATGAGCCGTATTATGACGCCCGTGTTTTAACCCGGCTCAAAGACGGGTGTTAAAGGAGGTTTGATTTATGCGAAAGAGAAAGATGACTCCGGAAGAAAGAAATTTATACCGACGTTATCTCATCTGGTGTTATAAGACGACCAAAGAAGATTTGGAACGGATAGACCGTAAGTTTACCCAATTGGATGTGGATGACTTTTTGCTGAAAGAGTTCCACAAAGCTCCAGAGCTCAAAGATACCACCCAGGGCAAGAAATTTCATGTTAAAATTGTTGCCTTTCAGCAATATATGGAGCATAAGAAAAAGAGCGCTTATGCGGATAAGTATGAAGAAGGCCGCAAGGGGGATCTCAAGGCGGATTATTGGTATCTTCGTAAAAGATTGGAGGCGGTGAAAAAGGCCGTCCGATCTTTCTTGGGGAGCGGGGAACTTGTAAAAATTGAGAAAGCTTATGAGCAAGAGATGATAAGCCGTATCTTAAGCGCCCGGGAGCATAACTGATCGTGGTTGACTTTATGTTTTGTTTTTGGGTAGATTTTCTAACCATTTAGTATTAAAAGTGTTATAATTCTGGATTTTATTCAATGAGCATTTAGTTTGCACGACCCAAGGGAGTGTAAATTAGAAATGCGAATTGTTCCTCTGGCGAGTGAGCCACGAGAACGAATCGAAGGATGGTGGTTTAATACCCCGCAGCTTGCTGCGGTTAATTGAGTCCAGACTTGCGCTCTGGGGTTTATATCTTTGATTTCTGAATTCTTTATTTTTATTTAAAATATGATATACTATACCGTGAGGCGAGGAAAATGTTAAAAATGATTCATAATCACTCAGGGCAACACACGATTGAATTCTTACTATTATTTACAATCGTTGTGGTTGTCATTTTTGTATTTATGAGCCCGGGCGGTGAGTTCCGAACCGGGTATGAACGGTCTCTTAATGCTCCGGTACAGGGGATGGTGGATGTTGCTGGGATGGTTTGGGGTGATGCTGCCGGCACGTTGACGCTTCTTAACCCCTAAATCCCTTTCCTGTGGATGAAATCCTTTTATGTTGTCTTGCCAAGACTCTGTTTTAGAAGAATATTTTCTGGTTTCTGGAGAAATATGATATACTGCTTCTGGTTTTCGTTATTTTTAAAAAAATTTTTAAAATATGCGACTCATCAATAAGACGGCACAACAAATTATCGAATATTTACTGCTTGTCGCAGTTGTGGTTGTCGCTATCCTGTCTTTTATCGGGCCTTTCGGCCCTTTCCGCGGCGCAGTTATGGGAAGTTTTAAGCAGTCCCTTAATCAAATTAATGCCGAAACTGCAGAAATATGTACCGCCGATAATTGTTTTGTATCCTTGACCTGCCCGGATTTGGTATATTGTTGGCAGGTTAGACTTAGTTTTGATGTTGAAGGATGCACGAATTGTCCGGCCTGTTCGCCGTGCTGTGGAAACGGGAGCTGTGATAATGTTAATATTCCCCCGCTTTATGTGGAAGATAAGACCAACTGTCCGGCCGACTGCCCTCCGGAATGCGGGGATCCGACGTTTAATTGTGACCTGCCGGCAAATTGTGCCGGTTGCGCGGCCTGTCAGCCGTGCTGCGGGGACGGGGCATGCAGCGGCGGGGAGACGTATCTTTCCTGCCCAACGGATTGCGGAACTCCGGTTTGCGGGGAGCCGGGCTTTAATTGTGCCGGGCAATGCGGCATTTGCGCGGCGTGTTCGCCATGTTGCGGGGACGGGATCTGCAACGAGGATCCTTTGAGTTGCGCGGCTGACTGCCCGATTGTTTGCGGTCATCCCTCCTTTGATTGTACGGCTCCCGGGGCCTGTTTATCCTGCGTGGCGTGCCAGCCCTGTTGCGGGGATTTGGTTTGCACGACGAGTTTGGAGTCATATTGCGGCGGGGGAGGGACTGTGGCCTGTACGTCGGACTGTACGGCGGTATGCGGTAATTTTGTTTGTGATTCCTGCGCGGGTGAAACGAGTGTTAACTGCTCCTGGGACTGCGGTTCATTATGCGGAGACGGGACATGTAATTACCCCGCGACCGAAGATTGTGACGCCTGTTATGCCGATTGCGGGTGGTGTTCGTGGGATTTCGGTGCGTGCGGCCCCTGTACTGGCACCTGCGGAACTCCGAGTGTTCCCAACGGAGGAACGTGTGTCCGGCCGGTTTGGTGTGAGGACATGGGCGGCTCAACTGTTGCGAACTCCTATTGCAATTCTACAACCCAACCGCCTTCGACAATTCCCTGTACAGTTCCTAGCTGTACCCCGACTCCGACGCCGACCCCGACCCGGACTCCGACGCCGACTCCAACCCCGACGCCGACGCCGACTAATACGCCGACTCCGACGCCGACTCCAACCAACACGCCGACGCCGACAGTGACGCCAACACCAACGGTGACGCCAACACCGACAGTGACGCCGACTCCAACCAACACTCCGACGCCGACGCCAACCCGGACGCCGACCCCAACTCCAACCCCGACCCCATAGCGTGGAACCTTCTGCCGTTATGTCTGTCGGCCTTTTTGGAAATGAATTTCGGCAGTATCTTTTCTTGCAAAACGCGGGGGATATATTAAAATACTACCCGGGCCGGGGAATTTTTTATTCCATGAGCATTGAGTTTACACGACCCAAGGGAGTGTAAATGAGAAATGCGAATTGATCCTGAGCGAGTGAGTCGAAGAATATTGGTTTAATCAAGAGAATTCCTCGCGGCTTACTGCGGTTAATGGAGTCCAGAGCTTGTTCTGCGGGGTTCATGCCTTTGATTTATAACAGGCCACAGATATTCCCGGGAAGAGACATCCGGTTTCCTGCAATTTTGGCCATTTTTCGGGAGGCTGATTATTTATGATGCCGCTAATTATTTTTATCCTTTCTGCCTGCAGTTTTTGTGTCGTATTATTCATGGCTCAAATTTTGAGTTTATTTTTTCACAACGAGGTGTTCTGGTTTAGCCTGGTTGTCGGGGCCTATCTTGGCATGCATGCCATCGGGTTTTGGAAAGGGCTGCGGCGACCGTCCGAGGGCCGGTTCGCTGTTATTATGCCCGGGCTTTTTTTTAGCGCTATTGTGGCCGCCGCCATCCCAGTACTTTATATTTTTTATTTTGTAAGCTTATATTTTTCAGATCAGTTTGGCGGGCTGGGAGGCCGGGGTGTTTTTATCGTGGGATTAGCCGGGCTGATTTTTATGATCAGCTGGTTGTCTGGAAGGCTGCTTGCTGAATTTATGTGCTGGTCCCGGGAAACAGAATATCCTAAGGCTTCCATGGTCTGGCAGATGAGATTACAGTTTTTAGGATATGGCGCGGCGGGTTTATTGGCCACGCTGTTGCCTTGGGTCCATAGAGACTTGGCGCTGCTGGGGCTGGGTTTGGGGTTATCCCTGCTGGCTGTCATGTGGGTTTTGATTCTGCTGTTGGGAAATCAAGCTGTAAACCAGAAGAGGCACATTATAGTCGCGAGCGCGTTGACGGTTTTTATTGTTATCGTGATGATCCGGGTGTCCCTTGTGGGACAGTATTTTTTGAAAAAGACATATTTCGTTGAACCTGTCCATCGCTTGCCCGATATTTTGCGGGTTAAAGAATCCTGGCCTGATGTTATCCGTCATCCAGTGCATAATGGGTATGTTGATATTGTTCCATTTTCTCCTAATCCCCTGGATATTTGGTTGCTGACATCTTATAGTAAGAAATATTTGGAAGATCCTGCTTATCCCTGGGGGTATCTGTTTTTTTGGAATCAGCAGTTAATCATGAATTCCCAGTGGGATGAATTTTTCCAGGAATATTTTGTTCATATCCCGGTTTCCCTCAGAGGGAATGTGCCTCGGCGGGTTTTAGTGTTGGGGGACACAGGGCTTTTTTTATTGAAAGATATCGTGAAATATACCGGAATAGAGAAGATCACCGTGGCTGGAATTGATGAATCCGTGATGGCCTTGCTGGAGGGGGAGCCGGTGATGAGTTACAGCATTATGGCCGGGGCGTTACAGGATCCCAGGATTCAACTCGTCTTTCAGGAGGCCTTCAGCTTTCTGAAAAACAACAAAGATGAATTTGACGCTGTTTATGTCCACTATCCCAACGCCGTTGATTTCGCTACGGGGCAGTATTATACCTGGGAGTTTTTCCGGCTGGTCGCCGCCCATATAGCGCCCGAGGGGTACGCGGTTATGGCTTCCTCGGCCTTTTTGTCTTCGGAGAAGAGCGGGCCTTTATCAAAAATTTCCTGGCCTGTGTTGCGTCATACGCTTTTTGCTTCGGGTTTTAAAACATTAGTACCTTATGCCATTGATTTGGAACCGGATAACCCGAAGGCCATTGAAGCGGTGGGCGCTGTTTTATTCGGCCGGCAGTACTTTTTCGATCCCGCCTGTAATCCGTCTGAGACCAGTTGTTTGCCGGACGCGGATAAATTAAAACAAGCCCAGATGATTGTCGCTTCCTTCCCCGCCAGTATTAAACAGGGCTTTCTTTTTATGTCTAAAGCCCGGCGTGTCCCAGATACGGATGTCCTGTTCCTGCAAAAAGACGGCCTTGTCCCGTTACGCGTACTCAATGAGCGGCGTTTTCTCCGGGCGTTGGGGCAAGTGCAGGGGATATCTGGTGAACCTGCATTTGGGAACCAGGCCCATTCGTTGCTTTATCCCGGCCTTTTACGGTTATAGAGAAAGCTTCCCGATGTGTCGTCTTTGCGGTCATAATTTTTCAGAAATATCTTCTGGCGGAAATCCTGAAGGCAGGGGCTGAGGTCTTTAACGGTGGGGGTCGTAGGAATCGAGACGTTTTTTTTGTAGTTCTTTTTGCTGTTGGAGCATTTTTTCCTGCTGCAATTTTCTGGCTTCTTGCGTTTTTTCCATGTCCCCTGATCCGGCAAAAAGATTTTCAAGCGCGGCTCCGGAGGCCGGGGTTTCTTCTGAAGACGGGGAAGTCTTTTCGCACCCGGCTAAGCTGCCCAGCCAAAGGGCAAAAAAAAGAAGCCACCAAACATTACGTGGGGTTATCTTTTTGCTTTTCATGAATGTTAGCCTGAGGTTATCGACGTTGAATATCTCGCATGCGTTGTTCTCGTTCTTGCAGCAGGAGGCGCTGCTTTTTTTTGATGTCTTCCGCCTGCCGCGTGGTGTATCTTTTTTGTTTTAGTGTTTCGGTGGAGTTGGTTTCCGGGGCGCCGGAATAAGTCCGCCCGACAAAGGTCATCCATCCGAAATAGAGGACTAACATCCAGGCCACTCCGACTAATGCAAAAATAAAACCTTTCATGGTTTTAGTATAGCTAAAAAAATTAAAATCTTCAATAGGAAGATAATAGTTCTTGATATTTAATGCAAAATATGGCACATTGAATACGTTAATTCTCCAGATTATGTAACATGAAGTCAATATCAGATTTGCATAAAAGGAGGGGAGGGAGATGGAAGAGCAATATGATTTTAAAAAAGAATGGCCTAAGATTAAAAAGGAATTGAAGCGGGTCAGTGAGGAGGCATTAAAGATCGCCAAACGTGGTGAGGAGGAGGTTGTCAAGTTTTCCCGAGTGGGGAAGATCCATATAGATTCAGCGGCGCTGAAGTTAAAACAGGAACACCTGTTTCATCTGTTGGGGAAGGAATATATGAAGGCTAAATTCCCCGGCCCCCATTCCCCGAAAATGAAAAAATTAATTGTGGAATATCATAAACTGGAGAAAAATTTGGGGCAGTTGCAGCAGAATTTAAAAACCCCCAGAAAGCGCCCCGCCCGTAAGCCCGCACGGCCTAAGGCGCTTCCGCCTGGCGAGGCACCGGCTCAAAATTGATCGGGAGTGCTTCCTTGGGCGTGGATTTATGAAGCTTGACTATTGAGAAGGCAGAGTGTATAATACCCCACGTTTATAAATATTGAAAATATTAACTGTTTAAGGAGGAGAAGGAAAATTGGTGTTACTTAAGGAAAGAAAAAGTGAAGTGATCGATAATTTCAGAATTCATGCCAAAGATACGGGATCGGCAGAGGTCCAGGTGGCTTTGTTGACTGAAAAAATTAATTATCTCTCGGAACATTTAAAGGTCCATCGCAAGGATTTCCATTCCCGGCGCGGGTTGCTTATGATGATTGGTAAAAGGCGGCGTCTTTTATCCTACCTGAAAAGTAAGAATCCCCAGAGATACGAAGAAACCATTAAAAAACTTGATTTACGTAAATGAGGTTAATTCATGACGTTAGGACGAATTGAAATTCCTTTCGGTGCCCAGAATCTAATTATTGAAAGTGGCCGGCTCGCTAAGCAAGCGAACGGGGCGGTTACGGTCACCTATGGGGGTAATGTCGTTTTAGTGACTGCTTGTATGGCAAGAAAGCCTAAAGAAGGGGTTGATTTTTTCCCGCTTATGGTGGAATATCAGGAAAAAACGTATTCCGCAGGCCGTATTCCCGGAGGCTTTTTTAAAAGAGAAGGCCGCCCAACGGAAAAAGAGATTCTGACCGCCAGGGTGATTGACCGGCCTATACGGCCGTTATTCCCGGATGGATTATATAATGATGTGCAGATTGTCGCCTCTGTTTTGAGTAGTGATGGGGAATATGACCCGGATATTTTGGCTTTGGTTGGAGCGTCCGCGGCCCTTTTAGTCTCGGATATTCCTTTTGAGTTTCCTTTGGGTGCGGTACGGGTTGGTTGTGTTGACGGAGAGTTTGTTTTAAACCCGACCTACCAACAGAGAGACGAGAGCGAGCTGGACTTTATTTTAGTCGGTCACGAGAAAGGGCTCACCATGATTGAGGGGGATGCGAAAGCTGTCCCGGAAGAGAAGATACTGAATGCCCTTAGATTCGGTTATGAGGCCTTGCTCCCCATTGCGGCGATACAAAGTGAGTTGCAGCGACAAATCGGCAAACCCAAAATAAATGTTGAGGTCCGGTTACCCCATCCGGCCTTGGTCGAAAAAATCAGGGGACTGTGTAAAGACCGTTTGGCGGAGATCTATAAGATCGGCGAAAAAAGTGAGCGGGAAGAAGCCCTGCATGAGCTGTTTGAAGGATTGGTGCGGGACATGTCGGTCTTTGAAACATTTAAACAGAACGAGGATGAGGTTATTTCAGAGGCCCTGCTACGCCGGATTTTTGACCAGATTGAATACGAGGAGGTGCGTCGCCTGATTATTGAAGAAGGCCGCCGTGCCGACGGCCGGGGGTTGAAGGAAATACGCCCCATATCCTGTGAGGTGAATGTCTTGCCGCGCACGCACGGGGCCAGCCTCTTTACCCGCGGGCAGACGCAGAGTCTGGCCATTGTCACCTTGGGGACGAAACGGGATGAACAGCTCATTGAATCTTTGGAAGAAACCACGTATAAAAATTTTATGCTTCATTATAATTTTCCGTCTTTTAGCGTTGGGGAGACCAAGCCAATGCGAGGGCCGGGGCGGAGGGAGATCGGGCATGGGGCCCTGTCTGCCAGAGCGCTTGTCCCTGTCTTGCCCTCTAAAGAGGAGTTTCCTTACACGATACGGGTTGTGTCTGAAATCCTGGAGTCCAACGGGTCATCCAGCATGGCCTCGGTCTGTTCCGGCTGTTTGTCCTTGATGGATGCCGGTGTGCCGATCAAAGATACGGTGGCCGGGATATCCATTGGGTTGATTACGTATGATGATAAGGCCATCCTTTTAACCGATATTATGGGACTGGAAGATCATTTCGGGGACATGGATTTTAAAGTGGCGGGAACCCGGAAAGGGGTAACGGCTATTCAGCTGGATTTAAAAATTAAGAATGTCAGCTTGGAACTCCTTTCAAAGGCCCTGGAGCAAGCCAGGGAAGCGCGGTTGCTTATTCTTGATAAAATGCATGCCGCTATCGCCTCTCCGAGGGAAGAGCTTTCAGAATATGCCCCCAGAATCCTGTCTTGTCAGATTCCGACGGATAAAATCGGAGAAGTGATCGGGCCGGGAGGGAAAGTTATAAAGAAGATCATGGAAGATTCTGGCGTGACTTCGATTGACATTGAAGATGACGGCAAGGTGCTCATCGCTTCCACAGACCGTGCTGCCGCGGAAAAGGCGCTGGCTATCGTCAAGGGGCTGGTCGAAGAACCCGAAATCGGGAAAATTTATATGGGGACGGTAAAACGTGTGATGAATTTCGGGGCCTTCGTGGAATTTCTGCCCGGGAAAGAAGGATTGGTGCATGTGTCAGAGTTGTCCACCAGTTATGTGAAGGACTGCACCAGCGTTGTGCACGAAGGCGACCGTTTTAAAGTGAAGCTGATTGAAATTGACAAATTGAAGCGGATTAATCTTAGCAAGAAGCAGGCGGAAGCCGAAGAATAATACTGGCATAAATATTAGAAATAGTTTGCAATTTTTATGATTCGGTAGAAAATAAAGAATGAGATCCTTGGGAGGTCTTTCAGCGATATGATCTCCCGTTTAATTGTTTTGATGTAATTTGGTCCTGGTTTCTTCATCATCATTGTTTTTTTCGAGAGGTTTCATCGTTGTATCCCTTAGGGGGCCGTCAGGGTGCCGCTTTCGGACCGAACCCATACCTTAATTCTTAATGAGAACCCAGTTTCAATAATGATTAATTCCTTATGAAAAAGGAACTTTTCAATGAAATCCAGGGGATCATTGTTCTTGCCATAGGATTAATTCTTCTGGCCAGCCTCATTTCTTTTATCCCGGATGATTTGCCTTGGTATAATTCTCAGCCGTATGTTCCTGTAAAAAATTTAGTTGGCGTGGTGGGGGCCTATGCGGCCGGAGCACTTCTTTTCGCTTTTGGTTACAGCGCTTATTGCCTGATTCTTTTCCTCTTTTTCTGGAGTTGGAACAAGTTTTCCCAGCAGGATCTGGATTTTACTTTCTCGAAGGTGTTTATCGCCTTTGTCCTTTTTTGCGTTATAAGCGCCCTTTTGTCTATGACCGGGGACGGGATGAGCGTTTCGCGGTTTGAACGGGGCGGGATCATCGGTTTTGTGACGTCGGACTATTTGGTCCGGTATTTAAGCCCGACCGGCGCGTACATCATTTTACTCACTTTGGGAGCGATGACGCTTGTCCTGACAGGAGAATTTCTTGTTTCGCCGTTGCTTTTTAAATTGATGGATAGCTTGCGGTCTGTTTTATTGTGTTCCCGGGACGGAATGCTTGAATGGGCGGAAAAAAGAAAAGCCCAAAAACTCACCAAACCTCAACCACGGTTCAAAGCCATCCCTGCCTATAACGAGAAGTCCAAGAAAGGTCCTTCCCTAAAATCCCCGGCGGCAGAAGATCCGGGAGAAGAAGAGTATGAAGAAGACGGAGAAGAATCTCCGGAATCTTTAACGGCGTCAACCGCCCCGAGCAAGCCCCGGATACATATTACCAAGACCAAGGAACCCGAGGACACGGGCGGCTCATCCCATCCTAACGTTGTGGGCGACTATGCTGTCCCGAGTCTCGATTTATTATCTTCCCCCCCGCAGATTTCGACAACCCGGCTGCAGAGCGATTTGGAAGAGGGGGCCAGGACCCTGGAGAACACCTTGAATGATTTTAATGTCAGCGCCCGGGTGGCGGATATTGAACGGGGCCCGGTGATCACCCGGTATGAGCTGGAGCCCGCTCCCGGGGTGAAAATTCAGAGGATCACCACGTTATCGGACGATATCGCCTTAGCCATGCGGGCGGCGGCTGTTCGCATCGTGGCTCCTATCCCCGGCAAGAACAGAGTGGGCATAGAGGTCCCGAACAGCTCGACAGCGGCCGTTTTTCTTAAAGAAGTTTTACAAGGGAGCAATTTTCAGAAATCAAAATCGAAATTAATGCTCGCGATCGGAAAGGACATTTCAGGCCACCCTATTGTAGCGGATCTGGGGGATATGCCGCATCTTTTGATCGCAGGGACCACCGGAGCCGGAAAAACCGTTTGTGTCAACAGCCTGATCATGTCCGTATTATTTAACGCAACGCCCGATGAGGTGAAGTTTCTCATGGTTGACCCGAAAATGGTTGAGTTGACGCAGTACAATGATATCCCTCATATGCTGTGTCCGGCGGTGACGGACCATAAAAAAGTGTCTGCTGCGTTAAATTGGGTGGTCGGGGAGATGGAAAACCGTTATCAGATGTTGTCCAAGGCAGGGGTGAGGAATATCAAAGCTTACCATGCGCGGGGATTGAATCTCCCGTATATTATCATTATCATCGACGAGCTGGCGGACTTGATGCAGGTGTCGGCCAAGACCGTAGAGAGCGCCATCACCCGTTTGGCCCAGTTGTCGCGGGCCGTGGGCATCCATCTGATCCTGGCGACCCAGCGGCCCTCGGTTGATGTTATTACCGGGGTGATTAAGGCGAACTTCCCGGCCAGGATTTCTTTTAAGGTCGCTTCTAAGGTCGATTCCCGTACGGTGTTGGATATGAATGGGGCGGAGACTCTGTTAGGAAAAGGAGATATGCTTTTTATGAAGCCGGGAGACGCCAAGCCGACACGCGGTCAATGCAGTTTTGTGACGGATGAAGAGGTGCATAACGTAATTAACTTTATTAAAAATCAGCAGAGCCCGACTTATGACGATACGATTTTGACGTCACAGAAATCCGGAGGAGACGCGGACGGGGAAAACAAAGACGAGCTTTATGAGGAAGCGGTCCGGCTGGTGATCGAAACCAATCAGGCTTCGGTTTCAATACTGCAACGGCGGATGAGGCTGGGGTACACCCGCGCGGCCCGCCTTATTGACATGATGGAACAGAACGGGCTTGTCGGACCCTATTGCGGCAGTAAGCCCCGGGATATTTTGGTGGATCGTGAAGAATGGCTGATGGAACACATGAACAAAAACGGGAGTGAGGCTTAATGACTGACGTCAGGCAATATCAACGCCCTCGAGGAGAAGTTCTTAAGGAAGCCAGAGAAGCTCAGGGGCTGTCGTTATCGACGGTTCATGAATCAACGAAGATCCCGATGGATGTCCTTAAGGCCATTGAAGAAGGGTATACGGTTCGAACGCTCTCTCCTTTTTATATTAAGGGGTTTGTTAAGATGTATGCCCAGTATCTCGGGGTGGACGCTAATCAGGTTTTAGATCCGGCGACCGGAAAGGGAAAGCCGTTTGAGCGAGTTAAGGAAGAAACCCCGGGGACTTCCCCTGCGGATGTTTTGGCCCGTTTTGATTTTCAGAAATACCTGACCAAGGAGAATCAGCAGCTTTTGCTGAAAGGCCTGGCTGTTGTGTTTTCCGTCTTTTTGATCCTGAGGATAGCCGGCTGTATCCAGGCTCATCGGCAGAACAAAATGGCCGGGGGCCCCGCCGCTGTTCTTGCTGTTGTCCCTGAGGCAACGGACAAAAAGGACCCGGCCAAGGAGGAGAAGAAACCCGAGGAAAAGAAATCGGGCTCCCTTGCGCCGGTAGCCACTCCCCGGGATGAAGCTCCTCTGAAGGAAGAGGAACCCTCTCCGTCTCCTCCGGCGAAACAGGCAAAAGAAGTGCGTTTGACGGTTAAGGCGAAGAAGAGCGGCTGGTTACAGGTTAAAGTCGATGGGAGCCTGGTTTTTCAGTCCATCTTAAACAGCGGAGCGACTGAAACGTGGGAGGCTGAGCAGTCTATCGAGCTGTCTGGAAAAAATATCCATTCTCTTGAATACGAAGTCAATGGGAAAGTCCTGGGAGAACTGGGCCGCAATGATCGCTCCGCCCGGCGGGTGGTTATTACCAAGGACGGATTTTCAGTCAAGCAGTAACCCTTCGAGATTCCAACCAGATAGTTATCTCCGTTATGAATTTTGGGAAACATTGGTATAAGGCCGGCAGAAGGATCCCCGGATCCAATAGAATGACATTAGAGAAAAACAAAAAATCGATTCCGGTGCAGGATTGGGGTTCCCTGTTGCTGCATTTTAAGCCCGGAGAGAAAGTCGGCCTTATTAATTTGGGGTGCGTGCGTAATTTAGTGGATGCCCAGGAAATCTTGGGGCGGTTAAAGCGGGCGGAATGCCGTATTGTGGAGCCCGACCAGGCGACGACCGTTATCCTGAACACCTGCGGGTTTATTGAGGATGCCAAACAGGAATCCGTGGATACGATTGTGGACCTGGTGGACTTAAAACGTCGGGGGAAGATCGAAAAGCTGTTTGTCATAGGCTGTTTGTCGCAGCGCTACAGCAAGGAGTTGGCGGCTGAGTTTACGGAGATTGACGGCCTGGCCGGCGTTCATCCGTTTGAAACGCAGTTCGTCCCGGAGCAAGTCTATTTAACGCCGGCCCATTTCGCTTATCTTAAAATTTGTGAAGGCTGTTATAATCATTGCAGTTTTTGCGCGATTCCCTTGATTAAAGGACGGATACAGTCCAGGAAAAGGGAGGCGATTTTGGAAGATGTGGCCCGTCTTGACCGGCGGGGCGTGAAGGAACTGAATATCATCGGGCAGGACATTACGGCTTATGGGATGGATCTTTATGCGAGCAAAGAGCTTCCGGCTTTGTTACGGGAGATTTGCCGGGTGAGCCGGAGCATCGAGTGGATCAGGTTACTGTACACGTATCCGGCGCATGTAACGGATGAGTTGATTAGCGTGGTGGCGGAGGAAGGGAAGATATGCAAATATATCGATATCCCGCTGCAACACATTAATGACCGTATTCTGGATAGAATGAATAGAGGCCTTTCTTCCTCCCAGACGAGAGATTTGCTGGCTAGAATACGGAATCGTATCCCGGGGGTGCGTTTGCGTTCGAGTTTTATTGTTGGCTTCCCCGGGGAAACAGAAGCGGAATTCCAGGAATTGCTGGATTTCCTTCAAGAGGTGCATTTTGACCGGGCCGGGGCGTTTATATTTTCTCCGGAAGAAGGGACCCCGGCATTTCACTTTCCGGCCCCTGTCCCGGATTCTGTTAAACGCCGGCGTTATGATGCCCTGATGCGATGCCAGCAGAAAATTTCTCAAAAGGCCTTACAGGATAGCGTGGGAGGAATTTTTAGGGTTTTGGTTGACGAAAAACAAAAACCGGAGGAAAATGTGTATATTGCCCGTACGGAATATGACGCCCCGGAAGTGGATGGTTCAGTTTTCGTTCGTTCCGACAAGGATATCCCTGCCGGAACTTTTGTCCAAGTTAAAATCACAGATGCTTTGGAATATGACCTGGTTGGAGAGCTTGTATGAACGTGCCTAATTTATTAACGTTATCCCGTATTTTTTTAACCCTGGGATTTATTTTTTTTATTAAACAGGGGGATGTGTTTTCGGTCTGCCTGGCCGGATTCTTTTTCGTTTTAGCATCTGTGACGGACTATTATGACGGCTATTTTGCCAAGAAACACAACCAGGTCAGCAATTTCGGCAAGATTATGGATCCTATCGCGGACAAATTTTTAATCCTGTCGGCGTTTTACATTTTCATGCGGATGCATATTGTCGCCAGCTGGATTTTTTATCTGATCGCGTTAAGGGAAATCCTGTTGACGGGCTTCCGGCTCACGGCCATGCTTTTAGGGAAAATTCTGGCAGCCGAGCGGGCCGGGAAAATTAAAACTGTTTTACAAATGTCTTCAATTTGGGTCATCCTTTTGTCTCTGGTGCTGCAAGACCTCCACATCTTTCGTGCCCGGGAAATGTTTGGGGGACAGTTCTTTCTTCAGTTTTGGCAGATCAGTATTGACGTGCTTTTGATCATGACGGTGATTGCCACCCTTTATTCCGGGATCATTTATCTTTTCAATAACCGGGTCTGCCTCGCAAATACTTAATATCCCCCGGATTTTTGCCCCATGAATAAACAGCTAGAATGGTTTCATAAGATAGGCGCTACTTTTTTTTATTGCGGGTATTTCCCGGTCGCCCCGGGCACGTTCACCAGTGCCGTGGCTGTTCTTTTTTATTGGCTTCTGCAGGGGCATGTGCCCCTGTATCTGGCTAGCCTTGGGGCTGTTACGGCCTGGGGGTTTTTCTCCGGAGGCGTCATGGAGAAGATGACTGGGCGAAAAGATCCCGGGTGTGTTGTCATCGATGAAGTGTCTGGAGTTCTGATTTCTTTTTTTCTCCTTCCCCCGGTCCCCAGGGTTATGTGGACCGCTTTTTTCCTCTTTCGGGCGTTTGACATGTTTAAGATTTATCCGGCCAATAAATTTGAAAGCCGCCACGGCGGCACAGGAATTATGCTGGATGATATTGTCGCGGGAGTCTACACGAATCTCGTTATGCATGTCGCGATCCGCCTGACGGGAATTCAGTTTTAAAGAATAACGTAAGTAAATTTTAAAGAGGACGATGTTTTGTCATCAGGCTATGGTTGTGATTTTTTTGCCCTCGAAGAGGGATAAAAGAATCGTGAATCGAGCTTATAGGCTGACGGTGGATAAGATGTCGTATATCGGGCCCTGGGGGGTGAGGGTGCTTTTTAACAGGGAAATGGATTGGACCGGCTGGGTGAGGTTAGCCGGGACTTTACATTGAGCCAGTATTTTGGCCAGCGGTTTGATGTTTTTGGCTGACCGGACCCGGCCTATCGTGATATGGGCGGTGAAGGCTTTCTTTTCTTTTGCAAATCCGAGACGGCGAGTCTCTTTTTCAATCGTCCCGGTGAGGAGGAACAGGGGGCTGGATGGCTCCTCCTGAATTCCGGCCCAGATCACACGGGGTTGCCTGATATGGGGGAAAGCTCCCAGTGTATCGAGGGTTATGCTAAACGGACTGATGCCGGCCACCCAGGAGGGCAGCTGATCTTTGATCATTTCAATTTTAGCGATCGGCGCCTCACCGAGGAATTTTAGAGTCAGATGAATGTTGGCCGGTTTTACCCATTTTACATCCGGGTGACAGGTCTTCAACTGTTCCTGGATTTTTTGCAACTCGTCTTGGACGGGTTTGTTGAGTTCCACGGCGATAAAAGTCCGGATTGTATCAGACTCAGGCATGGGGCGGTGGTGGAAAGAGCTGTAAACGAGTGTTCAACCTATAAATTCCAGTAACATGTTTAAAGCCGTTGTTGTGGCGGCTTTTTTGATTTTAGCCCGGTTTCCCGGGAAATGGCATTTAAGGCAGAGGGCTTCGGCTTCGGTGGCAATGGCGATAAACGTTAAGCCGACAGGTTTTGTCCTGGTGCCTCCGGACGGGCCAGCAATGCCGGTTATACCGATGCCATAGTCGGCCTTAAAGAAGGCGCGCACGTTTCTGGCCATTAACTCTGCCACGGCTTCAGAAACGGCTCCGCAGGAAACCAGCGTTTCCTCTGGAATTTTTAAAAGAACCATTTTTGCGTCATTGCTGTAGCAAACAAGGTCGGCGATCAGGAATTGGGAACTTCCCGGGATGTTGGTCAAACGATGCCCTAGTAAGCCGCCGGAGCATGATTCGGCGACCGCTAGGTTTTTCCCCCGGGATAACAACTGGAGAGCAACCTTTTCTTCTAATAACATGAAAGTTATTATACGGGATGAAATAATTTTTGACAAGGTCGTTTTGGGAGATTTTTTGCTTTTTGGTTTGCCGTTTGGCGAATTTGTATGTAACCCGTTTGTTGTTAAATAGTTAATTTAATGGCATTTTGTTTGCAAATAATAACATTATATATTATATTTAACTAAGAAAGGGTTGATCGCATAAAGCGGTCTACTAAACGTTCATTTAGCGAAAAAGCAAACCCGTTGTAAGGCGGGGACGCAAAGCCAAGGATCCTAACAGGAAAGCCCGGCTGCCGAATAAATGATGAAAAGCCTATTTCTTGCCTAGGAGTAGGCTTTTCATTTTTTCTGCCCAGGAGTAAATTCTGTCAGATGAACTTGTTCCCCGGAGGTATAACCTAAACCTGTTGTCATTCTTTTCAGCCAGGAGAAAATGATTCTACTTCCCAGTGCGTTCTGGTGGCTTAACACAGAAAGCAGTGGTATTTTCCGGAAATATTTACTATAATTTTCCCGACTATAATAGATTTAAGATATAAAAGAAATAAGAGAGGCCGTCTTTCTTAAGACGCGCGTTTTTTTGTTTCATGATTAATTTTTAAAATAAAATCCATCAGGGAGAGTCTATGCGGCCAGCCGGTTTATCCCATCCGATTATTAAGCTCCTCGCAGAAAGGATTCTTATTCTAGACGGGGCCATGGGCACCATGGTGCAGGAATATAATTTGGATGAGAAGGCGGTGCGGGGTGATATATTTGCGGATCATCCTGTGGATTTAAAACGGAATGGGGATGTCCTTTCGCTGACCCAGCCGCAGATTATTGAAGAAATCCACCGTGCGTATCTTGACGCCGGAGCGGATATCATTGAGACGAATACTTTCGGCGCCAACGCGATCAGCCTGGCCGATTATCAATTGCAGGGGAAGGCGTATGAATTTAACATCGCGTCCGCCAGGATTGCCCGCAGGGCCGCTGAGGCTATGACGCGGCAAAATCCCAGTCAGCCCCGTTTTGTGGCCGGGGCGATCGGCCCGACGAACCGGACCGCTTCCATGTCCACGGATGTGAATGACCCTGGCTCCCGGGCGGTCACGTTTGACCAACTGGTCGCGGCGTACGCCGAGCAGGTCCGCGGGCTTATGGATGGCGGAGTGGACTTCCTTTTGATTGAAACGATTTTTGACACGTTAAATTGTAAAGCGGCCCTTTACGCGATTGAGGGGGCCTTTGAAAGGGCCGGCCGCCGGATTCCGGTTATGATTTCCGGCACGATTGCCGACGCGAGTGGCCGGATGTTTTCCGGGCAGACCCTGGAGGCGTTTTGGATTTCCGTGATGCATGCCGGCCCGTTGTCCGTGGGGCTCAATTGCTCTCTGGGGGCGGACAAGCTGCGGCCGTATATTGCGGAGTTGTCCCGTTTGGCGCCATGTTATATCAGTTGTTACCCTAACGCGGGCCTGCCGGACGGATTTGGCGGGTTTGACCAGAGTCCGTCGGAAATGGCTCGGCTGATCGCAGATTTCGCTCGGGAAGGGCATGTCAATATCGTCGGTGGTTGCTGCGGGACCACGCCGGAATATATCCGGGAGATCCGCCGCGCCGTGTCCGGGTTTAGACCGCGCGCCCTTCCTGATATTCCGGCGAGGACCTGCTTGAGCGGATTGGAGGCCTTGGTTATCCGGCCTGACTCTAATTTTATTAATATCGGGGAACGGACCAATGTCGCGGGTTCCAAAAAATTCGCGGATTTGATTAAAAACGAGCAGTATGAAGAGGCCCTGTCAGTAGCCCGCCAGCAGGTGGAGGCCGGTGCCCAGATTGTTGACGTGAATATGGATGACGCGATGCTGGATTCCCGGAAAGCCATGGTGAAATTCCTGAATCTTATTGCCAGTGAACCGGATATCGCCCGGGTTCCCGTTATGATCGATTCGTCCCGCTGGCCCGTGATTGAAGCGGGTCTGAAATGCGTGCAGGGCAAGGCCATTGTCAATTCCATTTCCCTGAAGGAAGGAGAAGAGGTTTTTAAGCGACAGGCCGCGGAGTTGAAGAAGTTGGGCGCAGCTGTGGTTGTGATGGCTTTTGACGAACGAGGGCAGGCGGATTCGAAGGCCCGGAAAGTGGATGTCTGCACGAGGGCTTACCGTATACTGACCGAGGAGGTCGGATTTCGGCCCCAGGACATTATTTTTGACCCCAATGTTTTTGCCGTGGCGACGGGTATTGAAGAACATAATAATTATGCCGTGGATTTTATCGAAGCGACGCGTGTGATTAAAAACACTTTGCCGCATTGCCGGGTCTCCGGGGGGGTGAGTAATGTTTCGTTTTCTTTCCGGGGGAATAATGTGGTCCGGGAGGCGATGCACGCGGCATTTTTATATCACGCGATTCAGGCTGGGATGGACATGGGGATTGTCAACGCGGGGATGATCGCTGTTTACGATGAAATCCCCCAAGATCTCTTGAGGCACGTTGAGGACGTTCTTTTGAACAAAAGGCCGGACGCGACGGAACGTCTTGTCGTGTTTGCCGAACAGATCAAAACGCAGGGGCGGAGGGCCGCGCCGGCCGACCAGGAATGGCGGCGTCTTCCGGCCGAAGATCGGCTCGCGCATGCCTTGGTGAAGGGGTTTGTGGAACACATTGAGGAAGACGCCGAGGAGGTGCGCCAGAGAACGCCGCGGCCTCTGGATGTCATTGAAGGCCCGCTTATGAAAGGAATGAATACCGTCGGGGATTTGTTCGGTGCCGGGAAAATGTTTTTGCCCCAGGTCGTTAAAAGCGCCCGGGTGATGAAGAAAGCCGTGGCGTATTTGAGGCCATTTATTGAAAAAGAAAAGAGCGGGAAGTCTTCTCGCGGGGCAGGGAAAATTCTGCTGGCGACCGTGAAGGGCGACGTGCACGATATCGGGAAGAACATCGTGAGCGTGGTCCTGGCCTGCAACCATTTTGAGGTTGTGGATTTAGGAGTTATGGTCCCTTCCGAAAAAATCGTCGAGGCGGCGATACGGGAAAAAGCCGACATGGTGGGGTTGAGCGGGCTGATCACGCCGTCGCTGGAGGAGATGGTCTATGTTGCCCGGGACATGGACAAGGCCGGGTTAACGATCCCGATTTTAATCGGCGGGGCGACGACCTCTTTGCAGCACACGGCCGTAAAAATCGCCCCCTGCTATAAAGGGCTTGTGGTTCATATTAAAGACGCGTCCCGGTGCGCGCAGTTGAGCCGTCAGCTCTTGGATGGGGAACAGAAAACAGTGGTTACGGGACAGATTCAGGCGGAACAGCAGGCGGCCCGGGAAGAGTTCGACAGGCGCCGGAGCGAGACGAAATTTTTGACTCTGGCGGAAGCCCGGGGCAAAGGGCTTAAGACGGATTGGTCCCAGGCGCTGCTTACGCCGCCGGAATTTTTGGGCACCCGCGTTTTTGACCATTTTGACCTTTCTGAAATCCGGGAGAAGATTGACTGGTCGCCCTTTTTTATGGCCTGGGAATTAAAAGGGCATTTTCCCAAAATCTTGGATGACCCCCAGCAGGGGGGAGAAGCCCGTAAGCTTTATGCGGACGCGCAGCAGTTGCTGGATGAGATCGTGCGACAGAAGTTGCTGAAGGCCCGGGCGGTGGTGGGCTTCTTTCCCGCAAACAGCGTCGGGGATGATATCGAAGTTTACGAGGACGAAAGCCGTAAGGATGTTTTAACTGCTTTCCATTCTTTGCGGCAACAGGCCGTGAAGTATGACGGGCGCCCGTATTACGCGCTTGCGGATTTTATCGCTCCCCGGTCAACGGGCCGCCCCGATTATCTCGGCGGATTCGCGGTGAGCACGGGGTTTGGCACGGCCGAACTCGCGGAAAAGTATGAAAAGGACCATGATTCCTACCGCGGTATTCTGGTGAAGGCCTTGTCCGACCGTCTGGCGGAAGCCTTTGCCGAGCGTATGCATGAACTGGTCAGGACAAAGTATTGGGGGTATGCTCCCGATGAAAACCTGACGAACGAGGAGCTGTTCCAGTGTCGTTATCAGGGCATCCGCCCGGCTCCCGGTTATCCTGCGTGCCCGGACCATACCGAGAAACCGTTGTTGTTCGGCCTGTTGAACGTGGAACAAACCACCGGGATCCGTCTCACCGAGAATTTCGCCATGATCCCCGCGTCCTCCGTTTGCGGATTTTATTTTTCCCATCCGGCGGCAAAATATTTCTGGTTGGGGAAAATAGCCCTTGATCAGGTGCAAGACCTTGCCCGAAGAAAAGGGATGCCGGTTCCTGATCTGGAAAAGTGGTTGAGCCCGGTCTTGGGTTATGATGCGGCCGGATGATGCCGAATTCCTTGTGGAAGCCGTTCTTGGGGAAGACCAGGCCCTGGCACGGCTGTTTTGCCTATGTTGTCATGCCCTTCGCCGGGGTCGCTTGTTTGGCATCACCCCGAGGCAACATTTCGATCAATTCCCTTGTTTTCATTTATAGAAATAGGTAAAATTATTTTGCGATGAATACGGCAACGAAAAAAGGGCGAATCCTGATTATCGATGACGATCAGGGTGTTTTAAAGCTTGTGGAAACGCTTTTGGGCGCCCAGGGGTATAATGTTCTTTCCACGAATGACGCGGCCCGGGGGTTGGAGATGGCGCTCAAAACCCCGCCGGATCTCGTGGTTTTAGACGTGATGATGCCGATCATTAACGGTTTTAATATATGCCGCCTCCTGAAATCGCAAGAGATTGCCATGAGAATTCCGGTTATTCTTTTGACTTCACGGGCTTCCGAAGAAGATTTTGTCATTGGGAAGGAAGTCGGTGCGAACGCCTATTTACCCAAACCGATAGATACAAAGTTGTTTCTTGAGAAGGTCCGGGAACTTTTAACTATGGCAGGATAGCGGTTATGGTCCGGCGTCTTTGAGAGATATACTTTGCGCCGAAGTAAAATACTAAAGATATGATAAAGTTTTTTGAAAAAATAGGAAGCCCGGTTGTTTACGGCATCAGGGTGTTCTCAGAATTCATGCACCTGAGCCTGCAGACATTTTTTTGGATCCTCTTCGGTCCATTCAGGGACAAACCGCTCAAACATCAGGCGGTCTTTGAGCAGATGGTTTTTATGGGCATCCAGTCCATACTGATTGTCTTTTTTGTTATGTTTTTTACCGGGGTTGTCCTGGCGATGCAATCGGCTTATCAGCTCTCGAAATTGGGCGGCACGATCTATGTCGCAAGCCTGACATCGGTTTCAATCTGCCGGGAACTAGGCCCGGTGTTGACTGCTCTTGTCGTGGCCGGCCGTATCGGGGCGGCGATTACCGCTGAAATCGGTTCCATGCAGGTGAATGAGCAGATCGAAGCCCTGGAAACCATGGCTATCAACCCGGTCCGATTTCTGATCGCCCCTAAGCTGCTTTCCCTTTTCGTGATGTTGCCTTGTTTAACGGTTCTGGGGGATGTTTCCGGGATCTTGGGCGGCTATGTGATCGGCGTGCATAACCTGGGGATTAACCAACATCTGTATATTCAGACCACGTTTAAGTATTTGATGCTCAAGGATATTTACACCGGCCTGTCGAAATCGTTTGTGTTCGCGATTATTATTGTCCTGGTGGGAGCTTATCAGGGCTTGAAGACCCGGGGCGGGGCGGTGGGGGTCGGGAAGCATACCACGATCAGCGTTGTGACGAGTTTTATTCTTATTATTGTGGCGGATTGTGTCGTCACGGGTATTTATTATTTTCACAACATGTGAGGCGTGGGCTTATCCGGTGCGGCACGAAAATATTTTCCGGGAGGGCAAGGGGGATTTATGGCAGATCGGCCGGTGGCCATATCGGTGAAAAATCTGGTCAAAACCTTTGACGGCAGGACGGTGTTGGACGGCATTAACCTTGATGTTTATCAGGGAGAAACCTTTGTTATCATGGGGGGATCCGGATGCGGGAAGAGCACGCTCTTGAGACATATGACCGGAGCTATTAAACCGGATGCGGGGCAGGTACTTTTCCAGGGGAAAGATCTGACCTTAATGACCGAGGAAGAAAAGGAACGGATTAAGCGGCGCTTCGGGATGAGTTTCCAGTCCGCGGCCCTGCTTGATTATATGACGGTGGAAGAGAATGTCAGCCTGCCTTTGAGGGAACACACGAAGCTGGACCCCCAGATTATAAGCATTATTGTTAAGATGAAATTAAGTTTGGTTGGATTGCAGGGGTATGAGCATTTAATGCCGAGCATGCTTTCGGGTGGCATGAAGAAACGCGTCGGCCTGGCTAGGGCGATCGCGATGGACCCGGAAGTGGTTTTTTATGATGAGCCCACGGCGGGGCTGGACCCGATTGTGTGCGCCGTGGTCGATAAGCTCATCCTGGATTTAAACAAGAAACTGTTGCTCACGTCCGTGGTTGTCACGCACAACATGGAAAGTGTTTTCCGCATTGCGAATCGCGTGGCCATGTTGTACCAGGGACGGGTTCTGGAGGTGGGGACGCCGAAAGAAATCAAGAATTCCGGGAATGCGATCGTCCAGCAGTTTATTAAAGGCGAAATTGAGGGGCCCATTAATATCATGGAGAACGGGTACGAGGCGCCTGTCAGCGGACCGTAAACGGGGACCGGAGGACAGAAAACTGCCAAGAGGGAGAAGCCTATGAGGATCAATAATGAAACCAGAGTCGGTATTTTGATCGCCATCGTTTTATGTTTTCTGGCTGTATTAACCGTTAGGGCCGGAGACTTCCATTTTAAAGAGCGGGGCTATGATATCAAAGTTCATTTTGTTAACGTGGACGGCATCGAGTTAAACTCGCCGGTAACGCTTAACGGCCTGGAGATCGGTCGCGTCAAGGACATCCGTATCGTTTACGGCCCGGCCCCGAAAGTGGAGTTGACCCTGTGGATTAAACAGGACATAAAAATTCTTAAAGGGGTTGAAGCCCACGTGAAGAATCTGGGATTTATGGGGGAAAAGTATATCGGGCTGGTTATGACCGACGAGATCAGCGGCGAGTCCCTTGCCCCCGGGGAGGCGATTGCGGGGACCGAGCAGGCCAGTTTTGAAAAAATACTTCAAAAGGGCGAACGCATCGCCGCTAATATCGAAGGGATATCCTCCAACCTCAATGAGCGGCTGAAAGTGAACGCTCAGGCGATCGACGATGTCCTCGCGGATATGCGAGCGACCATGAAGAACGTGCATTCTCTATCGGATAATATCCATGAGCGGTTCGCGGTGAACCAGCATCTTGTGGACGAGATAATAGGGCATGCGAACAGCACGACGAAAAATTTGGAAGAATTAAGTTTCGACCTTAAGAGCAACCCCTGGAAGCTGCTGTATAAGCCGAAGAAATAAATGTCCGGGGAAGCGTTCCCTAAGGGTATTCCGGGAGGAGAGCGGCCCATGGAATATATTTGTCTGGTATGCGGGAAACCCGTTAGTGAGGATCTGCGTCAGTATATTGATCATACGGAGAAGCATATTGTCGATGTGATCAAAAAGAAACACCCGGAATGGGTGGAGCAAGACGGCCTGTGCCGAAAGTGTTTAAAGTATTATAAAAAAGAAATAAAGGGATAATGTAGACGGATGTGTTTCCTGGGAGGGAACGACTCATGAAAAAGCTGATTAAGTTCATCGCGTTTGTACTGGTTGCGCTGGTCATAGGCGTGATCGTGGCGAAGAATATTGTCATTAAAACCGGGATTGAGCAGGGTGTCAAACTCGTGACCGGCCTGCCGATGAAGATCGCGAGTATGGATATCAGTTTCACGAAATCTTATGTCCACGTTCAGGGGATGCAGCTTTACAATCCGGAGGGCTTCCCGGAAAAAATCATGGTGGATATCCCGGAAGTGTATGTCAACCTGGATGTCCCGGCCTTGATGAAGAAAAAAATTCATGTCAGAGAGGTCCGCTTTTATCTGAAAGAGTTTGTCCTGGTGAAGAATGCCGACAGCAAAATGAATCTTGACCATCTGAAAGCTTTGCAGCAGAAGACCGGAGAGAAACCGGCGCAGGAAACGGCTCCGGCCCCCGGGAAGAAAGACATGCCGGAGATGCGGATCGACGTTTTGCAGCTGAAAGTGGATAAGGTGGTGTATAAAGATTATTCTAAAGGCGGGGATCCGGCGGTGACGGAAACAAAGATCGGGCTGGATGAAAGAATTGAGAATATTGATGACCCTAACCGGCTGGTGCAGATTATCGTTTTTAAAACCCTGACAAAGACTCCGTTTGCCAATTTGCCGGATTTGAATATCAACGGGTTAAAATCTGCGGTTTCCGGAACCGTTGATGCTGCCGGCGGCCTGACTCAGGGGGTTGTGGACACAACCGGCAAGATTATTAAAGGCACGACGGATACGATCACGAATGTTATTAAATTTCCGTTTAAATCGGAATAAAACCCTCGTTGGGAAGCCGGGCCGCAGGGGGCCGGGCGTGCCGCGGGGTATGACGTAAAGCCATGCAACTGCAAGGGAACGTGTTTGATTATTTCTTGGTGTTCGGGGCGGGGGTGGCCGTCAGTTTCACCCCGTGCGTTTACCCGGCGCTTCCGGTGGTGGCGAGCATCATCGCCGGGGTGAATACCCGGGGCAGCAAGCTTATGGGCTTTGTGATCTCGCTGGTGTATGTCCTCGGAATGGCCGTGATTTATTGTGGCCTGGCGGTCGTGGCGGCTTTAACCAGGAAAGTTTTCGGCCAGATTCAGAATTCTCCGCTTGTGTTTTGGATTGTGGGGAATCTTCTGCTGATCTTCGCGCTGGTCATGCTGGATGTTATTCCTCTTCCGGGCCTGGCGTTTAACCGGCCCGCCGGTCTCAAGCCCAGGAACCTCTGGTCAGTCTTTCTGCTGGGGGGGATTAGCGGCCTGATCGTCGGCCCCTGTACGGCCCCGGTCCTGGGGACGGTCCTGCTTTACGTGGCTTCCAAACAAAACCTTGTCCATGCGATCAGCCTGCTTTTTGTTTTTTCTTACGGCGTGGGCGCCTCGCTCATTCTGGTGGGAACGTTCAGCGGGCTGTTAAGTCAATTGCCGAAATCTGGGCCTTGGCTCAATCGCATCAAACAATTGTGCGCGCTGGTCCTTTTTATTTTGGCGGAATATTATTTAATTAAAGCCGGACAGTCGGGGTTTACGCTCCTGCCCGTATCGGGGTAGTGTGATTTTTGCAGATTTTCTTAAATTGAAACCGGACGTTTAATTTCTTTATGTCCGGATTTAATGGGGTGGAATGAAATTTTGGGTTCCATTGTTCTTGTGGTGTTTGATCCTTCCCGTCTTTTGTGTGACTCTTGCTGGCGGCTGGTTCCTCGCAAGGAAAACTTATATATCCACGAAGATATTTGCGCAGAGCGGTTTTAATTATGAACATTTGCGCCGCCAACAGCCGTCCGTCAGAGCGGCGCTGAAGGCGAGGGCCATCCTTCCGCAGGGAGCGGATGCGAGCACGTCTTTTAGAAGTAAGGGGTTTTCCTATGTTATCTGGCGGTATTTCCTTTTCCCGCACCGTATCGTTGATGTTTCCGATTTCCATTTAGACGGTAGGAACCGCCCCCCCGGGGAACCGGCGGAGTGGATTGAAATCCCGCTCACGGACACGGTTTCTTTGTATACCCGGCCCTGGATGGCCGGGGCTTTGATTCCCGCGGTGTCCCCCTCACCATCCTTGCCGGTTGTCCTCATCGCCGTGCTTCTCTTTTCGGGTTACAATATTTTGACCGGCGTTTTTATGCTGCGGGCGCTGGGAGTTGCGGTCAAAGAGTGGGGGCGCCTCTGGTATTATGCCACGTCTTATCTCCTGGGTTTTATGCTCCCCACCGCCGTAATCTGGATCCTGATGCTGTTCGGGGTTCCGCTTTCCCGCAGTGTTGTTTCGGGGACATGGGCCCTGCTCGGGATTCTTTTAGTCTGGCTGTCGCGCCGGCTGGTCTTCTTTAAAGAAGGAGAGACCCGCCTGGTTTCAACCGGACCAGGCCGGACAGCCGGATTCGCCACGCCGGTCCTGGGCGGTCTTGTTGCTGCGGCTGCGGCGGGAGTTTTTATGATCACCGTTTCAACGGGGGTCTTTGACTGGGACGGGATGTCGCACTGGATATTAAAATCGAAAACGCTATATTATTATCAACATTTGAATTTTGAATATACGCATTTAAACTCTTACCCGCTGCTGTGGCCCCTGAATATCGCTTCCCAGTTCGCCCTGCTGGACGGCATGTACGATGAACTGGCGAAATGGACGTCGGCCCTGTGTTTTCTTGTGTTTGTCATCCAGGTTTTGAAAGCTCTGCAGCTTTTGGGCTTGAAACCGGCGTGGCGTTATTCCGTTTTATTGTTTTACCTTGTTTCCGTTTGTCATGATTTCACCAAGCCGTGGTGGTATGTGCATTTCACCTTTGCCAACGCGGAAAACCTTTTTCTGGCGTTCTGGGCAGGTGCTTTAACCGTTGTTTTGGCGTGGATGAATGCCAAGGATCAGAAAAGATATTTATGGCTGGCGTTGATCTTGCTGACGGGGTTGAATTTAAGCAAACTGGAAGGAATGGTGGCCACGGGTATCCTGGGCGCGGCGATGGTTCTGCTTTTCAGAAAGATGTTGATGTCTGAACGGGCCGGGGCCTGGATAGGGGCTGTCTTTTTATCTATCGGGTTGCCGTTAAGCTGGATGCACTGGGTATCCTGCCGCGGAGGGGATTCTTCGGCATTAACACATTTAAAAGAAGGGGTGTCGGCCGGTAAGATTCTGCAGCTTTTAAAGATTAACGCTAAGAATTTTTGCTCGAATAATATGCCCGTCTATTCCCTGCTGGCGGGTTTTTATGTTTTTGTTTTTCGGAAAAAGCTCCGATGGACCGAACCCGAAGTTTTTCTGGGCCTGGTGTCGGCCGGCATGGTGATTTTTGTCTGGGTGGCTCATATGGGCACGCCTCTTGAAAGTTTGTCTGAAATTCCTCCCGAGGTTTTCCCCCGCCTTTTCGTCCACGCGACCCCGCCGTTGCTGTTGTTTTTCTCCAGCCGTATAGCGCGGCAGGCTAGCCGGGCGGGGGAGACAAATGTTGTTTAAGAAGGAGGATTGCGGTCGGGCCGGTTTTTCTGTATAATGGGCTCAATTCCTCGGGGGAGGTCGGGGAGGGGCCGGGGTTTTTATCCGTCTTTGCAGAAGACCCCGGGCGCGCCCGGGAAGGAGAGAGGTTACTAAGGTCTTTCGTCCCGGGAATGTTCGCGCCTATGTTAAGAGGTCAGGTCATTTTGCGAAGCGAATTGTTAATAAGGCCCGTGGTCATGCGCGGGGTTCTATAAATAAGGACATGATGCCTTTTTACGCGGATTTACATATTCATTCCCATTATTCCCGGGCAACCAGCAAAGAGCTGAATTTGGAGCATTTATATGTCTGGGCCCAGATGAAGGGGATTCAGGTGGTCAGCACCGGCGACTTCGTGCACCCGGGATGGGCCAAAGAGCTGCAGGACAAACTGGTTCCCGCTGAAGAGGGTTTTTATGCGTTGCGCCGGGATATCGCCCGGCCGATGTTATCCCGTGTGCCGGCGGCCTGTCAGGGCGAAGTGCGGTTTATGCTTTCGACGGAGATTTCGAATATCTATAAACGGATGGATAAAGTCCGCAAGGTCCATAATGTGGTCTTCGCTCCCAATTTGAGTGTCGCGGAAAAGATTCAGAAACAATTAGACGCTATCGGCAATATCCGTTCGGACGGACGGCCTATTTTAGGGCTGGATTCCCGGGATCTCCTGGAAATCGTCTTGGGGTCTGACCCGGCCAGCTTTTTGGTTCCGGCGCATATCTGGACGCCGTGGTTTTCGGCGCTGGGGTCCAAAGGCGGGTTTGACCGCCTGGAAGATTGTTTTGCCGATCTTTCCGGGTATATCTTTGCCGTCGAAACCGGTCTTTCTTCCGACCCGCCGATGAACTGGCGTTTAAGTCAGTTGGACCCGTATGTTATGGTGTCGTCCTCGGATGCGCATTCTCCGGCTAAATTGGGCCGGGAAAGCACGGTCTTTCAATCCGATTTTTTTTCTTATCCGGGAATTTATAAAGCCCTGCAGGACCCTTCTCATGACGGGTTAGTCGGCACGGTCGAATTCTTCCCGGAAGAAGGGAAGTATCATTTTGACGGGCATCGGCAATGCCATACGCGGATGCATCCCCGGGAGACCAGAGAGAATCAGGGGGTGTGCCCCGTGTGCGGCAAGCCGGTGACCGTCGGGGTCATGGCCCGCGTGGAAGAACTGGCCGATCATCCGGAAGGACGCCGGTCCCCCAATGCCCGTGATTTCGTCAGCTTGATTCCTCTCCCGGAAGTGGTCGCGGAAGCCCGGTCTATGGGCGTGAACTCGAAGGCCGTACAGGCCGCATATCTGGACATGCTTTCTAAACTCGGCAATGAAATGGCGATCCTGCGGGACATCCCGGTTTCGGATATTCAAAAAGTCAGCGGCACGCTTATCGCGGAAGGTATCCGCCGGGTGCGGGAGGGGAAGGTTCGGATCGCGGCCGGTTACGACGGAGAGTACGGGACAGTGCAAATATTTTCCGATGATGAAAGAGACACGGTTGATCATCAGATGACCCTGTTCAGGTGACCTGTATGACGGACTATGATCGTCCAGATTCCGTGAATTCCGCTCAATGGGCTGCGATAACCGAACCCGGGGCCCGCCTGTTGATCGTGGCCGGACCGGGCACCGGAAAAACTCACACTCTGACGCACCGGCTGATGTACCGCTTACGGCGCGCTGGCCCCAAGAACAAATTCTGTGCGATCACGTTTACCCAAAAAGCCGCGGAAGAAATAAAAACGCGTATCGCGCGTTCGGACGAAGCCGAAACCATTCTCCCCCGGCTGGTCACGGGAACTTTTCACGCCGTCTGCCTGAATATCCTGAAAGACGCCGGGCCCTTGAGCGGTCTCCCGGACGGGTTCCGATGCGCGGACCCGGTTCAGGCCCTGGAGGCCGGACGCGCGCTTTGGCCGGGGGATACCGATAAACAGCTCCGGGAAAGGCTGGAGGCGGTTTCCCGTTGGAAGGCCACGATTTTTTCCGGTCCGGTCCCCGAGGATGTCATGTTTTACAATGCTCACATGAGGGAAAGGGGGTTGCTGGATTTTGATGACCTGTTATGCGAGACGGTTTATTTTTTAAGGGCGCATCCGGCTGTCCTGTCCGGCCTGCAGTCGGAGGTCCCGGAAGTTTTTGTGGACGAATATCAGGACATTAATCCTGTCCAGCACGCCTTTTTAAAACTTTGGGTGGGGGAGAAGGGGGGCATTACCGCGATCGGGGACCCCAACCAGGCGATCTACGGTTTCCGGGGGGCGAATAAGCGTTTTTTTCAGAGTTTCTCGGATGATTTCCCCGGCGCCCGCCGGGTGACGCTGTGCGATAATTACCGGTCCGGGCAGACAATCCTGGCGGCTTCGGGGCAGGTGATGGCCCGGGATTCGGACGGGGCTGTCCCGGTCTTGACCGCGCAGTTATACCTGGAAGGGAAGTTAACGGTTTTCGAGGCGGCAACCGATAAAGCGGAGGCGGAATATGTCGTGCACCAGATCGAGAAACTCGTCGGAGGCACGAGCATGTTTTCGCAGGATTCCGGCCGGGTCGCTACGGAAAGCGGTGCGGAACGGAGTTTCGGCGATATCGCGGTTCTCTACCGGCTTAAAACACAGTCGAGACTTCTGAAACAGGCTTTTGACCGCATGGGGATTCCGTACCATGTCGTCGGAGAGAATAAGAATGATGAAGACGGGCCGGAAGCGGTGTGCCCTTCCCGGTACGAAGAGTTAGGCGTTACCGCCGAACGTGTGTCTTTGATGACGCTTCATGCCGCCAAAGGGCTGGAATTCCCCGTTGTTTTTATCGTGGGGTGTGAGGAGAATCTGCTGCCGCTGAATCTGGTCGGGCTTCAGGCCGAGAGCCGGGAAGAACGCCGGTTGTTTTATGTGGGTATGACCAGGGCCCGCGAGCGGTTATATCTTTTACGCGCCAGAAAGCGTTTGTTGTTCGGGCAGACATTCCATCCCCGGGCGTCCCCTTTTTTGAAGGATTTCGAAACCAGTCTGGCCGAGTATGAACAGGCCGCTTTGAAAAATAAAAGACGAACGCCGCAGGATGACCAGATGAGTTTATTTTAGAAATTATTTATCATGGAAGCGACGAATATTTTTTGTCTTAAGGTAAGGACGGCTTTTTCGAACACGAGGGGGGAATGATGTTTTTTGCTGGGATCAGGAGGAATAAAGAAACAATCTTATATTTTGTCGTTACCGTGCTTCTTCTGGAAGCCGTCCGCGTCCGGTACAATCATATCGTCAGAGAAGACCAGAAAACGCCGGGCGTCAGGAAGAAAAAAAACAGAGCCAGGATTTTTCTTGTTAAAGCGTCTCTGGCGTATTCGGTATTCCTGTTCTGGATTGTTTTTGATTATTTCACGACCCTTTCCGGAAAAATTACCGCGGTGTATCCGCAGTCGCAGTCTTTGACGACAAACACGGCGCTATTTATTAACGCCTTTTTATCCTATGTTTTGACTGTGTTTCTTCTGCGGTTTCTTTTGAAGCTGTATGTCATCCGCATGAATGAGGCGTTTGGTTTCTGGAAAAAACTGGGCCGGTCCGCCCTGGACGGGACCAAAGCTTTTGTGAATGCGCCTTTGCGGGCCGGGAACACCGTGAAGGATAAGCTGGTGAACGGGATGCGTGGGGGCTCGGAAAAGGTGAAGGATACGGCTGTGATCGGGGCTTACGCCGTCGGCCGTGTTCCCGGGAACATAAAAGAGGCGGTCCGAGATGGAGATAATTGGAAATATGACGAGTTGATTGCCAGGATTTCTCAATTGGGTATCCCGGCGCTGGTGCTGGTGCTGGCTGTGGAAATAACCGGCGTGGTCGGGGCGGCCGCGGTTGTCGAAGGCTTGGCCCTGCTCGGAGGCCCCTGGGGGGTGATCGGTGGCCTGGGAGTGCTGGGTGTCCTGGTTGTGATTTCAAAAGGGATCGGGCGTTACGGATTCAAAGCGGTCTTTGAAGGTGTGCTGAAAAATCTTTATAAAAAAGGGCACAGCCGGGATGAGATACTGAAAAAAGTCGATGGATATAAGATAACGCAGAGAATGAAGAATTCCCTGCGAAAATATATTGACGAGCTGGGCGCCCGGGAAGAGGATTGGCCGGCGGATATGTCCCGCTGATATTTATCCGCGAACCGCGTTAAGGATGGTGTCCACGGGATGGAGCTTGTTCAGGGCGTAAAAGTGCAGGCCCGGCGCGCCGCGATCCAGCAGGTCCCGGCATTGCCTGACCGCGAAATTTATTCCTTCTTCCAGACAGCGGTCCGGGTCATCCTTGATGGGGAGGAAAATGTCGTGAACCTCCTGCGGCACGGTTGTCCCGCAGTTTTGGCAGAAACGGATTAAGTTGTCGTAATTCGTGACCGGGAGTATTCCCGGAATAACTCTTGCTTTGACTCCCAGATTCCGTAACCTTTGCACGTAATCGAAATAATCCTGATTGTTGAAGAATAATTGGGTGGTGACAAAATCGGCGCCGTTATCGATTTTTGTTTTAAGGTAATGGGCGTCTTTGTCCCGATCCGGGCAGATAATGTGTCCCTCCGGGAAGCCGGCGACGCCGACAGCGAAGAAGTCGCCATGATGCCGGCGGATAAACGCGCAGAGTTCGCTGGAATATTGAAAGTTGTCTGGCCCCGGCCGCCAGTCCGGATTATCCTTCGGCGGGTCGCCCCTTAACGCGAGTACGTTACAAATGTCTCTCTGTCGGATGTGGTCCAGGATGGACTTGATATCGTCCCGGGTGTGGCAGACGCAGGTTAAATGGGCCACTCCCGGCACGTGATACGTATCCTGAATATGCTGGACGACATCAAAGGTCCGCTCCCGGCTTCCTCCGCCGGCCCCGTATGTGCAGGAGATATAATCCGGTTCAAGGGTGACGAGTTCGGCTATGGTGGCCAGCAAATTTTGATGACCTTTTTCGGTCTTGGCCGGAAAAAGTTCAAAAGAAAAAGTGCGCTCTTTACGCGCGAAAATGTCGGTTAGTTTTTTCATGGGTCGCAGTCTGTCCTTTTTATATGTTTATGATATTGCTGGCGCGGGATCCCCCCGGTATGGGAACGGGAATTATTTTAACATGGTGGGAGGAATCTTCCTAAAATCTTTTCCAGGTTTTTTGGAGAATGATAAAATACCGTTTCTGCGGAGAGCCGTTTTGTAATACAATGAAAACATCCTGACGGGATGCAAAACCAGAAGGGGCGGCGAAAACGTTATTGTCCAGGATGTCGGGAGGCATCCTGATATTTAAAGGTATGATGAAATTCCTGGATTTCTTAAAACTTCCGGAAGCGGCTTTGATCTGCGATTTGGATGATCCCCAATCCACGCTGATTCACCGGGATATCATCCGGAAAAAGCCGTTCTTGAAAAAGCTTTACCTGGATTTTTACCGCAGATTAGCCAACGGCTTACAGGCCGTTCCTCCGGGCGCGATTGTGGAGTTGGGCAGCGGGGGAGGACTGCTCAAGGACGTTCTGCCGGAGGTCATCACTTCGGACATCCTGTTCCTGCCTCATGTGGATGTGTGTTTCCGCGTCGATCAGAGCCCGTTTAAGAACGGGTCGGTCAGTGCCTTTGTGATGTTGAATGTTTTTCATCATGTTAAAGACACGCACGCTTTTTTTAGCGAGATGGACCGGTGTTTGCGTCCCGGGGGGAAAATCGTTATGATCGAACCGGCGAATTCCTGCTGGGGCCGATGGGTCTACCAGAATTTTCACCACGAGACGTTTGACCCTTCCTCGGGCTGGGGCGTGGAGGGCGATGGCGCTTTGTCGTGCGGCAACGGGGCCCTGCCATGGATCGTTTTCCGGCGGGACCAGGAAGTTTTTAGCCAGCGGTACCGGCGGCTGGCTTTGAAAAGTTTCCGTCCGTTCGGGCCTTTGGCTTATTTGCTGAGCGGAGGGGTGTCCTTCCGGCAGTTGTTGCCTACCTGGGGGTATTTTCTGGTCAAAGGGCTGGAGTGGTTGCTGTCGCCTTTGAGCCCGTGGCTGAGCATGTTTTATTATATCGAGGTGGAAAAGAAGCCTGAAAATCAGAAGGGCGTTTAAGGAGAAGAAGAGATGGATGTCGTCCTGATAACCGGATCCGCGGGGTTGGTCGGGTCGGAAGCGGTGGAATTTTTTGGCTCCCGGGGGTTTAAGCCGGTCGGGATTGATAATGATATGAGGCGGTTTTTTTTCGGAGAAGAGGCGTCAACGCGCTGGAACGCCGCAGCCCTTCGGGAAAAGATCCCCGGATATGACCACAGGGCTGCCGATATCCGGGACATCGACGCCTTGGAAGCGCTTTTTGCACAATACGGGCGGGACATCAAACTCGTGATTCATACCGCGGCCCAGCCTTCCCATGATTGGGCGGCCCGGGAGCCGGTGACTGATTTTACGGTGAACGCCAATGGAACTTTGAACCTGCTGGAAATGACCCGCCGGCATTGCCCGGGAGCGGTATTCATTTTTACCAGCACCAATAAGGTTTATGGCGATACCCCTAACCGTCTCCCTTTGAAAGAGCGGGAAACCCGCTGGGACCTCGAGGAACAGCACCCTTTGTTCGATGGGATTGATGAAACCATGAGCATCGACCAGAGCCAACACTCGTTATTCGGGGCGTCCAAGCTGGCGGCCGATATTTTGGTCCAGGAATACGGCCGGTATTTCGGGCTCAAGACCGGGTGTTTCCGGGGAGGATGCCTGACCGGCCCCCGGCATTCCGGAGCGGCCCTGCACGGGTTTTTGTCGTATTTGATGAAATGCTGCATGACCGGCACGCCGTATACCGTGTTGGGTTATAAAGGGAAACAGGTGCGGGATAATATTCACAGTTTTGACCTGGTCCACGCGTTTTATTGTTTTTATCAGGCCCCGCGGCCGGGGGAAGTTTACAACATAGGGGGAGGTCGGGCCAGCAGCTGTTCCATCCTAGAGGCGATCCGGTTGTGTGAAGACATCTGCGGCCGGGCGCTTCACTGGGACTATAAAGACGAAAACCGGCCGGGGGATCACATCTGGTATATCAGCAGTTTGAAAAAGTTCACCGCGCACTATCCGCAATGGGAACAGAAATTCAATCTTCGGACAACCTTCTCTCAAATATGGGAATTGAACCAGGACCGCTGGAAACAAGGAGACCACGCATGACCGCCCTTAATTCGATCGCCGAGCATTATGACAATCTGGCTGAGCAGCGCGACCGCTTCCGGAGGAAAAACCGGTATTACTATGAACTGCTTTATAAGCAATACCGATACCTGATCCCGCCCGGGAAGAAAATTCTGGAGGTCGGCTGCTCGACCGGCGACCTGTTAAACGAACTGAAACCATCCGTAGGCGTGGGGATCGATATCAGTGCGCGCTCCGTGGAGTTCGCGGCCCGGAAATACCCGCATCTTAAGTTCGAAGCCTGCGCCCTGAAAGATTTTTCCTGCCAGGATAAATTTGATTTCATCATCCTGTCCGGGGTGCTGGGGGAACTGGATGATATCCAGGTGTTTCTGAACGGCCTCCGGCCGTTCTGCCATGCGCATACGCGGATTATCATCGAGTATTACAGTTATCTCTGGCAGTATATTCTTAAATTCGGGGAGAAAGCCGGGTTGAAGATCCGGCAGAAAATTCAGAACTGGCTGACGTATCATGATCTGTGTAACTTTCTGACACTGACGGGATATGAACCGGTTAAGACGGAACGGGCGATTCTGTTCCCCGTCCCTATCTGGGGGTTGAGTTATCTTATCAACCGTTTCATCGCGCCCTTGCCGGTTTTTAACGCGCTTACCTTAAACCACATTGTGATCGCCCGCCCGCTTTTTGAGTTTGAACGGGATTTTTCCGTGACAATTTTGGTCCCCTGCCGGAACGAGAAAGGGAACATTGAACAGGCAATCCTGCGCACCCCGGCTTTCGGCCGGCATCAGGAGTTTATTTTCGTCGAAGGCGGATCCCGGGACGGGACGTATGAGGAAGTGGAACGGGTCATGCAGAAATATCCGGAGAAAGACATAAAACTTTTTAAGCAGACGGGAAAAGGGAAAGGGGATGCCGTGCGGATGGGGTTCAGCCGGGCTTCCGGGGAGATCCTGATGATCCTGGATGCGGATTTAACCGTTCCTCCCGAGGATATGCCTAAGTTTTATGATGCGATCCGGCATAACCGGGGAGAATTCATAAACGGCTGCCGGTTGGTTTATCCCATGGAAAAGCAGGCTATGCGCTTTCTGAATCTTCTGGCGAATAAATTCTTCGGGATTTTTTTCAGCTGGCTTTTAGGCCAGCGTTTCAAAGACACCCTGTGCGGGACCAAAGTGCTGTTTAAGCGTGATTATGAGGAACTGGCCGCTAACCGGGCTTATTTCGGCCCGTTTGATCCTTTCGGCGATTTTGACCTTATTTTCGGCGCGGTCAAATTGAATCTCAAAGTCCTGGAGTTGCCGATCCGTTACCGGGACAGGACATACGGCACGACCCAGATCCAGCGCTTCCGTCACGGGTTGCTGCTTTTTAAGATGTGTTTTTTTGCCATGAAAAAGATAAAATTCCGTTAGTTGTTATATCCCAATGCTTTAAAATTTTGGAATAATATTTGAAAGTAAGGGGAACATAACAAGAATACCCCTTGACAATAAGTAATATTATTAATAATATGTTCAGGTCTTGAACACGCATGAATGGGAGCCCCTGTGATCAAAGATACCCTGAACACAAAAGAAGCCGAACTCATCAATATCATCGGATCGGAAAGCGCCGCCAGCCAGCGTGACTTTTCTCGTCATTTAAACATTTCTCTGGGTGCCACCAATATGCTTCTGCGCCGCCTGATGGAGCAGGGGTATATTCATATCCGCCAGGTTACTAAAAGAAAAGTTGAATATACGCTGACGCCTAAAGGGGTGTCCGAGCGACTGGAACAATCCCGGGATTACACGTTGCAAACGATTCAGTCTATCAAGCGTTTTAAGCAGACGATCCGGGATATCGTGCGTGGCTTTTACCGCGGAGGGGAAAGAAATTTTTGGGCCTGCGGGGATGAAGAGGTGGCCTGGCTCGTGGAGGCGGTTTTTAAAGAAGAGGAATTCCTGGGGTGCCGGTTCCGGTTTCTTCCCGAGGAGCAGGACGGGCTGAAAGACGGGGTGCTTTTTATTTGCCCGCCGCAAACGGATCCGCCGGGATGGACCCCCGGTAAAAAAGTCGATCTGGTCGAAACCCTGGCCCGGGAAAGTTATTCAATGAGCATTTAGTTTACACGACCTAAGGGAGTGTAAACTAGAAATGCGAATTGATCCTGAGGCGAGTGAGCCATGCGAACGAGCTGAAGGATGCGGGTTTTTAATACACGACCTAAGGGAGTGTAAACTAGAAATGCGAATGGGTCCTTTGATTGTTAGAAACGAGGTGTTTTGTGAAAAAGGTGTTTGAAATACGGCTAGACCATAAAATTTTTGTAGCCGGGCATAATGGCATGGTCGGTTCTGCCGTGGTGCGGCAGTTGAAAGCCCGGGGGTTTACGAATTTTGTATTAAGGTCCCGGGTCGAACTGGATTTGACGGATACCGAAGCGGTTAAAAAATTTTTCAGCCTGGAGAAGCCCGATATCGTGGTCGACGCCGCGGCGCGGGTGGGAGGCATTAAGGCGAATAATGAGCACAAGGCGGAATTCCTTTATGAAAATTTGGTGATCCAGAACAATATCATCCATCAGGCGTATGTGCATGGCGTCAAAAAATTTTGTTTCCTGGGCAGCTCCTGCATTTTTCCCCGGGAGTGCCCGCAGCCCATGAAAGAAGAATATTTATTGACCGGAGCTCTGGAACCGACCAATGAAGGGTATGCCCTGGCTAAGATCGCGGGGTTGAAAATGGTGGAATATTATAATCGGCAATACGGGTTTCCCGGAATCAGTCTGATGCCGTGTAATCTTTACGGGACGAACGATTGTTTTGACCTGCAACGGTCGCATGTCCTTTCCGCTTTGGTGAAAAAGACGGTTGATGCGGTGGATGAAGGCCGGGACGAGGTTCCCCTCTGGGGGACAGGCCGCCCTTTGAGGGAGTTCTTGCATGTGGATGATGCGGCGGCCGCGATCCTGTTCATGCTGGAGTATTATGATTCCCCGGAATTTATTAATGTGGGAAGCGGAGCGGAGGTGACGATCCGTTCTCTGGCGGAATTGATCGCTGATAAAGCCGGGTTCCGGGGCCGGTTGGCATGGGATGCGGGCAAACCTGACGGTATGGCCCGGAAATGTATGGACGTAAGCCGGATGAAAGCTCTGGGCTTCACGCCTCGCATCTCGCTTGCTGAGGGTGTGGAGCGGACGATCGCGGAGTACCGGGCGCTTAAACGGAAATCTTTTAACGGATAACGCGTTTATTTTATGAAGGAGTGCTCATGCTGAATCAGAAAGTGGTGCTGGTGACCGGCGGGACAGGGTCTTTCGGGAAAAAGTTCACGGAAACCCTGTTGAATAAATATCAGCTGAAGAAACTTATTATTTTCAGCCGGGACGAGTACAAACAGTTTGAAATGTCCCGGGTTTTCCCTGACAGGAAATATCCGATCCGGTATTTCCTGGGGGATATCCGCGACCGCGACCGGCTTTACCGGGCTTTCGAAGGGGTCGATTACGTGGTTCATGCCGCCGCGCTTAAGCAGGTGCCGGCGCTGGAATATAATCCGACGGAAGCGGTCAAGACCAACGTCATCGGCGCCGACAATATCGTCAACGCGGCGATTGACGCCGGGGTCAAAAAGGTGATCGCCCTCTCCACCGACAAGGCCGTGAACCCGGTCAACCTTTACGGAGCGACCAAACTTGTCGCGGAGAAAATCTTTATCGCCGCCAACGCTTTCGCCGGCGGGAGGGTCAAGTTTGCCGCGGTCCGTTACGGGAACGTGATGGGGTCGCGGGGGAGCGTGATTCCGCTGTTCCTGAATCTGAAAAGCAAAGAATGCCGGGAGTTCCCGCTCACCGACGAACGGATGACCCGCTTCTGGATCACGCTGGAGCAGGGTGTCCAGCTCGTGATTAAGGCGCTGGAAACGTCCGAAGGGGGAGAGGTGTTTATCCCGCGGGTCCCTTCCATGAAGATCGTTGATCTGGCCCGGGCGATCGAGCCGGAGTGCACATTTAAAATCGTCGGCATCCGCCCGGGGGAAAAAGTCCATGAGACATTGATTTCCGGGGATGAATCCCGGAACACGAAAATCGACGGGGATAACTATGTCATTCTGCCGCAGTTTTACGACACGAAAGCGGTGCACCGTCATTATGATAAATTGTCGTCCGTCCCGGAAGGGTTCTCCTACACCAGCGACACGAACCAGCAATGGCTTACGGTCGAACAACTGAAGCAGGTCATCGCCGGACTTTAATCCGGCCGGAGCGTTATGAATATCGCGTTTGTCTTTTCTTCGCAAAATGTGTTTTCTCCTGAAAAGCCGCTTCAATATCAGGAAGAAATGAATTTCGGGATTTCCTATATCTCGGCGCTGTTGAAGAAACACGGGCATCGCACGTCCTTGTTCGTGGTGACGAAAGATACGCGGATGGAGGCTGTCCGCGCTTTTATAAACGATTTTAATCCGGCGGTCCTGTGCTTCTCCTCGGTCACGAGCGAGTTCCCTTTTATCGCCCGTTGGATAAAAAAGATAAAAGCGGAATTCCCCGGGATTTTTTTCCTGGGGGGCGGCTGCCACCTATCGCTGAACCCCGAGGACGGGCTGGAGACGGATTTGGACGCGGTTTGTCTCGGCGAGGGGGAATTTCCGACTCTGGATCTGGTCGAGTGCCTGGAGGGGGGCCGTTCGCCCGAAAATATTGAGAACCTGTGGGTGAAGCACAACGGACGGGTGGTCAGGAACCGTTTGCGGCCGTTCTGGGAGAATATCGATGAACTCCCGTTCCCGGACCGGGAGATGTGGCGGCCCTGGACCCTGGACCTGAACAGCCGGCCGTCCGTCCTGTTGGGGCGCGGGTGCCCGTTTCAGTGCACGTACTGTTCCAATCACGCTTTAAAGACGCTCGCGACGGGCGCGTACGTGCGCTGCCGTTCCGCCGGGAATGTTGTAGCCGAGCTTGAGGAAATCACGGCGCGGCAGGCCGCCGTTCGGGAAGTATATTTCGAGGTTGAGACCTTCAACGTGAATATCCCCTGGGCCCTGGAGTTGTGCCGCGCGTTGGCGGTCTTTAACAGCCGCAGGACGGCCCCGTTGGAATTCGGAGTCAATATCCGGGTGACCCCCAACACGGATTTCGGTCCTTTGTTCGCCGCCATGCGGGGAAGCGGCTTTACGTTCATTAACGTGGGGGTGGAGTCGGGAAGCGAGCGTGTCCGCAGGCAGATTATGAAACGGCATTATTCCAACGAGGACATTATCCGCACCGCGTCTCTCGCCCGGGAGAACGGCCTTAAAGTGCATTTTTTAAATATGATCGGCTTGCCCACGGAAACCGAGGAGGACATCCGGGAAACGATCGCGGTTAACCGCGCCTGTCAGCCGGATATGTGGCCTTCCCACTCGATTTTTTTCCCGTATCCCGGCACCGAAATTCATCGGATGTGCCGGGACATGGGCCTTTTGCCGGCGCATCTTGATGTCGAGCGGGAGCGTTCCCGTCCTGTCCTGAATTTGAAAGGCCTGTCCCGGAGGAAACTGATGCAGTATTTCGTCTGGTTTGATTATGACGTTTATAAAGGACACCGCCCGCGCTGGAAACTGCTGGCCCGGTGCTTTGTCGCCCGCCTGCATTGCTCCTACCGGATGATGCGGATTTACCGCGCCGTGACGGAGTGGGGTGTTTTCAAAAAGCTCAAGGAGTTTATTAAAAAGTAACAATGGATAGGAAGACCCATAAAAAAAATATTTCGTACGGCCGGCAAACCATCACGAAAGACGATATCAAAGCGGTGACGGATGTGCTCCGGTCGGACTGGCTGTCGCAGGGCCCGAAGATCAGGGAGTTTGAAGAGGCCCTGTGCCGCTACACCGGAGCGAAATACGCCGTGGCCGTATCCAACGGCACGGCGGCGCTTCACACGGCCTGCCTGGCCGCGGGGATCGGCTCCGGAGATGAAGTCATCACGTCCCCGGTGACGTTTCTGGCTTCGGCGAACTGCGTCGTGTACTGCGGAGGGAAGCCGGTGTTCGCGGACATCGATGAGGAAACGGTGAATATAGATCCTGCGGAGATTGAAAAAAAGATCAGCCCCAGGACCAAAGCGCTGATCCCGGTGCATTTCGCCGGGCACCCTGCAGATATGGCGGCGATCCGGCGTATCGCCCGGAAGCGCAAGCTGCTGGTGATCGAGGACGCCTGTCACGCCCTGGGGGCGGAATACCGCGGGAAAAAGGTCGGCGGCGGCGCGTATGCGGATATGACGGTGTTCAGTTTTCACCCGGTCAAAAACATCACGACCGGCGAGGGCGGGGCCGTCCTGACGAACCGGAAAGACCTTTACGAGCGGCTGCAAATTTTCCGCACGCACGGGATAACGAAAACCCCGCATTTGTTGACCAGGAATGACGGCCCGTGGTATTACGAGATGCCGGTGCTGGGATATAATTACCGGATCACCGACCTGCAGTGCGCGCTGGGGGTGTCCCAGATGAAGAAACTGGACCTGTTCATCGCCCAGAGAAGGGGACACGTGGAAACGTATCGCGCTTTATTGGCTCGGGATCCGCGTTTTATCCTCCCGGCGGAAAAGAAAGACGTGAAAGCCGCATGGCATATTTTTGTGATTCAATTCAAAGACGCCGCGTTGAGAAACCGGACGTTTCAGGCGTTGCTGGGGAAGGGGGTCTCCCCGCAGGTTCATTATATCCCGATTCATCTTCAGCCGTATTATCAGAAGCGTTTTGGGTATAAACGCGGGCAGTTTCCGTTGGCGGAACGGTATTACAAACGGGCGATGACCCTGCCGCTTTACCCCCAATTGCGTAAACGCGACGTGCGGCAGATTGTGGGGATGTTAATCGAGGCGGTGTCATGAAAATATTATTAATCAACCCTCCGATCCGTGAATGGTCCCGGCCTAATGTCCTGCCCTTGGGGCTGGGGTATTTAGCCGCGGTCGCCAGAAACGCCGGCCATGAGGTGGAGGTGATGGATATCAACGCTTTCCGTTGGGACCGTCAGACCGTTCAGGAAAAGCTCCGGGCGGCGGAATTTGATGCCGTCGGTATCGGCGCGATCGTTACGGTGTATAAATATGTCAAATGGCTGATCGAGTTCCTTAAAAGCACGGCGCCGGATAAAAAAATCATGGTCGGGGGGAGTGTCGGGACCTCCATCCCGCATATCATCATGGGTAATACTCCGGCGGATATTGTTTGTATCGGGGAGGGGGAAGAAACGTTTGTGGATCTTTTGTCAGCGCTTGAAGGGAGGAGGGATCTAAGGACGGTGGCGGGAATATGGTTTAGAGAGGCGGACGGGAATATCCGGAAAAACCCCGCACGGCCGCCGATTAAAAATTTAGATGAAATCCCCTTCCCGGCCTGGGATCTTTTTCCGATGGATATTTATCTAAAAAACCCTGTCGGGGCTCCGAACCGCCATAAATGGAGTGACGGCCGGGGAGAGGACGCAGGTGGCCTTTCCATGAACATCAGCGCCACCCGCGGCTGCCCGTATCAATGTATTTATTGTTATCACGATTTTATGGGGCACGGGTACCGGCACCGCTCTCCGGAGAATGTTGTTGAGGAGATAAAATATTTGAGGAGCCGTTACGGGGTTCCGTACGTCCATTTTATCGATGACGAGTTTTGTCTGAACAAAAAATTTGTGGCGGACTTCTGCGCCCTGATGACCCGGACGTTTCGCGGAACTGTTACGTGGGGGTGTACGGGGCGGGTTAATCTTATGACGGAATCTTTAATTGCAGCCATGGCGGAAGCGGGCTGCGTATTGCTTTGCTACGGCATAGAATCCGGGAGCCAGCGGATGCTGGACGTGATGAAGAAAGGGGTACGGGTTGAGGACGCCAAAGCCGCTGTCCGGCTGACTCAGAAACATATGGGATGGGCGGACTGTTCTTTTATGATCGGCCTCCCCGGAGAAAATCATGAAACGATCCGGGAGACGGTTGATTTCTGTAAAGATCTTCAATTGGCTCCGGAAGTTGTTTTCTTTGCGACCCCCTATCCGGGAACGGAGCTTTACCGTCTGGCGATGGCACAGGGTAAGATCCTGGATGAAGAGGAGTATGTCCTGAACCTGGGTGAACAGGGTGAACAGATCCGGGTTAACTTTTCCGATTTGTCGGATGCCCAGCTTTATGCCGCGCAGGAAGAAATGATCGCGGAGTTGGGGGCATGGAATAAAACGAAGCATTGCGAACAGGTGAGCTCATGAATGTGCTTTGCGTGATCCCCGCCCGGGGCGGCAGCCAACGCGCGCCGATGAAGAATGTGCGGCCCCTTTGCGGCAAGCCGCTTATGGCGTATGCGGTCGAGATGGCGCTCAAGAGCTGTCTTTGTGACAAGGTGGTTGTATCCACCGATAATGATCAGATTGCGGCGGTCGCGCAAAAGTGTGGCGCGGCGGTCGTGATGCGGCCGGCGGAATTGGCCCGGGACACGTCCCCGTTCGACGATGCTCTTCGTCATGCCTTACAAGTGCAAGAAAAGGCGACAGGAAAAATTTTTGACGTTGTTGTGGCCCTGCAGGCGAATGTTCCCATCCGCAAGGAGGGGGAGATTGATGAGGCGGTGGAAAAACTGCTGGCCCACCCTGATTTCACCGCCGTGGCCACTGCGTACACAATTGGCCAGCGGCCGGAATGGATGAAAATCTTGGATCCCGAGAGCGGGTTGGTCCGTCCTTTTATGCCGTCGGCGCACGCTTACCGCATGCAGGATCTGCCCCCGCTGTATTTATTGGACGGGGCCGTTATCGTTTTAAAGAGAGAGACATTGCTGGCGGCGGCCGGAGTTTTAAAAGTGCACGCCTATATGGGAGAGCGGGTGACTCTTCTCGTTCATGACGAGCGTTATGCCACTGAAATTGATTATGAACAGGATTTCCTGAAAGCAGAGTTTTACATGAAATATCAAATGGCCGGCGAGGCCAGGACGCCATAAATGAAGAGCGAAGTTTTGATCCTCACGGAAGGGGGAGCGCAGTTCGGGTTCGGGCATATCGCCCGGTGTGCGGCTTTATACCAGGCTTTTGCGTCCAGGAATTTTACCCCGCACCTGGTCATTAACGGTGATGGGTCGGTGGCAGCGTTCACGAAGGGCATGAACAGTGATGTGGGATGCTGGTTCGAAGGCAATCATTTGGGCAGGCTTCTGGCCGCCGCGGAGCCGGATGTGGTTGTGATCGATTCCTATTGGGCGCCGGAAGCTGTTTACCGCACGGTGTCGGAAGCCGTGCGTGTCGCTGTTTTCCTGGATGACTATGAGCGGTTATCTTATCCGTCCGGGTTTGTCGTCAACGCCGCGGCCTATCCGGAACAGTTTTCATACCCAGCCCGGGAAGGGACTGTTTATTTGCTGGGGGAAGGTTATGTGCCTTTACGCTTGGTGTTCTGGGACGTCCCCCCAAGGTCTGTTAGCGAAAGTGTCGGGCATATTTTGTTGACGCTGGGCGGCAGCGATATGAAACAGGCTACGCCGCTTTGTTATCAGACGGTCAAAGCGGAGTATCCTTCTGCCAGGAAGACGGTTGTTTTAGGACACGGTTGTGCGCCTGCCGCCGATTTTTTTGGACAGGCGGACGGGCAGACCGAGTTTATCGCGGCCCTGGATGCCCAACAGATGAAGGCCCGCATGCTGGAAGCGGATCTGGCGGTTTCGGCGGGTGGACAGACTTTGTATGAATTGGCCCGGTGCGGGGTCCCGGCCTTGGCGGTGTGTGTGGCGGATAATCAGGCCGCGAACATCCGCGGGTTAAAGCATAAGGGCGTTATTGAGGATTGCGGTAGAATCGGTGATCCCGGCGTGTCCGCCCGGTTGCGGGAGGCTTTAAGAAAGCATAAAGATAAAGCGCCGCGTCAAAGGTTAGCCGCTGCCGGGCAAGCCTGCGTGGACGGCCAGGGCGCGTTCCGGATCGTGGACGCGGTGGTTAACAAGAGGGCGATGCAGTTTCGGTAGTTTTCATCCCTCTTCGCCGAAGACCGGGGGTATGCCCGGGGATGAAAGCGAAAGGTTAATAAGGTCTTCTCTTTCGGGGACGGCACGTGTGTTAAGAAGCCGGATGATTCCGCGAAGCGAATTGTTAATAGGCAACACGCCCGTGGGCGCGAGGCTCCATGAAAAAGAAAAAGATTATCATCGCGACGGTTAAAAGTTGGAATATTGAAGCGGCACGGAATTTCCGGAGACACAACCCGGACGTTTCCATGCGTTTGATTTCAGGCCGGGAGCACTTATGCCTCGCGTCGGTCAAAATGTTCAACCCGGATTTTATATTTTTCCCGCATTGGTCCTGGAAGATCCCCCGGGATATTTATGCGGCGTATCCGTGCGTCGCGTTTCATATGACAGACTTGCCGTACGGACGGGGAGGGAGCCCTTTGCAGAATCTGATTGTCCGGGGACACCGGTCGACAAAAATCACCGCGATCCGGGTTACGGAAAAGTTCGACGCCGGGCCGGTGTATCTGAAGCGCGCGCTGTGTTTGCGGGGATCGGCCGAGGAAATTTACCGGCGGGCCACGGCTGTTATTTTTGGCAGTATGATGCCGGCAATTATCCGCGGCAAGATACGCCTTCGGCCCCAGAAGGGCAAGGCGGTCGTTTTTCGCCGGAGGACGCCGGAAGAAAGCAGCCTTATCCCGGTGGCGTCCGTGCCGGAAGCCTATGATAGGATCCGCATGCTGGACGCAGAAGGTTACCCCCGGGCTTTTCTGGAAACCAGGGCGTTGCGGTTTGAATTCTTTGCGGCGGAGAAGAAAGGCCGGCGGCTGACCGCACGGGTCGAAATAGGCCTAAAGGAGGCGGCATGAAAAAGAAAATCTTGGTCGTTGCGGCTCACCCGGATGATGAGGTGCTGGGCTGCGGGGCGGCGGTCGCCCGGCTCGTTCAAGAAGGGCATGGCGTGACCACGGTCATTCTGGGGGAAGGCGTGACCGCGCGTTACAGCGACGGCGCTTCCGCGAAACAGGCCCGGGAAAAGAAAAAATTGAAAGAGCAGATGACGGCCGCCAACCAGGTCTTAGGCGTGAAGGATGTGCATCAGCTCGACCTTCCTGACAACAAACTGGACACGGTTTCCCTTTTGGGGATTGTCCAGCGTCTGGAAGAGATCAAACGGCGGGTCCGGCCCGACACGGTTTTTACGCATCATTGGGGAGATTTGAACATTGACCACCGTATCACGTATAACGCGGTGATGACCGCCTGCCGGCCCCTGAAGGGAGAGCCGGTCAGGGACATTTACGCATTCGAAGTCCCGTCTTCTTCGGAGTGGGCGTATCCCCGGAGTTTTGACCCGACGCTTTACATGGATGTCGAGAGGACTATTATGCAGAAAATAAAAGCGATGCGGTGTTACCGATCGGAAATGCGGCCGGCGCCGCATCCCCGTTCTGTAAAGAGTTTGTTGGCCATCGCGCAGCGGTGGGGAAGCGTTTCTGGATGCATGTACGCGGAAGCTTTTCAGGTGGTGAGGGCGGTCCGATGAAGGAAGACATTGTTATATCTTTGGCTTGGGAAGAGGACATGCGGGATATCTGGGAGTGGCGTAATCACCCGGACGTCCGTAAAAACTTTTTTAACACCGCCGTGGTCCCCTGGGATGAACATCAGCGGTGGTTTGAACAGAAAATGTCCGATTCCCGTTGCCGGATTTACATCGCCCGCCGGGGGGAAGAAAAAGTCGGGGTCATCCGTTTTGAGCCGGAGGGGCAGGGCGCGCAGGTGAGCGTTCATCTCAATCCCGCCTGTCTGGGGCAGGGGCTGGGATCCCGGGTCATCCGGGCCGGGACAGAACAGTTTTTGAAGGAGATCGGGGCGGTCACGGTTATCGCCAGGATTATCAAAAGGAACGAGGCGTCTGTCAAAGCATTCAGGAAAGCCGGGTACCGGTGTTTTTCCGAGGACAAAGAGGTGGTAACGTATGCTTATGATGGGGATTTCTAAAAGGGAAATGAGATGAAACCGTTTAAGATTGGGAACAGACTGGTGGGAGACCAATGTCCGGTGTATATCGTAGCGGAGATTTCCGCGAACCACGGGCAGAGTTTTACCCGCGCGGCGGCCATGATCCGCAAGGCAAAAGAATGCGGGGCGGACGCGGTGAAGTTTCAGGCGTACACTCCCGACACTATGACGCTCGATGCCCGTAATAAATATTTTCGCGTGCATCATCCGGAATGGGGCGGACAGACCCTGTATCAGCTTTATCAGAAAGCGTATACCCCCTGGTCCTGGCTTAAAAGATTGAAAACGGTGGCGGATGACCTCGGCCTCGGGTTTTTTGTCACCGCTTTTGACGCTTCCTCCGTTGATTTTCTGGAAACGCTCGCTGTCCCGGTGCACAAGATCGCTTCTTTTGAGCTGGTGGATATCCCTTTGATCGCGTACGCCGCCCGGACCGGTAAACCGCTTATCTTGTCAACGGGGATGGCGGAGAGAGAAGAGATTGAGGATGCGGTCGCGGCCGCCCGCCGGGCAGGCAGTCGCGATCTTCTTTTACTTAAATGCGTCAGCAATTATCCGGCGCAACCGCAGGAGATGAATTTGAAGGTCCTCCCGGACATGGCCAGGCGGTTTAAAGTCCCGGTGGGGCTCTCGGACCACACGCTGACTTTGGCCGCGTCAGTGGCCGCGGTGTGCCTGGGCGCGGTTATGATCGAAAAACATTTTACTTTGACCCGGAAACACAAAACACCGGACAGTTTTTTTTCCACCGAGCCGGGGGAGTTTAAAATGCTGGTGGAGAATATCCGGATCACGGAACAGGCGCTGGGGACAGCGACGTATATGAAAACCAACAGGGAAAAAAAGAGCCGGGTGTTCCGCCGCTCTCTTTTTGCCGTTCAGGATATTAAACGCGGGGAGCGTTTAACGCCGGATAATGTCCGGTCGATCCGCCCGGGCTATGGGCTGCCGCCGAAAGCCCTGGACAAGATTTTGGGGCGCAGGGCCGTGAAGGATATCCGCCGCGGCACCCCTTTGGCAAAGGAGTTGATTGCTGCGTCATGAAACGGCTGAAAAATACTTATGCGGGGCGCGACGCGCTGATGTTCTTCGGCGGGCCTTCGATCGTTGAAAACCAGCTGCCTTTGGAACGGGTGGACCGTGCGCGTTATACGGTGTTTTTGGAAAGCAAGGCCCTGACGCCGTATTTCATCAAGGCCGGTTTAATGCCGGATTTTTATATTATGTTTTATTTGGAAAAATGCAAATCCAACGCGTTTCAGCATGTGGTCTTCCAGTCGTTTTTGGCGGATATTGATTTGACCGGCCTCATACGGGATGAATACCAGGATGAGTACCAGTTCCTGAAAGAGAATTTTCGGATGTTCTTCGAGGATTTCCGGCCGGAACGCGGTGTGCACAAGCGGTTTCGTTACAAGACGGAAGTCTTTTTGCGTGATTCCCCGCTGGACTTATTATCCCGGTTCCCGGAAACGGCCTGCTTGGCTTTTCGAGATAATTTTTTGGCTTACCGGGAGAGCTTCCACGGCGCCAATCCGGTTTATACCTGCGGGATCGGGCCTGCGGACGCGGAGTTCGATCTCGGGGACTACTTCACTTTGGATGAGAGCGGGGATATCCCCCGGGTCAAGGACTACAGTTTCCTGAATTCCGCGGCGATCGCCCTTTTTCCGGTTTTGAATTTTTTGGGGTTCCGGACCGTGTTTTTCCTCGGGATGGACATGTCCATGCTGGGCAGTATGGAGTATGCCGCCTGTTATACGTTTAAATCCATGGCGCATTACCGGAAATTTTTTAAAAAGGCGCGGCGGGCGTTTAGCGGCAATTTTAAAGAAAACAAGCGCCCTTTTATGAGGCCGCCGCATGAGTTTGCCGCTTTGGAAAAAGTCCTGAAGTACCAGGGCATGAATTTTGTCAATATTTATGAACCGTTTGAATATTCTTTGCCTGTCGATGGAATTCCTAACATATCTTTCAAGGAGTTTTTGAATGGCGCGCGTTGAGCGGCAAACAATCGGGGTCTTTTCCTTCGGCCGGAAACAGAGCCAGCGCTGTCCTCAAAAGATGACCCGGCCGTTCGGGGACACGACCCTCACCGATATCGTGCTGAAAAAGCTGCGGGCCTTGGGGGACAACACGTTTTTCGCCGGGTACGAACAGGATTTCGCGGACAAATGCCGGGCGCACGGCGTGCCGTTTGTCCAGCGCAGCCGGGAGTCGGTGATGATCGACGGCCCCATCACGGAGATTTTGTCTTTTTTAAAGGAGCTTCCTTATCAATATTTTTTGATTATCAACGGGTGTTTGCCCTTCTTAAAAGTCAAAACCATTGCTGATTTCCTGGAACAATGCTGTGACCATAATTGGGAATCGGCGTTTGGCGTCGTGAAACGCCATAATTTTTATTTCGACATGAAGCGGAACCCTTTGAATTTTTCTTTGTCGCTTCAGACGATCAATACCAAGACCGTGGAGCCGGTCTATGAGTTCGCCCACGCTTTGTATTTTTTTCCCAAGGACTATTTTTTTCAGCACGGCCGTTACTGGGACTGGCAGGAAGTTCATCTGGTGGAGTTGAATGATAAACTGGAGTTGTTTGATATTGATACGGAAGAAGATTTTTTGATCGCACAAAACATGTGGAGGGATCATGCGGGTCGTATTTTTAGTTTATAGGACGAATTATTACCGTTATTACACGCCGGTCATTCAGGAGGCGTTGCGGCGGGGCTATGGTGTGGAATGCTGGCACGACTACAGCGTTCCCCGTTTGGGGAGCAAAAGTTTTTCTTTCCCGGATACCGAGCATATCCCTGAATTCCCGGGATTGGGGCGGCCGCCGGGGATCGTTTTCGAGGGGCCGGAGGATTTGGAAAAGAAACTAAGAGAGGGAAGAAATATTGACGTGGTCGTTTCTATTTGTCCCTTTAAATTTTCTCTCCCGGATGCGTCTTTAGATGAATTTCCTTTCACCTGGGTGACGCTGATGACGGGACCGGACAACTTTTTTTATATACCGAAATTGGGTTTTTTGAAAAAACGGCGGAATAAAGAACTTTTTCTTGTCCACAGCGAGAGTTACGCGGAAAAAGGGGAGGCGTTCCTGAAAAATTTTCACCCGGAATATACGGACTATCTTTATCCGGATAAGACCCGTATTCTGGTCTCCGGGAATGCGGAGTTTGACGCGTTTAAAACCATTGATCCGGACGCCGTGCGGGTGAAATACGGGTTGCCATCAGGGAAAGGTGTCCTTCTTTATCTGCCGTTCCCGTATTGCAACCGTAACCGTTCCTCCGCATGGGAGAGAGCCTTTTGCGGGCTTTACGCAAATACAGCGATGGCTGCGGACGGTTCGTATGCGCATGATAAAAAAAATTATATCATTAGAGATTTTGTTCAAAAAAGTTGGAATTTGTTGCGTATTATACAGGACCCCTTAAGCTGCCGGTTTTTGGCGCGGGGCATGAATGAAGCGAAAGTTTTTGAATCGATCCGGCAGTTTTGCTCCCGGAATAATCTGTATCTTGTGGTGAAACCGAGGATGAAATTCCCGGTCGCGGACTATGTCAAAGAACAGGCCGATTTGGTGGTCTGGGATGATGAAAAACGGCAGAATCCGCCCATGCTGAAAGAATTACTGACTGTCAGTCGTATGTGCGTCATGTATTACAGTTTCGCCTCTTTGGCCGCTATTTACGCGGGGGTGTATTGCCTGAATATTAACGTCCCTAAGGAATTTTTTATCAACGAGGCGCATCGTTTCTGGTTTTCCGCCGAGGAAGGGTCGCAGTTTAATTATCCCGGGGTGATCGAAACCTGGGAGATTGAGGATGTGATTGAGCGGCTTCCGCAAATGCATTTGAAGAGGTTTGAGATGGACCGAGAGAAGAATCAGGAATTTATCCGGAATTATATGGGGTATGGCGACGGCCTGTGCAGCCGGCGCGTCTGGGATGCGGTGAAAACCGCGGTCCGGAAAAAATCGAAAGAGAGGCAGGCCGCATGAGCGCACGCGTGGCCATAGCGTTATGCTGTCATCATAAACCCTGGCTCATCATGTCAACGCTGTTGACTTTGGCTTTGCAGGATTTTCAGGACTATGATATTTTTTCCCTTTTTCAAGACGGGGACGGCCAGTGTCTTAAGAAGACATCTTACGCGGCGTATTTCCGCCTGGCGGAAAAATACGGCATTAACGTTCAGCTTAGCCCGGCGGATGATCGCGTCTTAAATATTCTTCGGCAGGTGAAAGGCAAAGCCGTGACGGAGATGCATTTTGAAAATGATCATGCCTTGGATTCCGGCGCGTGGTATAAATTCATCCGCACGGGAAAATGGCGGGCCTACGATTATACTTTTATGATCCAGGAAGGCACCCTTTTAACCCGCGCCAATGTTTTATCTACAGCGCTGGCTTTCTTAAAAGAGAAGGGGATCCATTTTCTGTCGTCCGGCCATGAAAAACGGCGGATCTCCCGGGGGCTTTTCTTAAACTACAATACACGGGACCCTGACCCTACCGAACTGGATTTTTATCATAATGAGAGAATTAGGGAAGTTTACGACGTCTTCTGCCGGGACCCGGAATTTAAAAGACTTTTTTCTTCCTGGAGCCAGGATTGTTCTTTTGTCACCCAGGATCATGTCCCGGATGTCTTTGACCCGGTTTTTAAAAGGCTGCGGCAGAGCCTGCGCTCTTTACGTCATTTGCGGGAGTTCCCGATATCCGGTAAGGTCATTTATGAAAACACGTACCGGCGTTCTTTGAAAAAAGTCGTCCCGGAATTTATAGAGAAAGACAAAATTATTTTTCATGAAGATGATGATTTAGAGTGGTTCGGCTGTTCCTGCCAGCATCTGGTCAGCCGGACGTTTTTGGAAAAATTTTCGGCGAAACTGGAAGCACGCCAGCTTTATGACGTTCTGGACATTCCTTTTTCCGGAACAGCCCTAGAGCCGATTTGGGGGTTTCTTCCCCCTTGGCTGGGTTTTGATAAATGGTTTTTTGACGGCATGCATCGTGTCAGGAAAAATTTCGTGAATTATAAACGGGAAGATGACCCGGCAGGGATGTGCCGGTACCTGAACGCATATTTTCGGAATCACATTGAGGTCCGGTCAGCCGGGGATTATATTAAAATTCATAAGGTCAGCAAGAACATTGATTTAAATACGAATATGTTAGCCACGGATTTTTTTGAGGCGAAAGAAATCCAATATAAACGTCTCGTGTGAAAATATTCAGGATATTAGGGCTATTATAGATTCATATCTTTTATAATGGAGGCGGGCATGCAGGTCTTCGAGGGGCTTAAAAAAGCCTATATGCACAGGAAAGTTAAAGATGCCAAAACCTATTGGCAAAATTTAACAATCCCAGCGCGTAATGCCCATATTATATATGAAAAAGTGATCCAGTCCCGGGATCCCCAATCTCTTTCCAATATTTTGGAACTCGGGTGTGCCAGCGGTGGAAATTTGAAATATTTTATGGATAGACTTCCGGCTGTTCATACTGTTGGCATAGAAGTCAATGAGTGTGTTTTGACCTTGTCGGGACAATATCCGACATTCCGCGGGATTGTGGGGGATGAGCAAAGCCTGCGGCAGTTTGGCGAGAAGAGTTTTGATGTGGCATTTACTTTATCGGTGCTGGATCATATCCCGGATGGAAGCGTTGTGGAATGGACGATGCAGGAACTTGTACGTGTTTCAAATATGACATTATTGCTTGAACCGTTTATTGAAGGCATTCACGGTGATGTTTCTGGCAAAACGAGGGAAGAGGTTAAGAAAGGGTTGGAGCGGCCGGACAAGAAATTTGCCCGGCACTCGTATATTTGGAATTACGATAAGATACTCGATAAAATGAATGTTCCTTGGACCAAGAAACCCTTGTGGTTGCATGCCGCATCTTTAGGCCCTTTTTATTATCTTTATGTGATTAATGCTCCGGCAGGCGACAGAAAAGTGCTTTAGAAAAGAAAATGATGGGAATAGAAGGTTTTCAGTGTAAATTATATAAATAATGGGGTTAGTGATTTTTGTAATAAGGGGTAACAAATATGATTATCATCGCGGAAATTGGAATTAACCATAACGGCAGTATTCATCTGGCCCACGAGTTGATCAAACAGGCCAAACAGTGCGGGGCCGATGTCGCCAAGTTCCAGTTTTACGACCCGGCGAAGATCTTCGGGCCGCAGGGGAGCTATCCGGACGAGGAAAATTACCGGTTTGCCCTGACCGTGCAGTTTGGGTTTGAGGACGCCCGGCGGCTTAAGACCTGGTGTGACGAAGAAGGCATCGAGTTTATGGCTTCGGTATTTGATGAAGATCGCTTTGAATGGATGGAGCGGCTGCAAGTGAAACGTTATAAAATCGCGAGCCGCACCGTGCAGGAGAAAAAGTTGTGTAAAAAAATATTCGCGACCGGCAAAGAGGTTTTTATTTCATTGGGTTTCTGGGAGGATAATGATGTCCCCTACGCCTATGATAAAGCGAAATACCTTTATTGCGTGGCGAAATATCCCGCGGAGTATAAGGATATTCATTTGCCGGTTTCGTTTAAAGCCACTCCTTACGACGGCTTCAGCGATCACACGATCGGCATTGAGGCGGCTCTGGTGGCCGTGGCCCGGGGTGCCAGGATTATCGAAAAGCACTTTACTCTTAATAAGGGGCTGGTGGGGCCGGATCACGTCTGCAGCGCCACGCCGGAAGAATTGCGCACCCTCTGCCAGCAGTCCCGGGAGATGGAAAAGTTTATTAATGTGGCCGAGGATTGACACGGCCGATTCTTTTTAAGGAGTGCTATGATGCGACTTATTGATATCTCTGTGATTGTGGTGAATCATAATTACGGCACTTTGATCCGCCGGTGTATCCGGTCACTTCTCAATCAGGACCTGGATAGATCCCATTATGAGATCGTGGTGGTGGATGACTGTAGCACGGATGACTCCATTAAGGCGCTGGACACATTCATTAAGGCGGGGGATATCCGGATTATTAAAAATGAAGAAAACCTGGGAATCGGCGCCAGTGCCCAGATCGGAGTGGCCAATTCCCGGGGGAAATATTTCATCCGGGTGGATTCGGACGATTATGTCCAGCCGCCGTTTTTGTATATGCTGTATAATTTTCTGAAATTTAACCCGAAATACGTGGCGGTATCCTGCGATTATTTTATCACCGACAATGAGGAACGCATTTTATCCAAAGAATCCTTTCAGGAGAACGGGATTGCCTGCGGGCTGATGTTCCGCACATCGTATCTGGAGATTATTGGGTCCTATAATTCAGAGAAGAAAATATTTGAAGATACAGACCTTTTCAAACGGATTGATAAGGATAAAATATATCATTTGCCTGTGCCGCTGTATAATTATGTGAAGCACGGGAATTCGGTGACAGATAAACATAAATAGAGGCCCTGATGAAGAAAAAAAAATTTATCCGGAAGGTGTCTTTTGCCAAATTGTTGAAGGACTACGCCCGTCCGCTCTGGAAACAGATCTGCGCGCTGATCGTAATTACTCTTGTGGGCAATTTTTTTACGGTGGTCCAGCCGGTTATTGTGTCGGGGGTCGTGCAGCTTATCTCGGACTATAAGGGCGGGGCGGCCATGGAAGCGGCGGAGGCATTGCCACAGACCAATGTTTTCAACCTGAATAACATTGGCACCAAGGTTAAAGCGTTGTTGGCCCGGTTCGTGCCTTTTGAAGGGACTGATTTCTGGAATATGCTGATTTTTATGCTGTCGCTTTTTCTGGTGAGCGTTTTTTTGTCGGCCCTTATCAATTATCTGGCGTTGGTGATGACTCGCTGGATCCGTGTTCGCTCAACGGAAAAACTACGAAAAGACGTCCTTCAGCACCTTTTGAGCCTGAATATCGGGTTTTACAACCGGCAGAAATCCGGGGAGTTGATTTCCCGCGTCGTCCAGGACGCCCAGAACACCGGTCAGGGCTTGGGCCCGCTTGTGCGAGGCTATATCCATCATGGAATTTTGATTGCCATGTACAGTATGTATCTCATCAGTACAAGTGTCTGGATGACGCTGTGTGCTTTCGGGATGATCATGCTACAGTTCGGGCTGACGGAAGTCATCAAACGACCTATTCGCCGGACGACCCGGTGTTTCTTCGACAGGATTGCGGATTTTACGTCTACTTTGCAGGAAATGATGACGAACATCCGTGCGATAAAATCTTTCGGGGTCGAGTCCTTTGAACTGCGTCAGCTTGACCATGACCTGGCGGAAGTGAGCAAGGCTGATTTTAGGGAAGGCCTTATCCGTCAAGTTGAGCCCTATGCCCGCGAGTTTCTTGATGCCACGGCGTTTGTGGGAATATTCCTGGTCGCCGCCTTTCAGCTTATGAAAGGGAGCCTCTCCCTGCAGGGGTTTTTGCTCTATATTTACGTCGGCCGGCTTTTGATTGAACCCGTGAATAAATTTGCCGTGTGCCTGACTTGGACTCAAGCGCTCTTAGCTTCTTATGAGCGTCTGGACGAATTGTTCAAGGAACGCTCCCAAGTGCCCGATGGCACCATTATGAAGAGAGACTTTGAAGACAGGATTCAGGTACGGGATGTTCTGTTCCGCTATTTGCCCAACGAAGACTTTTCCCTTGATCGGATCAATTTTGAGCTTAAGAAAGGGGAGGTCATTGCTTTTGTCGGCCCCAGCGGAGCGGGTAAGTCAACTTTAACAGATCTGTTGCTGCGTTTTTATGACCCGCAGCAGGGTACGATCACGATTGATGGGGTTGATTTAAAAGATGTCCAGATATCTCCTTACCGGAAAATTTTTGGAGTTGTGCCCCAGGAAAGTTTGTTGTTCAATGACACCGTGGCGAACAACATTGTCTTCGGCCGGGAGGGGGTTTCCCAGAGTGATGTTATCGCCGCGGCCAAGCTCGCCAATGCCCACGAATTTATTTGTGATTTGCCCGATGGTTACCATACGTTTATCGGGGACCGGGGGGTGCGTCTCTCCGGCGGACAGCGGCAACGAATCGCCATCGCCCGGGCGATTGTGGCCAAGCCGGACATCCTGATTTTCGATGAGGCGACCAGCGCTCTGGACACGCAGTCGGAACAACAGGTGCAGAAAGCCATTGACAGCGTGCTGGAATGTTCCACCGCCGTGGTCATCGCCCACCGGCTTTCCACGATCCTGCACGCTGACAAGATTGTGGTTTTGAATAAAGGGCGGATCGAGGCTATGGGCCGGCATACCGAGTTGCTTGCGATCAGCCCCTTGTACCGGAAGCTTTATCAACTGCAATTTGAGATGCAGAAAGATCTGGTTGAGGTGTGATTTTATGAAAGCTTTAGCGCAAATAAAAAAGGCCGTCGGGAGACGTGCCCGCCGCTTGATGAGGCTTGGGACGCAACGTTATGGTATTTGGAAATATTCAAAATACCCGCCGGGCCACATTTTTAATATTACGGTCGATGACATGCGGTTCCGTATGTCGTTCCAGGATTATAAGTTGGACCATCCTATCGTGGAGCGCATTGAAGGCGTCCGCGAACCCACCACGACCGCTATCATCAAAGCGTTGGTCCATCCCGGAGCCCGGGTGTTGGAATTGGGAGGATGTTACGGCTATTTTACGACCATCATGGCCTTCTGCGCGGGAGCGTCCGGGCAGGTTGTTTCTATCGAAGGGACTCCCAATAATTTCCGAATTCTTTCGGAGAATGTGGCTTTAAACGGGCTTAAGAATGTGCGGATTTATAACGCTTTTATTAGTTCGGAGGCCCGGCAGGTGCATTTTTATGATCATGAAAAACACCCTTATGACGCTATTCGTCGTATGAAACAACAAGAAGGCCCGACAGGGGGGATGACCGGGGTCAAGGCGATTAAGGTGACTGAATTTTTGCGGGACATTAATTTTGTCCCGGATTATATTTTTATGGATATAGAAGGATTCGAACGGGACGTTTTCGCCGATTTCGCGGCGGCGGGGTATTTAGAGAAGCACCGGCCGGTGATCGTTTTTGAAATCCATCCGATGTATTATCCGGCCGGGCAGGGGCTGCCTTTTCTGCTGGAACAGTTTAAACGCTTCGCGTATGACTGCCGGCGCGAACAGACGAATATGATCTGCCTGCCCAGGGATGGGTGCCGGAAAATCCCGGGGCCGGTGTTCAGTGGGGACCGCGAAATCGTGATTGTGTGAAATGGATTCCATTAAATTAAGGAAGAGATATTTATGGGCTACGGCGGATCTTTAATCTGGACGGCGGTGATAGGGGAATTAAAACGGCGCTATCCCGCCCGGCCGGTTATTTTTAAACACACCATCCCGACTCCCTTGGAGCGGTGTGCTCCGGTGGGCTTGAAACAGAATCCGGTTTTCCATAAGGTCAATAAAAGGCTGTTTTGGGAAACCAAACCTCTGGATGAAATCTTCACGAACAATCCGCATCTTATCCCGGCGGACGCCTTAGACCGGCGACAGAGAAAGAGGGCCATTATTATAGACTGTAACGATAATCAAAACTCCTATGCCGTTTCCTGCACGCCGGAGAAGCTTGTCTTTAAATCCGGGAACGCGATCACCATGCTGTGTAAGCGTTTCGGTTGCGATGTGACTTCGCCTCCCCGGCCGGAGTTGTTTTTTACGGAAGAAGAACTCCGGCGGGTGGCACGCTGGATGGAGGGGCTTGATGATTTCATCGCGCTCGAGCCACACGCCAAAGATGATTACACGCCCAATAAGAGCTGGTTTTTTGAAAGATGGCAGGCGGTGGTGGATCAGGTTTCCGAATTGATCACGGTTGTCCAGGTGGGGTTGCCGGGGAAGGCCTTGTTGAAACGCGTGGTGGATTTCCGGGGGTTGGGTTCCTTCCGTGATACGGCCTGCCTGTTGAAAGGCGCGAAGCTTTTTGTGGGTACGGACGGCGGGCTGATGCACGCCGCGCAGGCCGTGGGCATAGACAGTGTTATTTTATACGGCGGATACACGCCCCTTGAACTAACGGCCTACCACAATAATATTAATATTTACCATCATGTTGATTGCGCTCCTTGTGGATTAAGGGTTCAATGCCCTTTTCATAAGAAGTGCCTGGCGTCTATTCAAGTTGAAGAGGTCGTTGCCGCCATCACTAGAAAACTTAAGAATACGGCGCCTTGGCCACACCCGAAAGCCGTGTCTCTGACTTGAAAGCTGGTTGCCAAAATTGTATGTTGAAGGTCATTCAAAAGAAAATCGGCGGTTTTTACGGCTGTTCCCTGCATCGCCAGTTGCTCAACGAGGCGATCCGTCGGTGTGCGCCTGCGGTCCGGGGGCGCGTTTTGGATGTGGGGTCGCGTAACCGCCGTTACGATTCTTTTTTCCCAGGGGCGCGGGACATGATTGCCGTTGACCTTAAGCCGGAAAAGGGGAAAGACGTGATCGCGGCGGACGCGCGGGCGCTGCCGTTTGGGCCTGAAGTTTTTGATGCGGTTGTTTCTTTTGAGGTCATGGAATATGTTTTAGAGACACCGCGGGTTCTAAAAGAAATAGCCAGGGTTTTGAAGCCCGATGGGGTTTTCCTTTTTTCCGTGCCTTTCCTTGATCCTGTGCATGGGGATGTAGATAATGTCCGGTATACGGAAAAATCCTGGCGGATTTTCCTTGAGGTTCATTTTTATGTGCGGGAACGGATCCTCCTGGGCGGACGGTACACGGTCATATGGGATTTCTTTTTTGAAAAGGTCAGAAACACTTACGGGCGATGGGGGAAGCTTTTTATGTTGCCGTTTTTGTATTGTACGAAATTATTAGTCCTTGGATTGGATCGGAGGGACCAGAACTCCCGGTTCCCCATGGGGTATTTGTTTGTGTGTGAGACACGTTTGCGAAAAGGATTATGACCAAAGAACGCATAGCTTTACGCATGGATGATGTCTTTGCTTCCACGAAAAAGTTTGAAATTTACGGGAAGGATACCGTTAAGTTCCTGGGCCGCGTTTGGCCGGTGACCCGGATATCAAATTTTTTATGGATGAAATATTGCCCGGGCTTACGGAAGCGCCTGCCCTATCGGGAATTAAGGGCCGGAGAGTGGGAGCAGATTATAAAGCTGCTGGTGTCCCATAACGCGAAATTGACCGTCGGCGTGACTGCCGCGTGGGTAGAGTACTCCGGAGAACTGGTCCCTTTTTTTCAGAAGTTTCCGGAAGCCGCCGCGGTTTTGAAACAAGGAGTTGCACAGGGGGTCTTGGAGATCGCCAATCACGGGCTGACCCATTGTGTCGTTGGACAGCACCGGCCGCGCTGGCGGGAGCCTAACCGTCTCGCTCATCGGGAGTTCTGGGATTGGCTTCCGGCGGAAACTCACCGGGACCATCTGCGGGTGTCCCAGCGGTATTTGAAAGAGTATTTCGGCTGCGAGGTGGTGACCTTTATCCCTCCGGGGAACGTGTGGACTGCGGACACAGAACGGTTCGCCTGCGAATCCGGGCTTCGATATCTATCCTCCACTGAAGCGTTATCCCCTACGGGGAGAAAGAATAATGGCTTGACTTATGTGGGAGATCCCAACGTCTTCCTTTTTCATGATTGGAATATTATCCGCGGCGGAGTGCCTTGGTTTAAGGCCTTGCTGAACTCCTACGCCGATCGGGATATCGTGTTCATAAAAGACTTGCTGCTGGATGACGGGGGTCCTACCGCCGGATGTCAGGTGATGGAGAAATCATTATGTTAGGGTTTACCTCGCCAATATCCCCGGAGAATAAAAAAAGGGTCATGGCCTATGTGGCGGGGCATGAGGTTTTGTATAAATCCGCGTCTTTGTTTGAGAAGTTCTACCCCGGGCCCCTCAAGACCGTTCACGCGATCCGTGATGCCTGCCGCGGGACGGCTTGCACGGGTTGCATGCCCACCCAGGGGGTCTTGAATCTCACCGATATCTGCAATTACCGTTGCGCCTTTTGCGAGATTCACCACGTGCATGAAAAAATCCCGGTCAAATATAAAAACATCATTGATCTGGATATGATTAAGAAATACGAAGCATGGATTCGCCATGTGTCGAGTTTGAGCTTTTATGGGTCTGTGGGGGAGCCGATGATCAATCCCCATTTTGTTGAGATCGCCAGCTCTCTTAAAGAAAAATATCCACAGTTGAATTTGAGCGTGAACACCAACGGTTTTTTTTTGGTGCCGGAGACGGCCGACGCTTTGATCCGTTGCGGGTTCGATAATATTCTTGTTTCGCTGCACGCCGCGGACAAGGAAACGTATAAGAAGCTGTTGGGCGGGGATTTTGACCGGGTCGTGGCTAATATCCGTTATTATACCACCCGTAAGGGCCGAAGAAACCGGTTGGGCATTAATTTTATGTTGAACCGGCTTAACGCCCACAATACGCGCAGGATTATTGACTTCGCTTGCGAACACAAATTGGATTACGTTTCGGTTAATAGTTACTATGATGTAAGGAACAAATTAAGCCGTGACGTGTCATATTACTTTGATCCGGCCGAGGGGAACCACCTGCTGGACGAGATTTATCATTATGCCCGGGAGCGGAATGTCACATTGACTCCTTCCCAGCCATGTTATTATCATGCCATGGAGGATGTCAATGCGGTTGACTTGGACCATTTAACATCGGAAGGCGACCGCTGTTGCCTGCAACCTTGGCGCCTGATCCAGTTTAAAGGCGCGTTGGATTATCCGGATTCCCATTATGTTTCGGTTTGCAACCGGCTGGAGCCGTTATTGCTCAATTATAAGGAGTTTTTTTCTGACCCTGACAACAATTTTAACGATATTTGGAATCATAAAGTGTTTCAGTTTTTAAGGGAGACGGTGAATTCCTCGCATCCCAACCTCATCTGTCGGCTGTGCCGTTCCCGGGAATATCGGATCGTCCGCTGTTTGGATAATGAAAAATATCGTTACTTGCGTGACCAAGCGGTCCAGGATTTTTTCGCGCAGTTTAAGAAACGGTATGGATCGGCGTATAAGGAGATAAAGGGTTTACGTTTATACGAAGAGACCCCGTATCGATAAAGGAAAGGGGATAGGTTTGAAGCCAGCGATTAAGAAAGATACGGTCAAGGTCTTGTTGATTTACCCGCCGACCGGCACGATCGGCACCTATAATACTCCGACCGGCCTTCTCTATATTGCGACCGTCCTTAAACAGCAAGGATATAGGGTTAAGCTGGTGGATTGTTCCGTAGAGCCGGAATATCAGGATATCCTGGACCGGGAAATTGTCGATACGGATCTTTTGGGCGTGTATGCGATGAGCGTCCATATCCGTTACCTTCTGCCGGAACTGCGGCGGCTTCGGCAAAAGAATCCTCGGGTTAAGATTATCTGGGGGGGGCCTCACGCAATTCTGTTCACGGAGCAAACCGCGCGGAGCCCGCTGGCGGATATCGTTGTCCCCGGGGAAGGGGAAGATGTCATGCTGGATATCGTCCGCCGGATCGAATCAGGCACGCTTGATCTGCATAAGGTGGATGGGATTTGCTTTAAGGAAAACGGGGGCGTCGTCACGACGCCGGCCCGGCCGTTTGTTGATGTGAATAAACTTCCGATCCTGGACTGGTCCATGCTTAAACCCGAAGTGCTGTCTGTCGTCAAGCGGAGTATTATCCGGGTGCAGGCCAGCCGGGGCTGCCCGTACCGCTGCGCGTTTTGTATTAACGTGCTGACCAAGAATCGGAAGATGCGTTACCGGGACCCCGTAAACGTTTTGAACGAGATTGAATTCTTATTCCGGGAATTTAATATCCAGCGCGTCGGGTTCCGGGATGAAGTGTTTATGTCGAACAAGCAGCAGGTCCGGGAGATCGCGCAGGGCCTGCTGGACCGTAACATCCGCATTACCTGGCTCGCTAATCCGCGGGTTGAATATCTGCGGGAGTCCTATGTCGGTGATGATTATCTTAAGCTGCTGGCTGACTCGGGGTGCAACAAACTGCAATGCGGGGGGGAATCGGGGTCCCAACGGATCCTGGATCTTTTGCGTAAAGGCATCAAGGTTGAGGATATCTTGAATTTTGTCCGGCGGACCAAGAAATTCAACATCATCCCTTTGGTCGCGTTTATGACCGGCATTCCCACCGAAACGAAAGCTGAACAGATGCAGACGTTAAGGCTCATCCGGGAGATTTTGCGGATTCAGCCCCGGGCTTTTATTAACGGCCCGGCAAATTACCGGCCGTATCCGGGGGGAGAATTGTACGATATGTGCGTGCGCGATTACGGCCTCAAGATGCCGGAGACGCTGGAGGAATGGGAGCACGCCGAAATCTTAGGCGGCGCCGAACCTCCCTGGATTAAGAACATGACCTTCAATAAGTATTTGTGGACCAGTACAAAAGCCGCTACCAACACCTATGCTTTTGTCTGGGAGAAAATCCGGAAAAACCCTTTTAAAGGGTTGTGGCTCCTCTTCTTGACGATCATTTCCAAACTGCGCCTGCGCTGGCTTTTTTACCGGCTTCCGTTCGAGTTTTATCTGTTAGATTTTTATTATTACCGCATCCGCAAGCAAGTCCCGGAGATGAGTTAAAACGGCTTTGATCGTACGCATTAAACGCTAGCCCCATACGGATAGAAACACATACTTTTGAACCGGGAATGTGATTAATAACTATAACTATGGACACTTTTAAAGAGTTAAAGATCGCTTTAGGCAATGAGATTACAGACGGCCCCTGGGGCGGGGGGAACCAATTCTTGATCTCGTTTAAGAAATATTTTGAAGGGAAGGGCGCGCGCGTTGTCCATCATTTAGAGGAAGGGCTGGATGTGATTATCCTGATCAATCCTCACCCCGGAAGCGGGACGTTCACGCACAAGGACATCAAAAGATATAAAAAGACTCATCCGCGTGTCAAGGTGATTCATCGGATTAACGAAACTGACCGGGCAAAAAACACCCGCCACATCGACCGCCTGCGGCTGGAGGCGAATAAAGTGGCTGATGCCTTTGTGTTTATCAGCGAATGGGTGAGGGAATATTACAGGCAGAAAGGACTGGATCCCCTGGTGCCTGCCTACGTGGTGCGCAACGGCCCGGATGAAAATATATTTCATGCTCAGGGGTATCGGCCTTGGCACAACGGGGAGCCGATGAAAATCGTCACGCATCACTGGTCGAATAATCCCATGAAAGGCATTGATGTTTACCGTTATTTTGATAAACTGCTTGAGGATTCTTGGATGCAGGGCCAGTTCCAGTTCACGTATGTCGGTAGATATCCGGCTGGAACCGAGTTCCGGTATACGCGCACTGTGCCCCCACTTTTCGGCACCGAACTGGCGCAGGAGTTGCGGTCTCATCACGTGTATTTGACGGCCGCGCGTTGGGAATCTTGCGGGATGCACCAGTTGGAAGGGGCCTGTTGCGGGCTGCCGGTGTTGTATATCAACGAAGGGGGCGGGGTCGTGGAAACGTGCCGGGAGGCGGGGATTGAATACACGGCCGGGTCTTTCCCGGTCGCTTTATTTAAAATGCGGGACCAGTACGCGCGGCTTCAACCCGGGATGCGGACGTTCCCGTTTAACGCCGCGGCCATGTGCCGGCAATATGAAAAAGTACTCCGGGAAGTTTTGGATTTTATCTAAAGAGGACTTAATATGCATATTTACAATCAAGAACAGTCTCGTGCGGAGTATTTTGCAACTCAGATTGCGCACTCGCGTAAAAAATTCGCTTTTTGTAAGGTGAGCGTTGCGTGTGTACAGCAATGGAAGAAAGTAATCACCCGGTGCGAGAGGAATATCCCTATCAAAGGCCCGATTTTGTGTTTGGGGACACGTAACGGGAGAGAAATTGATTTGTTCCGCAATGTTTTCTTTAGTAATCCTTTGAGGATCGCATGCATAAGACTTCTTGAACAAAGAAAATACGCCTTCTCTTCCCGTTTTAGGCCTATCGAAACATTCGGGATGAGTTGTGTTGAGCATATTGTTCCGGGAAGCGTCGCGATGTCCTGACGGTCAGTTTTGATGAACTTCCTTCGGAGTGGATAGGGATATTTCAAATTGTTTATTCAAATTTCTTAGATCATGCGCAAGATCCTTACCGTGCGGCGAAAGAATGGTGCCGGGTTCTGGCTGCAGGAGGATATTTGATCTTGGGATCCCCGGGGGAAAAAATCGATCCGTCACATGTGGGGGTGGTAGGCAACATTGGTCTCTCTGATACAATGAAGTTGTTCCCGGGAGAACTTATATATTATAATAAATTCGGCAACGCATTCCAAGATGCCATTGTGAGAAAAAAATCCTGATGCTTATTTCACCGGATAATAAATTTTAAGGAAGATGTAAGGTTTTGCCTCGTTAAGTTTCAAAAACAAACGGGTTTTCATGTCATCCGTTCTTTTCGCCGAATAATAACCTGAAAATATATTTAGTAGGTTCGTGTATGTTAAATCATCCGTGTGGGATTCTCTTATATTATTTACTGCCAAATTACATGGTCTGGCGTCTGCTCAGTAAAGACGAGAGGCAAATAGTATTACGGTCCTGTCATGCCCATAATAATGCTCATTATAGGAGGCCGGAAGATTATGATGCCGCCCATAAGAGGCAGACGGATGCGGGACAAACGAAAGAAGGGAAAATCCTGTTCGATATTCTCCGGAGTCAAGCGCCGTCATCGGTGCTGGAAATCGGGCCGGGCAACGGATTTTATACCCGCCTCATTCTCAAACAGCCTGCACTCAAACGGTATTTAGGGATTGACATCGTCCGTCCGTTCGTCGAATATATAAAAGAGAATGTGTTCCCGGGGCGTTCGGGTTTGAAGGCCGCGGTCGTCTGTGGATCGTTCCTTGAACATCCTTTGGGGCAAACTTTTGACCTTATCCTTTTTGTTTCCTCTCTTCACCATATCCCGGACCGGGAGGATTATTTTAAGAAATGCGCGGCTTTGCTTAATCCCGGGGGCCGGGTTGTGGTGATTGAACCTAAACATGGCCTATGGAGGGTCATACAGCTTTTAAAGAAATATCTAAAGACTTATCATAAGAAAACATGGTGGATGAATCGGGGTAATCTAGGGACGCATCATTTTTTGACCCTGTCTGAAGCCCGTGTTTTGGCCAGGGCTAGCGGTTTAAAGATGACGACTTTTTTTTCTTTTTCATTCCGGGGGGAACGGTATTTCCCGAGAAGATGGCGTTCCCGTTTCGGGTTTGCTGGTTTGGACTATTGGCCCCTTATCCATTTGTTCGCCACCCAAGTTTTTATCGAATTTGAAAAACCTGTCGTTGCCCCCGCGGAGTCGCCATGAAGATCGGTGTTTTTTTTACCTTTAATACTTCTTTAAAAAAATGGCATGAATACGGCATGATCGATCGGGAGGTCGCGCTGTACCGGCAACTGGCCGAGGATGGGCATGAGGTCATTTTTTTTACGTACGGGGACCGTTCAGACTATGATTATCAGGAGAAATGCGGGCGGGTCCGGATTGTGCCCATGTACGCATATCTTAAGAATCCCCGGCGTTCGCTGCTCCGGTATCTGCACAGCTTTACGCTCCCCTTCCGCCTTAAGGAGGATTTTACGGCTCCGGATATTTACAAAACCAATCAGATGTGGGGCAGCTGGGTGCCGGGGCTTGCCAAATTTCTTTATAAAAAACCGCTGATCATCCGCTGCGGGTATGAGCAGTTCCGGTTCGCGTTGCTGATGAACATGTCCTGGTCTTTTAAGATTTTTACCTATTTCAATGCGCTTTTATCGTATTGGATCGCCGACGTTGTCGTGATATCCAACGAGATCGGCAAAGAGTTCATAAAAAAATATTTTAAAGTTCCGGGAAAAAAGATCAAAGTGCAATATAATTATGTGGAGACAGACCGGTTTAAGCCGTTGACTCAAACGCGGGCTTCGGACCGGATTTTGTTTGTTGGACGGCTGGAAAAAGAAAAAAACCTTTTCACTCTGCTGGATGCGGTGCGCCAGACGCCATACACTCTGGATGTGGTGGGGGGAGGGCGGTTAAAAGAGGAGTTGACAAGTTATATTAAAAAAAATAATATAAAGGCCAACCTGTTGGGGAAGGTGTCCAATAGCGAATTGCCGAAGGTTTACAACCGGTATGGGGTCTATATTTTACCGTCATTTTGTGAAGGGATGCCCAAGACGTTGCTGGAGGCCATGGCTTGCGGCTTGGCGGTGATCGGAAGCGATATTGAAGGGATCAATAATATCATTCGACATGAGGCAACCGGTTATTTATGCCGTACGGACGAAGCGTCGATTCTGAAGGCGATCTGTACGGTTATGGTGGACTCCGCCCTTCAGTCCTGCCTGGGGCAGGCGGCCCGGAAATATATTGAAGAAACGCATAGCCTGGATGCTATTTTACAGCAGGAGAAAGAGATTTATGCGAACATTAAGTCAGGTTGTTAAGAAGATACTCATCGCTGTTTTTTGCCATAAGCCTTTTGCCCGGTTTATCGTCCGCCGGTCCTTGCAGCTGCATAACCTTGCTTACCGGTATGCCGGACGGTTCTCCTGTTGCCTGGAGCCGGGCGGCCTTCACCCCAAGCACCGGCTTATTAATTACCATAAGTGGTTTGTTGATCATGTTCAGAAAGACTGGATTGTCTTGGATGTCGGGTGCGGCAACGGGGCCTTGACCTACGACCTGGCCTGCTCTTGTCATCAGATTGTCGCGGTCGATAAAAACCCGGCCAATATCGCGGAAGCCCGGGCGCATTATGATTTGGGCAACATTGAATATGTTGTGGGGAAGGCGCCGGACTGCCTGGGGGACAGGGTTTTTGACGCGGTTGTGCTGTCGAATGTCCTGGAACATATTGTTGACCGGCCGGCTTTTCTGCAGGCCCTTTTGCGAAGAACGACACGGCTTTTAATCCGGGTGCCGGTCATTGACCGGGATTGGATTACTTTGTATAAAAGGGAAGCCGGGTTGGAGTGGCGGCTGGATCCGACGCATGAGATTGAATATACGGATGAAACCCTTGCCGCGGAATTGAAAGCGGTGGGACTGGATATCCTGATATGCGAGAGGAAATTCGGGGAACTTTACTGCCTGGCTGCTGTCGGCCGGGAAGCAAGAAAGGAAAAGACGGATGAAGCGTTCGCCCTCGCCGCGCATAGCGATCATTGTTCCTTGTTTTAACGAAGAATTGACCATCGGGGACGTGGTTCGGGATTTTAAAGACACTCTACCTGAGGCCGAGGTTTTTGTTGTAGATAATTGTTCTACAGACCGCACGTGCGATGTGGCCGAGCTTGCGGGCGCGACGGTGATGCGTGAACATACCCAGGGAAAAGGGAGTGTCATGCAGATTGCGTTTGAAAAAATTGAAGCGGATGTTTATGTTACGGTTGACGGCGACGCGACGTACAGCGCGTCTGATATCCGAAAGATCATTGACCCCATTTTGGCAGGCCGGGCCGATATGGTCGTGGGAAACCGTTTGAACGCGGCCAACAGCGAGGTCTGGCGTCAGCATCGTGTTTTGGGGAACAAGATGATTTGTTCTTTTTTCAATTTATTGTATGGGACCAGGTTTTCCGATATCCTGTCCGGCTATCGCGCCCTGTCCTCTGAGGCGGCGCGAAAAATGAATTTTACCAGCAAAGGTTTTGAAATAGAAACCGAAATTACGGCGAAGGCCGTTAAGAACAGCCTTCGTGTCGAGGAGCCTCCAGTTATTTATCGCAAGCGGCCGGAAGGGAGCCGGTCTAAATTAAGCGCGTTAAAAGACGGTTTTAAAATTATGGGGCTGATGCTCAAGATGCGTGTCCGATGATGCTTCTTGTGTCTTGCCTCCGGATGGCTATTTGAATGAATAATCGGGCTTCTTTTTTGGATATCCTGGATTATGTTGCGCTGAGCGCGCTGTGTTTTTTCGCCGCCGGGTATTCCCTTTTTAATCGGTCCTTTGCGCAGCTTCACCTTCAACTTCCTTTTCTCCCTTTTCCTGTTTTTGTCGGCGAGGTTCTGCTCGTTTTCTGTTTTCTGCTCTGGATAGGAAAGGAAGCCGTCCGGGGGTTCCCGGATTTCCGTCCCCCGCTCTCTTTGTATAGGGGGGGGGCTGCCGTTCTCGGGATTTTCATCTTTCTGAAGGTTTTTATCGGATATCAGGAACACGGTGCGTTGGCTTTGCGGAACGCGGCGTTATTTTATTATGCGTTTTTTTCCTGGTTTGCCGCATCTTTTTATAATAAGAAATTTTTTAATCCGGTTATCAATACGATACTGCTGATTTTTCTGTTGACCTTCTTAGTCATCCGCTCTATGCACTGTTACACATATTTTATGTTCAGCTATGTTTTTTTAAGCCTGGTCCTGATCTCTCGTGTGCGGTTTGCCGAAATCCGGTGGTTCCTGGTAGGTTTTTTGCTGCTGTTTCTGCCATACTTGACGCTTTTGAGCAGTTCCCGGGCTAACATCTTGGCCTGTTTCATCGGGCTGGGGGTCTTTTCGGGCTTAAAGCTGATTCAGCACATGACCAAAGTCCGTTTTTTAAGGATTGTTCTGGGAGGCATAATTTTTGTGGCCGTGGCTGTGCTTTTAGTGGGAACGTTCAGCCGCCCGGAAGAAATCGCCAGCGTGACGCGGATCAAATCCCTGGTGGCGCAGTTTAAGGAAGCTGACCAGTACATCCGGGAGCAGCAGTCAGGTTATGTCATGCGGGATGTTCCTGTCCAATTATATGCTAAAGATACGACGGTGGATTTTATGAATGATGACGGTAGGATTTTAGAAACAGACACGGTCGTCATGTTGAAAAAGATAAAACAAGAGATAGTTGCGCCTGTTCCGGTCAAGGATTCCGGGGAGCCCGTCTTGGTTGCGGCTTCTTCTGCGGTTCCGGATTCGGCTTCTTCTGCGGTCCCCGATTCACCGGAAACACTGGCTGCTCTGACGGCAGAGGGAGAGGGCGTTCATGAAGAAAAGCGGCCTTTTTCCAATGAGCCGACGAATAACATCCTGTGGCGGTTATTGGTGTGGCGGGACATGTTGAGGGATGTGTCCCGGACGCAGCCGGTTTTCGGCATGCATTTTGGGAAACCCTTCCGTTCCTCCAGCATTGAAATTATGGGCTGGAACAGGATGGAGTTAGAAAGTGTCGGCTGGATGGAGCCGCACAACTCTTATGTGCACATTTTTTACCGGGCGGGGTGGCTGGGGCTGGGGATGATTTCCTTGCTTCTGTGGGCGGTGATCTATCTGACATTGCGGTTCAGCCGGGCCAGTGACACGACCGGTTTTTTTTTAGTGGCCATTTTAGTGTATTGGATTGTGGTCGCGAACTTCCTCGTTACGCTGGAACTTCCTTTCTTTGCCATCCCGTTTTGGTGTCTTTTAGGGCTGACGTGGGCCTACGGTAAGGACGTGTCTTGGGTTCGGCGTTGACCTGAAATTTGATCCTCTGGAATCAAAATGGATGAAACTAAAGAGAGCGTTTGATTTATTCATGAGAGAGAATGTTTTTTTTGACAAAAAATTGCGGGGCTGGCCGGGCGCTTTCACGTTTTTCGTGTTGATGCTGGCCCTCCTGTTTGTCCCTGTCCTCAAAGGGGACAAGAATCTTTTCCCCGGAGATTTGCTGAACACCCTGATCCTCCCGTACGCCCAGGCCAAATCCACCCAGGTGTATAATCATTTTCTAAATGATGTGGTGGTGCAGTATTTGCCGTATAAGAAATTCATGCAAACCGCCTGGCAGTCAGGCCGCGGCGCCTACTGGAATCCGTTTATCCTGGGGGGATTTCCGCAATATGCGCTGACGATGGCCGGGAATTTTGATGTGACGAATATTATCTATCTGCTGGGTTTCCCGGTCGAACGGGCTTATTTCTGGCAGATTTTCTCGCTGCTTCTGATCGCCGGTTTGTCGATGTCCGGTCTGCTCAGGCATTACGGTCTTGTCTGGGAAGCGGCTCTGATGGGCGGCCTTTCCTATATGCTGAATAGCATGTTTGTCACCACGGCTTTTTTCCCCTGGATTCTGGGCCCGTTTTGTTGGATGCCGCTGGTGATCCTGTTTTTGGATCGGAGTCTCAAGCCGGGAGAGGGAAGGGAGAGGGATATCGCCGCATGCGGTTTGTTTCTGGGAATAGCGATGTTGGCGTCTTCTGTTCAGACGATGAGTTTTTTGGTGTTTTTGACTTTGGCGTATGCGGTCCTGGGGTGGCTTGCCGGCGGGCCGCGCCCGCCGGCAAGGACGGTACTCAAACGGTTTGTGATGATTTCTGCCCTGGCCGTGGGGAGCGCGGCGGTGATGCTGGCTCCGACTCTGGAGCTGTTTTATTACGATGTTTTTCAAAACGGACAGTGGGCGCAGGTCGGGCAGGGGCCGGTCCCTTTGAGTCAGAGGTTTTGGGGTATTGTCGGGTTGATAAGTTTTGTTTTTCCCCAGTTGGCCGGGAACGTCCGCGCGTTTGATTTAACTAAACTGGCCTCCACGACGATGATGTTTTATAACGGGTTTATCGGGTTTTTGCCGTTTGTTTTCGGTGTGTTCAGCGTCAAAGGGATCCGGCAAGATAAAAGGATTCTCGTTTATTGGGGAATCGCGACCCTGGGGATCGGCGTCCCGTTGCTGACTCCGTTTCTCAAATATGTTTATCATCGGTTCTTTATCGTTTATATTTTCGCCATGAGCGTGCTGTCTGCCTTTGGCCTGTCTTTTTATTTGGGTCAAAAAGACCGCGGAGTGTTCCGCCCTTTTGTCAAAAAGTTTTTTGCCGTCTTTTTGGGAGTGGTCACGGCACTGGGGGTCGCCAATTTTTTACTTCTGACGCACTATGGTCAGGTGCATAACCTGGCCATGGATTACGTGAAAAATCATATGCAGATGGCGAACCTGCAAGCCGGAAACCAACCGTGGTATTTCAGCCGGGTGGAGAAGCTCCTGGAGCATTTCCGTTTTTCATCGCCGCACATGTTATTTCCGTTAATAACGATGTTCCTGGGATTGGCTTTGCTTTGGGGCCATCTTCAGGGCCGCCTGAGGAACCCGGCTTTTATGGCCGGTATTCTTGTTCTTAACGTGTTGCAGCTCGCGTTTTTCGCCCGGGACTGGCTTCCGATGACGGATTCCCGGGAGTCCCCGTTGTACCCATCGACTTCATCCGTGCATTTTTTGAAAAAAGATCAGGATTTATACCGAGTTTTGATTTATAACATGAGTAGAAATTATAAGCCGATTTATTCCCCGAATATCCTTTCTATGTATGGGATTGAAACGATCAACGGCTATGAAAGCGTGGAGCCCAGAACGGTCCGCAGCCTGGCGCGCGGGCTTGACCCGGAAGTGTTAGGGCTGTGTAACGTGAAATATATTTTGACTCACGAAGACACCCCTCTTCATGACGCGCATTTCCATTTGGTGTGGGAAGGAGAGGGAGGGATCAGGATATACCGGAATGATCTTTTTGTCTCGCGGGCTTTTTTCAGATATGATTCCGGCGTTATGCCGGAGAGGGATTTTTGGGCTGGTTTTTATGACGGCCGGGTCTGCCCCGGAAACAAGGTGTTTTTATCCCCGGAGCCAGGGCAACATGTTTATCCTGCGGAAAAAGAGGGTGCACCCGGGACAAGCAGCATTCTTCCGGAGCGTTACGCTCCGGAAGAAATCGCTTATCGCGTCAGCAGCCCGCGGGCCGGGTTTCTGGTCGTCAGCAATACGTGGTATCCGGGGTGGGCCTGTTATGTGGACGGCCGGCGGGAAAATTTACTGAAAGCCAACGGGTGCATGTGGGCGGTGGGCGTCCCGGCTGGAGAGCATACGGTCCGGTTTGTTTTTCGGCCCGCGGTTTTTAAATGGGGAATGGTTATTTCCATGGCTTTTCTGACATGGATTTTTATCCGCCTTTGCAGACGACCACGGGCATGCCCGTGGATGAACGCGGGAGGTTAATAAGGTCTGTTGCTCCGGGGATCTCCGCGCGTATGTTACGAAGCAGATTATTCCGCGGAGCGCATTGTTTCTGGGGGCCACGCCTATGGGCGGGGGGTTCCCTTGTCAGGGAGAAAAAGAGTTATGACGAAGAGAGATTGGCCTTTGGTGAGCGTCCTGATGGCGACCAGGGATGAAAACCCTCTTTACCTGAAAGAAGCGGTGGAGAGCATCTGCCGTCAGATATACACGCATTGGGAATTCCTGATTATGGATGACGGCTCTCTGTCTTGCGCTAATTATGAATGGCTGCTTCAGCAGGCCCGGGCGGATAGCCGGATCAGAGTCTTCCGGGGGCCCGGGGTGGGCCTGGCCCGGGCGCTCAACACGTTGATCCCGCAGGCCCGGGGGGTTTTCTTTGCCCGCATGGACAGCGATGACCGGGCTTATCCCGAGAGGATTATGAAAGAAGTGGAATATCTCTTGCGGTATCCGACAACGGTTTTGGTCGGGACCTGGATCCGGATTATCAATAATGATGGTCAGCCGATTCATTCCTCCTGTCCCGCAGATTATTTTAATCGCCCCTGGTCCCGTCCGGCTCATTCAGCCTGGTGCGGGCGCATGGAGGCCTTGAGAAGCATCGGCGGATATTCCCCTGACTTCCCGGTGAGCCAGGACTATGACTGCTGGCTGCGCCTCCAGCAGAAAGGCCGGGTCGGGGTGGTGGAGGAAATTTTGTTGGATTACCGTTGGGGGCGGATCAGCTCGGAACGTTCCGTCGAGCAGCTGCAATATTTTTGGATCGCCAACCAGGTCCACCGTAAAAAGATCCGCAGCCATCCGGTCGGCTTGGCGCAGGTCAAAACCAAGTTGCGGCGTTACGCGTTCTGGTATGACCGGAAATTCCGGGCCCAGTCAATCAGCCAGCAGGCGATGCGCCTCTGGCAGCAGGATAATTATCGGCTGGCTGTCCGGGAATTTCTTCAGTCCTTGCGGGTTTTTCCGCTTAACTTAAGGACCTGGGGGTGCTTCTTCGGGGTGTTGATTTTTCATAAATACCCTTCACGGTTTACCCAGTATTTAAAACTGCGGTTGATCACGTCCCGCATGTTTTATCTGAACCCGAAACCGCCCTCACTGGCGGTGTGCCTGCATTATAACGGCCGCAAGCCCGCTCCCTTGCGGATGGCCCTGATTATTCCTACCGCCGACCGGAGCCGTGTGCTCGCGCGTTTTCTGGAGAGTGCGGTGCCTCAGAAAGATTTGATCGCGCAGATTATTATTGTGGACGGAGGGAATGTACCTGTGGCAGATCTTGTGGAGGGATTCCCCCAGTTATCCATTTATTATGTCCGGGCTTCCCATGCCTGCCTGACCAAGCAGAAAAATCAGGGGCTGGCTCATGTCGCGGCCGATGTGAATCTGGTCTGCTTTTTTGACGATGACATTATTCTGGAAGACGGCGCCCTGCGAAATATGCTGCAGTTCTGGGAAGAGAATGGGGAAGAGGTGGGCGGGGCGGCTTTTAACATTATCAATGTGGAAAAGAGGAAGACGTCTTTTATGAAAAAGATTTTTTTGACCGGAAGCGAAGCCAAAGGTCGGATTATGCGGTCCGGCTACGGCGCCATGCTGTCTCCGGTGGATGACAGTATCTTTACGGATTGGATTTTCGGGGGGGCGACGGTCTGGCGCCGGGAGATCTTTCAGCGGTACCGGTTTGACGAATGGTTTGAAGGCTACGGATACGGGGAGGACCTGGATTTCAGTTATAATGTGGGCAAGGCGTATAAGCTCGCTGTGATTGCGGAGGCCCGGGTGCAGCATATTAAGGATTATACCGAAGGCAATGACCATGTCCTTTTCGGGAAAATGCAGATCGTGAACCGTTTTTATATCGTCAGGAAATTTAAGGAATTTTCTAAACTTCTTTTTTTGTGGTCTTCTTTCGGGCAGATGTTGGAAAATCTGTATATGGCGCTGTCCCGGAACAAGAGAATTTATTTTGACCGGTTGGCCGGGAACCTGGCCGGATTGTGGTCCCTTGTCTCTCGTCCATCGGAGACACGGCCGTTGGGACAACCCGGCGAAACGCGATGAAACCGTTAATCCTTTTTTTGGTTCACCTGCCTCCTCCCTGGATAGGTCCGGCGGCGGTGAATGAGGCCCTCTTGGCCAGCCCTGGCCTTCAAACGGAATTTTCTTGCGAGGTCTTGCCGCTCAACACATCTTCCCGGATGAAAGAGATCAACCGTTTTTCCTGGCGCAAGGCCATTGGCGCGATCCTTCTAGCCGCAAGACTGGCACGGATGATGCGGAGAAAACGGCCCGCTCTCGTTTATATGACGCTTACCCCGACGGGAATCGGATTCTTGAAAGATCTGTTTTTGGTTTTTGTCGTGAAGGCCTTCCGGGCGAGGCTGGTCTATCATTTACACGGGAAGGGAGTCCGTTCCCGGCAGGGTGTGTTGTGGAGGTTTTTATATAAAAACTGTTTTTCCGCCACCCGGGTGATTCTTCTTTCGGAGAGCCTTTATCCGGATATTCAAGCTTATGTTTCCCGTTCGCAGGTGGCTGTCGTTCCCAACGGGGTGGCTTTGGCCTGTCCGGAGGAGGAATGGGAGGAGCTCCGGGAAGAAAGGAAAAGGCCGCATCTTTTCACGATTCTGTTCTTGGGAAATTTGGTGAGGAGCAAGGGGATAGGGACCGTGATGGAGGCTGCTTTCAACCTGAAAGAGAAGGGACTGCCCTTCCGTCTTTGTATCGCCGGAGGCGATTTTGACGTCAGCCGAAAGGATTTGTCTCTTTGGGCAAAGGAAAAGGGGATGATGCGCGAGGTTTCGTTTCCTGGTTTCCTGGGCGGGGCGGACAAGGCCGCTGCCTTCAGGTCGGCGGACATTTTTGTTTATCCGACGCAGAACGACACCTTTCCTCTTGTCCTGCTGGAGGCCATGCAGTATGGCTTGCCGGTGGTGACGACCGACGAGGGGGCGATTCCGGATATTGTTGATGTTAATCAAACGGGATTTGTGATCCCTCCTGGGGACGCTCCGGCGTTGGCGGAAAAGATTGAATTTTTGATGCAGGAGGACGCGTGGCGGTGGAATATGGGAGAACAGGCCAGGCTCAAGTTCTTGCGGGAATACACTTTTGAAGTTTTTGACGGCCGTATGCGGCGCTTTTTGAAGGAATGGACATCCCGGGGTACCGCTGGCGAGGAGGAGTTATGTGCGGGATAAACGGGATTTTCGGCCTGCCGGACGCCCACGAACACGTGAAAGCGATGAATCAGGTTCTGCGGCACCGGGGCCCTGATGCGCAGGGCCTTTGGCAGGACGGCGGTCTGGCGCTGGGCCACCGGCGGCTGGCGATTATTGACCTTTCTGAAAACGCGAACCAGCCCATGGAAAAGGAGGGGCTGGTGATTGTTTATAATGGAGAAATTTATAATTACCGGGACCTGCGGTCTGCGCTTGAACGGCGGGGAGTCCGCTTTCAAACGGGTTCCGATACCGAGGTGGTGCTTGAGCTGTTCCGCTGTTATCGCCAGAACAGTTTCGCCATGCTGCAGGGGATGTTCGCGTTCGGGCTGCTGGACCGTTTCAAAAACGAATTGTATTTGGTTCGGGATTATTTCGGGATCAAGCCGCTTTTTTACTCCAGGGGGATCCCGGGGTGCTTTATTTTTTCTTCGGAATTGAAAGCGTTTTTGGGGCTCCCCGGGATCCGGAAAGAGGTGAACCCCTCTGTGCTGGTGTCCTGCCTGAATTATCTTTGGCCGTCGGGAAACGAATCCATATTCAAGGATGTGTATAAGGTCCCGCCGGCGCATTTCTTGAAAGTCCGGTTGGCCGCGGGAGACGTTTCTTTAAGCCAGCACCGCTACTGGGAATTGCCTAGCGGGCCGCCAGCCGTTCTGCCGGAAAAAAAACTGATCGAAGATTTGCGCCAGGTCATGAAAGAGAGCGTAAAAAGGCATCTTGTTGCGGACGTGCCGGTGGGGGCGTTCTTGAGCGGAGGGCTTGATTCTTCGTATATCACGGCTTTGGCCAAACAAGGAAACCCGGATCTTTCCACGTTTACCATCACTGTGTCCCGCCGGGACCAGCGGGTCGAGCGCATGCCGGCCGATAATATATACGCGGCTGATATCGCGCGGGTTTTGGGAGTCCGACACACGGATATCCCGGTCACGCCCTCGGTGGTGGATTCTCTCCAGGATATGGTCTCCATCCTGGATGAGCCTATCGGGGATCCGGCGGCCATCAATACGTATCTGATCTGTCAATGCGCCCGCCAGCGGGGACTGAAAGTGCTGCTTTCGGGTATGGGCGCGGATGAGATTTTTGCCGGGTATCGGCGCCATTATGCCACGCTTTTGAGTCGGAAAATCCGCCGCTGGCCGGGGCCGGTCAAGGCGACGTGTTCCACCGCCCTGTCAGGGATGCCGGTGCGGCTGGGCCGCTGGGGCTTGCGGCCGGTCCGTTGGGCGAAACGGTTTTTCTCTTTTGCGGACATGCCCTGGGGGGAGGCGTATATGCGGAGCTATTCCTATTACGGCCGGTTGGAATTGTGCGATCTCTTCAACCGGCAGTTTGATTCCCAGGTCGATGCTCTCTTCGCCCAGCATGATGAGCTTTTTTATAAGAATCCGGATCGGGATGATATTAACCGGATGTGTTTTACGGATATCCATATGTTTATGACCGGCTTGAATCTGACGTACACGGACCGGGCTTCCATGGCGGCTTCGGTGGAAGTGCGGGTTCCTTTTATCGATAAAACCGTGGTTGAATGGGCGATGGCTCTGCCGGGCCGGTTTAAGATTAAAGACCGCACGGCGAAGTATCTGCTTAAAAAGGCCGCGGAAGATGTGCTGCCGAAGCGGATTGTATACCGTCCGAAAGCGTCTTTCGGGATGCCCCTGCGCGCGTGGATGGCCGGAGATTTACGCGAATTAGTGGACGATGTTTTATCTTATGGTAATATAAAAAAGCGCGGCTTATTGAATCCGGATAGGGTGCGCGCCTTGATTGATGCCGACCGCTGCGGCCGGGAGGATAACGCTTACCGGATTTATCAGTTTTTGACCTGTGAATTATGGATGAGGAGGTTCCTGGATTCATGAAACAATTGGTGCAGAATTTAAAAACCGGTGATTTAAATCTGCAGGAGGTGCCGGTTCCGGCCCTTTTGCCTGCAGCGGTGCTGGTGCAGAACCATGTGTCGCTGATTAGCGCCGGGACGGAGCGTTCAACGGTTCATACCGGGAAACTGTCTTTGCTGGGGAAGGCGAAGAAAAGGCCGGACCTTGTTAAGCAGGTGATGGACAATATCCGCAAGGAAGGGCTGTTGTCGACCATTCATAAAGTGAAGAATAAGCTGGACTGGCCCAAGGCGCTGGGGTACAGCAGCTGCGGGGTTGTCCTGGAGGCCGCAGAAGGGGAACGGTTTCGCCCCGGCGACCTGGTGGCTTGCGCCGGGCAGGATTACGCCTCGCACGCCGAAGTCGTTTGCGTGCCCCGGAACCTTGCCGTTCAAGTGCCGGCGGGGGTTTCCCCCCGGGAGGCGTGCTTTACCACCGTTGGAGCGATCGCCCTGCAGGGGGTGCGGCAGGCGGACGTTAAAATAGGAGATAATGTCTGTGTGGTCGGGTTGGGTCTGATCGGGCAACTCGTTGCCCAGATTTTAAAAGCCAACGGCTGTTTTGTGTTCGGTATCGATGTTTCCGATTATACGGTGGCCAAGGCGAGGGAGATGGGGATTCACGCGGCGGAGAACCGGACGTCTTCCGGGCTTTCGCGCGCGCTTGATTCGTTTGCCGGGCCGCACGGGTTTGATAAGGTCATCATCACCGCGTCCTCTGCGGATAATGATCCTGTCCTTCTGGCGACGGAAATCCTGCGCAAGAAAGGCCTTATTGTTATCGTTGGGGATGTCCCGGTTGCGGTGCCCCGGGAGCCCCATTTTTACCGGAAGGAACTTGAGATTAAGATGGCGACCTCCTACGGCCCGGGACGTTATGATCCGCTTTATGAGGAGCGCGGGCAGGATTATCCCTATCCGTATGTGCGGTTCACCGAGAACCGGAACATGGATGTGGTTGTGCAAATGATCGCCCGTGGCATGGTGAAGGTTGAACCCCTGATAACCCAGGTGTTTGATTTTAAAGACGCCTTAGGCGCGTATGACCTGATGATGACCCGAAGAGAGCCCTATATCGGGATTCTCCTGACCTACGAGCGCGCGCCCGGGCCTTTGGCCAGGCGTTCGGTTCCCGTCGGATCGGAGCCGCTCAAGGCGGTGAATGTCGGATTTATCGGGGCGGGCAGTTTTGCCCAGGGGTATTTGCTCCCGGCCTTGAAAGATTTGAACGTGTCGCTGGATACTGTCGTCACCACGAAAGGGATATCCGCCCGGAACGTGGCGGAGAAATTCGGGTTTAACACCGCGTCTACCGATCCGGACGCCATTATCGCATCGGAAGTCCTGAATACCGTTTTTATCGCGACCCGCCACAATACGCACGGGTTGTATACCAACGCCTGTCTTAAGGCGGGGAAACGGGTTTTTGTGGAAAAACCGTTGTGCCTGACGATGGAGGAATTGAAAATGACGGCCGCCCTGGGGCGTGAGAACCCGGGGCTGATGGTCGGGTATAACCGGCGGTTCGCGCCGCTAAGCACCTGGGTGAAAAGTCATCTTGAGCCGCAGGCCTGCCCGGTCATGATGGACATCCGGGTTAACGCCGGGTACATTCCGGCGGATTCCTGGATTCAGCTTCCGGACATCGGAGGCGGGCGGGTACTGGGGGAGATGTGCCATTTCGTGGACTTGATGCTTTATTGGGCCGGGGCAGAACCGGTCCGGGTCATGGCGACGGGAGTCACCTCTAGGAGCGGGAAATGGCAACCGGAAGATAATCTGCTTGTTCAACTGGCCTTTAAAAACGGTTCGGCAGGCCATATTTTATATACAGCTATGGGCTCCGGACGGATGCCCAAAGAGCGCTGCGAAATATTTACCGCCGGTAACAGTTTTGTGATTCAGGATTTCCGCCAGGGAACGGGATATATCCAGGGGCGGGAAGAAACAGCCCGTTTCCCGGGAAAGGGGCACCGGGAAGAGGTGCGGGCGTTTATCGATGCGGTTCATAAAGGAGGCGGGAGCCCGATTCCCCTTGAGGACATCCTGCTTGTTTCTTTGACGACATTAAAAATTTTAAAAAGTCTGGAAACCCGGGCTCCTCAAGATATCGATCTCCATGAATTATATCCTTGATTCTTTGAACCGTTTGAGGGGGGCCTGCGAGGCGGAAAATTTTCAGGGGTGGGACCCTTTTGACGGTTTACGTTCCCGGATTTTTCAGCGTAGCTTTTTAAGGGAACACGCCTGGGCCAGGATCGCTTGGCTGCAGTTTTTCAAGCGGTGCCCGGTCAACCTGCGTTTGTTTTTGCAGGTGCCCAAGGATTACAATCCGAAGGGCGTGGCGTTATTCTTGAGCGGGTATACGTATCTGTATCGTGCGTTTGCCGAGGGACCGGCGTATCAATATATAAAGACCCTGAGCCGGATACTCAAGGACCGGCAATCGACGGGGTATGCGGGCGCCTGCTGGGGATACCCTTTTGACTGGCAGTCGCGCGCGTTTTTTGTCCCCCAGGGGGTGCCCAACGTCATCGTTTCGACTTTTTCCGGGCACGCGTTGTTGGACGCTTACGAACTGACCGGGGAGGACGATCTGTGCCGTACTGCCCTGTCGGTCGCGGATTTTATCCAAAACGACCTGAATCGCAGTGAGGACGACGCCGGCAACGTTTGTTTTTCCTATACGCCCGTGGACCGCTCGCGGATTATTAACGCGTCTTTGCTGGCGTCCGCGTTCCTGGCGCGGGTTTCTTGCCATAAAAAAGATCCGGCGCTTCTTAAGGCGGCGCAGAGCTCGGTGGCCTTTTGCTGCCGGCTGCAAAATCCCGACGGGAGCTGGTTTTATGGGACACAGCCGAATCAGCAGTGGATCGACAGCTTCCATACGGCCTATAACCTGGAAGCGCTCTATCGGTATCAGCTCTGGAGTCAAGACACTCGTTTTCAAAAATATTTTTCGGCAGGGCTGGATTATTATTTTAAACATTTTTTTAGTCCGGAAGGCATTCCGAAGTATTATAATAACCGGGTTTATCCGGTGGATGTGCATGCCACCGCCAGTTTGCTTTCGCTGGCGGTCACTGCCGGTTTGGTGGAAGATTACGCCGCTTTGATTGAAAAGGTCATCGGCTGGACGGTCTGCCACATGCAAACGGCCAGCGGATTTTTTTGCTATCAGCAGAAACGGTTCTACCGGATAACGATCCCTTATATGCGCTGGTCGCAGGCGTGGATGTTTTTCGCGTTGAGTTATTATTTTCATTATTTGCAGAGATCCGGGCTGGCCTCCCAGAAGGATGAAGGACGCTAAGCTATGAAAAGGAAACAAAAGATTGTTTTTGTCGCCGGGGCCAGGCCGAATTTTATGAAAATTGCCTGTCTGCTCAAAGAATGCCGCTGCCAGCCGGCGGTCCGCCCTGTCCTGGTGCATTCCGGCCAGCATTATGACGCGGCGATGTCGGACAGGTTTTTTAAAGACTTGGACATCCCGGCCCCGCAGTATTGTCTGGAGGCTGGTTCCGGCTCTCACGCTGAACAAACGGCAAAGGTCCTGACCGCTTTCGAACGTGTTTGTCTTAAAGAAAAACCTGCGGTTGTGGTGGTGGTCGGGGACGTTAACTCCACCGTGGCCGCGTGCCTGGCGGCGAAAAAGTTGAATATCCCGGTCGCGCATGTCGAGGCCGGCTTGAGAAGCTTTGACCGGACGATGCCGGAAGAAGTGAACCGTATCGTTACGGACAGCATTTCGGATTTTCTGTTTGTGACAGAAGCAAGCGGGGTGGACAATCTCCGGAGAGAAGGGCATGCGGCGGATACGATTCACTTCGTCGGTAACACGATGATTGACAGCCTTATCGTGGGGCTTGAAAAAATCCGTGAGGCGGACAAAAGTTCTTGGGCGAGCGCCCCTTTAACGGAATTTTTGAAAACATACGGTGTCCTGACCCTACACCGCCCCGTGAATGTTGATGATAAACGGCAGTTAAAACGGCTGATCTCGATGATCGCCGACGTGGCCCAACAGGTTCCGGTTGTTTTTCCCGCACATCCGCGGACCCGGAAGACTATGGAAACCTTCCGCATCCGGATCCCGGCGCGGATGCATTGCCTTGAACCGTTGGGATATCTTGAGTTTTTGTCTCTCTGCCGGGACGCGAAATTTGTGTTAACGGACAGCGGCGGCATCCAGGAGGAGACGACGTTTCTGCATGTTCCGTGCTTGACCTTGCGGTCCAGCACGGAGCGGCCGGTCACCCTACGGGAGGGGACCAATATTCTTGTCGGGGACAAAATCGCCCGCGTGCCGGGGCTTGTCCGTCGGATTCTCCGGGGGCAGGCCCGGCAGGGACGTGTTCCTGCTTTATGGGATGGGAAAGCTTCGAAACGGATTATCCGAATACTGGTGAGGGCGTTTTCATGACCCCTTCGGAACGTATTTATCTTTTCGGTTGCCCGATCGACAACTTGAGCCGGGCCGAAACCGTTGACCGTATTGACCGGTGGATCAAAGAGCGCCGGTCCTGTCAGCATGTCGTGGTCAATGTGGATAAGCTTTTAAAGGTCCGCAAGGATCCGGCATTTTATGATATCATTTCGGCCTGCGACATTATTAATGCGGACGGTATGCCTTTGGTTTGGGTATCCCGTTGGTTTGGCCTTCCGCTGAAAGAGCGCGTGACGGGGATTGATTTAATGGAAGATTTGGTCGCGCTCGCGGCTCGGCGGGAATACTCGGTCTTTTTCCTGGGGGCCCGCCAGCCGGTTGTGGAGGCGGTCGCTGATATCTATCGGGTCCGGTTCCCGGGGTTAAAGATCGCCGGATACCGCAACGGCTACTGGACCCCGGAGGAAGAAGCCGGGCTTGTTCGGCAGATCAGACGTTCTTCGGCGGATATCCTTTTCGTGGCCATGGGGTCCCCGCAGAAAGAGATTTTCTTAAGCCGCTATCGGTCGCAGCTGGGTGTGCCTTTTGTCATGGGCGTCGGCGGAAGTTTTGACGTCGTGGCGGGAAAAACGCGCCGGGCACCACGGTGGATGCAGCGTTGGGGGCTGGAGTGGCTGTTCCGTTTTTTTCAGGAACCGAAACGGATGTGGAAGAGGTATCTGATCGGGAACACCTCTTTTATCAGGCTGGTGGTCCGGGAATTCGTGGGGGCCAGGCTCAGGAAATCACGGGTTCCTTAAAGATTTTCCCCCACGGGGATTTTTAAGTCCTGGCGGGAATTCCCCGCTTTTATTTAAGGCGGGGATGAGAGACCGGGCCGGGAAGGGAGTTCCTGGACAACGATGAGCCCCCACAGGGCTGGAGACAGGAAGTGCCGCGCCTGTATTTGATATTGCGCAATATTTTATCCACGGGTAGAATTAAAGAAAAAAACTTTGGAATCAGGTGCCGCAAGAGGGCCGTTGGTTTTAAAATATGATTACCTCCATCAGGAAAGTCTATCCGCTGTATCTTTTTATCGATTTTATTTTTATCTGGATCGGTTTTTTGGTCCCTTATTATTTGAAGTATAACGCTCTGGCGGATATTTTCCAGAGCGTCACCCTGCCTAATTCGGATCAATATATTTTTATTTTTGTGCTGTGGGCGATTTTTATCATGGGGTTTCTTCACCGCAAAGGCCTGTATGCTACGGACCGGAGTCTCCCGATTCCGAAAGAAATCGCCCGGGTCATTCTGAACCTTTTTTACGTAAGTGTCCTTATGGCCGCGATTATCTTTTTCGCCCAATACAAATTTTTTTCCCGTGAAGTTTTCGGAGAGAATTTCCTGCTGTTGTGCCTGTTTTTGAGCGGCTGGAGGGTGATTAAACGGCTGATTGTCCGCAAGCTCATCGCCGGGGGGTTCCATAATATTAATGTCCTGATTGTAGGGGCGGGGAAGGTCGGAGGGGTTGTCCTGGAAGAAGTCTGCCAGAACCCGCAATGGGGGTTTCATGTCGTCGGGTTCCTCGATGATCATAAGGAGGAGATCGACGGGTTCCCGGTGCTGGGCAAGGTGAGGGATTTCCCCTATGTGGCCCGGAGACATTTTGTAGATGAGATTGTCGTAACGATCCCATCGGAGCGAGAATTGATCGGTGATATTATCAAAAAAGCCCAAACGATGCATTTAGGGGTGAGGATCGTCCCTGAAAATTTTGAGGGCCCGCTGTCTTTCATTGAGATCAGTTATATGGGGATCATTCCTCTTTTAACTTATAAACAGAGGAAACATCATCCGACCGAGTTCGCCCTGAAGCGGTTTTCCGATATCCTTTTGTCCTCGGCCCTTCTGGCCCTTCTTTCTCCGGTTTTCCTTTTGATCGCCATCCTGGTCCGGCTCGATTCCCCGGGCCCGGTTTTTTATGTCCAGGAACGGGTGGGATTAAAGGGGAAACGCTTCAGGCTGTTTAAGTTCCGTTCCATGATGAACAACGCCGAGCAACTGAAATCCAGCCTGCTGAACAACAATGAAGTTAAGGACGGGGTGATTTTTAAAATGAAGAAAGATCCTCGCGTGACAAGGGTGGGCCGGGTGCTGCGCCGTTTCAGCCTGGATGAACTTCCGCAGCTTTATAATGTTTTTAAGGGCGACATGAGCCTGGTGGGGCCGCGTCCGCCGACACCGGATGAAGTGGAGCAGTATAATCAGCAGGACCTTCAGCGTTTATCGATCCGCCCTGGCGTGACCTGCCTCTCCCAGGTGCGCGGCCGCAGTGACCTTTCCTTCAAGCGGTGGGTTAAATGGGATCTGTGGTATATCAATAATTGGTCTTTTGGATTGGATTTGCGGATTATGCTTTGGACCGTCCCGGCTGTTATTAAAGGAAAAGGGGCGTATTGATGATTGGGAAAAAGATACTCCGCCGGCCGGAGGGAACAAGGTGACGGCTGCGGCGCGGGTTTTACTGTTAATTCTTGTCTTTTTTTTGCCCTACAGTAAAGCGGTGATTGAAATTTGTGTTATCGGGGCGCTTGTGTTGTGGACTTTTCCCTTGACCCGGATTCATTCCTGTTCTTCCCGGAGGCCGCCGACGTTTTCCCCGGCCCCCCGGTTCTTGGGGTGGGATTTTATCCCGCGGACGCCTATTGACAAAGCGGTTTTGTTTTTTTTGTCTGTTTGTTTTCTCTCGGTCGTCTTTAGCGTGGACCCGGCCAAATCTCTGCGGGGTTTCGTCACAAAGACCTTAGAATGGTTTGTTGTTTTCTATCTGGTGACAGGACTTTATTCGGACCGCAAGCATATTTATAGGGTGGTTAAAGTTTATGCGTTCACCACGCTGGTGACCGCCATGGATGCTTTCCTGCAATTTTTTTGGCTGGGGCACGATATCTTTAGAAACCGCGCCATGCTGCGGGACGGGGTTACGGCGGCTTTCCCGCACCCTAATAGTTTAGCGGGGTATTGTGTGATTGCTGTCCCGTTTTTTTTCGCCTTATGTTTCCTTCCTTTGAGAAAGCCGTGGCACCGTTTTATTTTGATCCTTTTATGGAACCTTGTTGCCGGGACCTTGATCTTGACTTTTTCCCGGGCCGGCTGGCTGGCGGCGTTGGTGGGGATACTGGTTTTTTTGTCTTTCCGGAACAGGAGGATTCTAACGGGACTTGTCCTCGTGGCTCTCGTGTGTTCGTGGTGTTTTGTAAAATTTTCGCCTTTAGAAGTGCGTAAGCGCACCCGGACCCGCCCGGAAATTGTGCTGGATGATGTCCGGTGGCGAACACACGTATGGAAAGAAAGCTTCTCTCTGGTCAAGGGGAAGCCCTGGTTTGGGTACGGGTTGAATACGTATATGGATGTGATTCAGCGTACGCCGGCGGGGCAATATCCGATTTACGCGCATAACTGTTTTGTCCAGGTTTTGGTGGAAACGGGGCTGGCCGGGCTGGCCGGATTCTTGTGGGTTTTGGGGGCGCTGGCAGGGGCGGCGTTTAAAACACTCCGGCGATTTTGTCCTGCCCCGGAGGCTCAGGCGCTTGTGGTTCTTTTGCTAGGGACCCTGTCCGGGGTGACGGCCTTTCTTGTGCACAGCTTTTTCGACGTGCATTTTTATTCTTTGCAACTATCCGTTTACTTTTGGCTTATTGCCGGTATACTAATGTCTATAATTCGGCTTCTTCATGGCGGGGCTGGCGTCCCCGGGATGAAGGACGCCTGAACCAGGAGGGAACTTATGGCGAGGAAGAAAGTCGCTCTTATTACCGGAATTACCGGGCAGGACGGGGCGTATTTATCGGAATTTTTATTAAAAAAGAAGTATTTAGTTTACGGGCTGATCCGCCGTTCCAGTACCTTTAATACGTCCAGAATAGATCACCTTTATCAGGACCCCCATGAAAAAAACGTGCAGCTGCGATTGTTATATGGTGACTTGAATGACGCCAGTTCTTTGAACCGCATCATGCGCACGGTCCGGCCGGATGAAGTGTATAACCTGGGAGCGCAGAGCCACGTGAAAGTGAGTTTCGAGGTCCCGGAATATACCGGGGAAATCGTGGGCCTGGGAACGACCCGGCTTTTGGAAGCGATCCGGGATTCCGGGATTAAAACCCGTTTTTACCAGGCCTCCAGCAGTGAGATGTTCGGAAAAGTTCAGGCGGTTCCCCAGACGGAAAAAACTCCTTTTTATCCGCGGAGCCCTTATGCGGCCGCAAAAGTCTATGCGTACTGGATGACGGTAAACTACCGGGAGGCTTATAATATTTTTTCCTGTAATGGCATCCTGTTCAATCATGAATCCCCTCGCCGGGGAGAAACATTCGTAACCCGGAAAATTACCATGGCCCTGGCCAGGATCAAGCACGGCGTGCAGGATCAACTGTATCTGGGGAACCTGGATGCCAAACGGGATTGGGGGTTTGCCGGGGACTATGTGGAAGCGATGTGGCTCATGTTGCAGCAGGATAAGCCGGATGATTATGTGATCGCCACAGGGGAAACCCGTTCGGTCCGGGAATTCCTGGACGAAGCGTTTTCTTATCAGGCGCTGGACTGGAAAAAATATGTGGTGATCGATAAGAAATATTTCCGTCCGACGGAAGTGGATCTTCTTGTCGGCGACAGTTCTAAAGCCCGGCGTCAGCTTAAATGGAAGCCGCGCGTTAATTTTAAACAATTGGTCCGCATGATGGTGGATGCGGATCTGAAGCTGGTGGAACGGCAGCTTTACGGGCAAAAGAGTTTCCATAAAAAGCAAGGATAATTTGTATGCAGAAATTCCCGGGATGGTGCGAACGGGGGATCCCTTATTCTTTTTATGCCCTGGCGTATTTTCTTCCAATATCGATCAGTTTAGTGGAGATTTTTGCGACTTTAATTATATGGGGCTATTTGTTCCTGGCGGGGAGAGAGTATGTCCGGTTATTAAGATCCCGGAAGGGCAACGGTCCCGGGCTTCCCCCGGGGATGTCTCTCCCTGGAATGGTTCCGTTCCCCGGAAGGGCTTTTATCTATGCCTGCGGAATTTTCCTGGCGGCGAATGTTGTATCGACCGTGACAAGCCAGTATCCCCTGAAAAGTTTTGAGGCATTATTTTTTAAATTGAGTGAGGGGTTAATTCTTTTGTTTGCCTTTTGCGCGACGATGGCCACCCGGAAGCATTTAAAAATGGTGGTGACCGCTTTTTTCCTGTCCGTCACCCTGACCTCCCTTGACGCATTATACCAATCCTGGACGGGGCGCGGCTTCGTGCGCGGCTTCGAGATCGTGGAACAGGCCCGGGTGACATCCTCTTTTAAGCACCCCAACGATTTTGGCGGGTTTCTTGTTGTGGCCAGCAGCATTATATTATCTTTTATCCTTGCCGGAATTTTTGACCTGCTTTTGCGGCGCGGTCAAAAGGGCGCCTCTTCAGGACATTCTCTGCCCCGGTGTGTTTTTGTGTGGGTTTGGTTGGGTTTTTTGTTCGTGACTGTGCTATGGAGCCTGGGATTGACGTTTTCCCGGGGCGCCTGGCTGGGATTTATCGTGGCGACGTTAGGTTTGTCTTTTTTCCGGCGCAGGGCTTTCTTCCTGTTGTTGTGCGTGTGTGTGCTTTTTATTGTTATTTTCCATCCTCAACTGTATAAAGTCCGGGGAAAAAATTTGAGAGTATATGACACAAAAGGAATTGTCATGCAGCCGAAGGATGTGAAAACAATCATTTTGCCTGCGGATGAAAGCAAACCTTCCCCTGCAGCGCTGTCTGTTCCTGCTCATGAAGAGGAACGGGAGACAACACGGTGTTGGTCTGTGTTTAATAAGGTTATGACAGCGTTTGAAGTTATCGTGGGCAAGAGCATGGGGCGGTTTAATTTTTGGAAGGAAGCGCTTTTGATTATTCAGGATTACCCGCTGTTTGGGGCCGGGCTCAATACTTACTCTGAGGTTGCTCCCCGCTACCGGATTAATTGGGGAGGATATCCGCATAATTGTTATCTGCACATGGCCGCTGAAACCGGGCTTGTCGGACTGGCCAGCTTCCTGTGGCTGCTTTTGGTTTTCCTGTGGTGGAGTTGGTCCCGGATCATGAAGGTGCAGGACCGGTTTTTATTGTCTTTGGCGATGGGGGGGCTGACCGGGCTTTCGGGGTTTCTCGTGCAGAGTTTTTTTGACACGAATCTGTATTCGGTTCAGCTGAATACGCTGTTTTGGTTTGTCATGGGTATGGTTATCGTTTCCATCCACGTGGGGGAAGTCGGCCAGGACTGATCTGTCCATTCGGAACCAGTTCATTGACAAATTAGCTTTGGTGAGTATAATATATAAGTTATTTTAGTTAAATAATCTATAGTATCTTTAAAGAAAGAGGGTTGGGGATGAAAAAACAAACGGTCAAAGATGTTGCGCTTAAAGGGAAGAAAGTCATTGTCCGCGTGGATTTTAATGTCCCTTTGGATAAGGATCTTAAAATCACTGATGACCGTCGCATCAGGGCCGCTTTGCCTACTTTGCAATATATTCTGCAACAAAAGCCTGCAAGAATGATTCTTATGAGCCATTTGGGCCGGCCTAAAGGGGAAGTGATTGAATCTATGCGGTTAACTTCGGTGGGGAAGCGATTGGCGGAACTTTTGGGCGAAAAGGTCTTGAAGTTGGATGATTGTGTCGGCCCGAAGGTCCAAGCGGCCGTGAACACGAGCTCTGAGCCGGTGATCCTGCTTGAAAATTTGCGTTTCCATAAGGAAGAAACGAAAAATGATCCTGAATTTTCCAAACAACTCGCCTCTCTGGCGGACGTGTATGTGAATGATGCCTTCGGTTCCGCGCACCGCGCCCATGCTTCGACCGCGGGGATAACAGCCTATCTCCCGTCAGTGGCCGGGTTCCTGCTTGAGAAAGAGATCACTTATCTTGGGAAAGCCGTGCAGAACCCGGAGAAGCCTTTTGTGATTATTCTTGGCGGAGCGAAGGTCTCCGATAAGATCGCCCTTATTGAAAACCTGTTGCCCAAGGCGGACGCTTTTATTATCGGCGGGGGCATGGTGTATACGTTCCTGAAGGCCCAGGGGAAGAATATCGGCCATTCCCTTTTGGAAGAGGATAAGATTTCTACCGCCAAGGCGGTTTTGGACAAAGCCAAGGCGACGGGGGTGCAGATGGTCCTGTCATCTGATTTTATTGTGGTGGAAGATTTTGATAAACCTGAAGGACGAAAGACGGTTGCGGGTGAAATTCCGGACGGATGGCAGGGGGTCGATATCGGACCGGAAAGCCGCCGGAAGTTCAAAGAAGTGCTGGCAAAAGCCAAGACGATCGTGTGGAACGGTCCGTTGGGGGTTTTTGAAATTGATGCTTACGCGGAAGGGACTAAATGTATTGCGGAATATATCGCCGGGCTTAAAGGAGTCACGTCCATTATCGGGGGCGGGGACTCGGCGGCCGCCGTGGCCAAATTTAACGTTGAAGCCGGTATGACGCATATCTCGACAGGTGGCGGCGCTTCCCTGGAATTTCTGGAAGGGAAGGAACTCCCCGGGGTGGCGGTCTTAAACAATGCGTAAACATCTTATTCGACAGGGAACTAAAGGATAATCTTATGAGAAAAATTATTATTGCTGGAAACTGGAAAATGTATAAAACCTCCTTGGAGGCTATTGAATTGGTTAATTTGCTGAAAAGGGCGGTTGCCGATGTAACCGAGGTGGATATGGTTGTTTGTCCGCCTTTTACCGCTTTGGCGGACGTCCGCGATACCCTGGATGAGTCCAATATCAGGATTGGGGCACAGAATCTCTATTGGGAAGACAGCGGTGCTTTTACCGGGGAAGTGTCAGCCCCCATGTTGAAAGATTTGAGGGCAACGTATGTTATTATCGGCCATTCCGAGCGGCGGCAGTTTTTCGGGGAAACCGATGAAACGGTCAATAAGAAAATTCGGGCGGCCCTTAAACATGACTTGCTGCCTATTGTTTGCATCGGGGAGAGCCTCGCAGAGCGGGAGCAGAACCGCACGATGGACGTCATCCGGACTCAGTGTGAGGGGTCTTTGAAAGGGTTAACCAAAGACGAGATGCGGAAAATTATTATCGCTTACGAGCCGGTTTGGGCGATCGGGACGGGCAAAACAGCGACGCCTCAGCAGGCCCAGGAGGTTCACAAGTTTATTCGGGACCTGCTCGCCAAGATGTTCGGGGCAGAGTGTGCCGCGGGCATACGCATTCAATACGGCGGGAGCGTTAAGCCAGAAAACACCAAGGACTTAATGTCCCAACCGGATATTGACGGTGCGCTTGTGGGGGGAGCCAGCCTGAAAAGCGATTCTTTTTCTTTGATTGTAAAAAATAGTATTGATATAAAAAAATGAGGTGCTGATTATGGGTGTGTTACTAATTGTGATTCATGTTTTGACGGCGGTTCTTTTGATTACGGTTATTCTGATGCAGTCCGGGAGGGGAGGGGGATTGACCGAAAGTTTTGCTTCTGCCGAGTCCATGTTTGGAGCGCGGACCAACGAGTTTATGGTGCGCGCCACAACTATCCTGGCGGCTATTTTTCTTGTGACCAATTTAAGCCTGGCGTATGTGAACTCGAAGAAAGAGCGCTCCTTGATGCAGGACGTCGGCCGGATGAAGACGATGAATATCCCTATGGAGAAGAGCGAACCCCAGGCGGCGGTCCCGCAAAAACCGGGGCCGGCGACGGCTCAATAAATTGCCTTTTTGGCCCCGGATGTGTTCTGCGTGCCGCAGCTGAAACCGTTATTTTAAGCCCTTTGACAGGTTTTGAAAAAATACTCATTCACAACGTGTTTTTTTTCGACTGCTTTCCTGAAAAGGATAGGGCGTTTCCTGTTTTGCTGTTTTTTTCTCTTGGCTTGCCCCGGCTTAATCCCTGCCGCAGACCCTCCTTTAACGGAAAAACACGGGGGGACGCTGGTTTTGTCCACCGTGTCTGATCCGAAATCTTTTAATGATATCGTCGCGAAAGAAACCTCCTCTTCTCTTGTCACCTCTCTTATTTTTGAGGGGCTCACCAAAACCAACGCATTTACTCTTCAGGTGGAACCCTTTTTAGCCCGGGACTGGGCAGTCAGCGAAGACGGCTTGACCTGGACGTTTTATCTGCGCGAAGACGTCCTTTGGAATGACGGTTACCCTTTTACCGCGGACGATGTGGTTTTTACCTTTAATGATCTGATATACAATGACACGGTGCCCACCTCTTCGCGGGATATTTTTACGATTGAGGATAAACCGTTTGACGTCCTGAAACTTGATGACTATACCGTGCAGTTCCATCTCCCGGTGAAGTTCGCTCCTTTCCTGCGGGCCATGGGGCAGCCGATCCTGCCGAAGCACCGGCTTCTCCATGCGGTAAGGGACGGCAAGTTCAATTTTACCTGGGGCATTGATACGCCTCCGGAAGATATTGTCGGAACCGGGCCGTTTAAGCTTGCACAATACCGCCCGGGGGAAAGGATTGTTTTGCAGCGGAACGAACGGTATTGGCAGCGGTCGGCCGAGGGGGACGCCTTGCCTTATTTAGACCGGATCATTTTTTTGATTGTTCAGAACCAGGATGTGGAAATCCTTAAATTTTTTGATGGTGAAATAGATTATTGTGTGATAAGCCGGGGCAATGATTATCCTTTGCTGAAGCCCCTGGAGGCCGAGAAGGATTTTACGATTTATGAGGCGGGGCCGAATTTCGGAACCAATTTTTTGGTTTTCAACCAGAACCAGGGCACGAACCCCGAAACAGGGTCCCCGTTTGTCGATCCTGTTAAGCTGTCCTGGTTCAGGAACCCGGATTTCAGGCGGGCGGTGGCTCATGCCATTGACAAGGCGCGGATGATTGATATTCTCAAAAATCAGCTCGGCTATCCGCAGGACGGAGCCTTGAGCCCCAGCGCGGGGTTCTTTTATAATCCCGAGGTCACCCGGTATGATTATAATCTTGACAAGGCGAGGGAGCTTCTGTCGAAAAACGGCTTTATCGACAGGGATGCTGACGGGGTTTTGGAAGACACGTCCGGGAATCCCGTCCAGTTCAACCTTTTTACGAATTCGAATAACGCGGAACGGGTTCAAATCGCGGCGATTATCCGGCATGATTTGCAGTCGCTGGGGATGAAGGTGAATTTTTTGGCCCTTGAATTTAATTCCCTGGTCAGCAAGCTGAACGCCACGTATGACTGGGACGCCATCATCCTGGGGCTGACCGGCGGGGTGGAGCCGCATTTCGGGAAAAATGTCTGGGATTCCAGCGGGCAGTTACACATGTGGTATCCGGGGCAGGAAACTCCCGCCACGGAATGGGAAGAAAGGATTGACGAAATCTTCGCCGCGGGTGTGCAGGAATTGGATGATCACAAACGTAAAATTCTTTATGATGAATGGCAGAAAATCGTGGCGGAGGAATTGCCGTTTATTTACACGATCCTGGGGAGTAATATCTTCGCCGTGCGCAATAAATTCGGGAATTTAAAGCCGTCGAGTTATGCGGGAGCTTTTCATAACATTGAAGAGATTTATATTTTAAAGGAGGGCCGGCCATGATGCTTCGTTACGTCATCCGGCGCCTTATCGTGTCCTTGCCCTTGCTGCTGATGATGACCCTTTTGACTTTTGTTCTCATGCAGAAGACGACCGGGAGTTTTTATGACATGCTTCGGCTTGATCCCCAGATTTCCGAGGAAACGATTAACCGTTATATTCAGATGTATCAGTTGGACAAGCCGGTGTTGGTCCAATATAAACAGTGGGTGTGGAACCTGTTGCGGGGGGAATTCGGCTATTCTTTTTATTACAACGTACCCGTGGTGAATCTGATCACCGGCCGTCTCTGGAACACGTTTGTCCTTTCGTTTTGCAGTATCGTCTTGACTTGGGTCATCGCGATTCCCCTGGGGATTATCGCCGCGGTTCATCACAACCGCTGGTTCGACCGTGTCATTCAATTGTTGTCGTACATAGGACTAGCGACACCCAGTTTTTTTCTGGCGATGCTGTTGTTGTTTTGGGCCAGCCGGACCGGATTTTTCCCTTTGGGAGGGATGCATAGCGCGCAGTATGATGACCTGGGTTTTGCCGGGAAGGTCTGGGATTTGCTGCGGCACCTGGCGATCCCGGCGGTCACTTTGTCCGTCGGGTCCATCGGGGCTTTGCAAAGGATCATGCGGGGGAATATGCTTGAGGTCCTGCGCCAGCAGTATATTCTCACGGCCCGGGCCAAAGGCTTGCCGGAAAGCCGGGTGATTTACCGGCACGCGCTGCGCAACGCGGTCAACCCACTCATCACCCTTCTGGGGTATGAATTTGCCAATCTTTTAAGCGGGGCGGCTTTACTGGAGATTATCTGCAGCTGGCCCGGGCTGGGGGCACTGATGCTGACGGCGGTCCGGTCTAAGGACATTTATCTGGTGATGGCCAGTTTTATGATGGGCAGTGTTTTGTTTTTGCTGGGAAATCTGCTGGCGGACATTCTCCTGGCCCGCATGGACCCGAGGATTCGGTATGAGTAAAGATAAACAATCCCTGGCTTTGCAGCCCGGCGGCCTACGGAGTTTTCAAAAAAATCCCTGGGCGGCCTGCTGTTTGATTATTTTAGGGGTGTTTTACGCCGGCGCTTTGCTGGCCGACCTGGTCAGTCCGTACTCGTATCAGAACGAGGACCGGAATTACTCTTACTGCCCTCCGATGACAATCCATGTTCTGGATGAGCAGGGGCGGCTGACCCGGCCGTTTGTGTATGGGGTGAAGATTGCGTTCGATGAATATCATAAGAGGAGCCATGTCATAAACACAGAGGAGAAATATCCTTTGAAATTTTGGGTTAAAGGGGACAGCTATCAATTCCTCGGCTTGATCCCGGCGTCCCGGCATTTGTTCGGGGTTGACGCGCCGGGTCGCCTGATGCTTTGGGGGGCGGATGCGCGCGGACGGGACTTGTTCTCCCGCATCGTTTACGGCGGGAGGGTTTCTCTTTCTATCGGCTTATTGGGGGTGGCGATTTCGTTCTCAATCGGGTTGCTTGTCGGAGGCATTGCCGGTTATTATGGGGGCCGCGTCGACGATATCCTCATGAGGGTCTGCGAAATGTTTATGATGATTCCCGGGTTTTATCTTTTGCTGGCCCTGCGGGCCATGGTGCCGGCGGATTTCAATTCCGTTCAGGTTTATTTTTCCATCGTTGTGATCCTGTCTTTTATCGGCTGGGCGAGCCTGGCCAGGATTATCCGCGGGATGTGCCTTTCCATCCGGGAGCGGGAATTTGTCCTCGCCGCGAAGGTGATGGGGCTTTCGGATTTTCGCATCATTGTCAGGCATGTCTTGCCGCACACGCTTTCTTATTCTATTATTGCGATTATGCTGTCCATCCCGGGGTATATTCTGGCTGAATCCGCGCTCAGCCTGATCGGGTTAGGCATTCAGGATCCGTACGCGTCTTGGGGGAACCTGTTGTCTGAAGCCATGGGGATCATCCAGATTAATTTTTCGCCGTGGATTTTGCTGCCCGGCTTTTTTATTTTTTTGGCTGTCATGTGTTTTAACGTGCTTGGCGACACCCTGCGGGATTGCCTGGACCCGCATTTCCGGGTGGATGACACTCTGTAAATTCACGATAACCTTGGATTTCAGCCGGGGAGGAGATGACGGACCGATGGCGCTGGTGGATATTCAGAATTTGACTATTGACGCGAAAGCCGGACAGGGTTGTAAAACAATCGTCAATCATGTCAGTTTTTCGGTGCCGGAGAAAAATATTACCGCATTGGTCGGGGGCTCCGGGAGTGGGAAAACCACGACCGGGCTGGCGATCATGCGTCTGCTGTCTCCGGGGCTCCGCGTCGTTTCGGGGCGGATTTATTTTGGGGGACAGGATATTTTATCTTTGCCGGAGGAAGCCCTCCGGGGGTATCGGGGGAAACAGATGGCGATGGTTTTTCAGGAACCCTTGTATGCGTTTAACCCTGTGTTCCGTATCGGCGCTCAGATCGAGGAAGTCCTGCAGTTCCATACGGGTTTGACCAAGGTGCAGCGCCAAGAGCGGGTGGAGGAGCTTTTAAGGCAGGTGGAAATCAGGGACCCGGGGCGTGTGGCCCAGTCCTATCCTTACCAGTTGAGCGGGGGGTTGCGTCAGCGGGCGATGCTGGCCCAGGCGATCGCGGCCAGCCCCAAGCTCGTTATTGCCGATGAGCCCACGAGCAATCTGGATGTGACTGTCCAGGCTAGGATTTTGATGTTATTTAAGAAACTCCGTGATGAACTGGGGTTGACGGTTTTGATTGTTACCCATGACTTGGGGCTGGTGCGGAGCCTGGCGGACCACATGGTGGTTCTTTCCTCGGGGGAAGTCGTGGAAGGAGGCCCTGTGGAAGAGGTCTTGCAGCATCCCCGCCATAGTTATACACAGCAGCTTCTGGAGGCGGCGAAGTAATATGTTGTTGGAAATACAGAAAGCCAAAAAATATTTCCCGTTAAAGCACGGCTGGGGGGGCTGGCATCGGAAATTTATCCGGGCCGTGGATGGGATTGATCTGAGCATGGAAGCCGGAGAGGACCTGGGGCTGGTGGGGGAATCCGGGTCAGGGAAGACGACGCTGGGGCGGCTTGTGGTTCAATTGTATCCCTTGGATAAAGGCCGCATCCTCTTGGAGGGGGAGGACGTTTCCCTCCGGAGCAAACGGGTCCGGCGCTTGCTGAGAAAGAAAGTGCAGATGGTTTTCCAGGATCCTTACAGCAGTTTGGATCCCCGTTTTACGGTCCGGGATATTCTAAAAGAAGCATTTGTGCCTTTGACTCCTTATCCGGGCCGGAACGCGCAGGAACTTAAAATGATTGAAATGCTGAAGGCGGTGGGGCTTCCGGGAGAAAGCCTCAACCGTTTCCCCCATGAGTTCAGCGGGGGGGAACGACAGCGGGTGGCGATCGCCCGTGCCCTTTTAATGAATCCGCGGCTGCTGATCCTTGATGAAGCTGTGTCTTCTCTGGATGTGCTGGTTCAGGAACAGATCCTGGCATTATTGAAAGACTTGCAGAAAAGGTACGATGTTACCTATTTATTTATAACCCATAATCTGAGAGTGGTCAGAAAATTGTGTAAACGGATCGCGGTGATGTATAAAGGAAAAATCGTGGAACTGGCACCGAGTGAAGCCATTTTTAATAATCCGCAGCACTCTTATACACGCGCATTGCTGGCCGCGGCGGTGAACTATGAGGCTTCCGCAACGGAATTAGAAATAGAGTTTGATAAAAATTCTTATTTAAATGATCTTGGAAACGGTCATTTTGTGATAAACTAACAAAAATTATAGGTAAACCCGGCCAGGTAAAACCGATGTCCGGTTTGGCAGGGCGGTAAGGCCGGTGTTCATGCGGAATATTAATCCCCCTTGCCCGGAGAAAACAATGAGTAATGCGTTCTGGAAACGTTTAAATATTATTTGCGGCCTGTTTGTCATCGGCTTTATTTTCGGATTATTGATTTTTGTCGCTAATCTGGAGATTAAAGACCTTGATCTTTGGCTTCATCTGGGGATGGGGCGTTATCTCTTGGAAAATGGTTTTAAAGTTCCTGCCGCGGATATTTTGTCCTGTACCTTTGCCGGGGTCCCCTGGGTTAATCATGAATGGCTTTTTCAGGTTATCGTGTACTTGATTTTTTCGCGCTGGGGACCGGAAGGGCTCATTAATATGCAGGTGGTCATCGTTACCCTCACGATGACCATTCTTCTGCTTATGGGTTATAGCAAAAAACGGCAGTTGGGTTCAATTTTCATGCTGCTGCTTGTTTCTTTGGTTTATGAAAACCGTTTTACGATTCGCCCGGATCTTTACAGCCTGTTCTTCTTTGCGTTCTATCTTTTTATACTTTCGTTTTATATAGACAGAAAGTGGTCATTGTATGTTTTATTTATTGCGCAGATCCTGTGGACGAATTTGCATGGATTTTTCTTTTTTGGCCCGCTTTTTGTTTTTATCGGGCTGATTTCAGAGTGGATAAAACGGCATATCCCCTTACCGTATGAATGGAATAAAATCGGCCGGCTCTCAGATGACGAATACGGCCGCATGGCCTGGGTTTTCGTCACTGTCGTCTTGGCGTGTCTCCTGAACCCCCTGACATTTGAGGGGGCATGGTATCCGATAGGGGTCTTTTTTAAAATTTCCGGCGAGCACCGGGTTTTCTTCGATAAGATCATTGAACTACAAAAACCGATTGAGGCGGAGTCCCTGTTTTCTCCCTCCGTGTATCCTTATTATAAATTGTTGCTTTTGTTGTCCTTTGTCAGTCTGTTTTTTAACCGTTTCCGGCTCGATATCGCCGGCCTGATCTTCTGGCTTATTTTCCTTTTCTTTTCCCTGGCGGCGGTCCGGAACCTGATCTTTTTCGGTTTTGCCGCTTATATTGTGTTCATGAGCAATGCCCACATGTTAACCATGCGCGACATTGTTCCTATCCGGGTTATGGATAAGAAATTCTTTTATCTGACGGCCATCTTGCTTAAGGTTTTTCTTTTGGTTTGGGTGATGCAGTATTGGTCTGATATTTCCAAAAACGGATATTTTGATTTTGATGCGTATGAACGTAAAAGCGAGTTTGGAGGAATTTCCCTGCGCTCCTATCCCATCAAAGCGGTTGATTTTCTTGTGGAAAACAAGGTGAAGGGGAATTTCTTCAATGATTTTAACACCGGGGCTTATCTGGTGGGGCGTTGCTTCCCGGACATTAAAGTATTTATCGACGGGAGGACGGAAGTGTACGGCCCGGGTTTCTTTAATTATTATGTCCAGCTTTGGGAAAAAGATACCCCGGAGGTGTTTGCGGAGGCTTTGGAAAAATTTAATATTACCGGGGCTTTATTGAACTGTGTGCAGCAGCCGATTCCGCCCCGGATCATTAATTATCTGGAAGATCATAAAGAATGGGTCCCGGTTTATTTTGACTATGACGGTGTTATTTATCTTAAGGATGTTCCGCAAAACCGGGAGGTTATTGAAAAATTTGCCATTGATTTTTCTTCCTGGGAAGGGAAGAGCTTGGATCTTTATCGTTTGGGCTCCAAGAAGGTGGTGCCTTATCAAAATATGAACCGGGCTTATACGCTGGAGTCTCTGGGGTACGACAAAGCGGCTATGAGGGAGATTCAAGCTGCTCTTAAAGTGACCCCTGTTTACAAGGAACCGTATAAACTGATGGGAAAAATTTTTGCGAAACATAAACAATATCAGCAGGCGTTTGAGAATTTCCGGATCGCGGTGCTGTTTGACCATTATGACCAAGACATGCGGCATAACCTTGCCTTGGCCTACTACGATTTGGGTGAGTTTAAATATTCGGCCGACCAGTATCAGCGTATTATTAATCAATGGCCGAAAAACCCTAAGGCGCATTTCTTGATGGCCCGCTGTCTTATCAGGATGGAACAGTATGATATCGCGATGGAGTTTATCCGGGTCGCTCATGAGCTGCAACCTAAGAACATAAAAGATCTTTTGAGTCTCGGTGAAATGCTGGAGGCCCAACAGCAGCATACCCGGGCGCTGGAAGTTTTTCAGCTTGGCCTGGAGACAGGTTTGAAATTAGCAGAGGTGCATCATCAAATTGGACTGGTTTATCAGGCTCTCGGGGATGAAAAAAACACGGAACTGCATTTTCAGGAAGAGCAAAAGGTTATCGCGGAGAACCGGCTGGCCGCTCCGGATGCCCCTGGTCCCTTGACAGGAAGCCGGGCAGGGGAATCCGAATAACAGGTCATTAAATATTTTGAAAATCAGGTTGGGAAGGAAGGACTTTCTCGTATGCGGGGAATTTTAACGTATATTCTGGCGGGTGGCAAGGGGGAGCGGTTGAACCCTTTGACGCGTGACCGGGCGAAACCGGCTGTCCCGTTTGGCGGCATTTACCGGATTATTGATTTTACCTTGAGTAACTGTATCAATTCCGGCCTGAGAAGAATTTATATTCTGATTCAATATAAATCTTTTTCTTTACAAAAGCATGTGCTGGCTGGTTGGGGGGATATCGTTTCCAGCCAGCTGGGAGAATTTATCGACGTGATTCCCGCTCAGCAGCGGATCAGCTCGGATTGGTACCGGGGCACGGCCGACGCGATTCATCAGAATGTGTATACGATCCAGGACCACAACCCGGACCTGATCCTGATCCTGGCCGGGGATCATGTGTATAAAATGAACTATGAAAAAATGATTGCGTATCAAAAAGCAACAGATGCGGATATGGTCGTTTCCTGCATTCCTATGCCGGTGGAGAGCGCGGTTAGCTTCGGTGTCATAGAAGTCGATCAGGCAGGCCTTATTTGCGGGTTCCGGGAAAAGCCGAAGAACCCCAAAACAATTCCCAGCGATCCGGATCGTGTTTTTGCCTCGATGGGGATTTATCTTTTTAAAAAAGATGTTTTGTTGCAGGAACTGGAAATAGACGCCCGTTCTTTGACGTCCGAACATGATTTCGGGAAAAATGTGATCCCGCAGATGTTGAAAAACGGCAAAAAGATCGTGGTTTATAATTTCGTGGACAAGGATAATAAGCCTGGTTATTGGCGGGATATAGGAACGCGTGACGCTTATTACCAGGCGAATATGGACTTGGTCCGGAGGACCCCGGATTTCAATTTATTTGACCGGTCTTGGCCGGTTAGGACCCTGCATGAGCAGTTCCCGCCCATTAAGCTGATTCATGCTGAAGAAGACGGGAAGCCGATACACGGGGAAGTTGTTGATTCGCTCATCGCGGGGGGTTGCATCATCGAGGGGGCCAAAATTATGGGGTCGATTCTTTCCCCCAACGTCAATATCAGCGCCCGTGCCTGTGTCGTGAATTCAGTGATTATGGAGGGCGTGACGATTGGCGCTCGGGCGAAAATTAAAAACGCCATTGTTGATAAAGAAGTCTGCATCCCGTCGGGAGCGCAGATCGGGTATGATTTGGCGAAAGACCGGAAAAGATTTGATGTGACGACGTCAGGCATCGTCATTGTGCCCAAAAGGGTTTTGATCCAGGATTGAAGAAATAAGATTTAAAGAGAAAGGACGGATATGATTGTACAGCCGAAAATTAAAGGGTTTATCTGTACGACCGCCCATCCTGTCGGGTGCGCCCGGAACGTACAGGACCAGATTGATTATGTCAAGCGGCAGGGCTTTGGGCCGTGCTGCGTTCAGCGTGTGCTCGTTGTGGGATCTTCAACCGGGTACGGACTAGCCAGCCGCATCGTGGCCGCATTTGGATATCAAGCCAAGACGATCGGGGTTTTTTACGAGAAGCCTGCGGAAGGGAAGCGGACGGCGACGGCCGGCTGGTATAACTCGGTCGCCTTTGACCGGGCCGCTCTGGCAGAGGGTTTATATGCCAAAAGTTTTAACGGAGACGCGTTTAGTGATGAGATGAAAAGCCGGGTTTTGGAGACCATCCGTGAAGACTGGGGAGGTGTTGACCTCTTGATTTATAGCCTGGCTTCCCCGAGAAGGCAGCATCCCCGGACCGGGCAGGTGTCGAAATCCACCTTAAAACCCAAAGGGATCCCCTACACCAATAAATCCATTGATTTTTCCGCTGATAGGGTCATCACGGTGACGCTTCCCCCGGCGACAGAGGAGGAAATCCGGCAGACCGTTGACGTTATGGGGGGGGAGGACTGGGACATGTGGGTGAAGGCGTTGGAAGAGTCGCATTTGACGGCGAGCGGCTTTTTGACTTTGGCCTATTCTTATGTCGGGCCGGAGGTAACGATGCCGGTGTACCGTAATGGCACCATCGGGGCGGCCAAGGACCATTTGGAAGAGACGGCCCGGCAGATGGATAAGCGCCTGAGATCCCAAGGGGGGCGGGCTTTTGTTTCTGTGAATAAAGCGCTCATCACGCAGTCAAGTTCCGCAATCCCATTTATTCCTCTTTATTTTACGATCCTGATGAAAGTGATGAAAGAGAAAGGGGTGCATGAAGATTGCATCCACCAGATGGCCCGGTTATTCAAGGATCGCCTGTATACCGGCGGGGACATTCCCATTGACGAGGAAGGCCGCATCCGTATCGATGATTGGGAGATGCGTCCGGACATACAAAGTGAAGTCAGGGCGCTTTGGGAAAAAGTGTCGGATTCTAACATTGCGCAATGCTCGGATTTGACCGGGTATCACAAGGATTTTCTGAAATTATTTGGTTTCGGATTGGCTGGGGTGGATTATCAGGCCGATGTAGAGATCGATCTCCCGTTCCCGGATTATAATTCTGTATCCATCCAGCCTTGATAGGTTGGCCGGCCGGTTTTTATTTTGGGAAACCAGCATTTCGTTGGTAAATATTGTTATAAAACAGCAAAAAGCGACATCCTTCGCCTGGTTGCTGTTGTTTGTTTCTAGTTAAAAATTTTATTTAAAGATTGACAACGGATTAATGTTCTAATACATTGAAATTAAATAATTAAAATAATAATGGAATGGAAAAAATTATGGACCCGAATCAGTTAATGACCATTGATGAAGTGGCCTTGTATTTAAGGGTAAAAAAGAGAACAGTTTATGATTGGCTGAAAAAGGATAAAATCCCGGCCATTAAAACTGTGGGGCAATGGCGGTTCAAAAAAGAAATGATCGATTCATGGCTTGAAGCGCAACAGCGTTTTATAAATCAAATTCGAGTTGAAAAAAATCACGAAAAGGGAGATTTGAATGACGGATTCAGGGGCTAGGGGCAATGTTGAACAGGATATACGAAAACTTGTCGCTGATATTCTGGAAACCGAAGCGGAGGACATTGACGGGAACGCCAGGTTTGTGCAGGATCTGGGGATGGATTCTATGATGGCGTTGGAAATTCTGGCCGGTTTGGAAAAGAAGTATCGTATTGTCATCCCAGAGGATACTTTGGCGAAATTCGTTAACCTTAACGCCACTATTAAAATTGTCGAGGAGCTGCTGGGGAAGAAGTCGTGAGGAATTTTCTCGAGCCTTTCTTTAAGCCAATCTCACTCAAGAGAGGAGTTCAGGGTGCTTCTTAAAAGATTGGAAATCTTTGGATTTAAATCTTTTGCCGATAAGACTGTCATGAATTTCGGCCCGGGTATTACGGCCGTAGTGGGACCCAACGGGTGCGGGAAGAGTAATGTCTTTGATGCCATTCGTTGGGTGCTGGGAGAGCAGAGTGTTAAGGATCTGCGCGGGGCTTCCATGGAAGATGTGATTTTCAACGGGACGGAGAAAAAACCTTCCCTCGGATTTGCGGAAGTCAGCCTGAGCTTCTCGAATGACAGCCATTCTTTGCCGGTGGATTATAATGAGGTCACGGTCACCCGCCGGCTTTTCCGCTCGGGTGAGAGCGAATATCTGCTTAACAAGACTCCTGTACGTCTGAAGGACATCACTGAGCTTTTTATGGGAACAGGGGTCGGGGCGGAGGCGTATTCCCTGGTCCAGCAGGGCAAGGTGGATCTTGTGGTCAGCGCTAAACCCGAAGACCGCCGGATCATCTTGGATGAGGCTTCGGGAATTACCAAATATAAATCCAAACGCAAGGAAGCTTTAAATAAGTTACGGGATACGGAGAATAATTTACTGAGGATCAATGATATTATCACGGAAGTTAAACGCCAGATTTCTTCTTTGGAACGTCAGGCTAATAAGGCCAGAAAGTATAAAGAAGAGTTTGAAAAATTAAAGGAGTTGGAGGTTCGTTACGCGGGGCTGGAAATTAACGACTTGGCCCGGCAATTTCAGGAGCTTTCCCGGCACATGGTCGAGAAGAAAGAACAGGAATCCCGTTTAAATGAAACAATCCGGGAGATGACTGAACGGCTGGACAATGAAACACAGTTTATGGAAGAGCTCGATGAAAAGGTGAACGAGTTGACAGCGGAAGCTATTAAGCTCGACGGCCAGGTCGACTTGCAGCAACGGCAGATTGAGTTTAATGAAGAGCGGATCGCGAACGCGATGGCGAGTCAGGGCCGGATCGCTCAGCAGAAAGGCCAGATTGAGGAGCGGCGCCGGATTCAGGAAGAGAAGCTGACGGATTTGCGCCAATCATTATCCCGGCTGGAACATGTGCTTCAGGAGAAAACGGTGGAACTGGAGGCTAAAAAAACTTATTTAAATAGTGTGGCCGACGCTATCGGTTCGGCCCGTGATACGATGAGGAGGGAAGAAGAGAAAATCCTTGTGATCACCGCCAACCAGGTCCAGGTGCGCAACCGTTTAACAGAAGTAATGAAGGAAGTTCAGGGGGGCTTGGCGCGGAAACGCCGGCTGGAGATGGAAGATACGAAAGTGACGCAGGAAAAGGAGTTGGTGGACCATAAGTTTTCCGATATTTGCCAGAAGACCGAAACGGCGAATCAGGTTATTCAAAATTTGCGGGGACGGAGAGAAACGCAGCATGGGCAGTTAAAAGCCCTTCAGGAACAGATGGACTCTTTGGATGCCACGATTAATGAGCTTGAGAAAAAGAAATTGTTTTTAATATCCCAGCGGGAATTTATAGAGAAGCTGCGTGTCCAGTATCAGGATATTCCGGATCCGGTCGTGCCGGGCCGTTTTATAACGTCCAGCGCCCCGTCTCAGCAGCACACGGGAATTATTGGGAAGGTTAAAGAAGTATCCATTTCCGAGGGGGAAAGGCTGGCGCAGATGAGATCCTGCCTTGGGGAGGATTGCGAGCGCGTTTACGAGATTATTTGTGAAGCGAAATTTATAGAATTGGATCCGCAGCAGATTTCAAGCAAAATTGTTGAGCTGGAACGGGACATTGAGTCCCGGACCTCGGAGCGCCATGTTTTGCTGAGGGAACTCGGAGGGATGCAGCGGGCCATGGAACAGATTGAGACGGAGATTCAGGAGCAGGAGAAGATTTTGTCCATCTTTGAGGCTCAGAAGAATGATGTCCTGCAGGAGACCAGCAAGCTCAAGGAGGAACTGGATCTTGTCCGGATAGAATTGGAGGAGGTCGCCGGGACGTTGTTGTCGCTCAAGAAATCGGAGGAGGAATTAACAGTGACCCTGGATTCGCTGTCCCAGGAGCTTTCTTTATGCCAGATCCGCATCCAGGAATGCCAGGCGCTTGTGGCAGAGAACGCGCAACAGCGGGAAAGCACCACGATCGCCATAGCTCAGATTCAGTCGACGATTAATGCGGAGCAGGAAAAGAAACACAGTTATCACGAGAATTTAAGCCTGTATAAAGAAACGCTGGAGAACAGTGCCAAGGAAATGGCCCGCCTGGAGCAGGAAGAATCAGATCTTTTATCGAAACGCGGGCAGTTTGAGGCGGAAATCACCACCCTGAAAGACGCCATTGCGTCTATTAAAGAACGTAAGGGTTCTTTGCGGCATGTCCTGGGGGATTATGAGCGGCAGAAAGACGATGTCTGCCGCCGGATCAACAGCGCCCGTATGAACATCACGGCCCATAACTCTGATCTGGAAGAATTACGTAATCATATGCATCAGGACCAGTTCCGGGAGCAGGAGATTTCTTTTAAAATGAAAGAAATCAGGGATCGGTTAATGCAGGCCTATAAAATTGATTTCGAAAATTATGTTCTCCCTTCCCCGGCCGAAGGACAGGAGAGCGCAGCCCCGGAGGCGGCTTTGGGGCGGGAGGAATTGCAGGATATGATTGCTCGTCTGCGTAAACGGTGCGATGCTTTCGGCTCGGTGAATTTGGTTGCCATCGAGGAGTTTGAAGAACTTAAACAAAGATTCGAGTTTTTAACCACGCAGCAGAGCGATTTAATTTCGGCCAAGCATTCGTTGCAGCAGACAATCGTCAAGATTAACCGCCAGACCCGCCAAATGTTTATGGAAACGTTTACGAAGGTCAGCGAAGAGTTCCGCATTTATTTCCGGATGTTGTTCGGCGGTGGGGAAGCCCAGCTTGTTCTGATAGACCCGGAAAATGTCCTGGAATCCGGTATTGAAATTATCGCGAGGCCTCCGGGTAAGAAATTGCAGAATATCAGCCTGTTGTCCGGGGGGGAGAAGACCTTGACGGCGATCGCGCTTATTTTCGGCGTGTTTAAGGTGAATCCCAGCCCCTTCTGTGTCCTGGATGAGATCGATGCGGCTTTGGATGAATCAAACGTGGGGCGGTTCAGCTATTTGCTGAAAGACTTCGCGCAGATCGCCCAGTTTATTGTCATCACTCACAACAAGAAAACGATTGCTTCCGCTAAAGTGATGTACGGCATCACAATGCAGGAGACAGGTGTGTCCAAAATTGTGTCCGTGAAATTCGCTTCCAAGGAAGACCCTTCCTCAGAAAAGCTGCAGGAAGTTCCTGCCGGCGTATAATCGAATATGTCTTTGGTTGAGAACCGCCTTTGAGGGGAACGGCGTGTTTTCAGCCTTCTTTATAATGGTTAGCAAAACAGGTCTTGTTCTTCCCGCTGAATTTGGCGATGTACATCGCTTTATCCGCCATGGCGATAAGTTCTTCTTTGTTCGCGGCGTCATCCGGGAAATTCGCTAATCCGACGCTGATGGTGAGGGGGATTGAATTCTGCCCGTCAGGAGATGGGAATTTGAATTCTTCAATGCGTTTTCTAAGACGCTCGGCAATATCCCAGCCCTGATCCAAATTCGCCCCGCATAAAATAACGGCGAACTCTTCTCCTCCGTAGCGGCACACAAAATCGATGTCTCTCGAGGAGTTCGTCAAAATTTGCGCCAGGCTTTTCAGGAGGAGGTCCCCATGCTGGTGTCCGTAGGTGTCGTTTAATTTTTTGAAATCGTCGATATCAATCATGATCAGGCTGAGATGAATCTTGACTTCGGCCGCCTTCTGGAGTTCCTCGGCGAGTTTTTCCTGAAAGAAACGATGGTTCCATAAACCAGTGATGGGGTCGGTCAGGCTTTGCTGGACGACCATTTCATACAGGTGCGAGTTTTCGATCGCCAGCCCGGCCTGGTTGGCCAGCATCGTAAAAATTTTAACGTCATCCTGGTTGATGGGTTTTTGAGTGTAAATGTTATCGGCAATAATCAGCCCGTTCACCTCGTCTTTGGCCTTAAGGGGCATGATGAGGAGATCGTTGGTGTGGAAGATTTTCAGAAACGGGTCTTCCTGAAAGCCGGAGAGGGCATAAGGCGGCAGATGCCAGGGCTGCCCCCGGTAATAAGCCTGCGAGAGCAGGAAGGGGCTGTTGGGCTCGAGGGGGAATTTAAGATCTTTGACGGATTTAAAAAGGCTGGCTTGGTTAATGGTTTTGTAGACTTTATCGGCCTGGATGAGGTCATTGATGTCCTGGTTGCAGTTTTCGATGTATTCCCACACCTTGTTGGCGTGTTCCCCCGATTCCGGCCCGATCGCCATTTTACATTCCAGAACGCGTTTGAGAGGGTTGACGAGAAAAAGGATCGCCCTGTTGTATCCCAGCCCGGTGTGCGAGGTGACCCCGGTGAGAATGATGTAGAGAATGTGGTTGAGCTCAAGAGTGGTGCGCATGGCGCAACTGACTTCGTAGAGGACGTTGAGCTCTCGATTGGCTTGTTCGACTTGGTTTTTATCGATGTTTTTGACTTGGATTTCCGGCATAAGTTATACTTTACCATTATATTTTAAATTATCGAGCTTGGATTGCAAGATAACATTTTCCTCCTGTCTTGTCAAGGGGGGAAATCCACTATTCCTGGGAGGATTCGGCTTTCTAAGCGCAGAGTTATTAATGGGTTGTGTTTTTGCTGGAATGTAAAAAATCATGGAAGCGCTTTCTTGACACCCATGATAGCATATGTTATACTTGGTCAGTTTAACTTAATATCTGTCAATATGATAAGTGAAATTTTTTCCATAATAAATGTTGTCGATATTATCGTCCTCTGCGTCTTTGTGCGAAGTATCTACATCGGGTATAATCAGGGGTTGATGGTCGAGTTTTTTAAAATGATGGGGATTGTCTTCGCGACTTTTTTTTCTTTGCACTATTTTGTGATTTTTGCGTTGTTTTTAGGAAAATTGCTACCCTTGCCTATGGATATGGTTGTTGAGGTGGCTTACGTGACGATTTGGATTGTGATGGTGGCCTTATTTGCTGTAGTTCGGCAGGGATGGATGCTGAGTTTTAAGCCGTTTGAGAAAACATTCGCGTACAGAATGTTGGGGGGGCTTCTGGGAACGGTTCGGGCGGCATTTATTACAGGGTTGTTGTTTCTGGCGATTTTTATTTCATCAAGTACGTTCTTTGTGAGAACCGCGAGAAGTTCTCTCTCGGGGTTTTACCTTAAAGATATAGCGGTGAGTTTCTATACTTTCAGTTATAACAACTTTATTGTAAAAGTGTTTCCCAAAGAACCTATCAATGAAAAAGTCTTTGAGTTCTATCCTGAGGAGATGAAGCGATAGAACTTAAGTCCCGAATAATACGGGCTTCCCGATTTGTCTAAAAAAGGATATAAGTTAAGACAAGGAACAGGTTGGGCTCTTATGAAAGCGTTCCTCCCTGATCCGGGGGGAGTTGAGTTAATTGTGGGACACGTGTCCTTTGGAAATGCATGTTGAATGATTTTGGAACCGGGAAGAGATTCTTTGACAGAGAACGGTTGTTTAATCCTTAGCAAGTGAAGTTGGAATATTTTAAGGTTGTCCCCCGGAATGGTCTTGGCGTAGAAAGGTTGAGACGGGGGCATGAAAGTGTGATGTCGTACGCATTCCGTTAAGCGGGGTTGTCCCGGGGGCAGGAGGGTTTCATAGGAATGGCTGGTTTTATCCCCGAGGAAATAATTCGGCAGATATTAGACCGGGTCGATATTGTTGATGTCATTTCGTCCTGGGTACCGTTAAAACAAGCCGGGCGGAATTTTAAGGCGCCCTGTCCGTTTCACCATGAGAAGACGCCGTCATTTGTCGTGAACCCGGACAAACAGATTTTTCATTGTTTCGGCTGCGGGGTGGGGGGGAATGTGATTTCTTTTGTTATGCAGCGGGAACAGATCAGCTTCCCGGAGGCGCTTCGCTTGCTAGCCGACCGTTGCGGGGTCGTTATCCCCCAAACCCACAGCGTGAATTCTGCCGAAGAAAAGTTGCGGGACCAGGCGATTCAGGCCTGTGGGTTGGCCGCGCGGTTTTATCACGAGCAACTGGTGTCATCCCGTGAGGCCAGCGCCCGGGAGGCCCGGACGTATCTGAAAGCGAGAGGTATTGATTTAGAGCAGGTTCGGACGTTTCAGCTCGGGTTTGCGCCGGACCGATGGGACGCCTTGATGGAGTTCCTCCGGACAAAGGAGGTTACGCTGTCACAGATGGAGGCGGCAGGGCTCATTATTCCCCGGCAGAATAAATCCGGCTATTATGACCGTTTTCGAAACCGGATCATTTTCCCGATTTTTGATAAAAGGGACCGTTGTATTGCTTTTGGGGCCCGGAGTTTGGAAAAGGACTCCTCAGCAAAATATATCAACTCGCCGGAAACGCTTCTTTACAGGAAAGGCCAGCATTTATATGGATTAAACTGGGCCAAAGAAGCGATTTCCCGGCAGGACTTGGCGGTGGTCGTGGAGGGGTATGTGGATTTCATCACGCCTTTTGCCGCCGGGGTCCAGAATATTGTGGCTTCGCTGGGGACGGCGCTGACCGTGGAGCAGGTTCGCCTTTTGACCCGTTATACGACTAATGTTTTGTTGCTTTTTGATTCTGATATGGCCGGCGAGCAGGCTATGATACGCAGCCTGGATATGCTCGTGGAAGAGGGCGTGAATGTTCGCATGGTGACGCTTGCGGCCGGGGAAGATCCGGATTCTTTTTTGCGGAAACACTCTCTCGGCGCTTTTCAGGAACGTTTGTCCCAGGCCGAAACGTTATTTGATTTTAAGTTGCGGGTGTTGTGCCTCCGGCATGATTCTGTTTCGATCGAAGGCCGGGCCAAAATTTCCGCCCAGATGCTGGCAACGGTCGCTAAGTTTAAGAATGCGGTGATTCGGGCGGAATATCTTCGGAGGCTGGCGGTCGCGTTGCATCTTTCCGAGGAGGCAGTGCGTTTTGAGATGAAAAAAATGGTGGACGGGACCGCTCAGTCCGGGGAGGAGTCGCCGTCGCCTCAATCACCCGTGATGGCGGCGCCGGTGCGGCCGGTTGAAAGGGATATGCTCCGTCTTTTGCTCAACGACCAGAGTTTTATCCCTTTAACGAAGGAGGTCCTGAGCGTGACGGATTTTCATAATGAAGCCATTCGGGCCGTTATTGCTAAAGTGTTTGAGTTGTATGACAAAAGACAGGAAGTCCGTGTCCCGGATCTGTTGTGTTGTTTTGAGGATCAAAAGATTTTGCAGATGATTTCGAATTTAATCGCGGACGAACAGCTTGTGACAGGAGACACGCACCGTTTTCATAAGGATTGCCTGCATCGGCTTCGCCAGGACCGCCTTAAGATGATTCGTCAGGATATTTTGAGACAGATGAGACAGGCTGATCAAAGAGGGGATGCGCAAAAGTTGGACGAGTTAATGCAGGAGTTTAATCGGATTATTAAACATTGATGAGGTAAATGCATGGAGAAAAAAGATTTAAAAACTGATTTGGAGAAGCTAATCAGCCTGGGGAAGAAGAAGGGGTTCTTGACGTACGATGAAGTGAACTCCACGTTGTCCGAGAATGTTGATTCTTCCGAAGACATTGATCATGTCTTTGAAATTCTTGACGGGAAAAATATCAAAGTCATCGAGTCGGATGACGATTTCGTCCCGCCGGAAGATGAAGAAGAAGAAACCCGTGAACAGCAGTTGCGGCGGTTGCGTGAAGAGCAGACCAGGGACGACGATTACTCGGATAAGTTTATCCCGCTGGACGACCCGGTTAAAATGTATTTAAAACAGATGGGGTCAATCCCCCTCTTGATGCGGGACGAGGAAATCAGCTTGGCAAAAAGGATTGAGGAAACAGAGCAGCGGCTCGCCGAGGCTTTGTTCGTCACGGCGTTTGCCCGCAAAGAAGCGCTGGACGTTATTAATAAAGTCCTCCAGGAAGAGATCAATGTGGAAGACGTTATTAAGGATGAACTGGAACGCCGGCCGAAATTGATCCGGGACCTTAAACGGATTATGAAAAAAGTAAGGTATTCCCGGGTCGGGACGGAGCAGTCGGCCAAAGCCTTGGCGGAGTTTAAATTGACGGCGTCTTTCAATGAGGAAACGATTAACAAAATCGTGGATTTGGTGGACGGTATTAGTAAACTGGAAAAACTTCTGAGGAATAAAAAGAAAGACGTCAATGTCGCCGAGCTGGAAGCCCAGAAGAAAAAAATGGAAAAAGAGTTGGGGGAACCGGTTGAGGCCGTTAAAGAGCAATTGCGTGTTATTAAAATCCGCCAATCAAAATTTAATAAGGCGAAAAAACTTTTGGTGGAGGCGAATTTGCGTCTTGTGGTCAGTATCGCAAAAAAATATATTAACCGGGGGCTTTCTTTCCTGGACCTGATCCAGGAGGGGAATATGGGGCTTATCCGGGCGGTGGAAAAGTTTGAATACAAGCGGGGGTACAAGTTTTCCACGTACGCGACATGGTGGATTCGGCAGGCGATCACCCGGTCTATCGCTGATCAGGCCAGAACCATCAGGATCCCCGTTCACATGACGGAAACAATCAATAAAATTATCCGTGTTTCCCGGTTGTTTGTCCAGGAATACGGGCGCGAGCCTACGGCCCAGGAGATCGCCAAACAAATGCGGATCCCGGTTGGTAAGGTGAAGGAAATTCTGAAGATTTCCCAGGTTCCCATTTCCCTGCAGACGCCAATCGGCGATGAAGGGGACACAAACTTCGGGGATTTTATCGAGGACAAGAAGGCCGTTTCTCCGGCCAACGCGACCCTGCACTCCATGCTTAAAGAAGAGATTACATCGGTCCTGCAGACTTTGGATGAACGGGAGCGCAAGATCCTGGAGTTGCGGTTTGGCATTCATGACGGGACCAGCCGTACTCTTGAGGAGGTGGGGACGGAATTTAACGTGACGAGGGAACGGGTCCGGCAGATTGAATCCAAAGCTTTGCGAAAACTGCGGCATCCCACAAGATCCCGGAGGATCAAGACATTTCTGGACATTTCCGCGAAAGAGGCGGAAGGCGTGATATAAACTAGATACAGAGGCGTCTGGTTTTTAAAGCCTACGGGGCGTTTGATCTCTGTAGGCTTTATTTTTCCGCGACAGGAGGTGCGTATGAGAAAAAACATGCTTATTAAGATTTTCGCGATAGGGATGTGCGTGTGTGTTGGGTTTCCGCAAGCCATCCTGGCGCAATCCAGCAAAATTGACCCCCAGACCAAGCAGCTATGTAATCAGGTTATGATTAATATTTATAAAGAAATTGTCAGCTCGAAAGACAAATATCAAGAGTTATCGCAATTTGATAAAGGGGTGTTGTTTAAGAATAAACTGGGAATCTACGCGATTGTCTATAAATATAAAGAAAAGATGGAGTATCCTGACGGGACCGTCGAATATAAAATTCCTTATTCTTTTGCGGTGACAATAGACCGGCTGCAGGATAAGGCATTTTCGGACAAGGAGGGGGCGTTCGCATACAGTTTTCCGGCTTTAAGTCTGAAATTCAACGGATATCAGAATAAACGCCTGTTAAGGACTCAGTTTAATGTTTTGGATGTTTTGGGAAGCCAGGGAAAGGTTTTGAATGATTATCAGCAGCAATTCCTGCCGGTGAGGCTTTTTATTAAAACGTCTAAAGAGGTTTATAAAGTAGACGAGCCGGTGGATTTTGAAGTCTTTTTGACGAACGTCAGTAAAGCGAACTTGGTTATGAAGGTATTAAATAATGAAACGCTTCATTTTTCGATTAACGGGAAAATTTGGGGACCCGGTCTGGGGGAAGGGAAGCCTGTGCCGAAAACCCGCCAGGAGGCCAATAGACTGGCCTTGCTCGAGAGGCGGGAAGCCCGAGATGCAGCCCTGAAGGAGACAAGGCTGAAGCAGGGCATGTTGCGGGCCGGTGAGGCGTTTACCATCAGTTTTCAGGGGGCCAGTTTTTCCGAACCGCAGGATGTCGTGGTGGAGGCGGTGTACCAGGTCCCGATCAAAGAAGTATACCCGAGTGCTGTCCTTAAATTTAAAGTGGTTGAAGAATAACTGGTTTGTCCTCCTCTCCGCCGTAACACAAGGGCGCTGATCCGCTAGTCCTCTCCCAGAGATATCCTGTTTAAGAGGGCATTTTCGAATGTTTATTTTATTGAAAAAACAAAGTTGATATGTTATGCTGAATAGCAAATTTTGGGATGAATTTGAAGCGTTTTTTATATCCCGGGCCCATAGCTCAGTCGGTCAGAGCAGTTGACTCATAATCAATTGGTCCCAGGTTCGAGTCCTGGTGGGCCCAGAAAATAAACCTGAATTTTTCCCGCAAGGGGAGAGCGCATTTATCTTTCTCTAGGGTTGCGTTGTTTATACCCGGATGGTGTTCGGGAGAATTTTCCCACCTTGATTTTAGCGTGGGCGCATAGCTCAGCTGGTTAGAGTGCTGCCCTCACATGGCAGAGGTCGAAGGTTCGAGTCCTTCTGTGCCCACCATTTTAATACCTGAGATACCCGAAGAAGGTTCTTTTCGCGGTATAGAAAGGAATATGGATTGGAACAGATTGATATTAAAGAGCAAATCGGAGGATTGGTGAAACTCCAGAATGTCGACGCTGAAATTTATGATCTTAAGAGGCAGTTGGAAGAAAAACCGGAATTCCTGAAATCTCTCCAGGATCAGTTTGAAACGAAAAAAATTAAGCTGCATCAATTGGAAGAGAAGCATAAAGCGATTCAGTTAGACAGGAAAGCGAAGGAAGGGGATTTGCAGGCCAAGGATGCTGCTATCGCAAAAGCGAATACCCAGTTGTCCCAGATAAAAAATAACAAGGAGTATATGGCGAAAATAGGCGAGATCGAAAGCATCAAGGCCGACAAATCTATTATTGAGGAGAAGATTATTGTCGCGTATGATGAAGCGGATAATATTAAAAGCCAGATAGAAAGGGAAAAAAACGTTGTTCAGCAGGAAGAACAAAAATATCTTCAGGCTAAAAAAAGCATTGATGATGAGGTCAAAAAAATTGAACAGCGTATTCGGGAGTTGGGGGCCCAGCGCGGGGTACTGCTTCCGCAAATCAATCCGGCTTTTTTGAGCCGTTATGAACGCATTTTAGCCAACAAGGAAGGGTTAGCCATTGTTCCGGTCCAGGGGCATTCTTGCGGCGGATGTTATATGAACGTGCCGGCGCAGGTGATTAATGAAATAAAGATGTATGACGAGCTTGTTTATTGTGAAATATGCGCCCGTATTCTTTATTTGAAAGAGGATGAGGAGGAGTGACCCTGTCAGAGAATTCTCCCCGCCAGGGCGGTCGCGCGCCAATAAAGCTGGAAATATATTCCGATGGAGCCTGCAGCGGGAACCCCGGCCCGGCGGGCATTGGGGTTGTTATTAAGAAAAATGGAGAAATTTTAAAAGAAATTTCTAGGTATATTGGGGAGGCCACGAATAATATCGCGGAATATATGGCGATTATTTATGCGGCACAGGAAGCCCTGATCCTGAAGGCGGACGAGGTCGCTCTTTTTACGGATAGTGAGCTGGCGTATAATCAAATAATAGGGCAATACCGGGTGAAGGATATAAAAATCAAAGTGCTTTTTGATCAGGTGCAGCACTTGGCTTCTGGATTCAAAACTTTCGTTGTAACGTATGTCCCTCGTGAACAAAACGCAAATGCGGATAAATTGGCCCGCAAGGCCATAAAGACTGAGCAAGCCAAGGTGGTTGCCTCGCGACAACCTTCGGATAACGCGCAGGCGGATCTGTGGGGTTAATGCTGTCGCGGGGAGGAAAGTCCGGGCTCCAAAGGATATTGCATCCTGGTAATGCAGGACATCCTGGCCTGCCGGCCGGGATAGGATTAGAGCTACAGTGACGATACCCTTTCTTGTGTTCTTTCAGGACGGGGGGTGAAACGAGCAATCTCTGCAAGGAGCAAGGCCAAATAGGAAGAGACACGGCGTTCGGCCGGGCGAAGCGATCCGCTTCGTAAAAAAGCTGCGGCTTTTTAATATCTTCGGGTAGGCTGCAAGAGTCCCCGACGCGAGTCGGGGAGTGAGTTAAATAACCGCCTGTTCCGCCTGTAAAAAATCGGGACACACAAAACCCGGCTTATTGGCTTGCTCATCATTTTTGCCCACCGAAAGGCATGGCTAGAAAGACGGGATGCGCCGAAAAATTTTATCCCTTCAGAAGGAATGAGGTCTTATGATTGAAAAGTTAAGGAAACGGTCTCAACCGGACGCTTTTTTTATAGGATCTTATTTCTATTGTGATGCGGGATCGCTTTTTCGTGCCTGAAGGCACAAATTTTTTGTTTTTTAATATGAATATAATGAGGAGGTTTTAACATGTCAGGACATTCAAAATGGGCAAGTATTAAGCATAAAAAAGCAGCGACGGACGCTAAGAGAGGGGCTGCTTTTACGAAGGTGACGCGTGAAATTACCGCCGCGGCCAAAGACGGAGGCGGAAACCAGGAAACCAATATCCGGCTGCGTGCGGCGGTCATCCGGGCCAAAGAAATTAATATGCCCAGTACGAATATTGAAAATGCTATTAAGAAAGGCACGGGAGAACTCCCGGGTGTGATTTATGAAAATGTGGTCTTTGACGCATATGGCCCGGGTGGCGTGGCCATCCTGATTGAAGGATTGACAGACAATAAAAACAGGACAACGGCAGAAATAAGAAATATTCTTTCCAAAAAGAACGGCAGCATGGCCGGGGCAGGAAGCACCGCATGGATGTTTACGAGCAAGGGATTTATTTCTGTCGAAAAAACGCGGGTCACGGAAGATGCCCTTATGGAAATCGCATTGGAGGCCGGGGCGGAAGATATCAAGTCGGAAGGAGAGAATTTTGACATTGTTTGCGAGCCGTCTTCTTTTGAGGCTGTCAAAGCGGCGATCCATGGTAAAAACATCCCTACCGTTACAGCTGAAGTGACAAAAATCCCAAATTCCTACGTCAAGGTGACCGGGAACGAGGCGAAACAGATGTTAAGCCTGATGGAGGCCTTGGAAGAGCATGAGGATATCCAGGCCGTTCATGCTAATTTTGACATCCCGGATGACGAAATGGAACAAGCTGCGGAGTGAAATGAAGATTATCGGTATTGATCCGGGTCTGCACGCGACGGGTTACGGTCTTATTGAGGTGGAGTTAAATCAGCCCGGACGGATTAAGTTCCTTGAAGCCGGAGCCATTGAACCCAAGCCGGATGACCTCCTCCAGCATAGAATCAATAAAATCTACGATTGTCTTGCCGGGATCATTTCCGAATACAGACCCGTTGTTATGGTCTTGGAAAGGCTGTACTCGCATTACCGCCATCCAACGACAGCCTGTAAGTTGGGGCATGTCCGTGGGGTTATTTGCTTAGTTTGCGCGCATCAGAACATTGAATTGGTGGAGCACAGCGTCAAGCGGATCAGGAAAAACGTGGTCGGGGACGGGAATGCGTCCAAACAACAGACACGGGAAGTGGTGGCACATCTTTTAAAAATTGAGGCATCGCGTTTAACCCTGGATGCGAGTGACGCACTGGCTTTAGCTTTAGGGTATGCCTTCATGAGGCGTTGAGGCACGGGTATGATCACGAAGATTTCTGGACAACTGGTTGAAAAAAAGAATAATTCAGTGATAATAGAAGTAGAAGGAATCGGTTACGAAGTCCTTGTCCCGTATTCGATCCTGCAGAGAGTGGACGTGCCGGTCGGAAACCGGGTGGAGTTAATGACGTATCATTATATTCAGATCACCCCCGGAGGAGGATTCCCCTACCTCGTGGGGTTCCTCAATGAAGTGGAAAAAGATTTTTTCCTGCAGTTTATTAAAGTTTCCGGCATCGGCCCCCGAGCCGCCGTGAAAGCCCTGGATAAGCCGATCAGCGATATTTCCGATGCTATTGATCGGGGGGATTTGCAGTATTTAAAGTCTCTCCCGGGTATTGGTTTGCAACGGGCAAAAGAGATTGTAGCTAAATTGCAGGGGAAAGTAGGCCGTTTCGGCCTTATTCAAGACAAGGGCCGTAAGGAGCCGCCTCCTGCGGGAGTTCCGGACTGGCAGGAAGAAGTCCTGTCTGTCCTTATGCAACTGCAATATAAGAAGCCGGAAGCCATGGCGATGATTGACAAAGCTTTGCAGCGGTGCCCGCAAATCAGCGATGCCGAACATTTAATTAATGAAATCTATAAACAAAGGAATAATTATTCATGACGTCTCCTGAAACAGATTTCGTTAAGAATATTATAGAAGCGATTTTGTTTATTAGCGAAAATCCCGTGCCGCTGGAGCAAATTCATTCTGTGCTCGAAGAAGTGCCTTTGCCTGATATCCGCCGCACGATTCTGGACCTTAAGGCCGAATATGAAGAAAATTCGCGCGGGATGATTATTATGGAGATTGCGGGAGGCTATCAGATGCTCAGCAGCCCGCATTACACGGATGCGATTCGCCGTTTTTTTAAGAAAAAAGTCAAAGAGAAATTGTCGAGCCCGGCGCTGGAAACCCTGGCGATTATCGCCTACAAACAGCCGGTATCCCGGGCGGACGTTGAACAGATCCGGGGTGTTAATTCAGACGGGGTTGTCGCTCATCTTTTAAGCAAGGGGTTGATTAAAGTCGTCGGGCGCAAGGAAATTCCCGGCCGGCCTTATATTTACGGGACCACAAAACAGTTCCTGGAGTATTTCGGATTGAAATCTTTAAAGGATCTTCCCAAATTGGAAGATTTCCCTTCTTTGTTTACCAGTAGCGGAGATGTTAAGCCCGAGTTTGTGCAGGATCATGCCGCTCCTGCCGATGGGGAACCTCTCCCGGAGCCGTCCGGAGAGGATGGGAGCCCGGAGCCTGAAGCTCCCCGGCCGGAGCCGGGGCCTTTGGTTTCTGATGTTTCATCAGGCGCGTCTGAAGGCCTTCTATTCCCGTCGTCAGATGAGCGGCAGGGCGCAGGCTTGCCTGACGGAGATGTGTCCGCCCCTTATGCCGCAGAGCCGCCAGGGGAGACGGGGATATCCGATCCGGCGCCGGCCCTTTCTCAAGGGCCAGACTTGGCTGATTGTGCCGAAACGGCATTAGATGAAAACGAAGTTATGAAAGAGACCGTTCATGAGCCTTATTGAATTAAGAAAAAAAATTGATCAGTTGGATGAAAAGATCGTGGCGCTGTTGAATCTGCGTGCGCAGGTGAGCATGGAGATTGGCCGGGAGAAGGCCAGAACCCAAAAAGGAGTTTTTGCCCCTGACCGCGAAATCAAGGTTCTTAAAAAAATCCGTTCTTTGAATCAAGGCCCCATGAAAGATGAGGGGCTGGAAGCCATTTACCGGGAGATCATGTCGGGATCCCTGTCCCTGGAAAAAAATGTGCAGATCGCTTATATGGGGCCGCAGGCTTCTTTTTCCCATTTGGCTGCCCGGCGGCGGTTCGGTTCCCAGGTGGGGTATGTCGCCTGTGAAAATATTGCGGACGTTTTTCACACCGTCGAAAGCGGCGAGTGCGATTACGGTGTTGTCCCCATCGAGAATACCATCGAAGGGGCGGTCAATCATACTTTTGACTTGTTTGTGGATTCTGAGTTAAAAATTTGTTCTCAGATTCTTCTGGACGTGTCGCATAACCTTTTAGCCAAGTCCGGGACGTCGGATATAAAAAGGGTATATTCTAACCCGATGGTTTTCGGCCAGTGCCGGAATTGGCTCATGGCCAATTTGCCGCATGCGGAGCTTATGGAGGTGGTTTCAACAACCCGGGCGGCGCAGATGGCCTCTAAGGAGGGAAATGCCGCCTGCATTGCTTCGCTTATGGCTGCCCAGATTTATGACCTGAGGGTGTTGCATAAGGATATAGAGGACCGCCCGTATAACATTACGCGTTTTTTGGTTATCGCGCAGACCGATGTTCCCCCGACGGGGCATGACCGGACGTCTATCCTGTTCTCCATTAAAGACCGGATGGGGGCCCTTCATGATATGCTAACACCTTTTTATAATAATAAAATAAATTTAACCAAGATCGAGTCCCGGCCATCCAAGAGAAAAGCGTGGGATTATTATTTCTTTGTCGATTTTGAAGGCCATCGGGAAGACCGGCATGTTAAGCGCGCGCTGGCCAGACTCGAGGATATGTGTAAATATCTTAAAATATTGGGATCGTATCCCATTGCATAATGGCTATGAAACCTTTGCCGCGAATTCTAAATATTAAACCTTATCAGCCGGGGAAACCCATTGAGGACGTTAAACGCGAGTTAGGCTTAACGTCAGTGATTAAGCTGGCGTCCAATGAAAGCCCTTACGGCCCTTCGCCGAAAGTGTGCGCGGCTATCGCGAAAGCGGGCCGGACGGTGAACCGTTACCCGGACAGCAGTTGTTATTATTTACGCAAAGCCCTGGCCCGGCATGTGGGTTGCCGGGAGGACCAACTGATTTTTGGGAATGGCTCGGATGAAGTGATTGTCACGGCCATCCGGGCGTTTGTCGGCGAAGGCGATGAGATTGTCATGGCGCGGCCGACTTTTCTTATTTATGATATCGCGACGCGGGTGGCGGGCGGCCGGGTGAAGGCCGTGCCCCAGAAGGATTTTCATTACGATCTGGACGGGATGGCGAAAGCCGTGGGGCCCAAGACAAAAATTGTTTTTATTGCCAACCCGGATAATCCGGCCGGAACGTATATCCCGGAGCGGGATTTGCTTGGGTTTCTTAAGAGCATCAACCCGGATACGGTTGTGTTCCTGGATGAAGCGTATTATGAATTTATCAGGGAGAAGGATTATCCGGATGCCCTGCGTTTACTGGCGGACATGCCTCAGTTGATCGTTTCCAGGACGTTTTCAAAAATATACGGTTTAGCGGGTTTAAGGATTGGATATGGGATTGCCCGGCCGGAAATGATTGATGTTTTAACCAGGGTGAGTGAACCCTTCAATGTCAATTCGGTGGCGCAGGCCGCAGCTTTGGCTTGTTTAAAAGACCGGGCGTATTATCGGCGTATTATGAGAGAGATGGAAAGTCAGCGGGAGCTGTTGTTTCAGGAGTTGACGGCCCTCGGTTTGGATTACGTCAGGACGTATACGAATTTTGTCTTGATCCGTGTCCCTGGTCAGGCCAGTGATGTTTGCCGGGGACTGCTGCATCAAGGGGTGATCGTGCGGGATATGAACGCCTGGGGTATTGAAAATTATATCCGGGTCACGATCGGGACTCCCATAGAGAATAAACGGTTTCTGAAAGCCCTGAAATTCGTATTAAAGAAAATAACCACAAAGTAAAGTAGCGTTTACGGTTGGATTCGGCGACGGGAATGACCGGAGAGGCCGGACCGAGGAGGAAAAATGATTATTATTTGCAAACCTGATGCGACGGAGGAACAGATACAGCATATTGTTCAGAAAGCGGAAAAACTAGGCCTGCGGGTCAATGTGTCCAAAGGCGTCGAGCGAACGGTTCTGGGATTCATCGGGCCGGAGGATGTGTTGCGGGTCATCCCTTTGGAAGTCTTCCCGGGGGTTGACCAGGTTTTGCCGGTGTTGGTCCCGTATAAACTGGTGTCCCGGGAGTTTCAAAAAGAGGATTCCGTGATCCCCGTTAAGGATGGCGTGCGGATTGGCGGGGAAAAGATTGCAGTCATCGCTGGGCCCTGTTCGATTGAAAGTTACGACTCCCTTCTTTCTGTTGCCAGGAAAGTCAAGGCGGCCGGCGCGACGATTTTAAGGGGCGGGGCTTTTAAGCCCAGGACTTCGCCGTATGATTTTCAGGGGTTAGGAGAAGAAGGGTTGAAGTATATGAAAGATGTCGGGGAAGAGGTGGGGTTGGCCACGGTTACGGAAGTGATGGATCCCCGCCACGTTGATTTGGTGGCACGGTATGTGGATGTCTTTCAGATCGGGGCCAGAAATATGCAGAATTATACTCTGCTTCAGGAAGTCGGGAAAACAAACAAGCCGGTTTTGTTAAAAAGAGGGATGAGTGCTACGGTTAAGGATTTGCTCATGTCGGCTGAATATATTGCGGCTAAAGGGAATTTTAAAGTGGCGGTGTGCGAGAGGGGGATCCGCACCTTTGAAACTGCGACGAGAAACACCTTCGATATTAATGCCATTCCTGTTATCAAACAGATGTCTCACCTGCCCGTTGTGGCTGATCCGAGTCATGGAACGGGTCGTTGGGGGTTGGTCAGTAGCATCGCCATGGCGGCTGTCGCGGCCGGATGCGATGCGCTTGTCGTGGAAGTGCATGAGAATCCAGAGGAGGCATTGTCCGACGGGGCCCAATCTCTGACACCGGAAAATTTTAAGGCCTTGATGGTCCAGCTGCAAGCTGTGGCGCAAGCTGTGTGTCGTACGCTTTAGGATTTTTCGATTCATACATTTTACCGTACAGGGGAGATTTTTATGTCCATAGGTTCACGTCTATTCAGAAAAGTCACCATTATAGGGGTCGGATTAATGGGGGGCTCTTTGGGGAAAGCTATTAAGAAGCAGGGGCTGGCTAAAGAGGTTGTGGGGTTATCCCAAAAACAGACAACCATAGCCACGGCGATTAAAATGGAGGCTATTGATTACGGTGATCATGATATGAGGAAGGCCGTTCATAATGCCGATTTGGTCGTGTTGGCGACGCCGGTGAGTATCATCACCGGGACGCTGGCCATGATCGGCCCGTATCTTAAGCGCGGCTGTATTGTGACGGATGTTGGGAGTTCAAAAGTTTCCATCGTGCGGACGGCCCAGCAGTTTCTCCCCAATTATGTGTCTTTTGTGGGATCTCATCCTTTGGCCGGGTCGGAGAAAAGAGGGATTCAGTTCGCCGATGAACGGTTGTTTGAGGGGGCCCTGTGTATTATGACTCCGGCAGATCAAGGGAACCGTTCCGTGACGCACCGTATTAAGACGCTTTGGACCCGGGTGGGGTGTCAGGTTAAATTCCTTTCCCCCGAGGATCATGACAGGATTATCGCGTATATCAGCCATCTGCCGCATGTGCTGGCTTTTGCGCTGATGAATGTGATCCCCGCGGAACTGCTGGAATACTCGGCACAGGGTTTAAAAGACAGCACGCGGATTGCTTCGTCGTCGCCGCAAATGTGGAGTGATATTTGTCTTGGGAATGCGGATAATGTTGTCCGGGTCCTCGATGAGTTGGTGAAAAACCTGGCCGGGATACGGAGGGCCATCGTGACGAATGAAGCTAAAATACTTTTGGATGAATTTCAGAAAGCCAAAGACAAACGGGATAAAATTGGCTAAATGAAGAAAGAAAATCCTTCATGCGTGGTCACGATCGATGGTCCTGCCGGCGCGGGCAAGAGTACTGTGGCTAAAAAATTGGCCCGGGAACTGCGGTATTCGTATCTTGACACGGGTGCGATGTACCGGGCGCTGACATTGAAAGCGGTGCGGGTGGGGAGTGACCTGACGGATGAGGCGGCTTTGATCCGTTGCGCCAAGGCCACGGTGATTGACGTTCAATCCGATGCCGTTCATGGCACGCGGGTTTTGCTGGATGGAGAGGACGTTTCTGAGGCCATCCGATCGGCAGCCGTCACCAATAATACGTTTTATATCGCTAGGGCTCCGGGAGTGCGCGAGATTCTTGTCGGGTGGCAGAGAAAGGTGGGCCAGAGCCGGGATGTTGTTGTTGAAGGGCGCGACGTGGGGACCGTCGTTTTCCCGGAGGCGACGTTTAAATTTTACCTGGACGCAGATTTCGAAGAACGTGTCCAGCGACGGTTTAAGGAGCTGGTTGATAAAGGTGTTCCTGTTGATGTGGCACAGCTTAGGGCGGACCTTCAGGAAAGGGACCAGAAAGACCTGACTCGGGCCGTCGGCCCTTTGCGCCGGGCGGATGATGCTGTCGTCGTTGACTCCACGCGACTGTCTATTGACGGGGTGGTGCAAAAGATGCTGGCCATTATCCAATCCCGGCGGGTCATGTAGAATTTATGGAACTGTCCGGGGAAGGACAGTTATCCGCCACCGCAGAAGACCATGGGCATGCCTGTGGATGAAGGCGAGAAATTCACAATCTCTTTGCTTTGGGGATGTTCGCCTGTATGTCAAGAAGTCATCGCGTTCCGCGAAGCGAATTGTTAATAGGTACAACGCCCCAGGGGGTGGAGTTCCTTAGGGCGGGCCTGCCCAGATAACATAAATCATATGGATCAGTCTCTTATTAGAAATTTTTCTATTATCGCGCATATTGATCACGGCAAGTCAACCTTGGCGGACAGGCTTTTATTGCATACCGGCGCCATTGACGAACGGAAGTTCCAGAATCAGTTGCTGGATGACATGGATATTGAGAGGGAGCGGGGGATCACCATTAAGGCGTCCGCTGTGCGGCTTCAATACAAAGCGGCTGACGGGCGGATGTATGTTTTAAACCTTATTGACACCCCCGGCCATGTTGATTTTACGTACGAGGTGGAGAAATCCCTCCGGGCCTGTGAAGGGGCGTTGTTGCTGATAGACGCGTCTCAGGGCGTTGAGTCTCAGACGGTGGCGAATTATTATTTGGCGATTGATAGCAATCTGGAAATTTTGCCGGTCATCAACAAAATTGATATCGCGAATATTGATATAGATCATGCTAAAATGGAATTTATGGATATCCTGAATTTTAAAGAAGCGGATATTCAGCTTGTTTCCGCCAAGGAAGGGATCGGGATTGAAAAGCTGTTTGAAAAAATTGTCAGCTTTATCCCGGCTCCGGAGGGGGACATTCAGGCCCCTTTGCAGGCCTTGATTTTTGACATGAAATACGATATTTACAAGGGGATCATAATTTATGTCCGGGTTTTTAACGGGAAAATTGAGCCGGATTTGAGGATCAGGATGATGCATAGCGGCAAGGAGTTTTCCGTCGAAGATATCGGGGTGTTCTGCCCGGAGGCGACCAAGGTGAAGGGGCTCTCCAGCGGAGAGGTCGGGTATATCACGTGCAATGTCCATGATCCCCGGGAAGTGAAAGTCGGGGAGACGATTACGGCGGTGAATGCCCCGGCGGCTGAACCGTTGGAAGGCTACCGGCAACTGAACCCCTTGGTTTTCTGCGGCGTGTATCCTGTGAATTCGAAAGATTTTATGTCCCTGAGGGAAGCCATCGAGAAATTACAGTTGAACGATCCGAGTTTTGTCTATGAGCCTGAGACGTCCCTGTCCTTTGGGCACGGATTCCGTTGCGGATTCTTGGGATTGCTGCATATGGAGATTATTCAAGAGCGTCTCCAGCGGGAGTATGACTTGAATCTTATCTTGACGACTCCCAATGTGAAATATCGCGTTACAACCAAAAGTAAAGATGTGGTTTTTGTAGAGAATCCCATTCACTTGCCGGAACGGACCCAGATTGATTTCATTGAGGAACCTTATTTGGAGGTGGCGATTCTTGCCCCCGTGGAGCATTTGGATAAGGTGATGGAATTGTCAAAGTCCAAGCGGGGAAATTATATCAAGAGCGAGTATGTCTCGGACCGGATGAGAATCCTTTTCGACATTCCTTTGTCTGAAGTTATTGTGGATTATAATGACATGATTAAATCCGTAACCCGCGGGTATGGGTCGATTGATTATAAATTTAAGGGGTATTTCCCCACGAAAGTTTCAAAATTGGATATTCTGATTAACGGAAAAGACTGTGATGCTTTTTCTTGCCTTGTCCACCAGGATCGGGCTTATGATAAGGGGGTCGCCTTGGTGAGTAAGCTGAAGGACCTGATTCCCCAACAGCTTTTTGAGGTCCGGATACAGGCGTCGTGTGACGGGCGTGTGATCTCCAGCGCTAAAGTGCGTTCGGTGGGGAAAAACGTTACCGCCAAGTGTTACGGAGGAGATATCACCCGAAAGCGAAAGCTGTGGGAAAAACAGAAGGAAGGGAAGAAACGCCTGAAGCAGATCGGGAATGTTGAAGTTCCCCAGGAGGCGTTTTTAGCCGTATTAAAAATTTAACGGAGTTTAATATGGATAACATGCCGTGGAAAAAACAATATGAGGACTTGGTGACGGAAGGGAAGAAGAAAGGGGCCTTGCTAAGGGATACGGTGGCCCGGACACTGCAGGCGGCGGGAGCGGGGGATGGGGATGTGCAGCAGGCGCTTTTAAATCTTCACGATCAAGGGGTCAAGATTGTCCAGAAAACAGCCACCCGTGAATGGGTGGAGTCGATTGTGGTGGCTTTTATTCTGGCAATGTTTATCCGGGAATTCTTTTTTCAGGCCTTTCGAATTCCCAGCGGCTCGATGCGCAATACTCTTTTGGAGGGGGATCGATTGTTGGTGAATAAGTTGTATTATGGGCCTAAAATCCGTTTTACCCCAAAGCGGCTTCCCGGATTTACAACCCCTCAACGGGGGGATGTTATTGTTTTTATTTATCCTCAGGATGAAAAGAGGGATTTTATAAAACGGCTTATTGCGTTAGGCGGGGAAACGGTGGAAATTAAAGACGGCGACATTTATGTCGACGGGAAGCTTGTTGAAGACCCCCGGATAAAGAATATTTATTATTACAATTATGGAAATGCCTTGCCTGGAGAAAAGATCCAGGTCCCGGAAGGGCATTACTTTGTGCTGGGGGACAACAGCGCTTCCAGCAGCGATAGCCGCTATTGGGGGTTTGTCCCGGAGAATAATGTGATCGGCAAGGCGGCCCTGATTTATTGGCCTCCGCAACGGATTCGGATTATTAAGTAAAACGCGGTCGTTTCAGGAGGATTGAGAGTGAACGAGATACGAGCTTCCCGGCCCCAAGGTTTCTCTTATCTTCGTTTTCGCTTCTGTGGCATTCTTATCGTGGGGCTCTTGTTTTTGTCCCCGGGGTGTGCGTCCGTTTTTCCCCGGGATCAGGCGAGGGGAACTCCTTCTGCGGGGTCCCGGGAAGAAGCCTTAGCGGCGGCTAGTGCTGTGCTTGGGGCGATGAGCGGGCAGGAAGTGACCGAGAAAGATTTAAAGGATTTTGCGCAACAGGTGCAGAAGGATAAAGAGGCGCAATCCGCCGTGGAAAGTATAGCCAATACGTTTGACCCTGGCCGGCCGAAAATAAAATACTGCCCTGTATGCGGGAAGCGGTACCGATTTTCTATGGAAGAGTGCCCGGTCCATCATGTACCGTTGAAAGTTTTGGAAGATTAACGGCCCGCCGTTTTCCTCGAGGAGGGAGGGGGGTTGTTAACGCATGGCTGGGGTTTAATAGATAGAAGGAAGAGAATATGAGGCTTTTGGCAGGGCTGGCTTTAAGCTATCTTATCGGATCTTTCCCGACGGGTTATCTCCTTGGCCGTCTGTTGAAAGGGATTGATATCCGTCAATACGGTTCCGGGAATGTCGGGGCCACCAATGTGTTCCGGGCGCTCGGTAAAGGTCCCGGCTTGGTGGTTTTAATTATTGACATTTTAAAGGGTTCTTTGGCGGTCGCGGTTTTAGGAGCAGGGCTATCTTTAGACGGGATCATTGAATGTGTGCTTCTCGGGATTGCTGTTGTCTGCGGCCACAATTGGACGGTTTTTCTGCGTTTTAAAGGAGGGAAGGGGATTGCCACCAGTTTAGGGGTCTTAATCGGACTGGCCTTTAAATTTGCCGCCTTGCGTCCTGTTCTTTTGCTGACACTTCTCACGTGGGTTATCACGTTCTGCTTAAGCCGCCTGGTTTCGTTAGCGTCTTTGGTGGCTGCTTTGGCGCTCCCTTGTTTTATGATGTTGACCGGCCAGGTGATCGAGATGGTGAGCCTGGGCTGGATTTTTTGTCTTTTTGTTTTTGTGCGGCATTGGCCTAATATTAAACGGCTTGTCCGGCGGGAAGAACCGCAAATCCGCTTCTCTTCCAGAACATCTCCCAAACACATTTCGTCATAACATCCTTATTTTTCTGGGGGTTTGAAAGACCCTCGTTTTTTGCAAATTTCCAAAAAAAAATAAAAATTGAAAAGGACGTTCCGGGAAAGCGCTTTTATTCTCCGACGCTATTTTAAAAATATTTATTAAAGAAAGCGTTTTCTGCCGCTTTCAGCGGTGACCTTGCCTAGGGAGATTCGCATGGTATACTTTGACTGTAATGAGTCGATGTCCATGAGGGAGGGGCTGATGCGACAGATTGAGTACAGAAAACGGCATTCTTTAAAATATCGACGGAAACTTATTTCGATCCGAGAGCTGGCAGAGGATAAAGAATGCAGTACAAAAGTTCAAAAAAGTTTTATTTACAAAATTAAAAATTTGGAGTATAGTAAAACTGTTGATAGTTGTCCGCAGATATTTATCAGGAAACATATCGACAATAGAAGACAGATTGAATATTTTCATTTTAAAGTTAAAGGTTCATTCTCATTAAAGCAAGGACGTTGTTCATATGTGGTTGAATTCTGCCACATATTAAAAATTAATATTTACTGGAAAGATAAGATTTTCTCCCCCAAAAAGTCAGGAACTCTGACTTAGCTGCTTGTGTTTAAACAACACTAGCCGAGGATGAGCGGCAGCCTTTTCGAAGACTGCCGCTCGTTTTTTTGATAAGGCGGTCAAGTTCCTCCCATCAAGATAAGGCCGGATTCAGTTGTCCTCTTTTAAGCATCAGGATCGTTTCCTCATCTCAACAGAATATCAACAGAAAATCCTTTTGCTTTATAAAGATCCCGATAAACAATTGGGTTTGTTATTGATCTTCCCCCGAAAAAGTGGACACAACGAAGAGTTGGTTTTAGTATGATA